>NZ_JARXWG010000016.1 GCF_029893105.1 Parabacteroides sp. PF5-9 | reverse complement strand
TTTTATTTCCTAGCCCAAAAATCCTATCTATTAACTTATTAAGTTTTTAGTAAACCAATTGACGGTCGTTTATTCTTTTAAATCTAATTATAAAATTAGACCTAACGTCTATTGTACTACTTGTTGAATATGTAAATCTTTCAAAGAACTCTTGTTTTTCCTTTCAAAAAAACTGCAAACGACTTCTCGATTGCGGGTGCAAAGGTAGTGTTTTAAAACATACTTCCAAATGTTTTTGAAGATTTTATTATTTATTTTTACTCAACCCCTATCGATCAAAAAGCACTACACTTTTCTAACTACATGAAAATGAATAATTATCACTTAAGGAAATGGTTGATAAAGATAAATTTCTTTTTTCTTCAAACGCTTTCCTTTTATCGTATAGCCTATACTCCAATAGAGATATTGCGCCTTACTGAAACGGTTTGCCCGTATACCAAATGTTCCAAAGAGATTATCTTTCAAATATGCTTTAGCGCCAATTATTTGATAAAAGCGATAATCATAGTCGTTTGTATGAAGAATATTATACCCCAGTTGCGCAAAGAAAGAGACATAAGGCAGAGACATCTCCCCTTTAATGGAAAGCCCCAAAGAGAATCGGTTGTGCCACGACCCCAGTTTAACCCGATCATAAAACATTCCATCATCAGGATGTTGTTCCCGCCAAACCTTCACTTCAGAACTTTCATCATACACTAACTCCACACTTGGCCCCCACTTATATTTATAGTTCGGTACGAACAACGTTGCATAACTTAATCCGAACACCTTAAAATCCCGATCTAAATAGCGGGAAGGAAGTCCGGTTTCCAGTGTATCTATTTTAATATGCCTTGATGTTGTAGTAAAAACGATATCATAGTCCATTCGCTTTTCAAATACAGGAGGAGTCAGTTTCTCTTTTGATGTAATACCTACAGGTTTATCATTAAAATTATAGACCAATTCAACAAAAGGGGCAAAAAGATTGACACCTTTATTAGGTAATCGCTTCGCACCATTAGAAAAATGTGTTAGTCCCAACCCGAAATTAAGATCCCAAACCTCATTCAATTTTTTCTTCAAATAAACATTTGCGCCAACATGCACATTCGTCTGTCCTCCAACAGCCACATTCTTCGGATTATCAAAAGCGTCATAAGGAGTCCAGTTAAACGACATTCCGAGATTAAGTTCATATTTGAGAGGCAATGATCCTATCTGGCCTAAGTCGCCTCCCTGAAACAAATAAAAGGAAAGAGGCACCCCTAAACCTTTTTTATTATAAAACTTAGCGACATAAAATCCGACACCATAGTAAGGCATACCATAAGCAACGTCCTCCCATTCATCTCCAGTAGAACGAATGCCATATTTTAAAGAAAAAGAGTTATAAGCCGGAATTCTACTTCCTTCTTTTATATATTCATTGGTTTTAAGAATTAAACCGCCCATTGTATTCACGGCTAAAAATTGCGGTTTCCTCTTCTGATCAGATATACTGTCCCGAAGGAGTCCCTGAGCAACAGAAACACCTCCTATTAATATAAATAGTAGTAGAATTAGTAGTTTGTTATTATACATAAATTATTTTCAACTTATATCACTTACTCTTCTATTAAAACAGGTTATAGTTCGTTCTTAACACTTTGAATTCTGTTCGTCTGTTTATTTGGTCTGCGATCTCCTGCTGTTCCGGAGTCAATGCCAAGACAAACTCCTCCGTCAATACATCACCTTCATTCAAAAAGTCATATTCTTCGGCCATTTTCTTATTGATCACTTTGGGCATACTCTCACCATATCCTTTTGCTTCCAGACGATCTGTTGCAATTCCCTCGGCAATTAAATAATCGACAACCGATTGTGCTCTGCGCTGAGCCAACCGCTCATTATACTCATCCGTCCCTTTACGGTCTGTATGTGCTCCCAGTTCAATTGTCACATTCGGATTATCATTCAGCATTTTAATCATCTCATCCAATGCTTCTTTTGACTCAGGTCGCAAAGTGGCACTATCGAATGCATAGAAAATATTCTCTATAACAACCGGCTTACTCAATGGAGAGAGGTAAAAATCTACTACATAGGTTTCATTTGCCTCTTCCGGATCGGTTTTCAGTTCAAAATTCTGATTCAGATATCCTGGAGCACTGGCCATCATTACATAACTGATATCCCGCTCAAGTTCAACCTTATAAGTTCCATCCTTTCGCACCAAAGCTTTTTCATTCAGCCCATCACGACCAACAATACGAACCGTAGCCTCTTCGATCGGATACTCATCCACATCAAATACGATTCCTTCTATAAATATCGTATATGTTGGATATTCAAAAGAATAAATATGATCATACCCACGGGCATCATTTCTATTTGAACTAAAAAACCCCCATTCATTCTTTCCTGCAAAAGTAATTCCGAAATCGTCTCCCATTGAATTGATTGGAGCACCCATATTCTCTACAGTCCAATGCCCCACACTATCCTGAGTCGCTTTAAAAAGATCCAGACCTCCCATTCCCGGGTGTCCGTTAGAGGCAAAATAAATCGTTACCGAATCTCGTACATACGGAAACATTTCATCTCCCGGCGTATTTATTTCCGGGCCTAAATTTTCCATCGGCCCAAAATCACTTCCCACCAAACGGCAACGAAACAGATCTTTCCCTCCATAACCACCTACAGCATCCGACACAAAATAGAGATATTTCCCATCCGGCGATGCAGCCGGATGCCCCAAAGCGGTAACAGAATCTTTAACAATACTTGTCCGCGTCCCTTTCCCCCACTTTGCACTGCTACGAGTAGAAACATATATTTCCGATGTCCGGGATCCTTCCGGATCCTGCGCGCAATAGGTATAATACATGGTATTGCCATCGGGAGAAAAAGAAGGGGTTCCCTCATCAAATTCAGTATTAACTCCATCCTCCAGTTCCTCCGGATTCAACCAAACGCCTTGTTCGTTTTGCTTGACGTGATAAAAATTATTATTATTCTGTCCGGTAATCGCACTGGTTTTTGCATCTTTGTCACGCGAACGTGAAGAGGCAAAATACAATTGATCGTAATTATCACCCGCCAACATCGGACTAAACTCTCCCCGGCGAGAATTGAATTTTTCAAATCGCCTCACTTCATATTTTGTCGGATTATTCCGCCACACCAAAGCCTGTTCACTTCCTTTTATGCCATTTAGAGCTAAAGTATTCTCCGGATCATTCAATAGATATTCCTTATAATACTTAATCGCATCAGCATATCTACCGCCCTTTTGATACATCTGACCTAAACGCAAATAGAGTATACTATCCGGATAATTATAACGCAGTGCATTCATATAACCACTGGTTGATCTGGCAGTACTATTAATTAGTCGATAACATTCTGCCATTCTGAATGCTACATACCCGCGTAAATCTCTTTTTTGTGGAGAAGTTTTCGTATATATTTTCCTGTACATCCCGGCTGCTTCAAAATATTCGCCAATCCGTTGTTTCTCTTCTGCATCAGCCAACTTAACCGTCTTGCAGGAAAAGAGTGATAAAACCGAAAACAGGAATAATATATAGGTAATAAACCGTGATTTCATTAATCAGTCAGACATTATTGTGCGTGCAAATATAACGAATTCATCTGAGGGTTATTGTATTTCGGGTTGGATTAGGTCAATCAAACAAAAAAAGAGGTAGTTTCAAAAACCATCAGACATTAGCCTGTGATAATCTACTCCTAACCCCTTGCTGATACATAAACAAAATTAAAACTGTTTTAGTTCAACAAACACCTTGATTTATTTTGTCTGCAACAAAATGTCACTACTCTTCCAATAATTCATGCCTCACATATAATTCAAACCCCATACGGCTATTATGGTACGGGCATTTCCACATATCAGCTTTTGCACGGCTCTTTCGAGGAGAACCATCCAACATCACACCTCTATACCATTCGCCGAATTCTTTATCGATCAAATGGTCTTTTATCCAAGTCCATGTTTTGAATGCAGCATCCAAATATTTCTGGTCTTTAGTTATCTGCCAGGCATTATAAAAAGCGACCACCGCTTCAGCCTGAGGCCACCAATCCAAACCACCTTTGATTTCACCTTTATCTCTTTCATATAACAAAGCTCCATCTTGGGTCCTTCCCTCTTCCATCTGGGTATCTACAAGCTTCAAGGCTATGTGACCTATTTTTTCAATAATTGTCTCATCACCCAACACTTCAGCTGCTTCAAACAACAACCACGACAACTCCATATCATGTCCGTAAGAGTCGATCTCTTCCAGGTTTTGCCAATCCATGGAGAGAAACAATCGCTCGTGCCATCTCTCCTGATCCAGAATTTTATCTGTAAAAACATCGATAAGACCTCTCAATTGTTTTTCCAAACCACGATCTTTCCAAACCAGATAAAGCGTGGTATAAGCTTCGAGAACATGCAAATGTGTATTCATCGTTTTTGCGGCAACGCCTTTTCCGTCATATCCATACCGCTCCGGTTTTTGCCAGTCACGCGTAAACGATTCAATATATCCACCGTTTACCGGATCATAAGCATACTTTTCCAACGTTTCATACAATGCAATCGCCTGTTGTAAACTCTCTTTATTGCCTGTTGCTCTGAAATGTTCTGCCAGACCATAAACTGCATAAGCTATACCATAGGTTTGTTTTTCGACATTGGCCGGAGTTCCATCTGCTGCTACACTCCAATAAGAACCCCCATATACCGGATCAATAAAATTGCGAATAAAATAGTGTTGTGCACGATCTGCCATCTCTTTGTATATCGCGTCTCCAAACAAACGATAAGCTGTAGAGAACGTCCAAAGGATACGTGCATTTAAGACTCCGCCTTTTTCGACCTTTTCCATCGGCGTTCCGTCATTACGGATACCGCCGTAAAAACCGCCAGCCGGATCGGGAGCATACTGCAACCAGAAAGGCAGAATATTCTCTTTTAAATCTTTTACAGCCTCATCTACCAACTCCTTATCAGGTTGGTCTTGTGCAGTTATACATGATGATAACTGCACAAGTAGAATAAGACATCCGGCAATCCAACACCTCATATATGACTTATTTAGACAATAACTGTTGAGCAGCCAGTACCAAGAACATATAATGAGAAGATCCACCCCCCATTACATATTCAACTTGTTGCCAGAGATAAGGAAACTCAAGAAGTTCCGGAAAATCAGGTCTAATCAAAGCCGTTCCAGACACCACCCCACCCGGGATATACGACCAGTCGGCTCTATTCAAACCATAACCGACAGTAGCCGAAACGGCACCTACACCCGATGCAAAAGAAGAGGTATTAGACCCTGGATGACAACCTAAAATAAAGTTCAATGCATTATAGATATAATCCGGCCCGAAAATATCGGGATAAGCGGTGTGTAAAAAGTAATGATTATACCCGAACGATTGAATATTCCATCCGGCTCCCCATATATGCGGACGATACGGAATGCCATAAGGAGTTTCCGCCCCCTGTTTGTCCAGTTCAGTACGTAACCCCTCCAAAGCATTACGAACCGCCTTGGTAAATTTAGCATCATTCAGTTTCTTCTCGGCACGACCGATAAACCAACCTACGCGACTAATATTTCCGGTTATAAACTCCGTCTGATCTAAAAGATATTTCTTGTATTTATCTTCTCCTGTTGTGAGATATAACTCCGTTGCAGCATGCACTTTTGCCGATCGCGAACGGTTAGTCTCTTCCGTTACATCGAACAATTCACGCGCGCATTGCAAAGACTGCACACTCAACGTATCATTAAAACCTTTCAACACCCGTGACGCGGCTGCCATTTGTGCAGCAGTAGTCAGTTCCCTACTCGGGTTGTTTTCAGTAAACACCCACCGGTCGTCTTCATTTCCCGGTACATTATCGGTCATTGCCGCCGCATCACCCAATAAGACATACCGACGCAGATCTTCCGTAATAATCCCCCGGTAAAGACGTCCTAATGCACGATAGCCACCCACTACCGTTAGTGCACCATTCTCTATCTGTTGTAAAAGGTCCGGTTTTCCATCCGGTTGATGAATTTCCGTAATTCGCGAGAGTTGATCGATCGAAGTCACATCATAATCCACATCAAAAGCCTCATAAGCCAACGTCAGGATATAAGTCTCACCAGCCTGAGACTCCACCCTGAGGTCAAAATCTCCGGCATCATGCCAACCACCGATATTCAGTCCTGGCACAACATCTCCCGGATTATATTTAGTCAATGTGGAAACACCTTGCACATAACCGTCGATATGATTAAAATCAACCGGCGCCATACGGGCATCATCCATATGGCAGTAGTCGTGCCATACCCGATATTTCTCATTGATACGCATATGACACATCTGTACAGGCAGAAAATATTCCAATACAGGCTGCCAGACACCACGGTCGTACACATCTTTCGCTATTCGAAAAACAGAAGAAACGGCATCCCCGTAACGCACCTGATAAAGCCCCTCATCGTTGACATCAGAGAAATCAAATTTCAGATAATTATAACGCAGGAACTGCCCCCACTCTTCTCCTTGTTTCACAGCCACTTCGCGTTCTCCTTCGGAAGTGATCTTGTACAATGTTGGTTTGTGGCGGTTATAATCCCTTTTATCCAGTTCTATGATTGCCGCTTTGGGCTGGTTCGGATGATATCCGATCTGCGACGTTTGTACGACTGGTTTATACAACCAATCATTTACTACATTCGGAGTTATTACCCATTGGATAGCTCCTTTCGTTTTACCGGCAGGGACTTCACTCCGTACAACAAACCAACCGTTATTATGATTCATTCGTCCATCGTATAATTTCAGGTCGGCTCCCTTTGTCTCAATAGTATATTTATTATATGGATCATCCGGACGTACAACAAATCGTTTGCCTATCGCATAAGGCTCAGCCACAATATCATCGGCAATCATCGGGCTATACCCTTTACCTGTCAGCTGTTCTGCCGAAGCTTTTCCTTCGGGATTAAAATTCCCCCGATGCGGATGATTAGCCGGTTCGTACTGTGTCGGCCCGTTAGGCTGTTGTGGGAAAATACCTGTTTGACTATCCATAATCCATGGTTTACCGAAAAGCGCTCCCGGGAAAAGTTCCAGGTTAAAACCGACCTTTCCGAGAAATTGCTGTGGAATCGGACGATCCAGGTCGACTGTCACGATAACAGAGCCACCCTCACCTTTTACCGTGACCGTATAGTTAAAGACCAGATCAGGATAGATCATCGGGTTAAAACCTGTCATATGACGGGATGTGTCGGGATAACTCAGATAAGCCGTAATTGTATTGCCGGAAGGATCCACTTTGCGATCACGTTGTTTAGGCACCGGCTGCCATTGCCCGGGAGTCGGCTCGAAGCGGATATCACCGTTCGTTGCCACACGATTTCCATGCATAATCAGCGACACTCCTCCCTGATGTCCCTCAGGGTAAATATCGTCGAATGCCATCACCTCAACACCCTTCTCTTGAAAATAACCGGTGGTACCCACCTTAAAACCCTGCGCATAAAACAGAGGCATTGCAAACAGAACATTCAATAAAATAAGACAGATCAGTCTGTGTTTCTTCATATTTTTCATTTTTTAAGGAGGAGATCCCGTCTGTTTGGGTTCCTCATCGTTAGTTTTTCTTAATCACTCACACACGTTAGTTTTATGCAAATGTATATCAATCTCCTGGATTTTTTTTCATGATTTTATGGAATCCCCCATATTTTTATCTGCCTACAAAGTCAATCACACCGATCTGATCTTTACAGAAGGCATCTATAGCCAAAGTAGACACACTCCTGTATCATTCATTCACCTGCAAACAACCATAGATTAATACAGCATCAGCGTTGCCTGTTCCTTCATCTAGTTTTCGAAAAATCCACAAGCTATTTTCGACATCACCCCATGAAAATAAAACATGGTTTCGACTGTTTCCCTGTAGCATGCGGACTACTTTTCTGTTACACCTACCTCTGTTTTCTGTTAGAGGTACGTCTAAAACAATTTAGAGGTACGTCTAAATTCATTTAGAGGTAGGTGTAAAACATTTTAGAGGTACCTCTAACAGAAAAGTGTTATAAAGTGCCCAAATAAACCGATAGCAACGTTACGCTTTTTGTTCTGATTCGTTCACGATGTAGCGCTGTAAATAAGGGGAATTTGTTGGCTGCTTCATTTTTTACGGATAACACAGTCCATTTCAATATTTTCAAAGAATTCAAAAATTCTACGGTTGATTTGCGAATTGTATAAAATTTAAACAACCTCAGTTACAGAGATTAGAAATTAATAGCTACTTTTGTGTTCAAAAAACATTAAAATATCCGATAAAATGACAGAAAAAAAGCAGATCAAGCGTGCGCTGGTCTCCGTATATTATAAAGAGGGACTTGACGATATTCTGAAAAAGCTTCACAAAGAAGGGGTTAGTTTCGTCTCTACAGGAGGGACTCAATCATTTATCGAATCATTAGGTCTGCCTTGTGAGGCAGTGGAAGACCTTACCGGCTATCCTTCTATTCTAGGTGGACGTGTGAAGACTTTACACCCTAAAGTATTCGGAGGAATTTTAACACGACGTGACAATCCGCAAGACCAGTCTCAAATTACCGAATATGAGATTCCTGAAATCGATTTGGTCATTGTCGATCTTTATCCCTTTGAAGAAACAGTTGCATCGGGAGCGGAAGATCAAGCGATCATCGAAAAAATAGATATCGGTGGAATTTCTTTGATTCGCGCTGCTGCAAAAAATTATAAAGATGTAATTATCGTTGCATCTAATGCACAATATCAACCCCTGATGAATCTGTTAAACGAAAAAGGAGCAACAAGCACACTGGAAGACCGTCGCTGGTTTGCCAAAGAGGCCTTTGCTGTTTCATCCGGATACGACAGTGCCATCTTTAACTATTTCGATCAGCAAAACGGTTCTTATCTTCGTCTGGCTGTAGACCACCCGATGTCTTTACGGTATGGAGAGAATCCGCATCAGCCGGCTAAATTCTATGGAAAGTTCAATGAGATGTTTGAACAGATCCACGGGAAAGAGATCTCTTACAACAACCTGTTGGATATCGATGCCGCTGTGAACCTGATCGATGAGTATGAAGAGTTGACCTTTGCTATTTTAAAACACAATAACGCTTGTGGTATTGCCTCTCGTCCGTCTTTATTAGACGCATGGAAAGATGCTTTGGCCGGAGATCCCGTATCTGCCTTTGGCGGAATTTTGATCACCAACCAGGCCATAGACGCTGTTACTGCAGAGGAGATCAACAAAATATTCTTTGAGGTTATTATTGCTCCCGCATATGATCCGGCTGCATTGGAAATCTTACAACAAAAGAAAAACCGGATTATTCTTGTCCGCAAACCTGTAAAGACCGGATCTGAACAAATCAGAACCCTACTGAACGGTGTGTTATCCCAAGAAAAAGACCTGAGCATTCAGACAGCTTCCGACTTGGAACCAATAACAGATAAAAAACCGTCCAGTCAGGAAGTTGAAGACCTTCTGTTTGCCAACAAACTTGTCAAAAACAGCAAGTCGAATGCCATCACATTGGTTAAAAACAAACAGCTTTGCGCCAGTGGTATCGGACAGACATCTCGTGTAGATGCATTGAGACAAGCGATTGAAAAAGCAAAATCTTTCGGATTTGATCTGAATGGAGCCGTGATGGCTTCGGATGCCTTTTTCCCTTTCCCCGATTGTGTAGAGATAGCCCATCAGGCAGGAATCACTGCAGTGATTCAACCTGGAGGATCTGTCAACGACCAACTCTCTGTGGACTATTGCAATGCACATAATATCTCTATGGTAAAAACAGGCATTCGTCACTTCAAACATTAACCTAAATAACAAAAGAAATATGGGTTTATTTTCTTTTACACAAGAACTCGCCATGGATTTGGGAACTGCTAATACAATCATTATCAGCAATGGTAAAGTGGTAGTAGACCAACCATCGGTTGTCGCTCTCGACCGGCGCACAGACAAGGTACTGGCAGTTGGGGAAAAAGCGCGACAAATGCATGGGAAAACACATGAAAACATACGAACAATCCGTCCTTTACGCGACGGGGTGATCGCCGACTTCTTTGCTGCCGAACAGATGATTCGCGGTATGCTTAAAATGATCAACCCCAGAAGCCGGTGGTTCTCTCCTTCTCTACGCATAGTCGTCTGTATCCCTTCGGGAAGTACGGAAGTAGAACTTCGTGCGGTTCGCGACTCTGCCGAACATGCCGGCGGACGTGATGTCTATATGATTTACGAACCGATGGCTGCGGCAATTGGTATCGGCATCGATGTAGAGGCGCCGGAAGGAAACATGGTCGTGGATATCGGTGGAGGAACGACCGAGATTGCCGTTATCTCATTGGGCGGGATCGTATCGAATAAGTCCATCCGTATAGCCGGAGATGATCTGACTGCCGACATCATGGAGTATATGCGTCGTCAGCATAATGTAAAAGTCGGAGAACGGACTGCCGAAATGATAAAAATCAATGTTGGTTCGGCACTTACTTCTTTGGAAAATCCACCGGAAGATTATACGGTTCACGGGCCGAATCAGATGACAGCCCTCCCGATGGAAGTACCGATCTCTTATCAGGAAATTGCGCATTGTCTGGAAAAATCCATCTCCAAAATGGAAGCGGCTATTCTAAGTGCATTGGAGCAAACGCCTCCCGAATTATATGCCGACATCGTTAGAAACGGTATTTATCTGGCTGGTGGAGGAGCGCTTATGCGCGGATTAGACCAACGGTTGACCGACAAAATCAATATCAAGTTCCATATCGCAGAAGATCCTCTGCATGCTGTGGCAAAAGGAACAGGTATTGCGTTGAAAAATATTGATAAATTTAATTTCCTTATACGATAAAAACAGCCGTCAGAAGAGACAATACAAACAAAATGATTGTCTCTTCTAACTATTCGTTATTATTCTACTGTAGCTTATGCGTAAACTGCTCGATTTCCTGCTCAGGAAAAGGCATTGGTTTCTATTTATTTTATTGGAAGCATTGTCACTGATGCTGGTTTACCGGAATAATGCATATCAGCGAAATATCTTTATCAGTTCAGCCAATGTCGTGACAGGGCATATCGCTTCTCTATCGGGAACCATCACCTCCTATTTCGACCTGCGCAACATCAACAAACAACTACTGGAACGTAATGGAGAATTGGAAATTCAATTATTGGAGTTGCAAGACCGCTTAGAATATCTTTTAGAAGATACGATGCGTTTCTCCGGTATGACAAACGACTCCATCGGATGGTTTCCTTACGATTTTATAACAGCAAAAGTGGTCAACAATAGCATAAGCCACCTCTCCAATTATATTACAATCAATAAAGGTCGGAAAGATGGTATCATTCCGGATATGGGAGTCGTCTCCCAATATGGTGTAGTCGGACTAATCTCTACCGTTTCCGAACATTTTTCGGTGATTATCCCTATATTAAACCCGAAATTTCGCCTGAGTTGTAAAGTGCTTGGCAATAATTACTTCGGTTCTTTAAGTTGGGATGGCAGAGATGCGCAATATGCCCGGTTAGACGAGCTACCTCGTCATGTACAATTCCAGCAGGGAGACACGATCGTCACCAGCGGATATTCGGCTGTATTCCCAGCCGGTTTGGTTGTCGGCACAATCGCCGATTTCGAACGACAGCAAAACGATAATTTCTATTCGTTAAAGATCAAACTGGAAACAAATTTCCAGACTTTACGAAACGTCAGAGTTTTCCGGAATTATCAACAAAATGAACAAATAGAAATCGAACAGGAGGCTAAAAAAAATGATTAACAACATTATACGTAGTCTGATCTATTTTGTTATGCTGGTATTGGTGCAAGTACTTGTTTTAAACAACATCCAATTTCTGCGCATGGCTACCCCCTTTCTCTATCTATACTTTATCCTTAAGCTGCCGTTTGGGATATCACGTTCACAGCTTATTTTTGCCTCATTCCTCATTGGTATTGTCATCGATGCGTTCTCCAATACTCCCGGGATGCATGCTGCCTCATGCACGTTAGTCGGCTTTCTGTGCGATCCGTTCATACGCTTTTTTATTGGTAAAGAATTGACGGACGGCACTTTCCCCTCTTACAGGGTATTTGGTTTCGCAGGTTTTCTCAGATATACGTTAACAATCGTATTGATTCATCATACCACACTTTTTTTAATTGAATCGTTTACGCTATTTGACCCCTTGTTTCTTATTCTTCGTATATTTGCAAGTGCAGTGACCACTACATTATTAATATGTATAGTGGAGGCGTTTAATATGGAACCTCAAAAAAGTGGAGACTAACAAACACTATTCATTCGAAAACAGACGTTTTGTTCTGGCCGGGGCTGTCATTGTCACCGTCATTATTTTTATTGTCCGTTTGTTTTTTCTGCAAATCATAGATAATGACTACAAAACATGGGCCGACAGTAATGCATTTCTGAAAAAAACACTTTACCCTTCACGTGGAATGGTGTATGACCGAAACGAAAAACTACTGGTATACAACCAGCCGGCTTACGATGTCATGTTGATCATGCGCGAAATTCAGCCATTCGACACCTTAGATTTCTGCAATACGCTGGGAATCACAAAAGAGATTTATGAAAAACGAATTATTGACATCAAAAACCGTAAACTGAATCCCGGATATTCCCCATTTGTCCCCCAGGTATTCATGAATCAGCTATCGGCACAAGAATATGGCATATTGCAAGAAAAACTGTACAAGTTTCCGGGATTTTATATACAGAATCGCACTATTCGTGAGTATGAATATCCTAATGCCGCACATGTTTTAGGGAATATCGGAGAGGTTAATCGCCAAGACATAGAGAACGACTCTTACTATGTACAAGGTGACTATTCCGGACGTAATGGAGTGGAGCTCTCTTACGAAAAATTGTTACGCGGCGAAAAAGGGGTAGAGATACTTTTACGGGATGCCCATGGGCGGATCAAAGGGAAATATGAAGATGGGGCTCATGACATTGCTCCTGTTTCAGGGAAGAACCTGCAACTCTCCTTAGATATCGACTTGCAGGCTTACGGTGAACAACTTATGCAAAATAAGCTGGGCAGCATCGTCATGATCGAACCCGCGACCGGAGAGATTCTCTGTATGGTTTCAGCACCAACGTTCGACCCGCATATACTCGTCGGAAGACAAAGGGGACGCAACCATGATCTGTTATCCAAAGATCCCAACAAACCTCTTTTCGACCGAGCTTTAATGGCTCAATATCCACCGGGCTCAACATTCAAACCGGCTCAAGGCCTTATCTTTTTACAGGAAAAAATTATTACTCCGGAAACACTCTATTCATGCGCTTACGGATATACTTACAGGGGAGGTAAACCGGCTTGCCATGGTCACTATTCGCCATTATCGCTGGTTCCGGCACTCGCAACGTCGTGTAATTCCTATTTTTGCTGGGGATTACATGAGATGCTCGACAGTCGCCGCCGTTACCCTTCTATTCAAGAGGCTTTTGAAACATGGAAAAACCATATTGTCACGATGGGATATGGTTACCGCCTTGGGGTTGACTTGCCGGGAGAAAAAAGAGGATACATCCCGAACAGTCAGCTTTATGATCGCACGTACAAAGGACGTTGGACATCAAGTACAATCATCTCCATAGCCATCGGGCAAGGTGAGATAATGGCCACTCCTCTGCAGATCTGCAACCTGGGAGCCACTATTGCCAATCGAGGTTATTTCTACACACCACATGTCGTTAAAGAGATTCAAGATTCATCTTTGGACACGCTATATACCAATCCTAGATACACCTCAGTCGAACAACAATACTATAATTATGCCGCAGAAGGAATGCTTCAGGCCGTACTAAACGGTACCTGCCGGGGAGCAGCAATTCCCGGTATTCAGGTGTGTGGCAAAACCGGTACGGCAGAAAACCCCCAAGGAAAAGATCATTCTATTTTTATGGGATTCGCTCCATACGACAATCCCAAAGTGGCTATTGTTGTTTTTGTTGAAAATGCAGGTTTCGGTGCAACTTACGCTGTGCCGATCGGAAAACTGATGATGGAAAAATACTTGAACGGAGAGGTTTCCGAAGCCAGTAAATATACTGAAAACTATATCATGAATGCGATAATCACCCCACATGCGTTATAGGAAAGGTGACATCTGGAAAACGGTAGATTGGCTGACCATACTGTTGTATTTTATAATGGTTATTGCCGGATGGTTTACGATTTGCGGTGCAAGTTATGAATTCGATAGTACCAGCCTATTTGACCCTGCCGGCCGTCCCGGATCACAGCTATTGTGGATGGGTCTGTCGCTCATCCTGATCTTTTTTATCCTGATGCTGGAAAGCGATTTCTACGATATATTTGCCTATCTCATTTACTTTGCCATTATCGCCTTATTAATCGCTACAATATTCCTAGCTCCGGACATTAAGGGTTCGCGCTCCTGGCTCGTGATGGGACCTATTCGTATACAACCGGCCGAGTTTGCCAAGTTTGCAACAGCCTTAGCGGTGGCAAAGCTGCTCAACAGCTATGGGTTTAATCTGAACACATTAAAAAGCTATCTGACAGCATTATCACTGATCGTTCTTCCTATGATCTGCATCTTAATGCAGAAGGAGACAGGATCGGCACTCGTCTATCTCTCTTTTCTCCTCGTATTATACCGCGAAGGGATGTCGGGATATATTCTATTAGCCGGTATATCAGCGATTCTTTTTTTTGTCACCAGTATGAAATATTCGGAAGAGATGGTAGGCATCACTCCTTTGGGGGAGATGATTGTTTTATGTATGATTTTGCTGTTGACAGCCGGACTCGTCTGGTTTATCCGAAAAGATAAAAAAACGGCTAAAATCATGCTTATTATCATGGCCGTCGGTTTTCTTGCCGGATATATGGCATCCTTCTTCATTCCTGTCAATTTTGTCTGGGTTGCCCTGGGATTGATCGGATTGACTCTCGTATATCTCTGCTATCTTTCCTATAAAAACTGGGTGCGTCATTATGCGCTGATCGGATTCTTCACCATTGCCGCAGTCGGATTTTTATATTCGGTAGACTATGTCTTTGATGAAATACTGGAGCCGCATCAGCAAATCCGCATCAAGGTTTCCTTAGGGCTGGAAGACGATCCCACAGGCGCAGGGTATAATGTCAACCAATCTAAAATAGCAATCGGCTCAGGGGGCTTTCTGGGTAAAGGTTTTCTGAATGGGACACAAACCAAATTAAAATATGTACCCGAACAAGATACAGACTTTATCTTCTGTACGGTAGGAGAAGAAAAAGGGTTTGTTGGATCAACTCTTGTACTTATTATCTTCACCATATTTATCCTGCGGTTAATTGTATTGGCCGAACGTCAGGACAACACATTTTGCAGGGTTTACGGATACAGTGTAGCCTCTATCTTCTTCTTCCATCTGGTGATTAATATCGGCATGGTGATCGGCCTGACCCCAGTGATCGGCATTCCGCTCCCTTTCTTCAGCTATGGCGGATCATCGCTGTGGGGATTTACTATTTTGTTATTTATCTTCCTCCGTCTGGATGCTTCACGCAAAGAACGGTAAAATCAACACACAAAATATACTTCATAAAACATTTGTCACTAAACAAATTATCACTATCTTTGCACCGCATTTTTTATTAACATTTAAAATAAAACAGCGTTTATGAACAATTACGAAACCGTTTTCATTTTAACTCCCGTTTTGTCTGATGCACAGATGAAGGAAGCGGTAGAAAAATTCACAAACCTCCTCAAAGCAGAAGGAGCAGAGATTGTGAACGAAGAGAACTGGGGATTGCGCAAGTTAGCCTACCCTATCGACAAAAAAACAACTGGTTTTTACCAATTGGTTGAGTTTAAGGCCAATCCTGAAACAATTGCCAAATTGGAAATCAACTTCCGTCGTGACGAACGTGTTATTCGCTTCTTGACTTTCCGCCAGGATAAGTATGCAGCCGAATACGCCGCTAAGAGAAGAAATCTGAAATCATCTAAAGAAACAGTAAAAGAAAATTAATTATGGCAGCACAATCAGAAATCAGATATTTAACTCCGCCGTCAGTAGACGTTAAAAAGAAAAAATATTGCCGTTTCAAAAAGAACGGTATCAAGTATATCGATTACAAAGATCCTGAGTTCTTGAAAAAATTCCTGAACGAACAGGGTAAAATTCTTCCGCGTCGTATCACTGGAACTTCTTTGAAATTCCAGCGTCGTATCGCTCAAGCTGTAAAAAGAGCACGTCATCTGGCGTTGCTTCCTTATGTAACCGATTTAATGAAATAATAATAAAGAGAGGAGACAGAATATGCAAGTTATTTTGAAAGAAGATATGCCTAACTTAGGCTACAAAGACGATATCGTAACAGTAAAAAACGGTTACGGACGTAACTTTCTAATCCCCCAAGGCAAAGCTGTGATCGCTTCAGAATCTGCCAAGAAAGTATTGGCAGAAAACCTGAAACAACGCGCACACAAACTGGCAAAAATAAAAGAAGATGCCATTGCTTTAGCTGCTAAGCTGGAAGGTGTTTCATTAACAATCGGCGCAAAAACAAGTTCTACAGGTACAATTTTTGGCTCTGTCGGAAACATTCAGGTAGCTGAAGCGTTAGAGAAAAAAGGATTTGAAGTAGATCGCAAGATCATCTACATCAAAGATTCAGTAAAAGAAGTAGGTACTTACAAAGCGACAATCAAATTACACAAAGAAGTTTCAGTAGAAATTCCATTCGAAGTAGTTTCTGAGTAATTCAGTCGTAAGAAAATAAAAAAAGGCTGTCCTAAAATAAAAAAAGGATAGCCTTTTTTATGTTTATAAGGAAATTTTCAAATAACATCCTCTCTTTAGCATGATTAAATAAACAAATGTTTATTCCAAATCAGTAAAAATCACTACATTTGCCCTAAATTTAAAGGGAATTAACACGTGCACCAAAGGTTTCTTTTACATATCGTTCTATTTTCACTCCTTCTCTTTTTCGTACCGCCCCTTCTTGCACAAGATAAAAATTTTACAATTGTCATTGATGCCGGTCATGGAGGAAGAGACCCCGGAGCAGTAGGAGTTACTGCCAAGGAGAAAGATATCAACCTGGCTGTCGCTCTTAAACTGGGCAAATTGATATCCTCTAACCACAAAGATGTCAAGGTCGTTTACACACGTGACAAAGATGTTTTTGTCGATCTGGACGAAAGAGCAGATATCGCCAATAAAAATAAAGCCGACTTATTCATGTCTATTCACGTGAATGCAGTCAGCAGACGAGGAAGTACTGTTGAAGGAACAGAAACATATACATTAGGGTTGGCACGTACCGAGGAAAATCTCGAAGTGGCCAAACGTGAAAATGCGGCCATTCTGCTTGAAGATGATTATATGCAGAAATATGAAGGATTTGACCCCAACTCCACAGAATCGTACATCATCTTTGAACTCATGCAAAACAAACATATGGAGCAAAGCATCAGCCTGGCTTCTGAAATACAAAAATCGTTTGTTGGTGCTAAAAGAGAGGATCGCGGAGTGAGACAGGCTGGATTCCTGGTGTTAAGAAAAACAAGTATGCCAAGTGTCCTTGTAGAATTGGGCTATATATCCAACCGCAATGAAGAACGGTTTTTAAGTTCCAACCAGGGACAAAACCAATTATCTGCCGCATTGTATAACGCCTTTGAAAAATTCAAACGGGAGTACAACCGTAAGCAGGGCGGTGCACTGGCCGGTAGTACTGTTCAAACCCAAACGCCGCCACCTCCGCAAGAGGAAGTGATTATTCCGGAAACAACTCCTACCCAGGAGAAAAAAACAACTCCGGTTGCCAATCCGAAAATCAACGAAACTGTAACCGTAACCACTCCCCAAAAACAACCGACACCGGAGGAGGCGGTTATATACCGTATCCAAATATTTACATCCGGCGAAAAATTGAACGAAGATTCGCGCCATTTCAAGGGATACAAAAACGTTAGCTACTATGTGGAAAACGGAATATATAAATACACATACGGCGAAACGTCCGATCCCAATGAGATCAAAATACTTCGGGAAAAGGTGAGCAAAGATTTTAAAGACGCATTTGTTATAGCCATTAAAAACGGCAAAAAAGTAAAAAATTGAGAGAACGATATCTATATAATTATTGAAGAAGATGAAACTATCATTTACGAAAGAGGCAAAAATAGGACTGGTTACAATCATCAGTTTAGCGTTATTATATGCTGGGATAAATTACCTTAAGGGTATTAACCTATTCAAACCGGTCAACCATTATTATGTCGCTTTTAATAATGTAAAGGATCTGGCGATTTCCAGTCCGGTATATGTGGAAGGATTTAAAGTCGGACTGGTTCGTTCTATTTCCTACGACTATAACTCGATCGATAAAATAATCGTAGAGATCAATCTGGATAAGGAAATGAGAATTAACAAAGACAGCTATGTTGTTCTTGAGAAAACACTTATGTCGGGGGGAGAACTGCATCTTCACTTAAACAAATACGTATCTGAATATATCAAATCAGGCTCAACAATAGAAGGACGTTCCGGCAGTGATCTGTTGCATACAGTACAGGAGAATATTTTACCTGGAGTAGAAGCGCTATTACCTAAAATCGATTCGATCCTGGGAGGACTACAGAACTTAGTAAACCACCCGGCTTTAACCCAATCATTGGGCAATATCGAACAGACTACTAAGCATCTGGCAATCTCCAGCCAGCAACTCAATCAGTTATTAAATAAAGATGTGCCGGTAATTGTCACAAACCTCACAACGATGACTGAAAATTTTGCAGATGTAAGCAACGACTTAAAAACGCTTGATTTTCAGTCGACTATAAATTCAATCAACGAAACCTTAGCCAACCTCAAGGTGACAACCGATAAATTGAATTCGCCGGATAACAACCTGGGACTTTTATTGAACGATAAAACACTTTACAACAACTTAACCTCTACTACTGAAAGTCTCGATAAGCTTTTAATCGATTTCAGAGAAAATCCTAAGCGTTATGTGCATTTTTCGGTGTTTTGAAAATCATGACACCCACTAATCTTTATTTAGAATCATTCTAATTTGCAAAAAAATATGTTCGCCATTTAAGCCCCCCTGTTAAGATATTCAGGGCAAGTTATATAGAGAAATCTTACCTACTTTTTAGCTTTATGAAGCTTAATTTTAACAATCGCCAAATCCCCGATGGATTGGCGACTCTTGATTTTAACAATCAAAACAAAGCATTGAAAAACAAGAGATTAACCGTAACACACTGAGAGTAAACCGTATATTAAAGATATAAAAACCACAAGCAAAAACCTGTTTTTTTTTTCAGATTTTAATTTTAAACTTTGTACGACAGAAAGAAAGAAATGAAAGTTATTGGGATAATTTTGAAACATGCAAACTGACCATCAAACATTATGGAATAAATGCCTTAACGTTATTAAGGATATCGTGCCTGAACCAGCATTTAACACGTGGTTCATGCCAATAATACCGTTATCATACGAAGAGAATAAGTTTACTATTCAAGTTCCGAGTCAATTTTTCTACGAATATTTAGAGGAGAAGTATATTAATGTATTAAAAGTGACCATCCACAGGATCATCGGAGCAGGAACGATTCTCAACTACCGGATTATGGTGGATAAAACGACAGGGGGAACTGTTGATTATCCGACAGAACATAATTCCATCGCCGTAAAAAAGATCACGCCTAAGGACGCCAACAAGGCTCCTACACCATTCACACAGACCGCCCCACAGGACTTGGATCCGCAATTGAATCCGAAATACAGTTTCGATAATTATTTCGAGGGGGTCAGCAATAAACTGGCGCGAACGGCGGGAGAAGCTGTTGCTCAAAATCCGGGCAAAACAACATTCAATCCTCTTTTTATATATGGAGGTTCCGGTGTTGGGAAAACGCACTTATGTCATGCAATAGGCGCACGCGTGCGCGAACTGCATCCTGAAAAGAAGGTTCTCTATGTATCATCACACCTTTTCCGGGTTCAATTTACAGACGCTATCCGGAAAAATACGACCAATGACTTTTTGAATTTCTATCAGAATATTGATGTCCTGATCATTGATGACATACATGAACTGATAGGGATGGATAAAACTCAGAATACATTCTTCCATATCTTCAATCACCTCCATCAGTTAGGTAAGCAATTGGTTTTAACATCCGACAAGGCGCCAGTAGACTTACTCGGCATGGAAGAACGATTGATCACCCGCTTGAAATGGGGATTGACGGCAGAGTTAAGTCGTCCGGATGTTGAACTTAGAAAGAAAATCCTGAAAGACAAGATCAATCAGGACGGCATATACATATCAGATGATGTTTTTGACTTCATCATTAATAATGTGACGGATAATATCCGTGATCTGGAAGGTATACTGGTCTCATTAATGGCTCACGCTGTTATTTACAACCGTGAAATCGACCTCGCTCTAGCAAAAAGAGTGATCAGTCAGGCCGTCCGATTAGAGAAAAAACAGTTATCCGTTCAGAAAATCCAGGAAGTAGTCTGCAAGTATTTTAATCTTGAATTGGCTCTTGTGCAAACCAACTCACGCAAGCGTGAGATTGTTCAGGCTCGACAGATCACCATGTATTTATCTAAAAAATATACCGACTGCTCGTTCTCACATATCGGTAAAATTGTAGGCAAAAAAGATCACGCCACCGTACTACATGCCTGCAAAACGATAAAAGATCAAATAGAAACAAATAAATCATTCCGTCTTTCGGTAGAAGAAATTGAAGGGCTATTGAAAAACTGACCATAGAGATCTCTAAAAAAAGAAAAGGATGTTTCGTCATTGAAGCATCCTTTTCTTTTTAAGACAACCTACAACTAACACTTGTTTCCCTTTTGGGAAAACTTTTCATCCATCAAAAAAATATAAAGTGTTAATTATAAATCAAATCGAAAAAAAAACGGAAAACTTTTCAACAATTAGAGTTTTTGATTTGTTATAATTTGGATACTTGACAAAGTATTTTTAAACTTGCAGTCTCAAGTAATACCAACATACAGTGAATCAGAAAACGTATACATTTGACGAAGCGTACAAAGCCTCATTAGGCTACTTTACCGGTGATGAATTAGCCGCTAAAGTATGGGTTAACAAGTACGCCCTTAAAGATGCATATGGGAAAATCTACGAACAATCTCCCGAAGACATGCATCGCCGTTTAGCAAGAGAAATTGCCCGTGTAGAGAAACAGTATCCAAACCCTTTATCAGAACAAGAACTTTTTGAGTTGTTTGATCATTTCCGATATATCGTTCCACAAGGGAGTCCGATGACCGGAATAGGAAACAATTTTCAGATAGCCTCTCTCTCAAACTGTTTTGTGATAGGTTTAGACGGAGAAGCCGACTCCTATGGTGCTATTATCCGGATTGATGAAGAGCAGGTGCAATTAATGAAACGTCGTGGAGGCGTTGGTCACGACCTCTCTCACATTCGCCCCAAAGGATCACCGGTAAAAAACTCAGCATTGACATCCACAGGTTTGGTTCCTTTCATGGAACGTTATTCGAACTCCACCCGCGAAGTGGCTCAGGATGGAAGACGTGGAGCATTAATGTTAAGTGTTTCGATTAAACATCCCGATTCGGAATCATTCATTGACGCCAAGATGACCGAAGGGAAGGTTACCGGAGCCAATGTTTCCGTAAAAATAGACGATGACTTTATGAATGCCGTCATTAATGGCATCCCATATACCCAACAATATCCGACAAATTCGAACTCTCCGACCTATACAAAAGAGATCGATGCTGTTGCATTATGGAAAAAAATAATCCATAATGCATGGAAATCTGCCGAACCGGGCGTTTTGTTCTGGGATACGATCATTAAAGAATCCGTACCTGACTCCTATGCAGATCTTGGTTTCCGTACCGTATCAACCAATCCTTGCGGTGAGATTCCGTTATGTCCATACGATAGCTGCCGCTTATTGGCCATTAATCTTTACTCGTATGTCGTCAATCCATTTACTAAAGAAGCCTATTTCGATTATGAACTATTCAAAAAACATGTCGGACTGGCTCAACGTATTATGGATGACATCATCGATCTGGAATCAGAAAAGATCGAAAAAATACTTGAAAAGATTGATGCAGACCCTGAATTTTTAGAAGTAAAGCAAACAGAACGGCATTTATGGGAAAAGATTCAGAAAAAAACATTACAAGGACGCCGTACCGGTGTTGGCATCACAGCCGAAGGGGATATGATCGCAGCATTAGGTTTACGCTACGGATCGGAAGAAGCCATTGAATGTGCAGAAAATGTACAAAAAACATTAGCATTAGCAGCTTATCGTTCTTCTGTAGATATGGCAAAAGAACGTGGTGCGTTTGAAATTTTCGATGCTAAACGAGAAGAGAAAAACCCGTTCATCAACCGTTTGCGTGAAGCCGACCCCGAGCTCTATAAAGACATGAAGAAATATGGACGCCGGAACATCGCCTGTTTAACAATTGCTCCAACCGGAACAACCAGTTTAATGACACAGACCACCTCCGGTATCGAGCCAGTCTTTCTTCCTGTTTATAAACGTCGTCGTAAAGTAAATCCGAATGATGCTGATGCACGTGTAGATTTCGTGGATGAAACAGGAGATGCGTATGAAGAATACATCGTATTCCATCATAAATTCGTCACTTGGATGGAAGCGAACGGCTATTCGGTAGTCAAAAAGTACACCCAGGAAGAAGTCGACGAACTGGTTGAAAAATCACCTTATTACAAAGCCACATCCAATGATGTAGACTGGCTTCAAAAAGTACGTCTGCAAGGCAAGGTTCAGAAATGGGTAGACCACTCTATCAGCGTAACAATCAATCTGCCGGCTGATGCTACTGAAGAACTGGTAGAATCCTTATATATCGAAGCTTGGAAATGCGGCTGTAAAGGATGTACAGTCTATCGTGACGGTTCACGTTCCGGCGTTTTATTATCCGCAGAAGAGAAGAAGAAAGAAGATTGTAACTGCATGGAACCGCCTGTTATTGTCTCCACCCGTCCGCGTGAATTGGAGGCAGATGTGGTCAAATTCCAAAACAACAAAGAAAAATGGATCGCTTTTGTCGGTTTATTAAATGGCCGTCCCTATGAAATCTTCACCGGTTTAATGGATGATGATGAAGGATTAATGTTACCCAAAAACATCTCCAAAGGAACCATCCTCAAGAGTTATGACGATGACGGACATAAACATTATGATTTCCAGTTTAAAAACAAACGAGGCTTCAAAATGACCTTGGAAGGACTGGATGGCAAATTCGACCCGGAGTTCTGGAACTATGCCAAGTTAATTTCAGGAGTACTGCGTTACGGTATGCCGATCGACCAGGTCATCAAACTGGTTCAAGGTATGGAACTCGACAGCGAATCGATCAATACCTGGAAAAACGGGGTTGAACGGGCACTGAAAAAATATCTTCCGAACGGCACTGAAGCCAAAGGACAAAAATGTCCGACTTGTGGATACGAAACTTTAATTTATCAGGAAGGATGCCTTATCTGCACCAATTGTGGAGCATCCAAGTGCGGATAATTAACCGACAACATATTTTCAGCTAAATGAAGAGTGGGAACTTTTGCAATATACTATTTGCAAATTAGAAGTTCACCACTCTTCTTTTTTATACCTTTACGTCATTTAATCAACAAAATCATCAGATGAAAGTCACTTTCAATATAAATTTCCATACGGTATGGGGACAACGTATATGCATCGTCGGTTCAACAAAAGAATTAGGTCTATGGGAGCCTACTTTAGCCAAAGAAATGCATTACATCGGTGATGGTAATTGGCAGCTACAGCTTGAGATCTCCCCGGAAACCTCCTACATTGAATACCGCTATTTTCTTTGTATCAATGAAAAACAGATCTTTGAGGAGTGGGAAAAGAATCATCGCATAGATTTCACTGATAATAAACAACAATACACCCTATATGATCACTGGCAAATCCGTCCTGCCAACCATTCTTTTTACACCTCTGCTTTTACTAAAAGTTGGTTTGCACATCCTTGTTCGGGCAACGAACAAACGGTAAACAGTCACCGGAAAATAATCATTCAGGTATTTGCCCCACAAATAGAAAAAAATCAAACAGTAGCCATTTCCGGTAATCAAAATTACCTGGGCAATTGGAACCCTGATCATGCATTAACCTTACACTGCCCATATGCTCCTTTATGGTCTATTGAGTTAGATGCCAATCGGATCAGTTTTCCTTTAGAATACAAATTTCTGATTCGTACAAACAATGCACCTCAAACGGTTCAATGGGAAGAAGAAGCAAACAGAGTATTCAACCCATCTGTACAGCAATCAAATGAAACTATTGTTATTTCCGGTTTATATTTCCGCGACAAACAGTTCGATTGGAAATGTACCGGCACAGTTATTCCTCTCTTTTCTCTTCGCTCCGAAAAGAGTTTTGGCATTGGAGACTTCAGTGATCTGCACCTATTGATTGACTGGGTCAAAAAAACAGATCAACGCCTGATTCAAATATTACCTATAAACGACACGACCATGACTCACAGTTGGCGTGATTCATACCCTTACAGCGCCATATCCATTTATGCTTTACACCCTATATACATCAGTTTACATGGGTTGGGAAAATTAGACAATACAGATAAAATGAGGAGATATGCCGCCAAACAATTGGAGTTAAATGCAAAAGCAAATGTCGACTATGAGGCTGTCCTTACCTGTAAAATGGATTACTGTCGTGATTTTTTCAAACAGCAAGGAACTGAAATCCTACATACAGAAGCATTTCAATCATTCTTCGCCGATAACGAAACATGGCTGATCCCATATGCCAGTTACTGTTACTTAAGGGATATGTACGGAACATCTGATTTTGATCACTGGGGGAAATACAGTTCCTATAACCCAAATCAGATTCATCAGCTTTGCCGACCGGAACACGAAGCTTGGCCCGAAATCTCTTTTTACATCTTCCTTCAATACATCTTACATATACAATTTAAAACCGTCTCCGACTACGCACGTAGCCAAGGAGTTGTTTTAAAAGGAGACCTGCCTATCGGGGTCAACCGGACCAGTATTGAAGTCTGGACCGAACCTAAATACTTCAATCTCGACAGCCAATCAGGAGCACCACCGGATGATTTCTCGCTGATCGGACAAAACTGGGGATTCCCGACTTACAACTGGGATAAAATGGAGAAAAACCATTTTGCGTGGTGGAAAAAACGTTTCCATAAGCTAAGTGACTATTTTGACTGTTTCCGAATCGATCATATCTTAGGCTTCTTTCGGATTTGGGAAATACCGACCGACTATATACAGGGACTTTGCGGACATTTTTATCCTGCACTCCCGTTATCCCGAGATGAAATAGAACAATACGGGTTCCCTTTTGACGAAGTCCGTTTCACAACTCCGCATATCAACCGTACATTCCTCGCCGAATTATTTGGCGAATACACGCAAGAAGTTGAAGGAACCTACCTGATACAATCGTCTTCACATCATATGGTATTGAAACCTTTTTGTGAGACACAACATCAAATAACAGACTTATTCGCAGGAAAAACAGATGAAAAATCCATGATCATAAAAAATGGATTATATGCGATTGCCAACGAAGTCCTTTTCCTTCATGACCCGCGTGATCAATCCAAATTTCATCCACGAATATCTGCCAGTTCATCTTATATCTACAAAGAATTAAGCGCCACAGAGCGCTACGCTTTCGATCAGCTATACTGGGACTTCTTTTATCATCGCCATAATGAATTCTGGAAAACACAGGCCTACAAACGATTGATCCCATTGATGAATAGTACCGAGATGCTTGTCTGTGGCGAAGATTTGGGAATGATTCCACAATCTGTACCCGAAGTGATGAATAAACTGCAAATCCTCAGTCTGGAAATTGAACGCATGCCGAAAACATCCGAGCGTGAGTTTACCGACCTGCAACACCTGCCCTACCTATCGGTATGTACAACTTCCACACATGATATGTCACCTATCCGCAACTGGTGGAAGGAAGATCGTCATAAGACACAACGCTATTATACCGACATATTAGGATATTCCGGAGATGCACCCGGGGAGTGTACTGCTGAACTGGCTACGCAAATCATCCACAATCACCTGATGAGCAATTCGATGTTAACAATCATACCCATGCAAGATTGGTTTGCTATTGACGATTCCATCAAACAGCAAGATATTTCATCCGAACGCATTAATATCCCTGCCGATCCTATGCATTACTGGCGCTATCGTATGCATATTTCGCTGGAAAAATTGATTCAAGCCGATGAATTCAACAATAAGATAAAAGCCTTAATCCATCAGACAGAAAGAAAATAGACACAACACATTATTGTTCGGTATTAAAGACCAATCGCTGCAATACCGCCAGATAAAAACTGACAGCCGTTTCTTTGTGGTCTGCCTCAACCGCAATCAATTCAACCTGAGATCCGGCTGATTGAAATGCACGCATGGCATGTTCGGCATTGACAAATGGCACAACCTCATCTTTTGTGCCATGAACAAGCAAGAGCGGCGCCTTTGGTCGCCAGTCGATAACTGAATTTTCCCTTAAAAAAGTATAGAGTTTTCTGAATTCCGGATTCAGTTCCGGCGTAAACATATCCGGATGCATATAATCCGACATCCGATGAGAACCAATAGCCCGATCGATCTGTCCCAATGAATACAATTTACTGACACACCATGCGTCGTAGTTCGAAAGCAACGGTTCCAGAAATATCTGAGAAAAATCCAGATTCAGCTGATCGGCATAATTCAATCCTACAATCGTAAACGGAACGACAGACGGCTTATCGATATCATTCTGCATAATATAAAGATCCATCATCACCTCCGGTTCATAAGGTCCTCCTCCGGCAAAAATAAAATTAATCGGGAGCTGCTCCGCATATCGCTCTTCTGCCATTTGAGCAAATGCTAAAGCGACATAGCCCCCTTGCGAATAACCGACAACAGTAATCGGGTAATCAATCGCTTTCCCCAACTGCTTCATATACTCCCTGACGGCAAAAACCATATCGACCGAAACCCGCCCCGAACTCTCGGCGTGCAGATAAGGATGGGGCAACGTCACCGTAGCACCGAACCCCAGATAATCCGGACAAATCACCACATAACCAAACATTGCCAATGCCGCCTCTACAGAGATCATCTGTATTGTAGGCGATTCACGATCGGCCGCAATGGTATAATGTTCACCGACAATCACACCGCGTATCACTCCCGATGTCGGATAAGCGACGATTCCTGAGGCTTCAACCGGATTCCCTTGCGGATCTTTTGTCCGATAACGCAATGCGTCTACCTGAATCTCTTGCTCGGGCAATAGTTGCAGATTGCTATTTTCCGGATCAGCGCCCAACCGCTCCGCAACCGTAAAACGGTTAAGTTCAACCGAGTTTGTAATAGCGACCAGATAAGGTTCATCCGGTTCTTCAGGCAAAGGATAATGTGGTGGCAACTCCCATATCGGTAGGCAGCTGAAACTGCCTACCAGAAACAGGGTCAATAAAAATATATACTTAATCTGTTTTACCATTTGACATAAGGTGCATGCATCAGAAAGTCAAAATCATACTTCAACGCTTCCAATGGAGTCATGTTATAACGTTCCTGCTCAACATAATAATCTTCCAACACAGCCATATCAGCGACAGCAAATAAGGCTTCAAAATCAACCAATCCTTTACCAAATTCCGTACTCCCTTCTCCATCGGGATTGGCATCCTTCAGGTGCCAGTTTGCAAAACGACCCGGATAGCGTTTGACATAATCGTCACAGGCATATCCGCCATAGACCATTTGTGCCGTGTCGATCTGGAAAGCGACCAACCCTTTTTCCGTATGGTTCAGCATCACATCGAACGGAACCTCATTCTCCAATATACGGAACTCATCGACATGATTATGAAAAGCAAATCTCAAACCGGCAGCTTGGGCTATTTCACCACAGCGATTAAACTGGTCGGCCAGCCTTTTCACATCCGAAATCTGTTGAATTTGCCTTGCCGGATAACTCGCCTGAACGATCCACTTACAACCCAACTCTGCCGTATCATCTACATTCTTTTTCCAGGAATCCCATTGTTCCGTTTGTTCTCCTTCACCCAATAAAGGCAGTCCGGTATGCGATCCGGTCATCTGTCCACCCAAATCACGCATATACTGCTTCATCTCCTTGGGAGTTTTCCCAAAGAATTTCCCGTCGCGGTAACCATACGATTCAAAACGTTTATACCCTATTTCAGCTAAAGCTTTCATGGTTCCGTCAAAGTCTTTCTGGAGTTCTTCGCGTACACTATATAGCTGAACTCCTATCGCTTTCTCTTTCGGCGTAGAAGAACATGCGGTAAATCCATTCGGCACCGCACAAAGTGCAGCCAGTGCTGCCCCCGTTTTCAAAAAATCCCGTCGCGTTGTCATTGTATTTTATTTTAGATTAACTCGCAATAAAGGTAAGGAATTAATTCTTACTTTTGCGCCAAATTAAGCCGAAGAATGCAAGGAACAAAGAACCTGACCAACGGGCCTATCACGCGCCAACTATTCAACCTGGCTCTTCCAATCATGGGAACTTCGTTTATCCAAATGGCTTACACCCTGACCGATATGGCCTGGGTTGGCCGATTAGGTAGCGAATCCGTTGCTGCAATCGGGTCAGTAGGAATCCTGACCTGGATGACCAGTTCCATCGCCTTATTAAATAAGGTTGGCGCTGAAGTCAGCGTCGGACAAAGTATCGGTACCGGAAACACCAGCGATGCCCGGAATTATTCTTCACATAACCTGACCATCGCATTGCTTCTTTCGCTCTGTTGGGGAATCGTTTTATTTACTTTTGCCGATCCGATAGTCGGACTATATAAACTGGAAACAGCGATCTCGGAAAAAGCATCCGATTATCTCCGGATCGTCTCAACTGCTTTCCCTTTCATTTTTCTCTCTTATGCTTTTACCGGTATACATAATGCTGCAGGACTAAGTAAAATCCCATTTTACATCAATGCTGCAGGATTGATTCTCAATATGATTCTTGACCCCTTGTTGATCTTTGGATTCAATCTGGAAACAAATGGAGCGGCTTGTGCCACCTGGCTTTCTCAGGGTACGGTCTGTCTGCTTTTTATCTGGCAACTCAAACGCAGAAGCCGTTTATTCGGAGGATTCCCTTTCTTTGTTCGTCTCAAAGGCAATTACACCCGTCGTATTTTAAAATTAGGTTTACCGGTAGCCATGCTGAATACGTTCTTTGCCGTCATAAACCTGTTGATGACCCGTACAGCCTCGACGTTTGGAGGACATATCGGAGTCACTTCCATGACAGCCGGCGGACAGATTGAAGCAATCGCCTGGAATACCTCACAAGGATTCAGTACCGGACTAAGTGCTTTTGTTGCCCAGAATTTTGCTGCCCGGAAAAAAGACCGGGTGTTAAGCGCCTACTATACGACATTAAAGATGACCTCCGTATTCGGCCTTTTTTGTACCATTCTTTTCGTGTTCTTCGGCAGCGAACTCTTTTCCGTGATTGTTCCGGAACGCGAAGCGTATGAAGCCGGAGGTATTTTTCTTCGCATCGACGGGTATTCTATGATTTTCATGATGCTCGAAATCACCATGCAAGGACTGTTTTACGGTACGGGGCGTACCATTCCTCCGGCAATTATCAGCGTCACATTTAATACACTCCGCATACCTATTGCGATCGTTCTTGCAGGAATGGGACTTGGGGTCAACGGTGTTTGGTGGGCTATCAGCATCTCCAGTGCACTCAAAGGCATTGTCTCTTTTATCTGGTTCCGCCTGTTGCAAAAAAGGATCTTAAAGTAAAACCGGATGATTTTTCTTACATTTGCGCTCATTCACTCAAAAATTTATTTAATAATTCCATCATTATGAGTAATCAATTCAAACCCGCAACCCTGTGTGTACAAGCAGGGTGGCAACCTAAGAAAGGAGAACCTCGCGTCTTACCGATTTATCAAAGTACGACCTTCAAATACGACACAAGCGAACAGATGGCCCGCCTCTTCGACCTCGAAGAAAGCGGTTATTTTTATACCCGTTTGCAAAACCCGACCAACGATGCCGTAGCATCAAAAATCGCAGCACTGGAAGGTGGAGTCGCCGGTATGTTGACCGCCTCCGGCCAAGCGGCAAATTTCTACGCCATCTTCAATATTTGTGAGGCTGGTGATCATTTTGTGACGGCAACCAGTATCTATGGAGGAACCTACAATCTCTTTGCTGTGACCATGAAAAAGCTGGGGATCGAATGTACGTTCGTCGATCAGGATGCTTCCGAGGAAGAGATCAGTAAAGCGTTTCGCCCGAATACCAAAGCGTTGTTCGGAGAAACCCTCTCCAATCCGGGAGTGATGGTGTTAGATATCGAAAAATTTGCCCGTATAGCTCATGCACACGGCGTTCCATTAATTATCGACAACACCTTCCCTACTCCGATCAATTGCCGTCCATTCGAATGGGGTGCAGATATCGTGACCCATTCGACCACCAAATATATGGATGGACACGCCACGGCAGTAGGCGGATGTATCGTCGACAGTGGAAATTTCGACTGGGACGCGCATGCAGATAAATTCCCCGGACTCTGCCAACCGGATGAGTCCTACCACGGACTGACCTACACCAAAACTTTCGGCAAAGCGGCATATATCACCAAGGCGACCAGTCAACTCATGCGCGATCTCGGTTCCATCCAGGCGCCAGAAAATGCATTCCTGCTCAATCTCGGCCTGGAGACATTACACCTGCGCATGCCTCAGCATTGTAAAAATGCACTTGCCGTAGCCAAATGGCTCAAGCAAAACGAACATGTAGCCTGGGTCAACTATCCCGATCTGGAAGACAACAAATATTGTACGTTAGCAAAAAAATACCTGCCGAACGGTTCCTGCGGCGTCCTCTCATTCGGATTGAAAGGCGGCCGTGAAGCATCTATCCGGTTTATGGACAGCCTGAAACTGATCGCCATTGTCACCCACGTGGCCGATGCCCGTTCTTCTGTCTTACACCCGGCCAGCCATACCCATCGTCAGTTAACCGACGAACAGTTAAAAGAAGCCGGAATCGCTCCCGACCTGATCCGTTTTTCTGTTGGTATAGAGCATGCAGAAGATATTATTGCTGATATTGAGCAAGCGTTGAAATAACACCTCTCCCCTAACCCCTCTCCACAAGAGAGGGGAAAGAACGCACTCACATCATTCATAATTCATCATTCATCATTTATTCCCCCCATGGATCTGAAATCCCTTCCTGAAAAAGCGCAAAAAGTCGAAAAAGAAACCCGTCAATTTTTCAAATCGATCCGTAAAAACCGTTTACGTGAACTCGACGACACCATGCAGGCGCTTCATGAAGAGGTATTTGAGGAGATCGACTGTCTGGAGTGTGGCAACTGTTGCCGCTCATTAGGCCCGCGCCTGACCGACCGCGATATCGAAAAAATAGCTACGACATTACGCCTCAAACCGCAGGAGGTCGTCAGCCGTTACTTACGTATCGACGAAGACAACGATTATGTTTTTCAAGAAATGCCTTGCCCTTTTCTGTGTAGCGACAACTATTGCAGTATCTATATCAACCGCCCGAAAGCCTGCCGGGAATATCCCCACACCGATCGCAAGAAATTTTTCCAGATCGCATCCCTCACCGTTCGGAATGCCGCAACATGCCCGGCCGTTTTTGAGATACTCGAACGACTAAAAAAAGAGTTTTAAACTTAACAATAGATAATATCATTTTGTCGCCAAAACAAATCAATTAACGACAAAAATCACACAAAACGAAGTTTGAACCAACTCGCACTTTGACTATTTTTACTCAAACAGGAGGCTTTTTCCTCTATTTCTACCAAAAAACCGCTGGTGTTTGCCTATTTCTTCTGCATCGTTCACTGAATTGATCTAAATAATTTTTAAAATCATTTAGATAACCTTGGAAAAACATCTAAATAACTCTACCAAGTCATGCAGATCATTTTTTAAGGGGTCGAAAACGGGCAAAAAAGTAACACCAAAACCGGCCATTTTTCTCCAGATTCACTTTTTTTTCAGAGCAAATAAATTGAGATGAGAAGATAATAATCAACGCCTATTAAAAAAACAACCTCCAAATCCTTCCGTTTTTTCCGAACAGTGTTGTAGTGGGATTCGAATAGACGATTGTCGGAAGGGTTAAAATGACAAAATGGTAAAACTGACAGATTGTAACTTTGTGGATTTCGGAAGAACAAATGTATAATGTAAAACTAAGCTTTTGAATGAATGTCGATCAGTATAATTAACGTGAGTAATAACGTATAAGTTTCAAATAGTGTAAGATTGGAAGGTTTCAAAATTAGTAAGTGGACATTCTCTGCTCCTTGCCTGAACAGGCGAGGGGGACCGCTGCCCCGCAGCGGTGGAGTGGTTGAGAATATTGCAAGTATTTTAGTAATAGACATTTAACTTTAAAACACAACCTCTCCACCCCCGCAAGCGGCGGTCCCCCTCTCCTGGCCAGGAGAGGAGCCAAGATAGCACTGGTCACTATATTTTGCATCTTCAAGTATTCTTCCATTCAAAACCCATTATTTATATCACAAACACTTATCCGATAATAGTAGCCATAATCTTTCGACTTCCTCCATGATTACGAAATTCGCACAAATAAATCCCCTGCCATGTCCCGAGATTCAGTCTCTGTCCGGTTATCGGTATACTGACCGAGGCTCCGATAAGAGATGATTTAGCATGGGCTGGCATATCGTCATCTCCTTCATACGTGTGTTGATAATAAGGTTCACGCTCTTTAACCAGATGGTTCAGGATGGACTCCAGATCTGTCTGCACTTCGGGATCTGCATTTTCATTGATGGTAAGGGCAGCAGATGTATGTTTGATAAATAAATGTAATAGACCATTTGAAGGTAGAGCGGGAAGGTTGCGCATGATTTCTTCAGTGATCAGATGAAAACCTCGGCTTCGTGGGCGTAAATTGAACTCGGCTTGTGTGACCATAATGGGATTATTTATTGAACAGATGCCTGATAGCAGCAACAGGATGATAAAAAATCATCCGTGGGCCGGAGAAACGCATGACTTTCTGCATTTTAATTCGCATAGCCGGCTTATAACAATGCACGGAGCATTTTTTACACGCCTTTTTGTTTTCTCCAAACGGGCAATGATCCAGACGGGCTTGTGCATATTGAAGAAGCGCCTGGCACTCGGAACATAGTTCACTGTTTTTCTCCTTTTTTGAACAGTACAAACGAATCATACGTTCGACAGTCTCTTTTTCCCGGATTATGCGTGAAACAGCCATCATTCGTTGATTATTTCATACGGGTATCAGCACCCCACATGAGTTTTTCGCGTAAGGTTTGATAAAAAGTGTGATTATAACGTTTGATGACTTTGGCTCCATAGTCGGCCTTTTTCACCTGGAATGTCATGCCTGTGGGGCATATCTCCGAACGACCATCCAAAGCAATCAGAAAATTACCCGAACGGCTCTCTACGCTTAAAGTGATCTCGGATGAATCGGGAATAACCAATGGTCTGACATTCAGAGAATGAGGAGCAACCGGACTGAGAACAAGGCTGTTATTTTGCGGAACGATGATCGGTCCGTTCACACTCATCGAATAGGCTGTTGATCCTGTAGGTGTTGCAATGACCAGACCGTCGGCCTGGTAAGAGGTCAGATATTCTTCATTCAAGAAAGTATGAATGGTAATCATCGATGAAGTATCCCGTTTTAAAATGGCCACTTCGTTTAAGGCATAATTATATCCCTTGAAAACAGGCTCTTTGGTCTGAAGAGCAAGTAATGTTCGTTCTTCTATTTTATAGTAGTTCTTGAACAACTCTTCCAACGCCTCTTCGATTTCATTACTGCCGATATCGGCAAGAAAACCGAGCCGCCCCGTGTTAATACCCAATATAGGAATATCTTGTTTATTGATACGGGCGATTGTTCTCAAAAACGTACCGTCTCCGCCTATGCTTAACGCCAGATCCAGATCAAACGGCTCTTCGCGCAGAATGCCGTTGATGGATGGAGAATAATTCAAACATCCGGCAAGGTAGCTGTGAAACGTATAGTCGACAAACACATCGGCCTCCAACGCCTGTAGTTTTTCAAACAAACGTTTGATGATCAACTGTTTTTCAACCTGATGTTCACTGCCAAAAATCCCGATTTTCATGTTTTTTAATGATTACATATTGATGTAATGAATCAGTTCATTCATACGTTGCTGCAAGGCTTCGTCTACCATCCCTTTTTCCATAAAATGATAGAGAACGGTATAATTAAAACGTTCAAAACTACGAATGACTGGAGAGGCGTCTTCAAGATCAATTTTTATCGTGATAATCAGCCGCCCGGTATCTTTATCCGTATAGGAAAGTAAGTTCTGAACATGTGCGTTGTTGGATTCGATGATGCGTGCGATTTCGGAAAGTGCATAATCCTGCGGTAGCATTTCGAGAACGATCACACTGCCGCTACTGTCGGCGTTGCATAATTCGGCCAAAGCATCGATCAGCCGATCCCGGGTAATTACCCCCAGATAATGTCCGTCTGTCGTAACAATCGGCAAAAGACTTAACCCATAGCGAGTCATTAAGGCCAATACCTCATGCAGGTGACCGTTTTCTTTGACAGAAGGGGCAAACAAAACCGGTTCGCCTATTGTTACTTTAGGGTCGGATATAGCTAACAACTCTTTATCCGAGACAAGACACCGGTAAGTATTCTCCTCTAAAAGTGGAAGATGTCTGAGTTTGAAATCGTCCATCAGGGATAACCCGTACTCTACAGTGTCAAAACTTTTTAACACCGGAATTTCTTTTGTTATGAAATCTTTCGCTAACATTGTCTTATATATTCCCCAAATCCTGTTAAATTTGCCGATACATTTATTGCAAATGTAAACAAAGAAAAAGATTTAATAGTAAACGAATGACAAATTTAAGTGTAAACATCAACAAGGTAGCAACGATTCGTAATGCACGAGGCGGTAATATGCCGGATATTGTGAAAGTGGCATTGGATTGTGAAACTTACGGTGCTCAGGGAATTACCGTACATCCCCGGCCGGATGAACGGCATATACGTTATGCCGATGTTTACACATTGAAACCGCTTATTAAGACCGAATTTAATATTGAAGGATATCCTTGTGAACAGTTTGTCGATCTGGTATTGAAAGTCAGACCGACACAGGTCACTTTAGTGCCGGATGCACCGGATGCTATAACCTCGAATGCCGGATGGGATGTGCAGGCTCATTTTGACCAACTCAATGAACTGACCGATCAGTTTAAAGGGTATGGAATACGCACTTCCTTGTTTGTCGGTACCGATCCGGAGCAGATCAAATGGGCGGCAAAAACCGGGACAGACCGGGTCGAATTATATACAGAGCCGTATGCCAGTCAGTATACAATCAACCGGGAAGAAGCGGTAAAACCGTTTGTCGAAGCCGCTCAATTGGCCAAGAGCCTCGGTCTGGGCGTGAATGGCGGACATGATCTTAATTTGGAGAATCTGGCTTGGTTGAGTGAGCATATCCCCTGGCTGGATGAAGTTTCTATCGGTCATGCCTTGATTTGTGATGCATTATATTATGGATTAGAGAAAACAATCGATTTATATAAACAACAGTTGAACAAGAAGTAATCAATTAATAATAAAACGGAATGATGAGTATTTTACTATCCCTACAAGCCGTAGTAGGCGAACAATTGGCAGAACAAATGCCTGAGATCACTGAAATAACGACAGTTCCCACAGAAGCACAGATAAATGTTTTGGATCTGGCGATTAAAGGGGGATGGATTATGGTTGTTTTATTGTTATTGTCGCTTATGGCAATATATGTTTTCATCCAGCGGTTACTGGTAATCCGCCGGGCGGGAAAAGAAGATGAAACATTTATGAATCGTATAAAAGATTATATACATGAAGGGAAAGTGGATTCGGCACTGAAGCTTTGCCGTACAACAAATACCCCTTCTGCACGTATGATCGAGAAAGGAATTACGCGGTTAGGACGTCCGATGAATGATGTCCTGGTAGCGATTGAGAATGTCGGGAACCTTGAAGTAGCCAAACTGGAAAAAGGATTTCCCTTAATCGCAACAACTGCTGCCGGAGCGCCGATGCTTGGATTCCTCGGAACGGTCACAGGGATGGTTCGTGCATTCTTCGATATGGCCAATGCCGGCACGAATGTCGATGTATCATTACTGTCTAATGGTATTTATGAAGCCTTGGTGACAACAGTCGGTGGGTTGATCGTTGGTATCATCGCCTTATTTGCTTACAACTATCTGGTATCCCAGGTCGACAATGTGGTCAATAAGATGGAAGCCCGCACGATGGAATTTATGGATTTATTGAACGAACCTGCAAATTAATTGTCAATTATCAATTGTCAATTGTCAATTAGAAAGTCATGGGATTAAAAAGAAGAACAAAAATAAACGAAGCATTCAGTATGGCATCCATGACGGACGTCATCTTTCTATTGTTGATATTCTTTATGGTAACCTCAACAGTGGTGATACCGAATGCGATCAAGGTGACTTTGCCTCAGGCCCAGAAACAAACGGCGGCTAAACCGCTAACAAGGGTAACGATCGATGCCGGCCTGAACTACTATGTAGCGTTTGGCAATCAACGGGAGAAGAGGGTCGCCTTTGAGGATATCACTCCTTTTTTACAGGAGAGTTATATCAAAGAACCGGAAATGTTTGTCGCATTGTATGCGGATGAAACAGTCCCTTATAAAGAAATTGTAAAAATACTCAATATCGCCAACGAAAATAAATTCAGGATGGTACTGGCAACCCGTCCTCAACGATAGAAAGAGCCTGTTAAAGTGAGGTATTGAGAAGCGTATGAAATATACAAAAGATGACATATTTAGTCTGGTTGGAACAGTAGGGTTTCATGCATTGATCCTTTTACTTCTATGGTTCACCGTACTCAAAACGATCGTACCGGATGAAGAAGAGGGAATCTTGGTGAATTTTGGAAATCTGAATGCGGCTGCCGGTACTTTCGAACCGCGTTATACGGGAGAGATCAGTACGCCTGTCACTCCCCCTCCTACTCCTCCGCAAGCGAATAATCAACAGGAAGAATTGATTACACAAGATCAGGAAGAGTCGGTCGCATTGAACAACGCACAACGAGAAGCTGAACGCCGGGAAGAAGAACGAAAAAAACGGGAAGAAGCTGAAAAGGAACGTTTGCGAAGAGAAGAAGCCGAACGGGTACGTCTGGCAGAAGAACAACGTCGCCGTGAGCAGGAGATCAGCAACCGCGTAGCCGGAGCCTTTGGTATTGGTAGTGCAGAAGGCACTAGCCTGGGAGATGCCGCATCGGGTACCGGAAACCAGGGCAGTCCCTTTGGGAACTCCGACCAGGGAGACAATGAAGGGGTTGGTGGAAAAGGATCGTTTAATCTGGATGGACGTTCGATCGGCTCGGGTGATCTGCCTCTTCCGGCTTATACGATACAGGAAGAGGGTCGGATTGTGATTAATATTACAGTTGACCCAAAAGGCAATGTGATTAATGCCATTATCGGCAGAGGTACGAATATTGACAACGCCTCCATGCGCAAGAGCGCCTTGGAAGCTGCAGGCCGTGCAAAGTTCAATAGTATCAACGGTGCAAATAATCAAAGCGGTACGATTACATATATTTATCAGTTGAGATAATCATTCAAACACAACAATATGAAAAAAGCATTTGTATTCTTGGCAACAGGCTTTGAAGAGATGGAAGCCGTTGGAACAATAGACATTTTACGTCGCGGAGGTATCGATACAAAAGTCGTATCCATAACCGGAAAACCGGTAGTAGAAGGTGCTCATGGGATCGCTGTTCAAGCAGATGGATTGTTTGAAACCGTAGACTTTTCAAATGCTGATATTTTGATCCTTCCCGGCGGTATGCCCGGCAGCAACAATCTGAATGCGTGTGAACCTTTGAAAGAGTTATTGATCAAACAGTATAACAGTGGAAAAATTGTAGCTGCGATCTGTGCCGCTCCTTTAGTGTTAGGCGGACTGGGTATTCTGAAAGGGCGTAAAGCAACCTGTTATCCCAGCTTTGAGCCTCAACTGATCGGCGCAACAGTCGTTGAAGAACCCGCTGTAACAGACGGCAATGTCATCACCGGAAGAGGTCCAGGACTGGTCTTTCATTTCGGATTAGCTATTGTTCAGGCATTGCAAGGCAAAACAGTGGCTGATGAGGTAGCGGCAGGGTTATTACTCGCCTGATTTTTTCAAAAAAAATACAATTAGCACCCAATTGATTTTAGACAAATCAATTGGGTTTTTTTATGTCTGAAATTATCGAACAAGAAGAAAATAGCAACTATTTCGTGTTAATAAGAGAAATCACAAGACAATTCACCCTATACTTAAATATCTAACAATAAATCACTTGATAGAATTTAAACCTTTTATGTTAGCAATCAAACCCGATATAAGGAATTTATAAATAGTATTGTGCCAAGAAAAAGACTCGTGATGTTGCTTTAGGGATAGAAGATCCCTGTTCGCCTAAAAAAACACAAATAACTTGAGATAATTCTGGAGAGAATTAGCCTTAGTCGATTTATACTATTAAATAATAACTTAAAAAAAATGCCTATGTGAAAACGCTTGGAAAACACACTTAATAAAGTGGAAGAAACTCAATTAATTAAACTTTTGCTGTTTTATACAGCTGTTACCTTAGATTATAAATTAGAAACAGATTAAAGTATGGAATTACACACAATTCGAAAGAAACTCAGTATTCTCTTCACTCAAAAATCGTTCGCTGTAAGATCGCTTTGCTTTGTATTTGTCCTTAGCGGAGGAACTGCTATGGCCAACACCGTTATAAACGATGAGATTATCCCAGTTGTTGGGAACGAGGTATTGACTGTTAGTCAACAAGCGGTTACTGTTACAGGAACCGTTACAGATGAACTTGGCGATCCGATGCCAGGGGTAAACGTTGTGGTCAAAGGAACTACAAACGGTACAGTTACTGGCATGAATGGAGAATACTCATTAAATGTATCCAATAGTAATGCTATTCTCGCATTCTCTTTCCTGGGATATACAACAACAGAAATGCCTGTTGGTAACCAACGGGTAATTAATGTGCAGATGGGAGAAGACGTAGCCCGTATAGACGAAGTGGTGGTGACTGCTTTGGGTATCGTCAAAAAGGAAAAATCATTGACCTACTCTACACAAATTGTAGATGGAGACGAACTGACCCGCGCCAAAGATCCGAATATGATCAACTCATTGGCAGGCAAGACTGCCGGGGTACAGATTAATAAAAGTGCTTCGGGACTCGGGGGATCAGTTAAGGTCGTTATCCGTGGTAATCGCTCGGTTAGTGGAAGTAACCAACCATTATATGTAATCGATGGTGTACCCATCAATAGTTCCTCTAATAATCAAACAGCAACAACTCTCGGTGGTCAAAACGATGCTGGAAACAGGGATGGTGGTGATGGCATCTCCAACCTAAACCCGGATGATATCGAAAGCATGAATATCTTAAAAGGTCCTGCTGCTGCGGCTTTGTATGGTAGCTCTGCTGCAAACGGTGTCGTTGTAATTACGACGAAAAAAGGACGTACAGGTCGTACAGAGATTACCTTTAATTCGAATACCACATGGGAAAATGCGGTACATGGCATACCTGAATTCCAGAGTAGTTATGGAGGCACAACAACCAGTTGGGGTAAAAAACCGGATACGGATGAATACATAAAAATCAATGGAAGTCCTGATTATACGAAAGATCTTTTTAAAACAGGTTTCACAACCATCAATTCACTGGCATTAAGTGCCGGATCGGAAACGATGCAAACCTACTTCTCTTACGCGAATACGTATGGTACAGGTGTCATAGATAATGGTAAATTAAGTAAGCATAATTTTAATTTCCGTGAAACGGCAAGTTTCTTCGACAAACGCTTAACTGCTGATGCGAATATCAACTTATTGTATCAAAATGTGGAAAACCGTCCGTCTCCGGGGGGATTCTATATGAATCCATTAGTCGGCGTTTATCGCTTCCCAAGAGGTGGTGTATATGGTGGTGAATCTTTTGCTTATTACAAAGAGAACTATCAGTATATGGATACAGGAAGAAATATGTACCTGCAAAACTGGTACACCGAACCGACAACATTTGAACAAAACCCATTCTGGCTGATCAATAAAACACCTAATGAAGATGAGCGTTACCGTACAATTGCAAATTTAACTCTCTCTTATAAAATCAATGACCATTTCACAATACAGGGACGTGGTAATGCGGATTTTATTACCGATAATTATGAAATGAAAATGTACGCCGGGACAACTCCTTCTTTAGCCGGTGGTACAAACGGTCGCTATTTGGTGTCAGAATCAAATAGCCTGAGCTTATATGGTGATGCGATGTTGACCTATCAACAATCATTCAAAGATTTTACTGTTAACGCAACCATAGGAGCTAGTATAAAAGATGATAAAGGTAAATCATTAGGATTAGATTCCAGACCGGGTGGTTTATACAATCCGAACCTTTTCACTGTTGGAAATATGGATTTAAATGGAGGTTCACCATCTATGAATAAGTATCATGCACAAGAACAAGCTGTGTTCTTTGCCGGACAAGTAGGTTTCCGTGACTGGTTATTTTTAGACGTGACAGCACGTAATGACTGGACTTCTACTTTAGCGTTTACCAAATATAAAAACAAAGGATTCTTCTATCCTTCCGTAGGTCTTACGTATGTGATTAATGAATCTTTGGAATTACCGGAATTTATCAATTTAGGTAAAATCAGAGGCGCCTGGTCAAAAGTAGGTAATGGACTGCCCAGATATAGAAGTAACCCGCTTAATAGTGTTGGAAGTGGTGGAGTTATTAGTTATAACTCAACAGCACCATTTAGCGAATTAAAGCCTGAAATGACAACATCTATTGAAGTTGGAACCGAGTGGCGTTTATTTGGAAGCCGGTTAGAATTTGATTTTACGTATTATAAAACAAACACGAAGAATCAGCTCTTCTCGTTGTCAGCTCCTTCCGGATCAAAGTATACTACTTATTACATGAATGCGGGTAATATCCAAAACCAGGGTATTGAGATCGTATTAGGAGGATCACCTGTATGGGTTGGTGATTTCAGATGGAAAACAGGAGTGAACTTCTCTTTAAACCGTAATAAAGTAAAAGAATTAGTAAAAGAATTACCTGATTATTACTTCAATATCGGTGGAGGTGGTAGCAATAGCTATACAATGCGTTTAGAAGAAGGTGGTTCTTTCGGTGATTTCTATGGAAGAACGTTTAAGCGTGACGAAGCTGGCACTATTCAATATGATGACAAAGGTTTGCCGATACCTGAAATGAAAGATTTGATGAAATTAGGAAACACATCTCCCGATTTCAATCTTGGATGGCAAAATACCTTTACTTATAAAGATTTCTCTTTATATTTCTTAATTGACGGACGTTTTGGAGGAGAAGTTCTTTCTTTAACTGAAGCTGAATTAGATAAATATGGAGTAAGTAAGATTACCGGAATTGATCGAGACAGAGGAGGGGTACGTTTTGACGGTAAAGTATTCGAAAACGTAGATGCTTTTTATAACAAAGTCGGAGGACGTGACGGTATCACTGAACATTATGTGTACAGTGCTACGAATATTCGTCTTCGCGAATTATCTATCGGCTATTCCTTACCTCGCAGTATAATTAATTCTATCGGATTTATTAAAGGAGCAAATATTTCTTTAATAGGACGTAACTTATTCTTCTTCAAAAACGATGCACCTTATGATCCGGATGGTTCCCTTTCTGTTGGAAACAGCTTGCAGGGAGTAGATGTATTCGGGATGCCAAGTAGTCGTTCGTTCGGGTTCAATCTTAAAGTTAATTTTTAATTCGGTAATAATATGAAAAAGATCATAAAATATACTTTAGCTACTCTGTCAGCAGTTGCTATTTTATCTTCTTGTACAGATGGCTTTGATAAGATGAATACATCTCCTTTTGGAGTTACAGATAATGAATTGACCCAAGACAATAATATTATAGGGATGCACTTCCCTCGTATTCAACAGTCAATCTATTTTAATTACGGAGGTTGGGGTTATCAATATCAAACCTTTCAAAATCTGAGTGCAGATATATGGGGAGGTTATATGGCTACCCCAAGTAATTTTAAGGGAGGTATCAATAATCAAACCTACTTCCTGAATAATGACTGGAATGATTCTTTTTGGTCTTTAACCTACAGTGGGGTTATGGTCAACCAATTAAAGGTGAGCGAGAAATGTAAAGACCTGGGATATGAAACATATGCTCATTTTGATGCTATTAACACCATACTCAGAGTTTTTGCCATGTCTCGGGTAGTTGACCAATTTGGCCCTGTTATTTATTCCCGGTATGGTGAAAGCATGACAGGAGGTGTATATGATTCAGCGCAAGATGCCTATAAACTTTTCTTCCAGGAACTGGAACAGGCTGTTGGTGTATTGGATGACGCTGCTTCTAAACCGGTTGCCTCTTTTGCTAAGTTCGATATGTGCTATAATGGTAAATTCGACAAATGGGCTAAGTTTGGTAATACATTACGTCTGCGCCTGGCGATGCGTATTGTTAAATATGATGCTGACTGGGCTAAACGCGAAGCTGAGGCAGCCATTAAAGCTCCACAAGGCGTAATGGGCAGTACAGACAGTTATATTATTAGCGGATATAGCTGGAAGCATCCATTATTTACCATCTCTCATGAATATAATGATATATTTATCAGTGCGAATATGCAATCTATTCTGGAAGGATATGATGACCCCAGATTACCGAAATATGGTGTACCCAAAAGTGGAGGTAACGTAGTAGGTGTCCGTACAGGAATACCTAATCTGGATGTATTGGCAGATCAATATAAACCAATTATTTCGAAGATAAACGTTGAGAAAGAACAATCCGGTGTATTATTTCCTGCCGCAGAAGCTTATTTTCTATTAGCAGAAGCAGCCTTAAGAGGCTGGGATGCCGGTGGAAGTGCTCAATCATTCTACGAACAAGGAATCAATGCTTCTTTCTCACAATGGGGTGTATCGGCAGGCGACTATACCAGCAGATCAAACTTACCAGCAGATTGGGTAGATCCAATTCGTGAAGATTTTAATTCTCCGGCTGTAAGCAAAGTTTCTCCAAAATGGGAAGATGCGAAAACAGATGAAGAAAGATTAGAAAAAATCATTACACAAAAGTGGATTGCCGGTTTCCCGGAAGGAGCAAATGCTTGGGCGGAATGGCGTCGTACAGGTTATCCTAAATTGTTCCCGATTCTTCTAAACGAAAGCCAGGGCGAAATACCGACTGAATTAGGTGTACGTCGTCTGACTTTTACAGTAAATGAATTCAATGAGAATCCGACTGGTTATGCCGAAGCGGTTAAGCTGCTCGGAGGTCCTGATACCGGTGCAACTCGTTTATTCTGGGATATAGATAAACCGAATATCTAAAAACAGAAAATATAGGAAGCATCTTATAACAACAGATGCTTCCCCTTTCGCTACTCATTCGTTAACCCAAGTCAGATCGGATATTTATGAAGAAAACTCTTTTTTTATTTTTTTGTACAGGTATAATGCAAGTGACAACGTTCGCTCAAAATAATGTTGTCGCTATTGATTCCATGCTACCCGAACGGGGATTGGCTATTGCCACCCCTTCGGTGTAGAAGGTGGATCTGTTCCTGAAATTTATTGAAGAAGATCTGGCTTCGGCAGATTTTAATCCATTCATTCTACGGATAGATTAGAATTTTGATTACCAAAGCCACCCGGAATTGAAAAGTCCGAATCCTTTGACACTGGCAGATGATGTTCTGAAGATCGTTGCTGTCTGCCGGAAAGAGAGGATCAGGATTGCCCCACAGATTAATCTGTTGGGGCATCAATCCTGGGCAAAAACGACTTATGCCTTATTACGTGAATATTCGCAGTTTGACAAAACAGCTCACGCTTAAAACACTGATGGAAAATATAAACAAATGAATAATTGATAGATATATGAAAAGAATAACAGGAATGATGCTTGCTCTGGCATGTTGTGCCACAGGGGTATTTGCTCAGATTGATGAAAAATTAAAAGAAGATATCCGTAATACAGGATACGTACATAGTCCGCTTCCTTTGGATTATAGTAAATCATATGAGACTTTCGGTATACAGAAAAAGATATTGAAGTCTGACATGCTCTGTGATATGGAGGATATGAGTAAATGGTCGCATAAAGGCATTGGAGGATTTTACCAGACAGACGAAAGAAGTATCACCGGTAAACATAGTCTGAAGTTGGTCGCTCCGACTACCGTGGATGAGTTTCTGGGTTGGGGACTTGGATTCGGTACTTCTATGGCCATGTACGAAGTAGGCGGTCAGAACTGGGAAAAATATAATCGTATTCGTGTACGTGTGTATCCCGAATGTGAAGGGGCGAGAAGCATTTATCTGAACCTGTATGTAGAGAATGACGGAAAGATAAAAGTACCGGATAAATACGGCCGTGAAGGGTATCATGAAATGAATCTGATCAACGGACAATGGAATGATTGCTTTGTTGAAATGACGGAATTGGCTCGCGATAAAGTCACCAAACTATCATTTGCCATTGAAGTATTCGGAAAAGAACGGACGATGGGCGACTCCCTAAAGTTTATGATAGATGCTGTTGAACTGCAAACGATAGAAAACCCGGAAACTGTCAGCGGATGGCAACCGGCGGAGGAGCGGATTATATTCTCGACATCCGGATATCGTGTGGATAGTGATAAATCGGCGATCATACGGGTGAAGAACCATAACGGTAAGTTCCAATTGATCGACTATGCGACCTATCAGACCGTGTATGAGGGAGATATCAAGCCGGCAAAAACAACTATCGGAGCATTCGAAACAATTGATTTCAGTGAATTCAAACGCGAAGGGAAATATCTGCTTCAGGTGGGAGATGTAACTACATACCCGTTTTATATCAACCGGGATCTTTGGGATAACTCGGCCTGGCGTATGTTGAATTTTATGTTTGTAGAACGTTGTGGATATCCTGTTCCGGAGAAACATGGCGTTTGCCATACCGACCTGAACGGGGAGCACAACGGATTGCGTTTTACGGTAAACGGAGGCTGGCACGATGCAGCCGATATGTCACAGCAAACGTTACAGACCGGCGAGATTGCCTATTCGATGTTTGAGATGGCCAATCGGGCAAAAGAGAAAAACAATACCGATCTCCATTTGCGCTTAATGGAAGAGGCACAATGGGGACTCGACTATATCTTGAAAACACGCTTTGGCGACGGCTTCAGGGTGCAGACATGGGGCACCAACCTTTGGACCGACGGATTTATTGATACGAAGGATGATGAAGGTCGTCGTCGTGTCAGAGTACATGACCGGGCATTTGAGAACTTTGTTTTTGCAGGTATTGAGGCATATGCATCTATGACCATTGAAAAAGATCTGATGTTGAAAGAACATCTGCGCAAAGTGGCCAAAGAAGATTTTGCCTTTGCTGAAAAACGATATAATGAGTTTGGTTTTGCCGAACTGTCGCAAGGTGGCGGTGGTGGCGACCATGCCGCAATGGCCTCACAAAGCCAGTATATGGCTAATATCTCCTGGGCGGCAACAATGCTTTATAAATTAACCGGTGAGAAATATTATGCAGACAAAGCGGCTGAAGCGATTAAATACACCATTCAGTGTCAACGCACAGAGCCTCTGAAAGATAAAAATAAAACACGTGGATTCTTCTATCGTGATCTGGAAAAGAAATCGATCGTTCACTATACACATCAATCACGCGATCATTATTATATGATGGCATTGACTTCACTTTGTGAAACACAACCCAACCACCCTGATTATAAGAATTGGGCAAAAGCGATTGAGTTGCACGGTGAATATCTGAAAAACATCATGCAGTATGTACAACCTTACGGAATGATTCCAAGTGGTGTATATCATATTGATGAGGTAAAAGATTCGGCAAACTTCTATGTCGTACAAGTTGGAATCCGCCGGGGTGCTGATGCCGACTATAAGGAACAATTGGAAAATGGAGTCAAATTGGATAATGAACATTATCTGCGTGTATTCCCTGTCTGGTTCTCCTTCAAGGGTAATGCTGCCGTTCATCTGGCTACCGGAAAATCAGCCGCACTTTGCGGAAAATTCCTGAAAGATAAAGAACTGATGAACATTGCCGAACAACAACTCTTCTGGATTGTCGGAAAGAATCCGTTCGGACAATCGTTGATTTGGGGCGAAGGAAGTAATTATATGCAGCAATATACGGCATTGCCCGGTGAAACGGTCGGTGAAATTCCGGTGGGTATGCAGTCGCGTTTCAATGAAGACACCCCTTACTGGCCTCAGTTTAATACGGCGACTTATAAAGAAGTCTGGGGTGGTCCGGTTTCGAAATGGTTCTCACTGATCTCTGAATTTTAAATAAAAATCTAAGTGCGATGAATACAAAAATTACCGATTTTACCCAACGGAATGTAGCCATTGACCTATTACGAGCACTGACAATGTTCGTGATGATCTTTGTCAATGATTTCTGGAAGATACATGATGTTCCACATTGGTTGGAACATGCAACACGGGGTGAAGACTTTATGGGACTGGCAGATGTCGTTTTCCCATGTTTCCTCTTCGTTGTGGGGATGTCTATCCCATTTGCCCTTGAGCGCAGATACAGCAAAGGTTATTCTGCAGAATCAACGATCGGACATATCTTATCCCGTACATTGGCACTGTTGGTGATGGGTGCTTTTATTTCCAATTCGGAAGCGCGATTATTACCGGATGTGTTTTATAAAATAGGCGTTTACTGGATCCTGATGGTCATAGCCTTCATCTGTATCTGGAATCAATATCCACGTACAGATGATCTTAATAAGAAACGGCTGTTTACGATTCTAAAAGTTGTAGGAGTACTGATTCTTTTCTTCCTGGCCATTACATTCCGGGATCCTAAAGGAGGTGTTTTTGCTGCCAGATGGGGGATCTTAGGATCTATTGGCTGGACCTATTTATTATGCGCCTTTATCTATATATTTACACGTGATCGTTTGAAATACCTGATACCGATATGGATTGTTTTTGTGATTATCTGTATACTGGGTTCACGTATGAACGAGACATGGGGCAGTGAAGCCATCCTGTCGCTTCCACGTCCGAATTTTTATAATGAAATGTTGAATATCCTCCATATTGGAAACGGTGCGTTACCCGCTTTCACTATGGGTGGTATTATTCTCTCCCTGATCAGTACAAAGTATGTGCATGTTGAGAATCGCAAAAAAGTAATTTTCACTGTGATTACCGTTACTCTTCTGTTTCTTGCCGGTATTGTTGCGCGTCAGTTCTGGATCTTGTCCAAACTGAGCGCAACACCGACTTGGATATTTTATGTAACAGGCATAACCGTATTGACCTATGCCGTTTTGTATTGGCTGGTAGAGAAAGGTAAAGCCGGATGGTTTAATATCATCAAACCGGCCGGAACAGCCACATTAACGACTTACCTCATGCCTTATGTCGCCTATGGACTGGCAGACCTTACCGGTATTATCCTGCCTGATTGGTTTACGCATGGCTTTATGGGGATTGTCAATTGCCTCTGTTTTGCACTGGTCATTATAGGTGCAACCTGGTTATTAGGAAAGGTGCATATCAAACTTAAAATATAGATTTAAGAATAGGTAGAAGTTTCATGAAGGTGTAGAAAAGAGCTTTCCTCGTGATGAGGAAAGCTCTTTTTTATTACGTGGTTCCAAATTGTTTTACATGTGAAACAAAAATTCATTCGACAATTGTGAAATAATCGTTCGACAATTGTCAAATGATCATTCCATAGTTATAAAACGATCATTCCACAATTGTCAAACGAATCTGTGTTGGTTTTTTTTCGACAGAGTGAACGTTGTTTTTGTAAAAAACAAATTCGCTCGTTAAACTTACTGTTGAAAGAGTTGAGTCGGAGGCATTACGCCTAATTTGCTTGTGTCAGAGCATTGTTTATTCCTCTTTTTCCATCTGTTTTTACGACGACCGGTCGGCTTTTTTGGTAGACGGAGCATTTTATCTCTTTTCTTTTTTTTATCTTCCTTTCACTCCATATCAAATGATATTTATAGATAAATAGTTGTTTATTAAAATTATATCACTACATTTGTTGTCATAAACAGGTTTTATGATTAAACAATAAACAAGAACTCAATTTCGACTATTTTTATGTTATAACACACATTCACTACGATACGTCGGCGAAAATAGACATCACTCATCGCTTTTTCGTCAAGCTGTTTCACACAAAGTCAATACAAAAAAAATAGATATGGAAACAACTATCAATGAAAGAATTAAACTGATTTCCGAAAAGCATTTTAACGGAAATCTTTCTGCGATGTCTCGCGCTGTGTCGGTTAGACAACCTACTTTACGCGACATTGTCGGTGAACGACAAAGTAGTCCCGGCTACGATACCATCCGCAGTATTGTCGACAGTTCGTCATTAGGGATCAATGCCGACTGGTTGATCACAGGCGAAGGAGAGATGTATAAGTCAGGAAATATTCAGCTGATTAATCAACCCCAAACGTCAGAACAGCGGTTGGAGGAACAAGAGGTCGCCTTGTATGATGTAAGCGCTGCTGCAAATCTGAAAGCATTATTCTGTGCTAAAACCCAGCATATTCTGGGAAAAATACGAATTCCGGACATGCCAAAATGCGACGGCGCCATTTATGTCACGGGAGACAGTATGTATCCGTTACTAAAATCGGGTGATATAGTGATCTACAAAGAGATACAAGACTTTCAGAATATTTTCTACGGCGAAATGTATTTATTGGCTATGGAGATTGAAGGCGATGAATATCTGACAGTGAAATATGTCAACAAATCAGAAAAAGAGGGTTCGATCAAGCTGGTAAGCTACAACACACACCATGAACCGATGGATGTATCATTAACAGATATCCAGGCAATGGCACTGGTTAAATTGAGTATACGGAAAAATACAATGAGATGAATCGTTACTTTTTTCAATAATTAATCAGAAAAGGTAAAACAACATCATGAAACTACGAACAGTTTTTCTTTTATTGTTTTTCATGGTTTCATGCGACCAGTTGACAAAAGGACTTATATTAGATCGGTATATGTCTGTCGAATTTGATATACTACCACCACTGCTCCGGTTTTCACCGGTTTTTGACACAACATATGCCTACGATCGTGTACACTACCCTTCTAGTATCTTTGTTGAAAATATGCATATTTTCTTTCCGACAATCTTTATCCTATTATTTATATTCTACCGATTCGCCCATATAATATTTGGAGAATATCGTATTATACATTACGGCTTCCTGTTACTGATGACCGTTTTGATTTGCAATTACATGGATTTAACACTGTGGAAAGGGAATCTACAATATCTTCACCTGTATACTTTTGCGAAATTCAACTTAAAGGATATTTATAGCGTCTGCATTCTTTTATTCGCCGCAAAGTTGGTGTACACGGTTTATCGATTGGACAACAAAGACTAATTGTCATGTAATCTTGAATCGAAGGATTCACTTCTTCAATAAACGGATACCATCTTGCTCTATCGTAATCATTTTTTGTTTATAGAGTAAGCCGATCGCTTGTTTAAAAGCTTTTTTACTGCAACGGAATAAGGAATAGATCAGTTCAGGCTCACTTTTGTCATGAACAGCCAGGTATCCGCCCTGGATTTTTAAGGCATCAAGAATAAGACCACTCACTCCTTCTACTTTAATATAACCCAGTGGAGTCAGACTGATATCGATTTTCTCGTCTTCCCGCACTTCTTTCACATACCCTTTCAACTCCTCCCCTCTTTCCAGTCGCTGAAAAACTTCATTCCGATACACCATGCCCCAATGAAGATTATCGACAATCACCTTATAACCGATTTCAGCTTCACTGACCACCATAATATTTACCTCCTGATTAAAGGTGTAGTCCGGAATGACATTGCTCAAGAATTTTTCAATCCGAGCAGAGGCCATGATACGTCCGGTTATATTGTCGACACGAACATACACCGGATACCAATATCCTTCCTGCATCTCTGTTTTTTGCTCTTTGTATGGAACAAGCAGATCTTTCATAATCCCCCAATCCAAAAAGGCACCGGTATCGTTGACCGATTTCACTTGCATAAACTTAAACTCACCGACAATCGCATGAGGTTTGGCGGTAGTGGCGATCAACCGACCTTCATTATCATGGTAAATGAATACCTCTATTTCATCTCCCGGTTGAAGGTTTTCCGGCACATAGCGTGTTGGCAATAAAATTTCACGTCCGTCACCACTATCCAGATAGACACCAAAATCAACTGTTTTGACGACTGCAAGTTTGTTATATTTTCCTATTTCCATTATCGAATACTTATGGTGCAAACTTACGTATTTATTGATGAAATAAACGACACGCAAATACTTTTTATTTTTCTTCTTATGCAGCAATATATCCATAAATGCATCGTTATAGATGTAGCTTTGTATTTCGTTCCTTAAATCTCATCAGTCATAAACTTAAAAGTCGTATATTTGCGCGTTATTTTGAAGAAAATAAATTTTTTATGAAAATTAAATTATTATCAGCGGTTTTCCTGTTAACCCTTTTCTTAGGTGGGTGTAAAGTGCCACAAGACATCACCTATTTCCAAGGGCTTGACGAACTCAGTCCGGAGCAATTAGCTCTAATGAACAAATCTTATTATTCAAGGGTGGTACCGGATGACCTATTAACCATTACCGTGACTTCATGGGATGCAAATAGTGTTGCTCCCTTTAATCCGCCTGTTTATGTAACAACTATGCCTGGAGAGTCAGAGATTCAGCAATCTCAACAATTACATACATATCTGGTCGACAAGGACGGTTTCATTAACTTCCCGGTCTTAGGAAAAGTGCGTGCGGGAGGATTGACCAAACAGGAACTGACAGAATATCTGCAAACGCATATTTCCGAATATGTCTCTGATGCATTGGTGAATATACAGATTGTCAATTTTAAAGTAACTGTATTAGGCGAAGTGACTAAACCCGGAACGATAGACATCAAAAACGACCGTGTTTCTATCTTAGACGCTTTAGGACAGGCTCAGGATATGACGATCAACGGAAACCGTAAAAATGTATTAGTCATACGTGATGTTGATGGAGAAAAAGAATACGGACGGTTAGATTTAACCCAACCTGATATCTTCGCTTCTCCATTTTATTATCTCACTCAGAACGACGTTGTCTACGTTGAGCCAAACAATGCCAGAAAGAAGAATTCGACTTATAGCCAGGCCGACCAATTTAAGATAACTATTATGTCTAGTGTTCTGGGTGCAGTATCTACAATAACTACTATGGTCATTTTATTGGTTGATAAGTTTAAGAAAGATAGTGGTAGTTAATGAATATTAATTTGATAATACATCAATTTTACAATGAACGAGAATACAGTGTCATCTGAAAATGAAAATATCGGTTTAAAAAAATACATTGTCAGCTACATCCGTCAGTGGAAATTGTTTGTCGGTGTTTTCCTGTTTTCCTTTATCCCTGCTATTTTATATTTAGTATTTATACCGAGTACTTACGAAATAACGGCTCAGGTACAAATCCAGGCTGATGAAGAAGGAGGAATGAGTCTGGGTTTAGGTGAAGCTGCCGGATTGATGAAATCGTTTGGTTTGGGTGGTGGATCTGTCGGAACTGTCAGTATTGAAGATGAAATGACTATTCTGGCTTCCAATCATCTATTAAGAAAGGTGATCGATTCGTTGGAAATGCAGGTACAATATATGAAACCCAATATGTATAACTATAAGTTATATCATAATTCTCCATTTATCCTGACATTTGATGATTCGACCAACAAAAACATTTTTGATGAAATTATTTTCAAGGTAGCTGTTTCAAAGAGTGGGAATCTACAGGTGAACGTTCAATCGGAAGATGATGGGAAAAAGTATTCATTTAATTTCAATTCACTTCCGGCAACCATCTCCTTAGATCAAGGAGATTTTATTTTAAACTATCGTCATCCCGATCAACCGGTGGCCTACTCGAAAATGAAGATCAAAGTGCTTCCTCTTACTTGGGTGGCCGAAGAATTAGCCGAAGAGTTGCAAGTGGATGATGTGAGTAAAACGGCCAATATCATTACGTTAACCATTGAGGACTATGAACGGAAGAGAGGCGTTAATTTCCTAAACACATTAATTGATCTTTATAACAAACAGACGATTTCAGTCAAAAAAGAGCGAGCACAGCAAACACTCGGTTTTGTTGAAGGACGCCTTAATGATGTAATGAGAGAGTTGCATCAGACTGAAATGGAGATAGAGACATACAAGAAAAAAAACAAAATGACCGAACTGGAATATGACATACAGTTGTATACCACTCAGGTAGAGTCTTTGCAGCGAGCAATTATTGAACTGGAAACACAAATTCAGGTAATCAATATGATGGCCGAATTCGTGAAAGACCCCGCCAATAAATACAACCTGGTGCCAACTTTGATTGATCAGGTTGGTGATGGCGGAGCAATTTCACTTTACAATCAGAAGTTAATGGAACGTATGCAGCTCTTGCGATCTTCACAATTACAACAACAAATTTTAACCCAAATAGATGAAAGTTTAGGGCCTTTACGTGAAAATGTATTCCTCTCTATCTCCAATGCACGTGATGGGCTGCGTAACTCAATCAATGAACTGAGGAGACAAGAAAAAGAGATTTTCGATAAAATGGGAAATGTGCCGACAATGGAACGTGAGTTTATTGATTATCGACGTCAACAGGAAGTGTATCAGGGGGTATTTCTCATTTTGCTCCAACGGCGTGAAGATACGGCTTTAACATTGGGCGACTTAAAAGATCGTGCGATCGTGATTGATGATCCATACGTAAAACAAAAAAGAGTTGCTCCGCGCAAATTATATGCAGCTATTGTAATGATGCTTCTCACACTTGTTTTCCCTATCGCTTGGATAGAATCCAAACGTTTATATTTGCAGCTAAAGGAAGAGTATAAGCAGACGAAATAATCATTTGTGGGATGCTATAAGAAATGTCTTCTGTCATTAAATCTATACTAAGAAATAAAATCATTTTATACATAGGTTCACGTTATGTAACTTATGGTATACAGTTTGTAAATTCCATAATCATTGCCGTTGCTTTAGGCCCTTTCTATTTAGGGGTTTGGGGCTTTGTCAATCTGGTCTTACAATATATTGCACAGTTTAACTTCGGAGTCAATTATTCGCTGAATGTTCTATTGGCAATTAATAAAAACGACACCGTTAAAGCTGGATCCTTGTTGTCGACTTCTCTATTTTTGTATACTTTTTTGTGCGGTTTTATTTTACTCGCTGCATTGTGTTTACATCTGTTTGGTATAGACATAGGCAGTAAATATGCATTTGATAAGTATCTCTTGTTTGTGCTGGCAATTGCGATTCTGACACATTTCAACTCCTTATTTGTCAATTATTTCAGAGTATATAACAAACTTGGTGAGATAATTTTTTTTCAATCGATCACTCCCGTTATCACATTGGTCATTCTTTTTTTAGGAAAGGGAGAGTCCTTGTTATATTTGTTGTTATGGGTCATGCTTGGCGGACAGTTGTTTTCTTTCCTTCTGTTTGTGATCAATTCACGAAAACATTTATCGACTCCTGACTATTCTTATATAACGGTGTTGCTGCGTAAGGGATTTTTTCTTTTTATTTACAATGCTTCGTTTTATATGATAATGCTTTCTACACGGTCTGTTGTCAGCGGGTTTTACACAGTAGAGGAATTTGGATTTTTTACGTTCTCTTTCACGTTAGCGAATACGATCATGTTACTGTTCGACTCATTTAATTTTCTGATTTACCCCAAAACAATAAACCGTTTTGGTCATGCTAAGGATTCGAACGAAATAATTCGAATTCTAGATCTAATACGGGTAAACTATATTGTGTCGATTCATTTTGTGATGTATTTGTTTCTTCTGATTTTTCCTTTTATCATCTCCTTATTCCCTCAGTATAATACGATCTTCAAACCTTTTGCATTAATAGCAATGACTACAGTGTTTTACAGCAACTGTTTTGTTTTTTCCAGTTTGCTGACAGCCTATGGAAAAGAGAAAATGTTGAGTTTTATGGCATTGCTTACATTAATACTGAATGTGGTCTTTGCATTGGTTATTGTGTTGCTCGTAAAAGCCGGATATGAATATGTGATACTAGCAACGATGCTTGCGTATGTTATATATAATGTGTTACTATCACGTTACTCGTATCATGTGATCCATAGACCTCAATCTGTAGGTACTTTTGTGAAAGAAAATTTCCCCTATCGGTTATTTATACCCTTTGTTTTGTGCCTTATGATGATTATTTTTGATGCGGCTCAATGGACATACTATTTTCTTTTTTTACTTTTTGTTGTATTGAACAGAAAAGAGTTAGTAAATATCAAGAACGTTTTGGGTAAGATCCTTCGTGATCCATCAATAATTAATATTTAAGATGAAGAAAGAATGTTACATATTTTCCAAACCTCTTCAATATTTCAATATACGAAATACGGATTACAGAAAACGAGACACTCATAAAACGCTTATTGTCTTAGGCTATTTCATTGATGCGAAAACGTTTGCCGAGAAGATCAGGGAGCATGATGACACCTGGGACAAAGTTGTTTTTCTGAAAAACAAATACCAGGAATATCTCTATCTCTTCTTCCATCGATTTGAGAATCTGTTTGTTGAGTATGATTCGACTTTTGTAATGGGTTTATTACACAAGCTTGGGGTATATAAACGCATGTATATTTTTGAAGAAGGATACGGCAGCTACAGACGGGATCGGATAGAAAATCCTAAAGGTCTAAAAAAATGGATCAATAAGTGGACTGGTGTAGGAAGCCATGTCGGGTTTTCTCGTTTTTTAGATGGCCAATATCTTTATTTGCCCGAACTATATAAAGCACAATTTCCCGGCTATGATAAAGAGATCAGAACTTTTGAAAAATTGTTTAATGAACGGGTTCGTGAAGAGTTACCTCTCTTCCAGCATTTATCCGGATGCTATGAAGATTTTTTGTCGCTTAGCCATCAGAAAATAACTATTTATCTGACAACTCATGATTTTAATCGGGAAATTTTAGAAACGATTATAAAAGAGAGTAACCAAGATGAATTATTATATGTAAAACCTCACCCGCATCAACGTGATTTAAGTCTGTTGGAACAATATAACCTGAATGTGATACGTTCCAATATAATGGTGGAATTCTTATTGGTTTTACTCTTGGAAAACGGAAATAAGCTGACTGTTTATCATGAGAATAGTACGGCTGTTATCTGGTTTCAGCATCAGATAAAAGATATAAACATGGGGAAAGAACTCAAAGATTATGATATTGTTGCTTCTTATGTGAAAGAGCATAAACTATAATCTTAGAGATGTTCAAATCAGTAGAAAATGAAATGTATCGCTTAAATTGAATAGAGGAGATGAATACAGAAAAAACAGTTTTCATTATTCAGGCACGACAAGGCTCATCCAGGTTACCAGGGAAAATCTTACTCCCTTTTTATGACAAAAAATCGTTGATGGATCTATTAATCACCAAATTATTAGCTGTTGAAAATGCAGAAATCGTTGTGGCCACTTCTACGGCTAAAGAAAATGATCAGATAGAAAATTTGGCAAAAGGCTACGGAGTCCATATTTTTCGTGGCGAAGAAACAGACGTTATCCAACGGTTTATCGACGCTGCCAGATCTGTTCATGCAAATAGTTTTATACGTGTTTGTTCGGATAACCCTTTTTTGGAATTAGATGCGATAAAAGCATTAGTGAAATTTTCGGCACAACAGGAATGCGACTATGCAAGCTTTAATATAATGGGTAAACCGTCCATCAAAACGCATTATGGCTTTTGGACAGAGTTTGTGACATTGGAGGCATTGGAGAAAGTGGTGAGTTGTACGGATGAAAAACTTTATCACGAACATGTTACTAATTATATTTATGAACATCCGGAGATCTTTAATCTTTGTTGGATTCCGGGACCTTCTGAATTAGAAGGACATGAGCATATTCGATTAACGATTGATACGGAAGAGGATTTTAGAAACGCTCAACAGATCTATGCTGATTTAGTCAAACGTACACCCTATCCGACGATTAATCAGATCGTATCTTATCTGGATACTCATCCGGACTATTACATTTCCATGCAGAAGCAAATAAACAAAAATACAAAATGGTAAAAGAAACATATATCATAGGAGAGATCGGACAGAATCATAATGGCTCGGTAGATATAGCCAAATTGATTGTCGATCTGGTTGCACGTCCGGTGAAAGAGGAGGTCTTTGGCCTTGACCTTAAACCGATGAATGCCATCAAGTTGACAAAAAGAGATTTGAATGAAGAATTGACGAATTCTCAGATGAATCTTCCATATGACAACCCGAACTCTTTTGGGAAAACATATGGTGAACATCGCGCTTTCCTGGAGCTGTCCGACGAAGATCATTTCGAGGTATACAAACATGCCAAATCATTAGGTTTGGAATTTGTAGAGACTTTATGTGCTATAGGTTGTATGTCTTTACTGAAACTATTTACTCCTGATTATTTAAAGGTAGCAAGTCGTGATCTAACAAATATACCTTTATTAGAAGTAATGGCAGAGACTAAGATTCCGATCATTCTATCAACAGGTATGGCCGGAAAGAAAGAGTTAGATGATGCCCTTGCCGTCATCACTAAATACCATTCTGACATCTCTATTTTACATTGTGTTTCACAATACCCGACACAGCCTGATAATTTAAATCTGAAAACTATCCTGTATCTTAAAAAGCATTATGGGCAGTATCGGATCGGTTTTTCTGATCATACAATCGGCATATCCGCACCGATAGTCGCTGTGGGTATGGGAGCCGAGATTATTGAAAAGCATATCACAATAGATCGCCGAATGAAAGGAACCGATCAGGCCGGATCATTGGGTCCTGAGGGGGTGAACAGGATGCTGAGGGACATTCGGGTGACCGAAAGATGGCTGGGAGAAGAAGATCTGTATATTGACAAAAGTATCGCTTCGGCCAAGGTGAAACTAGAGCGTTCTATAGCGACTAAACGTGAGTTAAAAGTTGGAGAAGTCATTACAGAAGAAACGCTTCATTTATTGAGTCCGGGTGACGGATATAAATGGAATGAACGTGCCTCTGTTATCGGTCATAAAGTAAAAGTAACTATACCGGCCAACGAAATAATTTACCCCGAACATCTCTCTTAAAATAAACAACAGATGAAGTTACCTCAACTGATATTAACTGATATTGATGGTGTGTGGACAGATGGTGGAATGTATTACGACCAGACTGGAAACGAATGGAAAAAATTTCACACATATGATAGTGCCGGAGTTATGATGGCTCATAAGCTAAATATACCTGTTGGCATAATCACCGGTGAAAACACGCAGATCGTTGCACGACGGGCGGAAAAACTCAAAATTGATTTTCTCTTTCAAGGGGTCAAAGACAAAGTAGTTGTCGCTCAGCAATTAATCGATAAGTTAGGAATTAGTTTTGAAGATGTGGCCTACATTGGTGACGATCTGAATGATGTCGCGTTACTGAAAAAAGTTGGTATTGCGGGTGTTCCGGAAAATGCCCCTGACTATGTTAAAGTTTATCGGACAATTGAGACGAAAAAAAAAGGCGGAGAAGGTGTTTTTCGTGAATTTGTAGAGGAGATCATCAACCAAACAGTTCAAAATTTTGATTTTTATAGTATATTATTGACCAACCAATAGGTGTAAATTGTGATAATATCGTGAAGCTGAAATCTGATATTTTTGTTAAAAACAGGAAAGTATGTTATTAATCCTAAAATAAATAATTATTTTTAGGGACAGATATACTTCGTTGAAAAATAGTTGGATAATAACGCTTTTGCTCCTTTTGTTAACGAATTCCTGTCGAAAGGATGATTTTGGATTTTCTTATCTCGAAGCAAATCCATATGTGGATATGATTACTGTTGAAGAAAGCGACTCTCATTTAGCCTTTCCTACAATCGCCGGACGGAAGAATGGTTCAAAGTTATTAATCGCCTATCGTGAAGGAGCAACCCATATTAGCTTCGACGGGCGTATTGTGCAGAAAGAGAGTTATGATTACGGTAAAACCTGGATAAACCGGAAAATCATTTATGAACCCAGCGAACCAAATGGGGATGCCCGTGATCCACAGTTTCTAACGCTCCCTGACGGACGTTTAATCTGTCGTTTTTTTGTTCGAACCAGCCGTGAAGAATCTGCTGTAAAAATGATTTGCTCAGATAATTGGGGCATTTCTTATTACCCAATGGTGGATGATATTCCTAAACCGTTTGAATCTGAAAAATATACAGCCGCCAGAGGAAATATGTTGTTGATAAATGACACGATCTATTCTACTGTATACAATCGTTGGCATGATAGTTGGTTATTGAAATCGACAAGTCTGGGACAAGATTGGGAGTTTGTCTCATGGATTAATCGTTCAGATAGATCGGTATATGATATTCATCGCGAATTGAATGAGTCCTCTTTATGTATTGAGAATGATATCATGTATATTGTAGCTCGTAGCGGTTATGACGCACCCCGGAAATTGCATATGGCAAAAAGCACCGATTGGGGAAAAACATGGGAGGCGTGGGAAGAGTTGCCGGTATATGGTCAAGCCCCTTCATTAACGGCTTATAAAGATGCCTATATTTTAAGTTACCGGAACAATAATACCGCTCAAAATGAACATGCCCTTTACCAGTTTGACTGTACCTTATTTAAAGGGGGAAAAGTTATTTCAAATCCTGTAACCATTTTAAGAAGCGGTTCTCCGGATATCGGTTATGGAGATGTGTTTACTTTTGACGATTTCTTTTTACTTTGCTGCTACGCCGACAATCGGATTTATTGTTTTAAAATGTTGTATGATATTTTCGACTAATAAAAACCATTCCTCTAATCCACACTAAAAACATCTTCCATCCTGTTTACCAGGTAAAAGCGAAACAAGGAACGTGGTTTTACCTAAGCCAAAACGGTCTGTTTATTATTTGTACAAAGACATTATTTGCTGGTAATATGAATTAACGGAAAAAAGATCTCTGGCTTTTTGAGCGATCGAATCATAGTCGAATTGATCATCAAAAACATCAAAACAGTGACGGATCATTTTCTGCAAATCAGATACATCTCCGGCTGCAAAAACAAAACCATTTTTACCCATTTCAATCACTTCCGGCATACTTCCCAGATCAGAACATAATACCGGGGTTCGCATACATAAGGAATCTTTTATGGAATAAGGACTATTCTCATAACAAATCGAAGGAACAGCAGTAAAACGTGCTCTAGCTATAATCCGTAAAGCATCCTCACGATCCACATATCCTTTAAATTCAATATTTGCTTTTTTATATTTCTCCTTATATTCGGCCATGCGTTGACCATCTCCCAGTACGATCAATTTATATGGCAGATCAGCCGCGGCTTCCAGCAGGACATCGATCCCTTTTTCTTCGGAAAGACGACCGGAATAACAATAATAATCCGCTTTAGACGGATCGACCTCCGGAAAACGAACATTCATCAGGTTATGAACTACATGTATTTTATCTGCCGAATATCCGAAATCCACCATCTTTTGCTTTAAAAAAGCGCTTGGAGAGATAAATGCATCCGTATACGTATTTAGAATTTTCGCATTCCAGACAAGCGCCTCTAAATAACCCAACACACTAGCTGGCAAGCTACCTTTTATACACTTATGTTGAATAACAGCTAAACGGTTCCCTAAACAAAGATCACAAGGTTTCCCTTCTCGCAGCAAAGCATAATTCGCACAAACCAATTTATAATCATGAACAGTCCATACGACTTTAATCCCCCGCTGATGCGCTATTTGAGCTATCCCCGGAGAAAGATAACTATGAATATTATGTAAATGAACGACATCGGGTCTGAAATCATCCAATATTCGAACAAACTGCTTTTTGACCGTTCTGGAAAAGAGAATACGTCCAACAGCACGTCGTCGATCATTGAAACCGGAAGATGTAAAATTTATTTCCGGAGCAAAATAGGGAGACCATTTAGAGGGTAAATTATCCGGGTGCATAGAACTGAAAGTTGCCACCTCATGCCCTCGTTGAGTCAACAACTCTTCTAATGAAAGAGCAGCGACACAATCGCCACCTCTTGGATAATAGAATTTATTTACATTTAATATCTTCATGTTATGACTTTCTTTGCATCTCTTGGGTATGGATTCACTTTGTGCGGCGACATATCTGAAAGCAGTAATGCCAACATCATCATCATAAACAACCCTCTGTTATGCGTAATCGTAGCATCGGAAGTACATTCTATCAGAAAGAAAGCGATGATCAATAAGCCGATAATCCCCTCCTGATAAAACCCGCTCCGATAACCTTTTAAAGTTTTAATCAACCAATGAATCCAGAATATAAAAAACAGCACAGCCCCTACAACCCCAAATTGAGCAAGAGCAGGATAATATGTATCCGCAATAAAATTGGGAGAGGCATTCTCCGTTAACCCATGCATCTGATCCATACCCAGCTGATTATATATTTTTGAATAATACTCAGATGAAGCCCATGTACCATATGTTGCAAATCCGGTTCCAAACGGGAAATAATTAGCAAACAATTCTAATGAGAAATAATACAAAGCCATACGGGCATATAAGTCGGCCTCCTGCCTACCCGAGCCAAATCCACCCTCAACAAAATACAATGTAATCTTATCTCTTGCCACAAATAAGACCCCGGCAATAATAACCAACAGAAAGACAATATTCTTTACATTGAATTTCATCTCAAATGACCGGTGCACAAAGAGTACAACAAATATACTGAGCGCATAAAATCCATAAAATTTGGAACGTCCTGATATTAAACCGATAGAAAGGATCAACAAATAGATCAGTTTATCTTTCGCACTATAATCACCACAATACAGATATACAACAGCTAATATCGTAACAGCTGTAGCAAAACGAGATTCGTGCTGCATCATAAACAAGAAAAAGCTATTACTCATGAATCCTATTACGCCTATAACTAAAAGATATAAAGAGAATAACAAGGCCACTTGCCTTAAGATCAGTTTTTGATTTTTAGTAAATTTGGGACATATAGCATAAACACAAAAAAAGCCGATGTATGGCTTCAGCTGGATAACAAAATCCATTATAATAGCGTTTCTGACATTACTTCCGATATAAAAGGAATACACCAGATAAAACAGAAACACGCCTAAAACAAATGCAAACAACCGATTAAACCCCCAATCTTTTGTATTATAGACATGAACGAAGTACAATACCATCAGTAATAATGTACAAATCTCATCTGTATAACTAAAGCCAAGCGTATCGTATAAAACAACACCAAAAACAAGTGTGAATAGAAACAGGTAGTAGAAACTTTTATTAATCGCTTCTTGTATCATATCTTATAATAAAGGGACAAACGTTGTCTTTTCTTCCTTTAACGGGTAATGATTCTTTTTATTATCCCGTAAGTCACTCAATAGAGGGATCGAAAGGAGTACAAAGTTACGAATATTTCCGGATATCCTCATTGGAGAATCTGGCCATTCGGAAGAGTTGGTCATCGATTAAGAAAGATTGCCGTTTTGTAAAGTCAATTAATAGATACTAAAATCCTGAGGTTTAATCACAAAACCTAACCTGAGCATATTCTTATGTTGTTTGTATTCAAGAAGGTTTTCTCCGTATCCATTGTAATATTGAATAAAAAGATACTGATTTTCACGTTTGTTGAATTTATAACTCAGTTCAACCTGTGTATTGAAATTACGCCAATCTTTTCGTTTGGTTAAAATGATCGCGCAGTTAAATCGTCGGTTATTGGTCATAAAGTTGCTGGCAATATGAAAAATACCATTATATTTCAATATGTCTTTATTGTTTCTGCTGTCAATATAAGGTACCCATGCTTTAAATTGTGCTTCCCAGTTTCGGGTAAGAATAAGGGCAGCGCCAAGGGACAACCGGTTCCAACTACGAGAAAAAATACTGTCTTTTCCATTGGATTCGTGCTCTAACATGAGATAAGCCTTACCGATATATTTATTATGCCTGACAATAAGATGTCCAAAACCTAGACCTGGGTTGAAGTTCAAGTCTCTCATCGGCAATGAATGTTGAAAGGCATTCCAAAAAACCTTTTGGGTAAACTGGATGTAAAGGTAGCTATCGAATGGAAGTTTGCTTTTGGTAAGGCGTTGAGCAATGCTAATCTGGAATTTAATATCGGAGTTAGTACGTGTCGGCTCATGACCGAGAGGAGCTCCTCCGACAAAATAGTTGTCTTTGAATAAAGAAAAATAAGGAGCCTTATCCAACTCAGCCCGAACACTATCCGCATTATAGATGACAGCGCCGATCTTCTCCTCTATCACCTGTGCATAAAGAGTACTCAGATTAAGCAGGAGAAAAAAGAATGGCATATATTTTCTCATAAACAATATTTCTCTTTATCTTTTTAACAATTGGGAGGCAAAGATACGAATGATTATTATTTATGCGAACCGGCAGTTAAAAGAGGGTATCCAAAAAGTCCGAAGGAGTTTCATGAAATTATAAATTGCAAACTGTCCTTTTTGAACACCCTCACTTGATTTATGACTTATACCTTAGGTAATTCCCACGGTGCACGATACGTTTTCGTCAGGTATTTATCTGCTTCCGCATCATGGAACGACCGACCATCCCACGACAGTTTTTTACCTGTCCGGTAAGCAATATTACCCAACTGAGAGAATTTGGCAATATGAGCGCCGATCTCAACACTGGCATTACAGTTGCGATTACGGCTCTTTATACACGCCAGATGGTTTTTGACATGTAGGTTCAAACCTCCTTCGCCATAACTCTTCTTTAATGCCACAGCTTCCATACGCGCTTGTCCGTTCACACGTTCAGGAATGACTTCCCAGCCACCACGATCAAGCACCAACGTGCCGTTTTCTCCGACAAATCCCAATCCATGGTTACGCCCATAAGCGCCATCATCAATCCCGATCGCATGATCCCACATCACCGTAAAATCTTTAAACGTATAGATCGTTTGCAAAAGGTCAGGCGTTTCACAGGCATCATCCGGATAACCAAATTTTCCTCCCGAAGCCATAATCGATTCAGGGGCTGTTACTTTCATGCCATACAAAGCATAATCCAACAGATGTACACCCCAGTCGGTCATTAAACCTCCGGCATAATCCCAAAACCAGCGAAAAGTAAAATGAAAACGATTCCGGTTAAAAGGGCGTTTGGCCGCAGGGCCTAACCACATATCATAATCGACTCCGGCTGGTACCGGCTCATCGGGTAATACCGGGATTGAAGGACACCATCCCTGATACGAAAAGACACGTACCGTCCGGATCTTCCCCAACTGACCACTATGAACAAATGCCATAGCATCCTGCCAATGCGGGTCACTACGCTGCCACTGGCCGACCTGCACCACCCGATTGTACTTTTCTGCCGCACGTATCATGATATTACACTCTTCGATACTATTTCCAAGCGGTTTTTCACAATAGACATCTTTACCCGCCTGACAGGCAGCTACCATTTGCAAACAGTGCCAATGATCGGGTGTCCCGACAATCACCACATCGATATCCTTATTATCGATCAGTTTACGCCAATCCTTATACAGGTTTTTTACTTTTTTCCCCGTGATTTTTTCCGTTTCTGCCGCACGTTCGTTCAATACAGTCTCGTCAATATCTGCCAGTGCAACACATTCGACTTCCGGATTTCGTAAAAAAGCTTTCAGATCTTCAAACCCCATCCCTTTGCAACCGATCAGGCCGACCTGGATTTTATCGTTTGCACCAATACTGCCTCCTGCTTTTATCAAAAAAGGAGAAACGGTTAATCCTGCGCCGATAAACGCAGTCTGCTTCAAAAAATCTCTTCGTGTAGTCATTAGTATTCTAATTTATAGGTTAATGAAAATATCAAAAATAGTCAATCACAGCCGATAAGCAAGCCCCAGACAAAAATAGATGTTATACATCTTATGGGAAATCCCTTCAAACGATGAAGGAAATATCGGTACCAAACCCCATGAAAGCTGGCCGGTTACCGCCATTTTAGAGGTAAAGAACCAATCGGCCGAAGCCATCAAACCGGCATCAAACCGTCTGACTTCATCCGAGAAGTCGTAACTCGCCTGGGTGACATTAATCCGGTCGCCCGTAGCCCCGCCCTCACGGATATAGCCCTCTGATGCAGCCCCGTCAAAACGAGCATTCCGTTGTGATGCCACATACCCTCCCAAGCGGAATGTCCATTGCTCCCAAGGACGATAAGTCGCCAACAGCGGTATAACCAGATAGTCATTCCGCACATGCGTTTTATTCTTTCCGGAAAACAGACCGGAAAACGTCCCGGTATTATCCCCTTCGCCTACCACCAGATTGGTGTACCAATACTTTACATCGGCATCAATCTTCATTCCTTTCAGATCGATAGCCAACCCCGATGTAATCCCCCACTGCGGATGCAGCCACCGGGTGACATGAAAAGCCAGTGTCCCTGAAAAACCAGGATTCCAAGAATTAATTTTTCGGATCTCCGCGGGCAATGGGAAAGGAGTCGTCCCACCCATATTATACCCGGCAAAGACCTTAAATTCCCAATGATTATAATGATCTTGCGCTTTAACGGAAGTTGCGACACAAGCCGCGACACACAATAGGGCAACCAATACCGTTTGGATCCGATTATTCTTCATCCCTCTTAATTTCTTCGGTGATTATTTCTATCTCATCGACTACTAAATGGCTCCCAGGCACTCCTTCGTAACGATCTCCATAAAAACTGGAAGAGAAAATGGTCGATAACTTATAAGTATATTTCTCAAAATCGACCTCAACCCCCTCCTTATAGTCAAACGCAATGTCAAAGTAGACAAAATCATCCCCTTCCGACTGCGCACGCATATCCGGAGGCAACATCGCCATAGCTACTATATTCGGATGCGTGCGTATATTTCTTCCATCAAGGCTCTGCAACTTATCATCCACACGGTAAAACACACTATACAACGCACAAGAGTCTCTCACCCCCGGTTTTACATTTCCATCCGGAGCGATATAAGCACCTGTTCCGGGCTTATATTTATAATAACCGCGCATCCGCTCCGGTTTCTCATTAAAAACATGTCCGAATTGAGTTGCCAACAGTGGGTCTATCATCGCATTCAACGGATTAAGTACGCCTGTAAACAATGAACCGGCGATTACCGGAAGATAAAGTATTCCCGCTATAGAACCCGGTCCGTCGCGGGTGGTCATTTCCGCTGCATAGTTACCGCTAACACAAGCGGTTGTCGGATGAATCGGATATTCTGCAGCAGTAGGATATTGTATATAAAGAGCTATTCCTTTATTGGTCGAATCCCAGATGTCCATTTCACGCCCCTGTTCATCATATTCATAAGGGGTTTCATATTTGATATTGGCACTTCGGGGTTTCCACAACTCGAAGTCATATTTATAAATAGAAGAGGAATACAGTTGAATCGTATAAATGCGCTGATGTTGTCCATCCGCTGAAGTCACGGTATAATTTACCGGGTTATTAAAATCACGGGGTTGAGATGGATCGGGAACGATAGTCGCCCCTTCGGTAATCGTTATTCGAGGTACAATATGCGACAGATCAGCCCCTTTTCGTACCGTCACGGAAATAATGTCCCGGTTAAAAACAGCTTGTGAAACCGCTATTTCTTCAGGCATCTCAAAGAGAAGAATATCCGCTTCGGGATTCAACGGTTCATCCTGTATACAGGAGACCGTCAAAGAGAGCAATAATAATAAAAGAGGTATAAGTTGTGTGCGCATAGGGTTCGCTTTAAAAATATCCTTTCAATAATAGTATCCGCTCAATAAACGATATAAAGAAAGTGATAATCAATGAATATTCTCATCTTAGATACAGTATTTAACAGATTTAAGAAGAAACCAAATGGTTTTTCAGTGCCTTTTATTTCGTTTTTGAGATGGATAATAACTGTTTTTCTGTTATACCTACTTCTGTTTTTTGTTAGAGGTACGTCTAAAATAATTTAGAGGTACGTCTAAATCCGTTTAGAGGTACGTCTAAAACATTTTAGAGGTACCTCTAACAGAAAAAGCATGCAAAACGTACAAATTATTCACTTGATAAATGTCAAAAAAGCAACATAGTAACCCCATTAGTTACATTTCGACCCCTTAAATTATACATTCACTCCAATATCGGCTCAATCTTTTTAATACCTTTGGTGCACTTTAATTGACTATATATTGTAATATTGATATTCACTAAAAGTTTTATCATGAAAGAAAACACCAAGAATGGCGTAAGCCGTAGAGAATTCTTAGGCTATTCCGCTTTGGGATTAGCTAGTTTAACAATCCTTCCCAGCTGGGCGCAAAACGGCGTTCGTATCGCTCCAAGTGATCGCGTAGTTTTAGGTTTCATCGGATTAGGCCAACAGGCATTGAACGACTTTGCAGGATTTGCTGCATGTCCGGGCGTACAGGTTGCTGCATGTTGTGATGTAGACAATATGAAAACCGAACGTTTCAAAAGACGCGTTGCTGCTTGGCAAGCATCCAAAGGGATGAACGAACGTTGCGACAAATATGAATTCTATGAAGATCTACTCGACCGCAAAGATATCGATGCTGTTGAAGTATGTACTCCTGACCACTGGCATGCACTGAATACAATCCACGCTTGTCAGGCAGGCAAAGATGTGTATTGCCAGAAGCCATTGGCATATACCATCGCAGAAGGTTTGGCTATGGTTCGCGCGGTACGTGGTAACAAACGTGTATTGCAGGTAGGTAGCCAACAACGTTCAAGTGCTGAATTCCAAAAAGCGATTGAACTGGTACAAAACGGTGCTATCGGTCACGTAGAAAAGATCTACGCACGCGTAGGTGCACCTCCGAAACCACTGGATTTGGCAGAAGAAAAAGTGCCAGCCAACCTCAACTTCAATATGTGGATGGGACCATTGAACGATCCGAAGATTCATTATCATCCAGATTTATGTCCTCCGATCTCTTTGGATCCTGTACAGAACGAAAAACTATGGGGTGCATGGCGTTGGTATCAGGAAACCGGAAACGGTTATACTGCTGACTGGGGTGCGCATATGTTTGATATTGCTCAGGCTGCATTGGGTATGGACGGATCTGGTCCGGTTGAATATATCCCACAAGGTTACAACGGCACAGAATGGGCGACTATGAAATATGCGAACGGTGTGGTTATGACCGAACAACCGTTCCTGGACGATAACGATGGTGCACAAGGTATCAAATTTATCGGATCAAACGGCTGGATTGAAGTAGCACGTGGTTATCTGGCATGCTCTGATCCATCTAAAGTACCGGCTGAAGTTGCAGGAAAACGTCCGGCAAGTCGCGAAGAGATGATGAAGATGTACGAAGAGTACAAAAAACGCATGGAAGAGGAAGCGAAAAAAGCGAAAAAAGGTGGCAAAAACAACCAAGCCCAAGCTCCTGTTGCTTTTGAAACAAGTGCTCCGCATATGCAAAACTTCATCGACTGTGTACGTTCACGTCAGAACCCAATCGCTCCGGTTGAAGTGGGTGCAAGCACGAATACATTATGCTGTCTGGCTAATATCTCCCGCGAATTGAACCGTCCGGTGAAATGGGATCCAGCAACATTATCATTTGTTAATGATAAAGAAGCAGCCAACCATCGCTTGTATGCTTACGAATATCGCAGACCATACAGCTTGCCTTGTTCTTGTAAATAAATAATTATAAACGATTTAGGAGGCATTGACCTCCTAAATTGTTTTCTCATAAAACTAAATCAACATGAGTAACAGAAGAGACTTTCTAAAAAACATATCTCTGGCTACAGCAGGAGGACTATTGGCAGGTAAAGCCGGGATAGCGAATGCATCCGATGCTGTAACAGCAGCATCACCTGTTGCTACAGCCAATAAAGCATTAGGTCTACAGATCTACTCCTTACAACAGGAACTATATGACAACCTGCCTCAACGCATGAAAGAGTTGAAAGAGATGGGTTATGTCAATTTTGAATTGGCCGGATACAGCAAAGGTAAAATTGGTCAGGTCGACTTTATGGAGTTCAAAAAAATGGCTGATGACAACGGTATAAAGATCGTCAGCAGCCATGTTAGTCCTTCTATTGAAGGTCAGCAAATGTTTGCTCCGTTTTCATACGACGATGTACCTAAATTGAAAGAAGATTGGAAATTCAAAACCGAAGAACACCAGAAACTGGGTTGTAAGTTTATGATCATTCCGATGTTTATGCCTATCATGTCGATGAAAACGTCTGACGAAGTCAAACAGATGTGTGACTACTTCAATCAATTAGGAGAAATAAACAAACAAGCAGGAATCATTTTTGCTTACCATAATCACAATTGGGAATTTAATCGTGTTAGTGTTCCGGGAGAACAACCGAGTCGGAATCCATTCGCTCCAACCGGAAAACAAATAGAAGACTTGATGATTGAATATACAGATCCGGCATTGGTGTCATTCGAATTAGATGTATACTGGACGGTTCGCGGAAGCAATGATCCTCTGGAATATCTAAAAAAACATGCCAACCGCATTAAAGCATTACATATTAAAGATACGGCTGTTCTCGGACAAAGTGGTTTGTTGAATTTTGAAAACATCTTCAACCAAATGTACGCGAACGGAGTTAAAGACTTCTTCGTGGAACTGGAAGCCATGCCTGACGGACGTTCACAGTTAGCTGGTGTCAAAGACTGTGCCGCTTTTTTGCAAAAAGCATCGTTTGTAAAATAAGCTGTTCTACATTATATAATATAAGGCTGTCCGAATCTGAACGGACAGCCTTTTTTGTTTTAATATGAGTTCAATAGAACCGAACAATCCTCATCTCTTACACGATTAGCCTACAATATTCTCACTATATTTGTAGAACATAGGATGCGCCTTGTATAAAATCTCAAACAAGCTTGGCTTTTATCTCTCGGCTTTTCCTATATTTGCATGTGACTATTAAATTTTCTATTGAAAAATAAAATTAGAATCGTTATGAAAAAAATGGTTTCTACTCTTTTGGCAAGTATAATGATGATGACCGGATTGCCGGGTTATGCAGAAACAACAACAGGAAACGAATCCGGAAGTATTGAACGTACAGTTAAATTCTTTAGTGCGAACAGTCCGGCGAAAATCCTTTGTGATGGTCAAACCGGAGAGTTGTCGGTCAAATATATACAGGGTGAAACAAAACCTCAATACCTGATTATGTCGGAGAAGCAAACAGAAGTTGGTTTTGTCACGGCTCGTTTTCTTGTTAACGATAAAGAGACTACCCACTTGAGTTTTATTAGAGGTCGTTTGTATGGAGATTCTCTTGTCGTCTTGAATACAAGTGCAGGAGAAAAAGAAATTCATCTGAACGCTTTCGACGAAAACTCTTATAATCCGGTACTGTTTTCATTCCGCTTAGTGGATGAAGATCCTGAAGGTGATTTTTTGATTGAGTCATGGAGTGCAGGAAACCAAACCGGAGAATGGATAAAAATACAAGAGGGTAGACCTGTTATCGCGCAGACCTCACTGGATGCCGCGTTGAAAAATGAAGCTGAAATATTTAATCTGAGCCTATTAAGTGGCAAGATGCTGACTTCAAACTCTATGAACGATAAAAGGAGTGAGATCTCTGTAAAAGCTGATTATGGAACAATCACAATCCATGGCGCTTCAGGTAAAAAAGTACAGATTACGAATGCGAGCGGACAAACGGTTGCCAATGAGTGGCTCAATTCCGACTATAAAACAATGTCGGTTCCTGCCGGAATAACGTTGGTTGCTGTTGAAGGTCAACCGACTATGAAAGTGGTAGTCAAATAAGCGTCTGAACAGACGTTTATTAAAATTGATCCGATAGCGATTGTCACAAAATGAAAATAATCGCCGATAAAACAATCCCTTATCTCAAAGGGATACCTGAATCATTTGCTGAAATCAACTATATTTCATCGGGAGGGTTTACTGCCGACACGGTAAAAAATGCCGATGTATTGATCGTTCGTAGTATAGATAAATGTACACGTGAAATTCTTGAGGGAAGTCGCGTGAAACTGATTACTACTGCCACTATCGGTTATGATCATATTGATACCGATTATTGCAACAATGCCGGAATTACCTGGAGAAATGCACCGGGCTGCAATGCCCTTTCTGTAGCCCAGTATGTATTGGCTTCACTCGTCACATTCTCTTTACGAAAAAAGATCTCTTTGAAAGGAAAAACCTTAGGCATCGTAGGAGTCGGCCATGTAGGAAAAGAAGTTGAACGATTGTGCCGGGCTTTCGGTATGCAGATTCTGAAAAATGATCCCCCGCGCGAGAAGTTAGAAGGCGAGAAAGATTTTGTTTCATTGGATGTCATTGCCAGAGAATCAGATATAATCACCTTTCATACCCCATTAACAACCGACGGCCCCTACCCTACTTTTCATCTGATAGACGAACCTTTTCTCAACAAACTAAAGAAAAAACCTTGGATCATCAATAGTTGCCGGGGACGCGTACACAATACCTCTGCTCTATTAAACGGATTAGCAAGCCAAAAGATCGGTGCATTGATTCTGGACTGTTGGGAGAATGAGCCTTTTATAGATCATGAGTTATTGAATAAAACAGCGATTGCTACTCCACATATAGCCGGTTTTTCTGCTGACGGCAAAGCCAATGCCACCCGGATGTGTCTGGAAGAGATTGAGACTTTCTTTCATATGCAAATCAATCGCATCCATGAAGTCACGCCTTCTCCTCCTGTCAATCCGGTTATTAATCTCAATCATTTTCAAGAGCACCGGATAGAGGAAGCTATACTTTACAGTTTTAACCCATTACCTGTGGATAAAGCTTTACGAGAAAAACCGGAGAACTTTGAATCGTTCAGAACAGATTATAATCATCCACGGGAATTTGCAGCTTATCAAGTCGTTAATGCCACACAAGAAGAGCGCCATTTACTCGTACAACTTGGATTTACTTGTTTGGATTAATCAAAAAGAGACTAATTAAGATTCAAGACATTGCTGATAAACAGCTGAAACTTCTTCTGCAATATGGTTCCAATTATACTTGGAAAGATCATAAGTTCTTGTCTGTTCAGGAAGAGCAAGTTGTTCCTTGAGTTTTTCAGTTAGATCAGAAAGATCATTCAGCTTGAAATAACACTGTTCAGGAAGAGCCACAACAAGATTGGCAGGTATATCGCTGGCCAGTACTTTGCGCTGAAAACTCATCGCTTCAAGCAAGGTTATAGGTAGTCCTTCGTGAGAAGACGGAAGAACAAAAAGCGCGGCATGACTGAATAGTTGGTGTAGTTTATCCCCTTTAACTGTTCCTGTAAGAATAACATGATTTTCATTGGCCAGGTTTTTCAAATAGAGGGAATAAGATGATTCATAGTCTGCATTCCCGGCAATGACCAGTTTATATTCCGGATTGTTCAACTGCACAAAAGCCTCTATCAAACGGTCAAACCGCTTCTCTTCAACAAAACGTCCGACGGCCAGTATATATTTTTGCGGTTGTACACCTATTTCATCCAAAAAAGAGGTCGTTGAAGGGTAAGAAGGCATAGTCGTTACTCCATTGAAAATGAGATGTACATTCCGTTCACGGTTGTATTTCTTTTTCAGAATATCTGTAATTACTGTTGAAATAGCAATAATATGATCTGCACATTTTGCTGTAAAATATTCGCCCAATTTGATGACGTTCCGGGAAATAAAGCCCCACTTCTCCCGATCATAATCAGGCCCATGATGAGTAATAACAAGCTTTAACCCCAACAATTTGGCTAATGGTGAAACAACAGCCGGGCCGATTGCATGAATATGAACAAGATCTGCCTTGATCCGATACGCATAACATACACCCAACAACGTATGTATTGCCGCTTCAAGACCGGTTATTTTCGGAGAATAAAGATCCTTAAAATGAATGCCCTTATACACTTTGCGTACCGGATTTTCCTTCACAAACCCTTTTCGACGAACAACAATAATTTCATCTCCTCTTTCTATTAAGCGGGGATATAATTCTTCACAGTGTGTTTCTATCCCACCCTGCATCTCTGGGAAACCTCTTAATCCTGTAACGACTATTTTCATTTTTCGCGATGCCTCAGGTTGCCTTGTTCAGGTGATTGGCCCACATCATACCACTTCCGTTCGAGACAAAGCGGTTTATTCAGTATGCTGTTGATCTTATTTTGCATCACCCACTTCAATGGATGTTTAATGTATTTTTTCATGACCGGCGAAGCTGTCCCGACCATCCAACAATTTTTCGGACAGGTTCTAACCTTTTCTCTTACTTTTTCAGCCTGTTCACTTTGCCAAATATCATCAAAATTTCTTGTTTGAAGGATATTCCCCATGCTCTCTTTCCAATACGCCTCCTCCAAGCCGTTACAGGGGTAGACTTCGCCATAAGGGTCGACAAAGAAATTGACCAAACCAGCTTCACAAGGAAGCATACGCCTGTTCCCTTCAATATAATTAATCAAACCATTATTAAAAAAGGCTCTGAACCATTTCTTCGGATGGTTTTCTTTCAATTGCATAGCAATCAGCTTCTCAAAGTTACCGATAACCTCTTCTTTGTTGGTTATCACATTATCGTATTTATGAAAATAGTACGAATTGTGAAAAGCAGCTGTGGCAAATTCCATATTCAGATTGTTTGCCAAACGATACAGATCCAACATATCTGCCGAATTATTATTGGAAACGGTAATACCAAAACCAATATCTTTCACCCCCATTTCCCGAAGTTTTAGTAAAAGACTCAAGCCTTTATCAAAACCGCCTTTACGTCCGCGCAATTCATCATTCACCACCGAAAGACCTTCAATGCTGACCCGAATACCAATCCGTGGAAATTTACGAGCCAGTTCAATCACCCGATCCTCAAACCACCCGGAAGTAGAGATGACCACTCGTGGAGATTTCCGGAACAACACCTCTACGATTTCATCCAGATCTTCACGAATAAACGGTTCTCCCCCTGTAATATTTACAAATTTAACATGGGGTAGCATTTCCAAGTCTTTCGCTTTGATCTCTTTACTTTTTTCCGTAGGATTATTCCAGATATCACACATTTTACAACGCATCGGACAGCGATAAGTTGTAATGATACACATATCAGTCGGTACAGGAATATATTTTTTATTATTCATATGAAGATGCTATCGTTTAGAAAAGCCTAAAGGTTTTTGTGTTTTTTGTTTATGATATATAAGAGTTTGTAAAATCAACACAAAGGTACAAATATTCCCTGAATAGTATTAATTTTGTAGTTCTTAATCAGAAAGGATAAATTAAAATGAAGGTAGCAATCGTAGGTACAGGATATGTCGGACTGGTCACCGGGACTTGTTTTGCTGAAATGGGCACCGAGGTCTATTGTGTAGATGTTGATACGGAAAAAATTGACAATCTGAAAAAAGGAATCATCCCCATCTATGAGCCAGGACTTGATGAAATGGTTTGCCGCAACTACGAAGCAGGGCGCTTACACTTCACAACCGAGCTCAAGGAAGTGATCAATCAGGTAGAAGTCCTTTTTTCTGCCGTAGGGACTCCCCCTGATGAAGATGGTAGCGCAGACCTTCGATATGTGTTGGACGTTGCCGAATCGGTCGGAAAGTATATGGATAAATATATACTGGTCGTTACTAAGAGTACGGTTCCTGTAGGAACGGCAGAGAAGATCAAACAAACCATCCTTGCCGAACAGAAAAAGAGAGATGTACATATCGATTTTGATATTGCCTCAAACCCGGAATTTTTAAAAGAAGGTGCTGCCATTAAAGATTTCATGAGCCCCGACCGGGTTGTTGTCGGTGTTGAGTCCGAAAAAGCCAAGACCATCATGTCAAAGCTTTACCGTCCTTTCCTGCTCAATAATTTCCGGGTCATTTTTATGGATATACCCTCCGCCGAAATGACAAAATATGCAGCAAATGCTATGCTCGCGACCCGCATTAGTTTTGTGAATGAGATGGCCAATTTATGCGAATTAGTTGGTGCCGATATCAATATGGTCCGGAAAGGGATCGGCACTGACTCACGTATTGGTAGCCGCTTTTTATATGCCGGTTGCGGATATGGCGGATCGTGTTTCCCCAAAGATGTAAAAGCGTTAATCCATACCGCCAAAGATTACAATTACCCCATGCGGATACTCAATGCAGTAGAAGAGGTCAATGAAGTACAAAAATCAATCCTGTTCAACAAACTATCCGATTATTATACGACAGATCTGTCCGGTAAACATATCGCAGTCTGGGGATTGGCTTTTAAACCTGAAACCGACGATATGAGAGAAGCACCTTCTTTAGTCTTGATCCACAAGCTGTTGGATGCCGGATGCAGGGTGACGGCTTATGACCCGGTAGCAATCGCTGAGGCTAAAAGACGATTTGGCGATCGCATACAGTATGCCAAAGACATCTATGAAACGGTGGTCGATGCGGATGCATTATTAGTCATTACCGAATGGAAAGAATTTCGACTACCCGCATGGACGGCTATCAAAAAATTGATGAAAAATCCGGTGGTTTTCGACGGACGCAACTTATACGATAAAACCGAATTGACAGAAGCCGGCTTAATGTATCATTCGATCGGGCGAAACTAATCAGACCGTTATGCCCATCTTTTTCATCAGGAAATAAGCATTCATATTCTGCGCCACACCTTCACGAAGCAAATAGGAGAATGATAATTCATCATTCGTAATATCTGCTTCAAATCTGTAGTTCTTAATTTGCTCGGGAAACTCCTCTTCCAATGTGCCTAACACCAAATCATGAGTCGCTATAATTCCACAGGTTTTATAGGCCACCAACTGCTTCATTAATGCGATCGATCCTTTTTGTTTATCTATCGAATTCGTCCCTTTCAGGATCTCATCAAGAATGATAAACAGTTCCTCGCCAGCTTTCAAACGATCAATGATCATTTTAAGCCGTTTCAGTTCTGCAAAAAAATAGGATTCGTTACTGGCCAATGAGTCTGATGTTCTAAGACTGGTCACTAAATGAGCAGGGTATACAGTTAACGATTCGGCACATACCGGTGCCCCCATACACGCCAACAAGAAATTAACACCAACCGTTCGTAAATAGGTACTCTTTCCGGCCATATTGGCACCGGTAATAATCAAGAACCAAGGACTTTTATGAATCTGTATATCATTCTTCACACACGCTTTACGATCCAATAAGGGATGCCCCAAAGCCTTTCCTTCCATCTTAAAATAGGAATCGGTGATCTCCGGAAAAACAGCGTCAGGATGATTAAAGGCAAAACCGGCTAATGAACTTAATGCATCAAAATGCGCCAACGCATTAAACCATCCTTCAATCTCTGAAGCATAAGCCTCTTTCCATCGCTCCAGACACATCGCATGACGGGTATCCCGCATATACAAAATATTCAATATAAGCCCCATCGCACTGAACCGCTGATCTAATCCTCCGATATATTGGGATAGTTTTTTTATCGCCTGTGATGCCGTATGATTGTTTTTCCCTGTTAGTCGGCGACTGATTTCAGCCAACTCTTCCGCCTGAAAAAAATCACCTTCAATACGCACCATCAGATCCGAATAAACCGAAAAAATCTTGTGCATCTTATCGACCGAATTATACAAAACGGTCACTTTCTTGGCTGGAAGATAGGCTATCAAAAAACTAATCAGAAAATAAAGGCCAAACAACCCTTCCGGAACAATTCCTACTATCATCCCCAAGATGACCAACGTCCATCCGATTGGTATAATCCAAGTCAAGATCTTCCAAAGTGTACTGTTTATAAACTGAAATTTGCCTGCCGACAACGTATATAATACATCGGCATCATTCTTACGACTTTGCTGCGAACATCCCTGTACATAGAAATCCTGCCGTAAATGAATATAAGAGGTACTCAGTTCACGAATCGCCTGTTGCCGCCGGAGAATCTCTTTTTTATTCGTCAACGGAGAAAGAAACCACTCGACCAACAACTCTCTTCCTAAAGGAGTCACTGTTCGATTGACCGATTGAAACAAGGAATGGTCTCCAAAAAGATCCAAATCCAAACTATATGAATGTGCAGAAGAACTCTTTTCCGGAGCTCCGTCAAAAGCACTAAAATCATAATCCAAACCACTTAACTCATTCTCGTTTAACCGGATAAGTGCATTAACATACTCCTTCTTAACAGCCAGTTTATTATGATAAATCATGAACACCACAAACGGGATCAGATATAGGATCAACACCCCTGTAATAAGCTGCCAATCAGCATTCCGTACAAACCAAACCGAAATCAATGCCAACAAAACAAGCACCAAACGCACACTTCCCAACAAGTGAATACGTCTTTTTAATCCATTCAATTGAATAGTATATTCTTGAACTTGCTGCAAATAATAACCACGCACTTTCTCCATGGACGCAAAGGTATAAAAATAGAACCATCTGAAGATATTCTTTTTTTATGCAAAACCATTTACAAAACCGTTTGCGACACTTTTTTGTTAGAGGTACGTCTAAAATTGTTTAGAGGTACCTCTAAATCGATTTACACCTACCTCTAAATTTGTTTACACCTACCTCTAAATTATTTTAGACGTACCTCTAACAGAAAAATGTCCCTGGCTGTCCTGTTTTTTCCCTTCGAGGAAACAGAAAAACCTTCGCATGAGAAGATTTTTTCTTCCTATATTGTGTTAAACGATGTCTATTATTTGAAAAATAATTCCTTAATTGCGCTGTTTTCGATCAGGAAAAAAACTCGTACAAGCGTTATTTATCATAATTAACCCATTATTTGTGAATTTACTTTTTTATTAAAATAACCTAATCACTAAATTATCATGCGAAAAAAACTTATGGCGGCTTTATTGCTGAGTGGCTTTATAAGCGCCGGATGGGCACAACAAACCCCATCTTTTGAGATTGAAGCCTGGGTTACAGAACCTGACCGTTCGGTTCTATTCCAACAACAAACGGAAAAAATTCCTTTTTCCAGTACACCACAAGGTCGAAGAACCGGTTCCACGATTGTTATTGACGAACAACATGCTATGCAAAGTGTCGATGGTTTCGGATATGCTCTGACTGGTGGAAGTGCGGAGTTGATGATGTTGATGACCCCAGCTGCCCGAACTGCTCTTTTACAGGATCTATTCTCAACCAAAGGTAATCACATCGGAGTCAGTTATATTCGTCTGACTATCGGAGCCTCCGACCTGAATAGTTTTGTATTCTCTTACAACGACCTTAAAGCAGGAGAGACAGATGTTAACCTAAATAAATTTGATCTGGCACAGGACAAAAAGGATGTTATCCCGGTGATGAAAGAGATTTTGTCTATCAATCCGGATATTCAGATTCTGGCTTCTCCCTGGTCGCCCCCAACGTGGATGAAAACCAACGATAAGGTGAAAGCCGGCGGATTGAAACCGGAATATTATGAGGTGTATGCCCGTTATTTTATCAAATATATTCAGGCCATGAAAGCGGAAGGGATTGAAATTGATGCGATCACCATTCAGAATGAACCGTTGAATGCCAACAATACCCCGAGTATGCGCATGTCGGCACAGGAACAGGGCGAATTCATTAAAAAATATTTAGGTCCACAATTGGCTAAAGCAAACCTGAAAACAAAAATCGTTTTGTTTGACCACAACTTAGACAGACCGGATTATGCATTAGCCATTTTGAATGATCCTGAAGTGAATCCCTATGTCGATGGTTCAGGCTTTCACCACTACGGAGGTGATATGAGTGCCATGACTGTTGTTCATAACGCTTTTCCGGATAAACATCTTTATTTCACTGAACAGATGATCACCGAACGTCCGGGAAGTCCGAATATCGCTATTGCAGCGCAAGTGAAACGTATGATTATCGACGTGACCCGCAACTGGAGCCGCAACGTGATCCTTTGGAACTTTGCAGCCGATCCGCTGAATGATCCGCATACGGATGATGGAGGTTGTTCGATGTGCCAGGGGGCTGTGACCATTGATGGGGATAAGGTGACCAATAATCTGGCTTACTATGTGATCGCACATGCTTCTAAGTTTATCCGTCCGGGCTCTGTACGCATCGGTTCGACCAATGCTGGTGACATGACCGTGGCATTAACAACTGATGAGGAACGCAGAGAGGTCACTCGTGTGGCTACTTTTAATAATATGGATGTACTACCGAATGTGGCTTACAAAACACCGGAAGGCAAAACGGTATTGGTGGTAGCCAATACGTCCTTTAATACACAAGGGTTCAGAATCCAGTATAAAGGACAGTATGCGAATATCCGACTTAATCCGGGAGCGGTAGGAACGTATGTGTGGTAAAAATTGATAACAGATATGATAAAAATAACAGCGCCACGGCTTGCCAATAAATTGAACGAAATGAGCGACCTCCTCGAGGTATTGAATGAAAAAGACAATGAGTTGACAGAGATTTCATTCAGTAATCAGTCGGTCGAATCTGTGAAAAGAGAACGGTTGATTATTTATGGCTGCCTATTTTCTAACTGTATTTTTACGGATAGCCATTTCCGGAAAGCACAATTGAATGATGTGGTGTTTAAAAATTGTGACTTATCGAATATTCATCTCTCGGGGAGTAGTTTTACCCGTGTGGAATTCAATGGCTGTAAATTAACCGGAACGAACCTCTCTGAAACACAGCTAAACCATGTCCTCTTCAGAGAGTGCCGGGGGGAGTATATCAACTTATCGGGAAGTAATCAACGGAATGTATTTTATCAACGATGTAATCTCCGCGGTGGCGCATTTGATAATTGTGTGATTCATGAAGTGGGTTTTGAAACCTGCAATCTTGTGGAGGCTGAGTTCTATCAAACCGCACTCAAAGGGGTTGATCTTTCCGACTCTGAAATAGCAGGGATACGGGTAAGTACCGTCGTTTCTCCCGAACTACGGGGTGTCACAGTCAATACTTTACAAGCGTTGGAACTGGCCAATTTGCTTGGAGTAAAGATCCGGGAGTAAATGGTCGCTCCATCCACTTATTGTGTGATGTGTTCGAATAGTTCTGATTAAATGTAAACAGACGAACCGAAAATCTCGATTCGTCTGTTCTCTCATGATGCTACTTATAATTCGCATCACTCTTTCTGATTAAAACGGTTAAATCTCATAAAGTATAACAAAGCGCACAACTTATTTAACTAACTAAAAATATATATGGCTTCTACTCTGTTTCTTCTTCTTTTTGTTTGATAAAGGTAGGATGTTTTTGCCTCACAATACAGATATTCACCTGGTAATCAACTATTATTTATTTCAAAATTCAATTATCGTAAATAAGCTTCATGCATTCTCCGTAAAAGGAGGTTTGACGGGGGGCTTATTTGTCATTTATTACAGTTTTTTAAAAAAAATCCCAATTTGAGACATATTTTGTGTCTTTGAGACATCTTGGTCTAAAGTACGACATCAGTACGAAGAGATGTCCCTTCCAATAAAAAAACCTCCTGACAATATATAGCTGCCAGGAGGTTTATTTTCTTATTCAGGGAGTAAACCCCTTCTGAATAGCTTATTTTTTATACGTTTTATAGCCATAAACAGCCAATGCACCTAATTCTTCCTCTATACGAAGTAATTGATTGTATTTGGCCATACGGTCAGAACGGCTCAATGAACCGGTCTTAATCTGTCCGGAGTTTGTGGCTACGGCGATGTCGGCAATGGTTGAATCTTCTGTTTCTCCTGAACGGTGTGACGTTACTGATGTATACCCATTGCGATGAGCCATTTCGATCGCATCTAATGTTTCCGACAATGAACCGATCTGATTTACCTTAATCAGAATAGAGTTTGCACAACCCATCTCAATCCCTTTCTTCAGGAATTCGACATTGGTAACAAACAGGTCATCACCTACCAACTGGCATTTATCGCCAATTTTGTCGGTCAATAATTTCCAGCCATTCCAATCATTTTCATCCATACCGTCTTCAATAGAGTCGATCGGATATTTACTGACTAATTCTGCCAAATAATCAGCTTGTTGAGCAGAAGTGCGCTTGGCTCCATTGCTGCCTTCGAATTTAGTATAGTCGTAAATACCGTCTTTAAAGAACTCTGAAGAAGCACAGTCTAAACCAATCATCACATCTTTACCTGCTTTATAACCTGCAAGTTCGATGGCTTTGATGATCGACTCCAACGCATCTTCTGTTCCTTTCAATGCAGGAGCAAAGCCTCCTTCATCACCAACAGCAGTACTCAGACCACGGTCGTGAAGCACTTTCTTCAAAGCATGAAAGACTTCAGTTCCGCAACGCAAACCTTCTTTAAATGAAGGAGCGCCTACCGGACGGATCATAAATTCCTGGAAAGCAATAGGGGCGTCGGAGTGAGATCCTCCATTGATAATATTCATCATCGGTACCGGCAATACATAGGTATTTGTTCCGCCAATATAACGATACAAAGGAAGATCCAGATAGTTTGCAGCAGCTTTGGCCACCGCCAGAGAAACACCTAAAATCGCATTTGCACCGAGTTTAGATTTTGTTTTTGTGCCGTCTAATTCGATCATTTTGTGGTCGATCGCTCGCTGTTCCAAAGCGCTCATACCCAATAATGCCGGAGCGATCAGTTTGTTGATATTTTCAACCGCTTTCTGAACACCTTTACCTCCATAGCGTTTCTTGTCGCCATCACGTAATTCGATAGCTTCATTTTCTCCTGTTGAGGCTCCGGAAGGAACAGCTGCACGGCCAAAGGCTCCTGATTCCAAATAAACATCGACTTCGACAGTCGGATTTCCACGAGAATCCAAAATCTCTCTACCTACGATTTTTACAATTTCCATTGTCTTATACTTTTATTTGTTATGATTTAATCCTACAAAGATACAATAATATCATAATCAGAAATCTGGCTGAAAGGTATATTATCTTTTTCCTTTAATTCTTCACATATCAAAAAAAAACGGCCTGTATACTGATTATACAAGCCGTCTTTATCCGATCAGAATGTTATTTATTCTTCTGTTTTTTCTTCTTTTACTTCTTCAGCCGGTGCTTCGACTTCCGCTACTACTTTTTCTTCTGCAACAGCTTCTACAACCGGAGCAGCTTCTGTAGATTTCTTACGAGAACGTCTTGCTTTCGTCTTCTTCTTAGAAGTATCTTTCAACATGTTTTCATTATAGTCGACTAACTCAATAAAACACATTGCAGCATTATCACCCAAGCGATTACCTGTTTTAATGATACGGGTATATCCGCCCGGACGTTCACTCACTTTCTGAGAAACTTCCTTAAAAAGTTCTGTTACTGCATATTTATTCTGCAGTGTACTAAATACGACACGTCTTGAATGCGTAGTATCTTCTTTAGACTTCGTGATAAGGGGCTCCACAAATTTGCGCAGTGCTTTTGCCTTGGCTGTTGTTGTAAAGATTCTTTTATGCAGAATCAAAGAAGAAGCCATATTCGAAAGCATCGCCTCACGGTGAGTATTTGTACGACCTAAATGGTTGAATTTCTTATTATGTCTCATCTCTTTCTTACTCTTTATCTAATTTATATTTTGAGATATCCATACCGAATGAAAGGTTTAGGCTTTCAAGCAATTCATCAAGTTCAGTGAGAGATTTTTTACCGAAGTTGCGGAACTTCAATAGGTCATTTTTATTGAATTTGACTAATTCTCCCAATGTTTCAACATCTGCGGCCTTCAAACAATTCAAAGCACGTACTGAAAGATCCATATCTGCCAATTTACTCTTAAGCAGTTGACGCATATGAAGCACTTCTTCGTCGAATTCTTCATTGCCATCTGTATCAACCGTCTCAATAGCAATCTTTTCATCTGAGAACAACATGAAATGATGTATCAGAATTTTAGCAGCTTCTTTCAACGCTTCTTTCGGATGAATAGAACCGTCTGTGGCTATTTCAAGAACCAACTTTTCGTAGTCCGTCTTCTGTTCAACGCGGAAGTTTTCAACACTATATTTGACATTACGGATAGGGGTGAAAATAGAATCAATCGCTATGACAAGAATATCCGCATTAGGATCTCTATTTTCTTCTGCAGGTACATACCCACGCCCTTTATTAATAGTCAATTCGATTTGAAAACCTGCTTTCGGCTCTAAATGACAAATAACCAAGTCGGGATTCAAAACTTCAAATCCTGTCAGTTGTTTGCCTATATCACCGGCTTTGAACACTTCCGAACCCGAAACAGTAATACTTACTTTTTCATTCTCGATATCATCTACAATATGCTTGAAACAGACTTGTTTCAAGTTCAGGATTATGTTAGTTACATCTTCTATAACACCGGGAATTGTAGCAAATTCATGTTCAACTCCTTCGATCTTAATGGATGTAATAGCAAAACCTTCAAGAGATGATAGGAGAATACGGCGCAAGGCATTACCAATAGTAATCCCATAGCCGGGTTCTAACGGACGAAACTCGAATTTTCCGAAGAAATTGTCCGCTTCTAACATTAATACTTTATCGGGTTTTTGAAATGCTAATATCGCCATGGAAATTAATTTTTAGAATATAATTCTACGATCAACTGTTCTTTGATGTTTTCAGGAATATCCGCTCTTTCAGGCAGATGTAATAATTTCCCGCTCATAGAAGCTTGATCCCACTCAATCCATGGATATTTGCTATGATTGAAGCCTGCAAGGGCGCCAGAGACAACTTCCAAAGATTTTGATTTTTCTCTTACTCCTATAATCTGACCGGCTTTTACTGCATAAGAAGGAATATTGACAACCTTACCATCGACAGTGATGTGACGGTGAGAAACCAATTGACGGGCAGCAGCGCGTGTGGGAGCAATACCCAAACGATAAACGATATTATCCAAACGGCCTTCTAACAATTGCAGAAGCACCTCACCGGTAATACCTTTCGAGCGTGAAGCTTTATCAAACAGATTTCTAAATTGTTTTTCCAATACACCATAGGTATATTTCGCTTTTTGTTTTTCTTTCAGCTGAATACCATATTCAGATGTTTTTCTTTTACGAGAGTTACCATGTTGACCCGGAGGATAATTCTTTTTAGAAAGAACCTTATCCGGTCCAAAGATAGCTTCGCCGAATTTGCGGGCAATTTTTGTTTTTGGTCCAGTATATCTTGCCATTTTTAAATTGTTTTAATGTTCTGTTTGAATCTTAAACCGTGCAGCCGCGATTACAGAGAGGATAAGGTCAATATGCAATCTATTCACAATTAGGGATTCAATATCCAGGAAACTATAGTTAATTATACTCTTCTCTTTTTAGGAGGACGACATCCATTGTGTGGTAATGGAGTAACATCAACAATTTCTGTTACTTCAATCCCTGCTCCATGAATCGTTCTGATCGCAGACTCACGTCCGTTACCAGGTCCCTTTACGTATACCTTGACTTTTCTCAAACCAAGATCATAGGCCACTTTTGCACAATCCTGTGCAGCCATCTGAGCAGCATACGGAGTATTCTTTTTAGAACTTCTGAATCCCATCTTACCTGCAGATGACCAACTGATTACCTGACCATCGCCGTTGGCAAGAGTTACAATGATATTGTTGAAAGAAGAATGAATATGAGCTTGACCATAAGCGTCAACCTTCACGTTTCTCTTCTTTGCTGCGACTGTTTTTTTTGCCATATTAACTCTTATTATTTAGTAGCTTTTTTCTTGTTTGCAACTGTTTTCTTCTTACCCTTACGTGTACGGGCATTGTTTTTTGTGCTCTGTCCTCTTAAAGGCAAACCGATACGATGACGGATTCCACGGTAACAACCGATGTCCATCAGACGTTTGATATTCAGCTGAACTTCTGAACGAAGATCTCCTTCAACTTTATACCCTTCACCGATCACTTCACGCACTTTCGCTGCTTGATCATCTGTCCAGTCTTTGACTTTGAGATCACGATCTACACCGGCTTTCTCTAAAATAGAGTTTGCTGCACTACGACCAATACCATAAATATAGGTCAATGCAATTTCTCCTCTTTTATTTTGTGGTAAGTCTACCCCAACTATTCTTATAGCCATATTCCTTATTTATAATTATTTGCAAAAATAATAATTTATCCCTGACGTTGTTTGAACTTGGGATTTTTCTTGTTAATTACATATAAGCGGCCCTTTCTTCTGACAATTTTACATTCTGGGGTACGCTTCTTTAATGATGCTCTTACTTTCATATCGTGTTTATTTTATTTGTATCTAAAAGCAATTCGACCTTTGGATAAATCGTAGGGTGACATCTCTACTTTCACTTTATCACCGGGAAGGATTTTGATATAATGCATACGCATCTTTCCCGATATATGTGCTGTTATCTCATGTCCATTCTCCAATTCAACCCGAAACATTGCGTTCGACAACGCTTCTATTATTATTCCATCTTGCTCAATTGCTGCTTGTTTAGCCATATATAAAATCCTAAATTAAATCGCTTTGTCGCCTAACACATTTTCTAAAAAATCAAATGAAGATAAAATCTGCGAACCTTCCGGGCGGATGGCAATGCAATGCTCAAAATGAGCAGAACACTTTTTATCCTTTGTCCGTACAGTCCAACCGTCACTTTCGAAAACAACATTTCTGCTTCCTTGGTTAATCATAGGCTCAATACAGATACACATTCCATTACGTAATAAAGAACCAAAACCACGACGCCCATAATTGGGAACCTCCGGCTCTTCGTGCATCTTCTGACCGATACCATGTCCGACTAATTCCCGAACTACAGTATACCCATTCGATTCACAATACGTTTGAATGGCATTAGCAATATCACCAATCCGACCTCCTTCAACGGCCTTTCCTATCCCCTGATAAAGCGCTTCTTTTGTTGTTTTCAACAACTTCAGCACTTCAGGTGCAACTTCTCCTACACAAAATGTATAAGCCGAATCGCCTACAAACCCATCCAGTATAGTTCCACAGTCGATAGAAATGATATCACCTTCTTGCAAAATGGTTTTCGCAGAAGGAATTCCGTGAACAACCTGTTCGTTGAGTGAAGCACATATCGAATTCGGGAAACCTCCGTATCCCAAAAATGCCGGAACGGCACCATTATCTCTAATGAATTCTTCAGCAATTTGATCAAGTTGAAGCGTAGACACCCCCGGAGCAATATATTTGGCTAATTCGCCTAGTGTTTTGCCCACTAGTTGGTTGGCATTACGCATCAACTCTATCTCTTCATCCGTTTTTAGATAAACCATGCTTAATAAGCGGCAACAGAGCCTGAACGTCCTTTAATTCTTCCAGATTTTAACAGTCCGTCATAATGACGCATCAACAAATGGCTCTCAACCTGTTGCAATGTATCTAACACTACACCAACAAGGATAAGCAATGATGTTCCACCGAAAAATTGTGAAAATTCCATACTCACACCAAACAGACGAGCAAAGGCCGGCATAACAGCAACCAATGCAAGGAAAAATGCTCCGGGAAGCGTGATACGACTCATAATCTCGTCCAGATAATCCTTGGTAGCCTTACCTGGCTTCACCCCTGGAATAAATCCATTATTCCGTTTCAAATCGTCTGCCATCTGGGTCGGATTGATCGTAATTGCTGTATAAAAATAAGTAAACAGAATGATCAACACTGCAAACACAAAATTATACCAGAAGCCGGTATTATCCATAAATGCAGCCCAGAAAGGACTTTGATTGGCCGAACTGGAAAAACCAACAATTGAAATCGGGATAAACATAATAGCCTGTGCAAAGATGATCGGCATAACATTCGCAGCGTTCACCTTCAATGGGATATATTGTCTGGCTCCCCCATATTGTTTATTTCCAACAATTCGTTTTGCATATTGCACCGGCACCTTACGTGTACCTTGTACCAATAAAATAGCACCTGCAATAACAAGCAAAAGGAACAACATTTCAAACAAGAACATCACCAAACCGCCTGTACGTTCACTTGTTCTGGAAACAAATTCCTGAAACAGCGATTGTGGTAAGCGGGCGATAATCCCCACCAGAATGATAAAGGAAATACCATTTCCAATACCTTTATCAGTAATACGTTCTCCTAACCATAAAACAAACATACTTCCTGCCGCCATGATCACGGTAGAGGAAATAGTAAAGAATATACCTGCAGGAAGAACTGCACCTACTGCTCTAAGCTGTACACTTAAGTTCACAAGATACGTCGGTCCCTGGAACAAAAGAATAGCAATAGTCAGATAACGCGTCCACTGATTTATTTTTCTACGACCACTCTCCCCTTCCCGCTGTAATTTCTGGAAAGAAGGAATTGCAATGGCCAACAACTGCATAACAATAGAAGCAGAAATATAAGGCATGATTCCCAAAGCAAAAATAGACGCATTTGAAAATGCACCTCCGGAAAACATATCCAACAAAGCTAATAATCCTCCTCTTGTCTGCTCTTGCAAAGCGGTTAACGCTTTAGGGTCAATACCTGGAAGAACTACATATGTACCAAAACGATATATAGCTACAAGTAACAGGGTAGTGAGGATTCGATTTCTCAAATCCTCAATCTTCCAAATATTTTTTATTGTTTCAACTGCTCTCATGATTTAGAGTTTAACAACCGTTCCACCTGCGGCTTCGATAGCTGCTATTGCACTTTTAGAAAAAGCATGTGCTTCTACTTCTAATTTTGCACTCAGACTACCTTTACCAAGAATTTTAACTAACTGTGAAGAAGAAATAAAACCTGCTTCAATCAACTCATTGACTCCAACTTTTGTTAACTGTTTCGCTTCAACTAATTGTTGAAGAGTCTCCAGATTTATTGCTTTATATTCTACACGGTTAATATTCTTGAAACCAAATTTAGGTAAACGTCTTTGAATAGGCATCTGTCCACCTTCGAAACCAATCTTTCTGGAATATCCCGAACGAGATTTGGCTCCTTTATGACCTCTTGTTGAAGTACCTCCTAATCCTGAACCCGGACCACGTCCGATTCTCTTTCTGGTCTTGGTAGATCCTTCAGCCGGTTTTAAATTTGATAAATTCATATGTATAATTTATTATTTCAACCCATTATTACTTTTCTACTGAAACCAAATGTTTCACTTTCTCAACCATACCCAGGATTGCAGGAGATGCTTCATGTTCAACAACCTGATTCATCTTCCTCAGACCTAATGCATCCAATGTTCTTTTCTGGTCTTTCGGGCATTTAATTCTACTTTTGATTTGCTTTACTTTAATCGTTGCCATAAAATAGTCCTCCCTAATTAACCTTTAAACACTTTTTCTACAGAAATACCTCTGTTCTGGGCAACCATCAATGGATTTCTCAATTCACTCAGTGCAACAATTGTCGCTTTAACCAAGTTATGAGGATTTGATGAACCTTTTGATTTTGCCAAAACGTCAGTAACTCCTACACTTTCCAATACAGCACGCATAGCACCACCAGCCTTCACTCCAGTACCGTGAGTAGCCGGTTTAAGGAAAACTTGTGCACCGCCAAATTTAGCTACCTGCTCATGAGGGATAGTTCCCTTATGAATAGGCACTTTTATCAGATTCTTTTTAGCAGCTTCAACACCTTTAGCGATAGCTGTCGTTACTTCACCGGCCTTTCCTAAACCCCAACCGATGATACCATCTTCGTTTCCTACAACGACAATCGCAGCAAAACTAAAGGTACGTCCCCCTTTTGTTACTTTAGTAACACGGTTGATAGCGACCAATCTGTCTTTCAACTCTAAATCGTTGGTTGATTTAACTCTGTTTACCATCTTGTTTAAAATTTAAGGCCACCATTACGTGCTGCATCTGCTAATTCTTTAATTCTCCCATGATACAGGTAACCGTTACGATCGAATACAACCACCTGAATACCGGCTTCCTGTGCACTCTTCGCGATCAATTCACCCACTTTAGCTGCCAACTCTTTTTTAGAAATTTTCTCTTCTATTTTTAAAGAAGAAGCAGCGGCCAGTGTTTTACCTGTCGTGTCATCTATAACCTGTGCATAGATCTGTTTATTACTTCTAAACACAGTAAGGCGTGGACGCTCAGTCGTACCTGAGACTTTACCACGAATCCCTTTCTTTATTTTTATTCTTCTTGCGTCTTTCGTTGTCATGATAATTTCTGTTTACATCAATTATTTACCAGCTGACTTACCAGACTTTCTACGAATCACTTCACCGACAAACTTAATACCCTTTCCTTTATAAGGTTCAGGTTTACGGAATGAACGGATTTTCGCACAAACTTGTCCGATTAATTGTTTATCAGCCGATTCAAGGATAATAAGTGGATTCTTGTTTCTCTCGGTTTTTGTTTCCACTTTCACTTCTGAAGGCAACAACATATAAATATTATGCGTATAACCTAAAGATAGATCCAGTAACTGTCCCGCATTAGATACACGGTAACCTACACCAACCAATTCAAGTTCTTTTTTATATCCTTCTGAAACACCAACTACCATGTTATTGATCAACGAACGATACAACCCGTGCAACGCACGATGATTCTTTTCATCACTTGGTCTCGACAACTGAAGTATTCCATCTTCTAATGAAACGGTAATATCAGGATTAACATCCTGTTTCAGTTCGCCTTTAGGACCTTTCACTGTGACTACATGATCTTTGATAGTCACTGTAACACCTGCCGGTACCTGAATGGGTAATTTTCCTATTCTTGACATTCTACTTTCCTCCTCATTAATAAACGTAACATAATACTTCACCACCGATCTTCTGATCACGGGCTTCTTTGTCTGTCATCACTCCTTTAGAAGTAGAAAGAACGGCAATACCTAAACCATTCAATACACGAGGCATGTCTTTGTAACCAGTGTACTTACGCAAACCTGGAGTTGATACTCTCTCCAGCTTCTTGATCGCATTCACTTTGTTTACTACGTCATACTTCAAGGCGATCTTAATCGTTCCTTGGGGGCCTTCATCTACAAACTTAAAATTAAGTATGTAGCCCTTGTCGAAGAGAATCTTTGTGATTTCCTTCTTTAAATTTGACGCCGGCACTTCTACTACTCTGTGCTTCGCTTTGATCGCATTACGCAATCTCGTCAAATAATCTGCAATAGGATCTGTCATATAATTAATGTTTAAATTGATCCCGACAGGTCGGGACAATATTTAAATAACGAAATCTTACCAACTTGCTTTTCGAACACCCGGAATTAAACCATTGGATGCCATTTCACGAAATTGGATACGTGAAATACCGAACTGGCGCATATACCCTTTCGGACGACCTGTTAATTTGCAACGATTATGCATACGTACAGGAGAAGCATTTTTCGGTAAAGCCTGTAAAGCATCATAATTGCCTTCTGCTTTAAGCTGAGCTCTTTTTGCAGCATATTTAGCAACCATCTTTGCTCTTTTCACCTCACGGGCTTTCATTGATTCTTTTGCCATATCTACTTAGTCTTTTTTAGCATTTTTAAAAGGCAAACCAAACTCTCTCAGCAGGGCATACCCTTCCTCATCTGTTTTTGCAGAGGTCACAAAGGTAATATTCATTCCCAATATCTTGGTAATATTATCGATATTTATTTCCGGGAAGATGATCTGTTCCTGAATTCCGAGGGTATAATTACCTCTTCCATCTAATTTACTTTCGATTCCCTTGAAGTCGCGAATACGCGGCAATGCCACACGTACTAATCTTTCAAGGAATTCATACATTTGCTCACGACGCAATGTCACCATTACCCCGATCGGCATTTTCTTACGCAGTTTGAAGTTCGAAATATCTTTCTTAGAGACTGTAGCTACAGCTTTCTGACCCGTGATGTTGCTCAATTCACTGATTGCCACATCAATAATCTTCTTGTCGGCAGTAGCCATACCTAAACCTTGATTGATCACAATCTTCTTCAGCACAGGAACTTGCATCACCGATTTATAACCGAACTCTTTTGTCAAAGCAGGAACTATCCGCTCCTGATAATCGTTCTTAAGACTGGCAGTATTTGTCGTGCTCATCACTTAATTTCCTCCCCTGATTTTTTAGCGTAACGTACTAAAGTTCCTTTATCATTCAGCTTACGACCTATACGTGTTGCTTTTCCTGATTTAGGATCAAGCACGTTGAGGTTTGAAAGATGAATAGGAGCTTCTTTCTTTTCAACTCCTCCCTGAGGATTCTTTGCATTTGGCTTAGTATGTTTAGAGACCATATTAACACCTTCCACAATGGCACGGTTTTCTTTTACAAACACTTGTAAAACACGACCTGTTTTGCCTTTATCTTCACCGGTATTAACAAATACTATATCGCCTTTTTTAATATGTAATTTACTCATTACTTTACGATTTACGAATTAAAGCACTTCTGGTGCAAGTGATACAATTTTCATATTTGTTGCACGCAGTTCTCTGGCAACCGGGCCAAAGATACGGCTACCACGGATATCACCGGAAGCATTCAAGAGTACACACGCATTGTCATCAAAACGAATGTACGAGCCATCCTGACGACGAATCTCTTTCTTCGTTCGAACAATCACAGCTCTTGAAACTGTACCTTTTTTTACATCGCTGGCAGGAATAGTACTCTTAACAGCAACTACGATAATGTCTCCAACTGAAGCATAACGCTTGCGGGTTCCTCCCAAAACGCGAATACATAAAGCTTCTTTAGCGCCGCTGTTATCAGCAACTACTAATCTTGATTCTTGTTGTATCATCTTACTTAGCCCTTTCGATTATTTGTACTAACCTCCATCTCTTAGTTTTGCTCAGCGGACGAGTCTCCATAATTTTTACGGTATCGCCGATATTGCATTCGTTCTTTTCGTCATGAGCGTGATATTTTTTCGTCTTATTCACGAATTTACCATACATGGGGTGTTTTTCCTTCCATTTAATCGCAACAGTGATGCTTTTATCCATCTTGTTGCTGGTAACCACGCCCATTCTTTCTTTTCTTAAATTTCTAGTTTCCATCAGGCTCAATTATTTGTTGTTAAGTTCTCGTTGACGCAACTCAGTTTTGATGCGTGCAATCGTCCTGCGTTGTTGTTTAATCTGAGCAGGGTTGTCCATAGGAGAAATACTATGGTTGATTACCTTTTGATCATAAGAAGCTGTTTCAGCTTCAACCCTTTCCAGTAATTCTTTTGTACTTAATTCTCTAACTTCTGCAATCTTCATAACAATTACGCATTTTGATTTTGCATATCATAATCACGTCTCACAACAAACTTTGTTGTTACCGGAAGTTTCTGAGCGGCTAAACGCAACGCTTCTTTGGCAACATCAAATGGAACGCCTTCTATCTCAAAAAGAATACGGCCTGGAGTTACAGGAGCAACAAATCCTTCCGGATTACCTTTTCCCTTACCCATACGTACTTCAGCAGGTTTCTTTGTAATTGGTTTATCCGGGAAAATACGCACCCATACCTGACCCTGACGTTGCATGTAACGTGTCACAGCAATACGGGCAGCTTCAATCTGGCGACCGGTAATCCATTTACTCTCTAACGATTTTATCCCAAAAGATCCGAAGGCAATCTGGTTACCGCGTTGGGCTTCACCCTTCATACGGCCTTTTTGCATCCTTCTGAACCTGGTTTTCTTAGGTTGTAACATCTTTCTTAAATTCTAACGTTTAACGATTAGCTCTCTTCTTCTTGAAGTTTCTGTCTCCTCTTTCTCTGTTACCTCCGGCATTTTCATGTCTGCGGCCTGAATCTTTCTGCTGTGCAAATGAAGGAGCAAGATCTCTCTTTCCATACACTTCACCACGACAAATCCATACCTTAATGCCAAGTAACCCCACTTTTGTCAACGCCTCAGCCAGCGCATAATCAATGTCTGCCCTGAAAGTATGCAACGGAGTTCTTCCTTCTTTATACATTTCCGAACGAGCCATTTCAGCTCCGTTCAGACGCCCAGAGATTTGAATTTTAATACCTTCGGCACCCATTCTCATGGTAGAGGCTATAGCCATCTTAATAGCACGACGGTAAGCAATTTTTCCTTCCAGTTGACGAGCAATATTGTTTGCTACAATAACAGCGTCTAATTCAGGTCTTTTTACCTCAAAGATGTTAATCTGAACCTCTTTGTCGGTAATTTTTTTCAACTCCTCTTTCAACTTATCCACTTCCTGACCACCTTTTCCGATGATAATGCCCGGACGCGATGTGCAAACAGTAATTGTGATCAACTTAAGCGTTCGTTCAATAACGATACGCGATACACTAGCCTTGGCCAGACGAGCATTCAGATACTTACGGATTTTACTGTCTTCCAACAGCGTATCGCCATAATTCTTGCCGCCATACCAATTGGAATCCCAACCACGGATAATTCCTAAACGATTACTAATCGGATTTACTTTTTGTCCCATCTACAATTAATTTTGACTATCGTTTGTACTTAGTGTATCCACAAACAATGTTACATGGTTCGAACGTTTACGAATTCTGTAACCTCTACCCTGAGGAGCCGGACGCATTCTCTTCAATGTTGTTGCGCAATCTACGCTGATAGAAGAGACATACAACTCACCAGTTTCTGCTTTACGTTCGTTCTTCTGTTCCCAGTTGGCGATAGCCGAACGAAGTAACTTTTCTACTCTTGCTGCAGCTTCTTTATTTGAAAACTTCAAAACACCAAGCGCTCTGAATACTTCCATGCCACGAACCATGTCTACAACGAGACGCATCTTACGTGGAGAAGTAGGAACATTCCGCAATTTTGCGAAATACATGGTTTTTTGGGCATCCTTTCTTGCTTCAGCTGATATTCTTTTTCTAGCACCCATTTTATTCGATTCTTTTTATTTTCAGATTCCTGAGTTCCTGTTCCTATCGTTATCTTTTCTTATTACCGGCATGACCACGGAATACGCGTGTAGGAGAAAATTCACCTAACTTATGGCCTACCATATTTTCGGTAACGAAAACAGGAATAAATTTATTTCCATTGTGAACTGCAATTGTATGCCCTACAAAATCAGGCGAAATCATTGAAGCTCTTGCCCATGTCTTAATGACCGACTTTTTGCCTGACTCATTCATTGTCAGAACTTTCTTTTCAAGCTTTACATTAATATACGGGCCTTTTTTTAGTGAACGACTCATAGTTTACTTAATTAATCAGATTATTTCTTTCTTCTTTCAATAATATATTTTGAAGAATGCTTCTTAGGAGCTCTTGTCTTCAAGCCCTTAGCATATAAGCCTTTGCGTGAACGCGGATGTCCTCCTGAAGCACGTCCTTCACCACCACCCATCGGGTGATCAACCGGGTTCATAACAACCCCGCGGTTACGTGGACGACGTCCCAGCCATCTGGAGCGACCGGCTTTACCTGATTTTTCAAGACCATGGTCTGAGTTACCAACACTACCAATGGTAGCTTTACAAGCTGCAAGAATCTTTCTTGTCTCACCAGAAGGCATCTTAATGATCGCATAAGCACCTTCTTTAGAAGTCAGCTGAGCAAATGCTCCGGCCGAACGTACCATCTTGGCACCTTGTCCCGGACGAAGCTCAATATTATGAATAATCGTACCGACAGGTATATTTGCCATCGGCAAAGTATTCCCTACCTCAGGCGCAGCTTCTTTGCCTGAAATCACTGTCTGGCCAACTTCCAATCCGTTCGGAGCGATGATATAACTCTTTGCTCCGTCGGCATAATACAATAAAGCGATACGTGATGTACGATTCGGATCGTACTCAATGCTTTTTACTGTTGCAGGAATGCCATCTTTATTTCTCTTGAAATCGATAAATCTGTAACGTTTTTTGTGACCGCCACCGATATAACGCATAGTCATTTTACCGGTATTGTTACGACCACCTGAACGATTTTTACCTGTTACAAGAGACTTCTCTGGTGTACTTGCAGTGATTTTATCAAATGCACCAATAACTTTGTGTCTCTGCCCCGGTGTTGTGGGCTTTAATTTACGTATTCCCATTTCTTTTTTAGATATTACTAAAGAAATCTATTGTTTCTCCTTCTTTCAATGTAATGATCGCTTTTTTGTATGCCGCTTGTTTACCGGTAATAATACCCGATTTGGTATAACGACTTTTACGTTTACCTGAATAGTTGATGGTATTCACATCTTCAACGGTAACGTTATACATATCTTCGATCGCTTTTTTTATCTGCAGCTTATTGGCATCAGGAGATACACGAAAACCATAGCGAGTCGGCATCTTCTCTGTGATCGCTGTTTGCTTCTCTGTTATGATAGGTTTAATAATAATTCCCATTTTTCTACTCCTTATGCATTAAAATTTTTCTCAATGACAGCCAAAGAACTCTCAGTCAATACCAGGTTTCCTGCATTGAGGATTCCGTATGTATTTAACTCAGATGCTGTTATAACATTTGCTCTCTGTAAATTACGAGCCGACAAATATACAAAATTGTTCTTTTCCGGCAATACCACAAGCAGCTTTTTATCAGCGACTTTCAGGTTTTTAGCAATCGCAATAAATTCTTTTGTCTTTGGAGCTTCCATTACAAAATCTTCCACCACAACAATCGCTTGTTCTTTTGCCTTATAAGCCAACGCTGATTTGCGAGCCAGACTTTTCACTTTCTTATTCAATTTGAAGCTGTAGTCTCTTGGTTTAGGACCAAACACACGTGCTCCACCGACCAATACCGGAGAATTAATATCACCACGACGTGCACCACCCCCACCTTTCTGGCGGATCAGCTTACGTGTACTTCCGGAAATTTCACTTCTCTCTTTTGACTTATGCGTTCCCTGGCGCTGATTAGCCAAATATTGTTTTACATCCAGGTAGATCGCATGATCATTAGGGGCAATACCGAAAATCGCATCATTCAATGTTACTTTTCTTCCGGTATCTTCGCCTTTAATATTTAATATGCTCAGTTCCATTATTTCTCAATTAATACGATTGAACCTTTTGCTCCCGGAACAGAACCTTTCACCAATAAAAGATTATGTTCAGGCATCACCTTGATCACTTCCAGATTCTGAACAGTTACCCGTTCGTTACCCATCTGACCTGCCATACGCATTCCTTTAAATACCTTTGCAGGATAAGAACACGCACCAATACTACCCGGAGCACGTAAACGGTTATGCTGACCGTGAGTAGTCTGACCTACCCCGCCAAAACCATGACGTTTAACAACTCCCTGGAACCCTTTCCCTTTAGATGTACCAACGACATCTACAAAACCTGCATCTTCCAGATAATCCACGGTGATCACATCACCCAGATTGTATGCAGCTTCAAAATCTTTGAACTCGGCCAAGTATCTCTTGGGCGTTACACCAGCTTTCTTGAAATGACCCATCTCAGGTTTTGTCGTGTGTTTCTCTTTTTTATCATCGAAACCCAACTGAACAGCCTGATAGCCGTCTTTTTCAAGTGTTTTAATCTGTGTAACAACACAAGGACCTACTTCGATAACAGTGCATGGAAGATTTTTTCCCTCGGCACTGAATACGGATGTCATTCCGATTTTCTTTCCTAATAATCCTGGCATTTCACTTAATTTTTATGATCTCACACTTTTATTTCAACCTCTACTCCACTGGGCAATTCCAGTTTCATCAGAGCGTCAACTGTTTTTGCAGTTGAACTGTAAATATCTATTAATCTCTTATACGAAGAGAGTTCGAACTGCTCACGTGATTTTTTATTCACGAAAGTAGAGCGGTTCACTGTAAAAATACGCTTGTGCGTAGGAAGAGGTATCGGACCACTCACCACAGCACCTGTCGCCTTTACCGTCTTAACGATTTTCTCGGCCGACTTGTCAACCAGCGAATAATCGTAAGATTTCAATTTAATTCTAATTTTTTGGCTCATTACTAATTATAAATTATGTATTATAAATATGCATGGGGGAAAGAGCCATTTCCTCCCCCCATATTATTTTATTTTACTAAATCAACACGCCCTTGCACTTCTGTCAACACCTGCTTGGCGATTGCCGAGGAGGTGGCCATATAGTGCGAGAATTGCATGGATGATGTTGCACGACCGGATGTAATTGTACGCAATGCAGTCACGTAACCGAATGTCTCAGCCAATGGCACTTTTGCTTTTACAATACGGGCACCGGTACGGCTTGACTCCATACCTTCTACCTGACCGCGACGTTTATTTAAGTCACCGATCACATCCCCCATACTCTCTTCCGGAGTAACCACTTCGATCTTCATAATCGGCTCCAGCAATGTCGGACCAGCCTTAGCAGCAGCTTCTTTGAATGCCTGAATTGCAGCAATCTCGAAAGACAACTGGTCAGAGTCAACCGCATGGTAAGAACCATCGATCAGCGTAACTTTCATCGTATCCAATGGATAACCAGCCAATACACCATTCTTCATCGCTTTTTCAAAACCTTTCTGAACAGATGGAATAAACTCCTTCGGAATATTACCACCTTTCACCTGGTCAATAAATTGCAATGTACCTTCAAAGTCTTCGTCTGCCGGTTCAATACGAACAATGATATCAGCAAATTTACCACGACCTCCGGACTGTTTCTTATAAACTTCACGCAACTCTACAGGTTGAGTGATCGCTTCTTTATAAGTTACCTGAGGACGTCCCTGGTTACATTCTACTTTAAACTCACGACGCAGACGGTCGATAATGATATCCAAGTGAAGTTCACCCATACCACTGATTACAGTCTGACCGGTATCTTCATTTGTTTGAACACGGAACGTTGGATCCTCTTCAGCCAACTTAGCTAATCCCATTCCCAGTCTATCCAGGTCTTTTTGAGTTTTTGGTTCAACCGCAATTCCGATAACCGGTTCCGGGAACTCCATAGACTCTAACGTAATCGGATGTGCTTCATCGCATAACGTATCACCTGTACGTATATCTTTAAAACCTACTCCTGCACCGATATCACCACAACCAATCATCTCCATTGGATTCTGTTTGTTTGAGTGCATCTGGAACAGACGAGAGATACGTTCTTTTTTACCTGTACGGCTGTTATAGATATAAGATCCGGCATCCAACTTACCAGCATAAACACGGAAGAAACACAAACGTCCTACATACGGGTCGGTTGCGATCTTAAATGCCAATGCGGTCAAAGGCTCTTCATAGATCGGTTTACGGATGATTACTTTGTCCGGATCACTCGGATCCGTTCCTTCGATCGATTCGGTATCCGCCGGACTCGGCAGGTAAGAACAAACGGCATCCAATAGCGGTTGCACCCCTTTGTTCTTGAAAGAAGATCCGCAAATCATCGGATTGATCTGCATAGCCAATGTACCTTTACGGATAGCTACACGGATTTCTTCCTCTGTAATTGTAGAAGGATCATCAAAATATTTTTCCATTAAGACATCGTCACACTCTGCCAAAACTTCCAACATTTTATCTCTCCACTCTTCTGCTTCAGAAAGCAAATCGGCAGGAATTTCTTCAACAGAATATTCAGCACCCATGGTCTCATCATGCCAAAGGATCGCTTTCATTTTTACCAAGTCGACAACCCCCAGGAATTTTTCTTCTGCTCCGATAGGGATCTGGATCGGACAAGGATTTGCTCCTAATACATCTTTCACCTGACGCACCACTTCATAGTAGTTCGCGCCTGAACGGTCCATTTTATTTACATAGCCGATTCTGGGTACATTATATTTATCCGCCTGACGCCATACTGTTTCAGATTGTGGCTCTACACCACCTACTGCACAAAAAGCAGCAACAGCACCATCCAATACACGCAACGAACGCTCTACCTCAACAGTAAAGTCCACGTGTCCCGGGGTGTCGATCAGGTTGATTTTATATTTATCGTTAGCGTAATTCCAGAAAGTGGTGGTAGCAGCAGAAGTGATCGTAATACCACGTTCTTGTTCTTGCGCCATCCAGTCCATGGTAGCAGTACCATCGTGCGTTTCACCAATCTTATGTGTCAGACCGGTGTAGAAAAGAATACGCTCTGAAGTCGTCGTCTTTCCCGCGTCAATGTGTGCCATGATACCAATATTTCTGGTATACTTTAATTGTTCATCAGCTTTACTTGCCATATTTTTTCTTTATCTCTTAAATTTGCCTTAAATTAAAATCTGAAATGGGCAAAGGCACGGTTAGCCTCAGCCATACGATGCATATCTTCCTTACGTTTAAATGCACCTCCCTGATTGTTGAACGCATCAACAATCTCTGCCGCCAACTTGTCAGCCATGGTCTTACCACCACGCTTACGGGCATACAAAATCATATTTTTCATCGAAACCGATTCTTTACGATCAGGACGGATCTCTGTAGGTACTTGGAATGTAGCTCCTCCCACACGACGGGATTTCACTTCAACCTGAGGAGTAATATTATCGAGTGCGGCTTTCCATATCTCCAGCGAAGATTTCTCTTCATTCGCTAATTTAGCCTTTACATTTTCCAGAGCGGAATAAAAGATCGTGAAGGCAGTGCTCTTCTTGCCATCATACATTAAATGGTTAACGAATCTCGTCACCTTTACATCACCGAAGACCGGATCCGGGAGGATCTGTCTTTTCTTTGGTTTTGCTTTTCTCATTTGAATTTCAAAATTTGTTCTTGTCTTTGGTTGCCTTTTGTCTGTCTTCAACGGTTCCTCCGAACCATTTACTCAACCCTTATATAGCGTATCCAAAAAACTCAAACCGTTTTTTAATACTGAATTAAATCTCTGTTTGAAGGGGGATTACTTTTTAGCTGCTCCTGCTTTCGGACGTTTTGCTCCATATTTGGAACGTCTCTGCGTGCGACCGTTTACACCAGCTGTATCCAACGTACCACGAACAATATGATAACGTACCCCTGGAAGGTCTTTTACACGACCACCACGCACCAACACGATCGAGTGTTCCTGCAAGTTGTGTCCTTCTCCCGGAATATAAGAGTTCACCTCTTTACCATTTGTCAAACGTACCCTGGCTACTTTACGCATAGCTGAGTTCGGTTTCTTTGGGGTTGTAGTATACACACGCACACATACGCCACGTCTTTGCGGACAAGCATCCAATGCAGGTGATTTACCTTTTTCCACCAAAGTTTCCCTTCCTTTTCTAACTAATTGTTGAATTGTAGGCATTTCTTTTCTTTATTTTTTAAACTTTGAATGTATCTTAATCGTTATTCTACCTAAAAATAGCGGGTGCAAAGATAACCATTATTTTCGGACAATCAAGTAGTTGCCGATAATAATTTGATACCCTGCTCCAAAAAGTGGTGCAAAGTTACAGAAATGTTGCTTTCCTTTTTAGGGAAGATTGGATATATTATTATTTTTTAACAATCAAAGATTGTCTTTTTCGCCTCCAACAGAAACAGATCACCGCTACATACAACAACACCGAACAATACACCCGCAAAAGTGCAGGTCTCCCCAAAGCCACAAAACAACAGGACAATCCCGCTCAATGTGAGCAGGATTGCCATAATAAGTTGCAGGTTAGTCTGCATGAGGCCGTTCACAATCATCTGTGATTACGATCGGTTTATCCTCTTCATACTTCACCTCCGAACCAGCCTTACGCAGACTGCTACCCGGACTGAATACAATTTTCGCTTTGCGGATATCCGCCGCTGAAAAATCGTCCGCCGTATCGGTACCATTCGAGCTGATCGTCAAACGGAAATTACCCAGTTCGCCCACCTGTACGATATTACTCGACTGCAGTTCCACTTCCATCACCCAGTTCAACGAATCGAGCACCGCCTTCACATCCGCACTCGAAATAGATGAGCGCGCCGAGATCAGCTTACATAATTTCGGCAGATCACAATATCCGTTCGATTTTGCCACTGCATAAGTTTTCACCTGTCCTGCCGATTCTCCGGCCAATAACTTACGTTCTACTTTTCTAAATTTTAATGCCATGATTTTGAATGTTTAATTTTTAATGATTAATGATTAATTGTGATCACATTGCAAATGTAGGCTGACGAAAAAAAGCAGAACTGCTGTAATAACGCAATAATATAGGGAGAGACAAAAGGATCTGTCGTTTGATTTACAGATAATTAAACCACTCTATTCTGTCGTATTTCAACACTCTACCGTGGCGTATTGCAGCATATCCATTAACTCTTCGGGAGTAAAACGAGCAGTACGGATACAATCACCCAAAGTGCTTATTTTCAACGAGTATTTAAAAGAGAGCAGAATACAAAAGCCCAAATGGTTGAATGAGACTTTATGATTTTTTCGGTTTTTCTCCAATAAATTGAACACTTTTTTAAACAGTTGCGGCTCTTCCAACGAATAGGTCAGTTCGCCCAGAATAGTCTCCCGATGGAGATAATCCAGAAACTGCTGCCAATCGTGTTGTACCAGGTTAATCAGAAAGGTACGATACCATCCGGGAAGTTCCTCCCAGTGATACACTGCCATCGTATAGGCTTTACGGTAATAGTTGGTTTTTTCTTGTGGGGTAAGATGTTGGATGGCGCGATTAAAGCATCTGACGGAGGGACGTTTCCCTCCGAATAGTTTTTTCAAGGGGTTTGACATAAGTATTAAGGTTTGATTAATGTACCAAAAAGAGTCTGTTAAAATAGAGCGAGTACGCTTACTACGCTTTTATAATTTCAAGAACTGCAAATCAACAACGGTAACTGCTTGGATCAGACATCACGGCACGAACCATCCGTTGATCAAAGTCTTCAAAATTTTGCATCTCTCCGATCAAATCCAGTGCATAATGGAAAAAGAAAACAGCAATTCCCATTTTACCATACACTAAACCGGGACATTCCGTCAATGTGCCGTTAAGTAAAAGCATTTCGGCTATTTACTGGAGGTCTTGTAGTATAAGATTACGAGTATGTACTATCATGTTAATTAATCAATAAATAAAAGAAGATGGAAGATGGAATACTGAAGTTAGAAAGTAGAAAAAAAAGATATAATTCACAGCCACGAAAGGCTAACTTCTATCTTCCACGAGTATTCCGAGTAATCACTTCCTATGCGCATTCATCATTAATAATTAATGTCCCTTCTTATATTTTGCCAACATAATCACCGGATTGGATTCTTCATGTAATCCCGCTGCAATCTCTTTAAGTTTGCCTTTTAGTTGACCTTTTTCGTAAGCATCAAG
>NZ_JARXWG010000015.1 GCF_029893105.1 Parabacteroides sp. PF5-9 | reverse complement strand
CATTATATACCCCGGGTCGATCCGCTACGCTCCTCTTCACCCGGGGTTATGCACATTAAATCCCTGCGGGATTTGGCCTTCGAAAAACCTTCAAATTTTACAATATCTGAAGATAATTCTTTTATTGAGTTCACGTTATTTTTAATTCACCTAATTCTCACAGACCACCCACGACTTAAACTCTGCCGCTTTATTTTTACTGATATAAATCCGTTCGGGAGTTTCAACATCCAACGAGATCAATAAACGGCTATCGAACCAAATCGTTATATTTTTCACACTATCGCGTGCGATAATATACTGTTTATTGGCTCGGATAAAATCCGAAGGATTCAATGAACCGATAATCTGGTCTAATGTGCGCGAATAGACATAATGTTGCCCGTCTTTCATATAGATATAGGTTGTCTTATCGGTCGTATAAAAACAGGCGATATCCTTCATATTGATCGGCAGCAATTTATCTTTTACCGGGATCAACATCTTATCCTTATACGCAGGAACAGGAACAGCGAGTTGTGTCAACTGCGACAAATAGTGCAAGACCTCCGTTCGGGTCCATTTACCAAATTTCTCCAAGGCACGTTCGAGTTCTTCTTCTTTCACCGGCTTGAGCAGATAAGCAATGCTATTCACTTTAAACGCTTCAATGGCATACTCATCATAAGCTGTAATAAAGATAATCGGTGTTTCAATCTTTATCATATCGAATATCGAAAAGGCAGAGCCATCCGACAAATGAATATCCATAAAGATAAGATCCGGAAGCGTATTCTTTTGCATCCAATTGACTGTCTGAGTCACACTTTCGGTATTCCCTACTATTTCAATAGCCGGATCAATCCGGTGGAGGATATCTGCCAGATTTTCATAAGCGACAGTTTCGTCTTCAACGATCAATACTCTCATCTTTGTTTGACTTTAAAGGTAAATAAACACGGTATACTTGCACATCTTCTTCTACTCGTATCTGTCTGTTCATCAATAAAGAGAAGCGATTTTCAAGATTTTTCAACCCGGTACCATTGGTTTCAGACGGTGTTAATTTCGGATAGACCGGATTGGAGACAATCAATTCGTCTTTTTCGCTCAACCAGATAGCGACCTCCATTTTGTGATCGCTATCTATCGTATTATGCACCACCACATTGTCGATCAAAGGTAACAAGGAAAGAACCGGGATTTTTAATCCGAGTTTCTCTTTGGGCACCTCTATCCTGAACGATAATTTATTGGCAAAACGCACCTCCATCATATAACGGAAAGCCTCTACAAATTCCAACTCCTCCTCCAACGTCACCAACCCTTTTTTACCACTCTGAAGAATATATCGGAAAACATCCGACAAGGTATTGACATACGCCTGTGTCTTCTCATCATCTTTCTTGCGAATCAATCCTGAAAGTCCGTTCAATGAATTGAAGAAAAAATGGGGATTTATCTGATTGGTCAACGCATCATAACGGCTTTGCAGGTTCTCAGTCTTCAACTGCTCGATTTCTTGTTCATTCTTAAGCTGCTTATTGTACAGAAAGAAGACATGCCCGGCAAACGTACAAAGAATGAATACCACCAAAAACTGGAAAATCAATATGCTGCCAAAACAATCGGCCTTTTTGCAACAGGCAAATGAAATACCGACATATACCAGATAAGCCAATGCCGAGAACAGGAATGTGCGTATCAGCCGTTTTTTGAATTCAAAACCTTTGATCTTCCCCAGGTTATATTTAACCAGAAAACCGATTAATACAACAAAAAAGAAATACCTGAAAAAGAAAAAAAGTAAATGAGAGACGTGTTCGGATTCGTCCAGAAAACTGAGTTCCCAAGGCAAACAGGCGATATTGGGATAAACGATAAAAACAGCGCTAATCAAATTGATTAGTATCCGTTTTGAAGTCGTGTATTTTTTAATTATATCCATTTAGAGCGTATAAAAACAGTATTACATACCGACAGGCGCATCTTAGCTGTAATTGCAACAAACAAAAATAGACAATTGTCTATTCATTCGGAACATTCCGCTGAAGAAAACGAAAAAAAGCGATATTAAAACGAAAAACAATGAAAAATACCTTAAAGATCCAACGTTAATTGTTGTGGTAAAAGGGTAAACGTTTTCCGATGATAAGGGGTTATCCCAAACTGTTGGATAGCGATTCGATGGGCACGTGTGGGGTATCCTTTATTCTCCTCCCAATGGTATTGGGGATGAAGTATTGCTAAGTCGTGCATATAGTCATCCCGGTAAGTCTTTGCCAGGATAGAGGCAGCGGCAATACTCAAATATTTACTATCGCCTTTAACGATTGCCGTATGTTGAATGGAGGGATAAGGAGTGAAACGATTGCCGTCGATCAACAGGTGTTCGGGTTTTACCGTCAGCTGATCAATGGCTCTATGCATTGCCAGAAAGGAGGCATTTAAAATATTGATCCGATCGATTTCTTCCGGTGTCACAATCCCAACGGCCCAGGCTAAAGCTTCTTGTTCTATGATCGGGCGTAATACATAACGTTTCTTCTCACTCAGTTGCTTACTATCATTCAAATCAGTATGTTGAAAGTCGGGAGGAAGAATAACAGCAGCCGCAAAGACCGATCCGGCCAGACACCCTCTGCCGGCTTCATCACATCCGGCTTCCAGCCGGCCTGGTTGTAAATAGTTTAATAGCATACCCGACCTTATTGAGAAGATTGAAAAATAGAGGGACGTATAATAAACCAGGCTATAGCTGTTGCCGTAAATACACCTGTGGTATTGGCTAAAAAGTCAAGCCAGTCACCTCCACGATATGTTGTCAGTGTCTCCTGAAGAATCTCAATGAGTCCACTGAAAAAGATCGGGATAAATACGGCTCCTATCCAACCATGTTTGAATGGGACAGGATGATCATGGCGATGGTTTCTTAAAAATTCAATCCATAACATGCCCGACACTCCGGCATACATACAGAAATGAACGAATTTATCCCAATAAGGGAATCGCGGAATATGCACAGCGGGTGGTTTGAAGAACGATAAATAGATCACCACCAGAATAAGAGCGATCGAAATAGGGTATTTTTTTAAGTAATATAGCATCTATTTACAGGCTAAAACATTTGACACACTTTTTCTATCCCTTTAATAAACGTGTCGATTTCCTCTTTCGTATTATAAAAGGAAAAAGAGGCCCTTACGGTTCCTTCTATACCCAATAGATGCATAAGCGGCTGGGCACAATGATGACCGGTACGCACGGCTATTCCTAACCGGTCGAGCAACATCCCCATATCATAGTGATGTATATGTCCTACCAGAAAAGAGATCACACTGCTTTTATGTGCGGCATGTCCGAAAATACGCATCCCTTCAATTGCATTCAGCTGATGGGTTGCATACGTTAGTAGTTCGTCTTCATAAGCTGCGATTTTCTCCAACCCTAAAGCAGAGACATACTTTAAGGCTTCGGCCAAAGCCGTACTTCCGATATAATCAGGTGTCCCGGCCTCAAACTTATAGGGCAACTCGTTGAAGGTTGTTTTTTCAAACGAAACGGTACTGATCATCTCCCCTCCCCCTTGATAAGGAGGCATTTTGTCGAGCCATGACGCTTTACCATACAAAACGCCTATCCCTGTCGGGCCATAGATTTTATGTCCTGAAAAGGTATAAAAATCGGCATCCAGATCTTGGACATCCACATTGAGGTGAGGAACAGCTTGCGCTCCGTCAATTAATACGGGAACATCGTGTTGATGAGCGATCTCTATAACCTCTTTGACGGGATTGACTGTCCCGAGCACATTGGAGATATGTACAACGGAGACCAACCGGGTACGTTCCGAAAACAGTGCCCGGTAAACATCCATATCCAGTTCTCCTGTTTCCGTCAACGGAATGACTTTGATCGTGATTCCCTTACGGGCAGCCTGTATTTGCCAGGGAACGATATTGGAATGATGTTCCATGGCAGAGATGAGGATTTCATCGCCTGGCATCATACACCCTTCAATAAAACTGGAAGCAACCAGATTGATCGCTTCCGTAGTACCACGGGTAAAAATAATCTCATTGGAAGAGGGAGCATTCAGGAATTGCTGTACGGTCTTTCGGGCATTTTCATGCGCTTCGGTAGCCGCCTGGCTGAGAAAATGGACTCCCCGATGTACATTGGCATTGACTGAATAGTAGCCTTGCTCTATTTTTTCGACCACACAACGGGGCTTTTGTGTAGTTGCTGCATTATCGAAATAGATCAGTGGCTTTCCGTAGATGGATTGTTCCAAAATAGGAAAGTCACGCCGAATAGTTCTTATATCTAACATCTTTATTGACTTTTCTTCTTACTAATAAAGAACAAAGATACGATGTTTATCGACGTGACCTTCTATCGTTTATGAAATATCAAACGGCTATTTCTTCGTTAAATGCAAGATTTAACCTCCTTTAATTAATCTTTATTCGCTTTACCTTCACCGACAAAATGTTGGTGTTTGTTCTTGAATAAAATATTAAAAGAGGTCAGACTTCCGTAGCAACGGGTTATATATTGTTGCAAAGTAATCTTTTCATCATCTTCGATGCGGCTGGAATTGACTTTCTGCTCCAACACCCGTAAACGGTCGCGTACCATAATGATTTTATTGAAGAAGGTTGAAATCGGCATTTCATAGGGTTTCATCTCCGAATTTGATGGTTTTAAAATCAATGTACCCCCTCTCCATTTATCTGCAATCGGAACAACCTCCTGAATATCGGAGAAATTACGCAAAATACGGGTGAGCGTCTCTTCAATCATCTCAAAACTAACCAGATCCTCATCCGGCTCTAATAAATCAATGATCTCCAATCCTTCATACTCGCGGGAGATTTCCCGGTTGCCATACTCCATAAAAGTAATCAGATAACTTTTCGGTTTTACCTGGATTACCGCTCCTAAGCCATATTCTTTGTGTTTGACTCGCGAGCCAATACCTAATACTTCCTTTTCCATTTCCATGATATGTTGATTAGTGATTAAACATCTCTTTAGCCATTACGCCGATACTCCAAAGGTGAAACACCGACGTGTTTTTTGAAAAATTTCCCAAAGGTCGACTGGTCTGAAAAGTTCAATTCATCCGCAATCTGCTGAATGGTAATATTCGGTGATTTGAGAAGAATCTTCGCCTCAACAAGTACGGCTTCATTGATCCACTCGTTGGCGGTTTTCCCTGTGACATCTTTTAATGCAAGACTCAGGTATTGTGAGGTAATAAACAGCTTATCGGCATAAAACGAAACCGCATGCTGTTCTTTACAATGTTTAAGAAGCAGTTTCAAAAAATTATTGAAAATATCCTCACGGCGGGAGACTTTTTGAACAGACAGATGTTCCTTTTTACTCATTATTATATCTGCAAAATCCAATAAAAATGAGGCAAAAGCGATCTGTACCACTTCTTGATGAAAATACGAGTCACTTTTATGAAATTTAGCCCTTAACGCTTCAAGGCTATCCATCAACAGGCTGATCTCCTCCTGAGTTAACGACAGTATCGGATTTTTTCTCAATTGCACATAGTTTGAGATGGAAGCTATGATTTTACTGGGTCTGTTTTCCTGAATAAATTCAAAATCTGAGATCAGGAATTTTCCTTTAAAATCTTTATCAGCAACCATTTCCTGGACAATATGTACGGGCATAATCAACAACACGGTATTGGGTGTTAGTTGATAAGGAACATGATCGAGTTTAATTGTCGCTGTTCCATCTTCGACCAATAAGAAAGAGACTGCATTCAGTCTGACAGGCAGCCAGGTTTTTCGCTGTATCTCTTTTTCGTCTAAAACTTTATTGTCAAAGTTTACAATAAACAGTTGGTCTTCAAAAAAATCGGTAGGTTCAATACCTCGTTTAAAATCCTCTATTTTAATTGTACTTGGTGCATTCATAACAAATGAATATATTGGCCGCGGTAAAGATAGTGATTATAATGAGAGCGACCGAAAAATGAGTTTTGTTAAGAATATATTAAGAATTGTTAGGGATAAAAAAATCTCCATGTTATTTCTACATGAAGATTTCTATTGATCTATTCTTTTTTGCTGATTTTTATAACTCATCCAATGAACCTCTGACAATTCCCCGGCTGGATGTTTTTATAAAGTCCAGAATTAAATCCCGGTCATTGCTTGGCGCATATTCGGTTTCTATCGCTTTAAGCGCTTCGGAGTTATTGAGACCACGGGTGTATAATGTTCGGTAAATGTCCTGTATCAGAAAAACCTGATCATTAGTAAATCCACGACGACGCAGACCGACAATATTAATCCCGCAGTAAACGATCGGATCACGCCCGATCAACGTGTAAGGAGGAATATCTTTACCTACACGTGATCCTCCCTGGATCATTACATGCTTGGAGATTCGCGTAAATTGATGTACCAGACTACCGCCACTGACTATCGCATAATCATCGATTTCGACCTCTCCTGCTAATTGAGTTGAATTACCCAGGATAATATGATCTTTCAGGATACAATCATGCGCGACATGCGAGTAGGCCATAATCAGACAATTACTACCGACCACGGTCTTTCCTCTCGAAGCTGTACCTCTGTTAATCGTGACACACTCCCGGATTGTAGTATTGTCGCCAATTTCTGCCGTAGTCTTTTCTCCGATAAACTTTAAATCTTGTGGTATTCCTGCTATAACAGCACCGGGAAAGATCTGACAGTTATTGCCGATCCGCGCTCCGTTAAGAATGGCAGTATGTGAATAAATGCGACAGTTATCACCAATAATGACATCCTGTTCTATGACAGCAAACGGATCTATCGTAACATCCTTCCCTATTTTTGCGTCAGGGTGAACGACAGCTAATGGAGACTGATTCATCTTTGTGTTTTTTTATTTATTCTTGATAATCTGAGCCATAAACTCAGCTTCACTGACTAGTTTCTCACCAACAAAAACATACCCTTTCATGGTCGATATCCCTCTTCGGATAGGTGCCAGAAGTTCCAACCTGAGAATAAGCGTATCACCCGGAACCACTTTCTGACGAAATTTAACACCGTCGATTTTCATGAAATATGTAGAATAGCGCTCCGGCTCATCGACTGAGTTTAAAACCAATAGACCTCCGGTCTGTGCCATCGCTTCAACCTGCAAAACGCCTGGCATCACCGGTTCCTGAGGGAAATGCCCCTGGAAGAAAGGCTCATTCGTTGTAATATTCTTTATCCCGACAATGTGGTCACTCCCTATTTCAATGATTTTATCGACTAAAAGAAACGGATAACGATGAGGCAATAACTCACGGATACGGTTAATATCCATTACCGGATCCTTGCTCGGATCATAGATTGGCGCTTGTATATCATTTAATTTAATCTCTTTTCTGATTAGGCGGGCCAGTTGATTGTTGATCTTATGTCCCGGACGGGTAGCAATCACACGACCACGTATCGGTCTGCCAATCAATGCCAAGTCACCGATCACATCGATCAGTTTATGTCGTGCCGGCTCATTATCAAATACCAACGGTTTATTATTGATATAACCCAACTCCTGTACATTTTTATGTGGGAGTCCCACCATATCTGCCAATTTATCTAAGGCTTCCTGAGACATTTCCTTGTCATAAATAACAATGGCATTATCCAGGTCACCCCCTTTGATCAGGTTGTTTTGCAACAATAGTTCTACTTCACGCACAAACACAAATGTCCGGGATGCAGCCAATGAAGGAAACTCACTCAAATCGTTAAGTGTAGCGAATTGGTTAGGCAAAACGGGTGAATCAAACGAAATCAACACATTCAGACTAAACTTATCATCCGGTAAAATAATCAAAGAGGATCCGCTATTTTCATCGTAAACCTCTATCTTATGTTTGACGATATAAAAATCTTTAGGTGCCTCCTGCTCCCGTATACCGGCCTTTTCGATCTCTTCGATATAAAAGATAGAACTTCCGTCAAGAATAGGAAATTCCGGAGCATCGACCTCTATCAGACAGTTATCTATCTCATAAGCATATAACGCAGCCATGGCATGCTCTATGGTTCCTACCTGAACACTATTTTTACAAAGCACGGTTCCCCGCTGCGTATTCGTCACGTTTTCGGCAACCGCATCAATCACCGGAGTTCCTTCCAGATCAACACGTTTTATTTTATATCCATGGTTTTCCGGTGCAGGATTAAAGGTAATATGAATATCCAATCCCGTATGCAAACCTTTACCATGAAGCGAGAAACTTGCCGCAAGCGTTTTCTGTTTTTGCATATTATTTGTTGATTTCTTTTTTTAATTGTTCTATTTCACGTTGCAACTGCCCTATCGTCCGGTAGATATCCGGCAAACGATTGAATACGGCGCTTGAACGCATAAATCCTTTGGCATCGATAGCCGGAGCTCCTAAAACCGAAGCCGGTCCTTTAATATCTCCGATCACACCGGCCTGTGCACCGATATGCGCATTATCAGCAATTTGAATATGACCCGCCAATCCGGCCTGGCCGCCAAACATACAATGCTGACCGACTTTCACCGACCCGGCTATTCCTACCTGAGCCGCCATCACGGTATTCTCTCCGACTTCGACATTATGTCCGATCTGAACCAGATTATCCAGTTTCACTCCCTGACGAATAATGGTAGAATCGATGACCGCACGGTCGATAGTCGTATTAGCACCTACTTCAACCCGGTCTTCTATAATCACATTCCCCAGCTGAGGAATTTTGTTGTACCCCTCACCTTCCGGTGCAAAACCAAAACCATCAGCTCCGATAACTGCTCCGGCATGGAGAATACATTTTTGCCCCACAAAACAGTTTTCGTAGATCGTTACATGAGGATATATAATCGTATCATCCCCTATCGTGACATGGTCACCAATGTAAGCATAGGGGTAGATCATACAGTTTTTTCCGATTTTGGCCTGTTCGCCTATATAAACAAAATGACCTATATAACAATCTTCTTTTAATGTAGCAGAAGAGGCTATATAGGCTGTTGAATCTATACCTGATTTTTTAGGTTTCGATTGTTCCACCAAATTCAACAACATGGCTAAAGCAGAATAAGCGTTTGGTACCTTTACCAGCGTAGCCTTAACAGGTTCGGTAGGCTCAAAGTCGGAATTTACAAGAACAATACTGGCTTTTGTCGAATAAATATGATGTTCATATTTAGGATTAGCCAGGAAAGTCAAGGTTCCAGGCGCTCCCTCTTCTATTTTTGAAAAATTATTCACATGAACATTCGGATCGCCTATTATGGTTCCTTTTAAAAATTCTGCAATCTGTTGAGCCGAAAATTCCATTTCAATTAGTTATATAATAATACGTTACAGTCAATAGTTGTATGTTTTTTCACAATTCAATTTGCAAAAATGGTGAAAAATCTTTGGATTGCCTATGATTTGTAAGGAATAATTCCTTTATCAATCAGATAATCTGCCATTTCTCGTTGCAATAATTCCGCTTCACGACGTGCAAAAGAGGCAAAATCAGGCGTATTGTCCGCATAGATAATCGCACGGGAAGAGTTCACCAAAAGTCCGCACTGATCATTCATCCCATACTGAGCGACCTCTTTCAGGCTACCTCCCTGAGCACCGACTCCGGGAACCAGCAGAAAATGATTCGGAGCATACTTACGGATCTCCTTAAACATTTTTCCTTGTGTCGCCCCCACGACAAACATCATCTGCTCATCAGTACCCCATTCCTGCGATTTTTTCAATACTTTCTCAAAAAGACGTTCACCCTGAGCGTCTTCCATCAATTGAAAATCGGAAGAACCTTTATTAGAAGTCAACGCCAGCAAGATCACCCAACTTTCCGGATAGATCAGAAAAGGTTTCACACTATCTTCGCCCATATAGGGAGCAACCGTCACCGCATCTACCTGAGCCACATCAAAAAAGAACCGGGCATACATCTCCGAGGTATTCCCGATATCCCCCCGTTTGGCATCTGCAATAATAAATTGATCGGGATAGTTTTCACGAATATAACAGACTGTTTTCTCAAAAGATTCCATCCCCTTTACACCCAGGCTTTCATAAAAGGCCAGATTGGGTTTGTAGGCCACACAGAAATCAGCTGTCGCGTCAACAATCGCCTTATTAAAGGCAAAAATGGGATCTTCTTCTGTTTGTATCAGATGTTTGGGGATTTTTTTAATATCCGTATCCAACCCCACACAAAGAAAAGATTGTTTTTGTTTTATATGTTCGAAAAGTAGTTGTTTGTTCATCTGTTCTTTCTTTCTGAAATAATTTATAATTCTGCTTCTTTCAACCTTTCGGCATTTTCCGCAATAATCAGTTGATCGATACAATCTTGTATATCTCCATCCATAAAGGCCGATAGATTATAGATCGTATAATTAATACGATGATCCGTAATCCGCCCCTGCGGATAGTTGTATGTTCGGATTTTAGCCGACCGGTCACCTGTCGATACCATCGTCTTGCGCTTGGAAGAGATCTCGTCCAGGTACTTCTGGTATTCCATATTATATATACGTGAACGAAGTTCAATCATCGCTTTGGCTTTATTCTTCAATTGCGATTTCTCATCCTGACACTGAACGGTAATACCGGTCGGAAGATGCACCAGTCGAATGGCCGAATAGGTCGTATTCACAGACTGTCCGCCATGTCCGGATGCACAGAAAATATCGGTTCGGATATCCGACTCTTTGATCTCAACATCAAACTCTTCAGCTTCAGGCAATACAGCGACCGTTGCAGCAGAGGTGTGCACCCGCCCTTGCGTTTCTGTCTGAGGAATACGCTGAACACGGTGTACACCCGATTCATATTTCAATATTCCGTAAACACCCTCACCACTAACGGTAAAGATCACCTCCTTAAAACCGCCTGACGTACCATCGGTGTAACTTGTCATCGCGACTTTCCACCCTTTATTCTCGCAATATTTGACATACATCCGGTAAAGATCACCGGCAAAAATCGATGCCTCATCTCCTCCGGTTCCGCCTCGAATCTCTACGATGGCATTCTTATTATCCTGCGGATCAGCCGGAACTAAGAGTAATTTAATCTCTTCTTCCAATAAAGGCAACCGGTTTACACTTTGATCCAGTTCTTCCCGCGCCATCTCACGCATCTCCTGATCTTGTTCGGTTTCCAGTATTGTTTTAGCTTCTTCTATACTGTTCAATGCAGCGATATATGCCAAACGCGTATTGACGATCTTTTCCAGATCATGATACTCTTTATTGAGTTTGACGAACCGCTTCATATCGGCAATGACTTCCGGATCGGTAATCAAGGTTGCCACCTCTTCAAAACGACTAACCAACCCGTCCAATCTCTTCAACAAACTATTATCTGCCATTTACGATCAATATATAAAGCGACCTTTTTCGCTTTCAATAATAAGCTCGTTGGTCTCAGCCTCTTCCACATAACCGACAATCTGGGCATCAATATCAAAACTTTTAGCGATATCCATCACTTCCTGGGCATACTCAGGCGCAAGATAAATCTCCATCCGATGTCCCATATTGAAGACTTTGTACATCTCCTGCCAATCGGTTTGGCTCTGTTCCTGAATGATGCTGAAAAGCGGAGGTATCGGGAAAAGATTATTCTTAACCACCCGTTTGTTTTTCACAAAGTGCATGATTTTGGTCTGAGCGCCTCCCGAACAGTGCACCATTCCATGCACCTGAAGACGTAACTGATCTAACAAAACTTTGATAACCGGAGCATATGTACGTGTCGGAGAAAGCACCAGCTTACCGGCAGTCATACCAACATCGATCAACCAGTCGGTCAGTTCCAACTCTCCCGAGTAGACCAGTTCTGATGGAACCGACGCATCATAACTTTCCGGATATTTCTCGGCCAGCCCATGAGCAAACACATCATGTCGTGCAGAGGTTAAGCCATTGCTCCCCATCCCTCCGTTATAGGCTTTCTCATAGGAGGCTTTCCCATAAGAGGACAGTCCAACAATCACATCTCCCGCTGTAATCCGGCTGTTATCGATCACATCACTGCGTTTCATCCGGCAAGTCACCGTACTGTCTACAATAATAGTACGCACCAGGTCGCCGACATCTGCCGTCTCACCTCCGGTTGCATAACAACCGATTCCCAATTCGCGAAGTTCAGCCAATAACTCGTCGGTACCGTTTATGATCGCTGAAATCACCTCACCCGGTATCAACAGTTTATTTCGCCCTATCGTCGAGGAAACAAGGATATTGTCCAATGCCCCCACGCAAAGCAGGTCATCGATATTCATGATCAACGCATCTTGTGCAATCCCTTTCCATACGGAGAGATCACCCGTCTCTTTCCAATACATATAGGCCAGAGAAGATTTTGTACCGGCACCATCCGCATGCATAATGTTGCAGTACTCAGGATCACCCCCCAATATATCAGGTATTATTTTACAAAAAGCGTATGGATATAAACCTTTATCAATATGCCTGATCGCATTGTGTACATCTTCTTTTGATGCCGACACTCCGCGCAAATTATAACGTTGATCACTCATTCTCTTTATTGTTTCGGAAGGCAAAGGTAATACTTTTTTATATTTCCTTAAAAGCCTTAAAGTCCTTAAAGCCTTTTCGACTTCATCATCGCAACTTCAACACTTCCCCCGGCACAGGCCTATAGTCTTTCTTCTTCTTATTCATCTTTAGTAGACTATTAAGCTGTATGCCGTATTTCTGTGCAACATGGTGCATCGTTTCACCACTCAGAACCACATGATCATAATGTGGTTTATCTGCTTTCTTTTTCTTTTTCTGCAAATAGATAACTTCCCCTTTGATCAGTCGTTGGTCAACAGATAAATCATTGAATTTTGCCAACTCTTTTGCACTCTGGCGGATATCGCGGGCTATCTGCTCAAAACTATCATTTGCATCCGCATAAACATAGATCAAGCCATAGGTTTTATAGACATTTCGTCGGATCTCGATCTGATCAACATTTGTTTTGTCAGAGGCTTTGTTGCCGGAGGTATCCAACCGCCCTTTCTTTCCCTTTATCTGTTTACTGCTTTTGACCTTATCATACTGATGAAGATCATAATCTTCAATCAGCTTAATCAGCTTTTTCCCATAAGAAGGATCAGTCGCATATCCGCTTTTTTGCAATCCTTTGGCCCAACCTTTATAATCTGTGATTTTCAATTTAAAAAGCGGTTCATACCATGGGCGTTGTGTGAGAAACAACGAATGATCCTCGTAAGAGTCTTCTACCTTTTTATATTTACGGAAACATTCCCCTTGTTTATCATCATTATGATAAACCTTTGCCCCCTTCCAGTTATTGCATTTGATCCCAAAATGATTGTTGGATCGCTTGGCCAAATCGCCTTGTCCGGCTCCCGACTCCAAGATTCCCTGAGCCAACGTAATGCTGGCAGGAATTCCATATTTACGTTGCTGAAAAATGGCAAGATCACCATATTGCTTGATATATTTCTCGTAAGTCGGATTATTTCGTTGAGCAGAAAGATGATCAACATTCAGAAACGTCAACAGAAGAAAAAACCAACAGAAACGAATAGTCAAACTCATACTATATATAATGTAATAATCCCACAAAGATATAACTCCTCCGATAAATTCTTACATTTGTTTCTAATAATGTTATTAGAATGAAAGAGTTAAAAATAGAATTCCAACTAAAGGAACTGGCATTAAACGAACTGACGGATAGCGAATATCAATTGATGCAAACCGCTATCTCTGCGGCAGAAAACGCCTATGCCCCCTACTCCTGTTTTCAGGTCGGCGCTGCTGTGTTGTTACAAAATGGAGTGATTATAACCGGGAATAATCAGGAAAACGCCGCTTACCCCTCCGGACTGTGTGCCGAAAGGGTCGCTTTATTTTACGCCGGCGCTCAATATCCTCAGACAGCAGCAACTACGCTCGCTGTTGTTGCATTGAAAGACGGGATTATCCAACCGAACATTTCACCTTGTGGCGCCTGCCGACAAGTCTTGATGGAGTCTGAACAAAGAGGTAATACGCCTATGACGATCCTGCTTTGCGAGAAAGAAAAAGTACTGAAAATCTCTTCCGCTTCAGCACTGTTACCACTTGCCTTTACAGAAAAGAACTTATAAAAAAATTACATCTGCGAACCCTTTTTCTGAAGACAACTGAAATACTTTTCTGTTGCACGTAGGTCTGTTTTTTGTTAGAGGTACCTCTAAAATAATTTAGAGGTACGTGTAAATCGATTTAGAGGTACCTCTAACAGAAAACGGAGGTAGGTACTGCAAAAAAAGAGACAGAATGATGTTTTTATTTCTATCAGATGAAGTAAAAAAATGTATACTTTTATGCGCTTTGGAACTGTTGTTTAGAAATTAGAAAATATGACACACCCATTTATTGTAGACGCCCATCTCGATCTGAGCATGAATGCCATGGAATGGAACCGTGACTTGCGTCAGTCGTTAGAAGAAATCAATCGTCGTGAAGCTGGTATGACGGATAAACCCGATCGGGGGAATGCGACTATCTCTTTTGCCGAATTACGAAAAGGAAATGTCGGTTTAGTTGTTGCCACACAGATTGCACGTTATATATTCCCGGGTCAACCTCGTCCGGGTTGGCATTCTCCTGAGCAGGCTTGGGCACAGACGCAAGGGCAACTTGCCTGGTATAAGTTGATGGAGGAAGCCGGAGAGATGACAATGATACGGACAAAGTCTGAATTAGAGGCGCATCTGGCTTTGTGGAACAATAACGATCCTGTAGATAGCAAACCGATCGGTTACTTATTGAGTATTGAAGGAGCCGACTCGATTGTGCGGGTGGATTTTCTGGAAAGGGCCTATCAATATGGTTTACGGGCAGTCGGACCGGCACATTATGGCTCGGGGCGTTATGCGAATGGTACCGATTCTTCGGGGCGTTTGAATGCGATGGGGGTTGATCTGTTAAAGGAGATGGATCGCCTGGGTATGATCTTGGATGTGACCCATCTGAACGATGATGCTTTCTGGCATGCCTTGGAGATTTATAAGGGGCCGGTTTGGGCAAGCCATAATAATTGCAGGGTTTTTGTAGATCATAATCGTCAATTCAGCGATGATATGATCCGGGCATTGATAGAACGTGATGCAGTCATCGGAGTTGCTTTGGATGCCTGGATGATGGTTCCCAATTGGATCAGAGGAAAATCAACGCCGAAAGGGATGAATTGTACTATGGATATTATGGCCGAGAATGTAGATCATATCTGTCAGTTAGCAGGAAATGGTAACCATGTCGGAATTGGCAGTGACCTGGATGGTGCTTTCGGAACGGAACAATGTCCTTATGATTTGAAAACAATTGCCGATTTGCAAAAACTACCTGTTCTCTTGCGAGAAAAAGGGTATACGCAGGAGACGATCCATAAAATAGCCTCAGGTAATTTTATAGAATTTATGCGTAGGGCAATATGAAGAAAATTATGAATTATGAGTTATGAATTATGATGTAACCATCTGGTTTATAGTTGTTCGTTTGTGATTTTCTGTGATTGATAACTTCTTTTTATAAAAAACGGGTCATATAATTCATAATTTACAATTCATCCTTGTAATAACACATCCTCTATTGCTTTTTTGAGGTCGGCTTTGCTCAATACCCCTTTGGCTATTTGCGGAGGTTGATTCATCGGGCAAAATAGAAGAGTTGGTATGCTGCGTATATCAAAGGCTATTGCTAATTCTTCCTCTTCTTCCGTATTGACTTTGTAAATATCGATTTTGCCGACATATTCTTGAGCCAATTCTTCCAGAATCGGGGCTATCATTTTGCAGGGACCACACCAGTCGGCATAAAAATCAACAATACATGGTTTGTCTCCTTCAAATTTGAATGCTTCCCTGTTCTGTTCAAAATTGGTTACTTTTTTAAGAAATTCTTCTTTGTTTAAATGTTTTGTTTTCATCGTTTTATAGTTTAAAAAAAGCCGTTCAGCTATAATGCCTGAACGGCTTTTGTATCTATTAAATGCTTCGTTTCACGAAATAGACTTAATATCTTTTTCCAACCACATCCCAATCAATGATTTTCCAAAGTTCACTGAGGTGGTCTGCACGACGGTTTTGATAATCAATATAATAAGAATGTTCCCATACGTCGAATCCCAATAGAGGAACAAGTCCTTTTGTGACGGGATTACTTCCGTTGGCTTCACTGGTTATAGATAATTGGCCAACATTGTCTTTTGCCAACCACACCCAGCCTGAACCGAATAAAGAGGTTCCGGCTTTTTCAAATTCTTTCTTGAAATTGTCGAAAGAACCCCATGTTTTATTGATTGCTTCAGCCAGTTTCCCTGTCGGATTACCTCCGCCATTCGGAGAGAATTGGGTGAAATACAAGTTATGGTTGAGCACCTGTCCGGCATTGTTAAACAGACCGCCTTCGGCTCCTTTTACGATTTCTTCTAAAGTCGCATTTTCAAACTTACTACCCGGAATAAGATTATTCAGATTGTTTACATAGGTTTGCAAATGCTTTCCATGATGCAACTCGATGGTTTGTTGACTAATTACTGGGGCTAAAGCGCCTGTCTCATACGGTAATTTTACTAATTCAAATGTCATAATGTTATCATTTTTAATTGTTAATTGATTATTCGGAATCAATAATAATAGACTTAGAAAAATACTTAGCATAATTTTGTTGTTTTAATGGTCTATATACTATTGTAACAGTGCGAAATCTTAATTTGTTCATCAAAAGTACAAATAGTTTGATTGTTTGTATCGTATTGTTATACAGTTATTTTCTATGTGCCGATAGATGAAATTTATGAAGGAGGATAATGTCCTTTTTGTTGTTTCTGATGATTCTGTCGAGTTAGAACAAGATGGTTATGGATTTAAATTATTTTCCTATCTTGCACGTTTGAAATTAAAGGAGGTTATGAGGAAATTTTTTCTGTTTTTTGTATTTATTGTCTCGGTTACTGCAGCATTCGCACAGGAAGAACGGGTGGAAGAACTAATCAATCGTGGAATAGCTTACCATGATGCCAAAGAATATGATAAAGCCATTGAATTGTATAGAGAGGCACTTCGGTTGGATCCCTATTCGGCAGAAGCGATGTATGAACTCTCTTTGTCTTTATTGGAAATTCAAGATTATGTTGCTGCTATCGAGTATTGTGATAAATTGATAGACAGGGATGATAAATATGCGATCTTATCTTATAACACCAAAGGTTCCTGTCTGAATTATCAAGGAAGAACGAGTGAAGCAATCGATGTATTTTTAAAGGGAATAAAAAAAGAGGATAGTTTTTATCTGTTGTATTTTAATTTAGGATTGGCCTATTATGCGAATGAGAATTATCAGCAAGCCAAAGATGCGTTTGTGAATGCATTGGATCTGAATCCGCAGCATGCCGGGAGTCACCTGAATCTTGGACGAACGATGTGGAGTCTTGATAGGCGGATTGAAAGCTTGTTAAGTCTTTATTATTTTCTGTTGATTGAACCTAACACTGATCGTTCGGAGTGGGCTTATCATGCATTGCAGGAACAATTCTTGAAAAACGGTTTGTCGAAATCCCAATTTGGTGCTGCGGATGTGTTGTATTCTACCTATCTTTCAGCTGAAGGATCTGATAATGAGAGTGAAATGGATTTGTTTATCCGGAATACAGACGCTTTTTTTAGCGTACTGAACGAAATCAATCTCCGTAAGAATCCTCGGGGTGAAAATGTGTGGTGGTCTTTTTATACCGATTTTTTCAAAGAATTATCTTCCTTGAAATACACCGAAGTGTTTTGTCATTATATCAGCCTGTCGGTCTCCGACCTGGAAGAAGAATGGTTGAAAAGGAATAATGATCAAGTGCGAGGTTTTGCGATCTGGTTGAGGCAGCAATAGTCAAAAAAACTTCTGTTTGTACTGCCTACTCACCTATACATTACACTTACTCAACCGTATTTAAATATTCTTTCAATCGTTCGTTTATAAAGAAGACCCAGCCTTGAAGGCAACTTTCTCTAGTAAAAGCTGGATTTTCTTGTGGAAAACTCTCTTGTCCGTGATGAGAAAAATGAAGTATGGTCTGATCCTCGTTTGTCGTCAACTCCCAAACAACAAAAGAGCTACCAGGATATCCTCCATATTTCCAACTGTAAACAAGTTTCTGCGTAGGAATAACTTCTAAAACTTGCCATACATGCAAATAGTCATTACCCTCAAAGTGAATTTTAAAACTTGTTTCAAAACCAACTCTCGGCTCAAAATCAGGTATCATTTCAAAAAACCATTTTGTCATTTGGTCTTTATCAGTGATTGCCGTCCAAACTCGATCAACCGAAGCTTTGAACTCTTGTGTTATCACTATAGGATTATCTCTCATAATCGTCTTTTATTCTTATGAATATTAAGCAATTTTACCCATTAAGGCGCATATATCATGAATACATTACAAATATGTGATAAAAAACAATTCAAACCAATTCGGCTGAATAATTTTTTATAAAACAAAAAACCGCAGTAAATCAATTGTCTACTGCGGTTTTAAATTCACTTTAGTTATTGGTAGTGATGGTGGGTTATTTCACTTCTTCGAAATCAACATCCGTTACCCCACCATCTTGTTTGTTGTCACCACCGGCATTGCCTCCGGCTTGTCCGCCGAAGTCGGCGCCCGGTTGAGGTTCGCCTGGCTGTTGTCCGGCGTTATACATTTCCTGGCTAGCAGCTTGGAATACACTGTTCAGCTCTGCCATAGCAACATCGATTGCATCGATATCCTGTGCTTTATGAGCCTCTTTCAGTTTATTTAAAGCAGCTTCGATTGGTGCTTTTTTATCTGCCGGAAGCTTATCTCCCAGGTCATTCAACTGTTTCTCGGTCTGGAAGATTGTACTGTCGGCCTGGTTTAATTTATCGATACGTTCTTTTTCCTTTTTATCGGCTTCAGCATTAGCGGCGGCTTCGTCTTTCATGCGTTTTACTTCATCATCACTCAAACCGCTGGATGCTTCGATACGGATACTTTGTACTTTGCCTGTTCCTTTATCTTTGGCCGATACATTTAGTATACCATTGGCGTCGATATCGAAAGTTACTTCAATCTGAGGCACTCCACGTTGTGCGGCAGGTATGCCATCCAAATGGAAGCGGCCGATGGATTTATTATCTCTGGCTAAAGAACGTTCTCCTTGCAGGATATGGATTTCAACAGACGGTTGATTGTCAGCTGCAGTGGTAAATGTTTCCGATTTCTTGGTTGGGATTGTTGTATTGGATTCGATCAGTTTGGTCATCACACCACCCATTGTTTCAATTCCTAAAGAAAGCGGAGTTACATCTAATAACAGAACGTCTTTAACTTCACCTGTTAAAACTCCTCCCTGAATAGCGGCACCTACAGCGACTACTTCGTCAGGATTCACCCCTTTTGAAGGCGCTTTTCCGAAGAATTTCTCTACGATAGACTGAATTGCCGGAATACGGGTTGAACCACCAACCAAAATGACTTCGTCTATATCCGATGTACTCATACCTGCATCTTTCAAAGATTGACGGCAAGGTTCGATACATGCCTGAATCAACGTGTCGGCCAACTGTTCGAATTTAGCACGCGTCAACGTTTTTACCAAGTGTTTAGGAACACCGTCTACCGGCATGATATATGGCAGATTGATTTCCGTACTGGTGGTACTGGACAATTCGATTTTTGCTTTTTCCGCAGCTTCTTTCAAACGTTGTAGAGCCATCGGGTCTTTCCGCAAGTCGATGCCTTCTTCACGTTGAAATTCTTCTGCCAACCAGTCAATGATTACATGGTCGAAATCGTCACCGCCCAAGTGGGTATCTCCATTCGTAGATTTGACTTCAAATACGCCGTCACCCAACTCAAGAATAGAGATATCAAATGTACCACCACCCAAGTCAAAGACAGCAATTTTCATATCCTTATTAGTCTTATCCAAACCATACGCCAGTGATGCGGCAGTCGGTTCGTTTACGATACGACGCACATTCAATCCGGCGATTTCCCCAGCTTCTTTAGTGGCTTGACGTTGTGCGTCGCTAAAGTAAGCCGGAACGGTAATTACCGCATCTGTTACTTCCTGACCCAGATAATCTTCTGCTGTTTTCTTCATTTTCTGAAGAACCATCGCGGAGATTTCCTGAGGAGTATATAAACGTCCGTCTATATCAACACGTGGCGTATTATTATCGCCCTTTACAACCTTATAAGGTACACGATTGATCTCTTTTTGTACCTGATCATAGGTTTCACCCATGAATCGTTTAATAGAGAATATTGTTTTCTCAGGGTTGGTGATTGCCTGACGTTTTGCCGGATCACCCACCTTACGTTCTCCTCCTTCGATAAATGCAACAATGGAAGGCGTTGTTCTTTTTCCTTCACTGTTTGAAATAACAACCGGTTCGTTACCTTCTAAAACGGCAACACATGAATTAGTTGTTCCTAAGTCTATTCCGATAATTTTTCCCATACTTATTTATATCTTTCTTTTAAGTTATTTTCTTTAATACTGTATTTGTAACCTTTTTGCGATTTATTATCTAATCAACAAATGCTATGCCAAAGTTGTTTGAAAGGAGTCTGAAATGTCGTTTGACAGGAATTGTGACAAATTGACTGAATACCATTATTGTTGCTGTAGGAGGGGTATAAGAGAGATGTAGACTTTGCGAAAACCAAACAATAGGTGAGTCGAATACAGGCTGTCGCACATCTGCTTTTGACATATATACCTTCAGTAGGTATCCAGACCAATTTTTTAGCGCTTCAAAAATAAGATTAACCCTAATTAATTCGTATTTTTGCAGCGAATTTTAAAAAGCAGGACACTATGTCTAATGTTAAATGTATTGGCATCTTAACCTCCGGAGGTGATGCACCCGGGATGAACGCCGCTATTCGTGCGGTGACCCGTTCAGCAATTTATAACGGGATAAAGGTGAAAGGTATTTATAGGGGGTACAAAGGGTTGATCATTGATGAAATTGAAGAATTTAAAACCCAAAATGTCAGTAACATCATTCAGCGGGGTGGAACTATCCTGAAGACAGCCAGATGTGCCGAGTTTCGTACCCCGGAAGGGCGAAAAACAGCTTATGATCGTTTGGTTCAGCATGGGATCGATGCCTTGGTGGCTATTGGTGGTGACGGGACTTTAACCGGTGCGCGAGTGTTTGCACAAGAATACAACTATCCGATTATCGGTTTGCCGGGAACCATTGATAACGACCTTTTCGGAACGGATGTCACTATCGGCTACGATACAGCTTTGAATACAATTATAGAATGTGTGGATAAGATCCGTGATACGGCAACCTCTCATGAACGTCTGTTCTTTATCGAAGTCATGGGGCGTGATGCCGGTTTTCTGGCATTGAATGGAGCTATTGCTTCCGGAGCCGAAGCGGCTATTATCCCTGAGATGTCGGTCGAAAAAGATCAGTTGGCCGAGATGATTGAAAATGGTTTTAGAAAATCTAAAAACAGTAGCATTGTTCTTGTGGCCGAGAGTGAAGTGACCGGTGGAGCAATGGGAGTGGCCGAACGGGTTAAAAATCAATATCCTCAATTTGATGTTCGCGTCTCTATTTTAGGTCATTTACAACGAGGAGGCTCGCCGTCGGCACAAGACCGTATCCTAGCCACCCGTATGGGCGTGGCTGCTATTGATGCTATTCTTGAAGATCAACGGAATGTAATGATCGGTATTCAGAATGACAACATTGTTTATGTGCCCTTTTCTAAAGCCATAAAGAATGATAAACCGATCAATCCCGACTTATTGAATACGCTGCGGATTTCGTCGATTTAATCGTATTACTTTATACTAAATAAAGACAACAGGGTTATTCCATATAGAGGGATAACCCTGTTTACATATATGTAAATATGAAGACTCTCAAATAGGACTCAATTCATGATCTTGTTGAAACGATCGCATCTTGTTTTAACGTGAGTTAAGAAAAAAGTATTCCATCCGAAGATAATGTGAAGATAGTGAAGGCGAACGCCACAGGCGTTAAATGTGCATAACCCCGGGTGAAGAGGAGCGTAGCGGATCGACTCATGGGGTGGGTGAATAGATACCTGTGTTCTATTTGAGTATTAAAAATAGTTAAAAACAACGATTCTCTAATCAAAACAACCGATTTGACTGTTATTAGTCTGTATCCGTCAAATGTATCTTGTGTAATTTGATACAAGGCCGATCCAGCGATATCCGTGTGCGCTTTTTATAAGCAAAAATTTATGAGTATTTTTTTAGAAAATCATTTTAATGACATGAAAAGAAAGAGTATCTACACCACTACTATGCTGTTTATAGCATATCTGTTATCAACACCCCTGATTATAGCAAATATCCACACAGGGGAATCGAATGAATTTAATCTGGTCAATGAAACTACCACAGAAGAAGGTAGCCGTATGAATAAGTCTATATTAGAAGGCTTTGTGAATACCTTGTCTACACTTGATCTGAGTCAATATACAGAAGCATCTGCGGCGGTATTTCGTGATGCTTTTGAGGAGGCCCGTATCATTCTGGCAACCGACGAGTCCAAACTAACATCAACAGCTGTTGAGGATGCGTATGTTAAACTGAAAAACGCAGTAGAGGGATTGGAAAGTATTAGTGTAAGCAAAAATTTATTATTCAATATTATTACATACGTTGAAACAGAGCTTCAGGATGAAACTATTTATACAGAGAATTCATACAATCAGGTATCCATTCGATTTGCTGAAGCTAAGGCGGTAGCTGATAATTCTGCAGTGACACAAGTGCAGGTCGATAATGTTGTACATGGATTGTTAGACGCCATACAACAGCTGTCTAAGGTTGCAGATAAGAGCCGGTTGGAAGCTGCGATAGCTGAAGCTGAGGTGTTTGTATTCAATAAGACCTATACAGCAGACAGCTGGGAATTTTTCCAGGAGGCATTAGACCATGTTAAATATCTGCTTAAAAATATACGAAACTGTTCGGAGTTGGATAGTTCGAACGGCATAAATAGATTAAACGAAGCAATGGTCAATTTAGACCCTGCTGTGGATAAAGCACCCACTCTTACGGGTGTAGACAATGCGAAGCAAACGGGCTATCAGCTTCAGGCTTATAACGGATATCTGCAAATCGAATCATATATCCCTTTGCAAATAAAAGTCTATGGTATAACCGGACAATTGTATACACAATGCTGTGTACAGGAAGGAACGACGACTATAGAGTTGCTCAAGGGCATTCATCTGGTACAATTAAACGACAGAATACATAAAATCGTGATGAGATAAATAAGCCGTTTTTTTATACCCGGCAGACCAGCTGTTCGATCGACAATAAATTTAATTACCTTTGTCGACCAAACAGGGTTGAGTAAAACAAAGCATAAAGACGACTCCTGGTCGTCTTTTTTTTATTTCAATGAGTAGATACTGGCAAATACTTCGTAAATACAGGGGAAATCTGTTGATTAGTCCGCTGTTGGTGTTGATTGGTGTTGTTGCCGAAACGATCCAGCCTTATTTCATGTCGCAGATTGTGGATGATGGAATTATGCGTAGTGATTTGTCGGTCATCACCCGAACCGGCATTTTAATGCTCGTAGCTTCTGTTATCGGATTAATTGCAAGTGTGATCAATATCTATGTCTCTTCGAAAACCTCGATTGGTTTTGGGACAGATCTGCGTACAGCGCTTTTTGGGAAAATTCAACAACTGGCCTTTCCTGACATCGACCGGTTCAGTTCGGCTTCGCTGATTACCCGTCTGACCAATGATGTTACCCGTATTCAACAGGTTATAATGATGGGGATGCGTATCATGTTACGTGCTCCTATGATGCTGGTTATGGCGGTGTTTTTTATTATCAGTATCAATGCAGATTTGGCAATCATCTTAGCAGCTTCAATACCACTATTGGGAATCAGTATTTTTATTATACTCTATAAAGGATTTCCGTTGTTTATGGTGGTGCAGCAGAAGATTGATGCACTGAATAGTGTTGTCAGAGAGAATCTGATCAATATCCGGGTGGTCAAATCATTTGTGCGGGAGGATTTTGAAACGCAAAAATTTGTACGTAATAGCGAAGAACTTCGTGATATAGTAATCAAAGCATCTAACATCATTGTGTCTATTTTTCCTGTGATGCATTTGATCATGAACCTATCGATCCTGGCTATATTATGGTTTGGAGGGAGTAAGGTGATTTCCGAAGAGTTGAAGGTCGGCGAATTGATCTCCTTTGTCAATTACCTGATGCAGATCTTGATGTCGCTGATGATGTTGTCGATGGTCATTATGACTTTTGCCAGAGCATCGGCCTCTTCCGAACGTATCGTGGAGGTGCTGGAAGCGGAACCTTCACTGAAAGATTTCTCACACGCATCCAACGATCGGGTCAAGCGGGGTGATATCACTTTCCATCATGTCTCTTTCCGGTATAGCGGTGGAGAGAATGATGTATTGAAAGATATCAATTTCCATGTTGCTGCCGGAGAGACAATTGCGGTTGTCGGTTCGACAGGATCGGCCAAATCATCCATGGTGCAGCTTATTCCCCGTTTATATGATGCCACTGCGGGAGAAGTACTTATCGACGGGGTGGATGTCAAAACATATCCACAACAGGCCTTGCATGAAGCGGTCGGAATGGTGTTGCAGAAAAACGAACTTTTCTCCGGAACGATTCTGGAGAACCTCCGGTGGGGCGACCAAGAAGCCTCTTTCGAACAGGTGGTTGAGGCCGCAAAAGCAGCAGAAGCGCATGAGTTCATTCTCTCTTTCAATGAAGGGTATGAGACCGTGCTCGGACGGGGGGGCGTGAATGTCTCGGGCGGACAGAAGCAACGGTTGTGTATCGCACGTGCCCTGTTGCGAAAACCCAAAATCTTGATTTTAGACGATAGTACCAGCGCCGTAGACAGTGAGACCGAACTTAAGATACGTCGCAATCTGAACAGTCTGTTTGCACAAACAACGGTTTTTATCATCACCCAGCGTATTCACACCATGCAGTCTGCCGACCGGGTGATCGTACTGGAAGATGGCGAGATTGATGCCATGGGAACTCCGGAGGAGTTACTACAATCGTCGAAGATCTATCAGGAGATTTATCATTCACAACAATTGAGTCAATAGAAGAGGAGGGATGGCGCACGGGGATAAATATAAGGCGAGCGGTAAACCGAAAGAGACAAAAAAGACACTCTTCCGGATGATGACCTATTTGCGGCAGGACAACAAACTGTTGGTGGTCATCGGACTGCTGATTCTTGTAGAGATCGCCAGTAGCTTGCTGGGGTCGTATATGTTGCGTCCGATTATCAACGACTATATTATTCCCGGGGACTTCAGCGGATTAATCGATGCGCTTATTCTTTTGGGCGTTATTTACCTGTCGGGAGTCGCCGCCATGTGGGTGCAGTACCGTTTGTTGAACGATATCGGACAAAATACGGTCACACGCATACGTGCCGATCTTTTCCGACAGATGGAACATCTTCCATTAAACTATTTTGACACCCATCAACATGGCGATCTGATGAGCCGCTATACCAATGATATCGATCGTATCAGTGATGCCTTGACGGATAGCCTGGCAGAGATTCTCTTTAGTATGTTTACGCTGATCGGTATATTCACTATGATGCTTTATATCAGTCCGATATTGACCATTGTCGCATTGATCACTATCCCTCTGATGTTTCTGAGTGCACATCTTATCGTCAAACGCAGCCGGAAATATTTTAAAGCGCAACAGGCGGCACTGGGGGATATCAACGGGTATATCGAAGAGATGATCAGCGGACAGAAAGTGATTAAGCTTTTCGGACATGAACAGAAGGTGGAAGCCGATTTTGACCTGTTAAACAAAGACCTGAACGATAAGTCGCAACATGCCCAGTTTTATTCGGGATTGATGATGCCTGTGATGCAGAATCTGAATACACTCAACTATGTGGTATTGACCATCGTCGGAGGGTTACTTGCTATTTTCAGAGGGTTTGATGTCGGTGGACTGGCTGCATTCCTGCAATATTCGCGGCAATTCGGACGACCGATCAATCAATTGGCCAGTCTTTATAATAGTATTCAGGCCGCCATGGCTGGTGCCGAACGGATCTTCCAGGTCATCGATGAAGCGCCGGAACCGATCGATCGTCCGGATGCGATTACGCTTGAAAAGATCGATGGCGATGTTCGGATGGAACAGGTCGTTTTTGGGTATGATCCAGAAAAGACCATCCTGAAAGGGATCTCCCTGCATGCCCGGCCTGGCTGTAAAATTGCGCTGGTAGGCACCACAGGAGCAGGGAAGACAACCATCATGAATCTGTTGCCCCGCTTTTATGATATCCAATCCGGTGAGATTAAAATCGATGATCACCCTATTGGTACGATCAGACGTGACAGTCTGCGTTCGTCGATGGCGATCGTGTTACAAGATACCCACCTGTTTACCGGAAGTGTGCGGGAGAATATCCGCTTCGGACGATTGGATGCGACAGATGAAGAGGTGGTTGAGGCGGCTAAACTGACAGCTGCCCATTCGTTTATTAAACGGTTGCCGCACGGTTATGATACCTTATTGGAAAATGACGGTGCCAACCTGAGTCAGGGGCAACGCCAGTTATTGAACATCGCACGTGCCGCGGTGGCCGATCCTTCGATTTTACTGTTGGATGAAGCGACCAGTAATATCGATACGCGTAGTGAGATGTTGATTCAGAAAGGTCTGGATCAATTAATGGAAGGGCGTACAAGCCTGATTATTGCCCATCGGTTGTCGACTATTCGTAACGCTCACCTCATTCTGGTACTGGAGGATGGCGAGATCATTGAGCGGGGGAATCACGAAGAGTTACTTGCGCAACAAGGAAAATATTTCTCGCTTTATCAGGAACAATTCCGTTAGATCAGAATCGTATTTTTTGTGGAATGAAGATTCGTTTGACAATTGTCAAACGATGGTTCTATAATTATCAAATGATCATTCCATAATTGTGAAACGATCATTCGACAATTGTCAAATGAATTTTTCATCGAAAAAAAACAGGGAAAATAGGGGCTCTTTTTCGGAATCGTATGAAAAGGGAAGAGATAATATTTGCGGGTGATATACGTTTTAGAGAATAAGACTTAAAAAATGAAACAGCAATTAGTGATATGTCTGCTCCTCTTCGCTTTCGCGTTACAGGCGCAACAGGTTGAATTATCCGGTAGCCGGAAAGCGGTTAAAACGTCCAGTGATATTATGGTGACCGTGACTCCATTGGCTTGTATCACAACCGTTTTGCTCTTACAGGATTGGGAGGGAATGAAACAAGGTGCTTTTGCGGCGGCTACAACGATTGGTGTTTCTTACGCTTTGAAATACCTGGTCGACAAAGAGCGTCCGGATCGGAGTGACAACCGTTCATTCCCGTCGTTACATACCTCCGTTGCTTTTACCGGAGCCACATTTATCCAGAAGCGATACGGATGGAAATGGGGGATTCCGGCTTATGTGGTTGCGTCGTATGTTGGTTGGAGCCGAACCTATGCTAAAAAACATGATTGGTGGGATGTTGCTGCAGGAGCAGTGCTGGGTGTTGGAAGTGGTTATCTGTTTACCCGTCCTTTTGCCGACAAGTATAACCTGTCGGTCAGTCCCGTTGCCGGAAATGGGGGGTATGGTATTTATGCGTCGCTTCGGTTTTGAAAGGATCAACGGGAGATTGTGTAAAACGGGCTTGTCTCAACATAAAAAAAGGAATTGACCATTGGCCAACTCCTTTTCTATACATGATCAAAAACAAATAACTTTTTATAAAATACCTTGCGCCATCATCGCTTTGGATACTTTCATAAATCCGGCAATGTTGGCTCCTTTTACATAGTCGACGTATCCGTCGGGTTGTGTGCCGTATTTGGTACATTGTCCGTGAATGGATTGCATAATGCTTTTCAGTTTTTCATCCACCTCTTCACGTGTCCAACTCAGTTTCATCGCGTTTTGTGTCATCTCCAAACCGGAAGTGGCTACCCCTCCTGCATTGGCTGCTTTCCCCGGAGCATACAAGATTTTTGCTTCAAGGAATGCATCGATCGCATCAGGTGTAGAAGGCATATTCGCTCCTTCCGATACGGCAAAACATCCGTTGGCCAGAAGTGTTTTGGCATCTTCGCCGGTGAGCTCGTTCTGAGTCGCACTTGGCAGAGCGATATCACATTTTTCACCCCATGGACGAGCGCCTTCGACATATTTACAGTTGTATTTTTCAGCATATTCTTTGATACGACCCCGGTAGAGGTTTTTCAGTTCCATGATATAAGCCAGCTTTTCACGATCGATTCCTTCCGGATCATAGATATACCCGTTGGAGTCGGATAATGTAACCACTTTCGCTCCCAGTTCGATTAATTTTTCAACTGTATATTGAGCAACGTTTCCTGAGCCGGAAACAGCAACCACTTTCCCTTTGATATCGATCTTACGTGTTTTCAACATTTCCAATAGGAAGTACACATTCCCGTAACCGGTCGCTTCGGGGCGAACTAATGAACCACCGAACTCAATCCCTTTGCCTGTGAATGTTCCGGTATTTTCGCGTGCTAATTTTTTATACATGCCATACATGTAAGCCACTTCGCGTCCGCCTACACCGATATCACCTGCCGGAACGTCTGTGTCCGGACCGATGTTGCGCCACAATTCCAGCATAAGTGCCTGGCAAAAACGCATGATTTCAGCATTCGATTTACCTTTCGGATTGAAATCAGAACCTCCTTTACCGCCACCCATCGGGAGGGTGGTCAATGAGTTTTTGAATGTCTGTTCGAAAGCAAGGAATTTCAGAATCGAAAGATTCACAGAAGCGTGAAAGCGCATCCCCCCTTTATATGGACCAATTGCGTTGTTGTGCTGGATGCGGTAAGCCATATTGGTATGTACATTTCCTTTATCGTCTGTCCATGTCACACGGAAAGTAAAGATCCGATCAGGAATACAAAGACGTTCGATCAGATTGTTCTTTTCAAATTCAGGATGTTGATTGTAAACTTCTTCGATAGACCCTAAAACTTCAGCTACTGCCTGGTGATATTCCAACTCGTTGGGGAATCTTCTTTTTAAGTTGTCAAGAACTTCATTTGCTTTCATACGACTTCATTGTTTTATTATTGTTATACCCTATTGATATTTGCCTTATCAGACTTTTTTGACCGCACAAAGGTAAGGTAAAAATCATTATTAACAAATAAATGAAAGTAAAAAAGCAAAAAAAATGACATTTAGATAGATTTGTTTGCTAAAAACGAGTAAATGTTACTCATCGTTGTTTCTTCTGCTTTTATATAGAGGAACGAACACAATGATTGCTGAGGCGACTAAAGCGAATACGACGTTGAAGGTGATCTTTTCGCTGTAAGCAAGCAGCATGTAACACAATATGCCCCATAAGAGAATGATGCATACGGCTTGACTATTTGTTATTTTTCTACGTGCCATAGTTTACATTTGTCTAATTGGATACCAACAGGGAGTTGGCATAAATAAGTCCGGCGATAATAATTGCAATCAATAAAAAGAGGAGGAGGATCTGTTTTTCCAACGCGTAGTTGCGCAGAAAAGGAATATGCCGGGCCCAATTCGCTACGGCTTTGACCTGATCGGGTTGTTCGTCTTCACGCGGGATCTCATAACCATTATCCTGCATGATTTCGAGCGCTCTGGGGATATTACTCTCAAGGGTTTCTACACGTGCGCCACCAACATCCACGTAGCCGGCCATGACCTGGCTACTGAATTCATTGCGGATATAACAATCGATTCCTTCTGATTTTAACAAGGCGACCAATGTCTGTGCTTCTGCCGGATAGGTAAACCGGGCCAGCTCGACCATCTTTTCCATATTGATTTCCCTTTGGTTTCTACAAAGAAAGCCTTTTTTGCAGACGTAGACAAACCTCGGAGACTATTTCTTAGAAAGCAACAGAGACTTCGGCACCGATCTGGAACGGTTTTCCCAATTGCATAAACGTATTGCCAAGGGATTCGAAATAGAATGCGGAGTATTTGGTGTCGGTGATGTTGCGGCTCCAGACATTGAAATTAACAATGCCTTTCCGTACACCTGCTTTGGCATTTAATATCCCGTAAAAGTTCTGCGAGATATCGTTCTGTTCTGTCCAGTAAATATTTCCGTTACCCGAGAATTGTGCCGATACCGTAAATTGATCCAACCAGCAGCTGGATAGAAGTTTGGTATAATTTAATCCGACACTGAGTGTGTGGCGGGGAATATAAGGGATATAGTTTCCTTTGAAGTCCTCCAATCCATTATTGTAATCCCGGAAAGTGGAACGTGTATAACCATAATTTATATCGGAGGTCAAGCCGGGGAGTATAGATGCCCGTAATGTCGCTTCTATACCGAAACTTTTTGCTTTGCCGGCGTTGGTCAACATACGTCCTTCTCCTGAATTGACAAATTGAGTTAATTGCAGATCACGGATATCCATATAAAAGATAGTCAATTCGGAATGTAACCGATCCGGGATCAATTCACTTTTTACCCCTAACTCATAGTTCCAACTTTTCTCCGGTTTGTAGGCGGCTACATCTTCTATCGGCTGAGGAGCGACAGGTTTGACACTTTCCGGCATAAAATCTTTTAAAGAGGTCATCATATCATATTGCATCTGTGCCTGCATCACATCGGCAGACATTTGTACGTTATATCCGCCGGCTTTATACCCTTTCGCTATGGAGAAATAGGTGAATGTGCGCGGAGTACACTGATATTTCAGGGAGACTTTGGGTAATAGTTGCCAATAGTCTTGGGATGTTTTCAGATCGATGATGCTCGGTCCGTAGTATTCACTGAGATCCATCAAAACCATTCCGTTCGGAAGTGCGGCTACCAGGTTCATCTTTGCCGTAGCGTCGTATTCCAATCGTTGTTTTTCGTAATCCAAACGCACGCCGGCTGTGACGGAAAGGCCTTTTATAAACAGGTTATTGTAGGTCGATTGATGAAACAATGCCGCACCATAAGAGGGGGTCTCGAATGTGCCGGGGATATAAAGTGTTTCATCAGTCACTTTGAGTTTAATCGGCATGGCCGAACCGGCTCCGATTTGATCAAATACTTTCTCTTGCAAAATGATTCTGACCCCGTCTTCTTTAAAAGTCACAGGACCTTCCGTATGTAAATCGTTATGGAATCCATACAGTCCGAATGACCATTGGTAGTTGCTTGGGGTATTGCTTTTAATCGTAAACTCCTGACTGAACGCGTTTTGCTTTTGTTTCTGATTAAGGGTGAAAATAGAGAGCGTATCATAGTCCTGATCCATTTTCATATTGTCTTTCAGGTATTGATAGCCGGTTGTACTGGATAAAATGAATTGATCTGTACGGTATTCCATAAAAAGCTGATTTAACATCATCTTTCGGTTGTAATTGCTGGAATCATTGAGCATAACGGGATTAACGAGATCATTCTCTTTATCGTATTTGCCGTAAGGAAATGCGCCTTGGTCGGTATAATCTGCAGAAAACGTGTAGGCTAACGTGAAATTTGGTTTGATGCGCCAGTCGAACTTAAAACGTCCACCGACCGATTCAAGCCGGTCGGCTTTTCGCCCGGTATAGGCATTGGTAAAGAACCCGTCATTCCGGTCGTAATACCCACTGAGGGAAAGACCTACTGTCTCGCTTACTTTATTATAATGAGACGCTTTGGCTTTAAACTGTCCATAGTTCCCTCCGGAAACGGATAGTTTGGTTCCCTGGTAATTAAAAGGCGATAATGTATATATATTGATAATGCCACCCATCGCATTGCGCCCGTATAATGTTCCCTGAGGACCACGCAACACTTCTATCCGTTGGATATCCGTCAGTTCAAAATCCAATGTGCTTTTGTCCAGATACGGCACATTGTCGACATACAACCCGATCGACTGCCCACTGCTTCGTGCCCCTATACCGCGAATGTAAATCGCAGAGGTTAGTTTGGCTCCGTAATCCGGCATATAGAGATTGGGAACAAACGAACTGATATCTTTCAATGCGTCAATTTGTCGACCGGAGATCATCTGAGGGGTGAGAATGGTCACTGATCCGGGTAATACGCGCAGATCGTTTGTCTCTTTGGTAGAAGAGGTGACCACCACCTCATCGATATTGAATGTTCGGATGGTATCGTTTTTACTGGTGTTGATATGATCCGCTTTAACGGATAAAATGGAGGTTAACGACAAACAAAGAGATAGACACAAATAGCGCATATTCATTCTTTTTATTTTAGGAAATTATTCGGTTGCAAAATAAGTGCAAACAAGTGGTAATGACAATCACTAGATGTAGTGATTTTATAGTGACTATAACTCTATTTCATCGCCGGAAATAATCCCATTCATAATGGCGTAAAAGGTCAGTCCCGATACGGTTTTTATACCTAATTTGGATGTGATATTTTTTCGATGGGTCAATACGGTATTCAAACTGATATTTAGTCGCTCGGCAATCTCTTTATTCGTATGGCCTTTGACTATTAACTGGAGTACATCTGTTTCACGTGTCGAAAGCTCTTTATTCCCTTCCAAGGGGTTGGTATTGTTGGTCTCTTGTGTGAACAGTTGTTGGAGTTGTTCCAGAATCGTTTCCTGGGAAGAACAGCTATTGAGATTATTAAAACTATATTGCTCTCTTCTTTTTTCGTTACAGAACAAGACAACTGTTTTATTCCGGCGGGGAAGAAAAAAATCTGAATTAAAAACGAATGTTTCCGAATCCGTAAAATAGTAATCAAAAGTATCTTTTTGACTTTCGGAAAGCGTGTCAAAAGCGGTATAAAGGGTGATTTCGACAGGCATAAAAAAATCGGTCAGTATACTTTGCAAACCAATGCTTTGCAAGGTGTCCGACAAGATTATGGCTATTCGTTTTGTTCGACCCATCTTTCGGTTACTTACATAATTCCTCCATTGCCGTAACCATAGGGGTGAGTATACGATAGCGGATACGGTTGTGTTGCCTCATGTCTTTTTCCAGGCTGTTAATGGCAAAAATAACGGCATAACACAAATTATCATCATATTCACCGGACAGGTGTTTGATGATGATGCTTTTTAAGTCGGCCAACAAGGCTTCTAAAGGATCTTCCGGGGATATGGACGACGCAAGATGATATTCCTGTCGGATTGGAGTCTGCTCTTCTTTGATTTTTTCGATTAAGGAGAGGCCATACGGAAACCACTCTTTTTCATCATTGGAGATCCGCATAAGCAGTTCTTCTTTAAATGATGAGAAAAAGCGTCCGATCAAATTAAGGCTATTGTTTCCCTGGGCAGATATAAATAAATTCAGATGACGTTCTATATTTGGCAACTGATACCGTAAATAATAGTGGTTGGTCTTGGTCAGATAGTCTATTATCTGTGATGCATGGAATGTTTGTAACTTCTTTTCAGGGAAGTACTCTTCATTCAAAAAGGTATTGATCATGGTTAAAAAGAAATCCGTATCCAACCCCTGTTCTTCACAAATGGTTTTGACCGATTTATCTCCCAGTCCCAGACGAATACCAAATCGGTTGATCACAGGAATGAGTGAGGGGTACTCTTCGACCACCTCACTCAACTGTATGTTAGGATATACTAAAGGCATCTGTTTTTATGCTTGTTCCCACTGTTCGCGTAAAAGTGCGAGTGCTGCAGGAACAACAGTAGCGCGGTCACCCTGGCAGCCACATTCAAAACTGACATACTTATCATATCCGATCATTTTCAGACCTTTGAATCCGTCGATGTAATTGTCGGCATCTCCGTCTTCTCCCGGCATACTGCGCCGTTTGCGACTGGCAACATGTACATGCTGCAGATACTCTTTTCCGGCAGAGATGAAAGCGCCTTTGTCGGATGCTTCTTCCCAGGTCATATGCCAGAAATCGCCCATGCAACGCACGCCCGGATTGTTGATATCCCGACAAAGAGAAGCGGCATCAGCCACCTGACGAAGATAAAAACACTCTCTTCTGTTCAGCGGTTCGAAGATCACTGTGGTTCCCTGTTGGTGGGCAAAATTCCCCATTTCGTTGAACTGCTCACACAAAAAGTCGCGTGTCTCCTGTGTATGAGGTAATACCGGTGTCTGATGATTGAATGCCGGAACGATAATCACTCCTGTCGAACCTAATTCTCCGGCTGCGGTTATGATCTCTTTCATCGTGTCCATACACTCTTTGCGAATGGCCGGATCAGTCGAAAGGATAAACCCTTTGAATCCGGCACATATCGCACTGACTTGGATATTCCGACCCTTAAGCGCTTCTTTAATCTCAGGCACACGTTCGCCTAACCGGCCGCCGCCAGGTTCAAACCCAACAACACCATGTGTTTCCATAAAGTCGAATTTCTCATTCAGGTTTTCACCCGGAGCGATTCCCTCTTGGAAAGAGATTTTTAATTCAGCGTTTGCATGAGCCGTACAGCACGCCTTCGATTCTTCAGCTTCCTGATTGCCCGATTTAGGGGAGCAGGCTGTTAACGCCGTACCGCTTAAGGTGGCCACAGCCGCTCCGGATAGTGTCGTTTGTAGAAAACGTCTTCTATTTATAGACATATGCTCTTGTTATTTTTTCGCCAATGGTTGACCCGGTACCTGAACGGTGAATGAACTCATATCCATTTTACCCATATTCAAGTCTTTCGGCATATAATCCAATGGTGAAGCTGTCATTGCTTCCCAAGTTACGGCAGCTCCGGTATAAGCCGATTCGCGTCCCATGATGGCAGCCATATTTGAAATTGCTGTTTCTGATGCCTGATCGATCGGTTTTTTACTACGGATATGGTTGATCCAGTTCACATGCTCCAGGGTATATGGATCGTACTGTTTGAAGTTCGCTTTTTCAGCTTCGAAATCGTATTTCCACACTTCATTTCCGGCAAGGTCTCTGATCACTGCATTATTCCCGCTATCGGTAGTCAATGAACCTTTTGTCCCTTGGATAAATTCACTGACATTCGTTGCTGTTCCGTCCATCTGACGACACATACTATGCATGTGAATACCATTTTCCATGGTAAAGTCAACACTGAAATTATCGTATTGGTCACCGGTTATACGACGCTGACGTGAGCCGAAACCTACAGCTTGTACTGGTTTTAAACCGCTAAACCATGTGAATACGTCGATATTATGCACATGTTGTTCCACGATATGGTCGCCCGAAAGCCATTTCCAGTTTACCCAGTCTTTGATCATCCACTCACAATCGTTCCAACCCGGTTTGCGTTCATTGAACCAAAGCATATTCTGATTCCAGTAAACGATACCTCCGGTAATTTCTCCGATAGCACCTTCCATCACTTTCTGGTATGCAGCGACATAGTTCCGTTGGTGATGACGTTGTGTTCCTGTGATCACACACAGATTTTTGGCTTGTGCCTGACGTGCTGTTGCAACAATCATACGATAACCTACCGGGTCTACACAGATCGGTTTTTCCAAGAAAGAGTGTTTTCCTTTTTCCGTTGCATATTGGAAATGAATCGGACGGAAATTGGGAGGAGTAGCAATAATGACTACATCTACACCGCTGTCTATCAGTTGTTTGTAAGCATCCAATCCTGCAAAACGCATATTTTCAGGAATATCAATTCCTTTTTGTTCTTTCAGTTTACCAGCCAAGGTATCGATACGGTCCTTAAAGGTATCGCATAATGCGGTAATGGTAACGCCATTACCGGCATTCAGCCAGTTAAATGCGGCACCTGATCCACGACCGCCGCAACCAATGATACCGGCTTTTAACTCTTGTCCGTCATTCGCAAAGTCAACCAGGTTAGGTACATAATACGATCCGGGTTCTTTCAATGGTTTATTTGCAATAGCACCTCCGGCTTTGCCTTCTGCTCCACCGCAGGAGGTCAATACACCTGCAGCACTACCTGTTCCGATAGCACCTACTGCTCCGGCTAAAGCTGAGCTTTTCAAAAAAGATCTTCTACTGATACTGTTTTCCTTTTTCATGATGATGTGTTTTAATAAGTACTTATAGTGTAAAGTTAATAGATTATCGAGCCCCTATAGATGGATCCGGTTCGCATACCACACGGAAACCTATTCCGCGGATGTCGGAGTACCACCAGATGCTTTTGGGTTGTTGCGGGTCGGTTCTTAACCAAGCTTCATGTTTCGTATAATCACGAGCAGCCGCACGTACATCTGCCGCATCGGAGGTGTAATTACCTCCACGTACAACATACTCCTCTCCGGTGGTGATCAACGGGTCTGTCACATGTGTGCCACTCTTTGTATATGCTTCTGGATCGTATTTGTCTGCACAATACTCCATCACATTTCCCAACATATTTTTTAATCCGAACGGATTGGGTTTAACCATATCCGGTTCTTGTGTTTTATTTTTACTGTTCTTACTATAGATCACATATGAACTGATACTATCTGTTTTTGCATCAAAGAATTTCCGCCAGAAACCTTGATCGGAAAAATCTTTCGGACTACCCGGGAAGAAGTAAGGTGTTTCTGTTCCGCCTCGTGCTGCATATTCCCATTCCGCTTCGGTCGGAAGGCGATATTTTTTGCCTGTTTTCAAGGATAACCATTGACAGAATGTTTCGGCAGCATAATGTGTCATTGTTATGGCCGGACGGTTACCGCTACCCCATCCCTGATCCGGTAAACCAAATGGAGGTGTCGGTCCTGAAATGGCATCTACATCAGCACGGCTGTTGTTGGCATACACCGCTTCCGGCGGGGTACGTCCTTCACTCATCGTATTGCCGTAAAATGCCCAGAACATATCCCAGGTGACCTCGACTTCAGCCATGAAAAAAGGAGCGACCGTCACCGAACGCACAGGTGCCTCATCCTGTTTATGGAAAGGTTCTTCAGCTGTACTGCCCATTTGAAAAGTACCTCCCGGAACAGCTTTCATATTGAAAGCAATAAGCGATCCGGGTATTTGTTCGGTATAATGGGTAAACGAGGTGACCGGTGTTGCTTCTTTAAAGAATAGACTGGTATCAACGGGTGCATTCGATGTGCCCGCTCCAGGTATTCCTGTCATTTTCGAATGGCTGTAATTGGGGTTGTAATGTCCTGCGTCGAGGTGACAACTGATACATTGCAGGTCTAATTTCTTCTCATTTTCATCATAGTAAAGATGCGCGGTGATCCCGTCGTCGGTAATTCCTGCAGGAAACAGATTGGTGTGACACTCTTTACAGGAAGCATTGGGAATATATTTTACGGCATGTTCCAACTCCGATTTCGTCTCCCAGTTAAAATCAATACTGTCTTTGGTCAGATATCCCCATAAGTCTTTTATGCCCAATTGCGCTTTGGCCGAATAATGATCCCAAGTATGGTTGCGTGGAGGAAGATGACAATCGACACAATGCACGGTCACTCCACTGCCATTGTTGACATGTTTGGAGAGTTTCCAACTGTCTTCTACATGCGGATGCACATGACAGACCATACATGACTCATCTGTAGATAAATAGATAGAAACATTGTATGTGCCGATCATAATAGCGGCACCAAGTATCAATCCTAAACATAAAATAAATAGTTTTCCTCTGAAAAAGCCTCTTTTTTTTCCTGTGGATGAATAGCGGTTTGTTAATCTGTTAGCAGCCATTTGTTTTCCAGTGTAGTTTTTTGTAAAAAATCGTATTAAATTAGAAAATCGGCAATAAAAGTAGCATAAACCTTTCAATTAAAGAAAGAAAAAGCGATCTAATTGTCGAAAAAGATGTACCTAAATGTACTTTTTAACGGCATGAATTTCATCCTTTAATGTGAATTTCAGTAAAAACACACTCTCTATTTAATGTGTTTTTATAAATCTCACTCCGAAAGCGTCCCGAGTTGGGCGCATGAACTGCCGTTATATAGAGGGTTCTTTGGCTGTTTAATAAAAAAAAGACCATTTCTTATACTGAAACGGTCTTCGATCTATCTAAAATAATCCGAAAGAATTTACATGAAATAGGTGCATGCCTCGGCACATTCTTCACACGCTTTGGCGCATTGCTGACAATGATCGTTCGCATGTTTTTTACATTCGGCAGCACATTTTTTACACGCTTTGGCGCAAACCACCAATACTTCTTTACTGAAAAAGCTGCTTGAGGTAATCGTTGATAAGGTAATCCCACATATTTCTGCACAGGTTTTATTTAACCTGATGCATGTTTTCATCTTCTCCATATCAGAATCGTCAAGACATGCATTTAAGCAAAGATTGCACTTCGCCTGACAGGCTGCCAGTTTCTGTGTCAATAAAAGCATTTTGTCTTCCATCTTTTTTCTCTTTTTGTCAAAACCTGTATATATTAAAACAAACAAAAAGAGAAATTGTTCGGGGGAATGTGTTAAAAAGTTTATAATTGTGCGTGTATGGAAAATTCTGATACTTTTTTTGCATATATCTGATGGTTTATTTGTTTCTCTTGAAACACTTTTGTGTTAGAGGTACCTCTAAATTATTTTAGACGTACCTCTAAACAGATTTACACCTACCTCTAAATTCATTTAGAGGTACGTCTAACAGAAAACAGACCTACGTGTAACAGAAAAACGAATAATATGTAACAAAAAAGTGGACAGGATGCAGCATAAAAACAGTCGGTATGCTGTTTTTATACCTATCGGATAAAGCCGGAAATAGATGTTGATTTTACTCCCTTAATATTTTCTCAATGGCTTTACCTTTAGCCAGTTCGTCAATCAACTTATCTAAATAGCGGATTTTTTGCATGAGTGTGTCCTTGATCTCTTCTACCCGATGGCCACAAATAACACCGGTGATTTTTGAAATATTCGGATTCATTCGAGGAGCCTGGGCAAAAAAAGTTTCCAAATCGGTGTTGTTATCGATTTGTTGCTGCAGTGTTTGTTCGTTATAACCTGTCATCCAGAAAATAACCGTGTCTACTTCTGTTTTTGTACGCCCTTTTTTCTCTACTTTCTGTATATACAACGGATAGATACTTGCAAAAGGATAGGTGAAAATTTTCGGTTTATTCATTTTGTAGTAAGATTATTACATATTAAAGGAACTATTGCCAAACTTAGACAAAAAAGACTATTCTTTTATGCGACTGGCTTATAAATAGCATATTTTTATCTAAGTTTGCATGGTTTTTAAAGGTCTATTAGCATGATACGACAATGCGCCATCTTATTTGGCTGTTTGGCATTGGGTGAATGGATTGTTTATCTTACTGGAATCAAACTGCCTTCCAGTATCATAGGAATGTTACTGCTTACCCTTTTTCTTGAATTAGGTTGGATCAAACTGCAATGGGTTCAAGGTCTGGCCGATTTCTTGTCGGCAAATCTGAGTTTCTTTTTTATCCCTCCCGGTATCGCACTGATGTTGTATTTCGATCTGATAGCTGCAGAGATCATACCTATTGCTGTTGCGACGATAGTCAGCACAATACTTGTCCTGTTTGTCACCGGATGGGTGCATCAGGTGACCCGAAAAATGAGTAAGAAAAATGGACTATCTCGAAAATAAATACTTCCTATTATTTATCACATTTGGCGTATTCTTTGTGGCCAAACTGATACAGAAGAAAACCGGGTATGTGTTGCTTAATCCGATTTTACTGACAATTGCCGTATTAATTGTATTCCTCAAAATGACGGGTATTAGTTACGAAACATACAAAAGTGGAGGTGATCTGATCGAGTTCTGGTTGAAACCTGCTGTTGTCGCACTTGGTGTGCCATTATACCTTCAACTTCGACAAATAAAAAAACAGTTTGTACCTATCCTTTTGTCTCAACTTGCCGGATGTGTTGTCGGTACGGTTTCAGTCGTACTTATTGCTCATTTATTGGGAGCGAGTAAGGAGGTTGTTTTATCTTTGGCTCCGAAGTCGGTGACCACACCTATTGCTATGGAAGTCTCTCAAGCAATAGGAGGCATTCCCCCACTCACGACAGCTGTTGTGGTCTGTGTCGGATTGTTTGGAGGCATTATGGGGTTTAAGGTTATGAAACTGCTGAAAATCAATCAACCCATTTCACAAGGACTATCTATGGGGACTGCTGCTCATGCCTTAGGAGCTTCTACGGCGATGGAGATCAGTCATAAATATGGCGCTTATGCCGGGTTGGGGCTAACCTTGAACGGCATATTGACAGCATTGCTTACTCCTACTATTTTGCGGTTAATGGGCTTTTTGTAAATTCCTATTTCAGATGTTGTTTCAGTTTTTTCATCGCCCAATCGTAATGGCTCGAAGTGGCGGAGATACAATAACTCCCCAAATTAGTGGTTCCTGTCCACGGGAAGTATTTTTTTGTGAATAATTCGTCATCGGTAAGTGGCTCGATGAGTTTTATTATTTCAATATGTGTCTCTTTCAATAGTGCAACGGCTTCTTTTAAAGAGGTTGTTTGATGTTTCTTCCAAATCTCAACATTCATTTGGGGATAGGTTTTCCAGTTATAGGGCGTAGGCAGAAAATTGACCGCTTTTCCTGCCAGGTTAGCTGGGAGCCAATGCAGTAACAATTGGTGCCATTCATACAGATGTACCAATACGTCGCGCAGGTTTCTGTCTCTATCTTCAAATGAAAACGTGGCCAGTCGTTTTTCCTCCGACATGGAATCGATCAGTTTCCATAATTTCTCAAATTGACTGTTTGCCAGTACGATCAAGTCGTGTTTATTGGTTGGTCTTGCCATAATCCGTTTTTTCTTAGTGTTTGAATAACAAAAGTAACATTTTTATATTGACTGAAAGGCGTAATCCTTAAGCCGGATAATCAAATTGACACTTTGTTATTTTATCCTCACGAGATTCGTTTATTTGATACATACCACAAGAGTGTTCGGAAAAAAGGCGTGGATTTGAGGTTTATTTTCAAGAGATAAATTGAAAATCATACTGTATTGTCTATTTTTACAGGATGAAAAAATGGCTATTCTGGAGAAAAACGACTGGTTTTGAACCCGTTTTTTGAACTGTTTCCGACTCTCTTTGAAATTTATCCAGATGATTTTTAAAATCATTTGGATGTTTCTCCAAGGTCATCTGCATAACTTGTTGCTGTCATTCAGATAAATTCCCCAAACGATCAGCATAAGTTATTAAGCACATCCCGATTTTTACCGAAAATGCTTAAAATTGCCCTCTGTTTGCCTGAAAAAAGCCAAAGTGCAAGTTAGTAAAAACGGCATAAAACTCTATTTTTGTCATGAAAAAATCATATTTGATGGTATATTGTCAATAGGATCGGATTGCCATAAGTCCACAGAAAGCGGCTGTGGGGTCAGTGTCACCAAACAGGGTAAACATTTAAGTGACCTTATTTATCCACTATTTTAGTCATTGTATTCCAATTGCGGGAGGTAGAAGGCCGTTTTAATAACTGTTTGATCGTCGGATTGGTGACTTTAGCCCGGCCGACACCTACTTTATAATAAATATAAATCAGATTGTCTTTAAGATAATAATCAGCATCTTCTTTTTCGTCTTTGAGAATGACCATCCCTCTGCCGGACGAAATTGTTTCATGGAACATTACGACCATCCTTTTGGAATTATCTGATTCTGTCTCTGAGTCGAAGGGATTATTGGCCAGAATAAATTCCAGATCCTCTTTTGATTTAACGAAGACTGCAACAGTTAATCCCCATTGTTGTTCGATAAGTTGCTGGAGATGCTTTTCTGTATCCTCTTTGCTTTTTTTTGTTTCAAGGATCACATTTCCACTGTTCAGATATGTGTCGACTTGACTATATCCTTCATTCGTCAACAAATGTTTCAATGTAGCCATGCTGATAGTCGCATTTCCTCCAACATTAATTCCTCTCAAAAATACAATGTAGCGATTCATGTGAGATAGATCTTATCTTTTTCAAAGATACATCTTTTATTTCACAACAGGCGAGATCATTTTGTTTATAAGAATATAGGAAGAAGGCGGTGGACCGGAAACCTTATTAACTGTCACTGTCATAGCAGCGGGAAGCGAACGATAGGCTTCATCTGTATAGGGTAATCCTTCTTTTCCTTTTATATCATAGTAGATTGTTGTTTCGCCTGAAAAGTTCGTATTTGGAATGAATGTGATTCTCCCTGTTATGGGATTATATTCCCATTTTCCTGCTGTAGTGGTATGACTATTTGCTGCTATTTTCGTGCCATCTGCTAAGATGAAACGGAAAGAAGTCGGATCGATATAATTTGTATTACCAGCCTGATCTTTGGATATTACCCCTTGGTAGGCGAGATCATTGACTAATGGAAAAAAAGATACGGGCGTGTAATTGTCCGTTGTTGCGAAATCCGGGTTGGCTTCTGCTGCACTGGGTAATGTGATGACTACATGTTTGATCAGGTGAATATTTGTTGCAGAACCTGTTGCGGCAGCAAAACCGATTTTTAAATATTCGGGAGCAGTGGTGTTAAGAGTCACGATTTTGTCGGCTCCCCGAGTGGTTGAAGAGTTGTTGTCTCCACCTGAGAGGTTACTGGGCATCGCATTCTCGACATAAGTTGTCTGCTCTTTGTAATGATAATTGTTGATAACTGTTGTCGTGGTAATATCTGTCCACTTGATTTTTACTGTAATATAAAAACCGTTATCCGGATGAGGATAGATCTCGATAAATGCTTTTCGGGTTCCGGCTAAGGAGAAATTACCTCCGGTAGTCCTAGTTGTCTCCAAATAGGAGCCATTGTTTTGCAAGGTGAACGTCTTTCCTCCAAATGTAGCGGAAGAGATTAATGTCGGATAACCGGTATATCGATCCTCCATCCCGGGAACAACCACCCCATTGTATCGATACGGCTCCCCTTTGGCTCCTCTCAGCGTGACTTCGCTATTGCTTTGTGAAGTCACAATCCCGTTTCTTCGCTCTTTCGCCTCCCACCTTCTTCCTTTAAAATTACCATAGGTGTCGAAACCGATTCCCAAATAGGCGCCGGCAAGTCCGGGTGCCCTATTGGGGTGATTCGTGCCCAATGTTCGGTTATACGCATACCCTAATCCGGCGCCGGAAGCTCCGATATTAGAATTGTCGGCATTAAAAAGGAAAACGGTCATTCCATCCCCATTTCCACTTCCTCCATAAAACATATATTCAAATTCTATTTTGATCCCATTCTGGGATTTAAATTGTTTGTTGTTGATAAAGACGGTGCCGAATTGGTTTGGGGTGGCGGGAGTTAATCGCAACCCATCGGATGTAAATGTGGCTGCGTTTGTTCCTGCATTGGGTATTGGCTTTGTACATTCGCTTGGTTGAGCAGTAGATAAGAAACTTTGTACATACGGAAAATCACCATAAATACTTTGCCCCGAGAGCTGCATATAGCAAGCAAAAAATAGACAGACGAAGAGGATTTTTCCTTGACCGTTTTTTAACTGAAATATAGTCATCGCTCTTCTTTTGATCATTTTATTACAAATACAACATTTACAAACGACCAGGGCGTGGCACTATTTATCACTTCATAATACATCTTGCCATCTTCTAAAAGGACAAATTGCCTGAATACAGTCTCATCATAAGAGGTTACATAATAGTATAAGTCGGTTGCGTTTTCGAAAACAGGTATTTGGGCTGGAGCTCCCTGGCTGATCACTTTGGGTGTTAGAAATTGATCTTTGTAGACTTTATGTAAATCTATCGGTATGGGGTTCCATCCGATTGAAGAGGTATTAATGGGCAACGAAGGCATGTAGAAGAATTTTTCTCGTCCTTCTTTACCTGCAATCAATACCCACTGTTCTCCATTCCACATATAAAGCCCTTCTTTTAAACTTTGAGCCGAAACAGAGCGGACGTTATATACCACAAGGCCTGTATGTTTCTTTTTCTCATCATCTGTTCCTCCGTTGGCCAAAAAAGGCTTCAGTGAATTTTTTTCTTCTAAATTCACACGGGAGAAGAGTACGCCTCCTCCATTAAGACCGGTTGTTGGACCACCGGAAGTTGTGGCATTAAAACTTTTAATCTCTAATAAGGCTGCTTTTTCAGGTTCACTGCCGGAACCGATGGTTACTTGTGCGGACAGATCGAGTACGATCAACAGAAAAAATGTTGTTATTAAAATCCGAATATTCATAATTTGTAGAAGTTATTACTCTGATGCAAACAGGCTTTGATTGTTTGTGACGTTTTGATTTTGCAAAGTACCTTTATTCATATGAAGATCTCAATAAAAAAAACAAGAAAACGAGGTTGATTTTTTCAACTATTTGACAAACAAAAGTGTTTTAGTTATAGGAAAGTGGAACTTTTGCGGTTTTTAGATTTTTAATGCGACTCATTGTTTTCTAATTTTGTATTGTTGAAAAGGAGATACAAACTTGTTGTTTTTGCATAATAATGAGCCTTAACTATGGATAAATTACAGTATAAAGCTATCGCCGATAAGATAGTGTCCCAAATACCTGTACATCTAAATCCGATCGATTTTCTGGCAGATGTATTAGACCTGAGTAAAGAGTCTGTATATCGGAGAGTCAAAGGGAAAGTTCCTTTTACAGTGAATGATTTTGTGAAACTCTCCTCAACGCTGAGTGTATCGATGGATGAAGTTTTATTTTCAAACAGAGCGGATTATTTGAATTCCAAATCGACTGTGTTTGCCTTTCATGGCAATAGGGCGTTTGATACAGAAGAGACCTTTTATGATCTTCTTTTGACCTGTGCAAATGGAGTAAAAAAAATGAATGAAGTTCAACATACGGAATTAATAGCCACTTTTGATCGTGTCATGATATCGACTGCAGCATCATATGACTATTTATTTAAATATCACTATTATAAATGGATGTGTCAGATGCGGCAGATGCCGTTGGATTTTCGATTATCAGATGTTGAACTGCCGGAACGTATAATCGCTTTACAGAAAAAGGTCAGTGATTATAAAGCTGTAGGTAAACAGACGTACATCCTTCATCCCTATTTTATAAAAAACTCGCTGATGGAGGTGCACTATTATTATAAAAGAAAGTTGATCTCAGAAGAGGAGATCGTATTGATACAAAACGATTTTTTCAGCTTAATCGATTCGCTTGAAAATAAATTGAAGCAGCCGGATGCGTCTGCAAACAATGAAACTCATATTTATCTTTCAACTTTTTCGATAGAATCGACCGGCCTCTCTATGCAGTATGATCATAAAGTGAATGCGCTTTTTAGTGTGTATCCCGGTGCATATATTGTCTCGCGAGATCCTGAAATCTGTAAAGCATATACCTATTGGCTTCACTCGCTAAAAAAGTATGCGAGTCTGATAAGTGGATGTAATGAAGCTTTGCAAACGAAATTTATAGATACACAACGTGAGTTTGTTGTGAATTTGGTAAACAAGACATACACCTATGATTGATCTTGTCAGGAAAAAAATAATTAGTACGATTTTAAGTAAGATACCATCGCAAATAAAACCGGTTGATTACCTCTCAGACAGTCTTGATCTGGGAAAAGAATCGGTCTATCGGCGGTTAAGGGGAGACATGGCTTTTACGCTTCATGAAATTATAAAATTATCATTGGAACTCGATTTCTCGATCGATGAGATTGTCAAGGGGCCAAAAGAGAACCGTTTGTATGTCGATTTGCACATAGCGAATAACCCGGAAGAGACTTTTTTTAAACGACTTCAGAAATATAGTGAAGAACTGGAACACCGAGTCTATAAGACAACGTCTTATACGGTAATGGCACTTAACTATTTACCGGTTGCGTTCAGTACGCATTTTTCTGAATTATTTAAATTCGTCTATTATACTTGGTTGCATAGAACACATAATGGGATATCGAGACTTTGTTATTCGGATGTTGTCGTTTCACCGGAATTAGCATCTTTACGGGAGCGATTGGAGGTAAATACCCGGAAAATAACGCATAATACTTTTATTCTGGATGCGAATGTTTTTCTCGCTCCCTTAAAAGAGGTGCACTATTTCTATACCATTCATTTAATCAATGAGTCAGAGTTAGCCTCAATCAAAAAGGCTTTTCACCAGATGATCGACTCCGTGGAAAAAACAGTACGGACAGGTTGTTCGGATTCCGGCACGACTTATGACTTCTATTTGTCAAGCATAAATATTGACCATAATAGTAGTTACAATGTATGGAATAACGAGATTATATCCTCTTTCAGTTTTCATCTTTTGGAGATGACTGTTTTTCTCAATGCCGAATTGAGTGAGGCACATAAAAGGTGGCTGGACGCATTGAAAAAATATTCAACGTTGATCACACAATCGAATGAACTCATTCAGGCTGCCTATTTTGAAAAGCAAAGACGATTTATCGAAGATGTAGGAAGTGTGCGTTTTTAATATCCTCAAAAACATTTTTCGGCTGTTGTTTGGTTTATTTTTTTGATATTCGGTCGACTAAAGCGAAACAATTTGGTTTTTGTACTCAATTGCCGGATGATCGTTCATTAACCTGTTTGGGTGATGAACCCTTCAATCCGGCATGTAAACAATATGTAGAAAACACCGATTGGCTATTGACAGAAGCGTTTTGCCTTTATCGGGATAAAGAGGTTTTCAAACCCTATGAAAAAAAATCATTGTACAGCACTCGAAGCCGGAAGGCTGGCGCAGGAGTTGAAAGTGGCTAATCTCATTTTATATCATACGGAAGATAGTAACCTGACAGATAGAAAGCAATTGTACAGAGTTGATCTGTCTTTTCCGGAAATGTGTATGTTTCCAACGATCTGGAAAGTATCTTATTATAACTGATTCGTTAGTGGTTGCAATCTTATCTATAATCCTTTAGCGTCTTTTGTAACTCTTGGCGTGCAAAGAAAATGCGGCTCTTAATTGTTCCAATAGGCAGATCCATTTTTTCGGCAATCTCATGATATTTGTAACCACTGACAAATAGCGAAAAAGGAATACGCAATTCGTTATTCAGGTTCTCGATAGCCAGTGAAATTTCGCTTAGTGCATGTGATCCTTCAGGAGTGTCAAGGCCGGAATCGTTCATAACATCCAGGTTGTAGACATCGGCACCTTGATCGATTACAGTTTGTGCACGAACTACCTTGTGGTAATTATTGATGAAGATATTGCGCATGACTGTCATTACCCAACCTTTAAAGTTAACGTTGTCAACAAACTTTTCCTGACTGTCTAATACTTTTAAAGTAGTGTCTTGAAGCAAGTCGTGGGCATCATCTCTGTTTGCAGTAAGCATGAGGGCGAAGTTGAACAGGTTTTCCTGCATTCCAACTAATTTTTTCTGAAATTGTAGTGTGTTCATAGAATTATAAATTAAATTTGTTATATTATCTTGTTGTCTTTTCACACTGCAAATATATCGGGACAAATTGGGGTGGGAAATTTTGAAAAAAGAAAAGTCAGTGACAAATCGCAATTCATTCGTTTTCTCTAAAAAAGGCCTGAAAATGAACAGAATTTACAACTCATTCAAGTTGTATATTCCAACATTTACAACAAGGTGATTATAATTTGCAACAAACGATTATTAAAATATACATCAGATGAACATCCGCTACGCTATCCTTGTTTTACTTCTCTTGTCCTTTTGGGGAGGGGAAATGCTTTATGCTGCCAATAATCAGTCACATACTGTTTATAAAATAGATATCCGAAAGGAAATCGATAATACTACACGTATCTATCTGGCTAACGGATTGAAAGAGGCCAACCAGCTTGGCGCCGATGCCATTCTGATCCATATGAATACCTATGGTGGTCTGCTCGAAGCAGCCGACTCTATGCGTACAGCTATTCTGTACAGCCCCATTCCTGTTTATGTCTTTATCGATAACAATGCTGCTTCGGCCGGTGCACTGATATCGATAGCCTGCAAGAAAATTTTCATGCGTAAAGGAGCCAATATTGGAGCAGCGACGGTGGTCAATCAAACCGGAAGTGAATTGCCCGATAAATACCAATCCTATATGCGTTCCATGATCCGTTCAACGGCAGAAGCACAGGGCAAAGACACCACAGTCACAGCAGGGGATACCCTTATTACATGGAAAAGAGATCCACTTATCGCCGAAGCAATGGTAGACGACCGGACAGTTATTCCTAACCTGATCGACAGCGGCAAGGTGCTTACCCTGACTGCAGAAGAGGCTATCTATTGGGGGTATTGCGACGGCATAGCCGAATCGGTCGATGAAGTGATTTCCCGTTATTTAGATTTTCCGCAGTATGAATTGAAAAGTTATACCCCTTCCTGGCTCGACAACCTCAAAGGTTTCCTGATGAGTCCGGTTATTCAATCGTTGTTGATTCTGATCATCATCGGTGGGATCTATTTCGAATTACAAACACCCGGTATCGGTTTCCCTTCGGCAGCAGCTATTCTGGCGGCCATTATTTATTTTGCACCTTTATATATAGAAGGGTTAGCGCAAAACTGGGAGATCTTGGTTTTCATTGTAGGTTTGCTCCTTATCGGAGCCGAGTTATTTATTATACCCGGATTTGGGGTGGCCGGCATAAGCGGGATTATTTTCATGGTCTTCGGTTTGACGATAAGTCTGCTCGACAACACCCATTTCAACTTCGAAGGTGTTTCTGGTACGGATACCGGGCGAGCAACCCTCACTGTATTGATGGGCTTGGTTATGGCCTTTGTGTTTATCATCTGGTTTTCCCATAAAATCGGATCGAAAGGCATATTTCGCAAAGTGGCTTTAGTCGCCGACCTCGAAGAATCTATCTCTGTACCTGTTTTAACGGATATACTCGAAAAAGAAGGAATTGCTGCCACTGTATTACGTCCGTCGGGGAAAGTCGAAATCGCCGGTGAGTTATACGATGGTGTTTCCGATTCTGGTTTTATCGAAAAAGGAGAACCGATCCGGGTTGTCCGTTTTGAAAATGCCCAGGTGTATGTGATTGCTATTCCTAAAAACTAAAAGAGAAGAGCACCTCAGCCTTAAACTTCCCATAATCGATCGGTTGGATCATCCGTACACCCAATACAAGCGGATAGTTCATCCGTATCACATTCCAATCGAACAACAGGTCGCCCCCATACGCGCTCTGTGTTTGCCATTTGTACCCTTTTTCAGGTTGATTACGCGTGTAATCAAAGAACAGATTCGCTCTGACGCGTTTAATGTAAACAAAGGCTCCCAGATTCCAGTCTGGATAAAATAATGGCAGCGCATAATCGGCCTTTAATTGCAATTGTTGGCGTGTGCGTGTCAAATAGTCATACCCTCTGGTCTTATCGAGAAGTCGCTTGGGGATATAAAGTGTTTTATCATCTACATTTTGATATTGATAACCGGCTCGGATCATCAGGCTATGACTACGAACAATTCCCGGCCAATAAGTCGTCAGCCGTGTAGCATACAACTCTCCGAAATTCTCTTTGCTCATGGGCGTCGCAAGATATTGTAAACGCAATTGGTATCCCCAGCGCGGAAGAATATCCTGTACCGCTTGCCGACGGTAATTGTAGTGGTGCAATTCTGCTAATACATACTGGAAATTGCGGAATTTTCCACTCTCTTTTTCCTGATATTGGTTGTTCGTAAAGTTGTAGGTGATGATCGGTTGTAGTCCACGGATATAATGATTACGCGTAAAATTAAAAGGAATATATAATCGTGCTTCAGCTTCCAGTTGATGACGGTCGGTAGGAATCTGGCGAATCACCTGCCGCCCCTCCTCATTCTCCTGCCATCCCAGCTTATAGGCGTCACCACCATATTCCACGCTCAGGTTGACTACAGGATACCACCCTTTATACGTAAAGTCGAGTTTGCCATGGTGATGTTTATCACTATAAAACCAACCCGCCTGAACAATCGCCGAATTGAGTGCATTTTGTGACAAAACCATTGCTCCCGGCCTGACGATCGTACTGAAATCATCCGTTCCTCCGCTGATCACATCACTCACATCATAATAAAACGGCGCCCAGCTATGTATATTAAATGTATGAACTCCTTTCCGGTATGGTTTCGGATGGAATGCCACAGGTGTAAGCGTAGCTGTATCCAGATTGAAGTTCTCCTGCTCTCTTAATACCTCTGCCAATTCAAAGCGATACGGATGATCAAAATCGACTTCTTCATGATGTAGACTGTCGGTAGGCAATACCCCGACACGGTAACCCTTCGCTTGATAATCGGCAAATAACAACTGTCCGTTGGCTGGAGAAAAAGCCGGAGTGAACGCGCCGAACCGAGCATCTGTTATTCGTTCTGTTTTTCCGGTGGAAGGGTTAAGTGTATAGATATTATTTGTTCCGCTCAATCCCGATTCAAAATAAAGTTTTCCTTCATGCCATATCGGTGAGGTGATATTAGCCGACGTTGTTGGTAGCCACTCGTCCCATTTGTTTGAGGTACGATCGAGATAAAGAATAGCCGTTCCGGAATCATTGACAACAACAATAACCAAATTCCCTTTGTCGTCAAACGTTAGTTCTTTGGCAAATGCATTAGCCGGAATATCGTAAGTTGTGGTCTCTTCGCTCGAGTTCAGGTCAATGATCACCACCTCGTTGCGTCCATTTAATTGCATCCGTGAAGCAGCTATTATACCATTGCGCTCATCGATTTCCGGAGATAACAATCGCTCTCCTGGCGTTAGTGTACGGACTTTTTTCGTATCGAGATCGAATGATTTAATCACCGAATAATTTTCATGTGTCCATCTGAGGCCAGCGACAATTTCCGACCAGTAGACTGTTCTGTTATGCAAACGAATCCGTCCGTTCAGTGCGCCCAGGTAAGTCAGGTGTTTCTCCCGTCCATTTGTCAGAGCGACCAATGAATTGATGTCCTTCAAACCCGACTTGACAGCAATCACAGTTGACTTATCCAGCGGTTGCGGATATTGATAAGAGGTATATTGTTTTGTTTCGGGTGATAGATAATCCGGCGTTTGGCTGGTGGTATCTACTCTCTCCCAACCCTCCTGCAGATAGGCAAAAGTATCATGGTAAAGTCCTTTTACATTACGCCCGGTGAACTTTTTCACTCCTGTATAGAACGGACTGAAATGAAAATAATGAGTCAGATACCGGTCGGTTACTCTTTTCCAGATATCCGCTCCATAGCGGTAGCGGGCATACGAGGTTATATTATAACCCAATGCGTAAAAGTTGCCGGTATATTTTCTGTATGAACCCATATACCATTGATCGAAAGTGTAATTTTTGCCGGTGCCCAATATTTGTGCCCGGTAAGGCATACTGAACTCCGGCAGATCGCCGCGCCCACCGTTAGACATGGCCGTTTCAACCCCTACAGCATCCCCTTCCAGATACCATTGCGGTAAAAAGAAGGTAGCCAGAGCAGAGGTCTGCTCGCCAATCAGGTAGTATAATACATTAAACCCTTTCCGCATCACTTTGCTGGTCTGTAGTACGTGGCGCGACTCATGGGTCGATAAATGTTTGTCCCAGCTTTGTCCCGACAGTTTGGAAGAGGGGGTTGTGATCAGTTCCATGCGTCGCGGCGCCCATGCCACTAATCCGTTCGACTGCATATTTGCCGGATGCAGGATTACCGGAAAGCGGCGTTTGCTCTCCGCTCCGATTGTTTTTTGCAAAGGCTGATACACATTTTCCAGATATAACGCATACCGATAAGCCATCGAATCGTTTCCCTGTGGAAAAATCAGACGGTAGTGAGGAAGATCAACATAATTCCACCTGAACCGGGCGGGGTCGGTTCCGTAGTCTAAAAATTGAGCCTGTAAGCTTATCGTTGTTAATAAAACGAAAGCAAACAGGCTAATATATTTTCTGAAAATCATTTCGATTAGAATATCAACTAGCTTTAAGGCTCATATCCAAACTTTTGACAGAGTGAGTCAGTGCGCCAACAGAGATATAATCCACGCCGGTCTCAGCATAATCACGTAAGGTGGCAAATGTGATACCGCCCGACGACTCCAGTTCATACCGTCCGTTTACACGTTTCACAGCTTCACGGGTATCTTCAACATTGAAATTGTCGAGCATAATCCGGTCGATACCTCCGATACGCATGGCTTGCTCCAGTTCATCGAAATTGCGTACTTCAATCTCGATTTTTAGCTTTTTATCTTTCGCTTTAAGGTAATTTTGTGCTCCGGTAATGGCTTGTTCGATACCTCCTGCAAAGTCGACATGATTATCTTTTAGTAAAATCATGTCAAAGAGGCCGATACGATGATTAACACCACCGCCTATTTTTACCGCTTCCTTTTCGATCATCCGCATGCCCGGAGTGGTCTTGCGGGTATCCAGTACACGTGTACGGGTACCTTCCAACGCTTTGGCATAACGCCGGGTGGTGGTTGCAATACCACTCATACGTTGCATGACGTTCAATACGAGGCGTTCGGTCTGCAACAATGATTGCACTTTTCCTTCAACAATAAAGGCGATATCACCTTTTCTCACTTCGGCGCCATCATGAATATATATGGTAATTTTCAACGCGGGATCGAATGCGTGAAAAATACGTTTGGCCATTTCGATACCAGCCAATACACCGTCTTCTTTGATAATTAACTGACTCTTTCCCATCGCATCGGCAGGGATAGAAGATAGAGTGGTATGATCGCCATCGCCGATATCCTCCGCGAAGGCCAGTTTGATTAATTCGTCAATAAGATGATCCATCTTTTTATTCTATTCTGATTGATTGAATGATTGCTTTGTTGTTTTCGGTGCGATAGGTCACATTCACGCGGTATTCTTTGTTCGCTGTCATTAACTTTCCGACAAAAAAACCGCTTTCGTTTTTATCGGCATGATGAACCACAGAAAAGCCTGTCGGTTTATTGCCGGAGAAAAAACGATTCAAAAGAGCAACCGCATCGTTCCCGTTTGTTTTTTTGGATGAACCGGGAATGGCCACATCCACTTCGCTGTCCATAGCCGAAGAAAGACCTGATGCATTACCTGAACTGAATGCGTTCGATATCGTACTGATATCGGCTGCCTGCATACTCAAAAAGGAGAATACCAATGCAAACGTAACTAAAAATCGTTTCATAATTGTCTCTTTATTTGTGAGTAAATTAAGACAAAGGTACGTATTTTCTCCTAACTTTGCCGTTGTAAACCTGATAAATATCAAACCTGATGAAGATCGTTTTTGTTGTGATCGGTAAAACTGATGCCCGGTGGATCAATGATGGTATTGCTGAATACACAGGACGCCTCGTCCATTATATCCCCTTTGAAATGACAGTTATTCCGGATATCCGGCGCACGGCTAACCTGACAGAAAAACAGCAAAAAGAAAAAGAGGGCGAGTCTATTCTTAAAACGCTCCAGGCAGGTGATCACGTTGTTTTACTCGACGATAAAGGGAAAGATTTTACCTCCATCGACTTTGCTACATATATAGAAAAAAAGAGGCATACCATACCCAAGCGGTTGGTGTTTATCGTAGGAGGCCCTTACGGATTCAGTGAGGCTGTTTATCAGGCCGCTTCAGAAAAAATATCCCTGAGTCGTATGACTTTTTCGCATCAATTGATCCGAGTCGTTTTTCTTGAGCAGTTGTATCGGGCAATGACCATCCTCCGCAACGAACCTTATCACCATGAATAAACGGGTGCACTAATAATTTTTTCATTTGTCCTGTGATTGCCACAGGCTATCCGGATTATAACTGTTCTGATTAATTTGTCTGCTACACCTTCATGTGAAATTAAACTATTCATTCTTTTTTTTGTCTTTGTTAAGTGAGTTGTGTTTTATCAATACGTTCTTCGATAATAACAGAACTTTCAAAGAAACAGAAAAGGTTAATTAATAATCAAAAAGAAGTATTATGGATAGTCAATTAAGACACACAGGTATTCGAGTAGTGATCTCTTTCATTTTATGTGTTTGGTTCGGAAACGGAACTCTTTCAGCTACAGGCGATCTATTCTCGGATCAACAAATACAAAGAGGCACAGCTATGCCCGACAAAAGCAACGATATGGAGTTGAAGGCCTTGTTGGATGAAACTGTAGACAAGTTTGTTCAATTGGAGTTTAAAGACGCTGAAACCGGAAAGACCATGTCTTACAACCTATTTATACCGGATAATTATGATGAAGCCACCTTATATCCTCTTGTCTTGTTTATCGCCGACGGTAGCACAACTCAAAAAGATGTGAAGGTCCCTTTAACCCAAGGGTATGGTGCCGGAGTATGGGCCACGACCAAAGAGCAGACGAAACATCCTAGTTTTATTCTTGTTCCCCAATATGTCTCGGAAACGGTCGTAAACGATGATTTTGAAACATCTTATGAGGTGGAGATGACTATTCGTTTGTTAGAGGCGGTAGTCGATCAGTACAGCATAGATAGGAACCGGCTTTACACTACCGGACAGTCTATGGGGGGAATGATCTCCATGTATTTTAATATCACTTATCCCGATCTTTTTGCAGCATCTATCTATGTGGGATGTCAGTGGGATACGGAAAAAATGGCTGGTTTTGCTCATGATAAATTTTTCTATATCGTTGCTGCCGGAGATAAAAAGGCTCCCAAAGGTATGATAGCCTTAAGAACAGTGCTGGAGAACGAACAGGCTAAGATCAGTTCGGCGGAATGGAGTGCCAAACTTTCTCCCCAAGCCCAGGAGGCTGAGGTGCAAAAACTCTTAGCTGAAGGTAATCAGATCCATTTCGTTGTATTTACATTAGGTAGTGTTTTACCGGATGCCGGACCAGGCAATGAACATATGTGTTCCTTTGACTACGCGTATAAACTGGAAGGGGTAAGAGACTGGCTGTTTAAACAGACAAAATAATTTCCCGTCTTACCCCAAAAGGGCGTTGTCATAAGCTAAACCAGTAATTCAATTTAATCATAAACGTGTTGGATGCCGGTATGTTAAACATCCGGTCCAGATTGTTTCCCCAACCTGATACATAATGGTTGTCTCTGTTTGACATACTGTGTTCCCATACCAGATAGAGTGTCGAACCGGGTAAATATTCCCAGCGTGCGACAAGATTGGAACGGAATTCATTGAAACTGAAATCCGGATTACGCATACGTGTCTTCTCGTCCGGAGTGAGTTCGCGTGTCCGGTTTTCATAAATATCCGATTTGGTGTCGGCCGCCGCTCTAAACTGGTCGTATCTCGCGATTGAAGTAAAAGGAGCACCATAGAATTGCACGGAAATATCGGGTGTAATATTGACTTGTGCCCGTAAGGTGACACCATAAGTCCTTTGCTTCATCCGACCGAGCAGATAGGTTGTCTTTTCATCGGCCTGAAGCGGAGATAATACACCTGCATATTGAAATTCATTTCTATCCCGGTAGATTGTAAATTCACTTTCCAAGAGCAGATGATTGCCGATCCGGTAGTTGAAACTCGGATTAAGCGAATATTCCATTTTGCTACCGTTTAAATTCCTGTTACTGATATAATCGAAAGCAAAAGAGAACGGTTGCGACTGATCTGTGAATACACCCATCGAATTCCAATAGGCTGCAGGTAAGCGCATATCCGGGCCGCCTCGCAAAAGACGGTTGTCATGGCGATTGACCAGAAACGTTTGTGTCACCCACCACCCATATCTGTTTTTTAACGTAGCATCCCAGCGAAGCCTGAACCTGTTTTCATTGATCTGACCGTCGAAATCCCACGTGTTTTCCTGATTGAATTGAAGTTGAGTGGAACGGAATATAAACCAGGGACTATTTTGATTGAAAGAGATGACTGTTTGATTATGAAGCTGATCGGCTCTTGCCAGATAACCGACATCATTCAGATCGAATCCCGGCGTGTACCAGGTGAATTTTTCCGAGATATTCCATTTTGAGTTTCCTTTGCGTCCGACTTCAACATAACCGCCTGTTCCATTGAGGGAGGTTCGTGTCGGGTCGACCCCTAAATAACTTTGTGCAGATTCCCGCTGGTAATAATGAACCGAGTTGTATTGTTTCCGGGTAATGGCTTCCGCCGTTCCGTGCAAAGAACTAAACATTGCTTTGGTTTCGATGTAATATAATCTGTTTTTGAAATACTGCGTAAAATCTATTCCGGCCGTGAAAGCATCTTTTATCAATAAATTTTTTAAATGCGGTTCGTCTAAGGCCCGGTTCACGGACGTAATCATTCCTCCCAATAAGGTGTTCCCCTGCCAGTTTTTTTGCAAACGTCCGACTGTATAGTTCGTCAAGGGTTCGATCACAACTTTCTCTTCTGTTCCATTTTGTGTCACGTTGGATGAAATACGGGCGGTCACACTTTGCAGAACGCCTATGGTGATGCCGTTTTTATTTGTTCCGGTCAGTTTCAATGCACCAATGATCGGAACATTTTTTGCTGTCTGTGCAAAACTGGTTTGATGATCAACATCGGGACTATAAGAAGGCATTGCGCCCAAACGACGCGAATAGAACATATCGTTACTTCCTCCCGGTGCCAGGCTGAAAATATGACTTCCTTCGAGAAAGAAAGGCCGTTTTTCATCATAAAAAGTTTCCTGTGTTGTCAGATTCATCACGGAAGGATCTTGTTCGACCTGTCCGTAATCGGGATTGACGGTCAGGTCTAATGTGAAGTCGGAAACCGCCAGTTTCGCATCGAGTCCGACATTACCTGACCAGCGATCACCGGTTTGGTATGGACTACCGTCGATCCGGGGTTCTCGCAGATATTCCCCCGAAGCATACGGGCTTATTTCGAGCCCTTTTGAACGCGGAAGTTCTTTCATGCCGTGTAGTTCTCCGAAAGAATAAACATAGCCGTTCCGATTTTGCGGGATAAGACTCCAGTATTGTACTTCGTTTCCTTTGTAGATGACCCGGCGTACATGCAGCCCCCAGATGCCATCTTCCTTGTTCTGGCGATAGCGCAGTTGGGTGAATGGTATACGGAATTCGGCCGACCAGTAACCAGCTTGTTCATTAACGGCACTTCTTCCTTCCCATACGGCATTCCAGCTTCGGTTATTAACCAGTTGGTCGGTAATCATCATATCTGCTTTTGTGCCACCAGCATTCAATACAAACTGTGTGGCTACCCGATAGTCGTGATAGGGATCGAACGAAACACTGACCAGATCGCCGATCTCTTCGTCGCGGTTTCCGACAAATCGCCGGATGGTTGCCGGATGAAGATCGTGGCAGATAATACCAACATAGATATATCTGTTGTCATAAAACAGTTTCATCTGCGTGTTGTATTCCGAAAGACCTCTTTCTACCGGCTGTGATTGAACAAATGGTTCTGACCAGTCGCCATGGGTAGACCAGAATTCTTCGGTTAACTGCCCGTCTATATCGGGATTGAAATTTTCTACTTTCGTTGCCTGATAAACCCGTTTATACGCATCCTCAAAAGGAATTAATACAATGCTGTCGGTCTGTACTGTTTGTGCGTTGCCGGTAAATGCATATAAGAACCCCCATAAAACGAAGAATGATTTGAAAATATGTTGCGTACAATTAAAAAGGGAATTCTTTTTTCTACTTTTCATAACAATAAATATAAAATAAACATTCGATTGACTGGTGCAAAAGTAATAACAGATGATACGATGAGGTTATATGAGTTTCTTTATCACGAAAAAAAAGGGACTGAAAACGAAAAATAGCTAATTAGCAAACCTGTTACGATGTTAGCTATTTGATACTCAGATCATTGATTAGATTTTATTGTTTTTCGTTTTTATACCCCAATTTTTCCTTTTCACGAAAATATCGAAACAACCTGTTGTTGATTTGTATTCCTTTGTATCAACAAATTTAATTTGTTCTATGATTAATCAATGATTTGTTGATGGATTAAATTGATTTGTTTGTGTTTTTAATAATAAATAGGTTTTAAGTATAAATTAGGTAAAAGATTAGGTTATGAAACGTTTAGTATTGGCAGTAGCGGCCTTAGTTTTTAGCGCTACAATGAGTTTAACACAGGCACAGGATGCAAGTAAACAACCTTTCTCCTCTGGTTTCAGTCAGTTAAGTTCTTTTTTGGAACTGGCTCCGTATCAGAAGAGTGAAGTGGCAAAGATCAATGACTATTTCATGGAGATGCAATCGAATAGTCTGACAGCCACTTCGGATCTTAAAGAACAGAAGATGCACCAGGCCGTATACGGGAATCTGAAATTAATGAAAGAAGTATTAACGGCAGAACAGTATCGCAAATATGTTATGCTGCTCAATATTACGAATAACAATAATCGGCTGTTAGGAGATTACGTGGTTGCTGATACGTATCTGGCCCACACAAAGTAAATAGGTTAGTATTAGTCAGAAGAAGGTGTCCGGGAGGATACCTTTTTTTGTGTGTACCAAGAGGTTTTTTAGAATCTTGAGATCACTTTTTAGAATCGTTTGAATCACTTTTCTGTTAGAGGTACCTCTAAATTTGTTTAGACGTACCTCTAAATCGATTTACACGTACCTCTAAATTATTTTAGACGTACCTCTAACAAAAAACAGAGGTAGGTCTAACAGAAAAGTGTTCATTAAGGTGCAGATAAAGCAATCGGCCGCTTTAATTTTTTGTTCGGATAAATAAGTTTGTCTTCTCAAAAAGGAAGTTTGTCCAATAGCTTGGAAAGAAACGGGAGATCCTCTATCCGGTGTATATAAGAGAGTTGAAATTTGCCGGCAAGCAAAGTGATGGAATGGTCTTCCGTGTAAGATGGAAATGTAATATTACTAATATACACAAAACTCATGGCCCATTTTTCATGATTATAGCCAATCGACATCCGGGGGAATACGGTGGGATAGACTTCCAGTTTCTGCTTGCCGAAACTACTGACTTTTTCGCTTCCGAAATTTATCCCAACCGTACATGAGCCATTGATAAACCACCGTTTACCCAAAACCCAAGTATATGCATAACCAGCACTTAATCCGAATTGAAAATTATCAAAACTTCTACGATCCATATACACAAAGGAACTATCGGATGTAATCTGTGTCACATAAATCCCTCCTCCCAGCAACAAACTGCCGGCAGAACGTAGTTGTTTTTCATTTTGTACAAATGCTGCTTTATAGGAGAATTTTTTATTATTGACAATATAGTTGGCGTTCATTCCGTACTGCCGCACACTTAAATCCGGAGATAAGATAAACGGTTCACTCCTTTTTTTATCTTCCATATAAAACCCTTTATATCGCTGAAGAAAAAGGTCAAAAACAAATTTTCGGTCGTAATGATGGTATTGCCAGTCTATAAACCGCGTCTTTCCAAACTTTTTTTCCCGAAGAAAATCAAACGGATAACCATAGGCAAAACTCAATACCGAATTCTTCCATGACAGTCCTACCCCCAACCGCGCCGGATTATTCGGGAAATAGGTTTGTTCGCTTTGCGGCTGGATGGTCTCCAAAAAGACAAAGTCTTTAGCGACAAATCCGATAATCATCAGTTTCTGATCATAGCTGCCGATAAAAAGAGAATCTACCTGAGCAGAGGCTATGCAGGAAGAAAACGCAATGAATAATAAGAGATACTTTAATTTCAAATCGCACATATTTTGAACGGGCAAAATTAATCTATTTCCCCGACAGCTTCAAAATACAGGTTATTCAGAGTCTTTTTTTTAATTATTGAAATGGTATAAAAAGATGATTGTCCCTTCAAAGGCGCTCTTCGGACAATCTTTGATCTCCATAGTCGCTCGCAGTTCGGCTTTGGCTATTCCACGCAGATTAGTCAAAGTCAACAGTTTTACCCGTACACGAATCTCACTCCCGACAGTTACCGGCTGATTGAATTTCAATTTATCAACACCGTAGTTTATCAGTGATTTCACATTGCGGACATCGGCGATCTGTGCCCACATGTGGGGCAGAACAGATAAGGTTAAGTAACCGTGTGCAATCGTCGTACCAAAAGGACTTTCATTTTTTGCTCTTTCCTCGTCTACATGTATCCATTGATGATCCATAGTCGCATCGGCAAAAAGGTTGATCTGCTCCTGGGTTATCTTTAAATATTCTGAAACACCCAGTTCTTTACCTACATATTGTTCAAACTCATCATAATTGTTGATAATAACCATAGCACACTTTTGTTGATTTTGTGCAAAGATAACGGATTTTAGTCATATACAATCCAAAAGAAATGAACATTAATTGGTGAAATTCCTTAATAATCACTAGGCGGTATATATCGATCGCGAGCCATCACTCGCCAATAAGTCGGTTGTTGGTTTTTCTCTACCACATAAGTTCTGTCATATAAGGCGACAGTTGGACAAATATGAACCGGAACACCGTAGAACACATCTCCAAGGGCATATGCGCTGCTATCGGGGACTTTCAAGACCAGATGTTCCTCACTTTGTGCAGTCGGAATAGCCTCCGGTGCATTCAAAAAATGAACACGGGGCAATGGATTCTCTGCTGCTACCGACTTATACCCTAAATCGATGCAAATATGATTTTTATCAATGACAGATATGACGCGGGAAATAAGTAATGCTGCAAATTCAAACGACATATCTTTCAACATCTCTTTATATCCCCAATCCCAGAAAACAAAAGTGCCCGGACTACATTCACAGTTCGCCCGATGCATATGAACGGGGAAAGTCGGGGTTCCACCCATGACCATCACAAGCTGTTCCTCAAACAGCGAACACATCTTTTCATACACCCCATACACTTTTTCAAATGCACGATTGGCAGCATGTTGGCGTGAGATGATTTCCCGGTCATGAATATGTCCATCATACCCATGAAGCCCCCGTATATGAAGATGGGATAGTTTGAATATTTTCTGCACCAACATAAACGCATTTTCCGGGTGAATCCCCGTGCGGTTCATCCCGATATTCAGATCAATAAAAATATCCATAACCAAGTCCGCTTGTTGCGCAAGATATGCGACAAAACGTCCATTTGCCTCATTGTCAATCAGGCAAGAGAAGCGTGTTTGAGGGTATTTGGCAATTATTGTCAGCAGACGCCGTACCTTCGGGCCTACGGGCTGATAGGCCAATAAGACATCTGGAGCACCCGCTATTGCCAACATTTCGGCTTCAGCTATTGTCGCACATTTAAACTTATTGATACCTGCATCAAGCATCATCCGGCAGACTTCAACCATCTTATTGGTTTTGACATGAGGGCGCAACTTCTCCGTTCCTCCGGCCATCCGTATGACTTCGGTTATATTTCTGCGAATCCTTTCCGGATAGACTACCAATGCCGGAGAATCGATCTCGTCAATATGATCTATTTGATACCAATCTTTCATACTCTTATAAAAAACAGAGGATGTCTCAAAAGCAAGATGTACTTTTGAGACACCCTCCGTGTTTTATTTCAATCAATACAATTCAAATATAGCTTCAATCTCTACCGGAATATTATCCGGCAATGATCCGAAACCTACGGCACTTCGGGTTCCGACTCCATTATCCGATCCCCAGACTGCTGCGAATAATTCACTGCATCCGTTGATCACATAAGGGTGTTTCTCAAAATCAGGCGTACAATTGACCATACCCAGTACCTTGATCAACCGCTTCACTTTATTTAAACTTCCCAGATGCTGCTTGATGGTTGCCAACATAGCCAGTCCGACCTGTTGAGCGGCCTGTTTTCCTTCATCCATACTCAGATCTTCCCCTATACGACCAATGATCAATGATTTATCATCCTTTAAAGGACCGTGACCTGAAAGATATAAGTATTTACCGTCCACCACAAGAGCCGGTTTGTAAACTCCGAGTGCTGCCGGAGCAGGAGGTAATGTTAAACCTAATTTTTCAAATTGTTCGTCTGCATTGTACGTACTCATACATCAACTGTTTTTAGCGTTATTAAATAAATATATTTAAAATCATTACTCCGACCAAGCCAACGATAGAAACGATTGTTTCCATCAATGACCATGACCGGATCGTATCTTTTATACTCAGGTTGAAATATTCCTTAAACAACCAGAAACCCGAATCGTTGACATGGGAAAACATCAAACTTCCGGCGCCTAAAGACAAGACCATCAAATTGGGGTTGACTCCTCCTTGTGTAATCAGCGGCATTACAACTCCTGCTGCTGTTAAGCCGGCAACAGTTGCCGAACCGACACATACACGGATCACTGCAGCTATCAACCAACCCAGGATAAGCGGATGAACAGGCAGTTTCTGGAAAGCTGTAGCCAGTTCCATACTCACCCCGCTATCCTCCATCACCTGTTTAAAGATACCCGATCCTGCTATAATCAAAAGAATCGGTGCGATATCTTTAATCGCGTCAACATAGACCGCCATAACGTCTTTGACCTTTCTTCCCTGGCGCAAGCCTAACGTGTAGGTTGCTACAATCAGAGCGATCAACATGACCACTGAAGGTGAACCGACAAAAGCAACGACATCCGCCACTTTCCCAGGCATATCTCCGAAAGCATACGGTATAGCCGTAGCCAAAATAAGCAAGAAAACAGGAAGCATAGCGGTAGAAAAGCTATTGACTTTTCCTGGCATACTGTAGGCACAGTCTAACTCCTTCTTCTCAAACAATTTCAACGGACCGGTTTGAATATTCCGGAGCGTCCGGCCAAATAGAGGACCGGCAAGGACAATCGCAGGAATAGCAATCAGCATACCATAGATGAGGGTCATGCCGATATTGGCATTAAACAAGGCAACCAACGCTACAGGCGATGGATGCGGCGGCAGGAATCCATGAGTCACCGATAATGCAGCCAACATGGAGACTCCCATATAAACCGCAGGTAACTTGTATTGATTCACAATAGAAAAAACCAACGGGATTAACAACACAAAGCCAATCCCATAAAACAAAGGAATACCGACTATAAAACCGGTAATCATCAGCCCCCATTGAATATAACGGGTACCGAAAAGGTCGACCATTACATCCGCAATCTTCTGTGCCGCACCGCTTTCTGCAACAAGCTTACCCAACATTGCTCCAAGAACAATGATCAGTGTGAGGCTACCCAGAATATTCCCGATCCCATTATCGATTGTTTTCGGCAAATCCGTCAACGGTATTCCCAAGCCGATCCCGGCTAAGATGGAAATCACGATAAAGGAAAGGAAGGCATCGATTTTGAAATACGAGATCATGACGATCAATAAGGCCAAGCAAAGGATAATTACAATAAATGACATGATATTGATGTGATTAAGTTAGTATAACGAGGCAAAAATACTTTTTTTTTTCGTACACATCAATTCTCTTGTCCTGTTTATCCTTTCTTGCGATAACTTAAAACAGCCAGTATGTTAAAGAAAACCGCAAAAAGAACTACCACCAGAAAATGTCCGGTCATATCCATTATTCCACTCCCTTTCAGATAGATCATACGCATGACTTCTACAAAATAACGGATCGGATTAAATAAGGTCATCGTTTGCGCCCACTGAGGCATACTACTGATCGGAGTAAATAAACCACTCAATAAGGCAAAGATTATCAGGAAAAAAAAGGCAGTAAACATCGCCTGTTGCTGATTCGACGAGATGGAAGAGAGTACTAAGCCGAATCCGGTAAATGCGATCAGATATACCGCTGCAAAAAGATAGATCGTCAGGAAACTTCCGGCAGGGATTAGTCCGTAAATCAACCAGGCAATAAGCATACCGATAGTCAGAATGATAAAACCGATCACCCAGAACGGGATCAATTTGGATAATAGAAACAGGGATTTGGGAATCGGTGAAACATTGATTTGTTCGATGGTTCCTTTCTCCTTTTCACTGACGATATTCAATGCCGACAAAAAACCGGCCACTATTGTCAAAAGGAAAACCAATATGCCCGGCACCATATTATTCTTATAGCTTAGATGCGGATTAAACAGATTCGTTGAAGTCACCTGCCTTGTTGAGGTTTCAGGCAGTAATATTTTTTCAGCATTAAACCGACGAATTATCTCCGAAAGATAAGCGCTACCCATCCCTCCTTTTGTGCCATTTACCGCATTGGCAGTAATCAACAGATCGACATTCCCTTCCCGAATCAGTTCTTTTTCAAAATGCAATGGAATCTCCAGTAACAGATCGGCTTCGTCTTTTTCTATTGAGGTAATTCCCTGATCATATGAATCATAAAAATCGGTTAAAAGAAAATACCCTGAAGAGAGTGTCTTATTGACCAGTTGTTCCGAAAGTGCTGAATGGTCATGATCAATCACCCCCAGCTTGAGGTTTCGCATCTCAAAATTTGCTGCAAAAGGCAGAATAATCAGTTGTAAGACCGGAACCATAAAGATAATTTTCGGAAGAAATTTATCTCTTCTGATTTGTTTAAATTCTTTTTCAAGTAAGTATTTCAACATACGCTTTTCAATGTAAACGGACTTTGAAACGTTTCACACTCAATCCAATGATGAACAATGCCATAAACAAAAGAATCGCTACTTCTTTCATGACAGCCATTGCCGGTACTCCTTTTATCATGATATCCTTAGCGGCTATAATATACCATTTTGCCGGAACGATATTGGATAACCATTGTAAAACGAGCGGCATATTCTCTACCGGAAACATCATGCCGCTTAACAGCATCACGGGGAGCATCAGTACCATAGCACTGATAAGCATTGCAGCCTGTTGAGTATCGACTATCGTAGATATAAGTAATCCCAAAGATAATGAGACGATCGCATAAAGTATAGAGACCATGATCAGCAAATATAAACTCCCTTTTATCGGTACATCCAACAAAAAATAGGATAAAAATAAGATTGTACATATATTTACAATACTCAACAAGAGATAAGGAAGTGCTTTAGCCAGAATGATATAAATCGGTTTCAATGGAGAAACCAGCAAAATCTCCATGGTTCCCATCTCTTTCTCCTTGACAATACCGACAGAGGTCATTATGGCACAGATAAGGATTAAAATCAATCCCATCACTCCCGGCACGAAATTATAGGCACCCTTCATCAAGGGGTTGTACAACAGATGTACGACCGGAGTCATCACCGCGGATTGTGTCGCCCTCGAGCGTTCAACAGAGACACTACCTGCGGCCACTTCTGTCTGAATGATCGCTGTGGCATAGGCTGTTAATTGTGTCGCTTCATTCGGATCGGTCGCATCTACCAAGATTTGCACGGAGGCATCCGAAGAGGAGACATACTGTGGAGGAAAAACAACCACCATTTTGACATACTCACGTCGAAACAACTCCTGTATGTCCTCCTGATCATTTATTATCCCATATAAATTAAAATACTCACTGGCACTTAAACGATCGGTTATTTTCCGGGTTACATCATCGCGACTGTGATCCAATACAGCAATAGGTACTTGTTTTATTTCAGTAGTAATCGCATAACCAAAAAGAATGATGAGGATAATCGGCATGAATAACATAATCATCATCGTGCGCAGATCACGAAAAATATGATACATCTCTTTTGTCAAAAACGAAATAAATTGTTTCATCGTTTATTCTCCTCTATTTGCTTTTCGAGCCAATTCATGAAAAACCTGATTCATATCAGAAGCATGATGAGATCTTTTTAATCCGGCCGGAGTATCTAAAGCTTCTATTTTCCCATCGACCATAATGGAAACACGATTACAGTATTCGGCTTCATCCATATAATGAGTCGTTACAAATACGGTTATTCCACGAGCTGAAGCCTGATAGATCAACTCCCAGAATTGACGACGCGTGATCGGATCGACCCCTCCTGTCGGTTCATCCAAAAAGACGATCTTAGGAGCATGAATCACAGCGACAGAAAAAGCCAACTTCTGCTTCCAGCCCAATGGCAATGAATCTACCAACGTGTTCCGTTCATCCTGCATACCCAATACATTCAACAGTTCATCGGTTTTCTGATTGATCTGTTTCTGTTTCAAGCCATAAATACCCCCGAACAATCGAATATTCTCCCAGACCTTTAAATCACCATACAAGGAGAACTTCTGACTCATATAACCGATATGTTGTTTAATTTGCTCAGTCTCTTTATACACATCGTATCCGGCTACTTTGGCTTTTCCTGAAGTCGGTACGGACAAGCCACACAACATACGTATAGCTGTTGTTTTCCCTGCCCCGTTGGCTCCAAGAAAACCAAAGATTTCCCCCTCACCTACTTCAAAACTTATATGATCAACAGCGGTAAATCGTCCGAACTGTTTCGTTAATTCTTTTACTTCTATAACATTCATCCTTTTTACATCTTCTGTAGAGCCATGAAACAATCTTCTATACCTGCTTCAATCGGATTGATCTGTATATCGACATGTCCTTTTCCTTCCAAATAGACCTTTAGTTCCTGCATCAGGACACTTTCTGTTTTCCCCTTCATACTATCTTCCTGAAGGGTCAGATGTTGGGAATCACCAAAAGAATAACAGGAGTACGTTTGTGGAAACTCACGCAAATCAATCAGCAACTTATACATATCCGCCGATCTGACCGACCATAAAGGAAAATCAAAAGAGTGACGGATCTGTTCCGGAGTATCTATCGACAACGTTTGCCCCGAACGCATTAATGCAATGCGATCACAGCGTGAAGCCTCATCCATATAGGGTGTTGAAACCAGTATAGTAATCCCCTGTTTCTTCAGTTCGTCAAGCATATCCCAGAACTCGGTACGCGAAACAGGATCGACTCCGGTAGTCGGTTCATCCAGAAAAAGCACTTCGGGTCGATGAATCAAAGCACAACATAAAGCCAATTTTTGCTTCATCCCTCCGGATAGTTTACCGGCTCGACGATTTTTGAACGGTTCGATCTGTACATAAATATCCTGGATCAACTCATAATTTTCTTTGATCGTCGTGTTAAATACGGTAGCAAAAAAGGTCAGGTTTTCCTCCACTGTCAGATCCTGATACAGGGAAAATCGCCCAGGCATATATCCTACGATCGTTCGTATTTTGCGATAATCTTTAATAATATCCAGTCCGCAAACGGAAGCATTTCCTTCATCGGGCAGAATAAGTGTAGTCAGAATACGGAAAAGCGATGTTTTCCCGGCACCATCCGGACCAATCAGTCCGAATAGTTCGCCGGCTCGTACTTCGAGTGAAATATTATCCACCGCAACAACATTTCCGTAAGACTTACTTATCTGATTGATCTGTATATTATTCATGAGAAAAACCTCTCGTCAGCTTAAAATTTTGTTTCCCCATATTGCCCAATCTTGAGATAACCATCATTCTTCACCCCTATCTTTATGGCATAAACAAGATTGGCACGCTCATCTTTTGTCTGAATACCTTTGGGAGTAAACTCCGATTTATCGGAAATCCAGGTAATCGTTCCCGGATATTCTCTCCTATCATCCCCAAAATCGGCAAAAACACGAACGGTTTGCCCCAGTTTCAATTGAGACAATTGATCGGCAGTGATGTACGCCCGTAAATAGAATAGATCGACATCGGCTATTTTATACAGTGGCTTACCGGCCGACGTAATTTCACCCGGTTCGGCATATTTAGTCAAAACGGTTCCTGTCTGCGGATTAACGATCCGACTCTTCTGCAGTTGATCATCCAGCTGCATAATCTGATAAAGAATTCCTTCGGCTTCGGCATCTGCCCCACCGGTTGTTTTACTTAAGGTAGAATACTGCGCATCCAACTGTTTTTGCAAATAGGCGATATTATTCACAATATCATCCACTTGTTTCTGATTGCCAGCATTCGCTTTTACCAGATTTTCCATACGTTGTTGTTCGGTACGCGCCGTAGCGATTTGCTGCTCTAATACAGCGATCTGTTTGCGTATATCCGGTTTGCGGTAATCCACCGAGCGAAGTCCGGCCATCAACTGCATCTTTTTCAGATATAACTGTGTGCTATCTACATAGCCAACGACAGCTCCGGCTTCCAATCGGTCACCTTCTTTGATATTCAACTCCATTATTTTTCCGTTTGTCTCCGATGAGACCAGTATCTCTGTCGCTTCGAAAGCCCCTGTCGCATCAATATCCTCTTTATTTCGGCTACAGGATATAAAACCTGTCATAATCACGCTTAGTAATACTATACACTTCAATCGTTTCATATTTCATTCATTAAATTCCAGTGACTGTTCCCGCACTTGATACGGGAATGGTATTTTTATTCTATTTTATTATTCGTACTATGCAGATACGTATAAACAGCCATCAATTGTTGGATATACCGAGTCGTTCCATGCTGTTTGGCCATATCTTCTGCATTTATCTCACGGATAAGATCGGTAACCGAAATCACCCCATTTTCAAGTTTAACCTCCGCCGCCTTTTTGATATTGGAACGAAGACGTATAATCTCTTCATCCGCACGCATGAGTTCTCTTAATTTCCTGATCTCCGTACTTTGCTGCATCAGTTGAAGATTTGTATTAAACAGGAATGTTTCGCGTTGAATATCTATATTCCGCATATTTACATCCACCTTTCTTCGATCATTTTTCAGCGAATATAATTTCCCCAGATTCCAGGAAAAACGTACACCGGCAATATAAAACGGCTCAAAACTATCTTCCAGCATATTGAGGCCTGGACGCCCATAACCACCCTGAACAAACGCATTTATCCGTGGCATAATCCCGGCTGTAATCTGTTTATTCTGTGTTTCAATTAACTTACCCCGGGCCTCCAAAATACGTAACTCCGGACGATTAATCGCAGTACTCAGAGTTGTCGTAGGCAGCTGGGGTCTTTCCAGAACAACATTCTCCGCCAACTCTTTCCCTGTCAATACACTCAACATTTGTTTGTATGCACTTCGGGAAGCTCTTAATTCAATCTCTTTCTGGCGGGCATTCAACAATTCTACCTCCAGGCTCTCCTTATCCGATTGGTTGGCAACTCCATTACTCATCATAGCCACGATACGGTCGATATTCACCTGTAATTCATGTTGAAGCAGTTCATTCTGCCGAATCAGTTCATCCTGAAGCAGACAACCGAAATAGAGTTGATTAACACGATCATTCAGTGCATACAGATCACTCTCCAACTGTTCACGGTTTACGGTTGCTTCGACCCGGCTCAACTCCCGTGTCGAACGAATAATCCCCCCATCCCAGATCGTCTGGTTTAGCTCAGCCGTCACCTGGTATTGATCTTTACTAAGTGTAGGAATATCAAATCCCGGAAGAACAGCAGTAAGTTTTTCCGTATCAAACGGTAGTTTGGTCACCTCATTCTGATAGGAAGCTTTCCCGCTTACGGTGAGTTGCGGTAGCCAACCCTTGCCTGCATTCGACAGATTATACTGTTCCGTTTGATCGATCAGTCCAAACTGACGGATCTGTGGGTAGTTATGCTTTGCCCACTCATAACATTGAAAAAGCGTGATATTTTCCTGTCCCGTCACAGATCCGACTAAAAATATATTTATCAACAAGATGATCCGTAATTTTTCGATTATTCCAGATTGATGCATAAGTTTATGAATTTATTTATCCGTTTTTTCAGGCGTTAATAAATGAAGGATTATTTCGGTTATACGGGATGTTCGCCCAAGAATGTATTCATCGAATTTCTCCTCCTCGCTATCCAGGAAAACATCGGTCAGCGGCTTGCGTATTAACAGCGGAAATACAATCATACTGACTATGGCGATAAACAGATCCATCAACACCATTTTTCGTATGATCCCTTTATCCATCTCTTCCTGCAGCTGAGTTCTCATACGAATAAGCGGTTCTATTTGTTGCGTTTTTTTAAAAAAGGCCTGATACAAATGTTCAGGATCACGATTAACTTCGCTGACCACAAATATGGGAAGCAACATATTATCGTATAAGACCGACGTGTATTCCTGAATAATAAGAGGCATTTTATCCAACATTGTTCCTTCCTGATCCATCACCTTTTTGATATTCGGAAGCAAATGATCCAATAACTGTCCGAAAATAGCATCGAATAAAACCTCTTTCGTTCGAAAATAATAATGTAAAGCTGTCCGTCCAATCCCTATTTCCTGAGCAATATCACTCATTGTCGTTCGCACAAACCCCTGTCTGACAAAAACTTTTTTGGCAGCCTCTATAATACGGGATTCTACATCCTCTGTTTCATTTGATACATGCATGATCAATTGTTATTAAATGTTTTGACAATCATGTCTGACATACGTGTCAAAAATAGATTAAAAAAAGAGAGAAACCAAAAAGCTTCTCTCTTTTAGACTATTTTAACTCTAGTTGCTTTTCAATAAGCCCGGGCAAAAACAACGCGTTGTGCAGACGGACAGCCAGTCACCATACACTTCCCAGGGGTTTTATCACCTTCTAACGGTATACACCGGATCGTTGCTTTTGTTTCGTTCTTGATGCGTTCTTCCGTTTCCGGAGTTCCATCCCAATGCGCCAGGATAAAGACACCTTCTTCTATTCTTTCCTTAAACTCTTCATAGGTCTCTACAGAAACCATATGCGACTCCCGGAAATCGTAAGCCTTTTGATAAATATTCTGCTGAATATCTTCCAACAGATTCTTTACATATTCTTCTATACCGTCGCAAGAGATCGTTTCCTTTTCCAGTTTATCCCGACGCATCACTTCGATCGTGTTATTTTCCAGATCACGTCCTCCCATCGCCAAGCGTACCGGAACACCTTTCAACTCATATTCGGCAAATTTCCATCCCGGTTTCTTGTTGTCGGCATCATCAAATTTAACAGAAACACCCAGTTTTTTCAGGTTCGCTACAATTCCGTTCACTTTCTCACGGATCTGATTCAACTGCTCTTCATTGCGGTAGATAGGAACAATAACCACCTGTATCGGTGCCAATAAAGGAGGCAATACCAACCCATTATCATCCGAATGACACATAATCAATGCACCAACCAAGCGCGTGGAGACTCCCCATGAAGTAGCCCAGGCGTATTCTTGCTTACCATTCTGATCGATGAAAGTCACATCGAATGCTTTTCCAAAATTCTGACCTAAGAAATGAGACGTACCGGCCTGCAACGCTTTCCCATCCTGCATCATCGCTTCGATCGTATAAGTATCTTCGGCTCCCGCAAAACGTTCGTTTTCGGATTTTAGCCCTTTTATAACAGGCATAGCCATATATTTCTCAGCAAAATTGGCATATACCCCCTGCATCTGACGGGTTTCAACCTCCGCCTCTTCACGGGTAGCATGCGCCGTATGCCCTTCTTGCCATAAGAATTCGGCCGTCCGAAGAAACAGACGTGTACGCATTTCCCAACGCATCACATTGGCCCATTGATTGACCAGAATAGGTAGATCACGATACGATTGTATCCAGTTGCGATAAGTATTCCATATAATCGTTTCCGAAGTCGGACGAATAATCAGTTCTTCTTCCAGCTTGGCCGCCGGATCGACCACCACCCCTGCTCCATCAGGATCATTCTTGAGGCGATAATGGGTAACAACTGCACACTCCTTGGCAAAACCTTCGACATGCTGTGCTTCCTTACTTAAAAAAGACTTAGGTATCAATAAGGGGAAATAAGCATTCACGTGACCGGTTTCTTTGAACATATCGTCCAACACACGCTGCATCTTTTCCCAGATGGCATACCCGTATGGTTTAATCACCATACATCCACGCACGGCAGAGTTTTCTGCCAATTCCGCCTTAATTACCAAATCCTGATACCATTGCGAATAATTTTCGCTCCTTTTGGTAAGTTCTTTCAGCTCTTTTGCCATTTCGCTTAATTCTAAATTTGACCTTAATAATCTCGTTTTTAGTGGGTGGCAAAGGTAAGAAATATTTATTTACCCTGTACCTATCATCTAATCTTTCACCCCCCAGATGAAAATCAGTAAATAATCGAACCGCTTTTGCCCTGCCTATTCTTTCGGTTGGCTTTCGAAAAACACACATCCATTTTCCTACATCATACCAAGAATATAAAAACATCACTATGAACCTTTTAATGCAACACCTGCGTCTATTTTTTGTTACACCTACCTCTGTTTTCTGTTAGAGGTACGTCTAAAACAATTTAGAGGTACGTCTAAATCCGTTTAGAGGTACGTGTAAAATCATTTAGAGGTACCTCTAACAAAAAAGTGTTTCTGATGCATCAAATAAACCGACAGCAACGTAACGGTTTTTGTTTGGATCCGTTCACGGAACAGTACTGCAAAAGGGCATTTTGTTATCCGTTTCATTTTCAGGGACAACACAGATTTAATGGAAAGTTTATCGATTCTATCGAAAAAACCTCTTTGATCTACTGATTCATATTATTGATGAGATGGATACGGGTAGCGACATCCTCCATCAACCACTTTGGCGTAGAGGTTGCACCACAGACTCCGACTGTATGCACAAAATCGGGTAATGGATCTGTAATCTCTTCAGGCGAAGAGATAAAACAGGTATTGGGATTCGCTTTACGACACTCCTCAAAAAGTATTTTCCCGTTCGAACTTTTTGTGCCGGCCACAAAATAGATCCAATCATGAGTTGAGGCAAATCGCTTTATATTGGGTAAGCGGTTGACTACTTGGCGACAAATCGTATCATAAAATTCAAACCTTACCCCTTCGTTGAGGCGTTCACGTATCTCAGTCACAACACTTTTAAAGCCATCCAAGGATTTTGTGGTCTGCGAGAAAAGAATGATATCATGCGTATAATCCAGTTGATCGAGATCTTCTATTTTTTCAATGACAATGGCCGTTCCGGCTGTCTGTCCGACCAAACCATTGACTTCGGCATGCCCTCTTTTACCATAAATAACTAATTGGGTATTATGTGCACGATTTTCAATATAACATTTATGGATTTTATGTTGTAAGCGCAAAACTACAGGACAGGTCGCATCGATAATTTCAACCTCATTCTTCCGGGCGATCTGATAGGTCGAAGGGGGTTCGCCATGCGCCCGAAGCAATACTTTCCCTCCTTTCAGCTGCTCCAATCCTCGATGATCGATGGTTTGAAGACCACGTTGCTCAAGCCGCTCTACCTCAAGACTATTGTGTACGATATCGCCCAGGCAGTATAAGATCTCATCCGATTTATTCAGTTCACGCTCTGCATTCGCGATCGCATTCACGACACCAAAACAAAACCCGGAACCTTTGTCTATTTCAACCTTAACCATTCAGGGATACCGCCTTTTTATAATGTGTCAACAACCAATTTTTCTGTTCTTCCAAGGTCATAAACGAGTTATCCAAAACAACAGCATCTTCAGCCTGTACAAGAGGTCCCTCTTTACGAGTTGTATCGATATGGTCACGCTTTTTTACATTCGCCAACACCTCTTCATAAGAGGTCTTTAATCCTTTCGCGTTCAGTTCATCCACCCGACGCTGGGCACGTACTTCCGGAGAAGCTGTTACAAAGATTTTCAGTTCTGCATCCGGAAAAACAACCGTTCCGACATCACGTCCATCCATCACAACTCCTTTATGGCGCCCCATCTCTTGTTGTTGAGCCACAAGCACACGACGAACAAATCCAAGCGCAGCCACAAAACTCACCCGCTCTGCCACATCCATCTCGCGTATTCGCTGTTCAACATTTACGCCATTCAAATAGGTGTCGGGGCGACCAGACTCTTCGTTCAGCCGAAAAGAGATACTGATATCAGACATCTGTTGTTCCAACTGGTCGGCATCAACCTCCTCTCCTTTAAACAACTGATGTTGAATAGCATAAAGAGTCACAGCGCGATACATCGCACCTGTATCGATATAAATATAACCAATCTCACGCGCAAGATCTTTCGCCATAGTGCTCTTTCCACTCGACGAATACCCATCAATAGCTATTGTAATCTTCTTCATATATCTCTATTTACATCAAGGTTTGAAATCAGCAAAGGTTGTCGATATACTCAACATCATAGCCATGGCCGACGGATGGTAGCGAGCCATAGAGACGCCGACATCAAACATTTTGATTTTTACACCCGCCCCTGCTGAAAAACCGCCTAATTTATTTCCATTCTGCAACTTCATATCCATATTCCGCTTCGGATTGAATCCGATTCCGATCCAGAAATTTTCGGACGGAACAAAGTCGACACCAATCACTAAATGTTTGGCCAATGTCTTCCCAAAATTATCCCCTTCATACGCTTTGTCATTATTATCGACAAACTCCATTTTCCATTTATTGAGATACATAGCCATAAGCGAGAGCCGTATAGGGGCATGAGCCATTTTTTTAGTGATACCCAGCTGAATATCCCAAGGCATTTTCTGCCGTTCATCTTCATACGGTTTGAGTTGGGCGCCAATATTCTTTAATACAAAACCAAAAGAGAACGCTTTCTCTGCATCATAATAACTCAAACCGGCATCTACCCCAATCCCCAATGAAGTGAAATCGGCAAAACCGGAATAAAGAAATTTCAAGGAGAGTCCTCCGCGCCATTTCTCACTCAGGTCGTAGGCATAAAAGGCATTCAGGCTGATATCATTGGCCGAAAAGTCGCCGATAATCTGACTTTCCGGCAAAGCTTCTTTGAAATTTCCATAATTGATATAAGTCACTCCGGCTCCCCATGCCGCACGTTCACCTGCCGCTTTGGTATACAAGGCACTTCCTACATTAATATCTGCTATATAATTCATATAGTTCAGATTCATCATTCCATCCATCTCACCGCCCAGTAGTCCCGGATTGTGAAAGATCAACGAAGGATCGCGCTCTATTAAAGCGATAGCATGCCCACCCAATGCATTTGCCCGGGTAGAAGAAGGATAGCGCAAAAAGGAGAAAACTTCGTCCCCGTTCTGAGCAAAAGTCGTCAGTGTAATAAAGGAGAACAGAAGCAGATATAATCTATTTCGCATATTTTATTCACAAAAAAATCGTCCAAAGATACGTTATTTCAGAAAATTGTTTTTACTTTACAGCCGCAAATAAAATCGGGTCCGGAATTTTGGATTGAGATCAATTTGCCTACTTAATGAAACGGTAAAAAACACAAAAAGGTATATCCTATTTGTTTTTTACGCTAAAAAAAGCAAAAATCAGAGAGTTTTCTTATTTTTGCATTTGAATATAATCCTGGAAACAGGATTTATGTTGTACTTTTGTCATACAGGAAAAACACATTTTAATTTATAGTATATAATATGGAAGTAAAAAAATCACCGAAAGCAGATCTGGAAAGCGGTAAAACAATGAGTCTACTTATGGGACTTGTTATTGCTTTAGCCGTTGTGTTTGTTGGGTTCGAATGGGGAACTCGCGACGTTCTGATCGTTACTGCAAGTGATGGTGTTGCAGACATCATTGCTGAGGAAGAAATTGAAATAACAAGGCCGGAGAACACTCCGCCCCCACCACCTCCGCCGCCGGCACCCGCCGCTGTTGAGGTTTTAAATATTGTTGAAGATGATGTCGAAGTGGCCAGTGTAGAAATTGTATCCTCTGAGGATAATCAAGCAGAAGCTCAGGCTCAGACTTATGTCGCCCCAACAATCGTTGAAGACGAAGAAGAGTCGGCTCAACAGATTTTCACCGTGGTAGAAGATATGCCTCAATTCCCGGGAGGAGATCAGGAGTTATTGAAATTTATTTCGCGCTCTATCAAATATCCGGTTATTGCACAGGAAAATGGTATCCAAGGTCGTGTCGTTGTATCATTCGTGGTCAACCGTGACGGAACTGTTGTTGATGCAGAAGTTGTTCGTGGTGTAGACCCGGCATTAGATAAAGAAGCATTACGTGTGGTAAACACCATGCCCAAATGGAAACCGGGTATGCAAAGAGGGAAACCTGTACGTGTAAAATATACAGTTCCTATTATGTTTAGATTACAGTAATCATACATACAAAGAGAAAGGCTGCTCAAATTTGCAGCCTTTTTTATTCTATTTTTTTTAAATCCCGAATGGTATATACAGATGAACTCTTTTGAAGAAACGCTCCAACGAATAGATAACGAGATCGCGCATTTAAAGTTTGACCGCCAACCAGGAAGTTTATACGATCCGATAAAATACATTCTTTCTTTAGGCGGTAAAAGAATCAGACCGGCTTTAGCCTTACTGGCCGGGAATATATACAACAACAATATTGACCATGTTGTTTTGCCGGCTTTAGGGCTGGAAGTATTCCACAACTTCACACTACTCCATGACGATCTGATGGACGAAGCCGACAAACGGAGAAACAAACCGACAGTTCATAAAGTCTGGAATGCCAATGCGGCCATACTCTCCGGAGATGCAATGTTAATACAAGCGTATCAGCTTATCTGCTCAACAAAATCCGAACATCTGAAAGAGATTCTCGACCTGTTTAGTATCACCGCCTTGGAGATCTGCGAAGGACAGCAGCTGGATATGGAATTTGAATCGCGCTTGGATGTCAATGAAGCGGAGTACCTGGAGATGATCAAACTCAAAACCGCTGTCCTGATCGCTTGTTGCTTGAAAACAGGCGCCATACTGGGAGGAGCACCCAAAGAAGATGCTGAAAATTTATACGTATGCGGCATAAACATCGGCCTGGCTTTTCAATTGAAAGATGACTATTTAGATGTATTCGGCGATCCCCAAACATTCGGGAAAAACATAGGAGGAGACATCTTGTGTAACAAAAAAACATTCCTCTTGATAAACGCTCTGAAATTGGCCGATCAGGAACAAAAAGAACAATTACTTTATTGGCTCAATCAAGATACATTTGATCCAGCTGAAAAAATCAGTGCCGTAAAAAAAATATTCACAGAACTGCAACTCGATAAATTAAGCGAAACCAAAATGAAGGCTTATTATACGAAAGCATTACAACATATACAAGCTTTATATGTTTCGCCTAAAAAAACAAAAATACTGGAAGATCTTTTTGATCAGTTGATGTATCGCCAGTCGTAACCATGCCATTGATAGACACCCACTCGCACCTTTATCTGGAAGATTTTGATCCGGAACAACCGCAACTGATTCATGAGGCTGTGGCTTCAGGAATCTCTAAACTATTGTTGCCGAATGTTGATCTAACAACTATTGAACGCATGCATCAATTAGCAGATCAATACCCGGAATTTGCCTATCCTATGATGGGACTGCACCCGACAAGTGTCAACAAAAATTATGCAACAGATTTAAAAGAGATCGAATCCTGGTTGCATAAACGCTCTTATTGTGCGATTGGAGAGATCGGAATTGACCTGTACTGGGACAAGACCTACCTGAAAGAGCAAAAAACTGTATTCACAGAACAATTAAAATGGAGCGTTGCACTCGATTTGCCGGTAGCCATTCATACGCGTGATGCATTCCCCGAAGTTTTAGCGTGTATTCATGCTGTTGGTTCGGACAAACTACATGGCGTTTTCCATAGCTTTGGTGGCACAATTGACGAGTTGAATGAGATCAAAAAACTGACCCGTTTTAAGATCGGCATTAACGGAGTTGTCACCTTTAAAAATGCCAACCTGACAGAAACACTGAAACAGACCGACATCAATCACATCGTATTAGAAACCGACGCCCCTTATTTGGCTCCCGTCCCTTACAGAGGGAAAAGAAATAACCCGATATACATCTGGAAAGTAGCTGAAAAGTTAGCTCAAATATATCATTTACCCTTAGAAAAAGTCATTGAAAGCACAAGTAACAATGCGTTGATGTTGTTTCAAAACATATCTTCGCACATATAAATATATTTTTTAACAATAAGCCGGAATTTATTTGATGGATATTGCTTTTATGTCGAACAAAAACTATAGATTTGTGCACCGAAACATTTGCATATGCGATTTTTTTCGTATTTTGCGCTCGTTTTGGACGGAGATGAAAGCGCATATTGGAGAGATGCTCGAGTGGTTGAAGAGGCACGCCTGGAAAGCGTGTATACGCCTAAAGCGTATCGCGGGTTCGAATCCCGCTCTCTCCGCAATAAATAATACCATGAAGATTATAAACAATTAAATCAAATAGAGAATTATTAATCTTAAAAATTAAACACACAATGAAAAAGTTATTTGCAAAAGCATTCTTGGGTTTGTGCGCCCTTGGAACCTCTACTGTAGCATTCGCGCAGGAAGCCGTTGTTGAAGGTGGTATGCACCAGGCTTTAAAAACTAAGTTTATCGAAGGTAGTGCCGACTTTATGAGTTTGCCAGCTATTGCTTTAATCCTTGGTTTGGCTTTCTGTTTGGAAAGAATTATTTACTTGAATCTGGCAGACACAAACGCAGACAAATTGTTACGCGGCATTGAAGAAGCTCTTGATAAAGGTGACGTAGAAGGTGCTAAAGCAATCGCACGCGACACAAGAGGTCCTATTGCTTCTATTGCATATCAAGGATTGATGAGAATTGATCAAGGTGTTGATATCGTTGAAAAATCTGTTGTTTCTTACGGTGGTGTACAAAGTGGTTTGTTAGAAAAGAACCTTTCTTGGGTTACCTTGTTTATCGCTATGGCTCCTTCATTAGGATTCTTGGGAACAGTAGTAGGGATGGTAATGGCATTCGACAAAATTGAGCAAGTTGGTGATATCAGTCCAACAGTTGTAGCCGGTGGTATGAAAGTGGCTTTGATCACAACAATCTTCGGTCTTATCGTTGCTTTGGTTCTTCAGGTGTTCTACAACTATCTGTTGAGTAAACTGGAAGGCATTTTGAATAAGATGGAAGACGCGTCTATCACATTAGTTGATATGGTGCTTAAATACTACGTGAAATTTAAAAAATAATACAGACTATGGCTGTTACTAAAATAAGAAAAATATCAAGTTGGACCCTTATAGCTTGTACTGTTATCACATTGGTGGTAATAGGCTTGTTCTTCCTTGGAGGAGACAATGAGCCGCTAAAGGGTGAATTGTGGAATCCTATACATGTCGATACTATATTATATTGGCAATATATATTGTTAGGATTAACTACTGCTGCTACATTAATATTCGGAATTTGGCAATTTGCTGTTAATTTCAAAGACAACCCTAAAGGAGGAATTACTGGACTGGTAATCCTAGGATTGTTTGCTGCGTTGTTATTCATTACTTATGCAATAGGAGACGGTAATGCTCTGCCTAATATAATGAACTCAGAAGCACAAGCTTATAATATCCCATTCTGGTTGAAGATAAGCGATATGTTTTTGTATTCCACTTATGCACTGATAGGCTTGGTTATTCTTGCAATTTTTGCAGGTAGTATTAAGAAAATTCTGGATAAATAACAAAAAAGTATTATGGCAGGTAAAAAAAGAAAAACACCAGGGATTAATGGTACTTCTTCAGCCGATATTGCTTTTATGTTGCTGTTATTCTTCCTTTTAACATCTTCAATGGATACAGACAGAGGTTTACCCAGACGTTTACCTCAGCCTATTCCAAAAGATCAGAAAACTGATGATGTAGATATTAAAAAGAGAAACATTCTTGTAGTGTTGATTAACAGTCAGAATCAGATTCTCTGTAACAATGAGTTTATCGATATCAAGCAACTGAAAGACAAGGTAAAAGAATTTATCGAAAATCCTTTTAACGACGAGCATAAGCCAGAAAAAGTGGAGGAAGATGTTCCTTACTTCGGGCAAATGATGGTGACGAAAAATCACGTTATTTCGCTACAGAATGACCGTGGTACGCAATACCAATCTTACATTGATGTACAGAATGAATTAGCTGCTGCATACAATGAGTTAAGGGACGACATCTCAACTAAAAAATTCGGCAAAGTATTTATCGAATTAGATGAAGAACAACAAGCTGCTGTTCAGAAAGTCTATCCACAGAAGATTTCTGAAGCAGAACCTAAAAATTATGGAGGGAACAATTAATGGGAAAATTTAATAAAACCGGCGGACGTGAGATGCCTGAATTAAATACCTCATCATTGCCTGACTTGGTATTTGCGTTCTTGTTCTTCATTATGATGGTAACAACAATGCGTGAGGTATCTTTGAAAGTCGTATTCCGGTCGCCACAAGCTACGGAATTGCAAAAACTGGAAAAGAAATCATTGGTAACATTCATTTATGTAGGAGAACCAACCGTTGAGTTCCGTGCACAAATGGGTACCGCTACACGTATTCAGCTGAATGATGCATTTGCAGAAGTATCAGAAATTCAAGATTACATTGCACAGGAAAAGTCAAGTATGAAAGAAGAAGATGCTCCTTTTATGACTGTATCTATCAAAGCAGATAGAGAAACACAGATGGGGCTTATCACTGATATCAAACAAGCGCTTCGTGAAGCATATGCTCTAAAAATTAGTTATTCGGCGACACCACGTGTCAACTAGAATAATTTTTATGATACTAAAAAAGGCAGGACTAAAATCCTGCCTTTTTTTATTTTATACCATAGACTTCGGTATAAATAAACGTCTTTATTTCGTCAAACCGATCATGCATATGAGTCATTCCATAAGTCATCAGACGCATTTCAAACCACGAATCGCCTACACGATAGGGAGGTTGAAAATAGATATGATCATCTAACACATACCCTAAACGTTCGTAAAAGCCAACTCTTCGCCGACTCATCTCGTCATTTGGCATTTCTACCTCCAGAACTACCGCCCTATTATTAACTTTCATAAATTCTTTCAGAGCCTTTCCCCCCACTCCATCATTTCGCGCAGATTCATCAATCGCAAAATGCTCGATATATACAAAATCAGCCAATTCCCATGCAGTGATAAATCCGACATAACTGTCATCACGTAATAGAACATATACCGTAAAACAGGATTTTTTGTCTATCAACTCCCTGATTAAGTAAAAATCACGCCGCTCTTCTACCGGAAAGGAAGTGTTGTATGTCTGCTCAATTCGTTCCAACACTTCATCTGTATTATTCTCTACAGGCAAGCAAGTTATCCTTTCATTCATCTTTATTCATTTTCAAATTCCCTAAAAGCAAATAGTTGTCATATTGAGCCTCCAAAATTACAACTATTTTCAGTTTCCCTCCAAATGAATATTGAATACTGCTCCAGCTGAAAAATCAACCAACGGGAATAAAGAAGGAGTAAATAAAGTTTTAAATTTGTTTCAATATTCGAATAAAGTTTTCAAACTATCATAAATTCATTACATTTGTATCAGAAATGTAAGCATCAGACAAATAACACTATAAACAGATATCAGAATGGCACAACATCAATTAGATGAATTAGATGAAAAGATATTGAAACTCATTATCGGGAATGCCCGCATGCCTTTTTTGGAAGTAGCAAGGGAGTGTAATGTATCAGGAGCTGCAATCCATCAACGCATCCAAAAATTAACGAATATGGGAGTCATCAAGGGATCCGAATTTACCGTAGACAACACAAAAGTCGGATATGAGACCTGTGCCTATATGGGTTTATTCCTGCAAAATCCAGGACAGTTCCCTGCCGTCACTGAAGCATTGAAGAAGATTCCTGAAGTCGTTGAATGTCATTATACGACAGGGCAGTATGATTTATTTATCAAAATATATGCTAAGAACAATCAACATTTACTGAAAATCATACATACAAAACTACAGCCATTGGGATTGGCACGTACCGAATCGCTGATCTCATTCAAAGAAGCCTTCAAACGACAAATCCCGATCAACTTTGAAGAAGAAAATGAACAGATATAAAAAAGTCCCGGTTTAATCTATGAACCGGGACTTTTTTATATCGTATCAGAACATTAAAATTCCGCATTTTTAGGAGTTCGCGGGAAAGGTATCACATCACGGATATTCGTCATTCCCGTAACAAAAAGAAGTAAGCGTTCAAAACCAAGCCCAAATCCGGCATGTGGCGCTGTGCCGAATCGACGGGTATCCAGATACCACCAGATATCTTTTTCGGGAAGTCCCATCTCCGTTGCACGGGTTAATAGCTTATCGTAATCTTCTTCACGCTGAGATCCGCCAATGATCTCCCCGATTTTAGGGAATAACACATCCATTGCACGAACCGTTTTTCCATCATCATTCTGTTTCATATAAAAAGCCTTGATCTCCTTCGGATAATCAGTCAGAATAACCGGTCGTTTGAAATGCTCTTCAACCAGATAGCGTTCGTGCTCAGAGGCCAGATCGGCTCCCCAATAGATCGGAAATTCGAACTTATGCCCTTTGGCAACCGCCCCTTCGAGGATCGCAATCCCTTCGGTATAAGGTAAACGCACAAACTCATCTTTTAAAACGCTCTCCAGACGTTCAATCAACCCTTTATCAAACATATCATTCAGGAACTTCACATCGTCGCTGCAGTTATCCAAAGCCCATTGTACACAATACTTGATAAAATCTTCGGCCAGATCCATATTCTCTTTGATCTCATTGAACGCCACTTCAGGCTCTATCATCCAGAATTCAGCCAGATGTCTCGGAGTATTGGAGTTCTCTGCACGGAAAGTCGGTCCAAATGTATAAATCGCTCCTAAAGCCATTGCCGCCAATTCGCCTTCCAGCTGCCCGGAAACGGTCAGACTTGTCGGCTTTCCAAAGAAATCTTTATCGTAAAGAATCGATCCGTTCTCATCCTTTTCCAGTTCATACAGGTTTTGTGTGGTTACCTGAAACATTTGTCCGGCACCTTCACAATCGGAAGCTGTTATAATAGGGGTATGGAAATAAAAGAATCCTTTGTCGTGAAAAAATTGATGAATCGCTATTGCCATGTGATGACGAATACGGAAAACGGCTCCAAAGGTATTCGTTCGTGGGCGCAAATGAGCGATTTCACGTAGAAACTCCATCGAATGACCTTTTTTCTGCAAAGGATAAGTAGCCGGATCTGCCGTTCCGTAAATCTCGATCTCGGTTGCCTGAATTTCCGCACTTTGGCCTTTCCCTTGCGACTCCACCAACAGACCGTTCACACTGATACATGCGCCGGTGGTAATCGGTTTTAAAAACTCTTCACCCAACTGATCCACGTCCACAACAATCTGAACATTATTGATTGTAGAACCGTCATTTAAAGCAATAAAATTGACTTGTTTACTACCTCTGCGGGTACGCACCCATCCTCTTACATTCACGGTCGTACCAAAAGCATCACTTTTCAGTACATCTACAATTTTTGTTCTACTAATTGTTTCCATATTATTACCTTACTATAAAATAATTCAAACAAGATAGCCGGTTTTCTATTAACCGGCTATCTTTTTATGTTTATTCAAAAGCTCCCATTCTGAGAGCATTCACTTCTCTTTCATTCAGATAGCGCCATTTTCCCCGGCTTAAATTCTTCTTCGTAAGACCGGCAAAATAAACCCGATCCAGTTTCACCACATGATACCCTAGTGATTCGAATATACGACGAACAATCCGATTTCGTCCGGAATGAATCTCTATTCCCACCTGGCTCTTATCATACTCGCTGGCATAACTAATTGCATCGGCATGGATCTCACCATCTTCCAATTCAAGGCCATTGGCGATTTTTTCCATATCTTCGATAGCCACATTTTTATCCAACCAAACATGATAAATCTTTTTCTTCTTAAATGAAGGATGGGTCAACTTAGATGCCAAATCACCATCATTGGTCAAGAGTAATACACCGGTTGTATTACGGTCGAGACGCCCAACCGGATAAATACGCTCTGTACAAGCATGCTTGACCAGATCCATCACTGTCCGACGATCTTTCGGATCATCTGAAGTTGTCACACAATTTCTCGGCTTATTCAATACAATATACACCTTACTCTCAATCTGAACCGGTTGATCATGGAAAATAACCTGATCCTGTCTGGTTATCTTTGTTCCCAGTTCTGTCACAACTTCTCCATTCACTTTTACTGCTCCAGCCTGAATAAATTCATCAGCCTCACGCCGTGAACATACGCCAGCATTGGATAAGAATTTGTTCAAACGGATCGGTTCATTGGGATCTGCTAGTACTTCCTTGTATTTTAACTGTTTCTGGAAACTATACTTGGCATTAGGATTATAATTTCCACCCCCGCCTCCCGGACGACGGTTATTGTTCATCGGACGACGGTTATTTCCATAACCACCTCCATTATTGCCATAGCCACTATTATTACCATAGCCTCCTTGGCGATTGCCATATGACGGACGTCCACCAGTTCCACGATTATCATACGTATTCGGGCGGGTATCACCCACGCGTGGTCTCCTTTTTTTCAGCCCATCATTTCCGTAAGAGTCGCCTGAAGGTGAAGATGAGTAAGGTCTGTCAGAGTCATTATTATATTGTGGTCTTCCGCCTCCTTCATACTGATTGCCGTATGACGGACGATTGTTCCCATACGAAGGACGGTTATATCCTCCACCTTGATTACCATATCCACCACGGGTATTATTCCCGTAAGAGCCTCGGTTACCATATCCGCCGTCACGGTTATCATACGAGCGCATACGATTCTGGTTGCCATAAGTAGACTGGTTGTTTCCATAAGACCGATTATATCCTCCACCACGCTCATCCCGTGGCTGGCGATTGTAAGGTCTTCGTTCATAGTTACCTTCCGGTTGATAGCCTTGATTATAAGGTCTTCTTCCACCTTCTTGGTCTGTGTTTTCCCTCCTGATACTTGGTATCACTTTTCTGGGGCGCGGTTGAGATTCATCTCTTTCTTCTGTATCCATTGTTCTTGATTAATAAAAATTAACAATAAGCAGCCTCCCGGTTGCTATTAACTCACTAAATACCTGTATAATTATGCGGCGTTATCGCCTTTAATTCTTCTTTTATTTTATCATCGACATCCAATGTCTCTATAAATGAACGAATAGACGTTGCTGTTATCGCTTCATTCGTCCGGGTAAGGGCTTTTAAGGCTTCATAGGGGTTAGGATATCCTTCACGGCGTAAAATAGTTTGAATACCTTCTGCCACTACAGCCCAACATTGTTCCAAGTCATGTGTTAATGCTGTCTCGTTCAAAACAAGTTTACCTAATCCTTTCATCAAACTTTTAAATGCAATTTCAATATGTGCCAAGGGGACACCTATATTCCGTAAAACGGTCGAATCGGTCAAGTCTCTTTGCAAACGTGAAACCGGTAGTTTGGCAGACAAATGCTCCAAGAGGGCATTGGCTATACCCAGATTTCCTTCAGCATTTTCAAAATCGATCGGATTAACCTTATGAGGCATTGCCGACGATCCGACTTCTCCGGCTTTAATCTGCTGTTTAAAATACTCCATTGAGATATATTGCCAAAAGTCACGATTCAAATCTATCAGAATGGTATTGATACGTTTCAACCCATCAAAAATCGCTGACAGGTTATCGTAATTGGAGATCTGCGTAGTCCATTCTTCGCGTTTAAGACCTAAAGAACCTTCGACAAACCGAGCACCAAAAACTTTCCAATCAATTTCCGGATAAGCCACATGATGGGCATTGAAATTACCTGTTGCACCACCAAATTTTGCTGAGACCGGAATCTGTTGTAATAATTTAAACTGCTCTTCTAACCGATAAACAAACACCATGATCTCTTTACCTAAACGAGTCGGCGAGGCTGGCTGACCATGCGTTTTAGCCAGCATAGGTATATGTTGCCACTCTTTTGCCGATCGGGTCAATGTCTCAACAATCTCCTGTAATCCGGGGAAATAGACTTCCTCCAAAGCTTCTTTCAGCGAAAGAGGGACTGATGTATTGTTGATATCCTGGGAAGTCAATCCAAAATGAATAAATTCTTTATAGGGTTGCAACGACAACTGGTCGAATTTTTCTTTTATAAAATATTCAACGGCCTTTACATCGTGATTCGTTGTTTCTTCTATTGTTTTAATGCGCAGCGCATCATGTTCCGAAAAGTCCTGGTAGACCTTACGTAAAGCGATTATGGTATCTTCTATCGCTAATGGCTTCAGCTGGGGAATAAAACCCGAAAGAGCAATAATATACTCTATCTCAATTCGAACCCGATATTTTATTAATGCAAACTCCGAAAAGTAAAGTGCCAGCTTTTCCGTTTTATTTCTATACCTACCATCAACCGGTGAAATGGCTGTGAGTGTCGACAACATCATAAATATTCTATCAATGGAACTGCAAAGTTAATGCATTTCTCTGAAATAAAAGCAAGTAAAGAGGATATTTCGTGTCAAAAAGGGTATTATTTCCCGTTTAAATAAAGAATAATGTCTATTTTTGCCAATCTGTGACTCACAGAATACTATCCGACACCCGTTTTTCTAAGTACAAGAACAAAAAAAAGAGTAGTGATTCGCTACCCTTTTTTATTATGTTTCGTAATGAACAGTGTTATACGTTATTCCATCCAATATCCTCTTTTTATGTTCTTCGGTTGAAGAAAGAGAGAATCCACAACAACAAGACTGCACCTATTGTCGACATCAGTAATGCTCCCAAAAGGCCGGTTGTTGAAAATCCGATTATCCCATAAATCCACCCACCTAAAACACCGCCAACCAAACCAACGATAAGATTCATAATAAGACCAAATCCACGTCCTTTCATGATCCAGCCGGCTATTGCTCCTGCTAAAATGCCAATAATTATTGACCCTACAAAACCTAATCCCATAATACGTTTAATTTTTAATGAATACTTTAATCCGGTTAATCTCTACTACGTTTATCAAATATTTCATACTAACAAATACGTGTCGTTTTTTGTTTAGGAATCTATTTTTACAATATCACAAACGTTATCTCTGGAATTTCAATGCAACTACGCAAATCAAACGATGCTAAAATACGAAGTATTGTTGAATAAAGCCACATTTTATTGACAAAATAATTGATTTATTTACTTATTTTTATTATGTTTGTGTATTCATGGCCATAAAAAAAACGGCCAATGATGATTAACCAAACTAAAAAACAGATACTATGAATCAATTACAGTTCGAAGAAAATCTGTTAAGCATCCAAAAGAACATGTTTAACTTTGCCATGCAACTGACCTCAAACAGCGATGACGCTGAAGACCTCATGCAGGATACGACCCTAAGAGTACTTGGCTGTAAAGATAAATTCACTGACAACATAAACTTTAAAGGCTGGGTATTAACCATCATGCGCAATCTGTTTATCAACAACTATCACAAAATGATACGAACACAATCCGTGATCGATTCCAATGCAGATATTTACAATCTGGACATAACAGGTGATGGGTATAGCTCTCCGGAGTCTAATTTCAGGTTATTAGAAATTGCCACATTGATCAACCGATTAAATCCTGACTTTAAAAAACCTTTTTCTTTATTCCTCTCCGGCTATTCCTACAATGAAATTGCAGCAATTTTAGCGATCCCTTTAGGAACTGTCAAAAGTCGAATCTTTTTTGCGCGTAGAATCCTGCGCAAAACCCTCAAACAATACCGGGAAGATTAATCTACACAGAGAGAAAGATTTCGCGAAAAGTCTGTTCTATAGCCGCAATGTCTTCACCACTGGTATCCCAGGAGGTTACCAGACGAGCCTCATTGCGTTCTTCATTCCAGATGTAGAAAAAATAATGCTTTTGCAACTCTTCCAAAGCCGCAGGAGGAATAGTAAAGAACAGTTGATTTGACTCTACCTTTTGAGTCAAGCAGACTTGTGGATACTGCTCCAGGATCTCAGCTAATTTCGCAGCACTGATATTGGCTTTACACGCATTTTCAAACCACAGATTATTCGTCAGGTAAGCACTAAACTGCGCAGAAAGATAACGCATTTTAGAAGCCAGTTGCGCCGATTGTTTGCGATAAAACTGAAGATTCTCTGTCAACTCCGAACGAAAAGAGAGAACAGCCTCCCCCATCATCATCCCATTTTTAGTACCTCCAAAACTAAGGATATCAACACCAGCATCAACTGTTAATTGCTTCATAGAACAATTCAAATGGGCGCAGGCATTAGCCAGTCGAGCCCCATCCATATGCAGATACATCTTATGCGCATGAAGAAGGTCAGCCAAGGCCTTTATCTCCTCAACCGTGTAAACCGTACCCAACTCAGATACCTGAGAGATATAGACCACTTTCGGTTGTGGATGATGACATACGCCAAAATGTTGCAAATGGGGTTTTATGAGTTCAGGAGTCAATTTACCATCCGATGTGGGGATTGGAGTCACCGTACAACCAGTCATTCGCGCAGGAGCGCCACATTCATCAACATAAATATGAGCCGTATCAGCACATAAAATAGAATGAAATGGCAAAGTTGCTGCTTGTAGTGCAACCGTATTTGCTCCCGTCCCATTAAATACAAAAAAAGGCGAAGCTACCTCACCAAATACCTCTTTTATTTTTTCGATTGCCGTCAAAGTCCAGGGATCATCACCATAACCTACAGCATGGTCTTGATTCGCTTCAACAATGGCTTCCATAATACGCGGATGTACTCCCGAATTATTATCACTTGCAAAACTTCTCATATTCACATCATTATTTGGCTCCAAAAATAAAGAATAATCTTAATAAAAGAACAAAAACAGACTTCAGATACTCACACAAAAAACAACATCAACCATCTCCAAAAGGAGATAATTAACCACAAACAAGCCAAACCATTTAATAATGAAAATCAGAAAAACAAAGGATTATTTCAGGATACCACGCTTTTTAAAGACTTTTTCAATCGTATTCATGGCATAATCCAGTTGCTCTTTTGTATGAGTCGCCATCAGCGAGAAACGAATCAATGTATCTTCCGGTGCAACAGCCGGCGAAACTACCGGATTAACAAATACACCAGCTTCAAACAACTCACGAACAACCATAAATGTCAAATCATTATCCCTGATAAAGAGTGGAATAATAGGGGTTGAAGTATGTCCGATTTCACATCCCATATCGCGGAAGCCTTTCAAGGCATAATTTGTCAGATCCCACAGATGAGCAATACGTTCAGGTTCACTCAGCATAATATCTAAAGATGCAATCGTTGCAGCAGTCGCTGCCGGCGTATTACTGGCACTGAATATATAAGAGCGGGAATGATGGCGTAGATAATTAATAACCTCTTTATCTGAAGCGATGAAACCACCGATAGAAGCAAACGATTTACTGAATGTACCCATAATCAGATCTACGTCATTTTCAACGCCAAAATGATTACACGTACCGCGTCCATGATCACCCAATACGCCAATACCATGCGCTTCATCAACCATCAGACTGGCATTGTATTTTTTAGCCAACTTCACAATAGCAGGTAAATTCGCAATATCACCCTCCATACTGAAGACTCCGTCTACAACAATCAATTTCACCTTATCCGGTTCACATTTCTGAAGTTGTTTCTCCAGAGATTCCATATCATTATGCTTGAACTTCAGCTTAGTAGAGAACGACAAGCGATGTCCTTCGATAATAGAGGCGTGATCCAATTCATCCCAAAGAATATAATCTTCACGTCCGGTCAGACAAGAAACAACCCCCAGATTAACCTGGAAACCTGTAGAGTATACAATCGCATCTTCTTTTCCGACGAATTCAGCCAAACGCTTCTCTAATTCAATATGTAGATCGAGTGTTCCGTTTAAGAACCGTGAACCTGCACAACCGGTACCATATTTCCGAATAGCTTCTATAGCTGCTTCTTTGACCTTTGGGTGATTGGTTAGTCCCAGATAAGCGTTAGAACCAAACATTAACACTTTCTTACCATCAATAACCACTTCGGTATCCTGATCACTTTCGATCGTTCTAAAATAAGGGTATATTCCGGCAGCCATCGCACGCTGAGGAGCATCATACTTGGCTAATTTCTCCTGTAAAAGTCTCATATGTGTTGAAGAGAGAGTTTCCATCTCGCTAATTGTTTTAAAATGAACCAGATTTGGTTTTTACATAACTCCTATGTTTCGGCAAATCCAGCCGCAAAAGTAGTAAAAAAATAACTTATATATGTCGGCATGCAATAAAAGTTTGCTAAAAGCGTTATTTTTGTTTACTTAGCAGCATTAAAGAGAGCAGAATGCATAGGAAAAACAAAAAAGTCCAGGCAATTATCAACCCTATATCCGGCGTAGGCTCCAAACGGAAAATACCTAAAATGATCGAGGAGATTTGTCAGCGGGAAGAAAGTCTGTTGAATATCTCATTTACCGAATACGCCGGACATGCCAGCGAACTGACCCGACAAGCTATTCAGGAAGGCGCACATACCATTCTTGCCGTAGGTGGTGACGGAACCATTAACGAGATCGCCCAGGCGATGTTGCATTCCGAGGCTATCCTGGGTATTATACCCAAAGGATCGGGGAATGGGTTAGCCAGAGAACTCCATATTCCCATGGATACGAAACGGGCGCTCGAGGTCATCATTAAAGGACATATCACCACAATCGATAGCTGCCAGGCAAACGACCGGACTTTTTTTACCACCTGCGGAGTAGGATTTGATGCCGCTGTCAGTCAGAAATTTGCTCACGAAAAGCACCGGGGCTCTCTAACCTATATCAAAAACACCATTGAAGAATATTTAAGTTATAAACCCGAGCCCTACGAACTGCTTGTCGACGATCAGACCATCAAAGAGAAAGCGTTCCTGGTGGCCTGTGCCAACGCTTCACAATACGGCAACAACGCCTTTATCGCACCGCATGCGGATATTGAAGACGGAAAAATGGATTTAACCATCTTATCCCCTTTTACGCCTCTGGATATTGCACCGCTTGCCATCCAACTCTTCACCAAGCAGATCGACCGGAATAGTAAGATTAAAACCATAAAGGCTAAAAAAGTCTCCATCATCCGTCAAAAACCCGGCGTGATGCACCTCGACGGAGAACCGGTAATGGTCGGCAATCGTATCGATATTTCCATCATCCCTCACGCCTTAAAAGTCTATACACCAGAGGAAGTTTCGTTTACGGAAGAGGTCTATAATCTATTCGGACAAGTAACCCGGTTCTTCGACAACAAACTACCTTACATCTTCAGATAAAATGCTTTTGTAAGCGCAATGTAATCATCCGTATATTGATGTCTGCTGCTTTCAATCGTCAACCTGTTTTGCACAAAAGAAAGACCTTGCTCGGTGGTTATCTCCACAAGAATACGTTTAGGGACTGCTCCTACGGTTGGAATAACCGCTGTCAAACGAGTCATAAAAAAGCCATAACGTTTAATGGTTTGTTCCAAAGCCTCCTGTTGGTCGGCAGGAAGAATCAAAGCGATCCGTCCATTCGGCGCCAATAATTTTCGGCTATCTGCAATCAGACTGTCCAACGACAATTCAACCGAATGCCTTGCTATCGTTCGTTTGATATCCGGTGACAACAGAGCATGATTAAAATAAGGAGGATTTGAAACAATCAGTTCAAATGTATCTGCGACCGTCTCCACATATGCATTCAATGAGAGATGCGACACCTGTATGCGCTCTTTGAAAACAGAAGCTGAAACATTCTCTACAGCCTGAAGATAAGCATCCCTGTCCACATCAATAGCCGTTATAAATGTTTCCGCTGTACGTTGTGCCAACATCAAGGCGATCAGCCCACTTCCTGTACCAACATCCAGTATCCGACTTATTCCCGAAGGCAAATCAACCCATGCTCCGAGCAAAACACCATCAGTCCCGACTTTCATCGCACATTTATCCTGCCTGATCATAAATTGCTTAAATTGAAAATAGGAGTTTGCCATACGATCAATTACCGAAGTTGTTCAATTAAATCCGCTATAGCCGTTATCATGCATGTTGTTCCATCAGGAAAGCGAAGCGTCAACTCTTTAGGTGAATGGCAGGTAATGTTGATCTGATCATCTCCGACCGGAGACGGGCGATAGCCGTTCCTAACCAATGCATTCCCCACCCAGTATGAAGTCAGGAAATCACCCTCCACCCCTATCGGACGCGTAGGCAATGCGGTATTCAATCGTCCTGTAGAGGCATCAAAAGCAATTCCTTCTTTGCTGAAAAAGGTCTCAAATGTTCCACTGAGAATCAAATCTTCAGGCGTACCGCAAAACATCGGCCTGTTTTTCTCCTGCAACCAAAGCCGGTCGCCCAGCTGAATCGCCTGTTCGAGATCGTGGGTTGAGAGTAATACAGCCTTATCTTGTTCAACGGCTAACCGACGAAGCAAAACCATCGTTTCTATCCGACTGGTAATATCCAGATAAGCGGTCGGTTCATCCAGAATAATCACCGGACACTCCTGCGCAAGCGCTTTGGCTATCATTGCCTTCTGACGTTCTCCGTCACTCAATTCCGACATGTAAGCGTTCGCCTTGTGAGCAATCCCTACCAGCGTTATAGCCTGTTCAATAATCGCATGATCGTGTGGTTTCAACTGTCCGAAAAAACCGGTGTAGGGGTGACGTCCCAAAGAGACCAATTCATAGACAGTAATGCCCCCCGCATTGGTTTTCTCAGTAAGAACAACCCCTATGGTCAGTGATAATGCTGCTTGACGATAAGTGACCAAAGGTTTTCCCTGCAACAAAACCGAGCCACTCAACGGCGTCTGAAAACCAGCCAATGTACGCAGCAAGGTCGATTTTCCGGCACCATTCAACCCTAATAAACAAGTTAATTCGCCACAATACAAGTGTAAATCGAGCGACTCATGCACCACCTTCTGCCGCCCTCCTTTCAACGGATAGCCGATACGTAACTGTTGTGTCTCTATAACGGGTTGTCCCTTCATCTTTTCAATTAAAATATTGAATGTTTTTCCGGTTTACAATCACATAAATAATCACTGGAGCACCCAGAATCGGCGTAACAGCATTCAATGGTAATATAGTATTGGTACCCGGCACAACCATCAACATATTGCATAAAAGTGCGATACAAGAGCCACACAACATGGTGACCGGCACCAACGATTTATGATTGGAGGTTCCCAGCATCAAACGTGCAATATGAGGAACAGCTAATCCGATAAAAGAGATCGGTCCACAAAAGGCTGTGGTAGTAGCTGTCAGAATACCCGTGCATAACAAGATAAAGATACGTGTCTGTTTGATTTTCACCCCCAGATTAGCCGCATACATTTCCCCCAACAACAAGGCGTTCAACGGCTTGATCAACACGATAGCAAAAAACAGGCCGACCAGTGTGCAAAGTGCAAAGAAAGGCAACTGATCGACCGAGACCCCTGCAAAATTACCCAATCCCCACATCACAAACGTATGCACTTTGTCTGCCGCAGCATAATAATTCAATATCGAGATCACCGATGAAGCCAGATAACCGATCATAATCCCGATGATCAGCAACATGACATTACTCCTTACTTTAGATGAAAAATAGATGATCAATCCCAAGACAATACATGCCCCGGCAAATGCCGCCAATATAATAGCCAGATAACCGGTAACTGCCCAACCGGTCAGTTGTTTCAGCGAACCTCCCAGATAAAGCATAACAATAGCCACACCCAGATTGGCTCCATCGCTGATCCCCAGAATAGATGGCCCCGCCAAAGGGTTGCGGAAAAGCGTTTGCAACAACAGACCGCTGGTAGCCAATGAGGCACCCGCCAGTAAAGCTGTTACCGCCTGAGGCAAGCGGGCGTGTAAAACGATATGCTCCCAGGCTGTTCGTTCAACATCCTTACCCAATAAGATCTCCACAACATCACTGATCGGAATAGCAACAGCCCCATAAGCCAGACTACCGATAAACAAAAACAGCAATAGGCCGGCAAGCAATGGATAAAACAACACGCTCTGTTTGTTCATGAAGGCAAAGGTAGTGCTTTTTTAGACAACTCTTCGCTGCCGATCGCATACTGATTCGGTTTTGTGGTGATCCATCATTATACAACATTTTCTCCTAACAATATTTTCGGCATTGTTGTCAAGCAACGAGTCCAACGTTTGTAAAATTTCTCCAATCCAAGTTTTGAAACTCGAGCGTGTGCTTCTTCACTGTCTAATACCCAATACAAAATGTAAGTTATTTTTCCAATTTGTCGGGTCAGTTTTACAGGTAATTCTCCCTCTTTTACCGCATTAAAATCTTTCTGACGGTGGGTTCTCTTTATGTATTTCACATCAAGAACTCCATCCTGAGCAAGATAAAAATCAGCCACTTCTCTCATTAAAGTTTCTATTTCCTCCTGCTTATTTATTTTTGCCTCGTATATACAAATTTCGTTGAACATTTTGTCTTTGTAATTATGTTTTAACGCTCAAAGCTGAGTGTAATCCCACTTCTTCTTCATTATTTTTCAATTGAAAACCCAAGTAATCCGCCTAAAGTTAGCGTTATTATAATCATTGATATCAACAAAATAGGTTCTTATCAACCAATCATTTACTCCAGTTTTTTTGCGAACCCACACCGTCACTTACGCCAAACCGCTTGTGCTTGTGACACAACTCACCCACAAATATAAAGAAAAAAGGATTACAGCCGGATTTTCAGCATCTCTACATCATACAAGGCAAGAAAGATTTTACTCCGAAACAAAACGGAATCCGCCAATTGACACTTTGTCAATTTTAGCAATGTGTCAATTGAACCCCTTCGACATTCGTCTATTTGGAGCCATACACGAGGCTGTACGAAAAAATGGGCTGGATTTGAAGTTATTTTTTACAACAAACATTGATTATCATATTATCTTATCCATTTTACCCTGTATGAAAAAATAGCTATTCTGGAAAAAAACGAACTGTTTTTGAGTCCATTTTTCGGTCTATTTCAGCCCCTCAAAAATTCATCTAAATGATTTTTAAAACGGCTTAGATGCTTCTCGAAAGTCTTCTGCATAACTTGTTGCTGTTATGCAGATAAATCACCGGAAAGAGCAGCATAAAAAACTCAAAAACAAACCATCTTTTGCCTAAAATACGCAAAACAAGCGTCTATTTTACCCAATATCACCAAAACACGAGTTAGTAAAAAGTAGCTTTTTAATGAATTATAACACAGATGAATCGATTTTAATAGCAAAATGGCATTACCAACAGAAACTAAAATTGCGTTTTCTGAAGCAATTGTGAACTTGACTTTGTTGACAAGCAACCCGCTTTCATCATCCGAGTATCTATAAGTATGTTGTTACGAAAAACGCCTTAAAATTTATTCCTTGCAACTTGTTCCGTCTTTTTCAAATGGAATAATCTCTTTTTCTTTGTAAGGCTATTTCCAGCCATGTAACATATATGGCTTTAGTTAAAATAAGGTTTGAGCGCTTAGGCTTGTAAAAGTCTGGGCGTTTTATGTTATAAAATATGAGAATAATTGTTGAACTACCTCTTAAATATCCAAAAGGTTATTATATTTGTAATATAATCAGTTACAAGTTCTTTACATGATGAATTGAGAAGAGTTAAATGCTCGCATAGAAATTGTTAAGGGAAATCTTAAATTCTATGTTCTTTTCGGTGATGATATCGTAAGTAAATCATCTGAAAAGGAACTCGAAAGTCTCATTGATAAACAGTTGGATGTTTTAATTGAACTTTTAAAGTTGAAAAATTAGCAAAAGCCCCCTTAATTGGGGGCTTTTAAAGAACTTAAAATATTTATGTTATGGATTTGAAAAAATGGAAAAAAGAATGGGTATCTTTAGAAACTGAAGAGCAAAGATCGGATTTTGCAGTACGCTTCAAAGAAGCTATAAGGCAAACACCGGATGACAAACGCCCAGAATTGGAAGCGGCATTTCTGGAGATGGCCGCCTCTGATCTTGAAGAGGCAGAGAATTTATTGGAGGTGGTAAAACTTCGCAATAAATTAGAGCCTGTTCTGAACTTTATCTCCCTGTCAGAGATCGCAAAAGTTTATTTTGGAAAATCAAGACACTGGCTTTATCATCGACTAAATGGAACAAATATAAACGGCGTTCCCGCTGAATTTACGGCCAATGACCTAAGTACACTCAAGACCGCATTAAACGAAATATCAGAGAAAATAAGAAAAGCGGCACTATCGATCTAACCTAGATCTGATTGCCATTCGCTGATAAACCCTGACCAAAAAAGGTCGGGGTTATTTCTTTAAGGCTATTCTAAAAGAATATGAGAACAACTCTATCTCTAAATTAACCGTTCTATTTTGTTAGTATTTCATCCCAAATTTGTGTGACGAACAGCATTCTGTGTGTTATTTGTCACAAATCGAGGTCGTCTGTCCCGTTCTTTTTTTTGTTTGTTTTCCCTCCTTTACATTTGCCTCAAACAAAAAAAGAACAGCTTCATGAAACGACTATTTTTAATATCCGTTTTTTGGGTCATACTGACAGCACTTTCGGCTCAACATCGTATAACAGGAACAGTATGGGATGAATACAATCAACCGTTGTCCAATGTCAATATCTATATCAAAGAGACATTGGAAGGCGGAAGCAGTGACCTTGACGGACATTTCGAGTTTAAGACCGAAGCGTCCGGAACAGTGACCCTTTGCGTGATGATGTTGGGGTATGAGAACTGGACACAAACCGGGGAACTTCCTTTTCCCGAATTAACAATAAAGATGCGGCCGTCCAACCTGGAGTTGGATGCAGTGGAAGTTGTTGCCAGCAACTTTATCCTCAAAGGGAGCAGCCAGTGGAAAGAGATGGGCGCAGTAGACCTGGTGACTACCGGAGGGTCTGTCGGTGATCTTTACAAATCGATCAATACCATGCCGGGCACACAGATGGCCGGAGAGAACGGACGCCTTTTTATCCGTGGAGGTGAAAGTCGGGAGGCACAGACCTATATCGACGATATGCATGTATTGGTGCCTTATACGACCACCGGTTCGGAGAACACACCTGTGCGTGGCCGTTATTCGCCTTTTATGTTTGAAGGTATGACATTCTCTTTAGGGGGATATGATCCGGAATACGGACAGGGACTGTCCAGTGTGTTGCCATTGCAGACTAAAGATGAGAGTCTTGTGACCAAGATCGGGAGCAGTCTGACCACGGTTGGTCCTTCTGCTGGAGGGACTAAGAGTTTTGAAGAAGGATCGGCCTCGTTCGATTTCAGCTATCAAAACCTTGAACCCTATTATGCGGTAGTTCCCGATCGAAGTGAATGGCTACGCCCCTACCAAAAATTCTCCGGCGGTACGCAATGGCGGTACAACCCCAATAAAAAGACTGTAGGAAAGATCTATGCTGCATATGATTATACGTCTCTGGCCACGCGCGAAGAAGATCGGCGTTTCGACCTGAAAGAACATAATTACTACCTCAACACCACGTTGCGTCATCAAACCGAAAACGGCTATAAACTTTTTGGAGGAATCGCTTTCTCTTGGTTGAACAGTCGCATCCATGGCGCTTCGGTTGCTGATGATCTGTTCAATAATAAAGAGTGGGAATTTCACCTCAAGCTGAAAGGGGAAAAACGCTTTTCCCCCTTATTCAAATGGCAGTTTGGCGCAGAGACCATGCAACGGGGCATCACCGAAAAGTATCGATCGACCGACGCTTATCAGCAAGGGATCGATCACTCGATCAATGCAGTCTATACCACCGGTAGTTTTAATTTCACCGAACAATTGAACGCATCCCTCTCTTCACGACTGGAATATACAACTGCAAACGATCGATTCAACTTTTTACCACGCCTGACTCTGAACTACAACATGAACGATTTTTACCTGTCGGCCATAGCCGGCCGCTATACGCAGTTGACCTATAACGAATCTCTGTTGCAACGTCCGGGACTCCCTTCCGAAAGTTGCTGGCATTACATCCTGGGAGGGTATCATCAATCGGAAGGACGGGTTTACCGTGTGGAGAGTTATTATAAGAATTATGATCGCCTGGTTTGTGATACAGACGGACAACTTGACGCTTCAGGCAACGGATACAGTCGTGGTTTCGACCTGTTTTTCAACGACAACAAAACCATTCGTAACCTGGAATACCGCTTTTCTTACTCTTGGAATGATGCCAAACGCAAATACCGCGATTACCCGGTAAAAGATATTCCACAGTATGCGACCCAACATAACGCATCTGTTTCATTACGGTATGAATTAAAACCTCTACGGAGTATTATCGGGGTGACCGACCGTTTTGCCAGTGGACGCCCCTATCATGATCCGAATAAAGCGGGATGGATGAATGCAACAGCGCCTGTATACAACAGTTTAGACTTAAGTCTTACTGTTCTGGCACATAAACGGGTAATCATATTTGCTTCAGTTTCCAACATTCTCAACCGCAAACAGGTTTATAATTACTCATTTTCTGAAGTGCCCGACCATAAAGGGCGTTATACCGGAACGCCGGTTCGTTCCAATGCCGATCAGTTCTTTTTCATCGGCCTTTTCATCACCCTGAGCGGAGATACGGCTTATGATGTCTCTAATTTTTAAATAAACCTGTAACGATTCTGTTAAAATAACATCAAAATAAAAATATGTCTCACCATTAAACAACTAAAAAAATGAAACGATTCATCTTATCCGCCTTATTGGCAATCATCTCTTTTACCGCTGTATTGAACGGTCAAACAACAGCAACTTCCGATCCGTTGGCAACGGCTGTCGAGCGCCTGGATCAGGCCCAAACGCCCGACGATTGGAAACAGACGCGTATTCTTTTTGAACGCCTGGCATCGGTTAACCCTGAGGCGTTATTGCCAACCTATTATCTGGCTTTTATAGATATACAGCTTTCTTTTATAGTGACCGATCAGAAAGAGAAGTATCAATATCTGGAAGAAGCGGAAACCTATCTGGAAAAATTGAAAAAGACCAAGTTGTCGGATAAAGCCATCCGTTCGGAAATCAGTACACTCAAAGGATATTGGTATTTTGCACAAATGGCACTTAATCCGGCAGTCAACGGTCCGAAATACGCCGGTGTGATTACTGCTGCATATAGCGAGGCACTACAACAAAACCCGGACAACCCGCGTGCGATCGTTCTGAACGCTCATTTTCAGCAAAACATGTCTAATTTCACAGGAGGTTCTTATGCGTCATTTGAAAGTGATATGAAACAAGCAAAAACGCTTTTCGAAACAATACCTGTTGATCCTCTTTTACCACACTGGGGGAAGGAATGGATAAAATCAATACGATAACATGAAGATCATTAAATCTTTACCCAAAAATACTATTTCGAGTTAATAATTAAAAAATATCCTATATTTGTGACAATAGATTACTGAATGTTCTGGCGACCTTGTAAAAGTATTGCCCCGTTTTGTTGATATTTTTTTGAAGAAACTGTTATCCTTATATATTTTATTCATCTATTAAAATTGAAAAACCATGAGCAGTGATCCTTTAAAGAAAAGTTCAGTTCATTTTTCACGCAGAGAGTTTTTAGGAACAATGGCAGCAACTGCTGCATTTACGATTGTGCCACGTTCGGTTTTGGGAGGAGTTGGTTATACCGCTCCCAGTGATATGGTTAATCTTGCCGGTATCGGAGTAGGCGCCCAAGGCGGAGGGGATATTCGTAATATTGCAACCCCTGATGTGCCTATTCAACGACGGACAACTCCGGGTTATACCCGTTTTTCACAACCGTATGGTGGAATTCAGCCTCCCCCACGTCCACGCCCGACAGCCTCTGCCGGAGTGGCCAACTCGGATTCGGCGGTTCAACTGGGTGCTGCCGCAAGTGGACAATCCTTTAAACACGCCAATATTTATGCCTTATGTGATGTAGATCATGATTATGCAGGGCATATTATGGCCGGTTATCCAAAAGCCAAGAAATATGTGGATTTCCGTGAAATGATTGACAAAGAAAAAGAGATTGATGCGGTATTGATCGGAACGCCCGACCATACGCATGCCGTGATCGCAGCTTATGCGATGAACGCCGGCAAGCATGTCTTTGTAGAAAAACCAATGGCGAAAACCATTTATGAGACCCGTTTCTTAAGAGATCTGGCCAAAAAGACCGGACTGGTCACACAAATGGGTAACCAGGGACACAATAACGAAGGAACCATGCAAACCGTAGAATGGATTCAGGGTGGTGTTATCGGTAATGTCACAGAAGTGCATATGTGGTCGAACCGTCCAAGTTGGCGACAAGGGTATTACGATCGTCCGGCAGGTGTAGCCGTTCCTTCCAACCTGAACTACGATATCTGGTTAGGCCCAGCCCCGGAAAAACCTTATCATCCGGATGTGGTGCATTTCAACTGGCGTGGATTGTGGGATTACGGCACAGGAGCGATGGGTGATATGGGTGCACATACGTTTGACGCACCGATCTGGGCGCTTAACCTGGGACTGCCAACGAAGATACAAGCCACATCTACTCCGTTCAATAACGATTATTTACCTCAGACCGAAAGTGTAACTTATGAATTCCCGGCACGTGGCAATATGCCTCCTGTGAAGGTAACCTGGAGTGACGGTGGAGTTAAGCCGGCTCGTCCGGCAGCTTTGGAACTTGATCGTCAATTACGTGAAGCACTTTATATCGGTGATAAAGGGATGATTATGCATGGAACGCATGGTGCTGCTCCGCAGTTAATACCGGAAAGACCAGGCTTTACTGAACCTGCCAAAACATTACCTCGCCCCAAAAGTGTTTATGTCGATTTCATTGAAGCGATCAAAGAAGGACGCAAAGCGGCCAATGATTTTGAAATTGCGGCAAAATTAAACGAGATCATGTTATTGACAAATATCGCAGTCGTTTCTCAACGTTTGAATATCACTTTGGAATATGATGCGGCAAATATGCGTATCACCAATTGCCCGGAAGCAAACGATTACTTCCATTACGAATATCGCAAAGGGTGGAGTCTTTAACAACTGATTAAAACTCGTCTAATACGACCATAGAACAGAGCGGGTGAATTTTCAGACCTCTTTCAAATGAAGAGGAGACTGAAATTCACCCGTTTTATTATACCCTTATGGTAAAGGTTACCTCTTTTTACTCAAACCTAAAACACCAAAAAGTCCACGAACCAGTTCGGTAGAAGCTGTGCGCCCGATCTGTTTGACGGCCGGACTGCTCAGAATCTCTTCAAGCATCGTTTTTTGAGGTTTTTTACGGGAAGAGCTCGTACTGCGCTGTGTCGCTGTTTTTGCTTTCTGTATCTCCTGCTGCTGCCGTACCTTTTGCGCTTCGGCTTCTTGTTGTTCGATCCGCTTTGATAAGATCTCGAAAGCGGTGTAATTATCTACGGCCTGTCGATATTTGGGCAACAACTTACTTTTCTTTACAACATCTTCTATTTCAACATCGGTTAATATATCCATCCGGGAACGGGGAGAAGTCAACATCGTGTATGATAATGCGGTAGGAATACCTTTTTCGTTCAATACGGTGACCAACGCCTCTCCCACCCCCATTTGTGTCAGAAGTTCATCGGTCTGATAATAATCGGATGGCGGAAAGTTCTCTGCCATACTTTTAATCGCTTTCCTGTCCTTGGCCGTAAAGGCTCTTAAAGCATGCTGCACCTTGAAACCCAATTGTCCCAATATCGCTGGAGGCACATCGGTCGGATTCTGTGTACAGAAGAAGATACCGATTCCTTTGGAGCGAATCAATTTGATCATGGTCTCTATCTGTTTCAACAACGCACTGCTCGCTTCTTGAAAAACCAAATGTGCTTCATCAATAAACATAATCAGTTTCGGTTTATCCAAATCACCTTCTTCGGGAGAAGTAGCATACAACTCCGCCAACATCTGTAAAAGAAATGTAGAAAACAGCTGTGGTTTATCCTGCATATCCGTCACCCGGATAATATTGATCATCCCCCTTCCCTGCTCATCCACACGCATCAGATCATCCACATCGAAAGAGGGTTCTCCGAAAAACAGATCGGCTCCCTGTTGTTGCAATCCGATCACTTTGCGCAGAATCGTTCCGGTAGATGCTGTCGAGACTTTCCCGTATGCCTTTTCAATATCCTCTTTCCCTTCTGCGGTGATGTATTGCAACACTTTGATAAAATCTTTCAAGTCTACCAAAGGCAATTGGTGATCATCACAGAATTTGAAAATCAGCGAGACAACGCCTGTTTGTGTATCGTTTAATTCCAATATTTTAGCTAAAAGTATCGGGCCAAATTCGGTGACGGTAGCCCGTAGAGGAACACCTCGCTCGTTGCTGATCGTCATCAGTTCGACCGGAAAAGAGGTCGGCTGATAATTCAGATTCATCTTGGGATAGCGTTCACGGATCACCTTATTTTCACTACCAGCCGCCGCCAATCCACTCAAGTCGCCTTTGATATCGAGCATTACGACAGAAACACTGGCCTCGCTCAGGTTCTCTGCGATCACTTGCAATGTTTTTGTTTTTCCCGTCCCTGTCGCACCGGCAATCAATCCATGTCGGTTCATGCTCTTTAGCGGTACACGGACGTATGAACCGGTCAGTACCTCTCCATTCAACACAGGCGCACCTAAAACAAAAGACTCCCCCTTGAATGTGTAATCGTTATCAATGATTTGCTTAAATTGTTCTGTTTTATCCATAATACGATGTTCAAGTTTAGATCGATTTCTCTTTTTGTTTATTTATCAAGCGATAAAAGTACAATTTTTCTTTTAACAATTCATGTCTCTGAAAAAGATATAAATCTTCGCTTCAGCCATATAATGGGAAATTGAATGGTTTAAATCTTCTTCCCGATATAGAACACGTAGCCAGAAAAATCCTTGTACTTATGATAAAACAGGAAAGGTCTGTTTGTTTTTCTACATCATCCTATGGAAATAAACACATGATCCTGCCCACTTTTTTGTCACCTACCTCCGTTTTTTGTTAGAGGTACGTCTAAAACAATTTAGAGGTAGGTGTAAATCGATTTAGAGGTACGTCTAAAATTGTTTAGACGTACCTCTAACAGAAAAGTGATCATAATGTCCTGTCCTGAAATAGGTTGTCATTCAACAAAAGTAAACTTATGTTAGAAACGAAACAAAATGGCAGTATTCGTTACAGCCGCTCATTA
>NZ_JARXWG010000014.1 GCF_029893105.1 Parabacteroides sp. PF5-9 | reverse complement strand
ATACCCCGGGTCGATCCGCTACGCTCCTCTTCACCCGGGGTTATGCACATTAAATCCCTGTGGGATTTGGTCTTCGGAAAACCTTCAAATCTTACACTATCCGAAGATAAATATTTATATCACGTTCACGTTAACTTATAAAAACGAGAAACGATGCCCAAAAACACCTTTCAAAAAAAATGGGCTGTCCATTAGTCGGACAGCCCATTTTATAAATTCAAAATCAAACGATTTCTCGTATTACTTTTTAATGAACTTTACAGATTTGTTTAGACCGTTCTGGTTCACTGTCAGAATATAAATACCACCTTTCATCATATTAGAAAGTGAAATAAACTGACTTGGACTATTGATACGTCCATTTGCCAAAGTTGTTCCTTGCAGACTAACGATAGCATAAGTCGCATTTTCACCATTCAAGATATAAAGTCCGCCATCTTGCACAATGATATCTAAATCACTAAGAGCCACAGGATCATTTGTCGTAATGATACTCATTGCATTTGACTTCACATAAGCTGTTGCCATCGGAACAGCTACTCCATCTTTGATCGGAGAGAATGTAATGTCAATAGTCTGTTTGTCTACCGGAAGTTCAGCTTTGATATTCATCACTTGCTCCAAACCTAGTTCTGCTGCTCTCAACAACTCTTCTTCATCTTCAGTATCGGGCAATGTCCAGATATTCATATCAAAAGCCTGGATCGGATTCATTACTGTTCCTCCCATAGAAGGAATAATGTCGATCAGCATTGTCGTAATCTTATCGTCATCGTTAATCATTCCGTCACCACTAATATCAGCAACAATCACATCAACCTGCATAGCGTACTGCTTAATACCTCCGGATGTTGTGGCCAAATCAAAAACAGCTTTACTTAAAAGATCTGCAACTGCAGCTTTTGGCGTGTTCACTGAAGTATAATCGGTCATTGTCACAATCTGTTTTTTAGCCCATTCCCAAGGTTCATTTTTGCTTAGACGAACAGAGTCCTGAGTTGTTAACACCAAATCCTGAGCTGATTTCGGTTCAAGGCTTGTAGTTAGTTTACGATAGCCTTTTACTACACCCATTTCATACGAGGTCAACAAGATAGAATCGACAGGTAATAAAGCAGCTTGATTGATCAAATTCATATACACAACTGCATCACCCATCTGTACCTGTTGTGTTGTGCTACCTTTAGGAATACCAAACAAAGAAGCTTCAACAGTACCGTTTGTCTGCATTTTGGTAATATCCAGTTTAACCAGCATATTCGGTGTTGGATTTTCTCCTTCTTCGTCGATCATGGCACGCAAAGCATCACCAATAACTAAATTATAGTTGAAGACATTATTAACGAGCGATTCTTTATATGAGAAAAGTTCGCCTCCTGGTATAGGAATCATACCGGCCAACGCTTCATTAATTTCCAAATTTGCTTTCATTTCACCAAATGGCAAGATTCCCACTTTTTCACCAAAAGTCAACGTCATTGAAAGCGCGTTTGGCACGATGATATTGACAGATATTTTCCCGGGAATTGCAATTTCAACAGGTTGCTCGCCTGTAGTTGTAGTCAACTTCTGATAATCTGCAAAATAAACTTTCACATTTTTCAAGAGAGGAAGAACAAAAGCCGGTATACCGTCAATATCCAGTGTACTCAGATCCAAGACCATACTATCCGGTTGCAGAGTCAACGGTGTTTTATCCGCCCGTAATGCACTTGATTGCGTATAAGGTAAAGAATTCACAACATCTTCGATTCCGAAACCAGGTTTAGTGAAAGCCAAAAAATCAAAGCCTGTCATCTCTTTCACTTGGTCAAAGATAGCAGGTACTACCTTTTTAACGACCATTGTTTTTTCACCATTTGAGAGTTGTCTCTCCTGTGCCACCATTGGAAGGGTCATCATTAAGGCCATGGCAGCTAAACAAAAAGAAGTAAAGATTTTTCTCATAATTATCCACGTTTTAAATTTAACAAGGGCAAAGTTATCAGATAAAATAAAAACACCAACGATTATAACGAATAAATATTAGTCTTTTTCCAACAATTTTACAGATTGAAAATCAGTCCATATCGCATAACCATAATATATTTATTAGCTTTGCAGCAATCAATACATTATGCGTCTTAGAGTATGCGATTGGCTTTTATAATTACGTCTCTTTTTTTTCTGTTTCAATCCCTCTATGGATATGAGCCAAACAGGGATTATCATTTCCGTCATTATACCAACAAACATGGCTTATCCCATAATACGGTCTATTGTTCTTTGCAAGATCAGAAAGGCTTTATGTGGTTTGGAACCGATGACGGATTAAACCGCTTCGACGGACAATCGTTCAAAGTCTATCGCTACAACTCCTCCTCGCCCCATAGTGAAGGACTACCCAACGACCGGATTGTTCATCTTTTTGAAGATACTTCCGGAAGAATTTGGATATGTACATTAAACGGCACCTGTTATTACGACTATCAGACCGATACATTTCATCCATTACCTTTTCATTCCGAGGAGAAAAGCCTGGATTATTTTCATGCTATCACCGAAGATAATCAGGGAAAGCTTTGGTTTGCCGGAAATAAACAGATCGTCGTATATAATCCGACAGATACAGAAGTAAAAAGCTATCCTACAGAAGAGACTCTCTTTCCACATCTCATGACTCGCACAGAAAATGGTTTCCCACTGTTTGCCGATGAATATAACCTCTATCATTACAAATCCGAAACGGATCGGTTTATTCCTATTCCTATCTTAACCGAAGACGAACAACAGACATTGGTACATCTTTCTGCCATCTGCCCTGTCACCACAGTAGGCATCCTTTTAGGAACAAACAAAGCCGGATTAAAACTATTACATGCCTCTACCGGACAAATCGAAACCATTATTCCAGACATACAGGTAAGAGCAATAACACCCTATAATAATGTGACCTACTGGATTGCCTCCGAATCCGGTCTATACATCTACAACATCATAGACAAAAAGATCTTGCATTTACAAAAGTCATTGACCAACGAATACGCTATTTCCGATAATGCCATCTATTCCATCACCAAAGACCGTGAGGGAGGAATGTGGTTAGGAAGCTTTTTCGGAGGAATAAGTTACCTCCCTCAACGATATACTCGATTCAATAATTATATCGGAGGCAAAACCCATCCCGACATGCTCGGAAACGCTGTACGCGAAATATGTCCCGACCAGTATGGTCATATATGGCTGGGAACCGAAGATAATGGGATCAACCGATACAATCCAGTGACTGGTGAAATGATCAATTATTCGTTAAACAACCCGATTAACCGCTTATCGGCAACGAATATACATGGCTTATATGCCGACGAAGATAAGTTATGGATCGGAACATTCAATCGTGGTATTGAAGTTCTTGATATAACGACCGGTAAAAGAGTGAAACAATATACACAAATAAGAACCTCTCAAACACCCATTGAAAATTTCATTCTCTGCTTTTTCAAAACACGGAAAGGAGATTTTTTTGTCGGCACCTCTTCCGGCCCAGTGCTTTACGAACAGGAGAGCGACACATTCATACCCTGGAGTAATATCGGCGCACTGGTACGTCAGTTTTATGAAGACCGGAATGGAACACTATGGTTAGCAACAACAAATGGGATTTATAACTATCGACCGGAAAACAATAAACTGACCCATTATTCCTCTTCGGATCCAAACAGCGGACTGGGCAGTAATAACACCACTTCAGTCTTTGAAGATTCCAAAGGGAACATATGGATTACAACAATGTACGGGTTCTCTCGTTACAATGCAGATACCGACAACTTCATACATATCACGACTCAGCATGGCCTACCCAGTAATATAACTTATCGGATCGAAGAAGATTGTAACGGTTTTTTCTGGATATCAACGGCCAACGGATTAGTACGGTTTCATCCTGAAACCTGTAATATACGTACATTCACCGGTAGCGATGGACTGCATGAAACACAATTCAACTACAGTTCTTCATACAAAGCGAATGACGGAACAATTTACATGGGAACTATAAACGGTATGGTCTCTTTTAAACCCCAATATTTCAAAGAAGATCTGTTTGTTCCACCGGTATACATTACCCGTATCCATATTCCGGAAAGCAAGGAGAAACAATCCATAAATCATCTCCTCTCCGACTCTACCGTACAGCTAAAATTGCCTTACAACTCCTCCACTTTTACAATCACCTACCAAGCTGTAAGTTACACCTCCCCGGATGCTATCCGGTATGCTTATATGCTGGAAGGAGTAGACAACGACTGGATCGAAATGGGCAAGAATAAAGAAATTACTTTTGCCAACCTCTCTCCAGGCAAATACCGGTTTAAGGTAAGATCGACCAATAGCAGCAACCTCTGGCAAGCAAATACACAAACGCTGCAGATCGTTATTACCCCACCATTCTGGATTACCCCCTGGGCCTTTGTGATCTATCTGTTACTGATTGTGTGCTGTGTGATCTTATTCTACAGGTATAAAAAAAGAAAACTTGAAATACAGCATAAACTCAATCAGGAATTATTTGAAAACGAAAAAGAGAAAGAACTCTATCACGCCAAAATACAGTTCTTTACATTTATTACACACGAAATACGCACGCCACTGACTCTCATCAAAGCACCATTGGAAAAGATACGACATTCCGGAGACGGTTCGCCTGCTACTAAAAAGAATTTAAAAACGATCGAAACAAACACACAACGACTACTTGATTTGAGCAATCAGTTGCTCGACTTCAGAAAAACCGAAAGTCGTGGTTTCTTATTAAACTATGTCAAAACAGATGTGCTGTTATGGGTCGATACGATCATACAACCTTTTCTTCCCTTATTCGAAAAAGAGGAAAAAACAATCCATATTCAACTGCCCCAAGATCGTTTTATAGCTTATATCGACCGGGAGGCTTTTTCAAAAATAGTCAGTAACCTGTTGACGAATGCCATTAAATATAGCGATAAAAAAATCAGTATCCGGTTGACAACACCTGAAAACAACTTTTTTTCACTGCTTGTGACTAACGATGGCTACCTGATCCCGCAAAGTGAGGAAGAAAAAATCTTTTCCCCTTTCTATCGTCTGAAAGAGACAGAAAATATGCAAGGTAGCGGAATTGGATTGTCATTGTCTCGCTCTTTAGCCGAATTTCATAAAGGTACCCTCTCCTATCAGCAGACAGCCGATCAACTGAATCAATTCATATTAACCCTCCCTGTCGAACAGGAAGAGTATTGTTTTGATATAGATCTTCTGACCGCTCCGACCAAAGAGGTTAGAAAAAGCGTATCTGTCTCTTCCGATAAACCGATCGTATTAATTGTCGAAGATCAGAAAGAGATGCGGCAGTTTATTGCCGAAGAATTAGCGCTTTCCTACGAGATCGTAGAAGCCGAAAATGGCCAAATAGCACTTGAGCGACTGGAGAACAACCCTGTCCATCTGATTATCAGTGATGTCATGATGCCTGTTATGGATGGATTTGAACTATGTAATACAGTAAAAAACAATATCCACTTCAGCCATATTCCTTTTATTTTACTTACGGCACAACACAACCTGCAATCGCGGTTGAAAGGGTTGAATAAAGGAGCCGATGCCTATCTGGAAAAACCATTTTCATTGGAATTGCTGACTGCCCAAATACAAAATTTACTGAAGAGCCGTGAAATTCTTCACAAAACGTATCTGGAGGCTCCACTTATTCCTTCCGCCTCTTTAGCAAACACCCCTTTGGATAATCTGTTCTTATCCAAACTCAACACCTATCTGGAAGAAAATATCACCAATGAAAACCTGAATGTCGAAAGCATTGCGGCAGAGATGGGGTTAAGTACCTCCAGCCTTTACCGCAAAGTAAAAGGACTGGCCAATATCTCTCCTGTCGATTTTATTCGTATCACCCGTCTGAAAAAAGCCGTACAACTGATGCAGTCCGGCGAAAAACGAATCAGCGAAATCGCCTATAAAGTAGGTTTCAGTTCACCCGCCTATTTTTCTACCTGCTTTCAAAAACAGTATGGAAAGTCGCCTTCGGAGTTTATCAAAGAGTTAGAAAATATCTCATAACGCATCATGTTCATAGTTAATCATTCGCTTCTTCAGCTATTTTACGAACAGTTTCGACAAAATCACTGGCATTCCTATTAAATGTTACTTTTAGTTTTTATACTTTACCAACATAATCACCGGATTGGATTCTTCGTTCAATGTTGCGGCAATCTCCTTTAATTCACCTTTCAATTGATCTTTTTCGTAAGCGCTGACAAGGAGATGGGCATCTATTTTTTGGCAAAAAGCAATGTTGGGATTTCCATTTCTTCCTAATGAATACATCAGTACACGCTCTTTGTTCGAATAATCCCCATTATATACGGCAGAACGGAATGTTTCCCCCGTTAGCCTATCAAGAACCAAACTTGTGTCTGGATAATCTCGTTTTTTTGTTTTTAATTCCATAAAACAGTAACGATCGGTAATCACTCCCGGAAAAAGATATACTTCCGGATCCATCGATTGCAGAGAAGGAGTCCGGGCTAAAAAGGGAATCAGTTTGTGGTCGTGTGTATACCGGTAAACAGTGTCCGACGAAGCCTCTGTAAATATCATTTCATCTTTGTAAGGGATTATTGTCTTATTGTTAGTACCTATAGCATAAATCATATCGCCTTCACGCCACATAATCACTGGTGTTTTTCTTTTTTCTATCGGAATCTCTATTTCCTTCAACGTACTCCCATCTTGTTTGGATGTAATAAAAAACGATGGCATTTCTACGGCTCTCTCATCAATATCAAAATTGAAGGCTGAGTTCCACCAGATAAAACTCTCTCCATCAAAGTTAGCTAAATCCTGTAAACTAGCATCTTCCTTTTTGTCGAAAGATCGTTTAAAGTTGCCTTGCAGATCATAGACTAGTATTTTTCTATCGCAAATAAATATTTCACTATTTTCTTCATCCAGAAAGCTATTATGACTAAATATATATTCTTCAGCACTTTCTCCAAAGCGATTTATCTTTTTTATTCCTTTGCCGTTTCTATCAAAGAGAAATAGATCTCTATTTCCGGAAATATTTCTCGTCATTATGATTTCATTACCTATAGCCAATGGTATACCTTCGCAAAGAAACTCATCATTCGTTTCCAACACAATATATTCCACATCCAGAAAATCCTGTAGAATAAGTTCTTTCTTAGGATATGTTGCCGTAACATCAATTGTAAAAAAACCTTCGGAAGCATCAGGATGCTTGCATCCTACACATCCTGCCGTTATGAATAGGATAATAACCAATCGTGTAATCATGTTTTTCATTTTCTAATAAATTTTACAGGTTCTATATTCTGTTATAAAATCACAAACCGTTTCGGAGCAAAAATAACGATATTTTCGTAATAGGCAAATTTATCAACGATTTATTATTCAGCTATAGTACAAATACATTTTAAAACTCCAATAAAAAAGTGAATAACAATCATCGGTTCAATTGGATTTCTATGTCGTATGTGTTCAAATACAAACATCAGATACAACCCTTTACCTTAAAGCCTTCATTCCTCTCCTCCAACCGTCCGTATCACCTCACAAATTTTGCGGATCAATTAATCGTCTACCAATTGGTGCCTTTTCGTCTACCAATTGGTGCACTTTCGTCTAACAGTTGGTGCACTATCGTCTACCAACTGTTAGACGATTAACCCTCGCAGAAAAAACAGCCAGAGTAATCAGATAAAACAGGTAGACGATCTGAATGAAAAAAGTGATATCTCTTAAACATATCACCCGTCATTTGTTTATAAGATATTATGACGTACATTTGCAAAGTCTAATTATTAAAGAGATATTAAGATGAAAACGCAGCTACACAAAGGCTTCTTAGTCGTTTTACTTATTATGGGCATAGCCATAACAAGCTGTCGGCCGGGAACCAAAACCAACACTGAAAATGATATTCGATTCGACTCCATTACAGTAGAAAAAACATATCATTTACTTGACAATCCGCAGAATCCGAACTGTAACCTACAAATTAAATTCATCTATCCGAATCAATATACCAACAAAGAGATTCTGAAGAAAATACAGGAAAGTTTCCTGTTGGCTTATTTAGGAGAAGGATATGAATCGTTATCACCTCAGCAAGCCGTATCACAGTATACCGAAGATTATCTGACAGCCTATAAAGACCTGGAAAATGATTATCAGGACGAACTGAAAAACGCATCAGAGGAATCTCCTGTCGGAGGATGGTTCTCGTATTATGAAATGTCGAACAACGAGATTGTCTATAATCAAAACGATATTTTAAGCTATACCGTTTATTTTGAAAATTATACCGGTGGAGCACATGGTGCACACTCTTTTATGAATCATGTGATCAATCTGAAAACAGGCGACGATCTGACCGAAGAAAATATTTTCATCGATGGCTTTCAAGATGCATTGGCGCAGTTATTGGTTGATCAAATTGCGCGGCAGAATGAAGCGACAACCGCCAAAGAACTTGAAGATATGGGGTTCTTTAGTATCGACGAGATATATCCGAATGGCAACTTTCTGGTCGATCATGAAGGGATCACCTACTCGTTCAATGAATATGAAATCGCAGCCTATGTGGTTGGAGTAACCAACGTTAAGCTCTCTTATAAAGAGATCCTTCACCTACTGCGGGAAGAGAGTCCGATATCACACTTAATCAACTAAAACAGGACGAAGCCAGATATAAACGATGAATCACGCCAATCAATCACCGGAAACCGGGTCAGTTGTCAAGGATCAACTGTCGCTTATAAACGCCTATTTTCCGGACTTAACAATAGAGCAGATCAAGCAATTTACGGCTTTATATGACTTATATGCCGACTGGAATTCCAAAATCAATGTCATCTCCCGCAAAGATATCGAAAACCTCTACCTTCATCATATACTACACTCGTTAGGGATAGTATATATGTTGAAATTTAAAGAGGGTTCATCGGTTATGGATCTGGGTACCGGAGGAGGGTTTCCCGGCATTCCCTTGGCGATACTTTATCCCGAAGTTCGTTTTCATCTGATCGATAGTATCGGAAAAAAAATAAAAGTCGCACAGGCTGTAGCTGATGCGATCCAATTAAAAAATGTCACTTTCCGTCATTGCAGAGGAGAAGAAGAAAAACAACTTTTTGATTTTGTTGTAAGTCGTGCTGTCATGCCCCTGAGCGATCTGGTCAAGATCGTTAAAAAGAATATTCGGAAAGAGCAACTGAATGCATTACCCAACGGGTTAATATGCCTGAAGGGCGGTGAATTACAACATGAGATACTGCCTTTTCGGAATAAAGCGGTCAGCATCGAACTGCAAGATCATTTCAAAGAACCCTATTTTGAAACTAAAAAAGTGGTATACGTGCCGTTATGATAACTGTTCAAACATTTGAGGTGAATTTCTTTATGGAAAACACCTATCTATTGTATGATGAAACACGGGAAGCGGTGTTGATCGATTGTGGCTGTGTGACGCCGGAAGAAGAAAAAAGGTTAAGCGATTTTGTCGCACAGGAAAAGCTGACGATTAAACGGTATCTATGTACACATCTGCACTTGGATCATATTCTGGGTAACGAATATGTGTACCGGACATACGGTCTATCGCCGGAAGCGCACAAAACAGAAACAGAAGGATTGCCTTCACCGGAACAACAGGCTCAATTATTCGGATTGCCGATTACCCTGAAAAATGTCCCTGTCACCAACTATCTTGTCGGTGGAGATACAATCAAATTCGGGCATTCCGAACTCACAACACTGCTTGTTCCCGGACATTCTCCTGGCAGTCTGGTCTTCTACAATAAAGAGAACGGATATCTGTTTACAGGTGATGCTTTATTTGCAGGGAGTATCGGGCGCACAGATCTATGGGGAGGCAATCAGGAGGTATTAATAACAGCTATTCAGGAAAAATTGCTCTCTTTGCCGGATGAAACGATTATATACCCCGGTCACGGACCGACATCGACAATCTTCAACGAAAAAATGAATAATCCTTTTTTATAAAATTATACGTTATGGACACAAATAAATTTGTAAATCGCCATGTAGGTATTACAGAGGAAGATATCCCCTCTATGCTACAGGCTGTAGGCGTCAAAACCCTGGATGAACTGATCGATCAGACTATTCCGGCAAATATCCGTTTAAAAGAAGAGATGAATCTGCCGGAAGCAATGACCGAGCGTGAGTTTGCCGAACATATAGCCGAACTGGCTTCCAAAAATGAAATATTTACCTCCTATATCGGTATGGGTTGGTATGATACGGTATGCCCTGCTCCTATCCAACGCAACGTCTTTGAAAACCCGGTATGGTATACTTCATACACGCCCTATCAAGCTGAGATTTCACAAGGTCGCCTGGAAGCATTATTAAACTTCCAAACCATGGTTAGCGAACTGACTGCATTGCCGCTCACAAATTCATCGCTACTGGATGAAGCGACTGCTGCTGCGGAAGCGATCACCATGTTTCATGGAAGCCGTAGCCGTACACAGATAAAAGCAGAAGCCAATACAGTATTTGTTGACGAACAGGTATTCGAATCGACGCTTGCTGTTATCCATACCCGAATGATTCCGCAAGGGATAAAGGTCGTTGTTGGCGACTATAAGAAATTTACATTCACTCCGGATGTATTTGCTGCTATTATTCAATATCCGAATGCAAACGGTGCGGTGGAAGATTATAGAACATTTGTGGAAAAAGCACATGCGAATGAAAGCAAAGTAGCTGTCGCCGCCGATCTGATGAGTCTGGTACTACTGACTCCTCCGGGAGAATGGGGAGCGGATGTGGTATTCGGTAGCAGTCAGCGGTTTGGTATCCCGATGTTTTACGGAGGGCCGTCTGCCGCTTATTTTGCGACTAAAGAGGAATATAAACGGGCTATCCCAGGGCGTATTATCGGCATTTCAAAAGATGCTTACGGACATCCGGCATACCGGTTGGCTTTACAAACCCGCGAACAGCATATTAAACGCGAAAAGGCGACCTCAAACATATGTACCGCCCAAGCGCTTTTGGCTTCTATGTCAGGCTTCTATGCCGTATATCACGGAGCAGAAGGGTTGAAAAACATTGCAAACCGTATCCATTCTGCCGCTGGATTCCTGGCCGGGGAATTGGAAAAATTAGGTTATAAACAACTAAACAAAAACTATTTCGATACATTGTTGATCGAACTTCCTCCGCACGTTTCAATCAATGCATTACGTGAGATTGCACTGGAATGTAAGGTCAACCTACGCTATTTCGAAGGAGGTCAAATAGGTATAAGTCTTGATGAGACGACTCAGCTGACTGATATCGGCGTATTATTATATATCTTCGGAGGTGCTGCCGGAAAAGAGTATATGTTGGAGGAGTCTATCCCTCAAAAGGTTTATTTTGAGCAGACTTTTGCCCGTACTTCTAATTTTATGCAACAGGATGTATTTAAGAAATATCATACCGAAACGGAATTGATGCGATATATTACCCGTTTGGGACGTCGGGATATTTCACTCGCACAATCGATGATATCACTGGGATCATGTACGATGAAACTGAATGCAGCGTCTGAGATGCTTCCGTTAAGTCGTCCCGAATTTCAAAATATCCATCCGTATGCACCGGAAGAACAGACGGAAGGGTATAAAGAGATGATCGAAAATCTGTGTGCCTATCTGGCTGAGATCACTGGATTCAAGGGCGTAAGTTTACAACCAAATTCGGGAGCTGCTGGCGAATATGCTGGATTGCGTGTGATCAGAAGTTATCTGGAAAGTATCGGGCAAGGTCACCGCAATATTGTGTTACTACCTGCATCGGCGCATGGAACAAATCCGGCCAGTGCCATTCAGGCCGGATACTCAACCGTTACGGTCAAGACCGACGAAAAAGGAAATATCGATATGGCGGACTTCCGTGAAAAAGCGGAAGCTAATAAAACACAACTGGCCGCTACGATGATTACTTACCCATCTACGCACGGTATCTTCGAAGCAGATATCAAAGAGATGTGTGATATAGTACATCAATATGGCGGACAAGTATATATGGATGGTGCCAATATGAACGCGCAAGTCGGATTAACCAATCCGGGTACTATCGGCGCCGATGTGTGCCATTTGAATTTACATAAAACATTTGCCTCTCCTCATGGGGGGGGTGGTCCAGGTATTGGCCCGATCTGCGTGGCAGCACATTTAGTACCCTTCCTGCCTTCGCATCCGGTCGTATGGGGAAGTGATATCAATACGGTATCTGCTGCTCCTTACGGTAGCGCCGGTATAGCTTCTATCACCTATGCTTACATACGTCTATTAGGTGCTGAAGGATTGACATGTGCTACAAAAATTGCGATACTGAATGCCAATTATCTGGCAGCAAAATTGAAAGACAGCTACGGAATCGTTTATACCGGAACAACCGGTCGTGTAGGACACGAACTGATTCTTGAATGCCGGAATATAAAAGAGTCATCAGGTATTGACGAAAGTGATATCGCCAAACGTCTGATGGATTTCGGATACCATGCGCCTACCCTTTCTTTCCCTGTACATGGTACCTTGATGGTCGAACCGACAGAAAGTGAAAGTAAAGCTGAATTGGATCGTTTTGTCGAAGTGTTGGAATGTATCTGGAAAGAGATCAAAGAGGTTGAAAACGGTACTGCCGACAAAATAGACAACGTATTGAAAAATGCACCTCATCCCGAATATGAAGTGATTGCTGATGAATGGAATCATATATATCCACGTAGTAAAGCGGCTTTCCCGTTAGAGTGGCTGCATGATGGCAAATTCTGGATCAATGTGGCACGAGTCGACAATGCCTATGGCGACCGGAACCTGATTCCGACCATTTGTGGAGCATGTGAAATCTAAATCCGGGTCGAATACGATGAAGATCGTCTATCAACAGACATAAATTAGTACGGCACAAATACAAAGCGCGCTCATTTTCTCTTCCGCTTGTATTTGTGCCTTTTTAATAAAAAGCAAATTACATTTATATACCATGAACACAACAAAAAAAGAGAAAACCAAATTCAGCAAAGCGTTTTGGGTAGCCAACATCGTCGAATTATGTGAAAGAGCCGCATACTATGGTGTTTTTATTGTTATTACACTCTACCTGAGTAGAATATTAGGTTTTAATGATATTCAAGCTGCGGCTATAGCCGGTATTTTTTCTGCCTGTCTTTATCTTTTACCGACTTTTGCAGGGGCATTGGCCGATAAAATCGGTTTCCGTAATTCCATGTTACTCGCTTTTTCGCTTTTAACATTGGGATATGCCGGTTTAGGCTTATTTCCTACTATATTGGAATCTGCCGGTTTGGTGGAATACAGTATGACGACCCATTTTACAGGTTTATTGGAAAGCAACTGGCGTTATGGTATTCTTCCGATTATGGCACTGATCGTTATCGGAGGATCATTTATCAAAAGTGTTATCTCCGGAACGGTTGCTAAAGAAACGACACCGGAAAACCGAGCCAAAGGTTTCTCCATATTCTATTCCATGGTTAATATCGGAGCGTTTTCCGGAAAAACAATTGTAAAACCTTTACGTGAAGCGATGGGAAATGAGGGATTGATTACCTTGAATTACTTCTCTGCCACCATGACTTTAATCGCCCTCTTTGCTGTTTGGTTCTTTTATAAAAGCAGTCAACATAGTGGAGAAGGTAAAAGTTTTCGTCAAATATGGCAGGCTTTGCTCAAAGTTTGTACCAATGGCCGTTTGATCGCATTGATACTTATCATTACCGGATTCTGGATGGTTCAGCATCAACTATATGCCACTATGCCTAAATATGTCTTACGTTTAGCCGGTGAAGGAGCTTCTCCTTCCTGGTATGCCAATGTGAATCCATTGGTGGTGGTATTGACCGTAAATCTGGTGACACAACTCATGAGTAAACGGACAGCCCTCAGTTCAATGACCGTCGGTATGTTTATCATGCCGATCTCTGCACTTTGCATGGCCTATGGTAATGTATTGGATAGCAATCAGACTATACTGACCATGCACCCCGTTGCTTTTATGATGGTAATAGGAATTGTATTTCAGGGATTGGCCGAAACATTTATCTCACCTCGTTTTCTGGAGTATTTTTCTTTGCAAGCACCAAAAGGAGAAGAAGGTTTATATTTAGGTTTTAGCCATTTACACTCCTTTCTTTCTTCTATTTTCGGCTTTGGGCTTTCGGGGTATTTATTAAATAAATATTGTCCGGAACCGACCTTGTTCAACTCGCATGCCGAATGGGCAGCCGCCAGTGTTCATGCCCATTATATCTGGTATTATTTTGGAGCAATAGCACTTATTTCGGCTTTTGCACTGATCATCTACGGAGTGGTTGTAAAAAGAGTGGATGCCAAACAAACAAAAGCCTGAGACCTATCCACCTATTGAAATGCTCAAAAAACTCTAAAGTGTGCATAAACCTCTCAAATCTTCTTTGATTTAAAGAATGTTTGATTATTTTTGCACGCGACTAAATGAAAAACAACCTAATTTCTAACTATCATAAAAAATAAATATATGAGTTTTAAAATTATTGTTTTAGCAAAACAGGTGCCGGACACACGTAATGTGGGAAAGGATGCAATGAAAGCCGACGGAACAGTCAACCGTGCCGCTCTCCCTGCTATCTTCAATCCGGAAGACCTGAATGCATTGGAACAGGCTCTTCGTCTGAAAGATGCTTATCCTGGAACAACAGTTACTTTGTTAACAATGGGACCGGGACGTGCCGCTGAAATTATCCGTGAAGGTATGTATCGCGGAGCTGACGGTGGGTATTTACTAACCGACCGTGCTTTTGCCGGAGCCGATACATTGGCCACTTCTTATGCCATATCCATGGCTATCCAAAAAATAAAAGCATACGATCTGATTATTTGCGGACGCCAGGCAATTGATGGAGATACAGCACAAGTAGGTCCACAGGTAGCCGAAAAATTAGGATTAAGCCAAGTGACATACGCCGAAGAAATTCAAAAAATTGAAAACGGTAAAATCACAGTCAAACGTCGTTTGGAAAGAGGTGTCGAAACCGTAGAGGGAAAATTACCACTGGTAGTTACTATCAACGGTTCTGCTCCTGCTTGTCGCCCACGTAATGCCGTATTTATTCAGAAATACAAACATGCAAAAACAGTAACGGAAAGACAAGAAGCCGATATCGATTATATCGAAATATATGACAAGCGCCCATATCTTAACCTACAGGAATGGAGTGTGGAAGATGTCAATGCCGACACAAAATTGTGTGGTCTTTCCGGTTCGCCAACGAAAGTGAAGAAGATCGAAAATGTCATCTTCCAGGCCAAAGAGAATATGACACTTGAACCAACCGACGATGCAATCGAAGGGTTGATGAGAGAATTAATTTTGAATCATACCATTGGATAACATGAATAATTTATTTGTATACTGCGAAATAGAAGACGGCATTGTTGCCGATATAAGCCTCGAATTGCTTACAAAAGGACGTTCGTTAGCCAATACGCTGGGATGTAAACTCGAAGCTGTTGCTGTCGGTCATCAACTGGAAGGTATCGGTTCACAAGTTTTTCCTTACGGGGTTGATATGCTTCACCTTTTTGATGATAAACGATTATATCCATACACCTCATTGCCTCATACTTCGGTTTTAATCAAACTGTTTGAGATAGAAAAACCGCAAATAGCCTTAATGGGCGCAACAAGTATCGGTCGTGACTTAGGGCCACGCGTCTCCTCGGCATTAGGTAGCGGATTAACAGCAGACTGTACTTCTCTTGAAATTGGTGATCACGAGGAGAAAAAAGAGAATAAAGTCTATAAAAACCTACTTTATCAGATTCGCCCCGCATTTGGTGGAAACATCGTGGCAACCATCATCAATCCGGAATGCCGCCCACAAATGGCGACTGTCCGTGAAGGGGTGATGAAAAAAGAGATGGCTGATGCAAACTATACAGGTGAAACAAAAAAACACGATGTTTCTCAATTCGTTAGTGACGCTGATTTCGTCGTTTCCGTGATCGACCGCCAAATTGAAAAAAGTAAAACCAATATCAAAGGCTCTCCGATCATCGTCGCTGGTGGTTATGGAGTAGGCTCACGTGAAAATTTCCAATTACTTCATGATCTGGCCACAGTTATCGGTGGAGAAGTTGGTGGTTCGCGCGCAGCGGTAGATGCCGGTTTTACCGAACATGAACGTCAGATCGGACAAACAGGTGTCACTGTCCGTCCGAAACTCTATATTGCCTGTGGTATCTCAGGGCAAATTCAGCACATTGCAGGAATGCAGGAAAGTTCGATCATCATCTCTATCAACAATGATCCGAACGCTCCGATCAACACGATCGCCGATTATGTAATTACCGGTACGGTTGAAGAGGTTATTCCCAAAATGATTAAATACTACAAGAAAAACACGAAGTAATTATGGCTAACTATTTTTTAGATACTCCAGGATACAAACATCATCTTCACCATCCGTTAATGAAGCGGATTGTAGAATTAAAAGAGCGCAATTACACCGACAAAGATAAATTCGATTACGCGCCCATCGATTTTGAAGACGCGATGGACAGTTATGAAAAAGTATTGGAGATTGTTGGTGAGATATGTGATGAAATCATAGCGCCTAATGCAGAAGAAGTGGATCATGAGGGACCAACCGTATCTAACGGAAGAGTAACGTATGCTTCCGGAACACAACGGAACCTGGACGCCGTGCGCAAAGCCGGATTAATGGGTATGGCTATGCCGCGCCGATATAATGGTTTGAATTTCCCGATCGTGCCCTATATTATGGCTGCAGATATGGTCTCACGCGCTGATGCCGGTTTTGAGAACCTTTGGGGATTACAGGATTGCGCCGAAACCCTCTATGAGTTTGGCAATGAAGATCAACACCAACGTTATATTCCACGCGTATGCGGAGGAGAAACCATGTCGATGGACTTGACCGAACCGGATGCCGGATCAGATTTACAATCTGTTATGCTGAAAGCAACGTTTAACGAAAAAGACAATTGCTGGTATCTGAACGGTGTAAAACGTTTTATCACCAATGGTGATGCAGATATCCACCTGGTATTGGCTCGTTCGGAAGAAGGCACACGCGATGGTCGCGGTCTTTCTATGTTTATCTATGACAAAAAAAATGGTGGCGTCGATGTGCGTCGTATCGAAAATAAAATGGGGATCAAAGGATCACCGACTTGTGAACTGGTTTATAAAAATGCAAAAGCAGAACTTTGTGGCGAACGTAAGTTGGGATTAATCAAATACGTTATGGCTTTAATGAACGGTGCACGTTTAGGTATTATGGCTCAGTCGGTCGGTATCTGTGAAGCGGCTTACCGTGAAGGTTATGCTTATGCTTTAGAACGCAAACAGTTTGGAAAAGCCATCATTGAATTCCCTGCTGTTTACGAAATGGTGTCACTGATGCGTGCCAAAGCAGACGCCTCACGTGCCATGCTTTATGAAACGGCACGTTTTGTCGATATATATAAAGCTTTGGAAGATATCTCCCGCGAGCGAAAACTTGAACCCGAAGAACGTCAGGAAATGAAAACATTCAGCAAATTAGCCGATGCTTTCACGCCTATGGGCAAAGGGATGACCTCGGAATATGCCAATCAAAATGCCTATGATGCGATTCAGATTCATGGAGGTTCCGGTTTTATGAAGGACTATGCCTGTGAACGGATTTACCGTGACGCACGTATCACCAATATCTATGAAGGAACCACCCAACTACAGGTGGTTGCAGCAATCCGCCACGTCACGACAGGGACTTATCTCAATCAGATTCGTATATACGAAAGTCTGGACTATAAGCCCGAACTGGATCTGTTAAAACAGAGACTGATGGATATGACTGCTAAATATGAAGAGATGGTACAGATGGTTACCGAAACAAAAAACAATGAACTGATCGATTTCCATGCCCGTCGTTTGGTAGAGTCGGCTGCTCATTGTATTTTCGGATATCTTCTATTACAAGATACCAACAAAGATGAAACATTCCGTCGTTCAGCCGAAGTGTATATCACGTATGGAGAAGCTGAAGTCCATAAACATTATTCGTATATCACGAATTTCGACTGTGGCGCTTTAGGCTACTTCAAAGTACAAGCATAAATACATAGACATTGAATATCAAAAACCTCTTTTTGCTGTCGGCAGAAAGAGGTTTTTTTTATGTTGTCTACCAAATTGTTTTAGCCAATACACTCTGTATCACCCCACGCATAAACAGATAAGTTAAAAATGCCAGCCACAACGCATGATTACCCAAAACCGGATAAAACAGATAAAACAGTATAAAAAAACTACCGGATGCGATCAACATCGCATAAAGCATTTTCCGAGTCGCTGTCATACCAATAAAAATACCATCCCACAAAAAAGCGGCAAAACCGGCCAACGGTATAGCCAATACCCAATAATAGTATTTCCCTGATTCCGCTATAACAGACACGTCATTGGTCAATACCCCCAAAAAAGACTTTCCCCCTACTCCATACAGTAAGGTAAATAAAAGCGCCAGACCTACTCCCCAGACAAACAATAACCTGACCATTTGATTTAAAGACTTTTTGTTTTTAGCGCCGGTATAAAGTCCGGCCAAAGCCTCTCCGGCATAAGCAAATCCATCCATAAAATAAGAGAACAGAGTGAACAACTGCATTAATAAGGTATTAACAGCTAATACAACATCTCCTTGCCGCGCCCCTACGGAGGTAAAAAAGGTGGTCACAGCGACCAAACATAATGTCCGGAAAAAAATATCACTGTTCACCCCAAAGAAACGTCTCATCGCTTCTTTGGTGAATGTTCCCTCCAAAATCAACCGTTCACGCAAATGACTATAATGACGCATATACATAAAGATCGCCATAAACAGGCCTGTATATTGAGCGATCAGAGTACCCCAGGCTACCCCTTCCACTTTCATCCCCAAGCCAAATACAAAACAAAGGCTAACCACTATATTAACGATATTCTGTGTGATAGCAATAATCATCGGATAACGAGAATTCTGCATCCCAATAAACCATCCGGTAAAGGCATACAACCCCAATACCGCCGGAGCACCCCATATACATATCCGAAAATAAATGATGGCTAACTCCCTGACCTCATCGCTGGCTTCAATGAAAAAAAAGGCAATCTTATAAATAGGATATTGCAAGAATAACAAGCCACATGCTATAATAAATCCAACACCCGTCGCCCTGAGGAGTGAACGTACAACTTCATTCAAATTGTTCTCCCCATAAGCCTGAGCCGTAAAACCACTGGTGCCCATACGCAAAAAACCAAACAACCAGTAAATGATAGAAAAGAGCATACCGCCGACCGCAATAGCACCGATATAAGAAGCTGCACCCAGATGACCAACAATGGCCACATCGATTAAACCCAACAAAGGCACAGTAATATTCGAAATAATAGCAGGTATTGCCAACCGAAGTATTTTTTGATTCATGTTCAAGCGTATGGAATGATTAAAAAAAATGAAGGTCGCGAGATTCACATCTAACGACCTTCTACACTAACCCTTAACTTTAACCAATGAAAAACAATAATTTTTTATATATATACGGTCTAACCGTACAATATGCTATGAATTATTATCACTAATTAGAACTACTTACTGTTCCAAATGTGTCACAAATATAGAAATATTTCCTTGTATCTTCCAAAGATATAGATGGAAATGTTTCTGCTTTTAACTTCTTTTAATTGATTGAAACCTACTTATATTCTATTATCTTTGGAGTCAAAATCGACGAAACATGGATTGGATCATCATAACATTGTTAATTGTAAGCCTTGTTTTTCAAGCTGTACATATTGTAATAACGCGAAACAACAACAAAAACAAATCCCTTGAACAGTGGCTATTGGACGTTCAGAAAATGTTCGACCGGATCGAAAACAATTTCAGGGAAGATTTTCGCTTAAACCGGGAAGAGACACGTACTATCGGTAAAGATAATCGCGAAGATCTGGCTCGTTCTTTAAACGAATTTCGGGAAACCTTTGACAGAGGGATTACTTCTTTCAATGAATTGCAACGCGAAAAGTTCGACAAACTGGATGATCGCCAACAAAAACTGATCGAAAACACCGAAAAACGGTTGGAAGAAATTCGTGTGACTGTAGATGAGAAATTGCAAAAAACGTTAAATGAACGAATCAGTCAATCTTTCCGCTTAGTCTCCGAACAACTTGAGGGGGTACAAAAAGGATTAGGCGAAATGCAAACACTCGCCCAAGATGTAGGCGGGTTAAAACGCGTACTCAGCAATGTGAAAACACGAGGAAATATCGGAGAGATACAATTGAGTATGCTTTTGGAACAGCTACTTGCCCCCGAACAATACGAAGCCAATGTGCATACCAACAAAAAATCGGATTCAGTGGTCGAATTTGCTGTCAAACTACCCGGAAGAGATGATTTTCATGAGTTTGTCTATCTACCGATCGATGCCAAATTCCCCAAAGATGTGTACGAACAGTTACTCGATGCCTACGACAGCGGAGATACGGCAGCCATAGAAGCGGCCGGCAAACTATTGGAAACAACCGTCAAGAAAATGGCTAAAGATATTTCCGAAAAATACCTGAATCCGCCAGCAACCACCGATTTCGCCATTTTATTCCTTCCTTTTGAAAGCATTTATGCCGAAGTGATTCGTCGTTCCGCTTTAATGGAAGAGTTACAACGGACACATAAAATCGTCGTTACCGGCCCCACCACCCTGGCAGCCATCCTCAACAGTCTGCAAATGGGCTTTCGTACATTGGCCATTCAGAAACATTCCGGTGAAGTATGGCACATCTTAGGTGCTGTCAAAAAAGAATTTGAAAAAATGGGCGGCATGCTCGAAAAAGCACAAAAAAACCTGCAGACCGCCAGCGGACAGATCGAAGAGGTGCTTGGCACACGTACCCGTGCGATCCAACGCAAATTAAAAGACGTCGATACATTGAGCGCACATGAAGCACGCGCCATACTCCCCGAAATCGGCCTATTAGCCGAAGAGGATGAACCCAACGAAAAAACAGAAGAGTAACCCTTCCGAAAAACATGCAAAAGAGCTCCCTCTTTGATCAAGGTGATCTCCTTTTTTCCCCTGAAAAGTTAATCGTCTACCGGTTGGTTCCTTTTCGTCTACCAGTTGGTGCACTTCCGTCTACCAACTGTGTCACTATCGTCTACCAATTGGTAGACGATTAATTCTTCGGATCTTAGTACGAACAGACCCAGAGAAAAAAGATAGATCATATAGATAAAAGAGTGTGTACTCTACCTCGAAAAATCGAAACCGAAAGGCAAATAAAAAACGTTTGAATACATCCATGCGAATTCTCTAAAGATAAGTACCATTTTCCATCCGATTTTCTTGTTAATTTGCATCGCGCTTTATTCAAGTATACACATATACAATTTATCATATGGAAAAGACACTCGTCATTTTAAAACCCGGGACTATCCAGAGAGGTATGATCGGTAAAGTCATTTCCCGTTTTGAGGAAAAAGGATTACAACTTGCCGGAATGAAAATGGTCTGGTTGACAGATGAGCTCCTGAGCGAACATTACGGTCATTTAAAAGAGAAACCGTTTTTCCAACAGGTTAAGGATTCCATGCGGGTATGCCCCGTTATAGTCTGTTGTTGGGAAGGGGTCGAGGCGATACAGGTCGTGCGAAGTATGGCCGGAACAACCAATAGTCGAAATGCTGCTCCGGGAACGATCCGTGGGGATTACAGTATGAGTGTACAGGAGAATATCATTCATACTTCCGATAGTCCGGAAACGGCTGAGAGTGAATTGAAACGTTTCTTTGACGAAAAAGAGATCTACGATTATTCGTTGAAAAACCGTTCATCCATATATGCGGAAGATGAGTTGTAAACAGTTACCCCGTGAGGGGTAATTGCTTACAATTTATAACGAGATCAAAAATTTTATGACTTTTGGAGCATCTTCTTTTTAAAAGATTATAGCTCTAAGTTTTTAAGTGCTTTCAGCTTCAAATCAATTTCTTCTTTTGCTTTAATCAGTTTGAGTTCCTCTTTTGCCATTTGATCCTTTTTGTAGCGATGCGCAAAAGCAATAACCCCTTCGAGTTCATCAAAAGATAAAAGTTTCAGGTTCTCTAAAGTGCGGGTATAGGCTGTCTCTTTTCCTGTTTTTCTCGCCTGACGTCTAGCACGCATAGCTGCTTTCTGCTCTTCGGTCATTGTCTGTCCTTTCCTTCTTGCCATATTGATTTGTTTATTAGGTTATGCTGCAAAGATAGAAAAATAAATTTTTCAAGCCTAACCATCATATAAAATTGTATCTTTGCGTCGGATTATCAGACAGGTATATCATAAACATTCCGTCTAATAATCAATCTTTTATCTATCGAAAATATATTATTATAAAACAATAAAAAAAAGTATTGATATGCACAATTGGTTTGAATGTAAAGTCTCTTTTGAAAAAATCATGGAGAATGGAATGCAGAAAAAAGTCACGGAACCTTATTTGGTAGATGCCCTCTCTTTCACCGAGGCTGAAGCCAGAATTATAGAAGAAATCCGGCCATTTATCTCGGGAGAGTTCACGATAGCCGATATCAAACGTGCCCGTTTTTCGGAATTGTTTTTCAATGAGACAGGTGATCGTTTTTATAAAATAAAGGTTTATTTTATTACTTTGGATGAGAAAAGTGGAGCAGAGAAAAAAACAGCCGCACAGATGCTGGCTCAAGCCTCTACCCTGAAAGGAGCTATCGACGTTTTAGAAGAGGGAATGAAAGGAACATTGGCCGATTATACGATCGCTTCTGTAAACGAAACCGCTCTGATCGACGTTTTCCCATTCGACGCCAGTAAAGTTCCAGCCGTCAAATCGGAAGAAGAACTGATCGCAACACACCGTCAACGATCTGAAGAAGACATTGTATAAGTCAAACCTACACACGATGAATATAGCCCAACGTATACATACACTCAAAGCGTCGCTTCCCCAAGAGGTGACGCTTGTTGCCGTATCCAAATTTCATCCGGCAGACGCTGTGATGGAAGCCTATTACGCCGGTCAACGTATATTTGGTGAGAGTCGTGCACAGGAACTAACCGCCAAACAGAAGCTATTACCCAACGATATCGAATGGCATTTTATCGGGACATTACAACGCAATAAAGTCAAAGAGATCATCCCCTTCATTGATATGATCCATAGCGTCGACTCGTTAAGGTTGCTGGAAGAGATCGATAAACAAGCGGCCAAACACCACCGTGTCGTGCGCATACTGCTCGAAATATATGTTGCACAAGAAGAGACCAAACATGGTCTCTCCCCTGATGAGTGCCGTGAATTATTGCAACATCTCACACTGAATGATTATCCGAATGTTCAAATTTGCGGGTTGATGGGTATGGCTACATACACCGAAGATGAGCTGTTGATCGAAAAAGAATTTAAACAACTACACGCACTGTTTGTTGAAATGAAAGAGACTTATTTCAGTCATACAGCTTATTTTACGGAATTATCCATGGGCATGAGTCATGACTATCCGATTGCCATACAGGAAGGCAGTACGATGATCCGTGTGGGAAGCCATATTTTCGGAGAAAGACACTATTGACCCTTTAACCATTTTAACTCATGCAAAAAGAGGCTTAATGGAATAAATCTTTACCTTTGTCGCGTTGAACTAAACTAAATCGGACATGATTGATATAACCACCCAATATGCGGGTTTGAAACTACGCAATCCTATTATAGTCGGAAGTTCTGGTCTTACACGAAATCCGGAACGAAATAAGGAATTTGAAAAAGCCGGTGCGGGAGCCATTGTCTTAAAATCGCTTTTTGAAGAGCAAATCGAGATGAAAAGCGAACGATTAGGACATAGTTCCGACTATCCCAATGCAGAGGATTATATCCGGGAATATGTAAAGGCCAATGAAGTCACTGATTACCTGGAATTGATCAAAAAAACAAAAGCACACTGTACGATTCCTATTATAGCCAGTATTAATTGTTACAAAGCAGATGCATGGATCGATTTTGCCCGTCAGATTGAAATAGCCGGTGCAGACGCATTAGAGTTGAATATCCATATCATGGAGACCGGACTGACAGATAATTATGATGCGGTTCGTCTGTTATATGTTGATATCATCCGAAAAGTTAAACAGACAATTTCTATACCGGTAATTATTAAAATCGGTAAACTATTCAATAATATACCGGCAATAGTCAATACATTGAAAGTAAACGGAGCCGACGGTGTTGTATTATTCAATCGTTTTTATCAGTCGGATATCGATATTAATACGATGCAACTCGTCTCTGGCAATGTATTCAGCAGTCATTCAGACTTAAGCGATACACTTCGCTGGACAGCCATCGTCTCCGGGCTGATTCCGGATATCCATATCGCTTCTTCTACCGGTATACATGACTGGGAAGATGTTATCAAATGTCTACTTGCCGGAGCATCTGCCGTTCAAATGTGCAGCGCTTTATATACCTCCGGAGGTACCATTATTTCACAGATACTAACCTGTATGGAAGAGTGGATGACGCAAGCTAATTATCAATCACTTGCTGACTTCAGAGGAAAACTGAATTACGCCAACATACAGAATCCGGCCATGTATGAACGTTCACAGTTTATGAAGTACTTTTCGAGTAGAGATTAAAATTAAAAAGGACAAAATAAAAAGGAGTCAAAGAGAAATATCCTCATTGACTCCTTTTTTTATTATTCGTAGTTCTATTTTATCATATCAAAACCCGTATAAGGAACTAACGCTTTCGGTATACGAATACCTTCCGGTGTCTGATTATTTTCCAATAAGGCTGCGACAATACGCGGTAAAGCAAGTGCACTACCGTTTAGTGTATGACACAACTGGGTTTTCTTACTATCATCACGGTAACGGCATTTTAAACGATTCGCTTGATAGCTTTCAAAATTAGATACGGAACTTACTTCCAGCCAACGTTGCTGAGCAACAGAATATACTTCAAAGTCAAATGTCAGAGCCGAAGTAAAACTCATATCTCCTCCACACAAACGAAGTATACGCCAGGGTAGTTCCAATTTATCTACCAGTGACTGCACATAATCTACCATCTCTTGTAAAGACTGATAAGAATGTTCCGGTTTATCAATACGGACAATTTCTACTTTATCAAACTGATGCAACCGGTTCAATCCACGTACATCTTTTCCATACGAACCGGCCTCACGACGGAAACAGGCTGAATAAGCCGTATTCTTAACCGGGAAATCAGATTCATTCAGGATAACATCCCGGTAAATATTGGTCACAGGTACTTCTGCCGTTGGTATCAGATACAAATTATCTTCGGTTGCATGATACATCTGACCCTCTTTGTCTGGCAACTGGCCTGTGCCATATCCTGAATCCGCATTGACCACATAGGGAGGTTGTACTTCCAGATAACCGGCTTCACGGGCATTATCCAGAAAGAAATTAATCAACGCACGCTGCAACCGGGCACCATAACCTTTATATACTGGGAAACCGGCACCGGTAATCTTTACGCCTAATTCAAAATCGATTAAATCATATTTCTTTGCTAATTCCCAATGGGGTAAAGCATCATCACCTAACTCAGGAATAACACCTCCTGTTTTTTCAATCACATTGTCTTCAGCTACTTTTCCTTCCGGTACAGAATCGTGCGGAAGATTAGGCATTTGCACCAATAACTCCTGCATACGATATTCGGCAGTAGATCTTGCATCCTCCAAAGTCTTGTTTTGTTCTTTGATTTTGGCTACTTGGACACGAGCGGCTTCAGCTTCTTCTTTCCGACCCTCTTTCATCAATAATCCGATCGATTTGGAAATCTTATTCAGTTCGGCCAAATTACCATCCAGTTCTGTCTGACTGTTTCGTCTGACTTTATCTAATTCGATGACTTCTTCTATCACTTCTTTCGCATCAAAATGCTTTTTAGCCAATCGGCGAATAACTTCTTCTTTATTCTCCGTTATTACCTTTAGTGTCAACATACAATCGGATCTAAATAATTATTGATTTTGTGGCACAAAGGTAGGGAAAAAGTTGGCTCAGCCAACTTTTTCAATGGACAATTGAAAATCATTTCACTCTTCCACCCGTGATCCACGCTCGGGTGAAATAAGGTTCACTCAGGCTACTGACCATCACACCTTTTGAAGTACTGGTATGGATAAAACGGCCGTTTTTAAGATAAATACCGACATGATTCGGGACTTTCTTCGAGCCTCCTCCTGTCCGGAAGAAAACCAGATCGCCCTCTTGCAGACGGGATCGGCTGACTCTTTTACAATCCTTTTTCAATATATCGGCAGAAGAGCGCGATAATTTTTTATGATAGATTTGTTGATACATTATAACCACAAAGCCGGAACAGTCGACTCCTTTCCGGGTATTCCCACCCATACGGTGAGGGGTTCCCAACCATTTGGCTCCTTCATTGTAGAGATAGATATTATCAGAGGGGGTTATTTTAATGCCATATAAACGAGATAATTCGTTAGGTCCTTTAAAATCTGCGGGTAAAACAACACGCTGTTTACTTCCACAAGCAGATAACAGACACAACACAACGAAGATATAAAGTAAATATCGAGTTTTCATCTATAATTCCCTTAGCTGTTTCTTCAACAAAGATAAAAGAGTTCTACAATATACTTCTTAACTTTTCCTATATTTACAGAATATAAACTGCGCCTCGGCATCATTCAAGTAAACTTGATATTGTATTCGGTTTGTATTATAGCTACAAAATAAACTCTTTAAATCGTTTTATTATGGAAGAAATTATGACTACAACAGAAAGTCCAACGTCTGCACCTGCTCCAACTTCAAAAGAGATCAGCTTAGGCGAATGGATAATTACCCTATTGCTTCTTTGTATTCCTTTTCTGAATTTCATTATGCTGTTCGTTTGGGCATTCGGAGGAGGAACAACAGCCACTAAAGCGAACTTCGCTAAAGCGGTTTTATTGTGGATGGTCATCGGAATAGTACTCTCAATGATGTTCTTATCCTCATTTATTGCTGCACTCGGAGGATTGGTCGGATTCTCTGATCTATTAGCGGTATAAAAAAAGAAGACATCTCAAAGTAGCCACCTACTTTTAGAACATCTTACGGAATACTAAAAAAGGCTATCCCAAATAGGATAGCCTTTTTTTATTTTTTCAGCAAATATTTATGCTTTCGCTTCTATAGAAACATAAGATCTGTCTTCTTTTCCTTTACGGAAAACAACCACACCATCAACCAGTGCATACAATGTATGATCTTTACCGATCCCTACATTCTGACCTGCATGATGTCTTGTTCCTCTCTGGCGTACAATGATATTTCCCGCTTTAGCGACTTCACCACCAAATAACTTCACGCCTAATCGTTTACTTTCCGATTCACGACCGTTCTTCGAACTACCTACACCTTTTTTATGTGCCATTTCTTTTTTCTCCTTTAAACGTTAAGCAATAATTTCTTTTACACTTACTTCGGTGAACTGTTGACGGTGACCGTTCAACTTACGATGTCCTTTTCTTCTCTTTTTGTGGAAGATCAACACCTTATCCCCTTTTACAAGCGGCGAAAGTACTTCACATACTACTTTTGCGCCTTCAACCGTAGGCAAACCTACTGTTACTGCTCCGTTATTGTCAACCAACAACACTTTTTCAAACTCAACAACAGCACCGCTTTCTGCGTTCTGAATGTGGTGAACAAATAATTTTTTTCCTTGTTCAGCCTTAAACTGTTGCCCGTTAATTTCTACGATTACGTACATCTGTCTTTACTATTTAAACAGGTTATGTCCCGGGGGTGGGTGTCGTCACCGACTCCTCTTATTGACCCTCTGCAGAATTTCAGTGTGCAAAATTACTGTTTCTGAATCTTTTGTGCAAACTTTCCTACAACTTTTTTACATCAAAAACCAAAAGGACCGAAGTCGGGCGTATCATCCATCAACTCCATCCCTTTAAAATAAAGAAAATCATTTCCTTCTTTTAGTATCTCCAACTCCGTGAATTCTGTTTTAAACCGGATTATCTGTTCCTTATCCTTAAAATAGATCAATGCATAATAATCATCCGACCCTTTATCGGCATAGAACCAAACACCTGTATAAGAATACTCCTTCAATAAGGAGGTCAATGAACGGCTTGCTGTCGATACCGACAACGAGCCCCTTAAATATTTCAATACTCCGGAATAAGGAGTTTGCAGATCCAACATTTCTGGAAATACAGGATTATGTTCCTTCCCTGTCGGTAGATAATGGGTAATTAACTCATCAGCCAACACACGTCCTCTGGATGAACCGGAAGGAAAAACAACCGAAACATATTTATTATCAATCACCGCTTGATACTGAAACGGAGACAAACAATTGATACACTCCAACGTATCGGCTCGTTGACACCTGAATACGTGGATAGAATAAATACCGTAGGCATCTTCCGCTGTCGGCATCTCATAAATATCGATCGTAAACGGTTCCTCATTGAAAACCACATCCCGGGTCACTAACGATGTCACGCCATACTCCAGAAACTGATCGGCTCCACCGTTCATAAAACCATACAGACCGGCACCCGTGAACGTGCGTTCGCGGGTAATGGACAATTGACAATAGACAATTGAGAATTGGGAAGAAAAGAGGGTGAATAAAAAACAGAAAACAAAGATTTTTTTCATAATCAACTGTTTAGATTTAGATCAATCAGTTCAATCTTATCCCGTTTTTCTATTCCTAACTGGAGTTCTTCAGCCATTTCCATAAAGGTACGAGATCCGGGACGCTCTTCGCGTTGGATTCCCTCTTCGATGCGTTTGGCTAAAACAATATCATATCCGATACGGTCGACAGCGACAGGGTCGGTACCAGCCAAAATGGTATTGTATCGACAGATAAACTGTGGATTAGCAGCCGGCCCACCATCAAAACAGCCATACAATCCATCGGCTATATTCAGTACCACCTTATCCCGCAGTGGAGGAAATGCACACGCATGGGCACAGGTATCATGCCATAGATCCTGATGCAAACGCCCGGTATTGGTGATTGCGCCGAATGCCAGGTTTTTCATACAGATGGTTACCGATGTTCCGGCATTCTTAACCACCGGTAAATTGATAATCTTAGTCACTTTTTCGGTACAAATCTTCGTGAAATAGGAATTCTTACCTCCGTTCACCATATAAGGCAATGTGTAAGCATCATATTCACCTTCTACATCGGCATAATAAAATTGCTCTTTATCAATCCACTCTTCACTGTAAAAACGCCCTTCCGGACTGATATAACTCTTATTCTCATCATAACATTCGGTCGACATAAACTGCACTCCGGGGTAGTTTGTCGCATTAAAATCCGCATCGTCCAATCCTTCCTGACGTCGGTCCCAAATAACAATCTTACTTCTTGAAATACCGGCTTCTTCCAATTGCCGAACCACCGATTTTGTGACAGCATGGGTAGTCGACAACAACCGACCTCCGATCGGGTTTACTTTCAAACCGATGATATCCTCCGGCCCGACAAATTGGCGCCACGCTTTTTTCAGATCCGTCTCACCCGTCAGGTGCAACAGGCATTGTTTGATCATTTCATACGCAACCGTTTCCGAAGGTTTACCATCGACGATACAATCGGGATTTGTCACTTTGACCACTTTACCCGGATATTTCCCCGGCATGGAATTGATCGTTCTGGGAATCGCTTTAGCGGTAGCGATATTGGTTTCCGGTTTTTTACGGGTCTGTGTAACGGTTGGTGCCGGAGCAGCTTTTACGACTGGCGAGAGTACTGCCCCTACTCCACTGGCTGCGATCGAACGGAAAAAATTGCGTCTTTTCATGATTTCGTTATTAGAGATTATAATGTTGGTGTAAATTTACAAGAAAAAAATAAGAAAAAAGAAGATGGAACTTCTATCTCCTCTCCTCCTTCTCCATATCCGCCCGGCTCTTACTTTGCGTCACCAGATAAACCCCGACAAAAACCAAAGCCGCCGATCCCAGTTTAAACAGACTAAAACTATCCTGTCCCACCAATATGGCAATAAACGAAGCTACAATAGGTTGAGCATAATTATACATACTCACGGTTGTCGGACGAATCCGCTTTAAGGACATCGGAATCAACAGATAAGGGATATATGTTGCAAAAAAAAGTACATAAAAGATAGCCCCCCATTCATTGAAATCAAAAACAGTCCGATGAAACGCCGGTGTCTCCAATACATAGTTATAAGTAAAAGGTATCAACATCAGTGTGGCAAACAGAAACATCCATTTCATAATCGTCACCGACGAATAACGCAACGTAATCGGTTTCGCCAATACCAAATAAACAGAATAGGACAACCCGCTGAATATCACCAACAGATCACCTTTCAGACTACTGGACATATTGCTTGCCTGGGTCGATTGCAAAATCAAAGTGATTGCCCCGGAAATACCCAATAATACCCCTAAAGCTTTCATGCGGGTGATCGGCTCCTTTAAAACAATCGCAGCCAGAATCATCACGAAAATAGGCACCCCGGTCGCTATAATAGATGCATCTACAGGTGAGGTGATCGATAATCCCCGGATAAACAACCCCTGATTAAGTGCAATTCCACAAAGTGCACAAATAAAAAGAATACCCAAATCACGCAAACTGATCTTCTCTTGTTTGACAAAAAGCGACGTCACCCAAAACATCACACAGGCAAATGCCATCCGCATAATGGTTAACGACTCAGGAGATACATGACTGGGTAAAAGGTATTTGGAAACCGGCATATTGATCGCAAAAAGAATATTTGCCATCAGAATAAGTGCGTGCCCTTTCAGCTTTTCGTTATTCATATCATTACTCAAAAGAGTTCATGCGGCAAAGGTACGCTTTTTGTCTTACAAAAAAATCGTTTCATAGCTATCAAACGATCATTCCACAATTGTCAAATGATCGTTCGATAATTATGGAATGATCGTTTGACAATTGTCGAATGAATTTCTGTTCACACCCAAAAACATAAACGAATGAGGAGAATAAAAATAAGCACAACACAAGAAATATAAACTTGTTGCCTTGAAGCTGCAATATGCTTTGTATATTTATACTGCATTCCCGTCAATACGGCCAGACCTCCCACAATAACCATTGTAGTCCACAGGTCAAGAAAAGAAGTATATCCGCTTACAGATAATAAAAAAGCACCCACGATCAGAACCAATCCCATAGCGACAAAAATAATACGTATAATTCTGATAATACCGGTAGAGCGGATCGCTTCACGATCCTCTTTTTTCATGGTGTTATACCCGGATAAGACCATCGGATATTTTTCGATCAAAAATCCACAAGCTATAAAAAACAAGCCTATTATGTATTCAACAATCGTTGTCATAAATAAACATTCTTTTATTATTTCATAAAAATAAGATGAACTATAAATCGCAAAAATAATGTAAATTTGTCCCGCATTTTAATAGGTATCCCACTTTACACAAAAAAATATTACTTGAGAACCGTACCGGAAGAGGGCTCCTCTTTTGGAACAAAGATATTGACATATATAACTTTAAGGATATGAGTACATCTTTATTTAAAAAAATCAGAATGAACACCAAACCAGCTTTGCTGTTTGTGTTAAGCCTTTCTTTATTTGCTTGCGGCAATAAAGAACAAAATACGGGAAATAATGTCAGAGAAATCGCAGTTATCTCTGTACAACCGTCCAGTACCGAACTAATCAGTTCTTATTCGGCCACAATCAAAGGCAAGCAAGACATTGAGATCCGACCCAAAGTGGCCGGGTTTATCACCGAATTGAAAGTCGATGAAGGTTCGGTTGTTCGTAAAGGACAAACCTTGTTTGTCATTGACCCGGTTCCTTATCAGGCGGCACTACAAGTGGCTGAAGCCAACGTGCAAGTGGCCGAAACGAGTGTACAAACCTCACAGTTGACCTTTAACAACAAACGTCAGCTACGGGAGCAGAACATCATCAGCGATTATGAATTGCAAATGGCAGAAAACGATCTGGCCACACGGAAAGCGCAATTGGCCCAGGCTAAAGCACAGCTTATCAATGCCCGGAACGATCTCTCCTATACCAACGTTGTCAGTCCATCTAATGGGATCGTCGGTACCATTCCTTATCGTATAGGAAGCCTGGTCAGTTCGGCTACGGCTGTTCCTTTGACTGTTGTTTCCGATATCTCCGAGATGTTTGTCTATTTCTCTATGACAGAGAAACAAATTCTCTCGTTGATTCGTGGAGGAGGCAATATGCAGGAGATACTGGACAAAATGCCTGAAGTGCAATTACAGTTAAGCGACGGTTCTATTTATGGTGAAAAAGGAAAAATTGAGACCTTGAGTGGTGTAATCGAACAGTCAACCGGTACGGCAACCATTCGCGCCACATTCCCCAATGCCAATAACATCCTCCGCAGCGGAGGTGCCGGTACGGTCTTATTACCCTACCGTGAAGAGCAGGCGATTCTGGTTCCTCAGACAGCTACTTATGAGATACAGGATAAGAAATTTGTCTATGTTTTATCGGAAGGATCGGTGGTTAAAAGCAGGGAAATCGAAATTTATCCATCCAATGACGGTAAAAGTTACATCGTAACAGCAGGCTTGAAAGCCGGCGATCAAATTGCTGTAGAAGGAATCTCTACTTTAAGAGATGGTACACCCATTAAGCCTATCAGCCCCGAAGAATCTGCCGCCAGAATAAAAGCGATGCAACAAGGTGCGCAACAGGGACAAAATAATTGATCTCAGGATAAAGAACATACATTATGAAATTAGATAGATTTATAAACCGTCCGGTATTATCTACGGTTATTTCCGTTATTATTGTTATTGTCGGTATCTTGGGATTAATTTCACTGCCGGTAGAACAATATCCAGACATTGCACCGCCTACGGTAATGGTATATACTTCGTATACCGGTGCAAATGCACAAACCGTACTCAATACGGTGATTGCCCCTATCGAAGAGCAACTGAACGGGGTAGAAAATATGTTATACATGTCATCGACCGCATCTAATACCGGTACGGCCATGATCAATGTATATTTTAAGCAAGGTACCGATCCCGATATGGCGGCGGTCAATGTGCAAAACCGCGTATCCAAGGCACAGGGTCTTTTACCAGCCGAGGTTACCCGCGTCGGGGTGATTACCCAGAAGCGACAAACCAGTATGCTGCAAGGGATCACGATCTTTAGTGACGGCCGTTACGATCAGACCTTCCTTCAGAACTATGCCAAAATCAATATCATGCCACTGATACAGCGTGTAAACGGTGTGGGTGATGCGATGGTCATGGGAGCTCGTGACTATACGATGCGTATCTGGTTGAAACCGGAGATTATGGCTCAATATATGTTGATGCCAAGTGATATCAGCGCAGCTTTGGCCGAACAAAATATCGAAGCTGCTCCGGGACAGTTCGGAGAAAACGGAGACCAGTCTTTTCAGTATGTGATTCGCTATAAAGGACGACTGGAAACTCCGGAAGAGTTTGAAGAGATCGTTATTCGTTCTACAGCTGATGGGAATATACTTCGCCTAAAAGATGTTGCCCGTATCGAATTAGGCGGTCAGTCTTATAGTGTCGAAAGTAATGCGAATGGCAAACCTGCCCTTACGTTCATGGTTTTCCAGATGGCTGGTTCAAACGCCACAGAAGTTATCAATGAGATCGATAAGGTATTGGAAGAGTCTGCCAAATCCTTCCCTCCGGGAATGTCTTATGAAGTATTGATGAGTGTCAATGACTTTTTATTTGCCTCTATTTATGAAGTAATAAAAACCTTGATCGAAGCTTTCCTATTGGTATTCCTGGTGGTTTATATTTTCTTGCAGGATATTCGTTCGACATTAATTCCGTCGATAGCTATTCCGGTAGCCCTATTGGGAACTTTTGCTGGTTTGACTATTCTGGGATTCAGTATAAATCTTTTAACCCTTTGTGCGTTGGTACTGGCCATTGCGATCGTTGTCGACGATGCGATCGTTGTCGTCGAGGCCGTCCATGCCAAACTGGATCAGGGGTATAAATCATCCAAACAGGCTTCAATTGATGCCATGGGTGAAATCGGTGGAGCGATTGTTTCCATTACGCTTGTGATGATGTCGGTATTTATCCCTGTCAGTTTTATGGGAGGTACTGCCGGTACATTCTATAAACAGTTCGGTTTGACTCTGGCTATTGCTATCGGTTTTTCTGCCGTGAATGCATTGACATTAAGTCCGGCCTTGTGTGCGATCTTCCTGAAACCGCATACGGATCATGAGGGTAAGAAAAAGAGTTTTGTCGATCGCTTCCATATCGCCTTTAATACATCCTATAACAAACTGCTCGAAAAATATAAAAAAGGAGTCATGTTTGTTATTCAACGTAAATGGATCGGTTTCGCATTGGTGATCGGTAGTGTTGTAGTATTAGGCCTGTTGATGAAGACAACACCTACCGGAATGGTTCCGAGTGAGGATACCGGAACGCTTATGGTGAATGTAACCATGCAACCGGGAACATCTTTGGAAGTCACGGATGCTACGATGAATCAAATAGATGGTATTATTGCTGCTAATCCTCATATTCAAAGTCGCAGTAAAATTTCCGGTTATGGAATGATCGGCGGACAGGGAACTTCTTACGGTTCGTTTATTTGCCGTTTGAAAGACTGGGATGAGCGTACCGAGAAAGGAAGTGATGTCAATGGGGTGATCGCCACATTAACAGCTCAACTCTCAACGATCAAAGATGCCCGCATCATGTTATTCACCCCTCCGATGATACCGGGTTATAGTATTTCCAGTGGTTTTGAATTGAACTTACAGGATAAAGTGGGTGGTAATCTCGATCAATTCTTCCAGGAAGCCCAAGGTTTCCTTGGAAAACTCAATCAGCGGCCGGAAATCCTCTATGCCCAAACCACGTTTAATCCGACATTCCCGCAGTATCAATTGGATATCGATGCTGCAAAATGTAAACGTGCAGGCATAAGTCCTACCGCAATATTATCTACCATGCAGGGGTATTACGGCGGGTTGTATGCGTCTAACTTCAACCGTTTCGGTAAATTATACCGCGTATATATTCAGGCAGAAGCACAATATCGTATCAATCCGGAGTCTTTACAGAATATATATATCCGCAACGGAAATGAAATGGCTCCGATTTCCGAATTTGTTACTCTTGAGAAGATTTACGGACCGGATAACATCACCCGTTTCAACATGTTTACCTCTATGTTGGTCAATGGTGCTGCTGCTCCGGGATACAGTTCGGGGGATGCAATCAACGCCATTAAAGAAGTGGCTGCCGAAACGCTTTCTTCCGACTATGGATACGAATTTTCAGGTATGACACGTGAAGAAGAGAGTTCAGGCGATATGACAATCATTATTTTTGCCTTATGTATCCTTTTCGTTTATCTGTTGCTTAGTGCACAGTACGAAAGTTATATACTTCCACTGGCGGTAATCTTGTCTATCCCCTTTGGGCTGGCCGGAACTTTTATCTTTGCCCGGATGATGGGTGTACAAAATGATATCTATCTGCAAATTGCGTTGATCATGTTGATCGGGTTATTGGCAAAAAATGCTATTTTGATTGTCGAATTTGCATTGGAACGTCGTCGTACAGGTATGGGAATATCCTGGTCGGCACTGCTTGGTGCAGCCGCCCGTCTGCGTCCTATCTTAATGACCTCTTTAGCCATGGTGATCGGATTGTTGCCATTGATGTTTGCAAACGGAGTAGGCGCCAATGGCTACCGTACATTAGGCTCGGGTGCTGTAGGAGGTATGTTGATTGGAATGTTGGGACAGATATTCATTGTGCCGGTATTGTTTGTTGTTTTCCAATATTTACAGGAAAAAATCAGTCCGCTGGAATGGGAAGATATGGACAACAGCGATATGGAAACGGAAATAGAACAATACGCTAAATCGTAAGTAAAAATGAAAAAGAAACTAATATATCTCGTGTGTACCACTGCTTTACTCAGTAGTTGCCACATTTATAAATCCTATGATCGTCCGGATGATATAGAGACCGCAGGAATGTATCGTGATCCTTATGCGGCGACCGATACATTTACTTCGGATACAACCAATATGGGTAATTTGCCGTGGCAGGAAGTCTTTCGTGATCCGCAACTACAGGCGTTAATTGAACACGCATTGGAGAATAACACCGATTTTCAGGCAGCGACATTAAGAGTAGAACAGGCACAAGCCATGTTACTGTCGACCCGCCTCTCCTACCTGCCTTCATTGAACCTGGCTCCTCAAGGGACATTAAGCAGTTTCGACGGCGGTTCGGTGAATAAAACGTATCAATTACCGGCTGTAGCCAGTTGGGAAATCGATCTTTTCGGACGTTTATTAAACTCCAACAGAAGCGCCAAAGCTTCCTTATTGCAAAGTGAAGCGTATCGTCAGGCGGTACGTTCACAATTAATTGCCAATGTAGCAAACACATATTACACGTTGTTGATGTTGGATCGTCAATTGGCAATAAGCGAAGAAACAGCCCGGATATGGAAAGAAAACGTCCGTGCGATGACCGCCATGAAAAATGCCGGTATGACCAATGAAGCGGCTGTTGCGCAAAGCCGGGCGAATAGTCATCAGGTAGAAGCTGCTTTGGCCGACCTTCGCCGACAAATCAGGGAAACAGAAAATGCACTCTCAGTCGTACTGGGAGAGGCTCCTCATTCCATTGCGCGCGGAGTATTGGAGAGACAGGTATTGCCTCAGGATCTGAATGCAGGTATTCCCGTACAGATGTTAGCCAATCGTCCCGATGTAAGAGTAGCCGAAATGCAACTGGCTGTCGCTTATTATGCCACGAATCAAGCCCGTTCGGCCTTTTATCCGCAACTGATACTGAACGGTTCTGCCGGATGGACAAACAGCGCCGGCGGAATGATTGTCAACCCAGGTAAGGTACTTCTATCGGCTGTAGGCTCTTTAACCCAACCGCTCTTTAATAAAGGGGCAAACATCGCCCGGTTAAAGGTTAGTAAAGCACAACAAGAGGAAGCCGCCCTTAATTTCCAACAAAGCATTTTAAATGCAGGGAAAGAAGTGAGTGATGCCTTATATCTATATGAGACAGCATCTGCCAAAATGGTTGAAAGAAGATCACAGGTAGAAGCAATGGAAAGTGCTGTGAATGCGACAAAGTCGCTTTTCACCCTCGGTAGTTCTTCGTATCTTGAGACGTTAACCGCTCAACAAGGACTATTATCAGCCCAACTGGCAGAAGTATCCGATACATTCCAACGTATGCAGGCTGTGGTAAGTCTTTATCGCGCCCTTGGTGGAGGAAGAGAATAATGAACCTTAAAATTTAATAATATGATCAGTCCATTAGCATATATCGATCCCAGTGCAGTCATCGGAGCCAACGTAACGGTTCATCCGTTTGCCTATATCGACAAAAATGTTGTGATCGGTAACGATTGTGAAATTATGCCCTATGCCAGTCTGATGAGTGGAACACGCATGGGAAACGGGAATAAAATATTCCAAAATGCGGTAATCGCTGCACTTCCTCAGGATTTTGCATTCAAAGGAGATGATACGCAGGTGGTTATTGGCGACAATAATGTGATCCGGGAAAATGTAGTCATCAACCGGGCTACATTCTCTACCGGCAGTACGGTGATCGGAAATGGCAACTTTCTGCATGAAGGTGTCCATATCTCCCACGATACAAAAGTGGGAAATAACTGTGTGATCGGATACGGAAGTAAGATTTCAGGCAACTGTGTGTTGGAAGATGCTGTGATATTCGGCGGAGGTATTCTGATGAGCCAGGGCAGTCGTGTCGGCACCTGGAGTATGATTCAGACCGGAAGTCGTTTCAACAAGGATATTCCTCCGTATATTGTTGCGGCCAGAGAACCGATCATCTATTACGGAGTAAATGCAAAAGTATTGATGCAGAATAATTTTACCGATAAATGCCTGAACCATATTGCCCACGCTTATCGTTTATTGTATCAAAGCAACAACAGTCTGGATGATAGTATTATCAAGATTAAGGATCAGGTACCGATGAGTGAAGAGATCGAAAATATCGTTCGATTCCTGGAAACGACAAAATTGGGTATTATCAGGTAACTCGGTTTATTTTAATAAATTAAGAAAACAGAAACGGGAGGATAATCTTTAAGATTTACCTCCCGTTTTTCTTTTTTTTGAATCTACACCCTTTTTCTACTTCATCCAATAGCGTTAAAAACAACATTCCGACCATTTTTTGGTAATATAATAAACAGTTTTCTGTTAGAGGTACGTCTAAATTTATTTAGAGGTAGGTGTAAATCAGTTTAGAGGTACCTCTAAAATAATTTAGACGTACCTCTAACAAAAAAGTATTCGTAATGGTACAAATAAATCGGTCGGTCATTTCTCTTTTTTTTGCGAATAAGACAGAAACACTATATTTGTTCGGTTAAAATGATTCAACAATGAAACGCATCATCGAAATATGTGCTAATTCTGCTCAAAGCTGTGTAGAGGCAGAAGCCGGCGGCGCCACAAGGGTAGAACTTTGTGCCGCTATACCCGAAGGAGGAACAACACCCAGTTATGGCGAAATCAAAACAGCACAGGCTTTAACCTCTTCGATCGATATCCATGTCATTATCCGCCCCCGTGGAGGCGATTTTTTATATTCCGAGGCAGAGATTCAATCGATGTTAATCGATATTGAACTATGTAAACAGTTAAAGGTACATGGTGTTGTTTTCGGATGTCTCACTCCCCAAGGCGATATTGATCTCACCTTATTAAACAAACTTATTGCGGCTGCAAAGCCTTTATCAATCACATTCCATAGAGCTTTTGACGTTTGCCGTGACCCGTTCGCCGCCCTGGAACAACTCATCGAAGCGGGATGCGACCGGATATTGACATCAGGACAACAGGCCACCGCAGAACAAGGTATCCCATTAATAGCCGAACTGGTCAAACAGGCTGGTGACCGGATTATCATCATGCCGGGAAGCGGAGTACGCGAAAACAATATCGCCCAAATCGAAACAGCAACAGGTGCAAAAGAGTTCCACACATCCGCACGAAGTATCGTACACAGCCAAATGAACTATCGGAATGAACAGGTACCAATGGGCAGTAGTGTCGTTACTTCTGAGTTCGAGAGGGTCGAAACGGATCGTCAAAAAGTGGCGGCTTACCTGCTTTGAAAGAATAAGATATTTGATTTGCATCAAAAACAGGTCAAAAAATTTGATTATAAATCAGATAACCTTATTTTTGTCTGAATACTATTATTGACGTTGCCTTAAATCTAATAGACCATGAAGTACCTGTTTATCCTTATTTCATTAACCATCAGTATGTTTTGTCGTGCGCAGCAAGAAGCTGTTATTCCTTTTGACGACGCTTATAAACGAAAATATACCGTAACAAGAATCAGTAGTGAGAAACCGGATATAGACGGTCGCTTGAATGAAGATTTGTGGCAACAGCAAGGAGTATGGACAGACACATTTGTACAAGTATCTCCCAATGAACGGGCAGAAACCTCATCACCAACCAGAGCAAAAATATTTTATGACGATAAATACATTTATGTGGGTATCTACTGTAAAGAATCTGAACCGGAAAAAATGAACCGCTTTATAGGAAACCGGGATGAGAACAATACGGGTGATCTGGTCAGTGTCGCATTCGATACCTATCATGATTATCGTGCTTCTCCCGAGTTTAATATCAATCTGGGGGGAAATAAAACCGATCTGATCGTTACCGATAAACTGGAAGGTATTCGCAGTTGGAATGCTGTTTGGGAAGCACGTACACAGGTGAATATGGCGGATTCGAGTTGGACGGCCGAAATGCAGATTCCTTTCAGTCAATTACGCTATAACCAATTTTCAGAAGAGGGTATCTGGGGGTTACATATCCGAAGAATCATTCGACATAAGAATGAAACACAAAACTGGAGCCTGATCCCTGTAAAAAATAACGGACATGTATTCTCTTTTGGAGAGATGCACGGGATGAATGATCTACCCAAACCACGGGCTATTGAAATTCTGCCTTACGTGATGGGCAAATATAGCAGCGAACCAAAAATAGAAGGAAGTCCCTATCAAAAAGGATCTTCCTGGAAAGGCAATGCCGGATTGGATGCTAAACTGGCGTTATCCGATTATACCTTGGATCTGACAATAAACCCCGACTTCGGGCAGGTTGAACTCGATCCATCGGTTATGAACCTGACAGTTTATGAAACATTCTACGACGAAAAAAGAACGTTCTTTCTGGAAGGCAAACATATTCTCGATTTCAACAACGGCAGTGATATGATGTTTTATACCCGGCGGATTGGCGCTATGCCTTCCTATAGTCCGGCGGATATCGATCAGGTAAACAGTTTTACCAGTACAGCGGATAATGTTCCGATTATCGGCGCTTTAAAGCTGACGGGAACAAATAAAAACGGCTTAACGATCGGTGTAGTCCAAAGTATTACCGCCCGCTCTTCTTTAAAAGTCACACGTGATGGAGTCGAAGATAAAGAGGTCGTAGAACCATTAACAAATTATACCGTCGCACGCGTTCAAAAAAACTGGAAAGGAAATAGTTTGTTGGGAGGAATGATCACTTCTGTCAATCGCGCCTTCAATGATGAACCTCATTTAGAAAACAGATTGGTACGAAACGCGTATACGGCAGGAATCGATTTTACACAGTATTTTGCAAACAGGTTGTATTATATTGAATCCAAAGGTATGTTCAGTTATCTTGACGGTACAAAAGAAGCGATCACCCGTTTGCAACAGAATACGACGCATTTATATCAACGTATTACTTCTAATCGTTATTTAGGGGTTGACCCTAACCGAACCTCGTTGTCCGGAACCGGAGGGTATCTGACAGTCGGAAGAAAAGGAAATGCCAAATGGACATTTGCCGAAACATTCGGCTGGTCTTCTCCCGGTTTCGATTTGAATACAATCGGATATATGAAAGAGGCGGATTACTTAATGAATGAAACAGAAATTGCTTTTCGTCAAACCAATCCATGGAAAATTTTCAGAAGCAACACTATTACATTGAAGCAAATAAACAAATGGGACTACGGAGGTAGAAGCCTCCAAAACAGCGCCACATTACAATGGAAAAGTATGTTGCTAAATAGTTTTGAGATTGATTTTACGGAAAACTATGGTTGGAATTTTATCAATCCTCGGAAACTATACGGAGGACCCGGTTTACGCATTAGCCCTTTTCTAGTTAGTACACTTAGTTTAAACACCGATAAAACTAAACGCATTGCTGTAAATGCCAAATATATATGGGACTATAATGTAGCTGGTAATCAGTATCATACCATTATCCCGGGAATCACCTTACGCTTAGGTAATCAGTTTCTTGTTTCCGGAGATTTCACCTATGAAACAAAAGGAGAGAACCTACAATATGTCGCAACCATATCCAACGGTGGCTCAAACATTCCTTTTGCCCAAGATACATATGTCATGGGGCATCTCAGACAAAACACCTACGGGCTGACATTAAAAGTACAGATGAATGTAACCCCGGATATATCCATTCAGTTCTACGGAGCACCCTATACCTCTACCGGGAAATATACCGATTTCAAACAGGCAACAAATACGTTAGCCCGGTCATATAATGACCGCTTTCACGTCTACGGAGCGGATGAAATCAGTTATGCCGACGGATCTTATCACGTAGACAGAAACGGCGAACAATATAGTTTCAAGAATCCTAATTTTAGTTTTAATGAATTCCGCTCTAACCTGGTGGCTCGTTGGGAATACCTGCCCGGCTCCACCCTTTACCTGGTCTGGGAACATTCTATGTCAAACCGCGACAGCCGGGTGATCTCCGGGTGGGGAGATAATTTAGATCGCATGTTCGGCTTGCCGGCTTCCAATGTCTTCATGGTTAAACTGAATTACTGGTTTAACTTGTAGAACTGAAAAGTATTGATTATTTTTGTATATATATAACACAAGTATTATGGAAGAAAAGAAAAGATTGTATCGTTCAAGGAATAAAATGATAGCAGGCGTGTGTGCCGGATTTGCGGAGTATTTTGATCTCGATCCGACATTGGTACGGGTTGGTTATATTTTGTTAAGCATATTTACCGCATTTGCCGGAGCATTAGCCTATCTCATACTCTGGATCGTAATGCCTCAACAAGGAGAGCAATTTTAAAGAATGAGTTTTGAAATATCGTCTTCGTTCAGTCCCACAGGGGATCAACCCGAAGCTATTGCCGCTCTGTCTGATGGGATAAGAGGCGGTGTGCCTTTCCAAACCTTACTGGGCGTAACTGGTTCTGGTAAAACATTTACCATTGCAAACGTCATTAAAGAAGTACAACGGCCTACCTTAATATTGAGTCATAATAAAACATTAGCGGCTCAGTTATATAGTGAGTTCAAATCTTTTTTTCCAAACAACGCCGTTGAATACTTTGTCTCTTATTATGATTATTATCAACCTGAAGCATACCTGCCTTCTTCGGATACTTATATAGAGAAAGATCTGGAGATTAATCAGGAAATTGATAAATTACGATTGCGTGCAACAGCCTCTCTCCTATCCGGCCGAAAAGATGTGATCGTCGTTTCATCGGTATCCTGCCTCTACGGTATGGCTGACCCTACAGCATTCGCAGAAAAGGTAACCTACCTGAAACGAGGTATGCAAATAAGCCGTGATAAGTTGTTGCGGCGTTTTGTAGATGCTTTATATATCAATAACAAAGTAGACTTCAATAGCGGTTGTTTCCGTGTCAATGGAGATACTGTTGATATCTTTCCGGCAATTGAAGCATATGATGGTTTAGCCTATCGGATCGAATTCTGGGGAGACGAGATAGAACGTCTCTCTTCTTTTAATCCGCAAACAGGTATTGAAATTGATGAACAGGATGAGTTAAATATTTATCCGACCAATCTTTTTGTGACCACCCAAGACCGTATTAATCAAGCAATCGGTCAGATTGATGTCGATTTAGGGACACAGGTAGAGTATTTTAAACAGATTGGAAAACCTTTTGAGGCCAAACGGCTTTACGAGCGGGTGACATTCGACCTGGAAATGATCCGCGAACTGGGACATTGTTCGGGCATCGAGAACTATTCCCGTTATTTCGACGGTAGAGCGGCCGGTGAGCGTCCTTACTGCCTGTTGGATTATTTTCCAAAAGACTTTTTACTGGTCGTTGACGAAAGTCATGTAACCGTTCCGCAAATCCGAGCCATGTACGGAGGTGATGCTGCTCGGAAAAAAAACTTGGTGGAATATGGATTTCGTCTTCCCGCAGCAACCGATAACCGCCCGTTAACCTTCGAAGAATTCGAATCATTGACTCCACTGGCCATCTATGTCAGTGCAACTCCGGCGGACTATGAACTCGAAAAAAGTGAAGGTATTGTTGTCGATCAGTTAATCCGTCCGACAGGACTATTGGATCCGATCATAGATGTCCGTCCGACATTGAATCAGATCGATGATCTGATGGAAGAGATTACGCAACGGGCGGCTATAAACGAACGTATTTTAGTGACCACTTTGACTAAACGTATGGCCGAAGAGTTAACGGCTTATCTTAGTCGGATGGGGATCAAATGTAATTATATCCATAGTGATGTCGATACACTTGAACGGGTACGTATTATGGATGACTTACGAACAGGTCTGTTTGATGTATTGATAGGGGTGAATCTATTGCGTGAAGGGCTGGATCTACCGGAAGTCTCTTTGGTTGCTATTCTGGATGCTGATAAAGAAGGTTTTCTTCGCTCCCATCGCTCATTGACACAGACTGCCGGACGTGCTGCCCGTAATATTAACGGGAAGGTGATTTTTTATGCCGACAAAATCACGGAAAGTATGCGCCTGACCATTGAAGAAACTACCCGACGCAGAGAAAAACAATTGGCATATAACGAGAAACATGGTATTACGCCAAAGCAAATTGTAAAAACAAGTGTTTCACTTCTTGGCGGAAAACCGGGTAGTGCCGAACCGAATGCCTACATTGAATCCGAGGCCAGCCTTGTTGCCGACCCGATTGTCCAATATATGAACCGTGAACAATTAGAAAAAGCGATCGAACGAACGAAAAAATTAATGACGGAAGCAGCGAAAAAACTTGAATTTATTGAAGCGGCACAGTATCGCGATGAACTGATTAAGTTGCAAGACATTTTGAAAATAAAAGAATGATATGAAAAAAAAGGTATATCTTCTTCTGGCTTTTTACTCTTTTCTATGCGCATTACAAACAATCAACGCACAAACGATAAATGCTGAACCTTTTTGTTATATTTATGAAGACCGGTTGATTTTTGAACGTTTCGCCAAACAAATGCTCCCTAAACGCTCTTTACCGATGGATCAGTTGTTGATTGAAACTGGTAAATACTTTCTCAACACTCCTTATGTTGCTTCTACACTGGAAAAAGAGCCGGAATCATTGGTGATCAATCTACGGGAAATGGATTGTACTACTTTCGTCGAAAATGTGATTGCCCTGAGCCAAACAATAAAAAGCCCTACACCCTCCTTTGAGCATTTCTGCCGGAACCTTCAACGACTTCGTTATAGGAACGGGAAAATTACAGACTATTCATCCCGTTTGCATTATACTTCCGACTGGATCTATACCAACGAAAGAAAAGGGTTTGTTAAAGATATTACACGACAGATCGGTGGTGTTATTCTGCCTTTAAACCTATCCTTTATGTCTACACATCCGGATAGCTATATACAATTAAAAAATCATCCCGACTTAATACCTAAAATAGAAAAGATTGAACGGGATATCAATACCCGCATGTATTACTATCTACCGAAAGAGTTGATCAAATATAAAAAAGCAAAAATGCAAAACGGTGACATGGTCTGTTTTGTCACCTCCATCAAAGGACTCGATATATCACATATCGGTTTTATCTATCACGAAGGGGACAAACTGACATTCATACACGCCTCATCGAAAGAAAAGAAAGTGATTATCAACTCGGAACCGCTTTCGACTTATACGGAAAATATGAAAAGTAATACCGGAATCATTGTAGTGAGACCTCTACAAACAAATTAGCTATTCCATACGAATCTGGTTAAAATATTCTATTCCTCTGTTTATACAGATTCTTAATTATTTTATACCTTTGATACAATATAATCTATTTGTCATAAATTATGCGCATAAAATATTTAAGCTTCACTACACTTGTTGTCTTTATCTCTCTGTTTTTTTCTTGCACGCAGCAAGCACTTCAGAAAGAAGATTTCTTAACTTATTATGAGAAAAATAACTACGAGCATACTCCACGGTATGAGGAAACCATTGATTACTGTCGGTTACTGGCCAAGCATTCTCGTCAAATAACATATACAACTATCGGTGTCTCACCACAAGGCCGGGAGATTCCTCTTCTTATCATCGATAAAGACGGACTGACTTCTCCTGAACAGATCAGAGCAAAAGGACGAGTAGTCGTACTTGCCGAAGCGAATATTCACGCCGGAGAACCAGACGGAAAAGATGCCGGTCTGATGTTTATTCGCGATGCTGTTTTATTTGACGAACACCCCGGACTATTGGATAATGTCTCTTTCCTTTTTATCCCGATCATCAATGTGGACGGACATGAAGATTTCGGTATACACTACCGGATCAATCAAAACGGACCGGTTGAAGTTGGTGCCCGATTTACCGCTCAACGCCTAAATATGAACAGGGATTTCATCAAGGCAGATGCTCCTGAAATGCGATCCTTATTAAGTTTATATGCCCAATGGATGCCGGAGTTGTTTATCGATATCCATGTAACAAACGGTGCTGATTTCCAGTATGTCTCCACCTATGGACTGGAACATTGTGAATTTCTGACTCCCAATATGTTGGAATGGAGTATGAATACGTTTGAAAAAGAGTTGAAAGGGCGAATGGAAGATGATGGATTCCCGCTTTTCCCCTATTTCTTTTCTATCACCCATGTGCCTGATGTTGGAATGAGTGTCTTTCCGGATGTATTTGCACCACAATATTCAAATGGATATGCCTCCGCTAACAACCGCATTGGATTATTGATCGAAAACCATATCTACAAACCCTATAAAGAACGGGTGGATGCCACGTATCTTTATCTCAAACATGCTCTTGAGCTTGCAGGTCGACACAACAAGATATTAAAGGCCGAAATAGAAAAGGCCGACCGATATGTATCTTCTCGTGAATTCAGAAAAGATTCGCTGGCGTTGGACTATGTACACAATATGGCACAGTCTGTTCCGATTCGTTACCTAGGATGGAAAGATACGACCGTTATCAGCGACCTCTCGGGAGGAAACTGGACCTATTACGACCGAAATGCTCCGGTTACATTAGATTATCACCTCTTTTTATCCTTTACCGGAGAGAATAAAATCAGATTACCCGAAGCATATATCATCCCACAGGAACAATTGACGACGATTGAGTTATTAGATATTCATGGTATTCATTATGAACGGTTTAAACGAGATACCATCCTGGAAGTAGAGACCTATCATTTCACCGATGCCGAATGGTCAAAAACACCTTACGAGGGAAGAATAACATTAAAAACAGATTATAAAACAACCAAAGAACATATCCGATATCATGCCGGGGATATATGGGTATCAACTTCACAACCTAAAGTGAAGATCATTGCGCATATGCTGGAACCTAAATCCTCTACCTCGCTTGTTTACTGGGGATTTTATAATAATTTCATAAAAGCACCTAATGAATTCTGGATTAGCCTGAACTATATGGAAACAAAAGGACGTGAGATGCTGGAAGAAGATCCGGTTCTGAAAGCTGAGTTCGAGACCAAGAAAAAAGAGGATCCGGCTTTAGCCAATGATCCACGCGCAATCCTTAATTTCTTTATGACAAAGGTAAGAGCGCGCGTTGAAGTCGGAGTCAACCGATATCCGGTCGGAAAAGTTTACACCCCATAATCAAACAAAAATATGCGATACACTTGGTTTATCACTCTTCTGACATTTTCTCTTTTCTCCTGTATTAATGAGGATGATCCGAATTCAGGTGAAATGATTAATTATATCCATACAGGGGATAAAGTACCGTCATTTACCGTATCTGATGGGGCAGAAGGCCTATTCAATTCAGAGGAGTTCCTGGGCAAAAAATCGTTGTTGGTATTATTCTCCACGACTTGTGAAGATTGCGACCGCGAATTACCCATCGTTCAAAGAGTATGGGAAAACTTAATGGATGATCCGCAATATTTAGTTGTTGCCATTGCTCGGCAACAAAGTAAAGAAGTTACAGATACTTATTGGAATGATGAAAAACGACAATTTACAATACCCAAATATATTGACCCGGATCGAAGCATTTTCAATCTGTTTGCAAATAGTACAATTCCCAGATTGTATATCATCAATGAAGAAGGCATTGTGACCTGGATGGCTATCGAAAAGTTACATATCAATGCAGATCAATTAACCGCATTAATTCAGAATACCCAGTAATAAAAACAAATAAGGCAGATCCTTATCATCTGCCTTATATTTCTTGCGGTCATACACTTTTTTAGAACGATATACCCGGTTATAACTAACAGGGCGACTGTGCTGTTCCAGTTCAGCCTCACGGCTTCCCTTACGGTTGGCTTTTAAATATTGAACCAACTCATTTTTCTTTTTTGTTTTCATCTTTATTTATTATTAATCGCGACAAAGATAGAATGAAGTTACGGATTATCAAGAAAACAAAAGAAGAGTATTGCCGATTTACAATTAGAATGGATATTTTCGCTTTGGATTTTTAGGAAACCATCCTTTACGAACGCGTTCTACCTGTTCAAACAACTCTTTTATTGTCCAGAAAGAAGAAAAAGCAAACACACCACAAATAGCAGACAGAAACACATTTTGGATAAATAGTGATGCAACTATACCTATTATGCCCAATAATAGAAAAAGCCACCAACATTTGGTACCCCAATAGTATTCGGCTTTGACGACAATCGGATGGAACAAGCCAATTATTACAAAAGTCACAGCACCTATCAATAAACCATTCCAATTAATATCTTCCATGACTACTCAATCTATTTGTATCACAAAAGAAAAAAGACATTCGTCAATTGAATGTCTTTCCCCTGTATTTCTTATACAATGTATTTATTCTGTCGGAGCATCGGGAGTTGCATCAGCCGGAGCAGGTTGTGCTGTTCCAAAGTCAGGTGCAATCATATTCGGATCAATAACTACAGCGTCATTGACTTGTTGTCTGATTTCCGATTGGTTCGTTTGTTGTTCACGAGGAATAAATGCAGTAATAATTATACTCAGTACAATTACTGTTCCAGCTAATCCCCATGTTGTTTTTTCCAGAAAATCTGTCGTTTTACGTACACCCATAATCTGGTTAGAAGAAGAGAACCCTGATGCCAAACCTCCCCCTTTTGAGTTCTGAATCATTACGATCAAGATCAATAAGATCGAAGCGATCAGGATCAGAATAGAAATAAACACGTACATTTTAGTCTTATTTTTTATTGTTAATAATCAACATTTCCAAAAATCTGATTTGGTCTGCAAAGTAAACATTTTTTTCCGGATAAATCAAACTTAAGTTTTTAATTATTTGCAATGCTTTAGTATAGCGCTTTTGTTTGATATAAATCCGTGCCAGAGTTTCGGTCAGATAAGAATTTTCCATTGACTCAAAAAAAGCATCCTCCTCCAATTCAACAATAGACAATGGTATTTCCGATTCCTCATTCGGTTCATCTTCTTCCAGATTGATCAACCGACTACCTGGTGTCCTATTTTCCTCATTTTCAATAAATGAGTCAATAAGTGTATGATGTTGTAGTTTATGGGAATCTTGTTCTTCTGTTGGTTCTTCCGACGAATAAGCCCAGTATATATAATCGGAAGAGGCCGACGATTGAATGGTCAGATCTTCTTCTCCCTCTTTACTCTTCTTATTTTCATAAGAAGAAAGAAAATTATCAATCAAAGAGAATGATGTTCCATCTGATGTTGTCCGTTCTTGTCCTGACAACGGAAGTTTCAACCCGAAACGCTCTCCTTCTATCAGAAAAAAAAGTCGTTTTCTGTCAGGAATATAAATAGCTGTTTTTTTAAGTTCCGGACTAAAACGGGGATCATCCAATACAGCCAGGTTTTTAAGATACAACAGCCGGGCTATATCAAAATAGGGATACTGAAAAACCAACAATTCCAATTCCGGAAGAGTCTCTTCCGAAAGCAATGTTGATGTTTCCATATAGTGATATAAAACGGCTGGTTTCATCTTACCAATTTGCTACTGTAGTATTATAAATCTGATCAACTAATTCTTCGATAATGGCTGTACATAATTCAGCCTGCACATCATCCAGCATTCTACTAGAATCATACTCCTGATAGGCTGTAAACGACTGTTCATAATCATCCTCCGGCGCTGTACGGTTGGTATAACGCACTCTGATTGTGATCGTCAATCGTGTTTGACTCTCCATCGCATTTTCTTTTACTGCCAAAGGAGTTAATTCATAACCGATAATCTCACCCTCCAAGTCTAGATCACCATTACTGGTAACCATCTGCAAACGTGTTTGTCGCGTATAAATATCTTTAACCTTCTCTGTCAGCATCTGCGACAAAGGAGGGTATACCATGGGAGCTTGATTCGGAAAATCATGGATAGAGATAGATGATACCTTAGAATAATCAATTGAAGCACCATTGAATTTATAGGAAATAGAACAGGCTGTTATACTCATCAACAGTACACAACAAATACCCAATATATTTTTTCTAACCATCACTTATTCCAAATTATATTCTTTGATTTTCCGATATAAGGTACGTTCTGATATTTTCAAATCAGCCGCTGCATTTTTTCTCCGTCCGTTATGACGTTCTAAAGCTTTTCGGATCATCTCTTTCTCCACATCTTCCAAAGAAAGAGATTCTTCAACCACATCTTCTGCTTCCTGGATAGGTGCCTCTACAGGGTGAACCGCAGCCGGATGAATCGGATGATGAGCATATGCGGAATCGTTGGGGGGCTGTATATTTCCACCCATGATATCATGAACCAGTTTTTTTAATTCGGTCACATCCTTTTTCATATCAAACAATACCTGATAAAGGATTTCACGTTCACTATTAAAAATTTTCTGATCACTTTCCTGTTTGACAAGTACAGGTAATTTATCTCTTGTCAGATCAGGCAGATATTGTCTTAAAATATCCGCTGTGACATCCCGGTTTTCTTCGATAACAGAAATACGTTCCGTAATATTCTTCAGTTCCCTGACATTACCAGGCCATCTGTAGGAAGTCAGTAATTGCCGGGCTTCCTCATCCAGATGAATAGCCGGCATACGGTACTTCTCTGCACAATCACCGGCAAACTTCCGGAACAACAACAAAATATCCTCAGAACGTTCACGTAAGGGCGGTACTTGAATAGGTACAGTATTCAAACGATAATACAGGTCTTCTCGGAATTTTCCATCAGCAACAGCTTGCATCAGATTAACATTGGTCGCTGCAACAATCCGTACATTGGTCTTTTGCACCTTAGAAGAACCGACTTTGATAAACTCTCCGGTCTCCAATACACGCAACAAACGAGCTTGTGTCGGAATCGGCAACTCCCCTACCTCATCCAAAAAAATAGTTCCACCGTCGGATCCTTCAAAATACCCTTTACGATCTGCCAATGCACCCGTAAATGAACCTTTTTCATGTCCAAACAGTTCCGAATCAATTGTTCCTTCCGGAATTGCCCCGCAATTTACAGCTATGTATTGTCCATGCTTACGCGGACTATTCTGATGAATAATCTGCGGGAATGTCTCTTTTCCAACTCCACTCTCTCCAGTAATAAGAACAGACATATCAGTGGGTGCAACCTGCAAAGCCACATCAATGGCTCGATTGAGCCCCAGACTATTCCCTATAATACCAAAACGTTGTTTTATTTGTTGAATATCAACTTTTGCCATCTGCTTTACTAAAATCTGTAATTATTTCAGTTTACCTGACAAAATTACAAACTTAATTCAAATAATCACTATGGAAGATTGATACAATGCGGGAAGAATTTATTTTTTTGAGGCGTATGTGCGTTTATATAGAAAATCGGCTAATGCCTCATCATCTGTAATAGATTGAATCTCTTCGGGTGGAATAGGGTCTCCTATATATACATCCGCTTTTTTGCCTCGCTTATTAAAGGCTTCCACCGGTATACGTAATGTACGTATCCGCCAGTCTATATTCCCCAGCCAATAAAAAAAACGGGTATTCAGAAAGTCAAAATAGACCGGGTATACCGGTACATTTCCTTTTCGAATCAATCGAATCACACTATGCGCCCAGGAAAGATCCTCTATTTTCTTTTTCTTTTTATCATAAAAAGAGATCGCACCCGCCGGAAAAAACCCCATAGGATGACCTTCACGTAATCGTTGTAGCGAAAGCCGTACCCCATTTACATTGGCAAGATTAGCTCCTTTGTTCGTCGAATCAGGAACTACAGAGATAAAATTATCATCCATCGCGCCTATCTGAGTCAGGATACCATTTACCATCACTTTAAAATCGGGACGACGTGATGCAAATATATCAATCAACATAATCCCATCCAATGAACCTATCGGATGATTGGAAACCGTGATAAAAGCACCTTCTGGAAGACTCTCAAGAATCTCTTTGTTGTGCACTTCATATTTTAAGTCAATAATCGGATCATTTAAGATAGCAGAAGTAAACGCAGAACCTCTTAAATGACAATTATTAGCATGTACTCTGTTGACTTTATCAATACTAAATAATTTAATTGCAGCCTTTCCGATGAGTTTTCCAAAACGAGACCTAAAAAAAGGAACTATTTTTTGTAAATCATTGATATCAACTACAGTCTCTTTCATAATTCATTCAAAAAAGAAGTACACATTTTTTCGTGTTTATGCATAGCTATCGCTAACACGAGATTCAAAACTATTATTTCATATAAGAAATAGATCCAGACATACCCTGACAAAACAATCAGAAACATCATAATTGTACGTCCGTTAAAAGTCAACATATCAATTAAAGGCATCAATTGACAACTCTTTTTCCGGAATGCAATACGAATATCTTCCGGTATATCATCACCATAACGCGTATGTAACCGGATGAGTAACTGTTGAAGTTTAGGAGTAACCTTTACCTGAAACAAGGTATACCATAAGTATAGGAAATAAAAAAACTTATTAATCCCCTGAACTGATTTTTCTTGATGCAATTTGATCTGATCCGGAGTCTGAAACTCTGCTCCCTTTTCTTTACTGATAAAATATAAATGGAGCGTTTTATAATAGTCCGTAATATTGGCCTGAATCAAATGGGAAAAACCGGATAAAACAGCTAAGGCAAAAAACCAATAATTATCATATAACTGTGATAAACGTAAAGCCAATCCGACATAGATACAAGCAAACCAGATATCTCCGGCAACACCATCCAATATCCGGCCTATCTCAGATTTAATACCTGTCAAACGAGCTAACTGTCCGTCGACACAATCCAGGATATTGGCCAATATAAGCACTGAAATACCACAAACGGCATACAATAAACTCCCTTGATAAAAGAAAAATCCGGCTGCTGCACCCACAAAGATGGACAATATAGTCACCATATTAGGGGTTATACCTGTCCCCCGTAACAAACGAGCTATCCTGAAACCAACCGGACGATAGAATATCCGATCAATGAAATTCTCTGTTTCAATGGACTTTAAGGATGATTCGTATTCTTTATTCAACTCACCCATCACCAATTATTTATACAAATAGCCACCATCAACAACAACTATTTCTCCGTTAAAATACTTATTTTCAATCAACATCTTATAGACTTCGGCCAATTCTTCCGGCTCACAAAAACGTCCCAATGATGTTTTATTTTCAATATTACGCCTAATCTCTGCCGGTTTTGTTTTTTGCCATTCCGTATCCACAAAACCAGGAGCAACTCCATTTACCCGCACGTCGTAAGGTTCAAGAAATTTTACCAGATTTTTCACCAATGAATGAACAGCCCCCTTTGTTACCCCATAGGCCAACGAGACAGAATGCGGCTGAATACCCATCAAGGAACCGGTAAACACAACACTCCCTTCCTTTTTTATTTGCTGAATAATTCGCTGTAAAAGAAATACCGGGAAATGAACATTGCCAAAGAATACCTTTTCCCAACTCTCCATCGTCATCTGCTCAAAAGGATCCCGGCAAGTCAATCCGGCATTCATCACTACAGCATCCAACAATAAATCGTGAGTTGTCAGATAGTCAGCGATTACGCCAATTGCAACTCGTTGAGTGATATCCGCTTGTACAACCGACACTTTGACTCCACACAGACCACTCAACTCTTTTTGAGTTTCTTCAGCCAATACGCTATCAGTCGCATAAGTCAGTAAAAGATTATAACCGGCTTTCCCTAAACAGAGTGCAACAGCTTTTCCAATACCTTTCGTACCACCGGTAATTAAAGCATATTTTTTCATCAAAAATCACTCTTTTTCGTGAGAACCCTTTACAGTCACAGGCTTGGACTGTCGTTGAGAATTCAAGGTCGCTTCATACGAATCATGAATCGTTTTTTTCAAATTTGAAGAAGAGACACCTGTTCCATAAGGAAAATAAAAAACCTGTACATTCAACTCTTTCAGATAGTCGTATTTTCCATACCAGTCATCTCCGACTACAAAGGCATCTATATTGAGTTTCTTTACGATTTCCGTATGATCCAAAGTATGTTGAGGAATAACAATATCCGGTGTTTTTAATGCTTCAATAATCTGTAAACGTTCATTGAACGGAATAATAGGAGCCGCTTTATAGGAGGAAACCAATTCATCCGTACTTACTCCAACAATTAATAGATCTGCTAAACTTCTGGCATAATTGATCATCCGCAAATGATTGTAATGAAACATATCAAATGTACCGGAAGTATAAACGATTGTTTTATCCTTAAACATGGGCATACTTTTTTCAAGTTGCAAACTTACGGAAACTTTTCCGTACAGGAAAAGTTTATAAAAGAAAAAGAGGTGAACCGCTCTGCCGTTCACCTCTCGTCTTATCTCAAAACAACTATGGATCAACCGTTCATTGAAGCTAAAAATTCCATATTGTCTGTTGTATTCTCCATACGTTTTTTTACAAACTCCATAGCTTCCAACGAATTCATATCTGCCAGGTATTTACGTAAAATCCACATCCTGTTCAACGTACTATCATCCTGTAACAGATCATCACGACGTGTACTGGAAGCCGTAATATCCACTGCCGGATAGATACGTTTATTAGACAATTTACGATCCAGTTGTAATTCCATATTACCCGTACCTTTAAATTCTTCAAAGATGACATCATCCATTTTTGATCCGGTCTCTGTCAAAGCCGTGGCCAGAATAGTCAAACTACCACCATTCTCTATATTACGGGCCGCTCCAAAGAATCGTTTGGGTTTTTGAAGTGCATTGGCGTCCACCCCTCCGGAAAGCACTTTTCCTGAAGCTGGTTGTACTGTATTATAAGCCCGAGCCAAACGAGTTATTGAATCCAACAGGATAACAACATCGTGTCCACATTCAACCATTCGTTTCGCTTTATTTAAAACGATCTCAGCAATTTTTACATGTCGTTCTGCCGGTTCGTCAAAAGTAGAAGCAATCACTTCTGCATCGACACTTCTAGCCATATCTGTCACCTCCTCCGGGCGTTCATCGATCAAAAGAATAATCATATACACTTCCGGATGATTCGTTGCTATCGCATTAGCAATATCTTTCAACAACATAGTCTTACCCGTTTTCGGTTGAGCCACAATCAATCCACGTTGCCCTTTACCTATCGGTGAGAATAAATCAACCACACGAACAGCAATCTGATCATGCACCTTAGGCGAGCGACGAGCCGTCAACATAAATTTCTCATCAGGGAACAACGGTGTCAGGTGATCAAAAGGAACACGGTCACGCACATCTTCCGGTAATCGTCCATTTATTTTATCGACTTTTACCAATGGGAAATATTTCTCACCTTCTTTCGGAGGACGAATAGCTCCTTCTACGACATCACCTGTTTTTAAACCGAACAGTTTGATTTGTGATTGAGAGACATAGATATCATCAGGAGAAGTCAGATAATTATAATCGGATGAACGCAAGAAACCATAACCGTCCTGCATCATTTCCAATACACCGACTCCGGTTAAGATACCGTCAAAATCGTATATCTTCTCTTGTGGAGCATTATTATTGTTGTTATTCTTATTATTGTGATTATTCTGACGGTTATTGACCTGTTTATTGTTTCCAGGTTGTTGAACGCTATTTTGTTCATTCTGAACTTTAGTTTCCGGTTTGGTAGGAGAAGAGGAGAATGGAAAAACCTGATCGAGGACAGATTTTGCATCCGGATGTCTGAAAACAACCCTTTTAGGTTCTTCTTCTGTTGTCGCCGGAAGAACAATTTCAACTTTTTCTTCCTGCGTAGCCTCCGGTAATCGTTCTTCCTTATTCGCTTCTGCTGTAACAGGTGGAAGTAACGGTTGTTCACCGGATATTTCAACCACATCATCTTTCTCCTTTTTTACCTTTTTCTCTTTCTTTGGCTTTTCATCAGGAGTTTCTATGACGGTTGCTACTGTTTGAGGCGTTTTCGATACGACCACTCCTTTATTATTTTCCGTAGGGACAGCAGCACCTGCTACTTTCTCTTTCTTTTCAATACGAACTCTTTTTTTACGCTCAGGTTGAAAATCCAGTTCAGCCTGTTTTTCTTCCTCAGGTTGTTTCTTTTCTACCGTTTTTACAACTTTCTTTTCCTCTGCAGTCACTTCAGCTTTTGCTGTTTTCGCCTTTTTGGCTGCGGGAGTTTTTGTTGCTTTTTCCGGTCGGTCTTTTTTCACACGACTTTCGGCTTTTTTAGCCTCTTTTTCTTTCTGTTTTTCTACCTGAATACCAGCTAATGAAATCGCTTGTTCATCTAATATACGATAAACCAGTTCTTCTTTTTTAAAGCTATTGATTTTTTTTATACCTAACTCCTCAGCGATCGCTTGTAGTTCTGGCAGGAGTTTCTCATTTAGTTCTAAAATGTTGTATTTTTGCATATTGTGAAGTAAATAACACGTGACATGAGACATACCACACTTTTAGCGCGATACGTGATATCACTATCATTATATCTTATTTTGATTGAATAAATATCTTTATTATGAAAAAAACCGGATTGTTTACCTCATTCGATTTGATTGGAAACAGATCTGCGGAGTAAATCTGCGCAAATGTAAGAACTTTTTTATATATCCAATCTTTTTATAGGGAAAATTTTACCTTCAAGACCTGTTTTGTCGCATTATCTACCCGGAAACGGTTATCACTTCGTTCACCAACAATCCAAATGATATTCTCGCCGCTACAGAGAAGCCATATCTGCTCTTTATCTATCCGACTGAGTTTCCGATCGGAAAAATAATCACTCAGTTTTTTTCGCCCCTGCATACCAAAAGGGACAAACCAATCTCCAGTCTGCCACAATCGAAGTGTTAAAGGGAAATGCAGCTGATCATAGTCAAAATAAGCGGTATATTTATCTTTTTCAATCCTGAACTCTTTATCTACAACAATTTTCTGAAAAAAGAGTTCAATCGGCCCACGCCACTCCCCTTCCTCTACATTTATTATATATGTCGACAAAGAGTGCTTTTCTATCGCTTCCAACAGCAGATATTCCCGATCTTTCACCAAGCGATAAGATGCGGAATAAAATTGTCTACCCGATTCTCTGTCCAAAGCTAAAAATAGTTCATTCGAAACGATCCGGGTAAATCCGAACGGCTTCAGCAACTCATATAAAATGGTCTTCGGAGAAGGATATTTAAGAAGTTCTCCAATTGACATTTTGTGGCTTTCCGTAAATATTTTTTCACGAGCCTCTTCAATCACACGATCATAGATCACTTCTGCTTCTGAAAGATGGTCGGCTGTCCGCGCCAAAGCGATTCTGACTGAAGGGTTCAGTTTTTCCATCAAAGGGATCAGGTGGATACGTACAAAGTTACGTTTATAGGCATCATCCGTATTCGTACTGTCGTCCACATATTCCAATTGCTGTTCTTTTAACCAGGAAATGATCGTTTCCCTGTTAACAGCAAGTAAAGGTCGTACAACAGACCCATTTTTCGGAGAAATACCTGTCAGCCCTTTAATACCCGTCCCACGAATAAGATTCAATAAAAGCGTTTCGATACTGTCATCCTGATGATGCGCCACAGCTATCGCCTGTGCCTTCAATTCCTTTCGTTTTTCTTCAAACCAGCTATACCGCAGTTCACGAGCAGCCATTTCAATAGAGATGTGGTTTTGTTCGGCATAGTTAATGGTATCAAAATCGATGCGAACTAGCGGTACATTTAATTGTTCGGTAAGTTGACACACAAAAGCCTCATCCCGATCCGACTCTTCACCCCGTAAATGAAAATTACAATGAGCCGCCAGACAAGAGTATCCTAATCGTTTCAAAACAGCGATCAGCGCAACCGAGTCCGCACCTCCGCTCAATCCGACCAGAACCGGCCGGTTTTCCTCCAACAACTGATACTCCTGAATGTATTTACGAACCGTATTTACCATGGTCTATATAAGGAAAAACGGAGACAAGAGTGTTTACCCTATGCCCCCGTCTCCTTATTCTTATACGTTTTTTTATTCTTCGATACCTGCCAATTCCGGGTCGATCATGATACGACCACAATATTCACAAACAATGATCTTCTTACGTAACTTTATATCCATCTGCTTCTGTGGGGGGATCTTATTGAAACAACCACCACACGCATCACGTTGAATATAAACGATCGCCAACCCGTTACGAGCACCTTTACGGATACGTTTAAACGCTGTCAATAAACGAGGTTCTATACTTAATTCCAGCTTTTTAGCCTTTTCACGAAGTTTTTCTTCTTCCTGTTTGGTTTCAGAGATAATCTCTTCCAATTCACTCTTTTTCTGAACCAGGTCAGCCTTACGGCCATCCAAACGTTCTGTCAATTGAGCAATCTCTTCTTTTTTATAACCAGTCGCATCATTCGCCTCACGTATTTTCTTTTCAGAAAATTCGATTTCTAACCCTTGAAACTCGATCTCTTTCGACAAGTTATCAAATTCACGGTTATTACGCACGTTATCTAATTGAGATTTATATCGTTCGATTAATGCTGTTGATTCAGTAATTTTATTCCGCTGTTCTACAACTGAAGTTTCATATTCTTTGATCTCAGTTTGGTAGTTTTGCAAACGAGTTTCCAGACCTGCTATTTCATCTTCCAGATCCTGAACTTCCAAAGGCAACTCTCCGCGAAGTGTCTTAATCTTGTCTATATCAGTCACCATTGTCTGAAGCTGATACAATGCGGATAGCTTATCTTCAACTGTAATTTCTTTTTCAGCAGATTGTTTATCTGTAGCCATTCTATAAATATTTTACAGGGTTTGAATTAACATTCGAAAAATGCACCGCAAAGGTAGGGAATTTTTTCGATAATATCGTATAAAAGATCTCTTTTGTACAGACTTCAGACTCATAATGTCCTATGACTGCCAACAAAATACGATCTTCCACATCATAAAAGTCATTATACTTAGCTTCACCCGTAATAAAAACATCCGCCCCATAAGCGATAGCATCCTTTATAAGAAATGCACCACTGCCTCCACATAAGGCCACTTCACGGATTTTTTTACCGGTCAATTGCGAGTGTTTAACACAAGGAACATGGAAAATATCTTTCACCCGTTGCAAAAAAGTCAATTCATCTTCAGCATCCAATAACTCACCGACTATCCCCGACCCTGCTTGCTCCCAGGAATTATTCAAGGGATAAAAATCAAATGCCGGCTCTTCATACGGATGAACAGATCGAAGAGCACGTGTCACTGACAGTTTTTTATAGGCCGGAAGAATGGTTTCTATACGCACTTCCTTTTCCGAATGCAGTTCTCCAATTTCACCACAAAAGGGATGCGTGCCTTCCTGAGCACGGAATGTACCTGTTCCCGGTGCATTAAAACTGCATGAATCATAATTTCCGATATGCCCCGTACCGGCATGAAATAATGCCGTGCGAACAGCCTCAGCGTGAAGTTCAGGAACAAATGTAACCAGTTTCAACAGTGCGTCTTTCTGCGGGCTCAGAATACGGACATTCTGTAACCCGATCATTTCGGCCAACTTATAATTGACCCCGCCAATAACATTGTCCAGATTGGTGTGTGCCGAATAAATGACGATATCATTTTTGCACGCATTGATCATGCAGCGCTCGATATAAGTCGATCCTGTCAACGATTTAAAAGGTTTGAATGCCAGTGGATGATGAGAGACAATCAGATTGCAATCCAATTCAATCGCTTCTTCAATCACTTCTTCCGTGATATCCAGACAAAGCAATACACCTGTCGCCACCTGATATACATCACCGACTTGCACTCCTGAATTATCAAAACCTTCCTGCAAAGGAAGCGGAGCGTATAATTCCAGTTCTTTTATGATTTCTTTTATCTTCAATGGCAATGACTAATTATTAATGTTTAATGATTAAGCTAAACCGATTCTTTATTATCTGTCGCCTTCACAGCTAAGTTTAACTCGTCCAACTGCTTTTGATCAATAAATGTCGGAGCATCGAGCATCATATCACGTCCTGAATTATTTTTTGGGAAAGCGATACAGTCACGAATCGAATCCAAGCCGGCAAACAGAGAGACCCAACGATCCAGTCCATACGCCAGACCACCATGAGGAGGAGCTCCAAATTTAAACGCATTCATTAAGAAACCAAACTGCGCCTGCGCCTGTTCTTCCGTAAATCCGAGTAATTGGAACATTTTATTCTGTAATACACTATCATGGATACGGATAGAACCACCGCCGACTTCCACCCCATTGATCACCATATCGTAGGCATTAGCACGTACAGCACCCGGATCGGAATCCAACAAAGGCACATCTTCCGGCTTAGGAGAGGTAAAAGGATGATGCATCGCATAAAAACGTTGATCTTCTTCACTCCATTCAAACAGAGGGAAATCAACGATCCATAAACAAACGAATTTATTCTTATCACGTAATCCCAATTGACTGGCTACTTCCAGACGCAACTCACAAAGTTGTTTACGCGTCTTCATCACTTCACTGCCGGACAAGATCAATATAAGATCCCCCGCTTCTGCATGAAAAGCTTCTTTCATTTGCTGAAGAACATCCTGTGTATAGAATTTATCTACGCTGGATTTCACACTGCCATCGGCTTCCACACGCGCATAAACCATTCCACTTGCACCAATCTGAGGACGTTTAACATAGTCGATCAATGCATCCAACTGCTTACGCGTATACGTTGCAGCCCCTTTCACACAGATTCCTCCGACATAAGCTGCTTGATCAAAAACAGTAAACCCATGTCCTTGTAGAATATCCATCAATTCGACAAATTGCATATCGAAACGAAGGTCGGGTTTATCACTGCCATAATATTTCATCGCATCATGCCAAGACATACGGGTAAACGGTTCTTTAATCTCTACACCCCGAATCACTTTGAACAAATGTTTAGCCATTCCTTCAAACAAGGCCAGGACATCTTCCTGCTCCACAAAACTCATTTCACAGTCGATCTGTGTAAATTCGGGTTGACGGTCGGCACGCAGATCCTCATCACGAAAACATTTCACAATCTGGAAATAACGGTCGAAACCGGAAACCATCAACAACTGCTTAAGTGTCTGTGGCGACTGTGGCAATGCATAAAACTGTCCCGGATTCATTCTGGAAGGAACGATAAAGTCGCGGGCGCCCTCCGGAGTAGAGTTCACCAAAACCGGAGTTTCTACTTCCAGAAAACCTTGCTCATCCAAATAACGGCGCACTTCGAACGTCATCTTATGACGCAGTTCCAGATTCGCACGTACCGGATTACGACGTAAATCCAGATAGCGATATTTCATACGCAAATCATCTCCCCCATCCGTCTCATCTTCTATGGTAAACGGCGGAGTAGATGCTGCATTCAATATGTCTAATGTTGTAACAATTATTTCGATATCACCCGTTGAGATATTCTTGTTTTTACTGGAACGTTCCTGCACTTTTCCTGTTGCCTGAATGACATATTCCCGTCCTAATTTATTGGCTTTCTCCCACAGTGCTTCATTAACCTCCTGATTAAATGCCAACTGAGTAACACCATAACGGTCGCGAATATCTACAAACGTCATCCCACCCATTTTACGGGTTCGCTGTACCCATCCTGCCAGCGTAACAACTAATCCTTCGTCTGCAAGACGTAAATCTCCACAAGTTCTTGTTCTATACATATGCTGATATTTAATGTATTAACGTATTATTCCATACGCGTATGAATTTGCAAAGATAATACTATAAACTTAAGATTTTATTGTTCTTCAGACGAAATAACGGAGTTATTTTGTTTTTATACGTAACGTTTTTCTACATCCACTGGATTCTTTTTTGTCTACAGGTAGGTCTGTTTTCTGTTAGAGGTACGTCTAAACAAATTTAGAGGTACGTGTAAATTCATTTAGAGGTACGTCTAAAACATTTTAGAGGTACCTCTAACAGAAAAGTGTTCTTTACGAAACAAAAAAAGTCCTGTAAATAAGTAAAAAACTCATCTACAGGACTCCTATTTATCTAAATTTTCCGAGGGGCAATCACCGCCAGTTGCAGATTGTTCCACATATCCTGAATAGTATCACTCCCCCAATCGTTTTTCATCCATCCGGGTATCTCTTCCGGGTGAAGTTCCGGAGTTCTGTGCTGATATTTTTCAATGATCTCCAGCTTCTCTGTTTCTTTCTTCTTTTCCATGATAAAATATCTTTAATCTGTTATTAATACAGACAAAACAAACGTGTACTTATTTTAGTTCAAGAACTCACGCAGACTCTTCAAATAATCCAAAGGTATATCTCTGTTGTCATTGCATTCGCGTTACTTGTTGAAATACTGAATGAAAAACAAATAAAAAAACGGTTCAACAACTGAAATAATTAATGGGATATAGGACTGTTTTTTCATCTTTTTTATACATTTGCATCGTTTTCCAAAGAGGTTTAGTCAAATTATTTTTAAGTAAAATCACTATATATTCTACCTTATGAAGAATTCCTTCTTTAATCGCTTTACGCCTAAAGAGCCTAAGTTTTTTCCGTTGTTAAAACAGATGTCTGACATCGTACTGGTGGCTTCCGACCTTTTAATAGAATGTCTGCAAAGTCAGGATCATTCCGTACAGGTCGACTATTACAAAAGAATCAAAGAGCAAGAACGTATTGGAGACAGACTTTCTCATCAGGTTTTTGATGAATTGAATGCCACCTTTATTACACCCTTCGACCGGGAAGATATTCATCATTTGGCGACCAGACTGGATGATGTGACCGACGGAATCAACAGTTGCGCCAAGCGCGTTGCTCTCTATAAACCTAAGTATATCCCTGAAAGTATGGTTGAACTGGCTCACTTAATACGAGAAAGTGCCATTGGCATCGGAAAAGCCATTGATGAACTCGATGTATTAAAAAAGAGCGCCAAAAACATCAAAGTGTATTGCAAGGAATTACATGATATCGAGAACAGGGCAGATGATGTGTATGAACTGTTTATCATTAAGTTGTTTGAAGAGGAAAAAGATGCGATCGAACTGATCAAACTCAAAGAAATTGCTTACGAATTGGAAAAAACAACCGATTCTGCCGAATATGTCGGAAAAATCATCCAAACCATCATTGTCAAGTACGCCTAAAACGACCTCAGATGACTTTATTAGTAACCATTATCATTCTCGCCCTTATTTTTGATTATATCAATGGTTTTCATGATGCGGCCAACTCAATTGCAACGATCGTATCCACAAAGGTACTCACGCCTTTCCAGGCGGTTTTATGGGCAGCGTTTTTTAACTTCGTTGCCTTTTTTATTGCAAAATACTTAATCGGAGAATTTGGGATAGCCAATACCGTGTCGAAAACCGTGTATGAAGATTTTATTACTCTTCCGGTGATCTTCGCCGGAATAATTGCTGCAATTATCTGGAACCTGGCCACCTGGTGGTTCGGAATCCCCTCCTCTTCTTCCCATACCTTGATCGGGGGATTTGCAGGAGCGGCGATTATGGCAAGCGGTTTTAAAGCCGTACAAAGTGTTGTGATCCTCAAAATTGCAGCGTTCATCTTCCTGGCTCCTATCATCGGTATGACAATCGCTTTTCTTTTGACCTTGCTCGTATTGAATATCTGTAAAAAAGCCAATCCGCATAAGGCCGAGTCGTGGTTCAAAAAACTACAGTTGGTCTCATCCGCTTTATTCAGTATCGGACATGGTCTGAATGATTCGCAAAAAGTGATGGGTATCATTGCCGCAGCACTTATTGCTGCCCATCCTTTAGGCTTAGGCATGGGGATTGAATCGATAGAAGATTTACCGAACTGGGTGGCATTTGCCTGTTTTACCATGATCTCACTGGGAACGATGTCGGGCGGATGGAAAATTGTCAAGACAATGGGATCAAGAATTACGAAAGTTACCCCTTTGGAAGGTATGGTCGCCGAAACTGCCGGAGCATTGACACTCTATCTGACTGAGTATTTGAAAATCCCTGTCAGTACGACACATACGATCACCGGAGCCATTATTGGTGTCGGGGCAACCAAACGTCTATCTGCTGTGCGCTGGGGAGTAACACAAAATTTACTCGTCGCCTGGATTCTTACAATACCCGTCAGCGGATTATTAGCGGCAGGAGTTTATCTCTTCGTCTCTCTTTTCATATAAAATACATAAGGATAATCCGATAAAGTTTTATCTTTGTGTGTATATGAAAAAACAATACGATTATTTAATTGTAGGTTCCGGTTTATTCGGTGCTGTTTTTGCCCAACAAGCACATGCGGCCGGTAAACGTTGCCTGGTGATCGATAAACGTCCGCATACCGGTGGTAATATTTACTGTCAATCAATCGATCAGATCAATGTGCATATATATGGTGCACACATATTCCATACCGATAATAAAAAAATATGGGATTATGTGAACTCGTTTGTCGAGTTTAACAGATATACGAACTCACCTGTTGCCTATTATAAAGGGAAGTTATATAACCTGCCTTTCAATATGAATACGTTCAACAAGTTGTGGGGCGTAATCACTCCGGCCGAAGCACTGAAAGAAATAGAATCACAACGGGGGAAATATGCCGATATCGAAGAACCGGCCAATCTTGAAGAACAGGCACTGAAATTGTGTGGTGAAGATATCTACCAATCCCTCATTAAAGGATATACAGAAAAACAGTGGGGACGTGATGCCAAAGAACTACCACCGTTTATCATCAAACGTATTCCCTTCAGGTTTACTTACGACAATAATTACTTCAATGACAGGTATCAAGGGATACCTATTGGAGGATATAACCCGTTAATTGACGCCCTGCTAAAAGGAAGCGAAGTGAGACTGAATACAAATTATTTCGAAGACCGGCAAATATTCGATAATCTGGCCGATACTATTTTATATACCGGCTGTATTGATGCCTTTTTTGATTACAGTCTGGGACATCTGGAATATAGAAGCCTTCATTTTGAACATGAAAAACCAGACACGGATAATTATCAGGGAAATGCTGTTGTCAATTATACGGAACGGGATATTCCCTATACGCGCATAATCGAACATAAACATTTCGAATTCGGGCAACAGCCAACCACTATTATCACGAAAGAATATCCAGCTTCATTCACAACAGGAAAGGAACCTTATTATCCGATTAATGACGAACAGAACAGTCGCCTCTATCAACAATACAAAACACTTGCCGCACAACAACCAAATGTCTTCTTCGGAGGAAGACTGGCTCAATATGCTTATTTCGATATGGACGATACAATAGAAGCAGCTTTGCAGCTTGCAGAACAATTAATCAAAAACTAACCTGTTATGAACCTGTACCTGTTAAAAAAAACACCAAGTAAAGCAAGAAGAGACATTGATCATATAATGGTCAATATGGGATTCCGGAATATCGGCTTCCCTTTGCCCGGTTATAATAATAAATTTATCGATTTTTTTGTTACACTGGCCGGTATGATGAAAGCCCCTTTCGTTATTAAGAAAGGGGATGTATTGGTTTTACCTTATAATCTGAGAAAATATTATATTTATTTATGTCGATTGACTCATTTACGCGGAGGGAAAGTGGTTACTATCATTCATGACCTAAGCAGTTTCTATCGCAAAAGAATTACTCCTCAACAGGAAATAAAACGATTGAATCATTCCGATTATCTTATTGCCCATAATCCGGTTATGAAAAAATGGTTGGAAACAAACGGCTGTCAGGTCCCAGTCGGCATATTAAACATTTTCGATTACCTATCCAATAAAGAACCGCAAGAACACAAAACAGCGACAAAACCATATAAAGTACTTTATGCCGGAACATTAAGTCCAAAGAAAAACAAATTTCTGTACGATTTATCGGCTCATATCACAAACTATCAGCTGAATGTCTATGGGAAAGGGCTGGATGAAACGTTGATACACCACAAAGACCACTTCTCTTACAAAGGATTTATGTCGTCTGATGACTTGGTAGCCTCTGCCGATGGAGATTTCGGATTGGTATGGGATGGAAATTCCATACTTTTTTGTGACGGCCCCAGAGGACAATATATGAAATACAACAACCCACATAAATTCTCCTTATATATGCGTTGCGGATTGCCGGTTATTATCTGGAAAGAGGCAGCCATGGCTCATTTTGTCAACGAAAACAAAGTCGGTATATGTATCTCCTCCCTTACCGATTTAGATGAGTTATTAGCCGGTATCACTACGGAAGAATATCAAGAAATGAAAAAAAATGCCGCCACTATCGGCAAACAACTATCCGAAGGATACTATTTCAAAAAGGCATTCAAAGAGGCTTTATCGCAGATTGGGTACCCGATTGTCTGAGAGCCGGTAAATTACCCCTGAAGATAAATAGCTAGAATCGATAGGATCTTACTCTCAGAAAGAGTGAATCGTAAAATCTTCGATTCCAAATAACAACTACATTAATATGAAAAAAGTCGTGATCGCATCCGATTCCTTTAAAGGTTCTCTCTCTTCGATAGAAGTTGCCGAATATGCCGGATATGGTGTACATAAAGTCTTTCCCGACTGCGAAGTCATTAAAATACCGGTAGCCGACGGAGGTGAAGGAACCATTCAGACACTCGTTGAAGCGATGAATGGCAAGATCATTCAATGTCGTGTTCATGATCCGCTGATGCAACCAATTACAGCCGAATACGGCATACTTGGTGATCGACAGACGGCCGTTATAGAGATGGCTACTGCCAGCGGACTACCTTTAGTTCCGATTGAAAAACGGAATCCGATGCAAACAACGACCTATGGCACCGGTGAACTGATCAAAGATGCACTGTTTCGCGGATGCCGTAAATTTCTGATCGGAATCGGCGGGAGCGCGACCAACGACGGTGGAACCGGTATGCTTCAGGCGCTTGGCTTCCGTTTTCTGGATAAAGAGAAGAAAGAGTTGGGTAAAGGTGGACAGCAATTAATACACATTCACTCCATCGACCATTCACACAAACTTTCTGAACTGAACGATGCTGTTTTCACCATCGCTTGTGATGTCAACAACCCATTTTCCGGAACAAATGGTGCTGCTTTGGTCTATGCGCGCCAGAAAGGAGCAGATGAACAGATGATTTTTGAACTGGATAAAGGATTAAAACATTTTGCACAGGTGATTCACGAGAAAGAGCAAAAAAATATCGATCCGATTCCAGGTGCCGGTGCTGCCGGAGGATTGGGAGGAGGTTTTCTGGCTTTTCTAAACGCTACATTAAAACCGGGTATAGAGATGGTTCTGGAACATCTCCATTTTGAGGAACTCATCCAAGGGGCAGATCTGATTATTACCGGTGAAGGAAAACTGGATCACCAAACAGCGATGGGAAAAGCACCTGCAGGAGTGTTAAAGGCAGCCCAAAAACAACAAATCCCTGTTATTGCAATCGGAGGAAGTATAGAAGCCACCGATATACTGAATAAACTCGGTTTTCTGGCTGTATTCTCAATACAGTCAGGGCCGGTAACTTCCGAATTAGCTATGAATAAACTGTTTGCTTGTCAAAATATCACAAGAACAGTTGAACAAATTTTACGTGTGATGAGATGACGGAAAAAGTTTAATACCACTAATAAATTCTCATTCTATATTGTTTTGAGGAGTAAAGGCTATTAGTTCAAAATTGTCAAAGCCATCCATTTCCAAATGCATTCTCATAGAATTCATAATCTTAGTTTGATACTTCGTATGAGATTCTCTTGATAGACTTTTTTTATTATTATTTTGATTTATAAGTGTTTGAAAATACTCTTGAACTATTTTTGATGTGCTATTATCCGCATATAGAGCCAACCTTGTGACATTTATTTGAAATGCTTCAAAAGCTTCTCTGTCTGTATTATGATTCATGAATACTTGCATAGAATACCAAAAATCCCAGTATATTTCTTTTTGCTTATTGTCAAGTTCTCTTAATCTATCATATTTATTCTTCTGCTTATTAAGTAAATAAGAAAAATACCCTTGAATGGCTCCACCTGCAATAGCAGATAGAGCAGCAATTACTGCTATCATTATACTACCTTCCATAGTAAGTAATTATTAGTGTATTAAAATTGGAACAAATATAATATTTTTTCTATTTTATTATCGAAAGAACGAAATGGGGGAAAATCATACTTCACAGAAAACGCACGACGCACAAAAGAAAATAATCTATTAATCAATCAATTAATATTCATTTCTAACAATATAAACTGGGGCGCAAATAGCGATAAAAGATCAAACCGATCAAACAAAGATTCAACACCGCTGCAACCACCAGAAAAATAATCACATCAGGCATCATCCAAAACAGTCGCACCCAATGAAACACTCGCCCCGAAAGGAAAGTGACTGTCGAAGGTAGGAGAATAAGAAGAAATAGCGGAAAAATCAGAACGATGAGTTCAAACACCATACTTATTTTATTGTTCCATATTTTCCCCCGGTTTTTTACCTTTATGATATATCTGAGGATAAAAAGAATATAACAGACCAATAAAACAGCAATACCCACCCCCATATAAAACAGCAAAGCACTCGATTTTGCAGGTGTTTTACCCTTTATAATATCAACTATACCAGTCATATAGGAGTTATAACTGACCAACATATTCAGACCGCTATGAAACAAAATAACAATTCCATACCCTTCCTCATGCAGTATTATCTGCTCTGATTGAGCCGTCCACAAAATACCATTATGACTCCAATTCTTATTGTCCCAAACACTCCAGCCCATGCCATAAGAACTGTTTATTCCTTCCGGAGGTGTTCCCATCAAACGGATGTTTTCACTGCTCAACAACCGGTGTGTATCATAGACCCCTCCGTTCATAAACATCATCAACCAACGCGCCATATCATTCGCTGTCGATAACATACCTGCCGACCCCTGAACAAACCAGTCCGGTTCCTTTATCTGGATCGAACGACCAAACAGAAAATTATATCCATTTTGAAATTCAAGATTCTCAACAGTATAAAAATCTTTTGTTGCAGCCATATTATAAGTATGATCCATTTGTAATGGTTCGAATATATATTTCTCCAAGTAGTCCGAAAATGCTTCGCCGCTGACAATTTCGACCAACCGGGCTAAAACAGAGTAATTCGGATTATGGTAATTAAACCGCTCACCCGGCTGAGTGATTAATTCTATATTTTTCATTCGATCGATAAGTTCATCCAAATTATCGGGTTGCTCATAAAAACGCATTTCCGGAAAAGTTCTATCGGAAAAGCCACTCGTCTGATTCAATAAATGCCTGACAGTGATCCCTTTTTGTTCAAATGCAGGAATAAACAATCCGATATCATCATCCAGACGTATCTGCTCTGCCTCTACCAATTGCATGATCGACAAGGCTGTAAAGGCTTTACTCAGTGAAGCAATCGCAAAAGGAGTATCTGCTGTTATTGGACGATGACCGGATCGGCCATACCCCTTTGCGAATAACACCTCATCTTTATCCACGATGGCCACCGAAAAACCAGGTAAACCTTCTTTTTCCGATCTCATTTGAAGGTATGCATCAATGGCGTCCAAATCAATACCCCTTGCAGTTGAAACCTGAATAGAAAAAAACATCGAGAACCAGACAAAAACGATTGCAGAAAAATAACGATAGTTCATAAAATATATAGTTGAAATATGTGTTACCCTTTTGACGTTATATCGATCATCCGGTTACAACCATTTCGCCCGCATTTTGCATAAAAAATAAAAACGATCCATTGGTCTATTTACATCTCTTATAATACTTTTTTGTTAGAGGTACCTCTAAATTGTTTTACACCTACCTCTAAACGGATTTAGAGGTACCTCTAAATTATTTTAGACGTACCTCTAACAGAAAACAGAGGTAGGTGTAATAAAAAAGAGGACAGCATACAACAAAAAAACAGTTCACATACTATTAGTATCTCTATTGGATAAGGCAGAAAGAATGAACGCACATTTAGATACAACTTTTCCTGAGAGTTCTTTGTTCTTTGAATAAATATGAATTAAGCCGGGCTAAATAAAATGAACGGATGATTAAAATTTAGATAATGATAGACGAATTGACCAAAAATGGGAGATTAAAGGCTTCATTTGGACCACTTATTATTCTTTTTTCATGCCCATATTTGGATCGTCAAACTTTAACTGAATAAGGTATGGTTAATGAAAAGGTAAAAACAGGCAAAAAGGGATTTGTCACACAAGTTATCGGTCCCGTTGTAGATATTCGTTTTGAAGCAGATGATGAAGGCAGAATAGATCTGCCACATATCCATGATGCCATTGAAATCAATGGCCTGGATGGTCAGGTTCTTGTCTTGGAAGTGCAACAGCATATCGGTGAGAACACGGTTCGTACCATCGCTATGGATACGACCGATGGTTTGAGACGAGGTATGGAAGCATTCCCTACCTATTCGGCCATTAGGGTTCCAGCCGGCAATCAAGTCAAAGGACGCCTGATCAATGTCGTGGGCGACCCGATTGACGGTATGCGCCCATTAGATAAAAAAGATAGTGTTCCTATTCATCGCGAACCGCCCAAATTTGAGGATCTGAATACCACGCAGGAGGTTCTGTTTACTGGTATAAAAGTGATCGATCTATTGGAACCCTATTCCAAAGGAGGGAAAATCGGTCTATTTGGTGGTGCCGGAGTAGGAAAAACCATACTCATCATGGAACTGATCAACAATATCGCTAAAAAGCATAACGGATTTTCAGTGTTTGCCGGAGTGGGCGAACGCACACGTGAAGGGAATGATCTTCTGAGGGAAATGATTGAAAGCGGAGTCATCCGTTATGGTGATGCGTTTAAGAAAAGCATGGAAGAAGGACATTGGGACCTGACAAAGATCGACTATGACGAAGTCGGTAAATCCCAAGCAACACTCGTCTTCGGGCAGATGAACGAACCCCCGGGAGCTCGTTCATCCGTAGCTTTATCAGGTTTATCCATTGCAGAATCGTTTCGCGACAACTCCGAAGATGGAAGTCCGAAAGACATTCTTTTCTTTATTGATAATATCTTCCGTTTTACACAGGCCGGTTCCGAAGTTTCAGCTTTATTGGGGCGTATGCCTTCAGCGGTGGGGTATCAACCGACACTGGCGTCGGAAATGGGGGCGATGCAAGAACGGATCACATCGACCAAACACGGTTCGATTACTTCCGTGCAAGCCGTATATGTTCCGGCTGATGACCTGACAGACCCTGCTCCGGCAACAACTTTTACCCATCTTGATGCAACAACAGTATTAAGTCGTAAAATTACCGAATTAGGGATTTATCCCGCTGTAGATCCACTGGAATCGACATCCCGCATACTCGATCCGCTTATTATTGGCGAAGAGCATTATAATACGGCTCAACGGGTCAAACAGATTTTACAACGTAACAAAGAACTGCAAGATATCATCTCCATATTAGGTATGGAAGAGTTATCGGACGAAGATAAAACAGTTGTCAACCGTGCACGTCGTGTACAACGTTTCCTCTCACAGCCATTTAAAGTGGCCGAACAATTCTCTGGTGTCAAAGGGGTAACCGTCGACATTGAAGATACGATAAAAGGGTTTAAAATGATCCTGGATGGCGAAGTGGATCATTTGCCTGAACAAGCTTTTCTGAATGTAGGCACCATTGAAGATGCGATTCGAAAAGGAGAAGAAATGCAAGCGGATATAACAAAATAAAATCAATCTATCGTCATTATGGAATTGACAATCATTACCCCCAAGGGTATTCGTTGCAACCTGCAAGTGGAGAAGGCCTCTTTCCCTGGTATTCAAGGCGCTTTTACGGTTATGCCCCATCATGCCCCCATCATGTCCACATTGAAAAAAGGGACAATCAAGTATCAAGCTAAAGGGCAGAGAGAGGAGTTAGAAATAGATGTTGAAGATGGTATCGTAGAAATAAAAAATAATCAAATCTGGGTTTTTACCGAACAATAACCTCTTCATACAAAAACAGATATGGCACATTTTAGCTTAAAACTTAAACTATTCGTTTTAGTCACCGTAGTCTATGCCGGTGTCGGATCGCTTGGCGGAGTACTTTTGGAATTTATCATCTCGAAAGATTATTTCGGAATATATCCGACGATCAGTATCTTTTACTGGATCATGGGACTTGTTTTAACCTTTGGATTGAATCGCCTCCGGAAAACAAACCCGGATAGATTACTGCATTATTTTATGACAGTTAAGGCGGCCAAATTTGTACTGACCATTTTATTTCTGATGTTATATGTAGCTTATAATCCAGAAGTTAAAATGCAGTTTTCAGTCACGCTAATGTGCAATTACTTTATATATTCTTTTTTAGAGATGTATATCTATTTTTTATATAACAAAAAGATTATTCAAGCTCAGGATAAAGAAAAAAATGAGACTAAATAATAAGTATATAATTAGCCTGGTCTTTCTTTTCTTCTTCTCACTACTTGCTCCGGGAAATCTAACCGCAACAGAAGAGGTGAATGTAAAAGAGATCGTTTTTGAACATTTAGGCGATTCCTATGAATGGCATATTACTCAATGGGGTGAAAAGGAGATTTGCATCCCTTTACCCGTGATCGTAAAAGGAAAGAATAGCGGCTGGCATCTATTTTTATCTTCACATATAAGTCATGGACACGAATATAGAGGATTTCATATTGCCCATGAAGGGAAATATGCAGGTAAAATAGTGGAGACAAACAGCGTCGGAGAGACTGTACGGCCTACGATCGATCTATCAATAACAAAGAATGTACTCGCATTATTTATGAATAGTATAGTCCTATTATGGGTTATTCTACCATTAGCCCGTTGGTATCGCCAGGCCAACCATACGCCTCCGAAAGGATTTAAAGGGGCAGTGGAAATGCTTCTGATAAGTATCCAGGATGATGTTATAAAACCATGTATAGGAGACGAATACAAACGATTTGTACCCTATTTACTCACGGTATTCTTCTTTGTGTTTATTAATAATCTGATGGGGCTAGTTCCTTTCTTTCCGGGAGGAGCGAACGTGACTGGAAATATAGCGATCACGCTTGTTCTGGCGGTATGTACGTTTTTGGCCGTGAACCTGACGGGAACAAAAGCGTACTGGAAAGAAATATTCTGGCCCGATGTTCCTTTATGGTTAAAAATACCGGCTCCTATCATGCCGGTAATCGAAATATTCGGGGTATTAACTAAACCCTTCGCCTTGATGATTCGTCTGTTTGCCAATATCATGGCGGGACACTCAGTCATATTAGGATTAGTTTGTTTGATTTTCATTACCGTATCTATGGGGACAGCCATAAATACCGGAATGTCGATATTAGCTGTGTTTTTCAGTGTATTCATGAATTTTGTGGAAATACTGGTCGCTTATATCCAGGCGTATGTGTTTACACTCCTTTCTGCCGTATTTATCGGATTGTCGAAAGTCAAACATGAGACACATTAAACGAATTTCAATTCACAAATGTATAATTATTAAACTTTAAAGTTATGTTACTAGCAGTATTATTACAAGCTACAGCCGGAATGCAATTAGGCACTTTAGGAGCAGCAATCGGAGCAGGTTTGGCAGCCATCGGAGCAGGTTTGGGTATTGGTAAAATCGGAGCTTCTGCGATGGAGGCTATCGCCCGGCAACCGGAGGTGTCTAACAATATTCGTATGAATATGATTATTGCAGCGGCGTTGGTAGAAGGTGTCGCTCTCTTTGCGGTAGTTGTCTGTTTTCTTGCCATTTAAAAAAAGAATAATATGTCATTACTCGTTCCGGATACAGGACTTCTATTCTGGATGACGCTTTCATTCGGAATAGTCTTTTTCATTTTGGCGAAATATGCTTTTCCTATCATTACACAAAGCGTGGAAAAGAGAAACAGTTACATCAACGAATCTCTTGAAGCCGCCCGTAAAGCAGAAGAGCAGCTAGCTACACTGAGTCAGCAAGCCGAAGCCATGATGGAAAAGGCACGTTATGAACAGAAAAAGCTTATAGAAGAAGCTATGGAAACAAAAAAACGGATCGAGGCAGAAGCCAGAGAAACGGCAGAAGCTGAAACCCGTATTCTGATGAAAAAAGCGACCGAAGAAATTGAAATCGCTAAAAAAAGAGCACTCGGAGAGATTAAAGATCAACTTGTTGATCTCTCTGTAAAAATTGCAGAGAAGGTGGTCAATGAAGAGTTGAGTAACGACAAAAAACAAAAAGCGTTAATCGAACGTCTACTCCAAGAAGAAATGATTTATAAATCATAAAGTGATGGATACAGGTACAATTTCTCGAAGGTATGCTGTTGCGCTCTACAAATATGCGCATATGCACGGAAAAGAGAAACAGATTTACGATGAGACTCTTCGATTGAGTAAAAGTTATACGCAATTCGAAGCGTTACGACGAACGGTTGCCAACCCAGTGCTTTCGAAAGCGAAAAAAGAGGAAGTGCTTTGTCTGGCTGCCGGAGGAGAGACAAGCGATGAGTTTCTGAATTTCCTACGGTTGATTATCCGGCAAAAAAGAGAGTTTTTTCTGGAAATAATCTGTTTGGATTATCAGGCAATTTACCGGAATGAACACAAATTATTGCATATGCAGATTGTTACAGCAGTACCTATCGACTCAGCAACAAAAGAACAGTTGGTCAAAAAATTAGAGCAGCTAACAAATGAAACGGTGGATATTGATGAAACGGTAGATCCCAGTATTATAGGCGGCTACGTCATTAAATGGGATACTTATCGTTGGGATGCCAGTACGGCAACCCGCTTGAGACAGATAAAAAAAGAGTTAACAGAGCGTGTAAAAATGGATTGAGTTATGACAGATCATATTAGAGTAAGTGAAGTTTCGGATATCCTTTATAAAATGCTGGATGAAATTGATCCGGATAAACAGTTGGAAGAGATAGGCACAGTCATTCAGGTCAGCGACGGTGTTGCCCGTATATACGGATTAACGAATGCCGAATCAAATGAATTACTGGAGTTCGACAACGGCGTAAAAGCAATTGTCATGAATCTGGAAGAAGATAATGTAGGTGCTGTATTACTTGGATCGACGGAACTGGTGAAAGAAGGAGATCATGTCAAACGTACCGGACAGATCGCTTCTATTGCGGTTGGTGATTGTATGATCGGCCGCGTGATGAATCCACTGGGTGAACCGATTGACGGAAGAGGATCGCTTACCGGTGAACGGATCTCTTTACCCTTAGAAAGAAAAGCGCCAGGAGTGATTTTCAGACAACCGGTAAATGAACCTTTACAAACAGGGTTAAAAGCAATTGATGCGATGATTCCGATCGGCCGTGGACAACGTGAATTGATTATCGGCGACCGTCAAACAGGCAAAACAGCGATTGCCATTGATACCATCATTAACCAACGGAAGAATTACGAAGAAGGAAATCCGGTCTATTGCATCTATGTGGCTATCGGACAGAAAGCGTCGACGGTAGCATCACTGGTTAACACACTCAAGGAAAAAGGAGCGATGGATTATACCATCGTTATCAACTCCACCTCATCCGACCCGGCAGCGATGCAGTATTTTGCACCGTTTGCTGGTGCTGCTATCGGAGAATATTTCCGCGACACAGGGCGTCATGCATTGGTCGTCTACGATGATTTATCCAAACAAGCGGTAGCCTATCGTGAAGTATCACTTATCCTGCGTCGCCCTTCCGGTCGTGAAGCGTATCCGGGAGATATCTTTTATCTGCATTCACGGTTATTGGAGCGTGCTGCTAAAATCATCAATCAGGATGAAATTGCTGCGACAATGAATGACCTTCCTGATAGTCTGAAAGGGCGTGTCAAAGGTGGCGGTTCATTAACGGCTTTGCCTATTATCGAGACACAGGCCGGAGACGTATCAGCCTACATTCCGACCAATGTAATCTCTATTACCGACGGACAGATATTCCTTGATACAGACCTGTTTAATCAGGGGAACCGTCCGGCAATTAATATCGGGATATCTGTTTCTCGCGTAGGAGGAAATGCGCAAGTCAAATCGATGAAAAAGGTTGCCGGAACATTAAAGATAGATCAGGCACAATATCGGGAACTGGAAGCCTTTACCCGGTTTGGCGGAGATATGGATGCAGTAACCGAACAGGTCATCGATAAAGGGAGGAAAAACACACAGTTGTTGATACAACCTCAATACCAACCGATGAGTACCGGAGAGCAGATCGCGATACTTTATTGTGGAACACATGGTTTGTTGAAAGAAATTCCTTTAGGAAAAGTCAATGATTTTGAAAAAAATTTTCTTAAACAATTGGAATTGCAACATAAAGAACAAGTACTCGATTCGTTGGAAAAAGGGATTATCACTCCTGAAATAGAAGTTATTTTAAAAGAAATAGCCGCAACTATCAGTAAAGAATTTAAAGCATAAAAGTATGGCTTCGCTGAAAGAAGTAAAAAACCGGATCAGTTCCGTCGGTAATACAAAAAAAATAACCCAAGCCAGGCAAATGGTTGCTTCAGCACAGTTGCATCAGGCACAAGGTTTACTGGAAAATACGTCCATCTATAAAGAGTCTATGGACAGACTAATCTCCAGCCTATTAGATCATGAGGAGATCGAATCTCCTTATACTCAAAAACAGGAGACTGGCCCTGTGGCTATTGTGATCTTCTCTTCCAATTCAGGGATGTGCGGATCATTCAATGTCAATATGACCAAAGTATTGCATAATATCCGTGCCTATTACCCGGAAGATCCGCTTTTGTTTTTCCCCATTGGTAAAAAAATACGGGAATCGGTAGAAAAAGAGGGATTCGACATCGGGTTTGAATCGGGAGAAGAGGCGGATCATCTGGCGGGGAAAACGACCTATCAAGCAGCAGCAGAAATGGTCACTCACCTTATGGAACTTTACCGTTCAAAAAAGGTCAAACAGGTCGAACTGATCTATTACCATTTTAAAAACATGGCCATACAAGAGATCAAGGAGATGACTCTATTGCCTTTTTCGATGTCAAAAGGTTTTTCCAACACCCCATCCAATGAGAAAGCTGATTTTATTATGGAACCGTCGAAGCAGCAACTATTAGAAGAGTTGATACCGATGGTCATTAAATCGAACTTCTATTATGTACTGATGCAAAATCAAACCTCTGAACATGCAGCCCGTACAATGGCTATGCAAATGGCGACAGAAAATGCGGATCAAATCCTTGGTGAGTTACAATTAGCATACAACAAACTACGGCAACAAAACATCACATCAGAGTTGTTGGATATTATCGGAAGTTCGTTTGCCTAACTTAGAATCTTATTCTTTTTCAGAGATTTGGAAGATCGTACAACATATCCTCTTCTTTCAATAATCCGAGAAATCGATAGGCTAAAGGATCTCGCTGTTTCAAATAACTATCATAGGCATTTAAGGTATACAATGATTCGGAAATATAATCGCTATAAACCTCTTCCTTGATCAGATCTTCGGCATATTTTTTTCTCAGAAACTCACTCCGGTCTTTGTACTTATAATAGTTCTCTACCGATTCGGGCATCTGCAAATTATTCACACTCATTGTCTGACCATCTATTTTAATCTCCTCTACATTAACATAGAGCGTATAGTCGCTCAACAATGCTTCTACCGATTTATCGGATAATATTTCCAGATCAGCTCTACTGGCCTCCCAATACCTTAGTACCGGTGCAGAAAAAGAAGTTGAAGACTGGCATCTGGTGTAATCGGATAAAGAAGAAGCCTCCTCATTGCCTTTCTCAACGATCTTATAACCAAAGACAATCCGCTCTACCTTACCACTTATCGGAGTAATCCGAAACCCTAAATTCGTTTTTCTAACCTCTCTGCTATATGGATAATAATCCCTATTGATGCGTTCCAATTCGATCTCTACATATTTATTCAAAGAATGGCTTCTTTTATAACCCTCCCAATAATTAATGACCGAATCCAATTTGGCTAAATAGAATCCGTAATCATACTCCCAATCTATTAGAATAGAATCTTGCACTTGCGCCATTTTTAGCGTATCGGAAGTCAATTTCAGATAATCAATCAACCGTTTATAAGTCAAATCGGCAAATATAGCCTGCTCCAACTCCGAGGTCAGATAAGTATCCCTGATCAGTTTTATAGTTCGGTAAGTTTCTTCAAACGATGGATCTTCAGCCAATACCGACTGGATCTCCTCTACAGTCAAAGGCTCTATAACAGAGCGACTAAGATGCGTTTCACAACTGACCAACAACATCAATATGAGAATAGATAAAAGAGATAACTTATTCATAATGGTACTTTTTTATTGTCTTACTATAAAAATAAGTCTATGCTATAGCCTAATTAAAGTGTCCAGGTACAATAGAGACTGTATGAAATTTCCATACAAAAATGGTCAAAACTAATTAAATAAACAAAAATAGCCTGTAATTATTTCATTACAAGCTATTTTTTGTCGGGGTACCAGGATTCGAACCTGGGACCCCCTGCTCCCAAAGCAGGTGCGCTAACCGGACTGCGCTACACCCCGAATATTCAGATGTTCTTTCCGAATGCGGTGCAAAGGTAGGGTTTTATTTGAAAAAGCAAAATTATTTCACTGTTTTTTTCAGATTTTACCGACCATTTTAGAAGGATCGCCTCATTGATCAAACTCTTCCGCACTAAGACAACCCTATTCTACAGCGACTTGTTTTAATGTTTTATACTTTTTCAACCTGTTCAGGCTAATCGTTTTTAAAATTTTCCTTCTCGTCAATAATATATTCCGGACGCGATTTGATTTCATCAAAAAGAGTGCCTATGTATTGCCCCAGTACGCCAATGGTGATAAGCTGCACACCGCCAAAAAAGACAATGATGGTCACAATAGAAGACCAACCCGATTCAGCATTGCTGAAACCATATAATTTCCCTAATGTAATCCATGTAGTCAATAGCAATCCGACCAATACCGCCGTAAATCCCAAACCCATCACAAGCTTCAACGGTTTTTTAGAAAAATAGATCAGTGCTGTAGAAGCAAACCGTAACATTTTCCGTAAAGGATACTTTGTTTCACCAGCTACCCGTGCTTCACGTTCATAATAAAATGGAACCTGCTTAAAACCAATCCAGCTGATCAACCCACGAATATACTTCCCTTTTTCTTTCAGGCTATTAAACTGATCCATCACTTTGCGGTCAATCAAACGAAAATCACCTGTATCTACCGGAAATTGAACTTCGCTCATGGCATTCATAAAGCGATAAAACAGTTTCGCCGAAAGCCGCTTAAACCATCCATCACCCTCACGGGATTTTCGCACACAATAGACCACATTGGCCTCTTTTTCTTCCTGCAATGCCATAATCGCAGGAATCAATTCCGGAGGGTCTTGCATATCGGCATCCAATATCAAAGCCAGATCAGCATCACAATTATTTATGCCGGCGGTTACTGCCGGCTGATGTCCGAAATTACGGGAAAAATGAATCACTTTTACTTCAGGATCAGAGGAGGCGATTTCATTCAACAATACACGCGTATTATCCTTACTTCCATCATTTATATAGATGATTTCCGTAGGATTAGGTATGGCGGACAACACTTTTCTGGTACGCCGGTAAGACTCAGCAATCACCAGTTCTTCGTTGTAGCAAGGCACTATCACCGATAGTTTTTTCATTATATATTTATGGTTTAAACGTATAGAATTTATTCAGTATAAAGTTAATCACCGTATAAAAAGCCATCGCAATAAGCTGATTATAATACGAATCGATCATCAGATGTTTATTCAAATAAATCAATAAACCCAACTGCAACAGATAACAGATCCCAAAAACAATTATAAACCGGATACCACTACGGATCCATCCAGCCGAACTCTGAAAAGTCCACTGCTTATTCCAGATAAAACTATTGACAACCCCTGCCGCATAACCTATGGCATTCGATAAAACATCCGAGCATCCAACAATCCGCATCATTATCCATATAACAATCGCAGTAATAACAGTATTGCTCACCCCCACAATACCATACTTAATCGCCTGCTTGATCGTCTCCATCTTTTTCGATAATTTCCGCTACTTCTTCTTTGGTCAACTCCTTTACATTGGTGATCGTAAAAGCATCTGAAAGGAAATTGCCATACTGATTACATTCATTAATAACATTATCCAGTATGCCTTTGATATCCGCTTTGACAGGGATCAAAAAAAGTAGTTCAACATACTGTTCCATCACATCCAACCGTTCGATCTCACAATCATCTTTCGGCAAGTAGTAAGCAAATTCGCGTTCGATCACCTGGCGCTGGTACTCTTCAAAAGGCTTTTTATCTTTCGACAAGATGAGGATATAAAAACGCAACTTTCCGTCTCTGCCGCCTAAACCGGTTGATATATAGATTTGCTTTTCATCAGATAATTCCGACTCCAAAGAGATACGGGATTCCATTAAGGCCATATACGCCCAGTCTTTGACTTCCGGATCGGGAGATTGCACATACTCCTGCAGTAAGCGATATGCTTTAATCGATTTTGAGATTGCAAGCGTAGTCAACAACTCTTTTTTCTCCGCTTTAGTCGTACTTTCCAGTTGAAGTAAATTAAAAAGAACTTCACTCTCCTCGTCATCCAAAGGGGGTGTCAATGCATTATCCTTACGCATTTGTTCGGAATTCTTAAAATACGCCATCTGTTCTTTTACAGGAATACGTTGTTCCAAAATATGGAAATGACCTTCCATTTTATCAAAAGACTCCCGAAACTGTTTAAACACATCACCCTCTTCTTTCCCCATAAACCTTTTATTTAGAATCTACTTCTTAAAAATAAGATGCAGAACAAAGGTACGGCTTTTTCTTTAATAACGAAAAATCGATCTATAAACCGTTTTTTAACTCGATTAAAGCTGAAGTTACATTTTGACAATTTGAACAAATTGTTATTTTACCCCCTTCAATACTCGTCTATTTGAGCACCAAGACAAACCTGTCCGTAAAAAGCGCAAGGATTTGGGGGTTTATTTACGACTCAAGTATTGATATTCAAGTTGTATCACTCATTTTTCACGATCTGAAAAATGAACTATTCTGGAGAAAAACAACCGCTTTTGAATCTGTTTTTTCAGCTATTTCAGCCCCTCAAAAAAATCATCTAAATGGTTTACTCAAAGTATTTAGATGTTTCTCCAAGACTATCTGCATCTTTTTAAAAATCATTCCGATAAAAAGAACGGATGATGCAGTTCAAAAAATCAAATACAACCTATCTTTTGCCTAAAACACTCAAAAAAGGCTCCTGGTTGATCAAAAACAACAAAAGAATGAGTTAGCAAAAAATGCATTTCGTTTTATTTTTATCACATTTTTCTTGTTTTTAACTATAAAACGACACAGTCACCCCAACTAAATCTACACCAACAAAACAGTCATCAAAAAGAGATGACCAATCGCTCCTTTATCCGAAATTGTGCGGATAACTCATTGAAAAAACAGATTGAATAGAAAGAATTTGCTAACTTTGTCCGTCTTTTTAAGCGATAGAATACTAAGAAGCATTAAATATAAGCGAATTATGGCAAAAATAAGAGGAACTGTTGTTGTTAACACCGAACGATGCAAAGGGTGCAACCTCTGTGTCGTGGCTTGCCCTACGGATGTATTGGAATTGCATCCGCGTGAGGTTAACAACAAAGGATACCATTATGTGTATATGAAAAAGCCGGACGAATGTATCGGTTGTGCAAGTTGTGGATTGGTATGTCCCGACGGTTGTCTGACAATTTATAAAGTAAAAATTTAAGCGATGGCAGAAGAGATAAAACTATTAAAAGGTAACGAGGCGATTGCATACGCAGCCATACGATATGGAGCCGACGGGTATTTTGGTTATCCGATCACTCCGCAATCGGAGATCCTTGAAACGTTAATGGCCGAAATGCCTTGGAAGACAACCGGCATGGTGGTTTTACAGGCAGAAAGTGAAGTGGCCGCTATTAACATGGTTTATGGAGGTGCTGCGACCGGCAAACGGGTATTGACTTCATCCTCCAGTCCGGGTATCAGCCTGAAATTAGAAGGGATATCCTACATTGCAGGTGCAGAATTGCCTTGCCTGATTGTAAATATTATGCGTGGTGGACCTGGATTAGGAACCATACAACCCAGCCAGGCCGATTATTTCCAGACAGTAAAAGGAGGAGGACATGGCGATTACCGCCTCATCACATTAGCTCCGTCTTCAGTACAGGAAATGGCCGACTTTGTCGGATTAGGTTTTGACTTGGCCTTTAAATATTCAAACCCTTCTATGATCCTTGCCGATGGTATTATCGGACAAATGATGGAAAAAGTAACGCTTCCTCCACTACGTCCGCGTAAAACAGAAAGTGAGATCTATGAAGAATCGCCATGGGCCGCTCGTGGAAAGAAAAACAACCGCGATCGCAATGTGGTGACATCGTTGGAACTGGATCCGGCAGCGATGGAAGAGAACAACCTGCGCTTCCAGGCTAAATACCGTCAGATCGAAGAAAATGAAGTACGCTACGAAGAGTTTCTATGCGAAGATGCCGACTATTTGTTAGTGGCCTTCGGCTCTTCCGCTCGTATTTGCCAAAAAGCGGTAGAAAACGCCCGTGCGGAAGGGATTAAACTGGGATTACTTCGCCCGATCACTTTATGGCCTTTCCCTTCGAATGCCATTGGTGGGTATGCCGACAAAGTGAAAGGGATGTTATCTGTCGAGTTAAATGCCGGTCAGATGGTTGAAGATGTTCGCTTGGCTGTAAACGGAAAAGTAAAAGTGGAACACTTCGGACGTCTGGGCGGAATCGTCTTCACACCGGATGAAATTTTAGTTGCTTTAAAAGATAAAATAATCAATAAATAGAAATCCCATGCAACGAGGAAGCAGATTAGATGAAGTCTTTACACTGATTTTTATGGTACTGGCCATTGCGGCTGTAGTCTGTTATTTTGCAGTTAGTGATCGCACCGTATTTTTGGCTTTAGGTGGATTTGCGGTGGTGCTGCGAATCGTGCAATATGTACTCCGGTATTTCGGATAAGAATGGGATGATCTATTTAACATATAATTTACATTTTAATATATGGAACTCAACGAAATAATTAAACCGGAAAATCTCGTATACGATAAACCCGGATTAATGAATAACAATCCGATGCACTATTGCCCCGGCTGTAGCCACGGGGTGATTCATAAACTCATCGCAGAGGTGATTGCCGATATGGGGCTTGAAGATCAGACAATTGGTGTTTCTCCGGTAGGATGTGCAGTCTTTGCTTACAACTACCTGGACATCGACTGGATCGAAGCGGCTCACGGACGCGCACCGGCTGTAGCTACAGCTGCCAAACGGTTAAATCCGGATAAAATGGTCTTTACCTATCAGGGCGACGGAGACCTTGCTGCAATCGGTACGGCTGAAACGATTCATGCCTCCAACCGGGGAGAAAACATCGTTATCGTCTTTGTCAATAATGCCATTTACGGAATGACAGGCGGACAAATGGCTCCGACCACGTTAGAGGGGATGCCTACATCGACGACCCCTTACGGACGTGATATCGCATTGAATGGTTACCCTTTAAAAATAACCAATCTATTGGCACAACTGGAGGGAACCTGTCTGGTGACCCGTCAGAGTGTTCATACGGCAGCCGCAGTTCGTAAAGCCAAGAAAATGCTTCGCAAAGCATTTGAAAATGCGATGGCCGGAAAAGGAACTTCGATTGTTGAATTTGTCTCAACCTGTTCATCGGGCTGGAAAACCACACCGGAAAAAGCCAATAAATGGATGGAAGAGAATATGTTCCCGTTTTATCCGCTGGGAGACTTAAAAAATAACGACTAATCACATGAAGCAGGAAATAATTATAGCAGGTTTTGGAGGACAAGGGGTATTATCCATGGGGAAAATACTTGCCTACTCCGGATTGATGGAAGGAAAAGAGGTCACCTGGATGCCGTCGTATGGCCCTGAACAACGTGGAGGAACAGCGAATGTCACAGTCATCGTCAGTGACGATCCGATCAGTTCGCCGATTCTCAATGCATACGATATCGCCATTATTCTGAATCAGCCTTCCATGGATAAATTTGAGAGTAAGGTCAAACCCGGAGGCATACTAATCTACGACGGTTATGGCATTCATACACCCGTAAAAAGAACGGATATCAACGTATATCGTGTGGATGCGATGGATGCTGCTACCGAGATGAAAAACGAAAAAGCATTCAATATGCTGATCCTGGGAGGTATGCTGAAGATCGTTCCGATGGTTAAACTCGAAAATGTACTCCTGGGATTAAAGAAATCTTTACCTGAACGCCACCATAAACTCATCCCTATGAATGAAGCGGCGATTAAAAAGGGTATGGAAATCATTCAGAAAGTGTAAACTTGTAAAAAGATGATAAAGAGGGGCGTTTCTTACGGAAGAACGCCCTTTTTATTCTATATTTGCAACCCATGAAGCATTGCTTGAATATATTGCTTTTACTCCTATTGGGTGTTTCTTCTGTTGATGCTCAACAAGGCGGAGATTTGGGCGAACGAAGTGCTTTCTCTCTTCAAGACCTGACTTCTTCCGACACAGAGATTCCAGATAGTCTTCTTTTTGCGGATAGCGCGGCCATACGTACTCAAAACACGATCGCCTATCGCTTAACCCCTTTATTGGGAGAGGCTTATGTGGTACCGATAGATACCGGGATATTCAATTCCAGTAACCGGACATTGGTGGAATCAAACTCAGTGGCTGTCGGCTATTTGGCCAATTTTGGCTCGGGCGCCCAATCCAAAATATTCAACGAACGAAAGGAGGCTCGTGATTTTATGTTTGCCGACCCATTCGATTATTATATCATTGACGACAAAAACGCCTGTTTCTACGATACCAAAGTACCTTATACCAACATCCTCTATACATTTGGAGGCGGAAGCGACGCGAAAGCAGACCATCTGAAAGGGGTTTTAACCTCTAACTTCAGCAAAAAAATAAATGTCGGAGCAGAAATGGATTATATTTTCAGTCGGGGACATTACGCTTCTAACGGAAACAAATTACTTACTTACCGCTTTTTCGGGAGTTATCGATCGGATCGCTACGAGATGAATGCTTTTGTCCGTAACTACCATTTTGCACTCCACGAAAATGGAGGGATAAGAAATATTGGATACATCACCAATCCGGATACCATTGCGGATGATAAATCGCCTACCAGTAAAGGAATCAAAACCCGCCTTTACAATTATATCAACCGGGTGCGTGGTAAACAGTTTTACCTAACTCATCGTTACAACTTAGGATTTCACCGCACAATAGGGGAAACAGTAGATGAAGAGGGGAATCCGATAGATATCAATGTATTTGTACCGGTATCAAGTATCATTCATACCATCAATTACGAAGATAACCGGCGGCGAGCCTATGTCGGATCGGGAGAAAACACACGAAATATTGACTATGAATATCCATATATCTACCGACAAGATACAGCTGCATTGAACGACCGTGCCGAAAGCTGGAAATTATCCAACACATTTGCTTTATCCCTTCGTGAAGGCTTTCAGGACTGGGCCAAATTTGGTTTAACAGCCTTTGTCAATATGGAGAAACGCCAGTTTAAACTACAGCCAATAGGTCCCGAAAATCCGTCCATATTATCGATTGATCCGGAAAATCCAACTGTAAAACCAAGTTATCCGGAAGATTTAACAAATTATGAGGTATTCGAGAAGTTTGATGAATTCTCGACTTACCTCGGAGCAGAATTATCCAAACGAAGAGGAAGTGTATTGACTTACAATGCCAGAGGAGAACTTTGTGTCGTGGGCGACGACATCGGAGAATTCCGTTTGAATGGTGAAATACAGACCAAATTTTCACTTTTCAAAAAAGAAGCCGGCATACGCTTGGATGGCTATATCAACAATTTGACTCCGGCATTCTTTTACCGCCACAACCGTTCGCGCTATTTTCAGTGGGATTACAAATTAAAAAATGAAAAGCGGGTATATGCCGGAGGAACAATCGATCTGGAAAGTTCCAAAACTCAACTATCCGCAGGAGTGACCAGTCTGACCAACTATGTTTATTTCGATCAGACAGGACATCCGAATCAATACGAAAACGATATACAAATCATCACAGCACGACTAAAACAAGATTTTCATTACCGTGCTTTCGGTTGGGAGAACGAAGCGGTTTATCAATATACCAGCAAAAAAGAGATACTCCCCCTTCCGCAAGTAAGCGTATACTCTAATATGTATGTGGTATTTAAGCCTGTGTCGGTTTTAACCGTTCAACTGGGAGCCAACTTATATTATCATACCGATTATTACGCGCCTTATTACGAACCGGCCACCATGCAGTTTCAATTACAACCGGAAAACGGATTTGACTTTCAGGCGCATCCTGGAAGACAAAAGATAGGCAGCTATCCGCTTATTAATGCCTATGCCAATTTACACTTGAAACAGGCTCGTTTTTTTGTGATGGCCTATAATGTCGGATCCAAATTCGTTGATCCCAATTACTTCTCATTGCCAAACTACCCGTTAGATCCGATGGTTATCAAGATCGGTATTTCCGTAAATTTCAATAATTAATCGCATGCGTTTCAAAAAACTTTTTACGGTTTATATCGTATTACTATTTCTTGCCGTAATCAGTATGATAATGCTTTGGTATCTTAAAAACAAAACGATATCACCAAGAGATTATGAGGAAATCCGCCAAGAAGGAGTTCTACGGATGGTCACCGAATATAATCAATCAGGATACTATATTTCTGGAGATACCATCGAAGGTTTTCAATACGAACTGGCACAGGCCATCGCGCAGGTATCAGGATTGGAAGTTCAAATTCAACTGGAAATGAGTCTGACAAAAAGCTTTGATCAATTAACGACACAACAGTGTGATATCATTGCTCAAAATATACCAGTGACGATCGAAAACCGGGAACTTTATCTTTTTACCGATCCTATTGTTCTGAATAAACAGGTACTTGTTCAGCGGACAGCAAAAGCCAATAACAACATCCCTCCTATCCGTAATCAATTAGATCTGGCGGGAAAGACACTCTATATCCCTGAAAACTCTCCGGCCATACTACGTATCCGTAACCTGGAACATGAAATTGGAGATACGATTTATATTGTAGAAGATAAGGTATACTCTTCCGAACAACTCATTATTATGGTGGCCAAAGGAGATATCGACTATGTCGTATGCGATCAGCAAATTGCATTGAAGTCAAAAAAACAGTTCCCTGAAATTGATATTGATACCGATATCAGTTTCACTCAATTACAGTCATGGGCAGTCCGGAAAGATTCGCCTGTCTTACTCGATAGTTTAAACTCCTGGATGCGTCAGATACGCAAAAATGGCGTATACAATAAAATCTATAAACGCTATTATCCATAACCAAAAGACGGTTTCCCGCTCACATTATTGAATTTTATCTATCTTTACCAAAAATTAATCGTATAATGAGATTTGATGAACTGAAACTGGAAGATGATGTATTGGATGGACTTGATGCCATGAATTTTATAGAAACAACTCCCATCCAAGAACTTACAATTCCAGTTATTTTAGAAGGTCACGACCTTATCGCATGTGCACAAACAGGAACTGGGAAAACAGCCGCCTTTGTATTGCCAATTATTAACGAATTAAGCAAAAATCAACATCCTGATCACGCAGTGAATGCCATTATTATGGCACCTACCCGTGAATTGGCTCAACAAATCGATCAACAGATCGAAGGATTTACTTACTTCATCCCTGTCTCTGCTGTAGCTGTTTACGGAGGTACCGACGGGGTTACCTGGGAACAGCAAAAGCGAGGTCTTGAAATGGGTGCCGATATTGTTATAGCCACCCCCGGACGACTGTTATCTCACATTAAATTAGGCACAGTCGACTTATCCCAAGTCTCCTTTTTTGTTTTAGACGAAGCCGACCGAATGTTGGATATGGGATTTTATGACGACATCATGCAGGTATACAAACAACTGCCAGCCTCCTGTCAGGTCATCATGTTTTCAGCCACTATGCCTCCTAAGATCCGCACATTGGCAAAAACGATTCTGAAAAATCCTGAAGAGATCAAAATAGCCATTTCACGCCCGCCCGAATCGATTATGCAAACGGCCTATATCTGTTATGATATGCAGAAATTGCCGATTTTGGAAGATCTCTTCTCGCAAAGTAAACCGAAGCGGGTGATCATTTTTTCTTCCTCTAAATTAAAGGTAAAAGAGTTAGCTTCGACGCTCAAACGTATGAAGTTTAATGTTGCCGCCATGCATTCCGATCTGGAACAGGCACAACGGGAAGAGGTGATGAAAGAATTCAAAAACGGCCGGATCGATATTCTTGTTGCCACCGATGTTGTTTCGCGCGGCATAGATATTAATGATATCACATTGGTCGTTAATTTTGATATACCGCATGATCCGGAAGATTATGTCCACCGTATAGGAAGAACAGCCCGGGGAACCGACGGAGCCGGAGTGGCTATCACTTTCGTCTCTGTAGAAGAGCAAGCGCAATTTAAACGGATAGAGGACTTTCTGGAAAAAGAGGTCTATAAAATACCTATCGATACTAAATTCGGAGAAGTCCCCTTATATGAACCGGAGAAATATAGACAGTTCCGAAAAAAAGGGAGTCATTCACGAACAACAAAAAGACCTGCCGGTCAAAAAAACAATCCTTCCAACAAAAACAAGACCGGAAAACCCCAAAAGAAGGCCTGATATCAGGCCTGTTTTATTTTTACGATAAACAAGACTGCTTGCAATTCGTTCTCCTTATCCGGGAAAGAGGTTTCCAACTCCTTTCCCGTTTTAAAAAAACAATAGGAATGATTATAGATATCGATCGAATCCAGATCATTAATCATGCCTGTTTGATAAAAATCATCTCTCCAACCCTCACTTTTCTGCCAGGAAATATCGTTTTTAAAATCATAACAATAAGAATAATTTAAAGACTGATCTCCGTTCTGTTGATAATTTGCGATCCAGAAACGACTACCCAAACAGAAAGGAAACAGAGACACCATCTGCTCTTGCCAGGCATCTCGGGTGGCATCTTCCCAACGATTTTTCAGAGATAATGTGTCTTGCAATAAATACTCATCGGTCGTAGAAGGCACATAGGCATAGAGCATCCCGGAATGATCAGCAACAGCTAACCGCGGAATAGGATACACCTGAGCAAATTGTGCTCTGCCCAAATCAACAGGTGATAACGAACGCGTAGTGATTTTGTTGAATGAGGTATCGTATTCGACCACAGCCTTCTCTATACGTAGACTGCCGGTATCCGCATCAATCGATGCGTACTCCTCCATACTCCATATCCGGTCTCGGTAAAGCGCAACCGACGACATCTGATGATGCTGAAAATCACTCTTTAATTTTTTCTTCTCCAATAAAACCCCATCATACGAATAGTAAAAAATATCATCTTTATTCCCTAAAACAATCAATTCGCGTTTGGTTTGATAAACAACATAACCGGCTACCTGAATCTCTTCCGGATTCGTTATGCGGCAAATAAATTTACCTGCTTTGTCGAAACGATAAAGCACCTCGTTACTGATCAGAAACAGGTTATTCCCTTCTTTTCGTACACTCCTGACCTTTTCTATAAACTCACCCTCAGGCAGTTCCAATGGAATAGCAATAACCTCATCAGCGATATCCGATAAGACTCCCGTCATAAACGTTTTTACAACATCATTATTTACCCGCTCATAGATTGTTTTTGCACAGCCTATGGCCAGCACCACCAATAAAATTCCAAAAGTTCGCTTCATCGCTCCATCTATTCAATTAAACGCTTCTACTTTGTAGAAACGAAAGAAACAGCTATTTATTGAATATCATGAACAAGAAAAACAAAAACAATGAACAAAACGGTCTTTTTCTTGTTATAACACAGAAAAACGATGTTTTCGGATAAAAACATCTCAAAAGGCTTGATTTATATGGTTATTTTTATTAGTTTTAAGCGAAATCAAAATCTTGTATTATATGGAAAAGAATGATGTAGGCAGAAATGCAGGGCGGGTGTGGCAGATATTGGCCGAAAAAAGGAGCACCTCTATCCGTAAAATCGGAGAATTAACCCATTGGAGTGAATCCCATATTTTCATGGCGTTAGGATGGCTGGCACGGGAAAATAAAATCCGTTTCAACAATCAAAATGGCATATTGTATGTCGAATTAGTTTAACAGATGTATAACTGATAAATAGAAAAAAACGAGTCCGGTCTGCATTTCAGACCGGACTCGCTTTTTATAATGGATAATCATCAAAAGCATACAACACCGTGGAGAGATAACGTTCTCCGGTATCAGGCAATAATGTCACGATAGTCTTCCCTTTATATTCCGGTAATTTTGCCAACTGAACAGCCGCATAAGCTGCTGCTCCCGATGAAATACCGACCAAAAGTCCTTCCTTTCGAGCCAGATCACGACTGGTACGAATCGCATCATCATTACTAACCCGAATGATTTGATCGATGACTTCCGGATGATAATTCTTTGGAACAAAACCGGCTCCTATACCCTGAATCTTGTGCGGCCCCGGATTTCCTCCCGACAATACAGGAGAGTCGGCCGGTTCCACTGCTACAATACGAATAGCCGGATTATACTTTTTCAATCCCACACCTACCCCACTCACTGTTCCGCCCGTTCCTACTCCCGCCACAAAAACAGCCACTTCGCCGTTGGTCTCTTTCCAGATCTCTTCGGCCGTAGTATGCCTATGTACCATCGGATTAGCCGGATGTTCAAACTGCTGCAATATGACGGCATCCGGGATCTGCAGACGTAAAGCTTCCGCTTTGGCTATCGCCCCTTTCATCCCTTCTTCTCCGGGTGTTAATGCCAATTGTGCTCCCAATGCTTTTAACAAATTCCTGCGTTCCAGGCTCATTGTCTCGGGCATCGTAAGAATTAATGTATATCCTTTTATGGCTGAAACAAGTGCTAAACCGATCCCTGTATTTCCACTGGTCGGTTCGATTATTGTAGAACCCGGCTTCAACAAACCTTTTGATTCCGCATCTTCAATCATCGCTAAAGCGATACGATCTTTCACACTTCCTCCCGGATTAAAACACTCCAGTTTGGCCACCAAAACCGCATCCAATTTATTGGCTGCATTAAAACGGGACAACTCCAATAAAGGAGTACGGCCGATAAAATCAGTTAATTGTTTTGCATACTGTGTCATAATGATTTTTTTATATTATACCTGATTTTCAGAGGAGGTATCAAAAAAAAATCCGCTACATGGATCGTTTCTTTGTACAAATATAACGATTATAATACAACATGCTGTCGGTTTTTTTGTTCCATAAAAAACACTTTTCTGTGACACCTACCTCTGTTTTCTGTTAGAGGTACGTCTAAAACAATTTAGAGGTACGTCTAAATCCGTTTAGAGGTACGTCTAAAATTATTTAGAGGTACCTCTAACAAAAAAGTGTTTATGATGCCTCAAATAAACCGACAGCGACGTGACGATTTTTGATTTGGTTCTCTCTTGACATGTATTGCCTAAGGGAATTTTGTTGTTATTCCATTTTATAACGACTATCGATTTACATTTTTTAAAACTGACAGGCTTCCATCCTAAAGAATATTTAAATAACCGGTATGAACTTAGCTTTTTGACAAAAATTACCAGCCGTATTGATCTATTTATCACCAATTTTGTTTTTCTTTGCCGTAAAATTCAGCGAAGTGAATCTGATTATCGAGCAAGGTAATACATCGACAAAAGTTGGAATATACAATAAGGGACAGTTGGAAGTCTCGCTTACCTATAACGTATTTGACCTGAGTGTTGTCACCTCATTGCTTGAAACGTATAGTCCGACAAACGGTATACTGTCGACTGTAACCGGAATCAGTGATGATGTCATTCTGTTTTTAAAAGAGAAATTACCTGCATTCATTTTGCTGAACGAACATGTCTCTTTACCGATTACAATCGGGTATGAAACGCCGGAAACGTTAGGAAAAGACCGTCTGGCAGCGGCCGTCGGGGCGAATTACCTGCAACCCGGAAAAGACATCCTGGTGATCGATGCCGGAACAGCAATTACGTATGAAGTCATTGAGGCTTCCGGACTGTATCTGGGCGGGAACATCTCCCCGGGAATGACAACACGCTTCAGGGCACTGCATGAGTTTACAAAGAAATTACCGTTGGTAAACGAAAAAGAAGAGGTTCCATTGATCGGAGTAAACACCCGTTCGGCTATTCAAGCAGGCGTTGTACATGGAATTATTTTCGAAATGGATGGATATATCGATAAACTGAAAGCAAAATATCCCGATCTTTTGGTTTTTTTAACAGGAGGTCATTCGTTTTATTTTGAAAGACGACTAAAAAACTGCATCTTTGCAGACATTAATTTAGTGTTGATGGGATTAAACAGAATCTTAGAGTATAATGTTGAAAATTAATAAGGTAGTAATTATAAGTATTCTTATATTCACTCAGTTATCATTACATGCGCAAAATAATACCAATTCGCCATATACACGATTTGGGTATGGAGAGTTGGCAGATCGGTCGTTTGGAGCCGGAAGAGCAATGGGAGGTGTAGGAATCGGGTTACGATCTTCTAAACAAATAAATCCGATGAATCCGGCGTCTTATACCAGCATGGATTCATTAACATTTCTTTTCGATTTTGGTGCAGCCGGACAAGTTTCATGGTTTGACGATGGAGCGAACAGCCGAAAGAATGTCAATGGAAATTTTGAATATGTTGCTATGCAATTTCCGATAACCCGGTGGATGGCGATGAGTATAGGAATGTTGCCTTATTCGTATGTCGGATATAAGTTTGGCGATCAGATCACTAACGGAGATTTAAGCTATACCGAAAACTTTGTTGGTTCGGGTGGATTAAACGAAGTGTATGCTGGTTTGTCTATAGATATATGGAAGAAGCGTCTTTCAGTTGGAGCCAATGTCGGCTATTTCTTTGGAAATATTACACATGAGCAGAATGTTATTTTTCCTTCGTCGAGTGTTGCCAATAATGTATATAAGAAAGAACGTATTGAAGTAAGAGACATTAAACTGGATTTCGGTGTACAATATACACACCCGATCAGCGCCAGAGAGCGTTTCACCTTGGGTCTTATCTATTCGCCGTCCAACAAACTCAATACCACTTCTTATTCCATTGAAAGCGTAGGTTCTACCTCCAATGCGGAGAGCGACACCATAACCGGACAACGATTTGATATACCACATTCTTACGGTGCAGGTATATCCTATACAAAAGAGAATAAACTGACGTTAGCTGCAGATTTTTTATATGAAGATTGGAGTAGTGCTACATTCTTTGATAAAAAGGATAATTTTAAAAACCGTATGCGCGTAGCTGCCGGTGCCGAGTATATACCGGAGTACATGAACAGAGCCTATTTTAGTCGCGTCAGATATCGTGTTGGAGCACATTACAGCAATTCCTACCAGGAAATCACCATGAAGGAAGGAAACATGTACAACCCATACGGCTACAAAGAGTACGGAGCAAGTTTAGGATTTGGCCTCCCATTGATTGATAACCGTTCGTTACTTAATATTTCTTTTGAATATGTGAAGGTACGACCGGAATTGAAATCGATGATTGATGAGCAATATTTTCGGTTTACAGTGAACTACACATTTAATGAATTCTGGTTCTTTAAACGGAAAATTGATTGATTCGAGTTGTTAATTTTATATAGGAATAGATATGAAAATCAAAGTGTTATTAATTGCCATCGGATTCTCGATAGGAGTATTCGGGGCCTATGCGCAAAAGGGAGTAGATAATGGTACTCAATTCGGTTCTGGTGAGGACAGTGTACGTTGTATTACCAACATTAGTTTATTCGTTCCCTACGCAAAAGCAAAAAACTATGCGGATGCTTATCCGTTTTGGAAAATAGTGTATGAAGAATGTCCTGCTGCGACGAAGGACATCTATCTGTATGGTGTACAAATCGTTGGTTGGCAAATCGGTAACGAAACTGATCCTGCTAAAAAAAGTGCATTAGTGGATGATTTGATGGCTGTGTATGACAAACGTGTTAAATATTTCGGTAATGATCCGCGTTACGGAACCGACTGGATTATCTCTCGTAAAGCACAGGATTACATCCAATACATGGGTGATAAAGTAGATCCGAAAGTGTTGTATGGTTGGTTGAAACCTGTACTCGAGCAGTTCGGTGAAAAAACAGAAGCTCTAGCCGTTTCGCTTTATATGTTTTCTGCTCACCAGCAATTACTGAGTGATCCTGGTTTTAAAGAACAATATCTGGAAGATTACCTGAAAAGTTCTGCCATCTTGGATACACAGATCGCAGCAGCCCAAGCAGCTAATTCAGAACGTGATATCAAAAATCTGACTACCTACAAATCAGCTGTCGACAATGGATTCGTAAACAGTGGCGCTGCAGATTGCGAAACATTGCAGAATATGTATGCTGCAAAAATCGAAGACAACAAAACAGACATGGAATTTCTTCGTGAAACGTTAGCGTTGTTCAGAAGAGTACGTTGCCAGGAAATCGATGCTTATTTCGCAGCTTCAAGATACGTACACGTGAATGCACCTACAGCTGAATCAGCAGTTGGTTTAGGAAAACAGGCTGTTCGTGATAAAGATTATAATACAGCAATCACCTACTTTGAAGAAGCGGCTACTCTGGATACAGATCCGAATTCTATCGCTGATGATTATTACATGATTGCGTTGTTGATGTTTGAACAAAACAACTATTCAAGATCCAGACAGTATGCATTAAAAGCCATCGAAAACAATCCGAATTACGGAAGTCCTTATTTATTGATTGGAAAGATGTATGCAGCAACAGCCAAATCGGTTTATCCGAATGATGGAGTAATGGCAAGAGTGGTATACAATACAGCTATTGATAAGTTTGAAAAAGGCAGACAAGTTGATTCTACAGTTGCAGAAGAAGCGAACTCATTGATCAGCGCTTATCGTGCCCACCTCCCTTCTACCGAAGAAATTTTCATGCATCCGGATTTGGAAAAAGGGAAAACAATCACTATCGGTGGTTGGATTAACGAGCGAACCATCGTTAGATAATCACAGTATGACCAATAAACGTTTTCATTGCAAAACGACTTATACCAACATAACAACCACTATCGCAGTGGTTGTTATGTTGCTTTTATTATCTACCTCCTGCGGAAAGGATAAAACGGAAGTGGTAGAGGTGGTATTCGACCCCGAAAACACCTTTACGGTGAAAACGACAGATGTCGCATCACTTATTTCCGATTCGGGAGTGACCCGTTATCGGCTGGTAACCAAAGAATGGTTCATTTATGGAAAAGCAGAAGAACCTTACTGGTATTTTCCGGAAGGCGTCTATGTCGAGAAATTTGATACGCTCTTCCAAACCGAAGCAAGTATAAAAGCGGATACCGCTTATTACTTTGAAAAAAAGAAACTATGGAAAGCGATCAACAATGTGGAGATAGAAAATCTGAATGGAGAGTTTTTCGAGACTTCTTTATTGTATTGGGATCAGGAAAACGAAAAGATTTATTCGGATCAGTATATCAAAATCACACAAGAAGATAAAATTATTACCGGTATTGGTTTTGAATCCAATCAAAACATGTCTCAATATCGCATATTTAACTCCCAGGGTGTTTTCCCAGTAAAAGACTCTGCTCCGGCTGACAGTACTCAAACAGCAAACAATACCGAACAGGATAACCTTTGAACACATTTGTCTACATATTCATATCCCTGGCTTTCTCAGCCTTTGTCTCAGGCATAGAAATAGCCTTTGTCTCATCAAATAAACTGCGTTTTGAACTGGATAAAAAGAACAAAAGTCTCTCTTGTCAACTACTATCCATTTTCTACCGTCATCCGAATCAGTTTATTTCCACCATGCTTGTGGGCAATAATATCGCACTTGTTATCTATGGATTACAAATGGCACTTCTGTTAGAACCCTACATCGCACGGTTTATTCCTAACGAAGCTTTAATCGTATTGATTCAGTCTATTATTTCTACCCTGTTAATCCTGTTTGCCGGTGAATTTATTCCCAAAACAATTTTTCGGATCAATCCCAATTTCTCATTAAATCTGTTTGCGATCCCCCTATTCATTATTTACATTCTATTATATCCGATTTCAAAATTTGCATCATTCCTTTCACACAGCATTTTATGGGTATTGCGCGTTAAAAAAAATGAGGCGAACGAACAGGGATTAGGTAAGGTCGACCTCGATTATTTTATCCAACAAAGCCTGGAAGATGTTCCTCAACATTCGGAAATAGAAACCGAAGTAAAAATATTTCAAAACGCATTGGATTTTTCCAATGTGCGTCTGCGCGATTGTATCGTTCCCCGTACAGAGATTGTCGCTTGCGATACACAGACTTCGGTTGAAGAGTTGCGCGCAAAATTTATTGAGACAGGCCTTTCCAAAATACTTATCTATAATGAAAATATTGATGATATTGTTGGGTATATCCACTCCTCCGAACTGTTTAAACACCCTTCGGATATCATGCAGAATATAAACAGTGTCTCTATTGTCCCCGAAACGATGGCAGCGAATAAATTAATGAAACTCTTGATGCAGGATAAAAAAAGCCTTGCTGTTGTCGTCGATGAGTTCGGAGGTACCACAGGTATTGTCACACTGGAAGATCTGGTAGAAGAAATTTTCGGAGAGATAGAAGACGAGCATGACATCAAATCGCATATCGCCAAGAAAGTGGCAGAAGATGAATACCTGTTATCCGGAAGACTGGAGATAGATGCCCTGAACGAAATGTTCAACCTGGACATTCCCGATGCCGATGACTATGTGACTGTTGCCGGATTCATTTTACACCATTATCAAAAATTCCCCAAACTCAACGAGACCATTGAAATTGATAAATATACATTTAAAATTGTCAAGGTAACTGCTACTAAAATAGAACTTGTAAGGATGAAAGTGAACAGTTAGACAAAAAAAAAGGATTAATTGATGGAACAAATCCTTTTTTTTGTATCTTCGTGCCCTTAAAATGAGGAGTTATAAACTTTAAACAAATAAAAGATAAATGGCTACGCTGGAAAAAATTAGAAGCAAGGCAGGACTATTAGTGATTGTTGTGGGGGTGGCACTGTTCGCCTTTATTATCGGTGACTTTTTAAACTCAGGTTCTACTTATTTCAGACAATCTCAGGAGAAAATCGCGTCTATTGACGGAGAAGTTATTAATATTCAGGACTATCAATTGCGCATAGACGAAATGTCTGAAGTCTATAAAATGCAAAGCGGTTCAGCAAATCTGTCCGAAGAGATTACGGCACAGATTCGCCAGTCTGTCTTTGATAGTATGGTTCAAGAATTTGTATTGAACAAGGCAACAGAAGAATTAGGGTTGACTGTTGGGCCTGAAGAGTTGTTCGACATGGTGCAGGGTGAAAACATCTCTCCGATGATTCAACAGATGCAACTTTTTACAGATCCTCAGACCGGAGCATTTGATAAAACGGCGTTATTGAACTTCCTTAAAGCCATTGACGACGATAATATCTCTTCTTATCCGGCAGAGCAGCAGGCGCAATTACTGCAAGCCAGAAGTTTCTGGCTGTTCTGGGAAAAGAATATTAAACTTCAACGTCTGGAGCAAAAATATACCACACTGTTAAGTAAAGCTGTTTCTGCGAACACCTTAGAAGCCAAAGATGCGTTCAACGCCTCTACCGGAAGTAAAGATATTGTTTTTGCAATGCAAACTTACAACTCTATCCCTGATTCTACTATACAGGTGAGTAAAGGTGAAATAGAAAAAATCTACAACCAGCGTAAAGAGTTATACAAACAGAAAGAAAGTAAAGTCATCGATTATATCTCTGTAGATATCAATCCGAGCCAAGACGACTATAATAAAGTTCAAGCTGAAATTGAAGAGATCAAGAAAGAGTTGGCCTCATCAGACAGAATTGCTGAAATAGTCAATGAAAATTCGGAGGTTCCTTACATTGATGCTTTCTTTTCTGAAAATGCATTTGATGCCGAATTGAAACAGTTTGCTACATCTGCTGAGATCGGTGCGATCGAAGGTCCATTCTTTTCAAACAATAAATACAGACTGTTCAAATTGGTTGATAAAACCGTTGCTCCCGACTCCGTATTTGTCAGCCATATCATGTTGGCTGGTCTAACGGAAGCACGCACGACCGCTCTTGCCGACAGTTTAAAGAATGTTCTGAAAACAGGTGCTGACTTTGCTGAATTGGCTAGACAATTTTCAATGGATCAAGCTGCACAAGCCGGTGGTGAATTGGGTTGGTTTACAGAAGCGACTGCCTTAAGAGGTATTAACGAAGAATTCAAAAAAACAGTTTTCTCAACACCGATCAATGAAATAGCTGTTGTTAAATCATTATACGGCACACACCTGGTTAAGGTTACAGAGAAAACAGCCAATGTAACGAAGTATAAAGTGGCAGATGTCGATCTGACCGTATCACCTAGTTCTACGACTTTCAGTAACATTTATAATGATCTGAATCAGTTTATTTCGACCAATAACACCATTGCCAAAATAAATGAAAACGCTCAGGGTGCTGGATATAACGTGACCAAAGATGTGACAATTACAGCCAGTGATCAAACACTTGCAATGATATCTAACTCACGTCAGGTGATTCGTTGGGCATTCCAGAATGAAAAAGGAGCTATTTCAGATATCTTTGAAGTTGGAAACCGGTTTATCGTTGCTGCTGTTCAAGGAACTATTCCAGAAGGATATCGTTCATTAGCCAATGTGACTCCGACTATCCAGACTGAATTAATCGCTCAGAAGAAAGGAGAAAAAATAGCCAATGAATTAAAATCAAAAAATCTCAGTTCGGTCAGTGCTTATGCACAGGCGATGGGATCAGCTGTTGATTCTGCCAAGTTTGTGACATTCGAGACCCGTCGGATTACAGGTATCGGTGTAGAGCCTAAAGTCAATGCATATGTTGCTTCTTCACAAACCGGCCAGACAAGTGAGCCGATTATAGGTAATAACGGTGTATACGTAGTCCAAACATATGCCGTTAATAACGATAACAAAGAATACAACGAAACACAACAGGTTGGAGCACTGAACCAAATGAATGAATATCGTTATGGTTTCCAGGCCGTTCAATCATTAATTAACAAAGCGAAAGTTGAAGATAATCGCATTCGCTTTTATTAAAAGACAATAAAATAACAGACTTTTTATCAACTCTTAAGCTGCTGTATCTCTATGATACGGCAGCTTTTTTTATCTTTGTACTAAACATCGGAAATGAATAAGAAAAAGCATCTGTTGGGAATGACCTTAGACGAACTGAAAGCAGTAGCTATTCAGGCAGATCTTCCTGCTTATGCCGGTAAGCAATTAGCAGACTGGTTATATAAAAAAAGAGTGACCAGTATTGCTGAAATGACAAACATTGCGATAGCGAAACGAACCTGGCTGGAGGAGAATCATTTCGATGTAGGTATAACATCCCCGACTGAATCTATGCGTTCCATCGACGGAACGATCAAGTACCTGTTTCCTGTTGAAAACAACTATTTTGTAGAGTCGGTATACATACCGACACACGACAGGGCAACCTTATGTGTATCATCGCAAGTAGGATGCAAAATGAATTGTTTATTCTGCATGACGGGAAAACAAGGATTCAAAGCCAACCTCACAGCAAACGAAATACTTAATCAGATTCAGGCGTTGCCAGAAACAGACACTTTAACGAATATCGTATTCATGGGAATGGGTGAACCATTAGACAATACGGATGAATTATTTAAAGTGTTGGAAATACTGACAGCCTCCTACGGATACGGTTGGAGTCCTAAACGCATCACAGTTTCTACCATCGGAGTAAACAAGGGACTTCAACGTTTTCTGAAAGAAAGTGATTGTCACTTAGCCGTCAGTCTACATTCCCCATTTCCGGAAGAACGATTAACCTTGATGCCCGTCGAAAAAGCCTTTCCGGCTAAAGAGATTATTAACCTAATTAAACAATATGACTTTTCTCATCAGAGAAGAGTCTCTTTTGAATACATCATTTTTAAAAATCTGAACGATAGTATTCAGCATGCGGAAGCCTTGGCCGGTTTATTACAACAGATACCATGCAGAGTTAATCTGATCCGCTTTCATGCCATCCCCAATGTAGCACTGGAAAGTTCAGACTTAACAAAAATGGAAACTTTCCGCGATACATTAAATGCCAAAGGAGTCTTATGTACAATACGAACATCCCGTGGAGAAGATATATTTGCGGCCTGTGGAATGTTGTCTACTGCAAAAAACAGCGAAAACAAGTAAACCTAATTGTTCAATAAAAAGAATTACATTTGTATCATTATTAATTATTACGCAAATGAAGACTCATATTTTAATTATTACAAGTTTGCTTTTACTTCTCGGTATGATGAGTAATTGTAATTCCGGTTCAATTGTAGCTAAAGCGACCGGTATTCCTTACGAGATTGTTGTAGTCATGGAACGTCCCGACTGGAATAGTGAGGCGGGAAAAGCGGTAAAAGAAGAGTTAACCTCAAGCGTTCTGGGATTACCACGAGCAGAACCTTCCATGCGTATTACCTATGTTACGCCTAACGACTTTAACGGTATATTAACCTATGTCCGCAACATTCTTCTTGTAAACATCAATCCTACTGCGTATACAAAAGTATCTATGAACTATGAAGACAACCGATGGGTACAAGGGCAGGTTGCAGTAACAATCAATGCGCCCAACCGTGAAGAACTCTTGGCATTCATGTTAGATAATAAGCGGATCTTAGTCGACTTTTTTACAAATGTGGAAATGAACCGCGCAGTCGCATTATTCGAAAATGAATATAATATCACGGTGATGAATACTGTCAAAGAGAAATTCGGTATTATGCTGAATGTTCCGACCAATATGAATTTCTATAAAGACACGACCGATTTTTTCTGGACATCTAATAATGCTTCTACAGGCCGGATGGATGTTGTTGTCTATTCTTTTCCATATACCGATCCAAATACCTTTACCGCAGAATACCTGATTCATAAAAGAGATTCTGTCTTAAAAGCGAATATACCCGGCAGCTTTCCAGAGTCCTATATGGCTACAGAAACACATTATCTGAAACCTTCCTATACGCCGATAACCGTTCATGGGAAATACTGCGGTGTATTACGTGGATTATGGCGCATGCAGGGAGACATGATGGGAGGCCCTTTTGTCAGCCATACACGTTTGGATGAAACAAGTAACCGCATCATCGTTGCCGAAGCTTTTGTCTATGCACCGGAGACCGATAAAAGAAATTACATGAGGCGACTCGAAGCCTCCTTATATACATTACGCTTACCTGGAGAATTTGAAAAACCGATAGTAAGTACAACTGTTGAACTTGCTAAAAACGAAAAATAAGAACACATATACATGGAAGAAGGATTGATCAAAGTCGGCATCACACATGGTGACATCAATGGAATTGGTTACGAAGTGATTCTAAAAACATTTGCTGATACCCGTATAACAGAGTTGTGTACTCCCGTTATCTACGGATCATCAAAAATTGCTGCTTTCCACCGCAAAGCATTGGAATTGCCTGCTGTAAACATGAATAGTATCAAAAACGCTGCAGAGGCCGGCAACAACCGTATCAATATCATCAATTGTGTCGATGAAGAGACGAAAGTTGAATTGGCACAGTCGACAGAAGTGGCCGGCATGGCCGCTTTTAAAGCATTGGAAACAGCAATTGCCGATCTTAAACAGGGAACAATTGATCTATTAGTGACAGCACCAATCAATAAACACAACATTCAAAACGAAGCGTTTCATTTTCCTGGACATACCGAATATCTTGAAGAACACTTTGGTGGATTGGGAAGAAAAGCACTTATGATTTTGATGAATGACCAGATGCGGGTAGCACTGGTTACAGGTCATATCCCTCTTTCTAAAGTGGCATCCACAATTACTGTCGAAGATATTACCCAAAAACTGGTTTTGTTTAATCGCTCGCTCAAACAGGATTTTGGCATAATTAAACCGCGTATTGCGGTACTCTCGCTAAACCCTCACGCCGGAGATGACGGCTTACTGGGTACGGAAGAAAAAGAGATCATTATCCCGGCCATGCAAGAAGCCGAAAAGAAAGATGTGATGTCTTTTGGCCCTTATGCCGCAGATGGTTTCTTCGGTGCTGAAATGTATAGTAAGTTTGATGGTGTTCTGGCCATGTATCACGACCAGGGACTGACGCCTTTCAAAGCATTAGCCATGGAAGACGGCGTGAATTACACCGCAGGTCTTTCTGTTATCCGAACCTCCCCAGCCCATGGAACGGCTTACGATATTGCAGGCCAGAATAAAGCCTCTGAAGCCTCTTTCCGGCAGTCAATCTATACGGCACTGGATATTTATCGCAATCGCATCAGATACCGTGAAGCGACTGAAAACCCTTTACGAAAGCAATATTTCGACAAAGGCGCGGATAATGAAAAATTAGATCTGACCCAGGAAGAAGCTGATATTTAAACAAGACGAAGCTGATATTGAAATAAGAAAAAGATGTAAGGAGTAAACCATACATCTTTTTTTGTTTTCAACCCTCTACCCTTTTAATCCTTACACGTACTGACTGTCAGTTGAAAAGCTGTTTAGAATTGACATTTCCAAACAACCTCCCATTGCTTTTTTTACCACTTCGTAATGAAAAAACAGAATTGTTTCGAACACTTTTCTGTTAGAGGTACCTCTAAAATGTTTTACACCTACCTCTAAATCGATTTAGAGGTACCTCTAAATTTGTTTAGACGTACCTCTAACAGAAAACAGA
>NZ_JARXWG010000013.1 GCF_029893105.1 Parabacteroides sp. PF5-9 | reverse complement strand
CGGTTTGATAAAGGTACAGGAGCGCCGAGCAGCTTTCGGTTACTACTTAATGGAATCAGTCTTGCCCAATGGTTCAGGCAGAAGTACGATGAGTTCAGAGCAGCGATGGGGATTAAGCCCAAACAGAAGCCCGAAATGTGTCAAAGCAGAGGTTTTAAGACATAGTTCGCTATGTATCAAACAATTAGTTTTTCGAATTCTACTCACCGGAGCATGAACAGTACTTTGAAGTAAAGGATATAAGTTGAAAATAAATAAGGAACCGGATAATTCTAAAAAATTACAGCTAAGTCTTAATGGGGAGAATATTTTGGATTGACTTGGGAGGAAATTTAAGGAGTTCCAGCAGACTATGAACCTGTATTTCAAGTCGAAATTCAAGAAGAGTAAGGATTTTAGGATATAATTATCTCTTCTTGTTAAAAAAATCTATCTTTGGGAATATTATCTGTACATTATCTTATCAGTAATAAATATGCATTTAGGATTATTGAGTGAGACAATTATTCTCATAAATACTGATTTTTTAAATCAACAAATTTGTTTTACCTTGGATATATATAAGGAGGTGTATCCTTTTAAAGATTTTGATAAAATCAATTTGGAAAACTTACTCTACCAATTTGCATTAAATGCAAGGATTGAAGAAGTAGGACATGTTGTTGATGTGATATTTGCATATAAACTTAATAGTAGCTTTTTGACTCATTGTATTCCTGAGGATGTTTTTTGTTTCATTGATTCAAACCAAGTAAAGGTGGAAACAGAGATAGGCTCTTTTAGGATTCGTTCCTTTTTTGCTGATCAAAATGAGACATGTAATGAACATTACATTAACATATTAAAAGATATATATCGAAATCCAAGAGTATCTAGAATAGTGATGGTCGCCGACAATTACGAATTAAACAATGAAATTCTAATGATGAATGATAGTAAGAGCCTTTTCTTTTTAAAAAAATACCATGATACAGAAATAGAAATTCCAGTTAAATATGTTAATATCAATTATCCTATAGCATATGCGCTTGGGTTAGCAAAGAGTGAAATATAGTGTTTTGGGAAAAATGCAATATAAGTTATTTTGAAATAAATCACAGAGAATTTGTGAAAATTAGTGGTTTAGAGGTGCAGAACAAAAAGTCTTATTGGGTTTATATATCAAAAGAATCGTTTGCCAACCTTCTAAATGGTATGCCCATCAACATTGCTCTAAAAAATTACTCATTAGATATAAAAGAGTTTTTAATTTGTGGATTTGCTCCAACAAGTGACTCTATCTTTGTGTCTAAACGTATTCCAATCCAAAAGGCATTTATAACTAATGCAGTCGCAAATTCAATTGTTTTTTATGCAATTACCTATTTAAACAACAAAGGCCTGTCATTAAGCGAAATACGAGATATAAAAGCAAAGTATTCGTTCAAAAATATAGAAACTCGTTTTTTTTGTATAGATGAATTGAAAGCGTCTTTTATCAACCAAAGCGTTTTTTTTCTCAAATTGTACCAAGAAATGAATAATAATAACTGTTTTGAATATTTTGTAGATTATCTCGAACAGCAAAATAGATTCAAAGACGTATTTAAGCACTACAAGGATCCACTTTCTTTGAAAATTCAATATAACAGAAGAATTTTTCATGATAAGTTAGAATGTTTTTTGATGCGTTCTAATTACGAGGAAGAGACATTCCATAAAAACACTGGAGTTTTCAACGAGAATAATATTTTGAAATCTCAAAACTATTATATCATAGACAAACAATATTTATTAGAGTTAAGGATGAGACTTTGCAAATCATGTCAAGGGTCTTAGTCGTTGTGTGCAAATTGTGTGCAAACACAAAACAAAAAGCACCTACAGATTCTTCTGTAAGTGCTTTATTTCTAGGCAGTGGTCCCACTTGGGCTTGAACCAAGGACTCCCTGATTATGAGTCAGGTGCTCTAACCAACTGAGCTATGGGACCTGATCAGAGACTGGCTCTGAAATCGGGTGCAATATTACGACTTTTTATCGGTTCACGCAAGCGTTCATTGAAAAAGTTTAGTGACTCCTATGGCGCAAAACAGGCTCTTTACTTGGTCTTTTTTATCGCTCTATCGTAAGTAGATAATAGTGAAGAATCAATGAATAGCGTATAAAAGAACTCATATCGGTCTTGCTCGCACTCAAAATAAAAACTTCATTCTGTAAAATATTATGTCGGCTTGCTTGTCTTCCCAATTAAACGGTATATCGAATAGGTAGGTCTAATTTTAACAGAGAAAATAATGCTTCATAAAAAGAAAGAAGGGAGAACAGTCTCCTTAGAGATAAATAAAGAGAAGTGTAAAGGGTGTGGTGAGTGTGTAGACATCTGTCGTCGCAAAGTACTTGATATGGATTATGGGCTGGACAGGGATATGGCTAAAGTGGCTTATCCGAATGACTGTATTGGTTGTGGTAAATGTTTGACCGTATGCAGTGTTGAGGCAATCGAATTAACTGTTGACCACGCTAGAATTTCTCAAAATCAGGTTTTCGCAAAAAGGAAAAAGAAGGTTTGGGTTATTGCCGGTATTATAATACTTCTGATAGGAATGATTATTGCTTGTAACTGATGTGAGAGGGCACTCTTTAAGCACGTAAGGAATACGGTTGGTCACATAATAGCCATAACTTTTCTTACCTTTGCTGAAAATATACCGCATGAAGAGAAACACAATAACCTTCTGGTGGAAAGCTGCCCGCCCCCAAACACTATCCGCCTCGTTAAGTCCGGTTCTTATTGGTTGTGCTGTAGCTTGGCGTGATGGGGTCTTTCAGTTTATTCCGGCATTTTTGTGTGTTCTTGTTGCCCTGTTGGCACAAATTGCCAGTAACTTCGCGAATGACTATTTTGACTTCAAAAAAGGGGCGGATAACGAAGACCGGTTAGGCCCTTCGCGTGCGGTTGCATCTGGTTGGATCACTCCACGTGCGATGTTAACTGGTACTTTCATCACACTTGGATTGTCTTGTTTCTGTGGTTGCTTTTTACTCTTATACGGCGGCTGGATATTACTTCCGGTCGGGATACTTATGGCGGTGTGCGTATTGGCCTATTCAGCCGGGCCGTTCCCTTTAGCCTATAATGGACTTGGAGACGTCAGTGTCTTGTTGTTCTATGGTGTAGTCCCTGTCTGTTTTACCTATTATGTGCTGGCACTATCTTTCTCATTATTGGCTTTTCTCCTGTCTCTGGCTATCGGTTTTCTATCGATCAATATACTTATTGTCAATAATTATCGCGATTACGAGCAAGATAAGGTGGCTCGTAAAAAAACAACAATCGTTCTATTCGGACGTAAGTTTGGACGCCTTTTTTATCTGATAAACGGGTTGATCGCCCTGATCGTTATTTCTCCTTTTCTTCTAGAGGCCAATTGGTGGAAAACTTTTCTGGCCGGATTGTTTTTCGTTTTGTTTCTATCCACCTGGAAACAATTAAGCCGGTATAAAGGGCGTGAACTTAACAAGACATTAGGGCAAACCGCCCTCAATGTGATGTTATTTACTTTTCTTACTCTATTACTTCTCTTTTTATAAATCGGACCAAGCAGCGGAAAGGAAGCAAAACTACAATTTGTCAGTTTTTACATTTTGTTATTTTATCCCCTCCAAGATTCGTCTATTTGAAGTCAGCCATAGGCTTGTTCATGAAAATCGTATGGATTTGGGGTTTATTTTTATAACAGTGCTTGATTTTCATTTTGTCATGCCTATTTTTGTAGGTTCTAAAAAATCACGCTTCTGGAAAAAATCAACCGGTTTTCAACCCCTTTTTTCGACCGTTTTCAACACCTAAAAAAATGATGCTAATGATTGGCTCGAACTATTTAGATGTTCTTCCAAAATCATCTGCACCATTTTTTAAATCATCCAGATAAAATGAGAGAGTGAACCAGAATAAATTGTAAAAATCGCCTATATTTTGTCTGAAATCCTTAGAATAGCCACCTGTTTGACGAAAAATAACGAAAGTATGTGTTATGTAAAAATGGAATTTTCACAATTTATGTTACGAATAAACTATTTTTAGCAACAATATGATAAAATCAATAGTTCGATTATACATTAAACAATGTATATTTTATAATTATCATTACATTTGTTGAACACGTTATTTCTAAGTAGTCTAAAATATAATTATGAAAGGAGTTCGTATGAAAAAAATCGTATCATTTTTGTTCATTGCATTATTTCTTATCGGGTGTGATCATGAGGGTACGACTCCGCCACCTGTGATACCGGAAACTCCCGAAGAACCAGTCGTAGAGCAGAAAGATTTCAGCTTGACACCTATTGAAAGACAAATCAGTCAGCAGAATAACCTCTTTGCTTTCGAATTGCTGAAAACAGTGTATAAAAACGAAATACCGGGAAAGAATATCCTTATCTCGCCATTGAGTGCAAGCCTTGCTTTGGGGATGCTCAATAATGGAGCAGATGGCGTAACCCATGAGGAGATGCAACGTGTATTAGGGTATAAGGACATTTCGCGCGAAGCGATGAATGGCTATTTCCAGAAAATGATTGACATTATGCGCGAAATTGATCCGGATGTCGCATTTAGAAGTGCTAATTCGATCTGGATAGAAAACCAATTTCCGGTACTCGATGCCTTTATCGATACCAATAAAACATTTTATGATGCAGAAGTCCGAAATGAAAATTTCTCTGATTCGGAAACAGTTAATCTAATCAACAACTGGTGTTCGGAAAAAACGGAAGGGACAATCCCTGAAATTCTGGATCATGTAGATGCGAATGCTGTGATGTATCTGATTAATGCCTTATATTTTAATGGACCATGGACAGTGCCTTTTGATAAAGAACTGACTACAGAGGAGATATTCTACAATCAAGATGGGCAAGAACGTTCTGTTCCGATGATGAATATGGTACTGACTATTAATTATTCAGAAAATGAACGATTTGCTCTTGCTGAATTGCCCTATGGAAATGAAGCTTTCAGTATGATATTTCTACTGCCAAACGAAGGTATATCTATAGCCTCGGCAATCAAAGAACTGAATGAAGAGACTTTTTATGGGTTAAGAGGAGCCTACACACAATTTAAGATTCCACGGTTCGAAATAACCTACGAGCGGTCGCTCAATGACGATTTAATCACGATGGGTATGCAAGCGATGTTCGACAGTAATGCCGATTTTTCATCCATTCACCCCACTGCTCCGTTAACAGTATCAAATGTGTTACAAAAAACATTTATTGAAATTACCGAAGAGGGAACAGAGGCGTCTGCTGTAACTATAGAAAAAATAATTGGGGCAGATCTGGATGGAGAACCATCTATCAATACATTCCACCTTAACCGCCCGTTCCTTTATTTAATAAGAGAAAAGAGTACAGGCACTATCTTCTTTATGGGGGTAGTTGAGAATCTTTAAAAAGGATATCCTACCGCCAAATGCCAGTTAAATGCATTGTATTTGCCGTCGAACGGATTGACATTGAAGTATCCGCTTTTGTCTGTTTTGTACGGGACATGTAAGCCAAAACCGAAGTCCAGACGGAGTAAAAGGAAAGAGAGGTCATAACGCAGACCAGCACCGGTACCTAATGCCATATCATTGAGAAACTCGCCGGCTTTCAACCGGGAATCGGAACGGTCGTCGGCCCGCATACCCCAGATGCCCCCCCAATCCATAAAAAGGGCTCCGTTAAGTGCACCGGCCACATTAAAGCGGTATTCCAGGTTGGCTTCGAATTTAATATCTCCGATACGGTCGATATAGGCGTAAGGATTTTGATAGTTCTCCCATTTCTCGGGATCTCTCGGAGGATCAAATCTTCCGGGACCGATAGAGCGAATCGTAAACGCACGAACACTGTTGGCTCCTCCTATGTAGAATTGTTCGCTATAGGGAGAAATTGTTGCATTCCCGTAACTGTAAATAACACCTGCCATTGCGCGGACTACTAACCGGTTTTTACGATCTATACGGTGATTGTAGCGGGCTTCGGTCGTTCCTTTAATAAACTGGGCAAAAGGGACGCCGAATAGTTCTTTTCCTTTTTTATTGAACGCTTTTCCAAAGAGAGCAGCGGTGCCGTCGATGAGATTGCCGGCTTCGGTTATAGTCGTCGACCAGGAGAAATTGCTTCGGTCGGAGACCGGTGAATTGTCATACGTAAAAGTATAACTCATTGCCGGGATAAATTGGCTTTTCAGACTTTCATAAAGTCCCTGGTTCGAACTGGCGACGCTGTCGGAAAAGAACTGGGTTGGATTCAGTTTATTGTAGGTCAACCGGAGTGGGCTGATCTGATGGCGGGTCGTTGAAGTCGGTCTGAAATCATAGGTCATACTCCCACTGAATGAAAGCATTTTGAAATACTTCGGACGGTTCAATAGATCACCACTTACTTTAAATGTCGTACTTGAGGGTTGTTTCAAGTCGCGATAGATATATCCCGGGAAAAGAATAAAAGGAATAGTCAGGGTTGAACTTAATCCAAGTTCATAACTGTTTATTTTTGATTTATTGCCTCCTCCCTGATTGCCGGTTTGCCATTCATAGGCTCCCCTGAGTTGTAATCCGACTATTTCACCTCCTTTGAACGCATTCCGTCGTGTGAGCGAAAAGATTGCTCCCGGTCCGGCATAATTATTATCTTTTGTACTGGCGTTGATTTCAAATTCACCGTCATAAGGGAGGTCATAGACCGTATTGATGTTGACATCCAGTATATTGTTTTGCCGGAAAAGAGAACTTCTTCTTTGCAGACTATCGAGCATATTCATACCCAGTCTTTCCTGATTCGGGTTTCTTCCGGCTTGACCTCTGCGCACGGAGTCACGGACATTGCGGCGCGGAGCGTATTGAAACTCGGCATAGCGGAACGCATTGAGTCGTGATAATCCGGTTTGTGTCCGTTGTTGTTCTTCCAACGTATAGAGATCTCCCGGTTTAAAGCGTAAGCGTTCGTATAATACAGCCGGACGGATATGGAGTTTTCCTTCGTAAAAAATGGTCATGTCTTTATAAACCAATGAATCGGTTGTTTTTTCGCCATTATATCCACCTATATGGATGTTGATTTTTCCAATGCGATAAGGGGTCAGTGCATTAGGCGGAGTTCCGTCTTTACGTGCAACCTGTAGCCATACTTTACCGGGAGAGATCAACGTATCTGCCTGATAAACGATGTATTCGGGGCGGTAATAATAGAAACCGTTATTACGCAGATCGGAAGAGATACGTTGTCGTTCGTTCTCCATTTTGACCACATTGAATTGCTGATCTTTCCGGAGTAAAGTGTTTTTGAGATTGGCACTGATGATCGTATCGACAAAATGGCGCATAGACATATAACGGATACTGTCGTACCGATAGGCCTGGTTCATTGTTATATGGTAGCTGATCTTGGCTTTCAATGAGTCTTTTTTATCCGGAATGATCTCATACGCACTTTGCCCGTTGAAATAACCGTTTTCGCGTAATACGTTGTGTGCTACGGCAACACGCACATCAGGATTGACCGTTGTTATGAAAACAGGTTTGGCGGCAAATTTTTCAAAAATCCATTTTCCGAGACCTCCCTTATATTTCTGAAAGCTGTTGTATATCCATAAGCCGACCGGAAGGGGAAGACGAGTGGTGGAACTTCCGAAGAGTGAATTATTGGGAGCATAGTCCAGAGCAGCTTCCACTTCCTGCATGGCCAGATCTCCTTCCGGTGTTTTATCCAGATCGACAACTTCTATCCGCTCTATTCCGGTATATAGGATTTCTCCTTCCGGTAGATTTCTTGTTGTCGAACAACCTGCCAGAATAAGTAACACGATAAATCCGTATATCAATAGATGTATGGAGATTTCTTTATTCATCATCAACTGTTTCCTCCTCTTTTTCTGTGACAGGTGTCGTTTTTTTCTTCCGGAAGTCAAAGAGTTCGCGTAAGTGTAACACTTTTTTTCGTAACACAAGGCCAACACCGGTTTGCACCACTTCGCCTTCCAACATATCATAATTGCGGTCGTAAAAGAACTTGACTGTTTTTGATCCGGCCACATCCAATAGGTATTCCGCCGCAAAATTATCCAGGAAAGATTCTGCCTGTTGCTGATTTTCCATGGCGACTTTGCCTCCTACGGTGACTCTGATGCGGTCGTTATAAAAACGTTTGGAGAAACTGAATGTCAGATCACGTTGCGTCTGACCTTCCGATTCGTAAGTGTCTAATCCCAGGTTGATATCTACCCCTTTGAGTACATCCCCAGCAATATTGTTGACCTCTCCCATCAGGAAATTACTGATCACGGCATCTACATTTACGCCCGAACCGGATCCCATATAAGAACCTGTAATCATCATATAAACCGCCCATCGCGTTCGTTCGTCTTCACCCAAACTGGCCAGTTCGGTCATAGACTGCTGATCGTCGACCGCATTGATAATAAAAGTCATATTCATATTGTCGAGCCGTTCCTGTATACTGATACCGACATCGAAGTTGGCTCTTCGCTGGTTGCCGTCGCGTGTAATTGTGGCTCGCATCCGTTCGGTGGCCATCACATCAATCCGCGGATTCATAATCTCCCCGTCCCATTGCACGGAACTTCCCTGATGGATATTGAACTCTTTGAGCGGAACGACCGGCAGTGCATATTTTACAATCCCTTCAGAGAAGGTATACCGTCCGTTCAATACCATATCCCCCTGTTTATTCATCTGGAAGGTGAGGTCGCCTCCACCTTCTACTTCGACGAAATTGGATTGGTCGGGGGTTAGATCAACACGCATTTGTACGGTCGGATCAATGTGTAAAGCCATCAGCATATCCATACCGCTTATACCTGTCGCAGCCTGATTCCTACGTCTGCGGGTCAGCGTGTCGGTAAAAGAGGTGAACGTTACGAGACCATCCATCCGATCCTGTATACTTAACGGAGAGTCTGTCAATACATAAGTCATATCCGTTCCTCCCAATAAATGAGCGTCACCTCTTACGACCAGCCCGTTGAAAGGTCCTTTGATGGTGGTATCGAAGTTCATCAGAAGCCGTCCGTAGACCAAGCTCTCCTTTGTCCGTTTTGCCTCGAGTACCTGCATGTTTTGGGCTGTCATTTTCAGATCAGTCCTCATACGGGAGAGGTTGGAGAGGTCGATATTCCCGTCGATCACAAAAGGATTATTCCCTGCGGAATAGATATTGTATTTATTCAATGTGATCAGGCTTTTGTCGACTGTTATCCTCTTGTTGTCGAAACGAAGACGTGTATCTGCCATTCCTAAATAGACGGAGCTACTATCCAGCTGGATAAAACCGTCGAGAACCGGCTTGACGGTAGAGCCGGCAATCGACACTTCCCCGTTCATAGCCCCATCCATATGAGCCATCCGACCGGGGATGAACGGATTGAGCATGTCTAATGGAAGTTGAGATACGTTCAGCGTACCTTGCATACTGGTCGTTTGTTTCCCCGTATGGAGAAGGGCATAAGCGGAACTGATTTCCGATTGATCGTGATAGAGATGCACGTCGACTTGGTGTTGGGCATTTTCTAAAGGGAGGTAGACTGCATTGAGCATCATTTCACCGACACGGCCGTTTTCATAATAAAGTTCATCGACATTGACATCGGCTACCACCATAAACGTATTGTCTATCGGTGCATATTGCAGGTCAGCACTCAATATGCCTTTCATAAGTGGTAATTCGGCAAATCCTTTGGAGACCACATCGAGATCGATCTGACTCAATTCAGCGTGCAGTTCGGGATAATCGCCTGCTCCCGGCATGGAGTGTATCCAGAGTGAAGCATTCCGAGGTCCGGTAAACCGGATATCGGCCTCGATCTCTTGCATACTTTTAAATAAAAGATAGTTATCCGGATTCAACTTGAACGGATTGAAAGCGAGAACAACTTCTTCAGGATATAGTTGAAAACGGAATCCTCCGGATATTTGTTGTATACGAACTCCGACTAATAATCCGGTTTCACGCAGGTGATTGGTATATAAAAATTCGGCATTAGCATATCTATAACCGACTGAGCCGCGTACTTCCGCCGTAAAAGGCATTTGTTGACGGTACCTGTTTTTAGCCACACGAAGCCCAAAGAGTAGCCCTGTCGAGTCGGGGCGTATATTCGCCATGATGGTATCGAACTGAAGCGTATCCCGCCGTAGTCCGAACAAACCGGCGTCCATCAACAACCCGTTTTCGGGGGATGTCGAGGCTTTTATCTGTATCGTATTATAGAGAATATCATATTGTCGTAAAATCGTGTAAAGGGGATTTTCCTTTTCGGCATTGATCGTCAGGGTCAAATCGGGTAAAGCAGGACGCAGACCGGCTATATTTACTGTAGAGTCTTCTTTTAATTGAAGATTGACTTCGTCATTGATTGCTGCCAGTTGATCGATCATTGTTTCCAGATCACCATTTCCTGTCAACACGATTCCCAGATCACCGGAGTGAAGAGAGAGCCTGGTGGTATCTTTATCAGTTCGGGCAAATAGGGTAAGCATCTTAGGATTGAAGTGCATATCAGACGTATTCAGATCCCAGTTTCCGATAGTGATATCTACTTTATGTTCTTTTTCCAAATCACTCTGAGCCTCACCAAAAAGCTGGAAAGAGGTTGAGAGCGGACGGTCTATCAAATGTAAGGCATAAAGATCGAGACTGTCTACATCCATGATTAACATCCCTTTGGTCTCTTCTTTTCGGATAGAACCATCGAAAGAGATATCCATATGAGCAACAGGATATTCACTCTTTAATCGGAAAGTGGTCTGATGTTCTTTTAAGGCTCCCTCAAGTGTGACATCGGCGATATGCATTGTCCCATACTGGATATCCGATATCCGGCCGTTTATAGTTGCCCATGTACTGTCTGCAAAAAGATCGGTCCCTTGACCTTCTATCTTCAGGTTGGCTGAAACCCAAAGTAGAGAATCGCCCGGCATAAAGTGTACCGGTTCAAGGCTGTCGGCATTCAAGGCGACCGAATAAGCCTCTTGAACGAGATGGTATTGGGCCACTAGATCGATTTGCCCTTTATCTTCTGTCAACTGCAAGTGAGTATGCAGTTCCTGATCATGTAACCCGAGATTTCCGGATAGTGTTATATCTTGTGGAATACGAAATTGATCGCGCTGGGTGGTTGGTAATATACCCAACAGAAAGTCGAGATTACCGGTTTGGCTGTGTATGTTGAGATCAGCAGTACGACGAATACTATCCATTACAGCTTCCATTTTCCCTGAAATATTAATCGTTAATGCATCAGGGAGTTCTACCTTCAACTGACGCAAGGTAAGTAAATTTAGATTACCCTCTACCCCAACCGTCAGACTTAAAGGGTGGTTGGGATATAACTGAATAAGATCGGTGGGCACTCCTTGAACACCTGTGAAAATATCGTTCTCCCCCAGAGATGCTGTTAGTCTGGCATTCAGTGATCCTTTTGATTGCTCCTCGAATACACTCCAGGGAATGGTTGCGACGAATGCAATTTCCGAATCAGGCGTTTTGAGTATTAATTCAGGGATTTGAATGGTGGTACTGTCGCTGTTTATATTTCCATGTAAAGCATTGATATTTAATCCAGAACGTTCTTCTGCTGCAAATTCTTTTATGTCTACATTGATTGCTCTATCGTGATACACGATGGATTCAACAGCAATATTTAATTGGTCTAATGCGATATGTGCAGGGTCAAATCCAGGTTGGGGTATCCGTTCATCCCCATCATAATTAACGACGGAACGGGATAACTCAAAACGGGAAGCCTCATAATGGGAAGTCGCCAGGTCAATCGCTCCATGACTTAATCCGGCCCGATCGATATACGTACTTATCCGTAGTGAATCTTCAGGCATTTGCAACGCCAGACAGAGATGTTCGAAATCAATCTTTTCGAGGTTGAGTATCCAGTTGAGAGGTTCCGAAACAGCGGTCTCTTCTTTTTCCGTAGCGGTTATCTTTAAGGTGATTGCCGAGTCGGAAAGTTTAAGCGCATTTAATGTCGCTTTCTCCTGTATCAGGTCAATCCGGTCGGCACGTGCGGATAATTGTTGAATGGTACCTCTTAATTCGGCGCCTTCGATCAATGATCCGGTATTTATATGTGCATTTTCGAATTCAATAGACTCGACTGATACTACTTTATGAAGTAACGGTATAGGGTTGAGACTGATCGTTAGTCGTTCCAACGTAAGTATTGTATCAGAAGAGGAAGTTAAGATTTCGGTTTCGTATATAGACAAATCGAGTGGAAAGGATAGGCGGATCTTCTCTACTTGTATGTGCATCCCGGTGGCTTTGCTGGCATAGCGGGTGGCTTTCTGGACGACAACGTTCTGAATGGGAGGGATATATAAAAGTATGATTACGAATAATACCAATACGATTGGTATGAGGCATATGATCCCTACCCATTTAATCAATCTCCTCATCTCTGGACGACTTAGGTAGCTGTAAATATAAACGTTTTATCGTGCAGATTGTTTTGTTTTACGGTGAAAAATATGCGCTTTATTTATTATACTTCCAACTGTTATTTTCTTTAGAATTAATTCCCTTTTGTTGTTTTTATGAGAATGACGCCTGCCGCCCCTTTTATACCGTATTGCGTGGTCTCCTTAAGGACGGTAATCTCACTGACATCGTAAGCCGACATATTCAATGATCCTCCCTGGACACCATCGATTATCACTAACGGATCGGAACCGGCGTTGAGGGAGGTGATACCACGAACCCGTACCGATTCACCGTTGACAATAACTCCACTCATACGCTGCAACAAACACAATACATCGGTGCATCCACTTTCCTCTATCTGAGATTTATTCATAGTATCCGAACTTAAGAGTTTACTGCGTTGGCGCAACATATGTTGTACGAGATAAGGGTCATCCATAGTCGTCGGTTCGGCAGTAAATGATCCTTGGCGTAACATGATATTTAAGATATCGTATCCCCGGACGGGAATCTGGACTTCTCGTTGTTCACTCTTTATGTAGATATAGAGTGTATCGTTGAGGTTGGCATTGGGGATTCTGAATATCCCGTGTTTGTCGGTTTTCACTTTGATTGGTTTCTCTTTTCCTAATCTGACTTGATGCCGTTTGACAATTTTGGTATCTGCGTTGCGAAGGATCCCGATCAAGGTATCGTTTTGGGCAACTACCGAATGGCTCAGCGTCGCCAGTAGGATGAGAATAAAGGTATGAATGTTCTTTTTCATGATCGTTTTCTTTTGTGTGTTTTTCTTTATCATATGACTGTTTACAAATGAAATACCCTATACATTATTGGAGAAAAAATAAAGTTTCATTTATGGTTCCATAATCAGTTCGATTCTGTTCTCTTGATCAATCAACTCTTTTAAGAATATTCTGACCTTGTCGGGTGTCAGCTTTTGAAGCGTTTCCTGATAGGAAGTATAACTATCTATTCCCCTATAATAGTAGTTGTCGAGAATATTTAGCCAATAACTATTTTCTTCCTGGTTCTCGGCATATCGTTTGAATAGATTGTCGATCGTTTTCTGGAAATCTTCCTGACGGGGGCCTTCTTCTGTGATACGGTTGAGTTCATCACGAATGATGGTATTCATCTCGTGGAAGCGTGCCGGATCGGTATCAAAATAGATTTGCAGCGTGGTTCGTCCTTCAGGAAAGAGGGAAACACGTGCAGAAGTTTGTACCCCATAAGTTGCCCCCTCTTCTTTTCGGATTTTTTCGGTGTATACCAGGTCGAGAACCTGTTTGAGAATGGTGGCAGTCAACGCATTTTCGAGGGTATAAGCCATTTGTCCGGAGTAGAGACTAATCACGGATGCCTTGGGGGTTTCCATGTGACGGTTGAACCGTTTATTTATTCCCCCTTTTTGAATTGGCGGGAAATTCGCTTCGTTGGGCGCGTCTATATGTCCGGATGCAGGTAGCGATGCCAGGTATTGTTTGATATAAGGTTTTATCTCTTCGATATCGATATTTCCCACAAAGGTAAATACAAATCCGGAGGCATCGTCGAATCGTTCGTGATACATCTGAAGAAGGCGCTGATAACTGATGTTTTCAAAATCGTTGGCTTTCAACCGTTGGGTGCGTGGGTTGCCTGCATAAACAGTTTGCATCAGGGTGTCGCTGAAAGAGACCATCGGGTCTAACTCCAGATTGTATAATTGGGCTTTGATACGAGTCATGTACGACATATAGGCATCATCATCCCGGCGTGGGGCGGTGAATGAGAGGTAGATCAACTGAAAGAGCGTCTCCACATCTGCTGGGGCTGCCATACCGTTGACACTTTCATTATCGGTGCCGATAGCGGTTGAACAGGAGACCTTTTTCCCAGCCAGTCGTTTGTTGAGGTCGATCGCCGAAAACTCCCCCCAACCTCCAAGTCCGATAACGTCGTTGATCACTTTTAAGTTGTCGACGTCGTGATCATCAAAGAGCGTTGTTCCTCCTGAACGGGTAGCGGTCATGAGGATCTGGTCTTTTTTGAAATCGGTTTGTTTCAATACGACTTTAATACCGTTGTTCAATGTGAGTACGTGAGCATTGAATAATGGATCATTTTCTTCACGGACGATTGTTCCGGGCGTAGGCAAATGAGGAATCAGAGGCTCATCGGAGACGTTTTCAACATATGGCTCAACGGGAAGATTCCGGGCTTCTGTAAAGACCTGGAGCAGTTCCTCTTCTGTAGGATATGTGAGTTCTTCTTTGTCGGGACCCGTTAATCCGATCACGATATTTTTTTCACCGATGATACTACTGATATATGCGTTGATTTGTTCGACAGTCACCGTTTCTGCGATCTGTTGGATCAGTGCGTACTCCATTTCAATGCCGGGCGTATAACCTCCTTCGGTAAAATGGCTGACATACTCCTGCGAATAACTATCGTTTTGCTGGTTGTCGCGTTCGTTGTAGGCCGACTCGTATTGTTTGAGGATGTTTGTCTTTGCCCGTTCATATTCCGAAGGAGTGAAGCCGTACTGTCTCATGCGTTCGGTTTCATTGACCAGTGTACTCAATGTAGAATTGATTGCGCCTTCTTCTGCAATGGCTGTGACTGTCCAGGCCGCTTTTGTACGGGCCACCATATAGTCGCCATCAAACGATTGAGCGAAAATAAACGGAGGGGTAGGTTGTAGTACCATCTCGTCGAAACGGTCGTTCATCATGGTTGCGCTGGCACTGCGGATATAATCCATGACCATCCCTGTGATCGTTGCATTGACTTCGGTCGGGAGTTTGTCGTGTTTGAAAAAGAGATAGAGGATATGATAAGAGGCCTCTTTATCTTTGGCGATAGAGACCAGGGGAGTGTCGTTGTCGGCGACTTCAAACTGTATTCTTTCTGCCGGATCATTGGGTGCAGGGATATCACTAAACAGGGTCTGTATTGAAGACTCCACATATGCGACATCGATATCTCCTACAATAATAATCGCCTGCAGATCGGGGCGGTACCATTTTTTGTAATAGTCGCGTAATTCTTCCGGCCGGAAGTTATTGATCACATCGATGGTCCCGATCGGCATCCGGTGGCCGTATCTATTGTCCGGGAACATTTTAGGCAGTTGCTGTTCCCATAACCGGGCTTGTGCATCTTGACCTGTCCGCCACTCTTCGCGGATTACGCCCCGTTCTTTTTCGATAGCGGTGTCAGCGAGTGCTAAAAACCCCGACCAATCATGCAGGATAAGTAGGCAGGAGTCGACAGTCGTTTGTCGTTCGACAGGAGCATTCATCAACATATAGACTGTTTCGTCAAAGCCGGTATAGGCGTTCATGTTTTCACCCATACGCATACCGATACTTTCGGTATATTTATCCATACCCTGTTCGGGGAAGTGTTTGCTTCCATTGAATGCCATATGTTCAAGGAAATGGGCCAACCCCCTCTGATTCTCTTCTTCGAGAATAGACCCTACCTTTTGTACGATGTAAAAATCAGCTCTGTTTTTCGGTTTCTCATTGTGTCTGATATAGTAAGTCATACCGTTCGAAAGTTGCCCATAGCGTAGATTGGGATCTATCGGTAGCGGTTGATTGCTCTGCTGAGCCGTAAGTGTTGTCAGATGAACAAAGCAGAGTATAATAATGGTTGAGAAAACGTTTTTTGAGATCATTGTTGTTTGTTTTTATAGCGATAGAATTGACAAATCTAATAAGAATTTCGAAGCGATCGTAAAAGATTTTTAGAAGTTCTTGAACACTTTTCTGTTAGAGGTACCTCTAAAATGATTTAGACGTACCTCTAAATCGATTTACACCTACCTCTAAATTTGTTTAGAGGTACCTCTAACAGAAAACAGACCTACGTGTAACAGAAAAACGAATAGCATATGACAAAAAAACAGTCAGCATACTGTTTGTAGTTCTATATGGTCTTTTCTTCCCTCTGAAACCCGAATCTCTTCCGGACTCACGTCCATTTAGCTGAAAATTCCCCCTTTTTGGGGGATTGACAACGCTTGTTATTCGGATATCTTTGCTTGAAATAAATCTACCCGAAAGGGACTAAAAACGGAAAAATATGAAATGGTTTCTTGAAGCATTGAAGAAGTATGCCGATGGCCGCGGAAGAGCCCGGAGAAAAGAGTATTGGATGTTTGTATTGTTCTATATGCTGTTCTTAATCTTATTTGCGGTTATTGATGTTACAGCAGATTTAATCCCCGACGATTTTATCCGTGCCGGTCTTCCCTACGGGGTTTTTACGATTGCCTATTTATGGTTGATAATTGTTCCTTTCTGGGCTGTCTCTGTGCGGAGGTTGCATGATACAGGAAGAAGTGGATGGTATTTGATCCTTGCGTTGATCCCGGTGATAGGGGGTTTCTGGTTGTTTGTTTTGATGTTGCTTGAGGGGACGTATGGCGAGAATCGGTTTGGAGCGGATCCTAAAACGGCTTCTACCCAATGGGGTATTGAGCGCAGTGTGGCGAATACGTTTCTGGTGGCTTCGGTGGCGATGTTGATCATGGCAGGCGTAAATATATATACTATGGTGACACTTCATAACGGATTTGCGGTTGGTTTTATCCAGTGGTTTGTCACTCCGTTATTCTTATTATTGATTGGTCTCTTTTTGCGCCGTGAGGGGAAGGATAGTCGGAGTGCAGCCTGGTGTATGGTGTTGTATGGTGTGTTTGCGTTCTTTCTGAGTATTCTTCCTTCTGCGCAAAATATAGAAAATTTTGGTTTGGTGAATATCCGGTATACCGGAGGTATTGCTTCCTCTTTTTTAAGCGCCTTGGGCTTATTGCTTATCGGGGTACAAACGATCCAACATAAGAAGAGCCGGACGGCTATTATATTACTGGTCACAGGAGCCATTTTATCGATTGTGTTCGTCTTGTTCAGAAATGTGGGGTCTGTCTCTTTTTATGAACCTTATATTTTCCTGATCGGGAATGCAGGGGGGCTCACGAATGTGGCGTTTATCTTACTGGGGTATTCGCTATGGAAAAAGGAGGAGGTTATGATCGCACGGGAAATTCCTGCCATACAGCCGAATCCAGCATCTGCAAGACCTGCTGTGCAACGTCCACAGCCGCAACCGGCGCCACAGGTCTCTTCGGGATCTGCAGGTCGTTATCCGATATTTACCGGAACGGGGGTGTGTGATGTTTGTAATCGCCCACTGATAGGGGTTCAGGCGTATGCGGTACCGAACCATGTGTTCTACAATTCACCGCTATATCGTGCTTACTTTAAACGGACTTTTCCCGGCATGACAGATGCCCATCTCAGTATGATGCAGATGAAAGATCAATCGGCCGGTTCGGCAGTTTGTGAAAAGTGTATATACATGTTTTAATCACAGGAAATAAGCATTAATAACATAGGGGGGGTGTCCAAAGGACTTTTTGGACACCCCCCCTTGTGTTCTATTCGTTATCAGGTATTGGTTCCAGGAAAATGCTTTGCATACATAAAATAATTTATTAGTTTTGTTTTATTAAATATTTATCTCCATGATCTCTGTAATAGTGATATAATCCTACCAATAAAACAAATATGAATACAACAATTCTACGATTCGCATGTTCTCTTTTTCTTATTTGTGGCCTTTGTGCCTCCTGTAGTAATAATGATGATTCGATAGTGGAGATTCCCGAAGGAGGTGAAATCATCAATATTGAGGATAACCTAATGGTTTATGCCGATGAGACTGTGGCAACCTTACGATTCGAAGCCACCGGTAATTGGGAATTAGAACTCTTAAAAAACACCGATGGGGCGTTACCCGACTGGGTGACGGTTGATAAAAAGAGAGGAGCGGCAGGTATGCACACGATCACATTTACACTTGCTCTCAATTACACGGGGGAAGATCGTTCTGCACGGATGCAGCTTACTGCTGTGAACTCCCTGTATGAAACTTCGCTATTACAAATGGGAAAAACAAAAGAAGGTGTTGTGTTACAAGATCCGAACGATGAGGACAATGAGGACATTTTACTATTTATTACAGATAAAGGATTCCGGGAATACCTATTAAGTACAGCTTATGTAAAAGATGGTCAGTTAACGCGAGCCAACGCCAAAAGGATAACGTCTTTTGATTTAAGCAATAATAAGTATCTGGAATCATTGGACGGTATAACATATTTTCCAAATCTGAAAAATCTCTTTTGCGGATATACTAATCTATCCTCCCTTGATTTAAGCGGTTTAACTAAACTTGAACAATTAAGAGTGGGAAACACAAAAATATCCGAATTAAATATCAGTCATTTAAAACAACTTCAAGTCCTCTATTGCGATAATACTTCTATTTCGGAGTTAGATGTAAAAGAGTTAACGAACCTGGAAGTGATAGATGTTTCGGATACCCAAGTTTCGGTATTGGAGATTGGAAATCTGGCTAAATTACAAACATTGATGTGTGCCAATACCAATATTGCTGAATTGGAAATAGCCCAGGCGGTGGATTTAACGCTGTTGACCTGTTCAAATACGCCTATATCCAAGTTAGCGGTTGATCATTTATCTTATCTACAATATCTCGAATGCGGTAATACGCTTATCTCCGAGTTGAATGTGAGCAAACTAACCAGGTTGAAGCGACTTTTTTGCAATAATACAGCTGTGCAGACACTGGATATTAGCAACTGTCGGGATCTGGAGCATTTTGACGCAACCGATTGTCCGAATCTGAAACAGGTGTATGTCTGGTGGGATGGAGGAACAAATAATATTCCAACACAGTTCTATGATGACTGGGCCGGTTGCTTGTTCCGTGTCCCGTCTACCACCCATGTGATAAAGAAATAAAATTAAACTCACATTATTTATAACAAAAACTCAAACATCCCAGCGGTTTTTTAAAGGCCTTTCGAACACTTTTCTGTGAGAGGAAGGTCTTACCAAATTACGTCATAGAGTTCTCGTTTTTCTATCGGATGGAGTAGAAAAAACATGCCGATTTTTCAGAAAGCTGATAATTACAGAAAATTTTCTTTAATTTATTGCTTGATATAGGGATTTAGCCTACCTTTGCGGCTTTATAAATACCTGATAAAAAGATCATCATACAAAACTCAATAACTTAAATTATTATCTTATGTGGTTACTTAATTCTTCTATCGGAAAGAAACTGATAATGAGTATATCAGGAATCTTTCTTATCTTATTCCTCACGTTCCACATGGCCATGAATATGGCAGCCGTTTTCTCAGAGGATGCTTACAATATGATTTGTGCTTTTCTCGGAGCAAATTGGTATGCTGTAGCAGGGACTTTGGTACTGGCAGCCGGAGTGGCTGTCCATTTTCTGTATGCATTGATTCTGACATTGCAGAATCGGAAAGCGCGTGGCAATGACAGTTACGCGGTGAGCGCACGCCAGAAAAACGTCACATGGGCGTCTAAGAACATGTTTGTTCTGGGTGTGATCATCGTTGGTTTTATGTTGTTGCATTTTGCTCAATTCTGGTACAAAATGATGTTTGCCGAACTGCTCGGCCATCATGCTGTTGAACTGGGAGGAGCCACAGTCTCTCCACAAGATGGAGCAGCTTTTATCAACTACTACTTCAGCCAGACATGGGTGGTGGTATGTTATCTGGTTTGGTATGCTGCTTTATGGTTCCACCTGACACACGGTATCTGGAGTTCTATTCAAACAATCGGATGGAACAATAACATCTGGATCAACCGTTGGAAATGGATCGGTAATATTTATGCGACTCTGATTTTCCTCGGATTTGCATTCGTAACCATTTTCTTCTATGTGAAAAACCTCTAAGGTTTAGCTTTTATTAGGTGTAATCAATTATTGAAAATAACGTAATATGACACAGATAAATTCAAAAATCCCTCAAGGCCCTTTGGCTGAGAAGTGGACAGATTATAAAGCTCATCAGAAACTGGTTAACCCGGCAAACAAACGTCGTTTAGACGTGATCGTTGTTGGCACCGGTTTGGCAGGCGCTTCTGCCGCTGCTTCACTGGCAGAAATGGGATTCAATGTTTTAAATTTCTGTATTCAGGATTCTCCTCGTCGTGCACACTCTATCGCTGCACAGGGAGGGATCAATGCGGCGAAGAACTATCAGAATGACGGTGACTCTGTTTACCGTCTGTTCTACGATACAATCAAAGGGGGTGACTACCGTGCCCGTGAAGCAAACGTTTATCGTTTAGCTGAAGTTTCTAATTCGATCATCGACCAATGTGTGGCGCAAGGTGTGCCTTTCGCACGCGAATACGGAGGTTTGTTGGATAACCGTTCTTTTGGTGGTGCACAGGTATCCCGAACATTCTATGCCCGCGGTCAGACCGGTCAGCAATTATTGCTGGGCGCTTACTCCGCGTTAAGCCGTCAGATCGGATTGAACAAGGTAAAAATGTATACCCGTTACGAAATGGTTGACGTGGTTAAAGTCGACGGTCGTGCACGTGGTATCATCGCCCGTAACCTGGTGACAGGTAGCCTGGAACGTTTTGCTGCTCATGCTGTTGTTGTGGCAACCGGAGGTTATGTCAATACCTTCTTCCTGTCTACCAATGCCATGGCTTCGAATGGTTCTGCGGCATGGCAATGTTATAAAAAAGGCGCTTATTTTGCCAATCCATGTATGGTGCAGATCCACCCGACATGTATACCGGTACACGGAGAATTTCAATCTAAACTAACCCTGATGTCGGAGTCATTACGTAATGATGGTCGTATCTGGGTACCGAAGAAGAAAGAGGATGCAGAAGCGATCCGCGCCGGTAAACTGAAACCGACACAGCTTAAAGAAGAAGACCGCGACTACTATCTGGAACGCCGTTATCCGGCTTTCGGTAACCTGGTTCCGCGTGACGTAGCTTCACGTGCTGCGAAAGAACGTTGCGATGCCGGTTTCGGAGTAGGTGCAGGACAAGCTGTCTATCTGGACTTTTCTGAAGCGATCAACCGTCTTGGAAAGAATGTGGTTGAAGCACGTTATGGAAACCTCTTCCAGATGTACGAAAAAATTGTAGATGATAATCCATATGAAACACCGATGATGATCTATCCGGCGCTCCACTATTCAATGGGTGGTCTGTGGGTAGATTATGAATTGATGACTTCTATACCGGGTCTGTTTGCGATTGGTGAGGCTAACTTCTCCGATCACGGAGCAAACCGCTTAGGTGCTTCTGCGTTGATGCAGGGACTGGCTGACGGTTATTTTGTATTGCCTTATACGATCCAGAATTACCTGGCCGATCAGATTCAGGTTCCGCGTTTCAGTACCGATCTGCCTGAATTTGCAGAAGCTGAAAAAGGGATTCAGGATCGCATCACCAAATTGATGAATATTCAAGGAGAACGTTCGGTGGACAATATCCATAAAGAACTCGGACATATTATGTGGGATCTCGTAGGTATGGCACGTAATGCTGAAGGACTGAAAGATGCAATCGAGCGAATGAAGAAGTTGAAAAAAGAGTTCTGGGGCAATGTCCGTATTCCGGGTAAGGCTGATGACTTGAATGTGGAATTGGAAAAAGCACTTCGTTTAGCCGACTTCCTTGAGATCGGTGAATTGATGGCACATGACGCTTATGACCGTGCTGAATCTTGTGGTGGACACTTCCGCGAAGAGTACCAGACAGAGGAGGGTGAAGCACTTCGTCGTGACGAAGAGTTCTCTTATGTATCTTGTTGGGAATATCAGGGAGAAGATAAAGATCCTGTGATGCTGAAAGAGCCACTTGATTACGAATTTGTAGTACGCCAGCAACGGAACTATAAAAACTAATTATTAATGATTAATGGTTAATGAGAAATGGCCATTAAACAATGACAATTAATAATTTACAATTAACAATTAAGAAACATGGACAAAAATATAAATATCACAGTAAAAGTCTGGCGTCAGAAAGGTCCGAAAGATAAAGGAGCTTTTGAAACGTACCCGTTGAAAGATATCTCTCAGGGAAGTTCTTTCCTTGAAATGCTTGACATTCTCAACGAACAGCTGGTTAATGAAGGAAAAGATCCTGTAGTCTTTGATCACGACTGCCGCGAAGGTATTTGCGGTATGTGTTCATTGTATATCGATGGACATCCTCACGGACCGGATACGGAAATTACCACATGCCAGTTGCATATGCGTAAATTTGAAGATGGAGCGACTATTACCATTGAACCTTGGCGTTCTGCCGGTTTCCCGGTGATCCGTGACCTGATGGTAGACCGTTATGCATTCGATAAAATTATTCAGGCAGGTGGTTTTGTTTCGGTAAATACCGGAGGAATTCCTGATGCCAATGCGATACCTATTCCTAAGAAGGAAGCGGATCTGGCGATGGATGCTGCGGCTTGTATCGGTTGCGGTGCTTGTGTCGCTGCATGTAAAAATGGTTCGGCTATGTTGTTCGTTTCTGCGAAAGTGAGCCAGTTGGCTTTACTTCCTCAGGGAAGAGTGGAAGCTGCCCGTCGTGCTAAAGCGATGGTTTCTAAAATGGATGAACTGGGCTTCGGTAACTGTACGAACACACGTGCTTGTGAGGCAGAATGTCCCAAAGCAGTATCGATCAGTAATATCGCTCGCTTGAATCGTGAATTCATTACAGCGAAACTACAAGACTAAAAAAGACTCTTTTTAGATAGATAAAAAACGCCACTGTTCGAAAAGCAGTGGCGTTTTTTTATTCTGATTCTTGCTCTATTTTAATCGATAACTAACCCCTATGGTTACTCCTATGGAAGATAGATCGACGTCATTAATCTTCCCATAATAATAATCCAGATTCGCAGAAAGCGAAAAGAGCCTCCAGGTATTCCACCGGACAGACGCTCCGGCTCCGGCAGCAAAGGAACCCTCTTTTGTCGTTCCCGATTTATTTCCAACACTTACCGAACCTTTGACATAACCTACAGTCGGTCGTAGATCAAATTGAAATTTATCGGCCGCATAAGCTGTAGAAAACAAAGGGCCTACCAGAAAGCCCGATAATCCGATAGATTGATCGGTGTAATTCGATAAATCAAACGATGTACCCAAAACAGAGGCATTGATTCCGACACTCTCCGAAATAAGATAGCCAAAATTGAGATTCGCCTGTATACCTGAACTGGCGTTATCATACGATTTTGTCAGAAAAGCAGGCCCTACACCTATCCCGATATATCCTCTGCGAAGCGGTTCGAGTTCAGGTTGCGATTGTTCTTGTGCATACAATACATTTACTAATAGCGGCAATACGAATAAAAAGAATAGCTTTTTCATGTTCCTTGATTTTTAAGATGAATCATGGATCAAAAGTAAATAGATACAGTATGGTGGTGACCCTCTACTAATTGGGTTTCTTTGATTGATGGAGTTTGGGAAATTATTAAAAACGGTTATTCTTCAAAAAAGAGGGTGTGGGATATGGTCGTTTATATTTGTGCCATTACATGGTCTATAATTTGTAGGCAAAGGTTGGTGGTCTGATTATCTTCGTCCAGTTCGGGGTTTAACTCCACCAGATCCATGGACTTAACCAAATTAATCGCCAGGATAGAGTCTACAAACGCATTAAATTCCTCCGGTGTTAATCCTTCCGGTACCGGTGTACCTGTTCCCGGCGCATACGTAGGATCAATACTATCCACATCAATGCTGAAATGAATATTCCGAATTTTACGTGTTTTTATTTTTCGTTTAATATCTTCGGCTACAAACGCAATGCCTTTCTCCCGGATCACGTCCATGGGGTAAACACTTAAACGCTCACGACGGATTAATTCACGCTCCCCCTCGTCCAGACTGCGTGTACCTACAAGAAATACATTCTGTGCATGCACTTTATTTCCCGGAGCATAGATATTCACCAATTCTTCACTCCCCAATCCCATAAGTGCACTCAAAGGCATTCCATGGATATTCCCACTCGGTGAAGTTTCACTCGTATTGATATCACCATGTGCATCCAGCCAGATAATCCCAAAATCATCATAACATTTCCCTACGCCCGAAGCACTTCCTAAACCCAACGAATGATCTCCGCCTATTACCAGAGGGAATGCCCCTCCGTGTAGGGTATCATACACAAGTTCTGCCAGGTTATTATTCACCTCAACGATTGTATCCAGATACTTCATCGTATTGCCCTGTGCGTATTTATCCTGCTCTTTTACGGGAGGGACATACAGATTACCCAAATCAAATGCACGGTGTCCGTGTTTACGGATAATATTCATTAACCCTCTTTCTCGTAAATGATTGGGCGCTTTGTCCGCTCCTGCACAGTCACAACCAAGATTTAGCGGTACGCCGATTACGTTTATCTTCATCTGTTTGTTTGATTAATAGAGGTTACTTCATTTGTGTAAATGTCTGTTGAATGATTTCTAAAGCCTCGTACATTTGCTTTTCAGAAATAATTAATGGAGGAGTAAAACGGATAATATCTTTATGCGTCGGTTTCGCTAATAGACCGTTCTCTTTCAGAGCAAGACAGATATCCCATGCACTTTTCCCATTTCGGGGAGTTGTTACAATAGCATTCAATAATCCTTTTCCTCTGACCTGAGTTATCATCGGATGCTGAAAATGCCTTAGGGTAGTTCGGAAAAGATCACCCATCAATGCTGCATTTTCGGCTAATCGTTCCTCTTCTACAACTTCTAAAGCGGCAATACCGATAGCTGCAGCTAAAGGATTTCCACCGAAAGTAGAGCCATGTTCACCTGGTTGGATGGTCAGCATAATCTCATCATTAGCCAGTACGGCAGAAACGGGTGAAATACCTCCGGATAATGCTTTCCCTAAAATCAACAGATCCGGGTGTACCTCCTCGTGATCACAAGCCAGTAATTTCCCTGTTCTTCCGATCCCGGTCTGGATCTCATCGGCAATAAACAGTACATTTTGTTCGGTACATAGCTGGAAACAACTGCGCAGATATCCTTCATCAGGCACAACAACCCCGGCTTCTCCTTGTATAGGTTCCAATAAAAAGCCGACAACCCCAGGCTCCTGTAAAGCTTGCCGAAGTGCATCTACATTATTATAGGGTATCTTAATAAAACCCGGCGTATAAGGTCCGAACCCACGGTAGGCATCCGGATCGGTACTCATGGAGACAATTGTTATCGTCCGTCCATGGAAATTGTTCGTGCATACAATGATTTTAGCCTCATTTTCAGGAATTCCTTTTTTTATATATCCCCAACGACGGGCCAGTTTAAGGGCTGTTTCTACCGCTTCAGCACCTGAATTCATCGGCAATAACTTCTCATAACCGAACAGTTCACAGGCTTTCTTCATATATTCGCCCAGTCGGTCTGAATAGAACGCACGTGAGACAAGTGTCAGTTGCTCTGCCTGCGTTTTCAATGCTGCAACAATTTTCGGATGACAATGCCCCTGGCTCAATGCGGAATAGCCCGAGAGGAAGTCAAAATAACGTTTCTCTTCCACATCCCAGACAAATACGCCTACTCCCCGTTTCAATACAACAGGAAGCGGATGATAATTATGCGCCCCGTATTTCTCTTCACGAAGCATATAGTCCATTGTATTCATACACCTTTTGATTTAATTATACACTATGCTTTAGAGTCATTCCAAAGATACTAAATGGGAATGGGTGTATACGCATTAAAGGGATATGTTAAGAAGCAGGAAAAAGAGATTGATAAGTATAAAAAAAGGGATGCCTAATACATAAAAAGACATCCCCATACATATATGATTATAACTATATCACTCGTTTGCCAAAAAGTTTTTTAACGGATTGGTGTACATTTCAAGGATTTTAGTACGCAAATAAGGTTCGTCTTTCTCCGGTATGACAATTTTATCTAACTGGGTTTGCAAATACTCCTCAAACTGTTCTTTATCCGCAGCACCATACATATTACTGAAACGGTTTGTCGCCATCAGCATATCGTAAGCCACATAATTGCAGGGGTAAAAACGATAATGTTTGTATATCTCTTTGTCTATAATGCCGGCAATGGTCGAATAGAGTTCATTCTTTTCCATCTGAGGATCCAATACCGATAGCTTCTTATTGATAGGTGTACAAATGGAGAAATGTACCCGTCCTTTATTATTCAGAATACCCGTCTCCATACTCAATAAATCGTCCCGTTTGCTTTTCACAAAATCAGTGTTATCACGTCTTTGTTGAAACTCCTGTGCTTTCAGGAAATCACATGGATCAAATTCGTATGAGATGGCTACAGGTACAATATTCAGATCCATGATGTTTGTCAGTAGATCTTTCTCCCCACCCATGTTCAGCATTTTGAGTATGCTGTTTTGTGTTTTGTCATTCGAATCTTTTGCCCGGCCTTCCCGTTGGGCGATCCAGACTGATTCTTTGGTCTCTTTAATGGTGTGATGGATATAATCCGACAGATGTGCACTGGCCAGCAGCTGCTGACGCCCAGAGATACCTCTTTTGACAATAAAGCTGTTATTCAGTCTCACCAATGTTTCTATCCATGGTTTAAGCAATAGATTATCACCGATGGCCACCTGTGTTAACCCATAACCGACATCATATAACATAACATTCAGAAATGAGGCATCTAATACAATATCACGATGATTGGAGATAAACGTACAGGGGATATGTCCTTCAGGCAATCGGCTTCGGCCGGAGATTGTCAGGGAGAAAGTGGTATTTCGTGCCACCAGCATAACCACCTCATAGGCCAATCGCTCTTTGAACTCCTCTTTGGTTCGGCAAGACCGCATGATCTGACTGAACTCTTCCCAGTTTAGATCCGGTTTAATATAACGAAAAGCGTCATCAAAGTCTTTATTGGCAATCAGTTCTTCTATCGCATCCTTGACCTCGTCATTATTCAGAGGACGGATGTCATCAAAATTAGGAGTAACTGTATTTATCTTCATTTTACTTCTTTTTTACCTAATCATCAATCTAGTTCAGTTCATTCTCAATAAGATCCGACATGACCTCTTGGATATCGAGTCCGGCGGCTCTAACCTGCTGCGGAATAAAGCTGGCTACAGTCATTCCCGGAACAGTGTTTACCTCAAGCATATACGGTTCGTTATCTGCCAGAATAATATAATCCACCCGGATCAATCCTTTCGCTCCCAACAGATCGTATATACGGGAAGTTTGTTGTTGAATCTTTTTGGTCAACGCTTCCGGTAGGCGTGCAGGAGTAATCTCATCCGACTGCCCGTTGTATTTGGCATCAAAATCAAAAAACTCATTCTCTGTCACTACTTCAGTTAAAGGGAATACGACTTCTTTCCCTTTTTTTGTCTTATAACATCCGCAAGTGACCTCTGTGCCTTCCATATATTTTTCAATAATCACCTCTTTCCCTTCTGCAAACGCTTTTGCAATGGCAGGCCGGATTTGTGACTCCGTTTTTACCTTGGTCACTCCAAAGCTGCTTCCCCCGTCATTCGGCTTTATAAATACCGGTAATCCCAGTCGTTGAACAATCGCCTCCTCCGTCATTTGCTCTCCGGCAAACAACCGGATCGAATCAGCTACACGAACACCAAAATTCTTTAAATAGTTATTGCACACAAATTTATTAAACGTAATCGCACTCGTCAATAGACTACAAGATGAATAGGGTAATCCTATCAAGTCGAAATACCCCTGTAAACGTCCGTCTTCTCCTGGTGTTCCGTGGATGGTGATATAGGCGAAATCAACTTGTACCTTCTTGCCGTTCTGCAGAAAACTGAAATCATTTTTATCAATCAGGCTGTATTCGTTTTCTGCAAGTTTCACCACCCATTCATCCTTTTTAACGAGAGCAATATAGACATTATATTTTTCTTTATCAATAAAGGAGTAGAGCCCTTCTGCACTCTTTAACGATACGACAATCTCTGAAGAGTCTCCACCGGCTATTATTGCAATATTTTTTTTCATTTTATAACTCTTTAGCATTTACATAAGAGCGCCATTTCTCCACTAACTGTTCCATATCGGTCGGAAGTTCGGAGTCGAAAAACAGTTGCTCTCCGCTTGTCGGATGGATAAATCCCAACGTCTTGGCATGTAAGGCCTGACGCGGACATATCGCAAAACAATTCTGAACAAACTGTTTATATTTGGCAAAAGTAGTTCCTTTTAAAATATCGTGCCCACCATACCGCTCATCATTAAAAAGCGTATGGCCGATATATTTCATATGCACACGTATCTGGTGCGTGCGTCCCGTTTCCAACCGGCATTCCGTCAGGGTCACATACCCCAACCGCTCCATGACCGTATAATGTGTGACGGCCGGTTTCCCTTGATCTCCTTCAGGAAAAACCCGCATCTGCATCCGGTCTTTTGGATCGCGTCCGATATTTCCTTCTATGCGTCCTTCGGGCTCCTGTACTTGTCCCCAGACTAACGCCAGATATTTGCGTTGCGTTGTTTTATTGTAAAACTGCAGACTGAGATTCGTTTTTGCCTCCGGTTTTTTGGCCACGACCAATAATCCCGAAGTGTCCTTATCAATCCGGTGGACCAACCCCAAGCGAGGATCAGACGGATCATAGGCCGGATCATCTTTCAGATAGAATGCCAAAGCATTCACCAATGTCCCGGTATAGTTTCCGTGACCGGGATGAACAACCAATCCGGCCGGTTTATTCACCACCAACAGGTCGTCGTCTTCATAAACAATATGTAATGGGATATCTTCGGGAATAATCTCCAGTTCGCGGCGTGGGCGATCCAAAACAAGGCTGACAACATCCAGTGGCTTGACCCGATAATTGCTTTTGACCGGTTTATCATTGACCAGAATACATCCGGCATCTGCAGCCAGCTGAATCCGGTTTCGTGTAGCACCCATCATCCGGTCGACCAAGAACTTATCCACCCGTAACAAGGTTTGTCCTTTATCGGCCACAAAACGGAAATGCTCATACATCTGCTGGGAATCATCACCCTCCTGGGCGGGTAATAACAGGTCGTCGTCTTCCTGTTCGTCAAACATCTCCTCCAAACGCTCCTCCATGGTTAAAACCACCTTTCGTCTTCACTGTTTAACGATTGTACCGGTCGGCCGTCTTCCCCGAAACCGGGAAACTGAAGCGAATCGGGATTTGCATGTCCACTACTGATGCGAAGAAGCAGTTTGGTATCCAACGGCATCTTTTCGTCCACTTTCAACTTCCGTCCGTTTGTTTCCACATCAATCGCCAAATCTTTATACCTTCCGGCAACATATTTCACCTCAATCTGAGTGAATCCGCGCGAACGCAATATTGCATACGCTTGTCGGAAAGAGAGATCTTCGACATCAGGAATGGCAGCCATCTGTGCCGTAAACGCATTGATCGTAAGAAAAACGATACGTTCTTCTTTGACCTTTGAACCTGAAGAGGGATATAGTTCCACAATTGCACCGGGCGGCACATCCTGGGAATAGACAGAGTCAATAACGTTATAGCGTAGTTTGTTGTTCTCAAAAAAGGCAGCGGCTTCGTTAACTTTCAACCCTTTCACGTCCGGAACAATCACAACGATATTGTGCCGGGTATATACGTCCAACCATTTCAAAACACCATAAACTGCCGCGCAGGATATCGCTATGGCTAATATCAATGTGATGAAATAGGGGTTTTTCAACAGTTTTATAAAAAAATTGTCCATTTCTATCGTTTAATTCGTAAGCGCGAGTCAAAAGTAGAAAAAAAGCCTCAAAAACAAAGAAAGTAAAGGCTTTTTAGCAAAACCTTTACTTTCTCTTAAAATCTTACAAAAAACAGCTTATCCGTTATATTCGTCAGATACTGTTAATTTGGCTCTTCCTTTTGCACGACGTGATGCTAATACTCTACGGCCGTTAGCAGTAGCCATTCTTGAACGGAAGCCATGTTTGTTCTTTCTTTTCCTATTGGAAGGTTGGAATGTTCTTTTCATCTTATTGATATATTTTTATAATTTTCTTTCAATTATTTGGCCTGCAAAGATAAAAGACTTTTTTTGAATATACAAACGAAACGGGACTGATTCTCTGAAAATAATCTCCTTTATTTCTTATCTGAATCGGTAGTTATCACTTTATTAGAATATCCCTCCCTTATACAAATCATCAAAATTCGCCTTCCCATCCGAGAACTCTTCTTCGTTTTCGGATTTTAGTTCATGGGCTTTCTGCAAGTCTTCTACGGCTTCTGTTTCATTGCCTTTCAGATGTTTGGCCCTTCCTCTTTCGGCATACGCACGGGCAAATTGAGGATCACCCTCAATCGCTTCATCAAAAAAGAGGATCGCTTCATCGTATTTTTCTAAAGAGATCAATAGTTTTCCAGCCAAGATACATGCCTCTTCATTAAATGGGTTAAGCGCCAATGCCTGCTGATAGTCGGCACTTGCCGCCTGTGGGTTCCCTAATGACTCATAGATACGTCCTCGAAGCAGAAAAACAAGTTCCTCATCCGGTGCAATCTCAGCCACCTCTTCGATATCGGTCAGTGCTTTTTCGCCCGCTCCGATTCCTAACAACAGTTCTGCCCGTAAAAGATAAGCATCTGCAAAATCGGCTTTGAGACTGATCGCTTGATCCAACTCTTCGATCGCCTCTTCCGGTTTTTTTATCGCCCGTTTCGCTTTGGCCATCAGGAAAAACGCCAGATGATTATCCGGCTCAACTTCCAATACGGCTTGGCAATCAATAATCGCCTCTTCATCCCGGTCGAGTAGGAACAATATGTTTACCCGTGCCAGTCGTGTGGCAACATGAGCCGATTCCAACGCCACCATATCGTTGAGTACATCTAATGCCTCCTCATACGCATGTTCCATTGTATACGCTGTTGCCAAGTGGTTCATGGCCTCAAAGTCGTTCTGAATATTCAACGCTTCAGTAAAACATTTTATCGCATACGATCGACGACCCATACGCATAGCACGGATTCCGTCGTATTTCAGAATATCGAAATTTTTCAAATCAGCTTTTTCTTTACTCGCTGTTGTCTCTTCTTTTTTCTCCGAAGAGAATAGGGATGTCAGGAACTTTTTCATGGTCGCTTTTATTGTGTCGACAAAAATAGTAATTAATGTGAGTTATAACGAATGAATCTTTAATTGGGGTAATGTTTGAAACATTTTGACGTGCTGAAGGTGCGTTAATATGAGTCCGCTTTACAATCTGTCAGTTTGTACACTTTGTCAATTGAGTACCTTCGAGATTCGTCTATTTGGAACAGCGGGTGATGCTGTTTGTGAATAAGGCAGGGATTAGCGGTTTATTTTTACAATAGACTTTGATTTTCATTTTCTCTTGCCTGTTTTTGTGGATCTAAAAAAATCACCCTTCTGGAGAAAAAAAATCGATTTTCGAGCCTTTTTTTTGCCCTTTTCCAACCCCTAAAAAAATGATGCTGATGACTTGTTCGAACTATTTAGATGCTTCTTCAAGGTTATCTGCATGATTTTTGAAATCATGTAGATAAAATGGGAGAGTGGACTGGTACAAAATGTGGAGAATCGCCTACCTTTTGCCGAAAATACCCGAAAATGCGACCTATTTGACTAAAAAACACAAAAATACGAGTTAGTAAAAAATGCATTTTTATTCATTTATGTCGTAAATATATTGTTTTTAATGTGAATTTGGTATAAAGAGTAGCTATGGAGGAGAAGCGTTCAGGCAAAGCCTTCACGCGAAGAATCAAATAATCTTCGGCTAGAATACTTTTTTCTTATATCGAACTCACATAATTAACGACTTATTCAAAAAAAATTTTAAATCTGGTCCAACCCTCTTCCGTGTATAGACTGAATTTGTAACGGTGGTTAAGGAGCACATCTCTGACAAACATTAAACCGATTCCCTGCCCTGTTTTCTTCGTGGTATAAAAAGGGGTGAAAAGCTTTTGTTTGACCTCGTCGGTAATTCCCGGGCCATTGTCTTCAATAACAATAGATAAAGGGGATGATTGGGTAATAATCCGGATCTCCCCATTTTCATGGATGGACTCGTAGGCATTTTTAATGATATTGACCAGTACCTGTTCCAACTGAATACCATCTGCCCGAATGATATGATTCTGTTCGGTTAACAATAGCGTCAGTTTGATACGACGTTGTTGACATTCTATGCGTGTAAGCGCATCTACGGCACGGACTTGTTCATTGAGGGAGACCTCAGATAATACAGGCTCAGGGATCTTTACCACATGAGCCAGGTTACTTATAAAATGAGCCAAATGGCCACAACGGTCATAGGATGCTTCAACGGCCGGTAAGACTTCACTCCACTCTTCTTTTTCGTCTTGTCTGCATATTTCAGCGACCACATTCAGAGTCGACCCGATGGCTCCCACCGAATTATTGACTTCGTGTGACATCATTCGGATAATGCGTTCATATGAGCTCTTCTCTATTTTCAATAACTCATGTGTCAACTCCTCTATAAGCAAAAAAGGATGATCAAATCCCTGGTCGATAAAAGAAGAGCGGATACAGCGATAGACCGTAGCCCCTGAACCTCTAATGATCATATCGTCACCCGATTTCATTGCAGCCAATGAGGGGGCTAGTTCGAAAGATGCTTCGTTGAGTGTCTCTCCTTTTACAGCCGAGAGATTGGCGATATTCAACAGTTTTAATCCGGAGGAATTGATATCGGATATGCGTTTGTTTAAGTCGAGAATAATGATCCCTTGTGGTGAGGCATTGATAAGCAGGTCTAAGAAGTGATTTTTGGCTCGTACTGTTGAACGTTCATGCCGAAGCTGAGTGATCATTCGGTTAAATATCTCTATCAGCTGATTAGCTTCTTTGTTGTTTACCGGGCGCAGATGCGTAGAAAAGTCCTGTTCTTTCAACAACTCCATCCCATTCAGTATGATATGATACGGTTTGATCAATTGTTTATATAAAAAGAGCGAAAAGAGCACTGAAGCAATGGCCATACATTGAGCCACCCAAAAGGAGATAGGCTCATCCCTGAAAAACAGGAATCCGATCCCCACGAATATCCCGGTAATGAAGAGTACGATTATCCAAAAGATCCCTTTTGATTTCATGCGGCAGCAATTATTCAGGTAGTTTTATCTGATATTTCTCCAGTCGACGGTACAGTGTTTGTCTGCTCAATCCTAAAGCTGTCGCTATTTTAGAGTGATTGGCTCCATACAGTTCGATCGCTTTCAGAATCATATGCCGTTCGACGCTTTCCAACGACTGGACAGCATTGTTTTGTATTTCCGGATGCAACGGAATTTCGATGTATTGTTCCTTCAACTCCCGGTCTGTGATCAGATGTCTGCCGGAGACCAAAATGGTTCTGTCGATCAGGTTTTTCAATTCACGGATATTCCCCGGATAAGGGAGTTTTTTGAGGTATTCGATCGCATCAGACGAAAATTCAACCTGGGGTAATTTATTTAACGTTGATTGCTTTTGGGCAAAATAATCGACCAACAAAGGGATATCTTCCGTTCGTTCCCGTAAAGCCGGCATACGGATGGTTATCAGGTTGATCCGGTAGAACAGGTCTTCACGGAATCTCCCTTTTGTAACCAACTCCGCCAGGTTTTTGTTTGTCGCACTTATAATCCGCGTATCGACCTGATGAGGACGGCTGTCTCCCAGCGGTTCAAAGGTCTGATCCTGCAATACCCGTAAGAGTTTGACCTGGCAGGTCATATCCAACTCTCCGATTTCGTCCAGGAAGATGGTTCCTTTATCGGCCATTTCAAACCGCCCGATCCGGTCGTGATGTGCATCGGTAAATGCCCCTTTCTTATGACCGAACATTTCGCTTTCAAACAGAGAGAGGGATATCCCACCCAGGTTTACTTTAACAAAGGGTTTCTCTTTTCTGCGACTGCCCGCGTGAATGGCTGCTGCGATCAATTCTTTGCCTGTTCCACTCTCGCCGGTAATCAATACAGATGCATTGGTCTGTGCTATCCGGGAGACGGTTTGCATGACTTGCATCAAAAGGGGAGAACGTCCGACGATGTGTGTACTGTATGACTGGGATACGGTCTCAGATTGATTCTCCGGATTGTTTTCATCACTTAACTCAATCGCTGTCCGGATACTGTTCAGGAGCATTAGATTGTTCCAGGGTTTCGTGATGAAATCAAAAGCGCCTGCCCGAATCCCTTTGACTGCCAGATTGATCGATCCCCATGCGGTGATCAATATCACAGGACTATCAGGGCATAGAATCTGGATTTTAGCCAGAAGTTCCAACCCTTCCTCGCCTGTGGTCGTTTGTGAATAGTTCATATCCATCAACACCAATTCGGGCGTTGTTTTCCGAACAAAATCAATAGCCTCCTGTTGATTGGCAGCAGTAGCGACTTCGTAACCGGCTCGTTTGAGTACCAAGGTCAACGAAGTACGAACAGTGGAGTCGTCGTCACAAATAAGTATCATCGTCCAAATATACCATTTTGTTGCAAGTTATAAACAGATTTCAGAAATTACTCGGCATGCAGCGCTTCCGACGGCGGAATGCTGGAGGCCTGGCGTACCGGATACCATACGGCCAACAGCGATACGATAGCCAAAAAAGAGAAAGTCAACAGGTAGACAATCACACTTTGCTCAAACCCTGTCGCCAGCTGGGTACGGTCGGCAATCGGTATATCGATCATTTTGAGAATATCTGTTCCGCTTATATTGAAACAGATATTTATACCGATTATGCTGGAGACAAACAGTAAAAGCAATGTTTCTTGAAAGAGCAGTATCTTCACCTGTCTCGCAGTAGATCCCATGGCCATGCGCAGCCCGATCTCACTTTTCCGTGCCTGTGTCCGGTACCAAAAGGTTCCGATTACACCTAAGAAGATATTCATAATCAAGAAAGCCATGATGGCATAAACACTATTCAGACGGTCGTTAATTCCTGCTCTTTTAATCCGGTTTGCTTTTATTTTTTCAAGAGGAACGATAGAAGATAAGAAGTAGGGGCCAATATTGAGTTGTTCACGCATCTCTTTTGAAAACCGTTCGGCAAAACCGGCGGTGGCTTGCGGAGAGACACGGATGGCAATCTGGCTCCATTCGAGTTGGATATCGGAAGTTTTTTTTGTGTAATAGACATTGCTTTTGTAAGGTTCAAAATAGGTGTCCTTTACCTTCCCGGCAATACCGACGACCGGATGATTTTTCTGTTCCGGTGCGTTATAAAGGCTTTTGATCTCGTGAATAGAAGCCGTCGCTCCCGGATACTTTCCGAAGCGATTGTGGCGGTCGGGGCTGATGACCACAAAGTCGGTTTCCGCCACATCCTCCGAATTAAATATACGGCCACTTTGAACCGGTACTTTGAAGACATCAAAAAACTCGGAAGTAACCCATCTGACACGTACTTCTTCATTTAAAGAATCACGTCCGAAGATCACACTGGTAGACGAAGTGGCAGGCGCATAAGGTACTCCCTGGTGGGAGAAACTAATATATTCCACTCCCGGATAACGTTTCACCCGTTCTATAAACGTGGCTGTATATGTAATATACTCCTCTGTTGTGCTATCATCTTCCGACTTTTCTTCCACACTTCCTTTCTGCATGGTTATATAAAACGTATTTGATATATCAAATCCCAAAGGTTCTGAATAGCTTTTTCCGATGAAAAAAAGATAATCGCAGCAGAACCACAAAAGACAGAATACAACTACATATTCGAGGACGATCCAACCATTACTTTTCCGTTCGTTCCAGATTATTTTAAATAAGTGACGTATCATAATATTTCAATTAGTCTCATTTTTACTTAGTGAATTGACAATCGTAGCTCTTGAGGCTCGGTAGGCAGGAATCCCTGCCGACAGCAGGTTGATAAGTATACATACGGTAAAGACTGCCAGAATAACCCATGGAGAAATCAGGGAATTGATAGGGACAAAACTCTCTTCCGGCACTTTTAGCAACCACTCTTTCAGTTGAATGACAACAATATAAGAGAGAAACAAGCCGATAAACCCTCCGATCAGAGAGGTGATCAGATTTTCAAAAAGTACCTGAATCAGTATGTGGTGGCGCTTAGCCCCAAAAGCTTTGCGTACCCCTATTTCCTCTATCCTTCTTTTTATACGCGAGAGGCTTAATCCGGATAGATTGATTGCCGGAACCAATAAAAGCACTAAAAAGATAAAGAGTTGCTTCCAGTATTGCATACGCAAGGCAATACTGACCTGCATATCATCCATCCCCCAGATATTCATGATATATGTACGGTGCGTTTTGGGTTTCAACAATAATAATACCTTATTGGGATTATTCGAACCGTATCTTTTTTCAGCCTTCTGGAGTTCTTCCTCTAATCGGGCAAGATCTTTCGCGTCTCTGAGTAAAAACATAACGATATGTGACGACTCTTTGTAGTTGTAAGTCGAAGTATAGGGCACCCAAATGTCGGCCGAAGCGATCGTAAAAACAGGAGATATGTCTTTGACAATACCGATCACCTGATATGATTTTGCATTGACCACGATAGATTTTCCCAACGCTTGCTCACCCTGAAATAATTTTCGCGCCGCTGTTTCCGTGATTATAGCGAAAGGGATTCCCGATTCAAACTCCTCCTGGCTAAATGGGCGTCCTTCTAAAAAAGGAAAAGAGAGGATATGCCAGTAAGCATTGTCGACATATTTAGTAGTCATTTGCATATAATCCTTGGAGTTCTCTTTGGCGACCAACGCCTCTTTATAATCAAATCCGGAGATATATTCAGGTGTCTGAAGGTCTTTTATATAATCATGAAACACGTGATGACTGACATTGCCTGCATTCCAGTGACCGTTTGTCGTATCTTTGATGATTTCAATCGGAAGATAATACGTGCGGGTACGGTTGATTTCAGGAGCAACACCTATATTTTTCACATTGTCGGTCACGATTATAGCCATGATCATCATAATCGCCAATGCCGTTCCCCATATGGCTATCATGCTGATAAACTTATTCTGTTTCAGCATCTCAATGGCTTGTTTGAAATAGATTTTGTACATAATTGTTCATTAATCATTATTTACTCCACTCTTCTCCCATCAAAAAAACGCACAATGCGTTGGGTAGACTCAGCAATATGTTCGTCATGGGTGACCATGATAATTGTTGCACCCTCCTGGTTTAGCTGAAATAATAAGTCCATAATCTCTGATCCCATTTTACTATCGAGGTTACCGGTAGGTTCATCTGCCAGAATGATCTTAGGATGACCGATAATCGCACGAGCGATGGCCACGCGTTGACATTGTCCGCCGGATAGTTGAGATGGAAAGTGTTTCATCCGATGGGATAGGCCTACTTTTTCCAAGACCTCTTTTGCTTTTTCGCGCCGATTTTTTTCGGTTGATTTTCTGTAGAGCAGTGGTAGTTCGACATTGTCCAGTACATTCAACGAATTGATCAGGTGGAAACTCTGAAAAACAAAACCGAGTGTTTCATTCCTGAACTCCGCCATTGTTCCGTCTTTCAGATGAGTTGTTTCTACATTATTAATAAAAACCTTTCCTTCATCCGGCAGATCGAGTAGTCCTATCAGATTAAGCAGTGTACTTTTCCCACAACCTGACGGACCCATTACGGATAAAAATTCCCCTTCCCTGACATCCAGGTTGACATTCTCCAAAGCAAGCGTTTCTACCTCTTTGGTACGGTATATTTTTGTGATACCTTGTAATTGTATAATCTCCATAATAAACAGTATTTTGAAAAGTGAAGATGCAACTCCTATGCCATAATAGATAAAACATTCAAAATGAGTGTGTTTTAAAAAACAAAGAGTGTCCGAATCCGGACAAATTTGTCCAGAATATGGATTAAAAAACAGAGAATGTCGTGGGGTGTAAAACGATTTTATCCGATCTTTCTGTCAGAGTGACTCTATCTCTATGCTTACTTCTGTCCCTTTACCGGGAGCAGCACAAAGAATCATTTTCCCATTGTAGGCAGAAACTCTTGTCCGGATGTTATTCAATCCGGAGCCAGATGTGACTTGGTCGGGATCAAACCCTTTTCCGTTATCCTGAACCGTGAGAGAAACAAAACCATTATCAGCCATTAACTGTACGTTGATCGTTGTTGCGTCGGCATACTTAATCGCATTGTTTATTAATTCATACGAGCAACGATACAGGAGAATTTCCAGACGTTCATCCAAACGTTCTGTGCTGCCGTAATACTGAAAATGAGCGATTGTGATCGCACGGCAATAATCTTCGAGGGAGACTTTCAGTCCGTAACGCATCAGGGATTCAGGCATCATATGATGTGCTACACGACGAAGTTCATTGATCGATTCATCCAGCATCTCGATCACTTTCCCGAAACGATTGACCTCCTGCCCATCGACAAAAGATGCGCTCTGCATATCTTTCAGCTGGAGTTTGACTACCGACAACAATCCGCCAAGTCCGTCATGCAGGTCACGACCCAACCGTGATCGTTCGGCCGCTTCGCCATCCAGGACAGCCTGTGTGGCAATCAGTTGTTTCTCCTGTTCCAGTTGATTGATCTGCTGTTTCTTCAACCGGTTGCGGTAGAACATAATCGCCATAATCGCTAACAGCAAGGCGAGTCCGGCAACACCAAACCAGATATAAAAACGTCTCTCTTTTTCCAGCGCATGTATACGTATTTCCTTTTTTTCACTTTCGTATTTCACTTCCAGGTCGGCCATGGCTGTTTGTAGGCTCTTATTGGTATATGTCTTGTAAAAATCTTTATGTTTTTCTATAAACTCCAGTGCTTTATCATCATTTCCCATCAAGGCATTGGCAAAAGCAATATTCTGCGTAATCCCTCTTCCCTGATCAAAATTCACGGAATCCATCTCCCAGGCCTTCCAGGCTGTTGCCTCACTCTCTTTATACTTTCTTTGTTTCAGGTAGATGTCCGATAAAGCCAGCCAGCCATATCGGATCAACCTATGGCTACCGAAATCTTCAGCAACGCGCAGACTCTCTTTGGCGTATGTCTCTGCTTTGTCATACGCTTTGAAACCGTCGCAATAAATATAAGATAAGGCTTGTAAACTCAGAATCTCAAATTGTTTATCATACAATATATGACTAAGTTCTTCCACTTCCAACATATACTCCAAGGCTTTATCGGTCTCTTTGTTCTCCAGGCTGATATGACCGAGATCATAGTATACACACATCTTTCCATACTGGGAGTCGATCTCTTCGGCAATCTCTTTTGCCTGTTCCAGAAAATGAAGTGCACGTTCATTGTTGAGTAACGAACGATATATCCCGGCAATATTGCTCAGAATGATCATCGAATGTCCACTGTCACCTGTAATTTCACTGAAGGCGAGTGCTCTCATATAATAATCCAGTGCTGTTAGGTTTCTTCCTCTCAAAAAATGGAATACACCAATCGAACTGTACGCAATTGTCAATGTTTCGTCATCTCCTGACTCCAATGCCTGGTCAAGTGATTTTTCATAATAGATCAAGGCTGTATCCGGTTTTTCCCACGCATTGTAAGAATCGGCAATCCCCAGATTAAACCAAGATTTTATAGACGCATCATTGACTTTCTCTGCCAGTTTTAATCCGCGTTCAGCGTATTCAAAGGTTTTATCCATATCATTATCCCAGTAAAAAGATGTTATTTGCTTGCAAAGGGTTATTTGTTCTTCAATCGTCCGTTTTTCATTGTCCAATACATGGATCAACGAATCAATATTTTGCGCTTGTCCCGGGAACAAAATAACAAAGAGGAGAGAACAACAAAGGTGTAGTTTCTTTTTCATGATATGTAGTTGATGAAGCGTTGACAAATATAATTCTTTCCGCTATTGGTTTTTCATGAAAGAGTTATTTTATTACATGATATTCATGTTTTAGAGGTATAAAACTGAAAATCAGCACAAACTATTTCACAAACAGATAAATCTTTAGTATATTTGTAGCCGTTTTAATAAAAAGAGGAAGTCCCACTAATTGAATGATTACGTAATGAAGCAATTTTTATCACTATTGATAATCCTATCTTGGTGTCTCATTTCATGTACAAAAGAGGAGATGCCTATACCCGATCCTAACGGAGGAACTGATACCAATAAAGGAATTGATCCGACCAAAGACACCGAACAGACTGTATTCATGTATATGCCCTGGTCGTCGAATCTGACAAAATATTTTGAACAGAATATTTCGGACTTTGAAACAACCATCAAGAAAAATATTTTAAAAAACGAACGGGTCTTAATCTTTTTTGCTTCTTCACCAACCAAAGCAACTCTCTTCGAATTGAAATACGATAAAGGAGAATGTGTGCGCGATACACTCAAAACATATGCTAATCCGGCTTATACGACAGCGAACTGGATCACTTCTATCCTGAATGATGTAAAAACGTATTCACCTGCGAATCGTTATGGGATGATTATCAGTTGCCATGGGATGGGATGGATTCCGGTATCGGCTACAAGATTGCGAAATAGTGAAGAAAAGTACCATTGGGAAAATGAGACAGGCCCATTAACGCGTTTTTTCGGAGGGACAACAGCTGATTATCAGACCGAAGTGACTACCCTTGCCGAAGGGATTAGTCGTGCCGGTTTGAAAATGGAATATATCATGTTCGACGACTGTTACATGTCCTCTATCGAGGTTGCCTACGACCTGAAAAATGTGACGGATTATCTGATCGCTTCACCTACCGAAGTCATGGCTTATGGCTTCCCTTATCATATAATCGGGCAACATTTAGTTGGTAAAGTCAACTATTATGAGATCTGTAAAGGATTTTATGAATTTTATCAGAACTATTCGGCCATGCCCTGTGGAACTATAGGGGTGACAAACTGTGCGGAATTGGACAATCTCGCATCAGTGATGAAAGAGATTAACCGGCAATTTACATTTGACACCTCTTTGATAGGTGAAATACAAGTATTAGACGGCTACTGGCCTGTTATCTTTTTCGATTATGGCGACTATGTGGCTAAACTTTGTTCCGATCAAACGTTATTAACCACCTTCGAAAACCAGCTGGAGCGGGTTATCCCTACTGCATATAGGATGCATACGCCTACTTTTTATTCAGCGAGCAAAGGGATTCCGACAGCGATTAAAAGTTACTCCGGAATAACAATATCTGATCCAAGTATAAATACAAGAACAGTGACCAAAGATGAAACGGCTTGGTATAAAGCGACACATTAATTTTCATTTAACCGGCATCGTTTTTTTATATTTTTGACACAGTTTATACAGTTCTTTTTATAAGACACGCTTGTAAATCGTATATTTTATCTAAGTTTGTCTCCCAATTAAAGAAAACGTCTAAAAAGTCAAAAAGATCTTTGATATAGTTACGAATTGTAAGCAATTACTCCGAAAAAGTGATCCACATTAAAGCCCTCCGGCCTACCCTTACATACAATTTATAACTTATTCAACTATTCTTTTCTGATTTCTTGAGACCCCCTTTTTGAAGATATAATGAACAATTGCTACTGTTTTATCACACTATTTTGATCTTATTGTGACTTGTAACATATCGAAAAATGAAAAACTAAAAAAAACTCTTATGTCTAAAAAGTTAATCGCAGTTCTTACAGCATTTGTATTTCTGTTGGGATTATGCAGTTTTGTGGTATTATACGCACCCAAGGAGAAGAACCAGGCCGCTTCGGCCGATAATCACATAGTCTACAGCAAAGGGAATCATTCTTTAACACTATCATGGGCTCCATTTGGCTCTTCGGGTGATTATCTGATCACAAGAGGTGGTAGTCGTCTGGCTACCGAGTTTATACCAGTCGGTTCAACGTCTGAAACGACATTTACCGATCCGAATCCGAATACCGATAAGTACGAAAACTATTATAAGATTACCCGTGGTTCGACAACGATCATCCTTTCATTGGAAAATCAGATTTTTGGCGACAATATGTATTTCTACGACCGAAAATATGAGACAGCAGAAACGGCACGAACAGAAATGAATACTCATTTCCTTACCACTGGTGGTGGACGGGAAAACGGTGAGTGGTCGACAAAACGTCAAGCTTACTATTTCAAACCAAATATTGATGGACAAACGTATGATCCGGGAGGTTCAGGTTCAGCTTCATCACCGGAAGCAAACTCCATCGAATTGGGATGTTACTCCCATGTGGGTGGACTGGGTAAATTGCCTTCGGATGTTAAATTAGGTTCTGTTTTTACCAGGCCTCACCTTTCCGGCGGAGCAAATGCAACCTGTACATTCTGGCGTTCTATGGAAAACGTGACCGTGATGAGAGATTTTGCATGGACAGTGTCGCAATCGACCAGTGCGAGAAGAATGCTGATTGAAAATACCTCGAAATATATATCCGATGTTGGTACTTCAAACTTCTGGGGAAGTGGTGGCTTTATTGCCGACAGCCACTATACATTCTCATCCAGACCCAACTGGGGAGGGCAGCAACAATGGTACACCAGAAATACCATATTCCCTTCAGGCTCCGAGCCCATGGGCGGTTCGTATAATATGGTTTGGCAAGGTTGTGTGAATGCGCCCAATGCGAATGAAGCGAACTCGCCTGTGGCTACCACTCCGATTATCAGAGAAAAACCTTTTCTTTTTATCGATGATGACGGCGAATACAAAGTATTTGTTCCCGCATGGCAAAAAGATAGAATAGGCACTTCCTGGTCGACCTCAAATATGGGAGAGGGTGAAGTGCAAGATCTATTTACTCACTGGTATGTGGCCAAAGAAGGTGACACCGACGTTGAAATCAACGCTGCGCTCAAGTCAGGCAAAAATGTATTTTTCACTCCCGGTCACTACGCGTTGAATGCGCCTATTCAAGTCAACCGTAAAAATGCGATACTTCTCGGTGCCGGTATAGCCTCGGTGACTCTCGAACCGACAGAAAACAACAACTGGGGTTGTATCTATGTGGACGATAAAGATGGGATTATTGTTGCCGGACTCCTTATGGATTCTTTCAACAGTACCACCTATCAGATCCGTATCGGTGAAGAAGGTGTAGATACCAACCATTCCGCAAATCCTATATTATTGACAGACATTACCTGCAGAGTAGGTGGTGTACAATCCAAAAACATACAGATACACGCTTCTATGCAGATAAACAGCAATAATGTGGTAGGCGACCATTTCTGGTTGTGGCGTGCCGATCACGGTACTCAACCCGGTGGGCCGGCGCGATGGCTGAGAGACAGATGTAAAAACGGACTGATCGTTACCGGCAATGATGTGACGCTCTACGCTCTGTTTGCCGAACACTATCAGGAATACGAAGTGTTATGGCTGGGCGAACGTGGCAGTACTTACTTCTTCCAAAATGAACCACCGTATGATCCGCCGACTCAAACAAGCTGGAGTAGCCAGGGTAGCCGGATAGACGGTTATGCGGCATTCAAAGTTGCAAACAGTGTCAAGGAACATTACAGCATTGGTCTGGGTTCTTACGCGGTTTTCACCGGAACCGACGGCCATGTGAATAAGAAAAATGGGTTTGAGGTGCCTAATACACCCCGTGTCAAGATTGAAAAGATGTGTATCACACGATTCGCCGGTCCCGGTAATATACAAAACGTGATCAACGGTATAGGCGGTAGTACGGCAGACGGAGTAAAACGAGTATCCTCCTATAATAACGATCCGGGAGTAGAACCTTACGACGAGGAGTTTGATCTGCCCAACCGGGTATCATGGCCCACATACATCGTCATGGAGTAATATCTATCGGAAATGATCGCATAATGCATATGGAAATGGCTTTATACACCAAATTATTGATCCTGTCAGGTATCCTTTTTATCTTTGGCATAATTGTTTATAATACATTGGTTCGGAAAAGAAATGAAGTGGCCAATGCATTCAGTACGATTGATGTGATGTTGAAAAAGCGGTTCGACCTTATCCCTAATTTAGTGGCAACGGTTAAACAATATGCAGCGCATGAGAAAGAACTCTTTGCCGAGATTTCCCGATTGCGATCAATGGACTATAATACGTTGACAGACTCAGAAAAAGAGGCTTTCGATACCGTATTCAGTCATGCCAGCCACAACCTGCAAGTTATAGCTGAAAGTTATCCGGCGTTAAAAGCGTCGGATAACTTTATGCAACTGCAACGCGCGTTGAATGAGACGGAAGAGCAATTGGCTGCGGCGCGGCGTACATATAATGCCTCGGTGACCGACTACAACACCAGCGTACAATGTTTTCCCACAAACCTGGTAGCCACTCTTTTCGGTTTTCAATGTAGAACACTCTTTCGGATTCCAGAACAAGAAAAACAAGTTCCGGATATCAAGAATCTGTAAAACTGATGATGTCTTTATGAGTGGTAATATACGGATATGGTTGATGTTGATTTTCTTAGGAGTAATGCTCCTCTCTTCCCTTAATGTAAAAGCACAGGAACAGGAGTCCGAACCTCAGCGACCTCATCTTCTGCACCGTATAGCGGTAGAGGCTCGGCCGGGTTATATTTTCCCGACCAAATCTTTTCTTAAAAGAGAGAATGAGTTACAACAACCCATCAGAGGCTCTTTCTCTCCCCATTTACAATACGCTTTTGAGTTTGAACCCCATTCATATGTCGACCGGATCTACGGAGGAGTCTATCAGGGAGCCGCACTCGCTTGGTATACGTTTGGCAACCGGAAAGAGATTGGAAATCCTACCGCTTTTTATCTTTTCCAAGGAGCCCGATTAGGTCGGCTTGCATCCAACGTTTCGCTGAATTATGAATGGAACTTCGGTTTGTCGTCAGGGTGGCACCCTTATCACTATGCATCGAATTATTACAATCTGGTGATCGGGTCAAGGGTGAACGCTTATATCAACCTTAATATGTATCTCAACTGGATACTTTCAGAACGATTCGATCTGACATCCGGAATCTCTCTAACTCATTTCTCCAATGGCAATACCAAATTCCCGAATTCCGGATTAAACACGATCGGACTGAAAGTCGGATTGGTCTACAAGTTCAACCGGGAGCATGAGTCGCTCGCCAGAAAAATACAATTACAGCCTATTCCTGAATTCCCGCGTCATATCAGTTATGACTTAGTCCTGTTTGGCGCATGGCGTCGAAAAGGGGTGACTGTCGAAGACCGACAGATAGCCTCGCCGGATGCGTATGCAGTGGCAGGATTTAGCTTTGGCCCCATGTACAACCTTGACTACAGAGTACGTGTTGGCGTTGCTTTGGATGGCTTTTACGACGGTAGTGCCAATGTGTATGCCAACGAGCATATCTCGGGGACAGAGCCAACCTTTTCCAGACCGTCATTCAACAAACAACTGGCTTTAGGCGTTTCGGGAAGAGCAGAATATGTGATGCCCTATTTTAGTGTCGGAATAGGTTTTGGAGCCAACATCCTCCATGGCGGAGGTGATTTGAAAGCATTTTACCAGATATTGGCTCTGAAGGTTGAACTGACCCGGAATTCATTTCTGCATATCGGGTACAGCCTTCACGACTTTCATGACCCCAATTTCCTGATGCTGGGTCTTGGTTTCCGTTTCAATAACAAATATCCATTCTTCCATCGTTGATCCTTTGATTATCATTTGTTGCAATGCAGCAAATGCGTTATTTTTACGCCTCGTATAATGTGGGTAAGATAAGTCCTACAAAATAAACCGATCGTCATGCACTCCAATTTATCGTTTGAAAAACTGATGGATGAGTTGAGTCCCATACTGGAACAACTCGAATCACAACGACAAAAACTTCGAAAAGAGGCTTTCAAAAAAATCATTATCGGACTGATCATCATCATTGTCATCGTCGCTATGGTCAGCCAATATGAATCTTCGGAGTTTGTCTTCGGTATCGGATTTTTCGTGGCTGTCATCCTAATCAGTACCGTTAATATGTCCCGGTCGGGTCCATTGCTTGAACAGTATAAAAAACAAATCGTCGCTCAGATTGTAAAAAATGTGGTAAAAAATGGACGGTATCATCCGGCATCAGGTATAACAGAGAACGTATTTAATCAAAGTCAACTTTTTGTTCATCCCGATCGCTATCATAGCGAAGACCTGATTTCCGGAGTGATGGACAAGACCAGATTCCGCTTTTCTGAAGTCCATGCCGAAGAGAAGCATACCGGCAGTAAGGGACAAACCCGTTGGGTCACGCTCTTTAAAGGGTTTATGTTTATCGCCGATTTCCATAAAGATTTTAAAGGAGAGACCGTTGTTTTACGCAACTCATTCTTAAGATTAAAACAGAACCGTGTCAAGTTGGAAAATGGAGAGTTCGAGAAACGGTTCGATGTCTTTTCGGACGATCAGGTCGAAGCCCGTTATCTATTAACTCCTTCCATGATGGAACGCATCGTGGAACTCGACAAGCGGTTTGACGAAGGAGTCATATTCAGCTTTTGCCGTTCGAATATCATGATTGCAATCCATAATGAAACCAATCATTTTGAGGCCGGTTTATGGACGAAGATCAATGATCGGGAGGTCATATACAGAGACTATATGATGATCACTTCACTAATCGCTATCATCGATGAGTTAAATCTGAACACGCGGATCTGGACAAAGAACTAAAAGGTATATCTACCGCCTCCATTGGAATCAGTTTTTTGCCCTATCGGAACGAATAAAATGATACGTGATGATGACTTTTCTGTTAGAGGTACCTCTAAAATGTTTTACACCTACCTCTAAATGAATTTAGACGTACCTCTAAATTGTTTTAGACGTACCTCTAACAAAAAACGGAGGTACGTCTGACAAAATAGTCTTTCAGATACCTCATCTAAACCGCTGGGTCGTTTAAGTTTTTCTTTCGATGCACCCTGTTAATTTATCTCCCATTCCACACAGGTTCAATAAAAAATGATACCTTTGCCGCGGATTTTAGAACAGAGTCTGCTGATTAGACTCAATTATTCATTTATACAATTTCATTATGGACGACGTACCGAGTTGTAGTAAACAGAGAAAACAGGAGTATTAACTCTCTGTAAGGGGTACTGCACGCTCTCCTTACAGAGTTAAATTTGTAAGGAGGAAAACGCATGAACGAATTCAAAATGGAATTTCAGCTTCTTATAGAAGCAAAAAAATGGAAAATACTTAAACAAGCACTAAACGACCTTAACCCACATCAGATCGCCGAAACAATCGGTGAACTATCCAAAACAGATCAGATTATCCTTTTTCGTCTTTTGTCGCGCGAGCAGGCTAAAGAGGTTTTTCAGCACCTATTGCATGATGAGCAGGAGGATGTGATCAAAGGACTTGCAGCCAATAGCAATCAGATTGCTGATCTGTTGAATGATCTTGATCCGGATGATCGTACCGCCTTCTTTGAAGAGTTGCCCGGCAAAGTCAGCCAACGGTTGATGCAGATTATGTCGGAAGAAGAGCGGGAGATTACACGTCGTTTGCTCGGTTATCCCGAAGATAGTATCGGACGGTTGATGACTCCTGAATATGTAGCAGTCAAACCTTATTTCACCGTGGCACAGGCGTTGGATCATATCCGGATTTACGGGCGCGATTCGGAAACACTCAATGTGATTTATGTCGTTGATGAAAACTGGAAGTTGATCGATGATCTGCGGATGAAAGAGTTGATCCTGGCTTCACCCGATCAACGGATCTCAGAATTGGTCGATAATCGGTTCGTCGCTTTAAAGGCGTATGATGATCAGGAGGTCGCCGTCAAAGTATTTAAAGATTATGACCGTGTGGCACTTCCTGTTATAGATACCAATGGGGTATTGGTAGGCATTGTGACGATAGATGATGTCATCGATGTGGTGGAAGAAGAAAATACGGAAGATTTCCATAAATTCGGTTCGCTTCAGGAGGGCGTGATCAATCCGTTGAAAGCCCGTGTTGGTTTTTTGTATAAAAAGCGTGTATTGTGGCTTACTGTATTGGTTTTTATGAATGTCTTTTCAGGTGCAGCAATTGCCAGTTTCGAAGCAGTGATTGGAGCGGTTGTTTCACTGGTCTTTTTCCTACCGCTACTGATCGGCAGTGGAGGGAATGCAGGGTCTCAGTCGGCTACACTGATGATTCGGGCGCTGGCAACGGGAGATGTTGAAACCAAAGATTGGATCAGATTGTTAGGAAAAGAGTTGTTGGTCTCTTTCTTATTAGGAGCAACAATGGCAGTCGGAGTTTCGCTTATAGCCGGTTTTCGTGCTCCGGAAGTGGTGGTTGTCGTGGCTCTTACCATGGTGATTACGGTGATTGTCGGAAGCCTGTTAGGGATGTTATTACCTTTTGTTTTTACGAAGTTCAAAGCCGACCCGGCAACGGCCAGTGCTCCTTTGATCACCTCGATTGCCGATATTTGCGGAGTCATGATTTATTTCTCTATTGCGACATGGTATTTCGGGCTTTAAATGCGATAAATAGAATAGTATACAACAACTTATCAACGAAAGAATTGACATGACACATATCCTTGCCGGATTGCGTACAGTCCGATTGAATGAAAAAGGCGAGCAAGTGATTATTTTAGATCAGACTCGCTTGCCCGAAAAGGAAATCTATCTCACACTCTCTTCCGCCGAAGAGATTTGGGAGGCTATTTATCATTTGAAAGTGCGGGGTGCGCCGGCTATAGGGATTGCTGCTGCTTACGGTTTGGCTGTTTGTTGCAAACAGATAAAGACCTCCTCTTTTGAACTTTTTTTAGAACAATTCGGTCAATTAAAAACTTATCTGGCCAGTTCGCGCCCTACAGCCGTCAATTTGATGGCTGCATTAAACCGGATGGAACAGATCGTCTTGAATCATGCAGATTTGCCGATAGAGCAGATTCAAAACAGACTGATCACAGAGGCGGAGTTGATCCGGGAAGAGGATGTAGTGGCCTGTCGGAAAATCGGTGAGTTCGGATTGTCATTATTACGTCCGGGAATGGGCTTGTTGACACATTGTAATGCAGGGCATCTTGCCGTCTCTGCCTATGGAACAGCATTGGCACCGATCTATCTGGGGGAAGAGCAGAACTATGGATTTCATGTTTTTGCAGATGAAACACGTCCGTTATTACAGGGGGCAAGATTAACAGCATACGAATTGATGAAAGCCGGTGTATCTACGACACTTATCTGTGATAATATGGCCTCAAGTGTGATGCAAAAAGGTTGGGTACAGGCTGTTCTGGTTGGGTGCGACCGTATTGCTGCAAATGGGGATACAGCGAATAAAATCGGCACTTCGGGAGTGGCTATTCTGGCACGCCATTACGGTATCCCTTTTTATGTATTAGGCCCTACCTCGACCATCGACCATAATTGTCCGGATGGGGAATCGATAGAGATAGAAGAACGCCATCCGGATGAAGTCACAACAATGTGGTATGAAAAACGTATGGCTCCCCGTGATGTATCAGTGTTTAATCCGGCTTTCGATGTGACTCCTCATCAGCTGATTACAGCGATTATTACTGAAAAAGGGATTGCTTATCCCCCTTTTTCGGAGACGCTTCCCACGAACGGATGTGATCTCTTTCTATAATCAATTGCATATCTTGCACATAATGCATACTTTTGTGCTGAATTAAATCAGTTTAGGTATGAGTCATAATTTATTGAAAGGCAAACGCGGCATTATCTTCGGAGCACTGAATGATATGTCTATTGCCTGGAAAGTGGCAGAAAGAGCTGTCGAAGAAGGGGCAACAATCACATTGAGTAATACACCAATAGCCGTTCGCATGGGAGAAGTAGATGCGTTATCCCAAAAACTTAACGCAGAGGTTATTCCAGCAGATGCGACTAGTGTCGAGGATCTGGAAACCGTCTTCAGCCGTTCGGTGGAGGTCTTGGGTGGAAAAATAGATTTCGTATTGCATTCCATCGGGATGAGTCCGAATGTCCGGAAGAAACGGACATACGATGATCTGGATTACGGGATGTTGGAAAAAACATTGGATATTTCGGCCGTTTCATTCCATAAAATGCTGCAGGTCGCCAAAAAACAAGATGCGATAGCTGAATATGGTTCAGTGATTGCGTTGAGTTATGTGGCTGCACAACGGACGTTTTTCGGCTACAACGATATGGCCGATGCAAAGAGTCTGTTAGAGTCTATCGCCCGTAGCTTCGGTTATATTTACGGTCGCGAAAAAAATGTCCGGATCAATACCATCTCGCAATCTCCGACAATTACGACTGCCGGTAGTGGGGTAAAAGGTATGGATCATTTAATGGACTTTTCGAATAAGATGAGCCCGTTGGGAAATGCTTCAGCCGGCGAATGTGCCGATTATTGTATTACCATGTTTTCGGATCTGACCCGGAAAGTGACCATGCAGAATTTATATCACGACGGAGGGTTCTCCAGTATGGGGATGAGTTTGCGTGCAATGAATCAGTATAGTAAAGGTCTGGAAGAATTCTGCGACGAGAACGGTAAGATTATCTACGGATAAACGTTTATTTATCTCTTTCTGTTAATGGACAATTGACAAAATTGTATTATCATTGTCAATTGTCCATTAACAATTTTCAATTGAAAAAGTATGCTGATTAAGATCTATCCTGAAAATCCACATCCGAAAGAAATAAACAGAGTTGTTGATGCCTTGCGCGAAGGCGGTCTGGTCATCTATCCCACCGATACGGTCTATGCCATCGGATGTGATGCAATGAATGTACGTGCCGTGGAAAAGATTTGCCAGATCAAAGGGGTTAATCCGCAAAAGAGTAATCTGTCTATTATTTGTTACGACCTGTCGGATATCAGCCAATATGCCAAAGTGAGTAATACGGCATTCAAACTGATGAAAAAGAATTTGCCGGGTCCTTTTACTTTTATTTTACCTACCAGCAATGAATTGCCTAAAATCTATAAAAACAAAAAAGAAGTAGGTATCCGTATTCCCGATAATGCCATTATCCGTGAATTAGTGCATAATTTGGGTAATCCGGTCATGACCATGTCTATCCATAACGACGACGATATTATAGAATACTCTACAGATCCCGAACTGATCTATGAGAAATATCAAGACTTGGCAGATATAGTGATCGATGGCGGTTACGGAGGGATAGAGGCGTCTACTATTGTGGATCTGACAACGGATGAATTTGAAGTAACCCGACAAGGAAAGGGTGAGTTGATCTATTAAAAGCAGAGGCGAAATTATTGAAATAGATTCATGGCCAATAACTCCTCAATATGTGTGCGGTCGTTGCTTAACCGGGGGATTTTATGTTGCCCTCCCAGTTTCCCTTTTTGTTTCAGCCAGTCATAAAAGGCGCCTTCACGTGCGACTACAATTTCCAGTGGCTGGAGGGAAATCTCTTTATACCGTTTGGCCTCATAATCCGAATTCAGACTTTGCAGTGTTTGATCTAAAAGCGTAGCAAATTCATTTAAAGAAGGAGGCATTTTCAGAAATTCGATAAACCATTGATGGCAACCTTTAGCTTTATCCAGCATGAACAGCGGAGCAGCAGTATATTCCTTGACCTTGGCGCCTGTCATTCTACTGGTCATCGCAATTGCTTTATCGGCGTTATCGACCATCAATTCCTCACCGAAAGCATTGATATAATGTTTGGTCCGGCCGGAAATAACATATTTATGCGGAAAAAGAGAAGTAAAACGAACCGTATCGCCTATCTGATAGCGCCATAATCCGCCTAAGGTGGAAATGACCATCGCATAATTCTTGTCGGTCTCTACCGCTTCTAATGGAAGAATTGTCGGATGCGCATCATTGATCTCATTCAAAGGAATAAATTCGTAAAAAGTACCATAGTCCTGCATCATCAACAGGCTTTGATCGGTAAAATCGTTCTGTATACCGAAAAAACCTTCCGACGCATTATACGTCTCCACATAATGCATCTTATCGGAAGGAATCAATGCCTTATATTGGTCGCGATAGGGTTCGAAACTGATCCCACCATGGAAAAAGACTTCCATATTCGGCCAAACCTCTGTCAGATACTGTTTCCCGGCTTTCTCCAAGACTGCTTTGATCAGGACAAGCATCCATGAAGGCACACCGGAAAGACTGTTCACATCCTTGTTTATTGTGCTTTTAACGATCGCTTGAATCTTACTCTCCCATTCATCCATCAGGATGATCCGTTTGGGAGGAACCCGGATGATATTGACCAACGGATTCAGATTTTGTAATAATACGGCTGAAAGATCCCCTTGATGCGCCTGTTTGTTTAAAGGCGAGGGGCTATGACTCCCTCCTAAGATCAATCCTTTTTTCGAAAAAAAGCGACTGGAGGGATTGTTTTGCAGATAGAGGGCAACACAGTCTACACCTCCTTTGTAATGGCATCGCCATAAAATCTCATCCGTGACAGGGATAAATTTGCTTTTATCATTGGTCGTGCCGCTACTTCTGGCATACCACCGGACAACCGACGGCCAAAGCACATTCTTTTCCCCATTGATCATACGGGTGATATAAGGTTTTAGATCTTCATAGGTTTGCAGAGGCACCCGTTCACGGAAATCAGTATAATTCCGAATATTTTTATAATCATATTTTAACCCCCATTGCGTGTTGCGGGCTTTGTGGAGCAATGTTTGCAACTGTCTTGCCTGAATACGATCCGTCTCTGTGGCATACAGTTCGATCTTTCTTTGCCGATGACGGAAAAAAGGTGAAACAGTCTTTGTTAAAATATCCATGCTCCTTTTATTTGTATGAAGTGCAAAGTTAGGCATTCTCTTTTTATTTATATCTTTGCTAATCATATAATTTATTTCTTATGAAGATAGGCATACTCTCATCAGGTGGCGATTGTCCCGGAATTAACGCCACCATTCGTGGTGTCGGCAAAACAGCCATCATGCATTATGGCATGGAGGTTATTGGTATCCATAACGGTTTTTCCGGGATACTCAAAAAGGAGACTCAGCAACTTGATGAACGTAGTCTTTCGGGTATTCTCAATCTGGGTGGAACCATCCTGGGAACATCCCGTGAAAAATCTTTCCGTAAATTATTGGCCTCCGAAGAAAGCGGTCAACCTTCTATCATTAAACAGCATTATGAAGAATTAGGTTTAGACTGTGTGGTTTGTATCGGAGGGAATGGCACGCAGAAGACAGCCAATATGCTTTCACAGATCGGATTAAATATCATAGGAGTCCCTAAAACAATTGATAATGATATCTGGGGGACGGAGATTACCTTTGGTTTTGATACGGCAGTTAATATCGCAACAGAGGCGATCGACCGTCTCCATTCGACAGCCAGTTCGCATCGCCGTGTGATGGTGGTGGAAGTAATGGGGCATCATGCCGGATGGCTTGCTTTATATGCCGGGATGGCCGGAGGAGCCGATGTCATTCTTTTACCCGAATTGGGGTATACTATGGAAGCGGTCAATCACACGATTATGGACCGTGCGCACAGAGGCAAACCTTATTCTATTGTCGTTGTCGCAGAAGGGTTATCCACTCCGGAGAAGAAACGGCCGGCGGCTTATATCGGGAAAGCCATTGAAGATGGTACAGGTATTGAAACCCGTGAAACCGTTTTAGGCTATACCCAACGTGGAGGAAATCCGTCGCCTTACGACCGCAATCTGGCTACACGCCTGGGTGGACATGCCACGGAACTGATAGCCAATAAACAATTCGGAAAAATGGTCTGTATCAAAGATGGTACTGTCGATTCCATTCCATTGGAGGAGGTGGCAGGCAAACTAAAACTTGTTACTTCGGATCACGATCTGATTAAACAAGGGAAACGCATGGGAATCTCGTTTGGTAAATGATTAATCATTATTCTCATTCGTTTCGTTTTCATCCGGCAGTTCTTCGAATTCTTTCTCTTCAGTCAGTTCACCCGTATTGTTTTTCTTCATTTCAGAGATGACTTTTTGGAACTCTTTGTCTGTGCGCAGTTTTTTGACTGCCATTTTAGCCGCATGTTGTTGAGATTCTTTTTTGGAGTAACCGATACCGATACCGATCTGCATTTCTCCCAGGCAAATAGCTGTCTGGAAAACCGGATTACCTTCGTTATCCATAAAGGATTCGATCAGATCAAAAGAGATTTCTAATTTGTTTTTCTGGCTCCACTCAATTAAACTCGATTTGAAATTCACCTCTTTTCGGGCGATATGATCCAGGTTGATGTGTTTTTTGATCAGGACTTCCCGGATAAACGTCGAGCATTTCCGATATCCCTGATCCAGATAAATAGCACCAATCAATGCTTCAAGCGCATTGCCGTACATATGGTTGTTGTGGCTGTTGACTTTAGCCGAATAGACCATCATTTTATCGATGCCCAACTCCACGGCGACCCGGTTTAATGTCTCCCGCTGAACGATCTTTGATCGTGTATTGGTCAGGAATCCCTCTCTCTTTTTGGGAAAGTGTTTATAAAGAATATCGGCGATAACCGCATCCAATACAGCATCGCCTAAAAATTCCAATCGTTCGTTATTGAGCCATCGGCCATCACCGGCTTCAACCGAAGAGGACTTGTGTAGAAAGGCCTGTTCATACAATTGGACATTATCGGGGTAAAACCCGATCATCTTGTAAATAGACAAATAAGGCTCCTTACCTCTGTTTTTAAGGAGCCTTATTTTCTTATTTAATCCCTTCAACACGTTATTTCACAAACTTTTTGACAATGACACTGGCATTATGTCCGCCAAATCCAAACGTATTTGACAGCGCCGCATTGATTGCTCTTTTTTGTGCTTTATTGAACGTGAAGTTCAGTTTGTAGTCGATATCCGGATCGTTATCTCCCTCCTCGTGGTTGATTGTGGGAGGAATAACTCCTTCGCATACCGCCATGATACAGGCAATTGTTTCAACTGCACCTGCCGCACCCAACAAATGGCCGGTCATCGATTTGGTTGAACTAATGTTCAAGTTGTATGCATGTGCACCGAAAACATCCAGAATAGCTTTTGATTCTGAGATATCACCTACCGGAGTAGATGTTCCATGCACATTGATATAATCGATCTCTTCAGGTTTCATTTCGGCATCTTCCAACGCATTTTTCATCACCAGCTTGGCGCCTAATCCTTCCGGATGAGAAGCGGTCAGGTGATATGCATCGGCCGACATCCCTGTTCCAACAATTTCGCAGTAGATTTTAGCACCTCTGGCTAAAGCATGTTCCATCTCTTCCAGAACCAAGCAACCGGCACCTTCTCCCAGTACAAATCCATCGCGGCTGGCGCTGAACGGACGGGAAGCAGTTTCCGGTGAATCATTCCGGGTAGAAAGGGCATTCATCGCATTGAATCCTCCGATGCCCGCTTTGGCTACTGCCGCTTCCGCACCGCCGGAGACAATTACATTTGCCTTACCTAAACGAATATAGTTGAAAGCATCCCCAATCGCATTCGTCGATGATGCACATGCCGATACGGTCGCAAAATTCGGCCCTCTGAATCCATATTTCATGGAAATCTGTCCGGCAGCAATATCGGCAATCATTTTAGGGATAAAGAAAGGATTGAAACGCGGTCCTCGCTCCGGATCATAACCCATCACTTCGTCTTCAAAAGTTTTTATACCTCCGATACCTGCTGCAAAAATCACACCGATCCGATCAAGGTTCTCCTTGTCCAGATCAAGTGCCGAATCATTCACGGCATCCTGGGCAGCTTTTAAGGCCAGAAGGGTATAACGGTCACACTTACGCGCCTCTTTACGATCCATCAGTTCCAACGGATCGAAACCTTTGACCTCACAGGCGAATTGTGTTTTAAACTTGGAAGCGTCAAACTGAGTAATAGGTCCTGCTCCACTTCTCCCATTAATAAGACCCTCCCAGGTTTCTGCGAGGGTGTTACCAATTGGAGTAATAGCACCAAGACCTGTTACTACGACTCTTTTTAATTCCATACGTTAAATAAAAAGGGGAATTACTTCGCGTTAGCTTCGATATAAGCGATAGCGTCGCCTACTGTTGTAATTTTTTCTGCTTGATCGTCAGGAATAGAGATTCCGAATTCTTTTTCGAATTCCATAATCAATTCTACTGTGTCAAGAGAGTCTGCTCCTAAATCGTTTGTAAAGCTTGCTTCGTTTGTTACTTCTGTTTCTTCAACACTTAACTTGTCAACGATGATAGCTTTTACTCTTGATGCAACTTCAGACATAACTTTTTCAATTTAAATTAATAATTACAAAATATACTTTTTAAATTTGCAGTGCAAAGAAAGATATTTTTTGTGTAACAAAGCAAATATAATCACCTAAAAATGCACAAAAGTGCACATTTTTTCTTTTTATGTGCATTTTTAGCGCCAATCAATGATGAAAAATATAGCCATTTTTGCCTCCGGTTCAGGGACGAATGCCGAAAATATTACCCGTTATTTTATTAATAATAAAGACATTAAAGTTGCACTTGTGTTATCCAACAACAAAAACGTGGGTGTTCATGCCCGTGTGAATGCATTGGGAGTTCCTTCTTTCACCTTTTCCCGCGAAGAATTTTTATCCGGCGAACCAATCCTTTCTAAACTGGCCGCATATGAAATCGACTTTATTGTTCTGGCAGGTTTTATGAATAAAATCTCCGAGCCGATATTAAAAGCGTTCCCCCATAAGATAATCAATATCCATCCGGCACTTCTTCCGAAATATGGCGGGAAAGGGATGTTTGGTATGCATGTACATGAAGCGGTGGTTGGTGCCGGAGAAGATGAATCGGGCATTACCATTCATTATGTGAATGAACAGTATGACGAAGGGCAGATTATCTTTCAGGCTTCCTGCCCCGTTCTCCAATCGGATACCCCCGACGATGTTGCAGCGAAAGTACACAAACTGGAATATGCCCATTTCCCACAGGTGATCGAAAAATTACTTGCAGAATAAAGTTGCATCCTCTGGATCAACATTTAGAATCAAAATGAACACTTTTCTGTTAGAGGTACGTCTAAAATAATTTAGAGGTACGTCTAAATCTGTTTAGAGGTAGGTGTAAATTCATTTAGAGGTACCTCTAACAAAAAACGGAGGTAGGTGTCACAAAAAAACAGTTGGGATATTGCAAAAAAGGCATCCCGCCGGATGCCCTTTTCAACTTGAACATGTTTAATGTACAATCCTTTGGTTAAGGCTTTGATTTGAAACAAAAAGGGAAGTTATTGAATTTCTTTTCCTTCGCTATCCAGGATCACCACCTTGTCACCGCTCTCATCTTTTGCCGTAAGCGTAACCTGTGTCTGTTTGTTTTCTTCGTTATAACCTAAACTTTTTACGGTGTAAGCTTCTTCGTATCCTTTGATCGCTTCTTGTACAGGTGCGCTCAACTGATCCAGAGTTACTGTTTTGTATGTATCATCCTGTTCTGTCATTACAACAGAAGCTGCCGACTCAACCGCAGAAGATTGTACACTGAAAACCGAACCTACACTCATCATTAATGCAACTGCTACTAATACCTTTTTCATCGTTTTTAGTTTTAAATTGTTTTTTACATATATGTTGTATGACTACATTTATTGAAGTTGCAAGTGGCGTGCCAAAAAAATAGATATCGCGTAAACTGCTTATTAATAGTGAAATATGTTTTAAAGGCGAATCAACGACAGATCTTGAATGTGTATAAGTGTATAATCATTTTACACTTCAATGTGTAAAATAGTGCTATTGGAATACTACATACTTTATTGTTACTTTGTATCATAACATGAAGAAGAGTATAGAGTCAAATATCCGGCTGAATGTATTCCTTATATATGCGCTTGTAGCCATTATATGTGGAACAGTTTTCTTCTACTTTTATTCTTCGAGTCGACATATCGGTACTAAACGAATAACTGTGGAGGAATATAATCGGGAGTTGGGTGAAATCAATAAATTAATTCATGCGATCAATCAGGCACAGGGAGAGGCCAGTTTATATGTAGGCACAAAACGCAACAGGCATCTGCGTAACTTTCGTCGGCAAGTAGGGGAGATCGAATCAAAAATCGACTCGATCAAAGCCGGAGAGGCACTCTTTATCGGTGATTCCATCTTGTCTGAAATCAGTGTACTGCTCAAGGAAAAGGGGCGGTCGATGACAGCGCTTAACCTCCAGTTCAATAACCAGACGCTTTTGGATTCGCTTTCGCTGCGGTTACAGGCTCAACGGCCGCTCGAGCGGATAGAGATGTATACCGACACATCTATAGTCACTACCTATTCGGACACTCTTGTCCAGGCTGCTCCGAAAAAGAGTTTTATGCAACGACTCTCCAATGTTTTTTCCCCTCAAGCCAAGGAAGATACGATTGTCACTGTGGCACAGACCACCACCAATGTGATAAAAATTACGGAGACCGACACGCTTCCGATACAACGTGCGATTGAAGAAGCGCGTGAAGATTATTCCAGGCACATTAGTCGGCTCGAACGACAGGTCGGCTCGCTTATTCTGGCCGATCAGGATATTTCTTCCAAACTATCCGACTTGCTCATCCAGCTGTATAGCCAGATTGTTAACTCTCGTCTGGACGAGATAGAAGCTGAAGAGACAGTCTCCAAACAGAATAATATCAGAATGTTGATTGGTGGAGGTTTTGTGTTGTTGGTAATTTTGCTGTTCATCATCTTTATTATCCATGATGTCAATAAGGGGTATAAAGCCAGAATAGCGTTGGAGGAGGCGAACAAACGGACACGGCAGCTTATGGAAAGCCGGCATCAACTGCTTTTGTCGGTCGCTCATGATGTTAAAACACCTTTGAACTCTATATTGGGTTATCTCGAACTGAGCCGGCAAAAACAGCAACTAAGCGCCAAAGAGATTGTTTCAATGCGGAACTCTGGCAAACATATTTTAGCACTATTGAATAACTTATTGGATTTTTCCCGCCTGGAACAAGGGACTTTGCAATTGGTCTGTAAAAATTTCTCTCTATTGGAATTATGTGATGAACTGTATGATATGTTTGCTCCGCTGGCAGAGACAAAAAAACTATCATTCACTTATGATGCCAATTTTAATCCGGAGTTAATACTCTATTCCGATCCTTTAAGAATCCGGCAGATCATCACAAATATCCTCTCTAATGCGATTAAATATACGCAGGAAGGGAGTATATTCTTTGTAATAAATTATCACGAAGAGGTGTTGACGGTTGTAATAACAGATACCGGCGTAGGTATTCCTATCGATAAACAGGAAAAGATCTATCTCCCTTTTACACGGGTAGATGAAAACAGTGCCTTGGCAGAAGGTAGCGGATTCGGTCTGTATGTGGTGAAAGGGTTGGTCGATCTTTTTGAAGGGGAGTTATACCATCATTCGTCGGAAGGTAACGGTACCCGGGTGACTGTTCATCTGAACGTAAAAAAGGGGGAGCAGATAGTCACTGAATCGGTTGCCGGCAATTTGTTGATCATTGATGATGACGGGCCAAGCCTGACGATGATGCGTCAGTTGTGCGAACAGCTGGGGCACCACGTAGTCACCTGTCAGATCTGGGCGGAATTTGAAAAAGCACTCACCCACTTGGCTGATTTTGACACCATACTGACCGATATGGAGATGGGCTATTTCTCCGGAAAGGATGTGCTTACCCAAATACGAGAAAGGGATCCTGAAAAACCGGTTATTCTTGCCAGTGGACGGATGGACTACCATACCGACAGAGCCTGTATTGAAGGATTTACCGGTTTCCTGGAAAAACCGGTGACCTTAAAAAATCTCCGGTTGTTGATCGGAGGAGATGTAGAAGAAAAGTTCGAAACCGAAAGTTTGTTTGACGAAACTTCCGACGAAATGATCGAGGTGATCGAGCAATTCCTGTATACAGCCATTAACCATCTGGTGTTATTAAAAGAAGGTATCGAAGCGGACGACTTTGATACAGTACACTATGTGTGTCACAAAATGACGCCGATGTTTTTACTGCTTGAAGCAGATAAAGAGATTATAACCATTCTTTGGGAGATAGATATACGACGCCCCGGTGATATAACAACAGACTATTTATGGAAAGAGAAAATCACCCGGCTGATCGATCTGACGGAAGCGTTTCTTGGTGAAGTGCAGGAGAAATATTTGCCGTAATCGGTCGTTTACATTTATACCTCCTGTCCGTACAACATCTCAGAGTGGTATACGTCGACATTTTGTTCCTGCATCTTCTTTAAATTTTCTTCAGATATTTTACTATCGGTAATCACTGTATGAACAAGGGATATAAAGCCAAGGTTAGCAAATGCACTAATGCCTATTTTGGAGGAGTCGGCCACTAAAAAAACCTTGTCAGCCGACTTTATCATCGCCGATTTGACCATTAAATCACTTAAACTGGGATAGGTTAAGCGCATATCCGAAGAGATCCCGGCAGTAGCTAAAAAAAGTTTATTGACATGAATATCCTTGAACGAATCAGCGGCCATTTTTCCCGTCAGAGAAAGTGTGGGAGGTTTAAATTCACCGCCGGTAACGATTAAGTTGATGCCATGGTTTTCCCCTAAAATTAAGGCAATATTAAGTGCGTTAGTGATAACTGTCAGTTCCTTGAAATTAATCAATAATTTAGCAATTTCAGTCGTTGTGGATCCTGAGTCAAGAATAAGACTGTCGCCTTCATGAATAAAAGAAACTGCTTTCTGGGCAATTTCTCTTTTCTCTTCGATATGTGTTTGATTCAATACTTGACCGGATTTCACCAGAGAACCGATATCTTTTAAAAATGCTCCTCCGTGTTCTCTTTGTACATATCCTAAATTCTCCAAGATCTCAAGATCCTGACGGATTGTAACATCCGTTACTTTGAATATTTTGCTCAGTTCATGTACTTTAGCATGTCCGTCTTCACGAATTAAATCCAATATTTTTATTCTTCTTCGATTGAGCGCCATTGGCCTAAATGTTATTTCGTTTACGATATTCCTGAATATCTTTAATAGATACAATTTTAAGTTGAAATCTTTTGGCAATTTCAAGTAGCTGAGGCAGACGAGCCATTGTTCCGTCTTCGTTCAATATTTCAATTAGTGCGCCTCCCGGCTTTAAACCGGCTAATCTGGTCAGATCGAGCAATGCCTCGGTATGTCCGTCACGAGCCAACACGCCGTTGTCTTGCCCATAAAGTGGGAAAATATGTCCTGGACGAGCCAATTCCGAAGGTGCGATCTCTCCGCAAACCAACGCGCGTATAGTCGCAGAACGGTCGTATGTCGACACTCCTGTGGTACAACCATAACCTTGTAAATCGACAGACATGGTAAAGGGAGTACCTAATAAAGATGTATTTTCCTGTGTCATGGGATATAATTCCAATGCCTTGCAGCGTGCGCGAGGTAACGGAACACAGAGTAAACCTCTCCCGTATGTAATCATAAAATTAACTATCTCAGGGGTGATATGTTCACCAGAAACAATGAAATCCCCTTCATTTTCCCGATTCTCATCATCCACAACAATCAACACCTGACCTTGTTGAATAACTGCTATCCCTTCTTCTACCGTATTGAGCATGCCGTATCTGTTTAAATAATGGTGCAAATTTAGTCAATTCTAAAAGAAACGAAAATAAAAAATGCTTTTTTGGAAGATTACACCCACTATCGAAAGCAAAAATAAGCAAATTTGCTTTCGATTTGCTTCTGTGTTTTTGTTTCACTTGCTAAAATCTGTTTTTATTTTCGATTTAGATGTAATTATTGTTAAAATATTTATGATTATTTGCGTTTTGTCTTGTTTTTAGAATGAAAATATTTTCTTTTGCCTTGGAATAATAGCCAAAAAGGTATGAAAGTAAAAGAATTAGAACTTCAATCAGAAAGAAACCGAAAAAGGTTAATGGAGATTATATATAAAGCACAAGCCGCTCACACCGGAGGAGATCTGTCTTGTCTGAATGTACTGACTGTGTTGTATTACGACATTATGGATGTGGATCCTGCCTGTCCGAAAGACCCCGAACGGGATCGTTTCATCTTGAGCAAAGGCCATTGCGCCGAAGCGTTGTATGTCACATTAGAATCAAAAGGATTCCTTTCACCGGATATCACAAACACATTGGGTGAATTTGGTTCACCCCTTGCCGGTCATCCAACGAACAAAATAGCCGGTATCGAAGTCAATACAGGCGCATTGGGACATGGGCTATCGATCGGTGTAGGTACGGCTCTTGCGGCGAAAATGAATCGTTCAAATTACAACACATTTGTCTTAATGGGTGATGGCGAACAAGGAGAAGGATCTATTTATGAAGCAGCAATGGCAGCCAATCAGTACAAATTGGATAATCTGGTAGCTATTATCGATCGTAACGGTTTACAGATCAGTGGAACCACCGAGGAAGTGATGGCTTTAGAAGATCTGCATCAACGTTGGACAGCTATGGGATGGGATGTCAAAGAGATGAACGGAGATCAGATCGGAGAGATAGTCAACACATTCAATACGATCGACTATAACAATCGCCGCCCTCACCTATTAATTTCCCATACCACAAAGGGAAGAGGGGTCTCTTTTATGGAAGGAGAGCTTGCCTGGCATCATGGGGTTCCGTGCTCCAAACAATACGAACAAGCTATCCAAGAGATTTCAGACAGAATTGAGAATTTAGAAAAACAAATGAAATATGATTGCTTGCAGAAAGAGCTTTACTGATACATTACTCTCACTTGCTCGTACCGATAAGGATATAATAGCAGTGACTACCGATGCCCGCGGTTCGGTGACATTGAATGATTTTGCCAACGAACTGCCGGAACAATTTGTCGAATGTGGAATTGCCGAACAGAATGCCGTAGGAATTTCTGCCGGACTGGCTCACAGTGGCAAGAAAGTGTTTGTTTGCGGTCCCGCCTGCTTCTATGTTGCACGTAGTCTGGAGCAGATAAAAGTGGATGTCGCGTATAGTCAGAATAACGTTAAAATATTGGGTGTCAGTGGAGGAGTGGCCTATGGAGCCTTGGGAACCACGCATCACAGTCTACATGATATTGCCGTGTTGCGTACTTTCCCGGGAATGAATATTGTATTTCCAAGTGATGCCCGCCAGACGAAAAAACTGGTCAAACTTTTGGTAGACTATCCGGAACCAGTCTACGTGCGTGTCGGTCGTGCTCCGGTTCCGGATGTATATACAAATGAGGATTTCGATTTTACACTGGGAAAAGCCAATCTACTGTTGGACGGAAACGATTTAACAATTATCGGCACCGGTGAAACTGTTTACTATGCGTATCTTGCAGGTCTTGCACTGCATGAGAAAGGAATAAAAACACGTGTACTTGATATGGCTTCCATTAAGCCTTATGATAAAGAAGCTATTTTGAAAGCAGCGAAGGAAACAGGGCGAATCATCACCGTAGAAGAGCATAGCCGTTTTGGCGGATTAGGAGCTTTAGTTACGGAGACATTGTCAGAGACACCGGTTCCGGTCAAAATAATAGGGATACCGGATGAGAATGTTATTCATGGAGATGCTACCGAAATATTCGCCCATTACGGATTAGACACGGCAGGCATTCTAAAAGCAGCACTGGATTTTATTAAATAAAAGCATATTGATCATTAAATCTATACACATGGAACACCGTATAATAGCAATCGACCAGAGTACTTCAGCCACAAAAGCGATGCTCTTTTCCGAAAAATGCGAATTGCTACGCAGGGTTAACATCAGTCATCAGCAATATTACCCCAAAGCCGGGTGGGTAGAGCATGATGCGGAAGAGATTTTCCGGAATGTTTTAAGCGCTATCGGTCATTTGATGGAAAAGGAGGAAGCAAATGGAAACATCACTTATTCTTTGGCCATTACCAATCAGCGCGAGACTGTAGTTGTATGGAATAAAAATACCGGAACGCCTGTGTGTAATGCCGTCGTATGGCAATGTGCAAGAGGCGCTGCCATTTGTAAAGAGTTAAGAGACAATGAGCATACCCCGATGGTTCAGCAAAAGAGCGGTTTATTGATCGATCCGTATTTCTCGGCCAGTGGTGTAAAATGGATACTTGACCATGTCGAGGGAGCACGTGAATCGGCAGAAAAAGGAGATCTGTTGATGGGCACAATCGATACCTGGCTGATCTGGAAACTAACAGAAGGCAAAATACATGCAACCGACTATACAAACGCATCAAGGACTTTGCTCTTCAATATCCATACGTTGGATTGGGACAACGAATTACTGGATCTATTCACCATTCCACGCAGTATGATGGCTCAGGTTCTTCCTTGTGATTCTGTTTTCGGAGAAACAACTGTGAATGGGTTATTTGATACTCCTATTCAAATCGCCGGCGTATTAGGCGACTCTCACGGCGCCTTAGCCGGGCAGATGTGTTTTGAAGAAGGATTAGGAAAAGCCACTTACGGCACAGGATCATCCGTTATGGTGAATATTGGAGAACAAGCTGCCACAGCTCCCCAGGGATTGGTTACTTCCATCGGCTTCTCTGCCCTGGGTAAAGTATATTACGCTTTTGAAGGAAACATCCATTGCACGGGAGCCACAATTAACTGGCTGGAGAAGCAGCTGGATATGATCACACATCCGGGAGAAGCCGAAATATTGGCCACTTCAATAGAAAATAACGGCGGTGTCTATTTTGTACCCGCGTTTACCGGTTTGGGTGCCCCGTGGTGGCATTCGGAAGTCAAAGCTGCCATATTCGGCATGACACTGGGAACATCGAAAGCACATATTGCGCGGGCAGCCCTCGAATCCATAGCCTATCAGGTAAAAGATCTTGTAAGCGCCATGACCCAACAGGCCGGTATTACCCTGAAAGAGTTGCGCGCAGACGGTGGCCCTACTAAAAATAAATTTCTGATGCAGTTCCAGGCAGACCTACTCGGAGTACCCATCAATTGTTTAGACATAGAAGAAGCATCAGCACTGGGAGCAGTAGTCATGAACGGATTAGCACGTAAAGTCTGGAACTGTTTTCAGGATATCACCGCTCTACGAAGCGGAGATAACCGGATGCTTCCGGCTACCGAAGAAGGGAAAATGGAATTACTCTATAAAGAGTGGCAAAAAACGGTAAAACAACTAATTAAATAAATGATGAATTGCTAATTATGATTCACAATTCATAATTCATAATTCGAAACAATTTTAATACTCAATAGCATGAAGAACAAGAACAAAATGTGTTTTGGCGTGATCATAGGAACACGCGCCTATTTCAATTCAGAGTTAGCAAGAGATGTTCGTAAGCAATTATTAAAAACACTCACTGATGAAGGGTATGATTATGTAATTCTTCCGGAGGATGCAACACCTACGGGAAGTAGTAGTATAGAGACACGTGAAGACGGTTTAAAATGCGCCGCTCTTTTCAAAGAAAACAGAGAATGTATAGATGGTATCATCATTTCGTTGCCAAACTTCGGTTTCGAGATCGGCATCATCAACGCGATCAGTGTGGCAAACCTGAATGTGCCTATCTTAGTACAGGCTTGCGATGATGAGAATGATAAAGTCGACCTTGACAGTCGTCGTGATGCATTCTGCGGAAAGATATCCGTATGCAATAACTTGTATCAATATGGTATACCTTTTACCGATACGACATTACATACATATTCTATTTATTCTGATCTATTGGCTAAGGACATCAACAAGTTCGCGGGCATTTGCCGCGTTGTTAACGGTATCCGTGGCTCACGAATCGGCGCTATCGGCGCTCGTCCTTTAGGCTTCAATACCGTTCGCGCAAGCGAAAAGATACTTCAGGCATCGGGTATGACCGTCGTTCCTGTCGACTTGTCCGAGATCATTGAAGCAGCCCGCGCTATCGAAGATAACGCTCCTGCCTTACTGAAGAAGATGGACGAGATCAGAGCCTACGCGACTGTTCCTGCCGATTACGACAATAAATTACCACTTGTGGCTAAGTTTGGTTTGGCGGTCGACGCCTGGATCGAAGAGGCCGATGTCGATGCAGTAGCTATTCAGTGCTGGGATTCGTTAGAAAAGAACTTCGGTTGTGCGACTTGTGTCGTTATGAGCATGTTGGGCGAGAAACTTCTTCCTGCCGCTTGCGAAATGGATCTCGCCGGAGCTGTTGCCATGTATGCATTAACACTTGCGTCTAATCAACCTTCAGCGTTGGTAGACTGGAACAACAACTTCGCTGAAGACCGTAACAAATGCGTTTGTACGCACTGCGGTAACTTCCCGAAATCATTCGTCAACAACGATCTTAAGTTAGGTCCTCTTGGTGTACTCGGTCGTACATTAGGTAAGATCAATACCTTCGGCGCCGTTTACGGTAAGGTCACAAAAGGTGAATTTACATACTTCCGGATCTCCACCGATGATCCCAAAGGCATCATTAAATCATATCTGGGCGAAGGAACGATCACAGACGAGCCATACAACATGGACGGCTGTATAGCGGTAACTAAAGTAGACAACCTGCAAGGCTTAATGAAGTACATCTGTAAAAACGGTTTCGAACATCATGTGGCAGTGGTGAGAACAGGCGTACGCGATATCCTTCAGGAAGCGATCGAAAACTATCTCGGATGGGATCTATATGTTCACAGTTAACACTCAATCCACACGATTATGATATTAGTCAATAATTACATTTTAGCACTTCTTTGCTGCGTTTATTGCTGTATTTGCTGGGGATCATGGGCGAATACGCAGAAAATGGTTGCAACCAAAAAGTGGAATTTCGCACTGTTCTACTGGGACCTGACCATAGGTCTCTTTTTTACAGCGCTTTTAGCAGCGGTAACATTAGGCAGTCTGGGAAATCAGGGACAAACGTTCTTTGATGACCTGGCTGTGATGGACTGGTCGAGTATCCGGTATGCCCTCTTAGGCGGGATCGTTTGGAATTTCGGTAACATATTCCTGACAGCCGCCATAGCAGTCGCAGGTATGTCGATCGGATTCCCTATCGGTGGCGGTCTGGCATGGATCGGTGGTATTATATTCAACTATCTGTTGATCACTCTGGCAGGGCAAGCCTATCCGGGCAACTCGTTATTACTTTGGATCGGTGTTGCTATTATCATTGTTGCAATCATCATCTGTGGTAAGATATACGGTAAAATGTCGGCCAGCAAAGCCTCAACTCCTAAAAAAGGGATCATACTGGCTATTATAGCCGGGCTGGCGATCATGTTCTTTTACGGATTAGTTGTTAAATCAATCGCTCCTCAATACCTGGCAGGCGGAACAGGTACACTGAGCCCTTATACGGGAGTCTTTTTCTTTGCCGTAGGTATCCTGATCACTACACCTATCTTCAACACGTTTGCCATGAAATATCCTGTAGAGGGAGAAAAAGTCACGATGAAAGATTATTTCGCCGGCGATATGCGTACACACCTGATCGGCGTATTGGGAGGATTCATCTGGATGAGTGGTATGGCGATCAGCTTTATGGGCGCCGGCGCTGCCAATCCGGCTATCTCGTATGCACTAAGTAATGCGGCTCCGGTTGTCGCCATGATATGGGGTGTCTTTGTATGGAAAGAATTTAAAGATGCTCCGAAAGGTACAAACAAACTGATTGCGGCGATGTTCCTGTTGTTTATTGCCGGATTAGTTTGTATCACTCTCTCCAACTAACAAAAAGCCTTTAAGGCAAGATTGTTTAGGCGTTCTTATTAGTTCTTCAGATTTAAGGTTGCTGTCTTGGTTTTTGTAGCAGGAAGGGACTCCCCACAGGATCCCTTCCCATTACAAGAACGCATCAGACTATGCTTTAAGCGAAACAATAACAGAGATTTTATATCAAAATTTATTAACCTCAAAGAATATATTTAATGAAAAGAATGACACAAATCAAACAAAGGGGCCTGATAGCATTCATCTTGCTGTTTTGGCTGGCCATTCCTCTCACATTCGCTCAGGAAAGGATCAATGTGTCCGGTACAATTGTCGATGAAATGAATGAACCGATGATTGGTGTGAATGTGATTGAAAAAGGGACAACGAATGGTGTAATGAGTGATATCGACGGAAAGTATTCCTTATCGGTTTCACGAGGAGCAACGATCGTATACTCTTATATTGGGTATATCAGCCAGGAGCAAAGGGCTGTTTCCAGTGTAATAAACATTACTTTAAAAGAAGACAACCAGGCTTTGGACGAAGTGATCGTGATCGGATACGGTGTACAACGAAAAAGTGATGTCACCGGAGCCGTATCACAAGTGAAAGCAGCCGACCTGGAGAACCGCTCGGTTTCTACCGTAGGACATGCACTTCAGGGTAAAACCGCCGGTGTCAATATCCTCCAGACCTCCGGAGCTCCCGGAGCCGGTACCTCTATCCGCATCCGTGGTTATTCTTCTAATGATACGTCGGAACCACTCTATATTGTAGACGGTTTGACTGTTTCGGATATCAATTACCTGGATCCGGAGAATGTAGAGTCACTGGAGGTATTGAAAGATGCTGCCTCTGCAGCTATTTACGGAGCACAGGCAGGGAATGGGGTAGTACTTATCACCACCAAAACAGGTGCTAATAATAGCCGGGGAAGAGTTTTCTACAACATGCAATACAGTTCGTCTAAAGTAGGAAACATCCCGGATGTGATGAATGCCAGCCAATGGTCCGAATATATGGTTGAGGGCGGATTTGCCAGCCAGACATCGATTGATGATTACTGGTATACATATAAAAACGGAACAAGAGCAAATACCCGCTGGTCGGATTATGTATTCGATACCGGTTCGTTAGTCCGGAATACAGTCGGATTCGAAGGTGGCAATGATAAAGGAAGTTTATATATCGCATTATCCTCTATCAATAACAACGGAGTAGTTATCGGAGATAAAGACACTTACAACCGTACCACGGCACAGGTAAATGCCGATTATAAAATTAAACCATGGCTTAAAGTCGGAATGACAAACTCCATTGAAAGATACAAATCAAAAAGTGTCAGGGAGAACTCGGAAGTATACGGGATGATTGCTTCTGCGATCTTATATGATCCGATTACGCCTTATACCTATGAAATGGATAATCTTCCTACGCATATCGCGACTCCTCATTCACAGGGCAAACCATTCTTAAAGGATAACGACGGTAATATTTACGGTACTTCTCCTTATGCGACCTCGCAAATATGGCACCCTATGCAAATGCGCGATACCAGAGATACAAAATCAGACGGGATTAATACGAATGGTACCTTCTATGCAGATATAACTCCGATTAAAGGTCTTGTCGTTACTTCCCGTTTCGGATACAGATATTCGTATGGCAATACTTCTACCTATGTGAGTCCGTATTATGTCCTTTCGACCAACGAACAAAATAACGGTACGCTCGAAGCCCGGTCAAGCAACTCTCTGTTCTATCAATGGGAGAATTTTGCCAATTATTCATTCAGTCTGGGAAAAAACAGCTTTACGGCTATGGCCGGTATGTCTTATCAGAAGAATAAAACCAACTACCTGAATGTCTCTACCGACTTACTGACGAACGAAGCTGACAACTACCGTTATGTAGATTACTCTTCTACTTCAGCAAATGACCGCGTAACCGGTGCTCCGAATGATCGCGTAAATATGGCGTATTTCGGCCGGTTGAGTTGGAGTTACGACAATCGTTACAATCTTCAGGCCAATTTCCGTGCCGATGCTTTCGACGCTTCTAAGTTATCCAAAGATTCACGCTGGGGTTACTTCCCGTCGGTATCTGCCGGTTGGACGATCAGTAATGAAAGTTTCATGAAAGAAGTCAACCAGGACGCACTCTCTTCACTTAAACTCAGAGCATCCTGGGGTAAGAACGGGAATGTCAATATTTTGAATAATTACGAATATGCCACTACCGTTGGTAGCTCGTACACCTATGACTTCACCAATACATCAGGTTCGACTATAGGTGTTGCTCCTTCTAACAGACTGCCCAATCCGAAATTGAAATGGGAAGAGTCCGAACAGTATGACGTGGGATTGGATGCCCGCTTCCTCAGAAGCCGTCTCTCATTTACCTATGACTTCTATCATAAAGAGACCAACGGACTTTTAACCACTACGACTCCCGCCATGACAACAGGAGCCTCTTCGATGTATGTGAATGCAGGGAATGTCCGCAACATGGGACATGAGTTCGAACTCTCCTGGAAAGATCAGATCAAAGATTTCAGCTACAGCATCAGCGCTAATCTGGCAACTGTCGATAATAAAGTGATCAAAGGCCCATCGACCGAACGTCTGAATGGAGCCAACCTGCAGAGCTTCGGTACGATTACATACTTCGAAGAAGGTTATCCGGTATGGTATTTCAGAACTTATCAGGTGGATCACATCGATAAGGAAACAGGATCTACGATGTATAAGAAAGCAGACGGATCAGTAGGTACATATGCCGATGTAACGGATGATGATAGAGCTTATACCGGTTCGGGTATTCCGGATTTCACGTATGGTATTACCATCAATATGGCCTACAAAGGATTCGACTTTACCATATTCGGTTCTGGTTCGCAGGGCGGAAAAATATTCCAGGCTTATTATCGTACGGACTTGCCTGTTGTCAACCGTCTCAGCTACCTCTATACCGACCGGTGGACGCCAAGCAATACGAACGCTTCTGTTCCTAAACCGAATGTTGCAGACACCAAATATTGGGGTTCCGACGCGATGCTTTTCGATGCATCTTACTTTAAGATCAGACAGATACAATTGGGGTATACGATCCCGCAAACGTATTTGAAAAAGCTTGGATTGGCTGCTTTAAGAGCATATGTCTCATTAGACAATTTCTTCACCTTTACCAGTTACAAAGGTATTGATCCGGAAACACGTTCAAGCTCGACCTCAGGTATAGGTATCGACAGAATGTCTTTCCCGACATCGAAGAATGTTGCATTTGGTCTTAATCTATCATTTTAACGCATAAAAAATTATTGAATATGAAAAACATACGATTCATAAAAATAACAGTATCTCTTTTGCTGCTGGTAGCCGTACAGTTCTCCTGCCAGGACGATTTTGAGATCCCGCAAAAGGGAGTTATGGAACTGGAGGAATTTTATGCCAATGCCGATGATGCAGATGTTACCTCGGCGATGGCTTCTATATACAAGACTGTCTATTCCGGAGTGCGGAATGCTACAAACTGGTATATTCCGATCAACGGATTGTCCGACGACTGTTTCGCCGGAAGTGCTTTTACCGATGCTGATAATATGCAGCAGTTCAGCAACTACAATATTGTTACCACCAATACAACGCTTAAATCTCTTTACCAGAACTACTATATGATTATATACTGGTGTAACCTTCTTATCCATAAAGTAGAAGCGGATACGGATGTCAAAGCGAGGGTTATTGCCGAAGCAAAAGCGGTCAGGGCATTTTGCCATATGGATCTGGTAAGACTCTGGGGCAATCCGGTGAAAGTAGACAAGATACTGGCCTCGGGTGAAGCAAGTAACACGCCTAATACGCCTGTTGAAGAGACCTGGCAACTGATCGAACAGGATCTGAACGAAGCGATCAGTGTGCTTCCTTCGAAATCAGGTCAGATGGGACAGGGAGCAATTGGCGGACGTCTGACGGCTGAAGCTGCCAAAGCACTTCTCGGTAAGGCGCAGATATGGCAGGGAAAATATAGTGAAGCTGCAGCGACATTAAAACAAATCATCTCCTCCAATCTCTACGATTTGGTGAATATGGAGGTGCTTCATCGCCCGGGAGCAGATTTCGGTCCGGAGTATCTATGGGAGTTCAACGCTGCGGATAATGCAACAAACTATACCGACCAAGGTGATAGCAGACAGGCTTATCTGGGTTGGAGAGCCGATAATGTAGATTCGGATGGAGCTGGTTTGGTTCCGGCAACCTGGGGATTCGGTGCCGTAACTGCTGACTATGCCAAGTTCCTACTGAAACATGACGGAGGAAAATCTCCCAGATGGAAAGCTTATGTGGCGGATTATGAAGATATCCTGGCTATGGGATCCACCGGTGTATGGGCTCCTCCCGTTCAGAACAATCAAGGTTATTTTCGTTTGGTTAAGGCCGCAAGAAAAGAAGATCTTTTTACAACTCAATATACCTGGTCTATGCAAGCCAGAAGCAAAGCCAATGAGGCGTGGCTCAGATATGGCGAAGTCTTATTACTATATGCTGAAGCGCAGATAGTGGCCAACAATGACAACGACGGAACAGGTTTGGAGGCTATCAATAAGATACGCACACGTGCCGGAGTACCGACTCTTGGGTCTTACGATTTGCAAACGCTTAAAGAAGAGAAGAGAGCCGAAATGTTCTTCGAAGGCGAACGCTATTTCGACCTGGTCCGTTGGGGTGATGCTGCTACAGCTCTTCAGAATAAAGGAAAGAAGTGGTATAGCTTCTATGGATATGTGGACGGAACGACCAACTGGGATGTAAGAGAAATGGACGGCCCCGGCAACGGCTGGTTGGAGAAGTATAAATTTCTGCCTTTCCCGGCTGATGAAGTAACTGCCAATTCTGCTCTGAATCAGAATTCAGGGTGGTAAACATTTTAATGAATTATGAATGATTAATTCATTGAAAATTATCAGGAAGAATTCTCCGGGATACCGGAGGATTTTCTGGTAAAAACTGCATGATATAATCGTTTGACAATTGTGGAATGATCGTTTGATAGTTATAGAATAATCATTTGATAGTTGTCAAACGATTGTCTCACAATCGTCAAACGATTTTTTTTAAACAGATTAAGCGAAATGGTGGGCGGCCATTCATGGAATGTATGGCGTAAAGACTTGAAAAATTTCGCTCCTCGTTTATTCAAATAATAAAACAATTATGTCTATCTTATTTATTCTATTATTCTTCACCCTCACCCTGACACAGGCTGTCGGTCAGCAACAACAAGTTCCGCACATTATATCGCCGGAGGTTATGAACGACAACTCAGTGGTATTCCGCCTACGTGCGCCGAACGCTACATCGGTGATTGTGAACGGTACCTTTCCGGACGCACGCAAGGAAATGACAAAGAACGCCGAAGGCGTATTCGAGTACAGAACAACTCCTATCACACCGGATATGTATACATACACTTTTAGTGTGGATGGTGTTAAGGCTACCGACCCAAGCAACAATATTGTTGTTCGTGACGGTTCACACATCGAAAGCCGTTTGATGATACCGGGTGGTATCACTGAAGTGATCGATGTGAAAGATGTTCCTCACGGAAAGCTATCCGCTGTATGGTATCCTTCGCCGACACTTGGCAAGACTCGCCGTATGATGGTGTACACTCCTCCGGGTTATGATACTTCGAACGAATCTTATCCCGTACTTTATCTGCTGCACGGCGCCGGTGGCGACGAAGAAGCATGGGTTAGCCGCGGCCGTACAAACTATATCCTTGACAATCTTATCGCACAAGGCAAGGCTGTTCCGATGATCGTTGTTATCCCTAACGGTAACGCAAGCGCTACATCCGCTCCGGGCGAAACGCCTTTGTCTATTCGCCTGGCACAAGATGCCGGCGCTATGGCACAAGCCGGCGCTATGGTGGGCAGTAGTGTTCCTGATGGTATAGTGAAAGATATTATTCCTTTCATTGAAGCCAATTATCGCGTGAAAGCAAATAAAGAGAACCGTGCGCTGTCCGGTCTGTCGATGGGCGGATACCAAACGCAAATGACATCCAACGCTTATCCTAACACCTTCAACTATATTGGTGTTATGAGTATGGGGCTGATGTCGACCATGGGCGAATATAACAAAGACAATCATATTGCTCAATTGAAAGCGCTTCAGGCAGCTAACCCAAAATTGTATTGGATTGCTTGCGGAACAACCGACTTCCTGTACCAGAGCGTTCTTGATCTGATAAAATTGTATGACGAGATAGGATTTAAGTATATCTATCGCGAAAGCGAAGGCGGGCATACCTGGAACAACTGGCGGTTGTATCTTTCGGAGTTTGCACCAATGCTCTTTAAGTAAAAGAGTGCCAGGCTTCGTCTGGCTAACAATTAATTCTCAATAACAAATGAATATAGAAATGAAAAGAAATCTAATTGGAAAACTTAGCTTGATGATAGCAGGGCTTGCAATGGTATTCTCCTTCACGAGTTGTTCGCAAGAGACGGCTCCGAAACCGGAAAAACCTCGTATCATCATTACATGTGATCCCGAACTGGATGATCTTAATTCCCTTATCCGCTTTTTATTACATGCGACTGATTTCAGGATAGAAGGGCTTATTTATGCGAGTAGCCAATATCACTGGTCGGGCGACGGTAAGGGAACGAAATGGTTTGTCGACGGCAGGGAATATACCCGTCACGGATTGAATATGGGTCCAATGGAATCGTATCGCTGGGCGAAAGACGAACGGTTCATTCACGAGGCGGTGGAAGCTTACGAGCAAGTTTATCCCAACCTGAAAGTACATCATCCGGATTATCCGACTCCGGAATACCTGAAATCTAAAATCCGTTATGGGAATGTTGAGTTTGACGGTGATATTTCAAAAGATACCCCGGGATCGGAACTGATCAAATCGGTAATACTGGATGATGTTCCCGGCCCGTTATTTATTACAGCCTGGGGCGGTGGAAGCACAATAGCCAGAGCATTGAAAGTAATCCAGGACAATAACGAAAACACACCCGGATGGCCGGCCTTAAAGAAAAAGATTTCTGACAAAGTCATATTAAGCCTGTCTGGTGATCAGGACGATACTTATGCGAATTACATGAAACCCAATTGGCCGGATATCGCGGTTCTTCAATCCGGTGGAGCCGGTGTCGGACTGGCTTACAACGTTCAGGCCAGCGTTAAGCCGGAGTATGCTTATTATTACGAGCCCGAGTGGGTAGAAGAGAATATCCTCAGCAAAGGCCCTATGGGAGCAATGTTCAGGGTATGGGGAGACGGTAAGCAGATGGTTGAAGGAGATATTTTCGACTATTTCCACCTCTCCGGTTATACTGTCGATGAACTGAAAGCAATGGGGTATATCGTTTGGACCCCGCCTCATAAAAAGAATTCATGGCTGGCCGAAGGTGACACGCATACTTTCCTGAATCTATTAGATAATGGATTACGCGCACATGAAGACCAAAATTATGGAGGTTGGAGTGGACGCAAAAGAGGAGCGCCGCCTGCCGGAGAGTTCGGATTCGGACGCAGAGGTCGCGACGAGGCCATGCCTGACAATTTCCTGCCGGCTGCACAGAATGAACTTGCGGCCCGTTTCAGATGGTCGGTGACACCTAATTATGAAGGAGCAAATCATCATCCGGTGATTACAGCGCCTCTGAGCCTTTCGGCAAAACCAGGTGAGAAAGTGAATATCAAAGCAACTGTTACCGATCCGGATAAAGATACGGTGGCCATTAAATGGTGGCCATTCAAGGTAGGAACCTATGATGGAGATATACAGATCGAGAATACATCATCTGCTTCAACTTCATTAGTCGTTCCTAACGAGGCCAAATCCGGAGAAACTATTCACCTGATCCTTGAAGCGCAAGATAACGGCTCGCCGGCATTAACAAGATATCACCGGGTTATAATCACTGTGGTGTAAAACGATTGAGCAGAGGGAGCTTTTGACAGAGTAAAAAAACAATTTAAAAGAAACGAATATGAAAATAATGAAAACCTTCGGGTTATTGCTTATGATGGCACTGTGCGTTACGAACACTTTCGCACAACAGAATCTTTTCGGCGGACAAGATATTAAATCCGGCGTAGTGAACGACGATAACACGGTCACTTTCCGCTTTATAGCTCCTAATGCTAAGCTGGTACAGGTGGCGGGAGATTTTGTAGACAAGGTGGAAGATAATCCTATCGGCGGTCTTGTAGGAACAGGCCTTGTGGATATGAAAAAAGAGACGGACAGCATGTGGGTATATACCTCTAAGCCGCTGAAGTCAGAACTGTACAGCTATCTGTTCGTAGTGGACGGCGTGGCAACGATCGACATCAACAACGTACACGTTTACCGTGACTTTGGTACTATCTCGAACGTATTCCTTGTAGGTAACGGCCTGGCCGACCTGTATAAGGTGAACGATATAGCTCACGGCTCGCTGACGCATGTATGGTACGACTCTAAGGCGTTGGGTGTAGACCGTCGTATGAATGTGTACACTCCTCCCGGATACGAAGCGAACAAGAACAAACGCTATCCTGTTCTTTACCTGCTTCACGGTACGGGAGGCGACGAGAATGAGTGGGTGACCTTCGGTCGTACGATTCAGATCATGGACAACCTTATCGCACAAGGTAAGGCGGAGCCAATGATTGTGGTGATGCCTAACGGACACCCTTATTTGGAAGCTGCTCCGGGCGAGAGCCATTGGGGATACTACAAACCCGAACATAACCATACGGCTCGTCCCGCTGCTACCTTCGAAGAAATATTTCCGGAGATCATGAACTTTGTGGATGCGAACTTCCGTACGCTTCAGGATAAGTCTCACCGTGCTATTGCCGGTTTGTCGATGGGTGGCGGACATGCGATGGCCATCTCGAAGAGATATGAGAATACATTCGACTATGTTGGCTTATTCTCGGCAGCCGGTTCACTGCGTACAGACGAAGACGTTGAGCAACTGAAGAAACAATTCGCCAACGGCGTTAAATTGTATTGGATTGGCATGGGTTCGGACGACTTCCTGTACCAACGCGGTGTTGACTTCCGCAACAAACTGGACGAAATGGGATTGAAATACACATACGTGGAAACCGGTGGCGGACACGTTTGGAACTGCTGGAGAGAGTACCTCTCCATACTCGCCCCGCAGCTCTTTAAATAATGAGAACGTTTAGCCTCATTGATCTATTAGCATTAGATTACTAGATTGGGTTTTATTAGGGAGTGATAAACTATATTTATAGCTTTGTCATTCCCTTATATCTCTAACTGAACTAAATGATATCTTAAGACTATATAATATGAAACGAGCCATTAAAACTGTTTCGCCAAAGGCGATGACATTATTAGTGAGTTCCATACGACCGAAATATAAAAAATAAAATAATGACGTATGAAACAAAGTAGACAATTATTTGATAAGGTTTGTATCGCGATAGTGGGACTTACTTTGATATATTCTATCACAAGCTGTTCGACAGCCCCTGAACAGATAGTCGAGAAACCACGCGTTATACTAACGTGCGATCCTGAGTTGGATGACCTCAACTCACTCTTGCGTTTCCTGCTTCACGCTACGGATATGCAGATCGAAGGACTGATCTATGCCAGTAGCCAATTCCATTGGAAGGGCGACGGCAAAGGGACATTGGCTTATTTCGAAAATCGTGAGTACAGCCGTCCGGGTATGAACTACGGTCCGATGGAATCTTATCGTTGGGCTAAGGACGAGCGTTTCATTCACGACGCTGTCGAAGCTTACGCGGCATCTTATCCTAACCTAAAAATACACAATCCTGCCTACCCTACGCCTGAGTATCTGATGTCGAAAGTGAAATGGGGTAATGTTGAGTTTGACGGCGACTATACAAAAGACACAGAAGGTTCCGACCTTATAAAGGAAGTGATACTGGACGACAAACCGGCCCCTGTATATGTGATGGTGTGGGGTGGTGGCAGCACGCTGGCAAGAGCGCTGAAGAGCATCGAAGACACCTACAAAGGTACTCCTGAATGGGCATCTATCTATGAAAAGGTGTCAAAGAAGATCATCATCTGTCTCAGTGGCGACCAAGACAATACCAACGCTAATTATGTACGTCCTAACTGGCCCGACATCGAACATCTTACCACTAACATGGGGGGTGTGGCATTGGGTTACAACGCTCAGAATGGCGCGGATCCTGATATCAAACATTACTACGAGGCGGAATGGATAAAGGCTAATATCCTTGACAAAGGTCCGATGGGTGCGATGTACCGTGTGTGGGGCGATGGCAAAACGATGGTGGAAGGCGATATGTTCGACTATTTCCACCTCTCCGGTTATACAAGCGAAGAGCTCCGTGAGATGGGATACAATGTATGGACGGCTCCTCGTCCGAAAGGCGAGTTTATCTCCGAAGGTGATACACATACGTTCCTGAACTTTATTGACAATGGACTGCGTGCGCACGAAGATCAGTCGTACGGTGGATGGAGTGGTCGCAAGAGAGCTAATTCGCCTGCGGTATCCGACTTCTCGAACCGTCGACAGGCCGATCCGGCGATGCCTAACACTTTCACCTCTGCCGTACAGAACGAAATGGCCGCACGTTTCCAATGGACAGTCGCTTCTACTTACGCTGACGCTAATCATCATCCACAAATTAAAGCACCGTTAAGCATTTCGGCTGCTCCGGGTGAGAAGGTGAACATCAAAGGTTCGGTAAAAGACCCTGACGGTGATAGAGTATCACTGAATTGGTGGCAGTTCAAGGTAGGCACATACGAAGGTGATGTAACAGTCGATAGTCCGTCTACAGCGACAACCACTTTCACTGTTCCTGCCAACGCAAAACCGGGTGAGACTATTCACCTCATCCTCGAAGCACAGGACAGCGGAACTCCGGCTTTAACAAGATATCACAGGCTTATTATTACTGTGGTGTAAACTACATATAAACTAATTTTTAATCTCAATTAAACATGAAGATATTATCACTATCCATATCAATCCTCATGGCGCTATTGCCAGTTGCTTGTAAAGGGCAACAGCAATCCTTTGCGCCGGAAGACCTCGCTGTAAAAGTTGACAAGAGTCAACAAGCAAGAATCCTGATCACCACCGACTTGGAGGTGGATGATATGAATGGCATCCTTTTGAGCCTGATGTATGCCGACCATTATGACCTGGCAGGTATTGTCTGGTCGGCAGGTATGTACCATTTTACGGGCGATGGCGGAAAGCATACACTCGGTCAGATCACACCGAATTTCAGATGCAATGCCCAGCATTGTGAGCATCGTGTAAAAGCACCGGCCGATCTTACGGAGTACCGTCCGATTGACCCGACCTGGCTGGATCGGATAATGGATTTTTATGAGTCAGACTATCAACTGTTGAGTAAGAACAATCCGAACTACCCGACGCCTGAATACATCAGGAGCATCACCAAGGTCGGCAATATCGAATTCGAAGGCGATTACCGTTTCGAGACCGAAGGCTCTAACTTTATTGTGGACTGCATAATGGACAATGATATGCGTCCGTTGTACATCCAGCATTGGGGTGGAATCAACACCACGGTTCGCGCATTGTATTCGATCTATGAAAAGTATCACGGTACGCCGCAGTGGGAAAGTGTTCTTGCAAAAGTGACTGCCAAGGTGCGCATCGGTGGAAGCGGCGAAGACAATTGCCGTGCCGACAGTAAAATCGACGAAATGTTCCCCGGCTTGCAGAATGGTGGCTACGGAATGGGCTTCTTCAGTTACGGTTCTTTCTTCTCGGCGAGCTACAACAATCCCAGACGTGCCGCCGACGAGCTTCAGCCCTATCTTCATACCGATTTTATCCTGGATGCCTACAAATATAATCACGGTAAACTGACCGGAGAAATATGGCTAATGGGTGAAGGTCGTGCCCTCTATGGCGAACCGATTATCTACAACTATGGTCTTATCACTTATATGGATTGGGCTAAATCAGCTGAATTGGGCTGGGGACCGGAAAACCTCAAGACGTATCCGCGTGCAGACTATATGCCGTTCGATTGGGCATTCTGCCAATTCGGTGCTGCTTCTTTCATCAATATCGGTCTGCGTCCGGAAGTTTCTAACCGCAACAACTATTACACTATCCTTATGTGGGAAGAACTGGCGGCACGTGCTGACTGGGCTATCTGTGAACCGCAGGACTGCAACCATGCTCCGATCGTGACAGCCGATAAGTTGGACTTTACAGCCACCCCTGGTCAGACAATTACTCTTTCCGGCAGTGCAAAAGATCCTGATGGCGACATACTTACCCCAAAGTGGTGGGTTCCTGCCGCCGCTTGCACCTACAAGGAGGGCAAAGCGGAAGGTCTCGTTGTCTCGTCCGAGAGCGGCTGGAGCACTAATTTTACAATTCCCGCCGATGCAAAAGCAGGTGACAAATTCGCCATCAATCTCGAAGTACGTGATGACGCTACTCGCCCAATGACTCGTTTTGCACAATATATTATTACCGTATCATAAGGGGGAATATACTGTTTAAGAATTACTGTCTCATTGCTTATAATAGATAATTATAAAGGGTGCCTTGAAAAAGTTCTTACATGACTTTTTCAAGGCACCCTCGATAAAGTGCAAGAGAAATATTTCGACGATTTGTTGTACATTGCGCACTATTTTAAGCAATCAAATTTGAACTATCTCGCACACATATTCCTCTCGGGGTCTGATAAGAGGAGACAATTGGGTAATTTTATCGGGGATGCCGTAAAAGGAAGTTCCTATAAGAATTACCCGTCCCCAATTGCTGAAGGCATACTACTTCACCGGGCCATCGATCACTTTACCGATAATCATCCCCGGATAAAAGAGACGATCCAAGCCTTGCGCCCCCACTTCGGACGTTATTCGGGAGTCGTACTCGACATCTACTCCGATTATCTGTTGGCTGCACATTTCAATGAGTTCTCAGATATCCCGTTAAAGCGTTTTGCCAGACAGTTTTATTGGACTATGATCCGCAACTACCGCTATCTGCCCGGTCGTATTAAACGGTTTATGTGGCATTTTATCCTGACCAACAGACTCTCGAAATACGCAACAACAGACGGAATCCTTGGCTCTCTCCAGATTATGGTAAGCGTTCATCGTATAGACATCTCCGTCCCCCTCGCCATCGAGTATCTCAAAAGCCATGAAGAAGAATTATTCAATGAACTATTTAAACCGTTCTTTGCAGAATTGAGGAGTTATTGTGAGGAGTATCTACGCACTAAATAAAACAGATACATTATAGATCCAGCCCGTACTGCTCCATTTTATTATATAGGCTCCTTCGGCTGATTTTCAATAAACGGGCTGCTGCTGCCTTATTTCCCTTTGCCACTCTTAAGGCAGTGATGATCTGTTCTTTTTCATTCTCGGGTTTTAGAGATAAGGCAGGATCAGGTTGTCGCAAAGAGAGAAAATCAGGTAAGTTCTGTTGTTCGATTTCATGCGTTTGGGTAAACAAAGCTGATCTTCTAACGACGTTTCTCAGTTCACGTAAGTTGCCGCCCCAATGATAACCCATTAACAATTGCATAGCTTCTTCCGATATACCCGTTAATTGCTTCTCCAACTCGATATTTGCTTCCTGTAAAAAGTGCATGGCATAAAGTGGAATATCCTCAGGACGCTCACGCAACGGTGGCACATGAATGGAAAATTCATTCAAGCGGTGATACAAATCTTCCCTGAAACGCCCTTCAGCTATGGAAGATTCCAGATTTTCATTTGTTGCAACAATAATACGAATATCTACTTTTATATCTGTTGCCGATCCGACTGGACGAACACGCAATTCCTGTAAAGCCCTCAATAGTTGTACCTGCACATCATACGGCAGATTCTCTACTTCATCCAGAAAGACAGTGCCTCCGTCAGCCTGTTCGAAGACCCCTTTCTTATCTGCAATAGCCGATGTAAAAGAGCCTTTCAAATGTCCGAACAACTCACTGGGAGCAAGTTCGCGAGACAAGATACCGCAGTCTACTGCAATGAAAGGGGCATGCTTTCGTTTACTCATCTCATGAATCATTCGGGCGGCATATTCCTTCCCTGTACCACTCTCACCGGTAATCAATACCGACATACGGGTGGGTGCAACCACTTCGATATGTTCATACATCTGCAGAAAAGCCTTGCTCTTACCTTGTAGATAAGTATGCGAGTTGTTGGCTTCATATCTGACTGTCGATAAGGGTTTGGCTTCTTGTTGGAAAGCCTGCTCGATTTTCTGTTTTAAAACAACCGGATTAATTGGTTTCTCCAGAAAATCGGAAGCACCGATCTTCATCGCTGAAACGGCACTTTGTATTTCGCCATAGCTGGTCATGATAATAACAACAGGTACTTTTTTTTGTTCCTTGACCCAGGTGAGCAACATGATACCGTCGCCATCAGGCAAACGCAGATCGGTCAAGATAAGCTGTATTTCATTTTTATTGATCGCCTCTTTGGCCTGTTTGACGGAATGTACGAGTAATGCGTCATAGCCGTTCTTCACGATCCAGTTTTTCAGCATTGTTCCGTATGAAACATCATCTTCGACAAGGAGTATTTTATTTTTCATAAGTTACCTGTTTAGAGTCTTATGACCCATATTCCGAAAAAGTGACTCAACAAAGATAATAAAACTTACTTGCGCTCTTTTAAAGCTTCCGGACATCGATCTCTTTCCGGTCAATATAATTTTCAAAATGGATACTTGGAACACCAAGCCCCATCCCGGCATGTACTTTACCTTCGATTCCCAGAAAGTTCGGAATTCGGTTCTTTTTATCTTGTTGCATGGCAATACAGAGGAAACCGGTATAAAACTGACTTATCCCCAGACTTTCTGCCATAAGCGAACCGTTCTGATAAGCCAGGTTAGCATCTTGACAGCCTAATTGACTTTTCTTAGGGGTATGAATCAATAATAAAGCAGTTGCTTTACGGAGAATTGGATCTTGCCCCATTTCATATTTTCGCCTGAGTGCTTCGAGATGGGGTAAATAGGCATAGGCATCCGGTACGATCAACTTTAAAATGGGCTTCAGGAACGGATTGGATAATTTTTTACCCAGTTCCATAAATATGTCGATTGTAAACCCGATTACTTGCTGAATCTTTTCGGGATCAGTCACCAAAGTGAAAGAGACATTTTGTGCATTTGTTCCCGTTGGCGCGCGATGAGCAGCTTCCAGAATCAGATCCAATTTCTCTGCTGGAACAGGTTTTGCAGAAAAAGCTCGGTTCGACCGTCGCGATTTGATCAATAATAGGAGTTGTTCCGAGGTCGGAAATTTCTCCGGATGAATAGGATGTATTTTTTCAGCAGGGAAATCCGAATGAACTATTGAAGAAGTAGGACAAACACCCACACAATGTCCACAGTGGATACAGGAGGAAATATGCTGTGTTTCGACATCACTTTTCGGCGTTTCTTGAATAAATATCTCCGCCGGACAGATCCGTACACACTTTCTGCAACGGGTGCAGGTTTCTATATCAATATGAATTGAAAGGCTCATAACTAACTATTTAATATAATCAAACAACGATTAAATAAAGTGCTGACAAAGCTAATAAAAACAATACTGAATCATACTTTTTACAAGCAAAGAAATAAGATTAAAGTGAAATAAGAAACCTTATTACAAGCTATGAACGTTGTCAGTGATTGGTGAAAATTAGAATGAATTATCCCAACAACTCTTTCAACGCATTGTATTTTAGTATTTTCCCTTTCCCTGCTTCAAACTCAATAATCCCATCATGTGCCATCTCGGATATGGCTCTTGAGAGCGAAGGACGTTCTACGCCAAAATATTCGGCAAGTGATACAATACTCCGTCCCAGTTCAAATGTCCCATTCTGGTCGTGTTGCAGGATATAATAGGCAATTTTAGCCTTAATCCCTTTCTGTGAAAATATTTTCAGTCTTTCCGAAAGAAACTGTACCCGGTTGGCTATAAAAGCCATAAATCCCCGAAGGAATCCGGGACATTTTGCCATCTGTTTTTCGATCGATGATTTACTGATGAGTATCACTTTACACTCCTCCATCGCGGTAACCTCTACCGGAAAGCGATTGTTGTCTGCAAAAAGAAAAGCGGCAGCCAACGGATAAGGAGCCGTTATCTCTTCTACGGAAACAGTAAGTCCTGATTTGGAAATAATTTCCGTTTTCACTTTGCCTTTCGTCAACATGTAAAGACTTGATATACGATCGCCCTGTGAAGCAATCAATTCTCCCCTTTTATAGTTTTTTACCGTATGGTCGATTGTACATCTTATTTGATCAATCTCTTCAGGGGATTTATCCCGGCATATAGAACAGAAAAACAGTAAGTCCTGATTCATACATCTATTTTTTGCAAAGTTACACAGAATAAGTTTTACACCCGTAACGAATGTTACGGTTTATCTTCTCGTATCACTGTATGTTTGCAAAAGTATAATTGAAGAAAATGATGAAAAGAACTATAATAAAGATAAATGAAGACTTGTGTAATGGTTGTGGAATCTGCGTCAATGGCTGTCACGAAGGCGCATTGCAACTGATTGACGGTAAAGCGCGAATGATTAGCGACCTGTATTGCGACGGCTTGGGCGCTTGTATCGGAGACTGCCCCGTGGGAGCGATAGACTTTGAAGAACGCGAAGCAGAGCCTTATGATGAGATTGCAGTTATGGAAAGATTGGTCCCAAAAGGAGAAAAAACAATCCGGGCTCACCTCACTCATCTGAAAGATCATAATGAAACAGAACTGTTGGCTCAAGGCCTTCGCTATCTAAAAGAACATAATATAGCAATAGATATAGACATGGAAAATAATCATAAACAATCCTCTAATTGCGGACAACCTTTCGCTGCATGCCCGGGAAGTCGGGAGATGTCATTTGCTCCGGTAAATACGGCAATACCAACCACCAATAGCCCTTCGCAGTTGCGCCAATGGCCGGTGCAGCTTCACCTATTGAATCCGCAGTCGGGATTCTTTCAGGGCGCCGACGTGGTGTTGGCTGCCGACTGTACAGCTTATGCCTACGGTGGTTTCCATGATCGCTTTATGCGTAACCGGACATTGGCTATTGCCTGTCCGAAACTCGACAGCAACAAAGAAGTGTACGTATCGAAGATTGCCGAGATGATAGACAGAGCACAGATTAATACCTTAACAGTGGTCATCATGGAAGTTCCCTGTTGCGGAGGATTATTACAACTGGTAAAAATGGCTTTGGAGCAGGCATCAAACAAAGTTCCTGTTAAAAAGGTTGTCATAGGAATACAAGGAGAGATAATAGAAGAAAACTGGATATAAACCAATTAAAATCAAAAAAAATGAACATGTTTTGCTATCAGTGTCAGGAAACAGCCATGAACAAAGGCTGTACGATAAAAGGAGTATGCGGAAAGACTTCCGATGTGGCTAATCTACAGGATTTATTGATATTCCTGTTAAAAGGGATTTCTCACTATACGGTGGAGCTGCGTAAAAAAGGGGTTGAGGTGTCTGCCCAAACCAACCACTTTGTGATGGAATCATTGTTTATGACGATCACGAATGCTAATTTCGACAAAGAGCGTTTTGTGAAACGTATTCACGAAGCAATTGCTTTACGCGACAAACTTGCGACAGAGGCTGGAAACGTTACTACAGACTGCGATTGTACAACCTGGAAAGGAAACAGTTTGGAAGAAATGGAAACGAAAGCCGCTACCGTCGGCGTCCTTAAAACAGAAAATGAAGATGTACGCTCTTTGCGTGAATTGCTGACATACGGATTAAAAGGGATGGCTGCCTATGCAGAACACGCTGTTAATTTAGGTTTTGATGATGAAAATATTCATGTTTTTATGCAAGAAGCCTTAGTTGCCACCACTCAAGAGTTATCGGCTGATGAGTTGACAGCTTTGGTACTTAAATGTGGTGAATATGGTGTAAAAACAATGGCACTGCTTGATAAAGCCAATACGTCGACTTACGGCAATCCGGAAATTACCAAAGTGAATATCGGTGTACGTAATAATCCGGCCATCTTAATATCCGGCCACGATCTACGCGATATGCAAGACTTATTGGAACAGACCGCAGGAACAGGTGTAGACGTTTACACGCATAGCGAGATGCTTCCGGCCCATTACTATCCGGCATTCAAGAAATACAGTCACTTTGCCGGCAACTACGGTAGCGCCTGGTGGCGTCAGAATGAAGATTTCGAATCATTCAATGGGGTGATCCTGTTTACGACAAACTGTATCGTACCGCCACGTTCTACTTCAACTTATGCCGACCGCGTTTATACTACGGGTGCTTCCGGCTTCAGTGGCTTTACACATATTGAAGATCGCAAAAACGGACAGCCGAAAGACTTCTCAAAACTCATTGAACATGCCAAACAATGCAAAGCACCTACTGAAATCGAGACAGGAGAAATCATCGGAGGATTTGCTCACGAACAGGTATTTGCCCTTGCCGACAAAGTTGTCGACGCCGTAAAATCAGGGGCTATCCGTAAGTTCTTCGTGATGGCCGGTTGCGACGGACGCATGAAAAGCCGTGATTATTATACCGAGTTTGCCGGAAAACTTCCGAAAGACACGGTTATCCTTACCGCAGGCTGTGCTAAATACCGTTACAACAAACTGCCATTGGGCGATATTGGCGGTATCCCCCGTGTATTGGATGCCGGACAATGTAACGACAGCTACTCATTGGCATTGATTGCCCTGAAACTGAAAGAAGTGTTCGAACTGAATGATGTGAATGAATTGCCTATCGCTTATAATATTGCCTGGTACGAACAGAAAGCGGTAATCGTCCTTCTGGCATTACTTGCTTTAGGAGTAAAGAATATCCACTTAGGGCCTACACTGCCTGCATTCCTTTCACCGAATGTGGCTAAGGTACTGATCGATAATTTCGGTATCGGTGGAATTACAACAGTAGATGAAGATATGAAGATGTTTTTAGGATAGTCTTTGAGGCCAATTACTTTATGATTGAAAAATCCTCCTGAAGGTTCCCTTTTGGAGGGTTTTTCTTCAAGAAACAAATATTAAAGTTAACAATAAACACATGTAATTATGAGCGAATTATTTGAGAAAGGAGCCATTCTGAATATGACGGAAATGGTTGACTACTCCGCGGGTGGTATAATCAGCAAACAAGTCTTAAAAAGCGATGCAGGAAACATTACCCTTTTTTCTTTCGATAAGGGGCAGGGACTAAGCGAGCACACAGCTCCGTTTGATGCGGTAGTAGAAATATTGGATGGAGAAGCAGAAATCACGATAAACGGCAATCCCTTACTACTAACTACCGGACAAACCGTTATCATGCCGGCTAATATACCGCACGCACTCTTTGCCCTGCAGCCATTTAAGATGCTGCTCACAATGATTAAGGGATAAACGTTTACTTCTATTAAATGGCTTACTTTACTAATTTTAAAACAGATACGAAATGAAAAATAAGATCAATTGGATTTTAAGTTTATTCTTTGCATGCTCGATTTTACTGGTACCGGCTTGTTCGGATGGTGATGATACTGATACTGATGACACGATAAAAGTAGACATACCCGGAAAAATATCAGGATTAGGAGCAACAGAAGGTCCATTAACAGGGAAAAAGTATGAATTACCTGATGGCATTGTTGCTACAGATAAAATAAAAGGAGCCTTTGATGACTACTTTGATGCTTCTTTTAATGCAAATCAACCGTCGGCACTAAGAGCCTTGTGGAGTTATTCGGTTGATTACGATGTGAGTGTTGGCAGTGGATATGCGGTTACGGTTTTACTTCCGCTTGAAAATATAACAGATAAAGATATAGAACTCACCTTTCCGGCAGGCATGATTCTGAAATCAAAGAATAACGATCGGCAAAATGGATTGTTAATCAAAAAGGCAACGGTTACAGTTCCTAAGAAAGAGAAGCTGAGGGTAATACTGAACATGTATTGTTGCCATGAGACAAAACCGGCTCCTTCTAATAAAGATGAAATGGAATGGGCTGTTATTACAAATTCTTCTTTGTTACTTGAGATTTGCGATATGGTAAAAAACAAAAAAGTAAATATGGAGGAGTTTGAAGAAACAAATATCAATAGGATGACCTATTTTGATCAATGCACATATATCAATGATCGGGTCTGGGATCTGACAGATCGTGGAAATGCACTGACAGAAACACACAGATTATGGTTCAAGAATTTGCCGGATAGCAAATAATAAAATCAAGGCACAGATTAACGTATTTTCTAATTTGGGGATGATTTGCAAATCAATCCCCATCACTCTATTTTTTTAACTTTAACAGCTTAGAGTTGTATATCTCAGAAGCAATTATTTCCTTTGTAAAATATTTCATAATAGAAAATATACATAATGGAATCTATTTGTCAGATAAAAGATATTTACAAAGCACTATATTCGTTTGAAAAAGAGTTTGTTAAAAAGTTCGATATGACGATAAACGAAGCAATGTTGCTGTGTTGTATGAAAGATGGAAAACCTCATTCTGCTTACGAAATCGCGGAATTTATAGGTCTTTCCAACTCGCGTGTATCAAAAATCATTATGTCGGTAGAAGAAAAAGGGTGGATCATTCGTGAAATAGGCTTAGAAGATAAGCGGAAGATGATCTTTTCTCTTTCGAAAGAGGGTGAAAAAGTGGTACGGATCATGAAAAAACAGCCAATACATTTAGATGATGTATTGTCGAAACTGATAAAAAGCGAGTAATCGCTTTTTTTTACTCACTTAGTTTCTACTAAACATTATTTACATTAAATACAGTTTATATATGAAAGTATTGATTATCGGAGGAGTGGCGGGAGGAGCAACCGCAGCCGCCCGTCTTCGTCGAATGGATGAAAATGCTGAAATCATCCTGTTTGAGCGAGGAGAATATGTGTCGTATGCCAATTGCGGACTACCTTATTACATTGGAGGAACGATTGCAGAGCGGGATCGACTGTTTGTTCAAACGGCAGAAGGATTCATTAACCGTTTCAACATTGATATCCGGTTGCAATCGGAAGTTGTCTCTATTTCTCCTGAAGATAAAACCATACAGATAAAGAAATTGCAAACAGGAGAAACGTACACCGAATCTTACGACAAACTCATTATTTCCACCGGAGCAGACCCCGTTAAACTGCCGCTTCCGGGTATCGATCACCCCCAAATATTCACATTGAGAAGTGTGCCCGACACCGATGCCATCAAAACCTATATCGAACAACACAAACCCAAACGGGCTGTGGTAATGGGTGGTGGATTCATCGGCTTGGAAATGGCGGAAAACCTACACGAAGCGGGTCTGGAAGTCGATATCGTTGAGATGAGCGACCAGGTGATGGCACCGCTCGATTTTTCTATGGCCGCTATGGTACATCAACACCTGAAGGAGAAAAAAATCAACCTCTGGTTAAAAGAAAGAGTTATCGGATTTGAAACTGCCGGCGAGCACTTGAGTGTCTTACTCGACGGTGGCAAACAGATCACATCCGATATGGTTATAAGCAGTGTCGGCGTTCGACCCGAAAAGCAGTTGGCCGAATCGGCAGGTTTGAAGATAGGCACACTGGGAGGCATCTGGGTAGATGAACATATGCAAACATCGGATGCGCATATATACGCTGTAGGAGATGCCGTTGAGGTCACCAATCCGGTCACCAATCTACCTGCACTGATTCCATTGGCAGGCCCTGCAAACAAGCAAGCCCGGATAGTTGCCGACAATATTCTGGAAGGGAATAAACATCTCTATAAAGGAACTATCGGAACATCCATAGCCAAGGTATTCGATTTAACAGTTGCGGCTGCGGGTGTTTCTGCCAAAGTCTTGAAGCGGCTGAACGTGGATTATCTTTCGTCGTACACCCACAGTTCTTCGCATGCCGGCTACTACCCAGGGGCTTTACCCCTTTCAATTAAAATCGTTTTCGCCCCCGAAACGGGAGAATTATACGGAATACAAGTGGTCGGTTTCGATGGAGTAGACAAACGCATCGAAATGATGGCTCAGGTCATACAGAGAAAAGGCACTATCTACGACCTGACCGAATTAGAACAAGCCTATGCCCCTCCTTTTTCATCGGCTAAGGACCCTGTGAATATCGCCGGATTCGTAGCAGAGAATATCATCAAAGGGAAGATGAAACCCCTGCATTGGCGGGATATCGCAACGATCGATCCTAAAAAAGACTTCCTTTTAGATGTTCGCACCATACACGAATACAATCTAAACCGGATAGACGGAGCAGTAAATATCCCTGTAGACGATTTACGAAGTCGATTAGACGAAATACCTACTGATAAAAGGATAATCCTGTATTGCGCCATCGGCCTGCGTGGTTATCTGGCATACAGGATACTGACACAGAAAGGCTTTACGAATGTATACAACCTTTCGGGAGGGTTCAAAACCTATTCATCGGTCATGTGTGAACAATCCTACTATCACGAATCGGATAATCTCGATGAAAATCAAAATGAAATAACCCGGAACGCCGGCGATACAAAAACAATCAGAGTAGATGCTTGCGGCTTAGCCTGCCCGGGGCCGATTATTCAACTAAAAAAGCATTATGATCGATTGAATACTGGCGAACGATTGGAGGTAAAATCGACAGATATGGCCTTCAGCCAGGATGCCGAAAGCTGGTGCAATATTACCGGAGCACGGTTCGTGGGACGGAAAACCGAGGCGGGAACCGTCGCTGTCACTGTAGAAAAAGTGCGCGAAACACAAACTGTTCCTGCCGTTTCTATGGGAGGAAATAAAACGATGATCGTCTTTAGTGACGACCTCGACAAAGCATTAGCCTCTTTTGTGATTGCCAACGGGATTGCCGCTACCGGAAAAAAAGTCAGTTTATTCTTTACATTCTGGGGATTAAATGTGATTAAAAAGAGAGAGAAACGTTCAGTAAAGAAAGATCTTTTCGGCAAAATGTTCGGAATGATGCTCCCTTCGAACAGCACCAAACTATCGCTTTCCAAAATGAATATGGGAGGAATGGGTAGCCGGATGATGCGCTTTATCATGAAAAAGAAGAATATCGACAGTTTGGAGGCGCTGATACAGCAAGCCGTCGATTCGGGAGTAGAGATGATTGCCTGTACGATGTCGATGGATGTTATGGGAGTGAAACAAGAAGAGTTGTTGGATAATGTTCAATTAGGCGGAGTAGCCACCTATCTGGAACGTGCTGAGAAATCGAATATGAGTTTATTCATTTAAATACGTAAATTAAGAAAGAGATGATTCGTTTATTTTTTTCAGATTAAGATAAACTCGGGCAGTCGCTTTTAATACGGATATGGTTTTTTTGTTTTTACTTTGTGACCTTGATTACACCAAATGATATACGGCATGAAAAAGATTGTTGTTTTTTTAACTCTTATTTGCTTGTTTTCATGCAAGACAAAGGAGGTGGATAAGCGGGTTATCTCAGTAACTATTGAACCTCAACGCTATTTTGCAGAGAAGATTGCAGGCGATCGGTTTCAGATCAACTGTGTTGTTCCAACCGGACAAAGTCCTGAAACGTATGATCCGACTCCACAACAGATGGTTGAAATCGGGAAAAGTGAAGCTTATTTCCGAATCGGATATATTGGATTTGAACTTGCCTGGATGGAACATATCGCACAGAATAACCAACAGCTAAAAATCGTTGATCTTTCGGAGGGGATGGAGTTGATTACGAATCATTGGGAACATGGAGATCACTATCATGGAGCGGTAGACCCTCATCTCTGGACCTCTTTTAATGGAGCCAAAAAGATTATTTTAAATATGCTGAATGCATTTATCGTTTTGGATCCGGAGAATAAATCCGTTTATCAAGCAAACTATACACAATTGATAAAAGAGATTGAAGAGACACAAAAAGAGGTTGATGCCTTGTTGAAACCGCTATTAAGCAGAACTTTTATTATCTACCATCCTGCGCTGACCTACTTGGCAGGAGAATATAATCTGACGCAGCTGTGTATAGAGATGGATGGAAAAGAACCTTCTCCTGTCCAGTTGAAAGAGTTAGTGGATACGGCAAAGAACCACAATGTACGGGTGGTGTTTGTACAACAAGAGTTTGACCGTAAAAACGGTGAATTGATCGCGCAGGAGACTGGTTGCCGACTGGTGACTATCAACCCGTTAAACTACGACTGGTCTCAAGAGATGATTCATATCGCAAAAGCCTTAGCCGATGAAGAAGTTAATTGAGTTGCAGGATATCTCAGCCGGATATGAGGAAAAGACCGTATTGCATGACGTCTCATTGACCATTTATGCGAATGATTTTTTAGGGATTATAGGACCCAATGGAGGAGGAAAAACAACGCTTTTAAAAGTGATTCTGGGTTTATTAACTCCAAAGAAAGGGGAAGTCTGCTTTTTTCAAAATGAAGAACGTGTCTCTTCATTACGGATAGGATATCTCCCTCAGATGAATATCATCGATAAGAAGTTCCCGATCTCCGTTTGGGAAGTGATTGCTTCCGGCCTTTCCTCTGAAAAATCATTGTTTAGAGGGTTTAATAAGCGCCAACGGGAACGTATTGATGAGGTGATAGGCCAAATGGGGTTAGAGGAACTAAAAGGAAGAGCCATCGGTGAACTGTCAGGAGGACAGTTGCAACGCGTCCTCTTAGGAAGATCAATCGTATCCCGTCCCAGTGTATTGGTTTTAGATGAACCCAGTTCATATGTCGATAAACGGTTCGAATCACAGTTCTATCACTTATTGGAAGAGATAAATAAGGAGAGTGCAATTGTGTTGGTCTCGCATGATATCGGAACCGTCTTGTCTATTGTAAAAAATATCGCGTGTGTCAATGAGACATTGCATTATCACGCGGGAACAGAGATATCGGAAGATTGGTTGGGAGATGTATATGCCTGTCCGATTGAATTGATAGGGCATGGAGAAATTCCTCACCGGGTATTAAAATCGCATAAACATGGATAAAAAAAAGATACTGATTACAGGTGCCAGTGGTTTTGTAGGCGGTTTTTTAGTCGAAGAGGCACTCCGGCGTGGATATGAAGTATGGGCAGGAGTCAGATTGACAAGTAATAAAGAGCGGTTAAAAGATGAACGTTTACGTTTTATCAATTTAGCTTATCAGGATGTCGAGAAACTGACCAATCAACTCAAATTATTTGTACAGGAAAACGGAATATGGGATTATGTGATTCATAATGCCGGCCTGACTAAAACACTACATAAGGCCGATTTTTTTAAAGTAAATGCAGAACATACGCGCACATTACTGACTGCCTTATCGTTGGCCGACTGTAAACCTACGAAATTTCTTCTGATGAGTAGTCTGAGCAGTTTTGGGCCGGGAGATGAAAAAGGGTTTACCCCCATTAGAGCGAATGATCCCCAAACACCGAATACAGCCTATGGAAAGAGCAAAGCGCTTGCCGAAGAATATGTTCGTTCTCAGATAGATTTCCCTTATGTGATTCTGCGACCTACCGGTATTTATGGCCCGGGGGATAAAGATTATTTTATGGAGATTAAAAGCATTCAATCGGGATTTGATTTTGCGGTTGGTTATACTCCCCAGCAATTAACCTTTATCTATGTAAAAGACCTGGCAAATCTGGCTTTTCAATGTTTAGAGCGTGAGCATATTTTGAACAAGGCGTATTTTGTGGCAGACGGTGATGTGTATACCGATACAACGTTTGCGCAACTGATCAAAAACATGCTGGGAAAAAAATGGGTGTTTCGTGCCCGTATTCCCGCATGGCTTGTCAAGCCGGTCTGTTTTTGTTCGGAAGGCATAGGGCGATTACTTGGGAAAAGCATGACACTAAATACCGATAAATATCTTATCCTGAAACAGCGCAACTGGATCTGTGATATTACGCCGCTTCAGGATGATCTGAATTTTACACCTATCTATAATTTAGAGAAAGGATTACAGGAAAGTATCGAATGGTATCGTCGGAAAGGATGGCTGTAGATTTGCAACCTACTCTACTTTTGTGACTGAACCTGATCCGGCGACTTTTATTGAAGGCTCTTCAGGATCCCCTTTGTATTTAATTTCTCCACTGCCGGCAATATCCACTTTGATGCTATTGTTTGCATATATTTCAAGATCCCCACTACCAGCGATCTCACCCTTAATGTCGTTGGTAATGAAATCAAATCCTCTAACCTCACCACTTCCCGCTATGTTATAGGATGCACGATCAGCCTGACCCGCTAAATTCAACTTACCTGATCCTGCAATTTCGCTATGAAACTCCCGACTAACCAGATGAACAGCATGAATTTCCCCATTACCGGCAATATTCATTTTTACCTTGTCGCCTATGACTGTGTCGTTAAAATATATAGAACCGCTTCCTGCAACTTCAAATTTGAGTCCGTCTCCCGATAGCGAACTGTTTGTCACAAACTCAATGCTTCCGGCAATAATAATCTCGATCAGCTGACGCGAATTGGTCGTGACATTAAATTCCGTCGGCCGAAAGTTGTTCTGCCGATATTCTTTTTTAGGTTTGATACTTAACTGATTATCATGTTCAATGATAAAATCATATTTTTCATAAATATTCTGATCGGTGGTGACTTCCAGAAAAGGAGCTTCATCCGATCTGACATAGTTAATCTTCATCGAACTGCTGAAGGCTCCGATTTTATTATAATCGTCAATCGAAATTTGATGAGTAACCAGGTTACCGTCGCCTTTGATCGGTTTGAACGGGATACATCCGCTTCCTATGATCAACCAGAAAGTAAAAAGGGATAAAGTGATTTTCGTTTTCATAATTTGTTGTATTAAAAATAATTATTTGTCATTTTTTCTGATTTTTCCAATCCCCGAAGTATGGGTGTCGACGGTTGCATTACCCCGGTAATAGATGTTGCCGACACCTGATGCATACGCCGTCAGTTTATCCGTGGCGTTCGCTTGTATACTACCGACTCCCGACACTTCACAATTCAAGTTTTTCACGAAACAGTCATACGCATATATCTTACCAACTCCGGAGACTTCGAAAGAACCATTGGCGGCCTGACCGGTCAGGTAAACGCTCCCGACACCGGAAACCTCACAATCGATATTTTCACTGACTAATTGGGCTATCCGGATATCCCCTACGCCCGATACATGGAAGCTGATATTATGAGTTGTCAAAGCGCGTTCAGCGATAAAATCAACACATCCGCTGATACTCACATTGTTCAGTTCCTGTGATTGACCATTAACCACAAAAATCGTCGGATTAATTTTCGTATCATCCTTTCCACGGATAAATAGTGTTTGACCGGTTTGATCAATTTCTAAATAGGGGAATAGATTTTCATCAAGAGTAATTTCCAACGTATATGCACCAGTTGTCTGTTCATAATTGAATGCAAAATTTTTCTTCTTATTTATCCCTAAAAAAGAGACGTTATTCGGCTCGATATTCTGACCTAAACGCAGATCGTTATACGCATTGACCGATATGACTCGGGTCTCTGCCGTACCATTCCCCTTTACTTTATTTTTTGCATATCCGGAGGTAATCACACATATGCATAATACAATAGACCAAACCACTTTCTGTTTCATACGTCATTATTTATTTTTTATGTTTCGGACTTATTTTCCCTTTTCCGATGATTGTTAGATGATCCGGGTCAACTCCTTTATAACATATTTCCCCATTACCGATAACGTTCGTTTTCAGAGACTCGGTTGCATAAATTTCAGCCAGACCACTTCCGGTCATTTTGCAAGTTAACGTAGTAACTTCAAAATCAAAGGCATGTATATCTCCACTGCCTGTGATCAGGTATTTGCCTTCTTTCGCTTTCCCCTTTTTTAACGCGATCGAACCCGACCCGTCCAGATCACATTTGATGTTCTCTGTTTGCAAATCGCTGATGACCAAATTGGCACTACCTGTTACTTTCATCTCCAACCGTCCGACTTTGACAGGCTCTTTGAATTGAACCAAGCTGTTTGCATTGGCACGTATCGTTAATTCATCCTCCTCAATACGGCTATTGACCATACAATAAGCGTTGCCTGTTACGCGAACGTTTTTTAGCCATTTGGAGTTTGTTTTCACGATGAATTTAGTCACCTGATCCACTTTTATCCCCTTCTTAAATCCGATTGTCAGTATCCGATCTTTCACTTCTGTCTGTACATACTGTTGGAGATTCTCGTCGATTGTTATTTCTAATGTTGGAGAAGCATCCGATTGTTCAAAGTTAAAATCCATAATACCGTCGATCCGAATGTCATTATAGTCTCCTATTTCGATTTTTGTAGTCGTTAAATGACCATTCCCCTTTAGTGGATCGGCTGCAAGTATACTTCCCGGAAGTATGAATAGAATACTTAATAAAAAGACTAATTTTGTTTTCATCATGTTCGTTTATTATTAGAGATTCTTCTTTTCTGTTTGGTTACAATAAATAGAGATTTATTTTTTGCTTTTCAGATATGAAATACGAAGCAAATATAGGGAAGGGCAGAATACCTTGTATCGCAAGGTACTAATAATTACAAAATATTAACACTCGTGGCAGATCTCTTTTAAAACCCTTTCACCCGCTCTTGCGAAAGCCCTACGTCTTTTATCTGATCGCTCTCCCCGTTTTTTTGAAAGATTTAATCGTCTAACAGTTGGTAGACGATCAAACCACAGTTGGTAGACGGAAGTACACCAATTGGTAGACGAAAGTGACACAGCTGTTAGACGATTAATTTATTTGCACAAAAAAACAGGTCATCCGGGTCATTGAACTTATATATGCAAACCATTTAAATAGCAGGGAATAAGAATTGTTGAAAACGAGAAATGACGATCGTATCATATACTAACAGAAAAGGCCGCTCCTCCCGGAGCAGCCTTCCCAACCACTTTTTTTCAATAAGATTTACATCTTAAAACAACACTTTTTCTTTTTGTTTATATATATAATTTTGGATTAGTAATTAATACGTCAGAATAGAAATACAATCCCCATTTTCTTTCACCGTTGCAATTTTGTTTTTGTCGTTCTGGCTGAAATAAAACAGGTAAGACACCTCTTGGCCGTTATCCATCACGCGGATGTCGCTAACTGCGGCATGGCCATAAGAAGATGCTTTGAATTTGTTCATCACCTGAGCAGGTACTACCTCTTCTTCTACCACCCAGAATGTAGAGATCCAGTTGTACTCCTGATCCAGAGCAATCAGTTTGAAAACATTGTTGCTGTCGATCACACCTACCTTGGCACTCAATGAATCATCCCAGTAATCCAATACCTGGAAATCATTGAACATCCCGTTAATGGTACGGTTTACTTGTGAAGGGATTACAACAGGTGCTTCCGATTCAGTGGCTGTACTGTTTTTTGTGCGGATCAGGTCACCGGCTAAAGAGAGGTATACGTTCAACACTTCCGAGTTGTTGCTTACTTTCACCATATAGATATCCGATGTGTTTGCTCTTTCCAGGATATAGGCGTTTAAGAGGCTGTAATCCGCATATGCGCTTGTGGCTAATGTTCTTTTTACCGATTGGTTCAATGTTTGGTAAGCAACAGTTGTTTGAGCAGATTCCAAGTTTCCTTTCTGGCTGAACCATGCTTTTACAACTGAGGCGTTCTCAGAGAAGCTGGCTGTGTAATAGCCGTTTTCGATAGTCCATTTTACGCTTTTAGCATTTGGGAACTGAATATCCATCGCTCTTAATACGTTCTCGTTGGGAGTCATTGCTGATGGAGTGGTAGAAGCGGTCTGGTTGGTTAGTGGTAAGCTTTCGAAATGTTCGTCAGAAGAACAGCTAGTGATAAATAATGTAATAGAAATTAAAACGAATAATTTAAAAAATACCTTAGTTGCCATGATGTAATAAATTTGAAAAATTAGTGGTTGTTGTTTTACTCATTCGTGCCTTAACACGATGCAAATATAGGGGGGCGATGGGAGGTGAGAAATTCTGGAAAAGGAAAAATAGGTTACAAATCGTAATTTGTCGGAATCTACCAAAAACGGCCTGAAAATGAATAGAATCTACAACTCATTCAAGTTGTAAATCCTAACTTTTACAAGTTGTGATTACAATTTTCAAGTAATGAGAGGGGGGGAGGAAGAGGGAATACAGGAGTAATTCGTTTTAATCGCTAAGTGGTTTCTCCTGCATGTGGAAAAGAGAGCGATTTCAGCACTTCCCAAGTCTGTTTTCTATTAGATCTCTATGAATACAAAAACGTATTAGTATTTATTCATATCTTTGCACATTCATTAATATTTTAGTCTTAGAGATATGACGAGTAAACTTGATTTTCATCCCAAATTGCTGACAGCACTAAAAAATTATTCCCGGGAGAAATTCATGGCCGACCTGATGGCGGGAATTATTGTGGGAATTGTGGCATTGCCACTGGCGATCGCTTTTGGTATTGCCTCAGGAGTAAGTCCTGAGAAAGGGTTGATCACTGCGATTATAGGCGGTTTTATTGTCTCCTTTTTAGGAGGGAGTTCGGTACAGATCGGTGGTCCGACAGGCGCCTTTATCGTGATTGTTTATGGGATTATCCAGAATTTCGGGATCGAAGGATTGGCTATTGCAACGGTTATGGCCGGTATTATGTTGGTTATTTTAGGTCTCCTTCGGTTGGGAACGGTGATCAAATTTATCCCTTATCCGATTGTGGTTGGTTTCACCAGTGGTATTGCATTGACTATTTTCACCACGCAAATGAAAGATCTGTTTGGTTTAACCATAGAACATGTACCGGCTGATTTCATTTCCAAGTGGATCACTTATGGGCAACATATCTCAACGATCAATTGGTGGTCTCTACTGATTGGCCTACTTAGCATAGGCATTATCGTTGTATCTCCTAAATTCTCAAAAAAAATTCCCGGTTCATTGATCGCGATTATTGTTGTGACCCTGATCGTATTTGTTATGAAAAATTACCTGGGGATTACGACGATAGAGACTATTGGCGACCGATTTACGATCAATGCCTCACTACCTGAACCGGAAGCAATCTCTTTCAATATGGAAACGATTAACCTGCTTTTGCCATCAGCTTTTACAATAGCGATGCTGGGAGCCATTGAATCGCTCCTATCTGCGACAGTCGCAGACGGGGTGATCGGAAACAAACACAATTCAAACACTGAACTGATTGCACAGGGGGTTGCAAATATTGTTGTCCCGATCTTCGGAGGTATCCCTGTGACCGGAGCAATTGCCCGGACAATGACAAATATTAACAATGGTGGACGAACTCCTGTGGCAGGCCTTATACATGCGGTTGTTCTTTTATTAATCTTGCTTTTCCTCGGTCCTTTGACCAAACATATCCCTATGGCTTGTTTGGCAGGCGTGTTGATTATCGTGTCTTATAATATGAGTGAATGGCGAACGTTCCGCTCACTACTGAAAAACCCCAAAAGTGATGTCTATGTCCTATTGGCCACTTTCTTTCTGACAGTGATCTTCGATCTGACAATTGCGATTGAAATCGGTTTGTTAATGGCCATGTTCCTCTTTATGCGACGGGTAACAGAAACGACTCGTGTTTCGGTCGTCAGGGATGTAGTCGATTTATCTAATGACGGTGAAATACAACATGAAGAAGAGATGTTGAAACTTCCGGCAAGAGTCGAAGTATACGAAATAGACGGTCCTTTCTTTTTTGGTGTCGCCAATAAATTTGACGGTGTAATGAAAAGCATAGGCGATAAGCCAAAGGTGCGTATCATCCGTATGCGTAAAGTGCCGTTTATGGATTCTACGGGACTACATAACCTGGAAAGTTTGTTGCGTTTATCAGAAGCAGAAAACATCCGTATGATCCTCTCCGGAGTTAATTCCGAAGTACGTCAGGTACTGATTAAATCAGGTTTTGATCAAAAAATCGGTACGGAAAATATTTGCAGCAATATTCATGAGGCGATAACCCGGGCAGAAGCGTTTACGGAAGAGTGTAAAAACTGACAATATTTGTTTAAATGTTTATGAAGAAATCGGTTACAGAAAGTTTCTAAAAGCAATAACCGATTGATACAAAAACGGAGTGACTCATCATTCGCTTTCGGAACCATTGATTAATAGGGAAGCCTTCAATCTTGATATTTCTTCGTCCGTTGTAAATATCAAAGTTGCTGATGGTATACCCTGCGCTGATAAGGAGGTTCTCGGCATGTAGTTCGATGAAGTTCTTTACATTCCAGAAGAAGAACTTACCGCCTTTGTTTTTTACCGTTTCGGTATGATAAGGGAATAGTTTGATATCATCCTTTTTACTGTAATAATCAACACCCAATTCTTCATTCGGGAAACCGACAAGATAAAGTCCCGGTTCGGAATTCAAAGAGAGATGCCAATCCTCACAAACCGTTATGACAGGCATCCGGAGGCGGAGAGCCGGACGAAGCAATAAGCGTTGTGCATAGACATCATTACTATAAATACGCCATTCATCACCATTCGGAATGGTTCCGCCTAAGTGTCTTGATTGTTCGAACTGACAATAGCCACCCAAACCAAGTGTTGCTCCGAAATAATTGTTGAACAAGTAAGTGGTAGATAATTCAAGTTCATATCCGGAAGCATTATTCAATCCGGCAGTAAGCATAAGGTCGCTGGTTCTTCGCTCTTTTGCCGATAGGCAGAGGGGCAGTATCAGTAAAATTATCCCGCTTATTTTTCTTAGTATATGCATCTTTTTGTTTTATCATTGGACAAATACACAAATAAAAACCCCTATTCTACACAAACAGATTTATGCTAATATACCTAAAAAAGGAGCTTTTCCGACAGGATATTACTAACTTGCACCCCCAATTAAACCCTCTATAAGAAACATGAAAGATTTTCTTCGTATACTCAAACGGTTTGTTCCTCCATATCAAAAATACCTGGTATTGAATGTTATCTTCAATATCCTGTCTGCTGTATTGAATTTATTCTCCTTTGCCCTGATTATCCCTATCCTGAATATCCTTTTTAAAACGGATGAGAGCGTGTATACGTATATCGATTGGCAGTTGGATGTTTTCTCATGGGATTCCTGGAAGGAGATGCCGGAGATATTGAGTAACAACTTTTTTGCCTTTGTCAGCAATCTGATCGAAACAGAAGGCGGCTCATTTACCTTGATCATTCTGGGGGTTTTTCTGGTAACGATGACTTTCCTGAAAGTAGCTTCCATGTATCTGGCCTTTTTTACGATGATTCCTATCCGTACCGGTGTTGTCAGGGATATCCGTAATCAGATCAATAAAAAGATCACCCAATTGCCCTTAGGATTCTTCTCCGAGGAACGGAAAGGAGATATTATCGCACGGGTCTCCGGAGATGTGAATGAGATTGAAACCTCCATCATGAGTTCGCTGGATATGTTGTTCAAAAATCCGATATTGATTGTTATTTATCTGGTTGGGATGATAGTGATCAGTTGGCAATTGACAGTTTTTGTATTGATCCTTCTTCCGGTGGCAGGATATATTATGGGGGCAGTAGGGAAAAAATTGAAACGTAAATCGTTAGTCGGACAGGAACAATGGGGATATCTGATGAGTCAGATCGAAGAGACATTAAGTGGCTTACGAATTATTAAAGCATTTAATGCTGAAAAGAAAATCCAGGAACGTTTTGAAAAAAGCAATGATACCTTTCGCCGTACCACTAACCGGATCTATCGTCGCCAACAGATGGCGCATCCGATGAGTGAATTTTTAGGAACAGCGACAATCGCTATTGTATTGTGGTATGGAGGTAGCCTGATTTTAGGAGAGAACAGCGCCATAGATGCTTCTACGTTTATTTTTTACCTGGTCATTTTCTACAGTATAATCAATCCGGCAAAAGATCTGAGCAAGGCTACATACGCTATTCAGAAAGGATTGGCATCTATGGAAAGGATTGATAAAATATTAATGGCTGAAAGTAATATCACAGATCCGGAGCAGCCTCAAGATATACAGTTAAACAAACAGATCGAATACAAGGACGTCTGGTTTAAATACCAAAACGAGTGGGTATTGAAAGGCATCAATCTGACTATTCCGAAAGGGAAGACAATCGCTTTGGTCGGGCAGTCGGGTTCTGGGAAAAGTACACTGGTTGATCTTCTGCCTCGTTTTTATGATGTGGAAAAAGGAAATATCACGATCGATGACACGGATGTAAGAAATGCAACTTTATATCACCTGCGTTCGCTCATGGGAAATGTCAATCAGGAAGCTATTCTTTTTAATGATACCTTCTTCAATAATATCGCTTTTGGAGTAGATAATGCCACGCAGGCACAGGTGGAAGAAGCTGCTCGTATTGCCAATGCCCATGATTTTATCCTCTCTACGGAAGAGGGTTACCAGACGAATATTGGTGACCGGGGAGGAAAACTCTCCGGTGGCCAACGCCAGCGGATCAGTATTGCCCGAGCCATATTGAAAAATCCTCCGATCCTTATTCTGGACGAAGCCACATCGGCTTTGGATACCGAATCGGAACGTCTGGTACAGGATGCGTTGGAGAACCTGATGAAAAACCGTACAACGATTGTTATTGCCCATCGGTTGTCTACCATTAAAAATGCAGATGAAATCTGTGTGATGCATGAAGGGGAGATTGTCGAACGCGGACGGCACGAGGAGTTACTGAAACTAAATGGTTTTTACAAACGTCTTTGTGATATGCAAAGTTTCTGAAAAACGATTAAACACATTTCCAAGTGAACCCGATGAATAGAATCTGCGACTTATGTTACCGTCGGCTCCATAATTTCCCGATCTTTTTTATGTTATCTCTATTCGTTTCCTGTCATTCCGGTATTATTAAACAAGAGAATACCCTCTCATATTATTTCAACCAACCGGCACAGATATGGGAAGAGACTTTCCCGTTGGGTAACGGCCGAGTCGGTTTAATGCCCGACGGAGGGGTCGAACAGGAGCGGATCCTTCTGAATGAGATCTCCATGTGGTCGGGGAGTAAACAAGAAACAGACAATCCGTATGCCTACTGGTACCTCTCACGTATCAGGCAACTGCTCTTTGAGGGGAGAAATGATGAAGCGCAAGCCCTCATGTATCAGACCTTTGTCTGCAAAGGAGCAGGTAGTGCGTTGGGAGACGGAGCAAATGCCCCATATGGAAGCTATCAGTTAGTAGGGCATTTACTCTTGGATTATCATTACAATACGCAAGAACCTATAACCGATTATCGTCGAACGCTTCATCTGAATGAAGCCATCGCTTCCGTCTCTTTTAAAAAAGGGAGTACGTCGTATCAACGTGAAGTGTTCACCTCTTTTTCCGGTGATCTCGGAGTTGTCTATCTGACTGCCGATGATGAAAAAGCATTATCGTTTACTCTCGGATTAAACCGTCCGGAACATTATACCTTCGCTATTGAAGGGCGTGATTTAATTATGAAGGGACGTCTGCCGGATGGTGTCGATACGCTGGAGATGAAAGGGACACAATATGGTGTACGAGTACGGGTGGTCTTACCCAAAGGCGGGACATTGACTCCGCTTGATTCCACACTCACAGTCGCAAATGCATCCGAAGCAGTAATCCTGATTAGTATGGCTACAGATTATTTTGACAAAGAAGGATATAAAGAGCAGATTGTTGGTCTGCTTGCTTCAGCCGAACAAAAGGAATATTCTGCATTAAAAAAAGAACATATAGCGGTTTATAACAATTATTTTAGTCGGGTCGGCCTGGATCTGGGACGTTCATCGACAAGCGATTTACCGATAGACCAACGCTTAAAATTAGTTCAACAGGATGAAAACGATCCGGCATTAGCCGCTCTCTATTTTCAATTCGGAAGATACTTGCTCATCTCCTCGACCCGCGAAGGATTACTGCCGCCTAACTTGCAAGGGCTATGGTGTAATACGATTCATACGCCGTGGAATGGCGATTATCATCTGAATATTAATCTGCAGATGAATTTATGGCCGGCGGAGGTGACTAATCTATCGGAACTACATCTTCCGTTGATTGAATGGACAAAGCAACAGGTCAGAAGTGGGGAGCAGACAGCTAAAGTGTTTTATAATGCACGCGGTTGGGTCACACATATCTTAGGGAATGTCTGGGAGTTTACCGCACCGGGTGAACATCCGTCGTGGGGAGCGACGAATACCTCTGCCGCATGGCTCTGTCAGCACCTCTATCAACATTATCTGTACACCATGAATAAGGCTTATCTGGAAGAGGTTTATCCGGTGATGAAAGGTGCTGCATTATTCTTTGTCGATATGTTAGTTACTGATCCGCGCAACGGTTATCTGGTAACCGCCCCTACGACTTCACCGGAAAATGGTTTCCGTATGGCTAATGGAAATGTAGTGCATGTCTGTGCCGGATCAACAATGGATAACCAGATCATACGTGAACTGTTTGCAAATACCATTGAAGCAGCCGGAATACTAGGTGTTGACTCTGCTTTCGTCGAAGAACTCGAAAATAAAAAAGCCAAACTAATGCCTACCACCATCGGTAAAGACGGACGTATCATGGAGTGGCTGGAACCCTTTGAAGAGGTGGAGCCCACTCACCGACACGTTTCTCATCTATACGGTTTATATCCCGGGGATGAAATTTCTACGGAGTCGACTCCCAATCTAGCCGAGGCTGCCCGCAAATCGTTAATGGCTCGGGGAGATAAAAGTACCGGGTGGTCGATGGCCTGGAAGATCAATTTCTGGGCTCGCCTGAAAGATGGCAATCATGCCTATAAACTATTGAAGGATTTACTTCAACCCTGTGTGGAAGAAGGAACCACAAATGTGACAGGAGGAGGGACTTTCCCTAATCTGTTTTGTGCACATCCGCCCTTCCAGATTGACGGAAACTTCGGCAGCTGTGCCGGAATCGCAGAAATGCTGGTTCAAAGTCAGAATGGGTACATCGACTTCCTCCCTGCGTTGCCCGATCATTGGGGCTCCGGCCATTTTAACGGGTTGAAAGTACGAGGAGGAGGCGAAGTCTCAGCCAGATGGGTCAATAGCCAGCTAAAAGAAGCCACCATCAAAGCGACCGTTCCCGGACAGTTTAATATCAAACTACCCGAACATTCGAAAAATCTCAGTGTCAGGAAAAACCAAAAGCCTGTTTCATTACCAGTAATAGATGGATTTCTGCATATCCCCCTTTTGGATGGTGAAGAGGTCTTATTGCAATTCTAACATTGTTAGAACAGAAAAGGCCGCTCCTCCCGGAGCAGCCTTCCCAACCACTTTTTTCAATAAGATTTACATCTTAAAACAACACTTTTTCTTTTTGTTTATATATATAATTTTGGATTAGTAATTAATACGTCAGAATAGAAATA
>NZ_JARXWG010000012.1 GCF_029893105.1 Parabacteroides sp. PF5-9 | reverse complement strand
TATGTTTGTAAACTCTTTTAAGGACCATGAGTGTTTTGGTCTTTTTCGAAACTTAGAAACAGTCAAACTTGACAACCAATTTTAGGACGGGACAAGGTGTAACAAAAAAGTGGATGGAATCAATATCTAAAAGAGACACGATCAGGAAAAAAAACGATTCAATCATTTCAATATGGTCTATATAAAGTGGTTTTGAAAAGCCGGAAATTCGAAGAAAAAACTATCTTTGTCATACCTTAAGATAAAAGAAACAAGCGCCTTGATGAAATCTTTTTTCCGTTTTATAATCTGTGTCGGACTGTTATTTCCTTTTATAATGAAGGCTTCAACAGTTCCGTATATACCCAAGGTCATCAATTATTCAGTCAGTGATTACAAAGCCGGCAATCAGAATTGGGCTGTAGGCCAAGGGCCGGATAGTAAGATTTATTTGGGTAATAATCGTGGACTATTGGTTTTTGACGGTATTCGGTGGCAGCTTTATCAACTGCCCCAACATACCCCTGTTCGCTCTTTATTTCTGGGAGAGGATGGGCGTGTTTATGTTGGTTCCTTTGAAGAATTTGGTTATTTTCAGGAAGATAGTGCCGGGCAATTGATCTATTTTTCATTAAAAAGCCAGGTTCAGGATCATCGTTTTTTTAACGATGAAATATGGACCATTCATGCATTTAGCGGTGATATTTATTTTCAATCTTTTTCTTCCTTTTTTATTTATGACGGAGAACATGTCAGAACAGGTACTGCGAACTATTCCCCGTTGTATTTCTTTTCTGTGGATGAGAAGATGTATGTACAGTTTATCAGAGAGGGTTTTTATCAAATGGATGAGGGAAGACGTTTTATCTCTTTGTTATCCAGAGAGCAGTTGAATGATGATAATGTGGTCGCTGTTTTGCCTTATGATGATCAATTACTGCTGGTTACAGCCCAGAATGGCCTTTATCTGTATAACAAAAGAGGCGTTCTTCGTCCTTGGAATGTTTCATCCGGCGAATTATTGAAGACAGGTATAGCAAACAGGGCCATACTAATGCCCGACTCATCTTATATTATCGGAACGATTTCGGAAGGAATCGTTGCGATCGATAAATCAGGGAATCAACTCTGGCATATTAATCGTGAAAATGGCTTAATGAACAACTCCATCTTAGGCTTGAATATTGATACTTCGGGGAATTTATGGGTGGCGATGGATAATGGCGTGTCACAGGTTCAGGTCAACTCTCCGCTTTATTTTTATGAACCGGTTGCAGCTCAGATAGGGATGGTTCATGATATGGCGATAAAAAACGATCGAATTTATCTGGGTACCAATCAAGGCGTTTATGTGTTTTCGGAAAATGATATAACCCCTCATTTAATTCCAGGAACGGAAGAGCAAACCTGGTATATTACTGATGTGGGCAATCATCTGATTGCTGGGCATAACAGGGGGACACTGTTTATTAAAGATGATCAGGCGCATTTTATCGATGGTCCGTCAGGAGGAGGTACCGATATGCGGAAAGTGATTATTCATGGGAAAGAGGTGTTGATTCAGGTCTCCTATACGTCTCTGAGTATTTTTACACAAACTGCTGAAGGGGATTGGGGCTTTAGTCATAATGTAGAAGGTTTTAATAATCTGATACGAACCCTTGAAATCGATCCGGCGGGGACGATTTGGGCCAGCCATATGTTTAAAGGACTTTATCGGATCAGTCTGGATGAAACGCTGCAAAAGGTGAAAAACGTGGAATACATCGGAAAACTGAGTGAGGATCAGGAGGAGGGTAAAATCAACGTTATGAAATTGAGAGGGCGTATTGTGTTGACGGATGGGAGTCAATTTTATACGTATGAAGATCTGTCTGATTCTATTGTGCCGTATGATGTTTTGAATGAAGATTTTCCGGAGTTGGGTGATACGTATCGGATTGTCTCGTTAAATAACGACCTGTTTTGGTTTATCCGAAATACGGAATATGTCTTGTTGAGTTATGAAGGCGGACGGTTTGTGCATCGTATGCGAATGCCTTTTTCTGTCTTTGAAAACCCGACTATAGAAGATCGCGGATATATTTATATCAGTACGAGCGGTTTATCGTATTTTTGTTTGAATGGTGGTATTGCTCTTTTTGATCCCCTACGTCTTAAAAGAGAGAGCCAGACGGAGATGATTCCGCTTTCTCTTTCGTCTGTTGAAGCGTATGACCGGTTTAATAATAATTGTATTATGCCCAATAAACCGGGTAGCGATTCGTCGGAAAATATCTCATTCCCTTTTAAATATAATACGATCACCTTTGAACTTTCTTATCCCGATTATAGCCGGTTATATGCACAGATACGCTATAAATTGGAAGGGTTTGATGAGGAATGGACGGTCGGTACGCCCGATTTTGTGAAAAGTTACTCCAATCTTCCTTACGGGAAATATGCGTTTTCGGCATTGGTCGAAAATGGTGTCGGACAGACACTGGCTGCTTTGTCTTATCCGTTTGAGATCAAACGACCATTTTATCGTTCGATAGGGGCGATAATACTTTATGTTGTATTCGGATTAGCCCTTTTCATCGTATTGATCCGGTTTTATATCAACCGGCAGATAAAAAAAGAGAACAGATCGATAGAGGAATATCGCCAGAAGCAAAAAGAAAAGCTTGAAAAACAAGAGCAACTTATCGTTCAATTAAAAAATGAACAATTGGAAAAGGAGTTGACTTATAAGAGTAAAGAGTTGGCCAGTGTAACCTTGGCTCGTATCTCACAGACCGATTTTCTGGAAGAATTGAAGAAAGAGATCCAGACTCAACAAATCTCCGGAACGTATACCAAACGTTTTTTTGAAAAGGTGATTCATATGATTGATGAGAATTTAGCCAGAGAAGGGGAGTGGGAACTCTATCAGGCAAATTTTGACCGTATTCATGAGAACTTCTTTTATAAGATCAAAGAGCGTTATCCTGATCTGACTCCGGGCGATTTACGGATGTGTGCTTTACTGCGATTGAATATGCCTACCAAGGATATGGCCAAAATGCTTAACCTTTCGGTGCGGGGAATAGAAGCAGCCCGGTATCGGCTACGTAAAAAATTGGATTTGTCTGAAGGTGAAAATCTGGTGGAATTTATGATTCGGTTTAACTAAATCATACATATTCGAACAGAAACATGCTAAATAACATAAATTACGCCTTGGTCTAATTAACAAATATAACTTCATTGTTTTCAATGTTCTAAATATTTATGACGTACTGAAAACGTATTGAAATAACACCCCTTCTTCTTGTAAAGTAGCTTTCACGTATACATTTATTTGTCATTTTTTTGAGTTAGGCGTTCATTTGCCATACAAATCAAAATTGTGTGTAAAATCAAATGTTCAACTTTAAAATTGAAATGCATGAAAGCTAAATTAATGCTTTGTTTATGCCTGCTTATGGCTACGGCATCACTGTTTGGCCAGGGCAATCTGACGGTTACCGGAGTGGTAACTGAAAAGGCCACCGGTTATCCAGCTATTGGTGTCAGTGTGCTGGTAAAAGGCACTACAAACGGAACCATAACTTCTGTTGATGGTGATTATTCGTTAACTAATGTACCTGCGAATGCAACGTTGGTCTTTAGTTATATTGGTATGTTGACTCAGGAAGTACCTGTAAATGGTCAAACGGTTGTTAACCTGTTACTTGAGGAAGATACTCAACGATTAGAAGAGGTGGTTATTATTGGTTATGGTACAAGTAAAGTGAAAGACCTTACTTCTTCCATTACGACAATCAAAACAGATGACATTATGAAAACACCAGCGAGCCAGCCGATGCAAGCTTTGCAAGGAAAGGTGCCGGGCGTTCAGATCGTTAGTAGCGGTCGTCCGGGTGCATCTCCAACGGTACGTGTGCGTGGTGTGGGATCTTATCCTAAAAAAGACAGTGATGGTAATTGGACCAATACAGAGGCTCCGTTGTATGTTGTTGACGGAGTGTTTTATGATGATATCGGCTTTTTGAACTCAGCAGATATTACCTCTATGTCGGTATTGAAAGATGCTTCTGCAGCAGCTATTTATGGGGTGCGTGCAGCGAATGGGGTTATTTTGATTGAAACAAAATCGGGTCAGTTCGACCGGAAAGCAGAAGTGACCATGGATGCTTATTATGGGGTGCAGGTTGCTCAGAACGTATTAAAAATGGCCAATACGGAACAGTTTGTCACCATGGCTATGGAATCGGGTTCTGCAACAGATATGAGCAATATCGAAAAAGCGATGCTTCGTTACGGACGTAGCCGCCTCAATCCGAATCTGCCTGATGTCAATACCGACTGGTATGATGAGGTGATACGTTCGGCAGCCATCCAGAACTATAGTTTTGATGTATCGGGTGGTAGTTCTACGGTTTCTTACTCTTTTGGTGGCAACTATTTTGCTCAGGAAGGTATATTGGATATGAAAAACCAATATGAAAGATATAACTTCCGTTCGAAAATCGACTTTAAAGCAACCAGTTGGTTGAAAATGGGTGGAAACATGATCTGGAGTCAGTCTATACAATATCCGGAGAAAAAAGAAGCATGGAAAGCGGCTTACCATGCCATTCCGATCTTACCGATTTATGATGAATCTAATACGGCGGCAACTCCTATCAATTATGCCAATGCACAAGACATGGGTTATAGAGGTTCTCAAAACCCGTTTATTGATATGGCGTTCTCGGACAACAAAAATATCACGAAGAAGTTATTAGCGAATTTTTATGCTGAAGCAACGTTGATTCCGAATAAACTGGTCTTTAAAACGACGTACAACCAGGCGTATACGAACCTGAGAGAACGTGAAGCTCTTCTGGCTTATTACCTGGGTGATAACGCACAGCGTAAAGATGCTTCGTTGGTTAAGAAACATAAAACCTATTCGGATGTAACCTGGGATAACCTGTTGACCTATACGGATACATTTGGTGATCATAACCTGACCGTTATGGGGGGTACTTCTTTCCGTGACGAATCGTATGATTTACTGCAGGCAAAAGGGTTGAACTTCCCTACAGGACAGAAACAATCCTGGTATCTGGATCAGGCCGAAACAATTGTAACGGATGATGTTAAAGATGGTGGTCTGCGTCAGTATGGAATGTCGTATTTCGGACGTGTCTCTTATAACTATGCCAACAGATACCTGTTGTATGCAACAATGCGTGCTGACGGTAGTTCAAAATATCAGGAAAAATGGGGTTATTTCCCAACTGTAGGTGCCGGTTGGGTACTGACAGAAGAAGCTTTCCTGAGAGATAACAAATTTGTAGATTATTTGAAACTGCGTGCCAGCTGGGGACAACTGGGTAACGATAAGATTCAGGCCAGTGACGGTGCATTAACAACCACAGTAGAAACAACAGCTATTAATGATGTATTGACATCTGGTGCCATTGTTTCCGGTGTTTATTCTTCACTCAGCTGGGAAAGAACGGAAGAGACAAATGTCGGTTTGACAGCTAACTTCTTGAATAATAGATTAAGTCTGGATGCCGACTATTATATCCGTGATACTAAAAAGGCGGCAATTGATGTCAATATCCCGGCTGTAGGAGGTACTGTGATTAAGAATGTGGGTGTTGTTAGAAACTCAGGTTTTGAAATGGCACTGAATTGGGATGATGCTATCTCAAGTGATTTCAGATATAATATTGGTGTAAATATCTCTACATTGAAAAATGAAGTACGCGACCTGTACGGACAACCATATGTTGATGGTGGTAGTGCAGAATTCCGTCAACGTTCGATTGTCGGAGAGCCTTTATTGGCATTCTATGGTTATGAAGTAGCCGGTGTTTATCAGACTCCAGAAGAAGTTGCAGCTGATCCTGTAGCGGTAGCAAACGGATTAGTCCCGGGTGATTTCAAATACAGAGATACCAATAAAGATGGAAATATCGATGACGACGACCGTGTAGTACTCGGTTCTTATTTCCCAACATTTATGTACGGTGTCAATCTGGGTGCCAGCTATAAAGACTTTGATTTGTCTGTCAATATCATGGGGCAGACAGGAAACAAAATCCTGAACCGTAAACGTGGTGAATATATCTGGACAAACGATACCAATATCGATGCTGATCTGGCAAAGAACCGTTGGCATGGTGAAGGAACAAGTAACTCTTATCCCTCTTCAGCCGGTTTAAGAAAAGGTTGGAACCAGAAAATGAGTGACTTCTATGTCGAAGATGGTTCATTCTTCCGTATTCAGAATATTCAGTTGGGATATAATATCAGAAACAAACGCTGGTTTGGTTACAATATGCCGACGATGCGTGTAACACTGACAGCCGACCGTCCATTGACCGTATTCAAATACAACGGATTTAATCCTGAAGTTGCTGATGGAATCGATACACAGACCTATCCGATACCTGCAACATATACCATCGGCTTAAATGTTAAATTCTAATCATTTAATAAGAGAAAATATGAAACTGATAAATAAATATATAACGCTTGCTTTCACGGCCACTATGCTATTGCCGACAGTAGCTTGTCATGATTTGCTGGATGAACCTGCCGAAAACAAGACATTTACCGAAGAAACGGATTATGCGCAATCTGGAAATATGATCCAGCCACTGATCGGAGCCTATGCTAGGTTCTACAATGCAGGTTGGGAAACTTACCCGCTGATTTCCGTAAGAGGGGATGATGTGAATGCCGGTGGTTTAGGTGACCAGCAGGATTATGATGCAACAGATAATTTCAAGTATAACAAGGATTATTGGATGTACAACTCTTTATGGCAAGGGTTTTACAGTAATGTATTGGATGCATATTCAGCAGCCAACCAGATCAATCTATACCGTGAAGCTGGGGCAAGCGATCAGTTAGCTGATCAGTATGTAGCTGAAACGAAAACGATCGCATCATTTCTGTTGTTTAACCTCTCACGTGTATGGGGCGATATCCTGATTCCGCAAAGTTATGATCCGACAGATCTGTTGAATCAGGAATTATCTACAAGAGAAGAGGTGATGCGTCATATCTCAAGTGAGATGGCTGAAGCTGCAAAAGTATTGCCGGATATGAATCCGAATCAACGTACAGATATCAGAGGTGGTGTGACTAAATATACCGCATTGGCGATTAAAGCATTGGCTGATTTGGAGTTGAACGATTATCAAGCGGTAGCAAGTGCAACCGGTGAAATTATCAATTCAGGTAAATTTGTGCTTGAATCTGATTTTTATGAATTATTCAAAACCAAGGGTAAGTTGAATAGTGAGAATCTGTTGGAATGGCAATATTCTGACTTCGGCCAAGGTTCGGGAGATAGTAAAAGTTACTTGTGGGGATTCTTTGGCCCACAAAACTGGACACCTAAAGTAGCCGGTATTGGCGGTGGTTGGGGATTCTATGAACCCAGCTTTAAATATATCAAATTTATGCTTGACAGAGGTGAGGTTTCCCGTCTGCAGACAAGTGTGATGTTCACCGATCGTGGTATTGCAGAACTTAAAAAAGATTCCAAATATGCCAAATTGCCTAATTGGATATCCAATACTACTCCTTCGGGGGATGTTGTTAATGATTATGCACGTGCTTACTTCGCAAGTGGTAAACATTATATGCCGAGTGATCAGTTTACTCCCGGTCGTACAGATTACGGGTCAAATAAGAATATGCCGTGTATCCGTTATGCCGAAATTCTGTTGATGTATGCAGAAGCACTGACAAATGGCGCATCCGGTTCAGGTATGAGTGCTGATGATGCGGTGAATCTCGTTCGCACAAGAGCAGGTCTGGGTAAATTATCCGGTGTCACCAACCAACAGGTAATGGACGAAAAATTCGCAGAACTGGCAATGGAGTGGGGTACGCGTTATTACGACATGGTACGTCTTGGAAAGGTGGATGAGTTAAGCTATGACGGCAGAGTATTTAATATGAATCTGAGATTCCTACCTTATCCGCAGAATCAGGTGGATCAGCTTCCTGCACTGAAAGGTGATAAAAATGAATAATGTACGGAATATTAAAAAGAGAAAATAAATGAAAACATTAAAATATATTTTCGTATCCATGCTGGCTGTTTTTGCCGTAGCATGTAATGATGGAATCGATTCGATCTCCCGTGTTGATCCGGGACCGGATGAAACGGCACCGGTAGTAAAGATTCTTTATCCGTTGGAAGGTACTTTGATCCAGGTCACGGAAGCAGTTACTTCGATTAATATACAGGTAGATGGTGTAGACGATATTGAACTGGAGTCTATAGCGATCAGTCTGGATGGGGCAGAAATTGCCAAGTTTACCGAATTTAAAGATTATCGTCATGGTATTGTTTCTTATCTCTATGATAAGTTGACAGATGGAAAACATACGATAAGTGCTACTGCCAAAGATTTGTCCGGTAAAATAACGACAGAATCTGTTTCGTTTGAAAAAGTAGAGGCGTACAGTCCTAAATTTGATGGTGAAATATTCTATATGCCGTTTAATGGTGATTATATGGATCTGGTAAGCATTAAGAATGCAACTGCTGTAGGAAGTCCTTCTTTTGCAGATGGTAAATCAGGAAAAGGATATGTAGGAGCGACAGATGGTTATCTGACTTTCCCGACAGCAGGTCTTTTAGGTTCAGAATTCAGTGCTACTTTCTGGTATAAATTGAATAGTACACCTGACCGCGCAGGTATCCTGACCATTGGTCCGGCTGATACCAGCAGAGAGAAAGGGTTCAGATTCTTCCGTGAAAGTGGAAATGACGGCCAGACATTCAAGTTGAATGTAGGTGACGGAGCAGCAGAAAGTTGGTTTGACGGAGGAGCAACGGCTACATTAACTACATCAGATTGGGTACATATCGCATTCACAATTTCAAATTCGGAATGTGTGGTGTATTTCAACGGAGAACCTGTTTGTCAAAATGCCTTTACTGGTGTGAGTTGGGATACTTGTGATATCCTCTCTATCGGATCAGGTGCGCCAAGATTTACAGAATGGAGTCACTTGTCTGATCTGAGCGTAATGGATGAATTACGTCTATTCAATAAAGCGTTGACTTCTGAGGAGATCAAGGCTGTTATGAAATAATTCTCAATCAATCAATAAACAGAGCCTCTGTGATATGAAAAGCAGAGGCTCTGTATCTTTCTACATTTAACATCTATATATTGAAAAGTCTGTTATCATATTTCTTTTTGCCGGTTCTGATGTTGCTGATAGGATGCAGTGACGGAGAAAAGAATGACCCGGTTCCTCAGCCTTCGGATGTTCCGCTTACCTGCCAGATGTTGACGGTAAACGGATTATCCGGAACTTCCCAGTATAAGGAAGTCAGTCGGGATCCTGTTATTGAACTGTTCTTTTCTACGGTGGTGGATCATTCTACTGTTTCGCAGGCCATCAAACTGACAGATAAAGATAACCGGCCAATCACGTTGACCTTTTCTTACGGAAAAAATGATAGTTTACTCGTTCTTCGACCAACAGGTTTATTGGATTGGCTGTCAAAATATACATTAACGGTCTCGTCCGACCTTAGGTCACAAAGCGGTTATTCTTTGGCAATGCCTGTTTCTATTAGTCTGATTACGGCATTGGATTCAACAGATAAATACTCTATTGTAGCTGATGAAGAGTTATTGACATTGGTACAAAAACAAACATTCCGGTATTTCTGGGATTTTGGTCATCCGGTGAGCGGTATGGCCCGTGAACGAAGTACATCCGGTGATGTGGTAACAACCGGGGGAACCGGATTTGGTATAATGGCAATGCTTGTAGCTGTCGAAAGAGGATTTATAGCAAGAGCGGAAGCTGCCGATAGGGTATTAACGATTGCTCGTTTTCTGAAAAATGATTGTACCTCTTATCATGGAGCTTTTGCTCATTGGATCAATGGGGCAACAGGAAAAACACAACCCTTTAGTGAAAAAGATAATGGGGCAGACCTGGTAGAGACTTCTTTTTTGTTTCAGGGACTGCTGACTGCAAGACAATATTTTACAGAGAATCATGCGACTGAATCGGAACTCAGGTCTCTTATTTCCGAATTGTGGGAAGCTGTGGAGTGGAACTGGTTTTGCCGTGATAATGAAGATGTATTATACTGGCATTGGAGTCCGGATTACGGCTGGGCCATGAATCATCAGATCCGGGGGTGGAATGAATGTTTGATTACATACGTTATGGCGGCTTCATCACCTACCTATCCGATCGATAAAAAGGTGTATGATCAAGGGTGGGCCAGAAATGGAGCAATGAAAAATGGCGGAATATATTATGGTTATACGTTGCCTTTAGGCGAAGCTTACGGAGGACCGTTGTTTTTTACCCATTATTCGTTTCTTGGATTGAATCCGAAGGGATTAAAAGATAAATATGCTGATTATTGGGAGCAAAATGCAAGTCACGCTTCTATGAATTATGAATATTGCCGGAGAAACCCTTCGGGAAATTATGGATACAGTAACGATTGCTGGGGATTAACGGCAAGTGACGGGAACGGAGGATATAGTGCCCATTCACCAACCAATGATAAAGGAGTTATAGCACCAACAGCTGCTCTGTCATCTATGCCTTATACTCCGGAGGAGTCTATGGTAGCACTTCGTTTTTTCTACTATAAGCTGGGAGATAAACTTTGGAAAGATTATGGCTTTGTCGACGCCTTTAATCTGACAGCCAAATGGTATGACAGTCAGTTTCTGGCTATCGATCAGGGACCGATCATTGTCATGATAGAAAATTATCGGACAGGCTTGTTATGGAATCTATTTATGGATTGTCCAGAAATACAAGCCGGATTATCAAAATTGGAGTTTGAATATTCAAATTGTAACCTATGAAACACATGAAAAAAAATTTATTTTTAATTGCCATCTGCCTCTTCTCATTTTTCCATGGATATGGAAAAGTAAACGCAGCTCAATCATCTGAATATCTTTATGACTATATCTTTTTTGAAAATAGTTTGATGAAGGGGTTTCACTTCTATTCTAAAACCGAATATACTTCTCCGTCATGGGTAAAAAGCGCCAGACAGCATTTGCCGATAAATACAGATGTCGCTTTTAGTCCGGGAAATTCTTTGGAATTGACTTATAACTCTTTTCTCAGTGGCGATTGGTACAGTGAAATCCAATATTGTCCGGTGAGAGGGAATGATTTTTTCCGTGTACCTGATATTTTGTCGTTTCAACTTTATTCGGAAACGGATTTGAATGAGACAGCATTACCCCAAATAGCAATACGTTATAAAAACAATACCTATACTAAGCAGATAAAACTAACAGATTATATTAAAGCCGGAAAAGAGAAAACATGGCATAAAGTATCGATCCCGTTAAAAGATTTGGGTGTAGAAAATATCAATGATTCTAATATTAAGACGTTAGCAGCAATTGCCTTTTATCCGGGAGAAAGAGATGGAAAGCAATATACGCTTTATATCGATGATATGGAGTTATTACCAGTGAATCTACCCAAGGTCTCTGTTTTAAAAACTCCGGAATTAAAACAGGCAAAAGCATACGAACGACATATCGATATTGTGTGGACTCCTCAGCAGGATGAACATGTAAAATATTATCGTATTTATCGTTCATTGGACGGAACCAACTATACGCCTGTCGCTGTTCGTCGTCCGTGGCTCAACCGTTTTGCCGATTTTGTTGGCAAGACCGGCTGTAAGGCGTGGTATAAGGTGACAGCTGTTGATTACGCCCTGAATGAATCAGCTGCATCGCAGGTGGTTTCCGCAACTACTTCACCAATGACCGACGAACAGTTGTTGGATATGGTACAGGAAGCCAGTTTCCGTTATTACTGGGAAGGAACTGAACCGGAAAGCGGTCTAGCTCGTGAAAATATCCCCGGACGGAAAAACATGATCGCAACCGGAGCTTCCGGATTTGGGATTATGGCGACAATTGCTGCTGTTGAGCGTGGTTATATTACCCGTGAGGAAGCGGTAGAACGGTTTGTTCGTATCACTTCTTTCCTGGAGAAAGCGGATAAATTTCATGGTGCTGTAGCCCATTTTATTGACGGGACAACAGGTAAAACAGAGCCTTTCTTCGGACAAAGAGATAATGGAGCGGATCTGGTAGAAACATCTTTCTTGTTTCAAGGATTATTAGCCGCACATCAATATTTCAATCAGGAAACTACACAGGAAAAGCAGATACGTAAAAGTATCGATACACTATGGAAGAATATTGAATGGAACTGGTTTAAACGCTATAAAGATAGTCCATTCCTGTATTGGCACTGGTCGCCCGATCAGGAATGGATCATAAACCACCGTTTGATCGGATGGAACGAGACAATGATCACTTACCTGTTGGCCATAATGGGACCTAAACATGGTGTCTCTCCTGAAATGTATTATACCGGGTGGGCAAGCCCAAGTGAATATGCACAGGAGTATCGTATAGATTGGGGGAAAGTCACCGATGGATCGATGTATACCAATGGGAATACTTATTTTGGTGAAAAACTGAAAGTAGGAGTATCCAATGGAGGGCCTCTCTTCTTTGTCCATTATTCATATATGGGACTGAATCCTCATCAATTTACGGACAGGTATGTCAACTACTTTGAAAATAATCGGAAGATTGCTTTGATCAATTATCGTTATTGTGTGGAGAATCAAGGGAATTATGTCGGCTATGGTGAAGATTGCTGGGGTTTGACTGCCAGTGACTTTACTTGGAATTATCAGGCGCAGGAACCGATGCCTCACCGGGATAATGGAACAATCGCACCGACAGGTGCATTGGCCTCTTTCCCTTATACGCCCGAAGAGTCGATGCGAGCATTGAAGAATTATTACCGCAATTTTGGTGAGTTCCTTTGGGGCGAATACGGTTTCCGTGATGCGTGTAACCTGACGGTGAACTGGTGTTCTCCATTGTTTATGGGATTGAATCAGGCGCCCGTAACAGTCATGATCGAGAACTATCGTTCGGGTTTGATCTGGAATTTGTTTATGAGTCATCCGGATGTTAAAAAAGGGATAGAGAAAATAGAAGTATTAAAATAGAAAATAGATTTCAAGGTGAAAAGAATGGTTAGGTTTTTTAAGTTGATAATCACATCGTTTTTTCTCTGTGTCTGTCATTTATTGCAGGCACAGGGAAGCGATGGTGATTCGATCATTGTCGTAAAGGGGCAGGTCAGTGATTATTATATCACAATTTCGAAAGAGCGTATAATTGAAGGAACCGTGACCGGTCCCGACGGGAAACCATTGGAAGGAGCAACAGTCATGTTTACGGCAAGTCCGGTACATTATAATACTGATGCTGACGGGTATTTCCGTGTAAAAGCCAGTAAGTATGATCATGAACTCTTTGTTTATTATCCGGGAATGAAGTATACTTATCATACATTTACGGAGAAAGAGACGAAAATAAATATCCGGATGCAGAAGGGAGATCCGGTTATTATAGATCGCGGACCAGGACGGGCGACCCGTTGGTTTGATCCGGCAAATGATAGGCCTTCTACTTACTGTAATCCAACCAATATTAGCTACAGTTTCAGGGCTGCTCTTCCTGATCTGGTCAAGAACGGATCATTTCGTTCGACAGCTGATCCTATGATCGTAGTATATAAGGATGAATATTTCCTCTTTTCAACCAATCAGAGCGGTTTCTATTATTCTAAAGATCTGAGTTCATGGGAATATGTCTATGCAGGTCTCAATCGTTATCATGAAGACGATGATCATTGTGCGCCAGCCGCTTTTGTGCGTGGTGATACGTTGTTTTATACCGGATCGACTTATAATGGTTTGCCGATTTGGTATAGTACGAATCCTAAAAGCGGAAAATTCAAACGTTATGTGGAGAAAACCGATCTGCCCAGCTGGGATCCGGCATTTCTGGAAGATGAAGACGGGCGTCTTTATCTCTATTATGGCTCAAGTAACGAATATGCATTAAAAGGCGTAGAGCTCGACCCATATACTTTTCATCCGATCAGTAAAATAGAGAATATCATGATGCTCGAACCGGATAAACATGGCTGGGAACGATTCGGCATGAATAATGACGATAGTACGACACTGGCTCCGTTTACCGAAGGAGCGTTCGTCAATAAATACAATGGGAAATACTATTTCCAGTACGGAGCGCCGGGAACGGAGTTTAAAGTATATGCCGATGGTGTATATGTTTCTGATCATCCGTTAGGACCATATACATATCAGAAACATAATCCGATGAGTTATAAACCGGGAGGCTTTGTTCAGGGAGCAGGGCATGGCGGTTCATTTGAAGATGTTTATGGTAATTACTGGCATGTGGCAACCTGTATGCTTTCGTTGAAATACAAATTTGAACGACGAATCGGTATTTATCCGACAGGATTTGACAAGGATGGTGTAATGTATTCCAATACAGCATTCGGAGATTATCCATTATACGCATCTAAAAAGAAATTTGTGGATATCAGTAATGAAAATACATTTACAGGTTGGATGTTGCTCTCTTATAATAAGCCGGTAACAGCCTCTTCGGTCGATAGTACGCTTGTTCCTGCCAATGCTGTGGATGAAAGTATGCGCACATTCTGGTCGGCCGGTAGTGGTGATGCCGGAGAATGGCTGCAAATAGATCTGGAAGAGCAAAAAGAGGTCAGAGCCATACAATTGAATTTCTATGATCATAGAGCCGTTCAGTTTACCCGGGCAAATGATATCTATCATCAATACCGGATTTATCATTCTATAGATGGTAAAGAGTGGGAATTAGTTGTTGATAAAGGAGATAATGATAAAGATGTACCTCATGATTATATCGAATTGCGTGAACCATTAAACACCCGTTATCTGAAGGTCGTGAATAAGCATATGGCTGCAGGTCATTTTGCCTTATCCGGTTTCCGTGTCTTTGGAAAGGCACAGGGAGATAAGCCTACGGCTGTACGTGATTTCAAAGTTGCACGTTCCAAAGAAGATTCGAGAAACGCGATCATCTCCTGGAAACCGGTAGAGAAGGCCTATGCCTATAATATTTATTATGGGACAGCACCGGATAAGTTATACAATACGATTATGGTGATTGATGATAATTCGTATGATTTCAGAGGATTAGATGCAGGTACGACTTATTATTTCGCTATAGAGGCTTTAGGGGAAAGTGGTCGGTCGGAATTCAGTAAAACAATTAAACAATAAATATCTAAAAGCTATGAACACCAATATCCGAATCGTTTTTTTTACTCTTTGTATCAGTATGACCTTGCTATCTTGTCATCAAACCAAAAAGAGTGAAGTATCAACGGGTAAGAAAGTGAGTGATTGTCCGCAAAAATTTCAGTCGGATGACGAATTTCTTGATTATATCCAGAAAGCACATTTTAATTATATGTGGGAAGGAGCAGAGCCGACTTCCGGTTTAGCATGCGAACGTATCCATATGGATGGGGATTATCCGGAAAATGATGCGGATGTAATCACAACAGGAGGAAGTGGCTTTGGTATAGCAGGCTTACTGGTGGGGATAGAACGTCAGTTTATTACCCGGGAAGAAGGCGTGGAACGTTTATACCGTATTGTCGATTATCTGGAGAAAGCTGATCGTTTTCATGGGGTATGGCCACACTGGCTGCATGGGCCAACGGGCAAGGTGAAACCTTTCGGAAAAAAAGACAATGGCGGGGATCTGGTTGAGAGTGCCTTTCTGATGCAGAGTTTATTGTGTGTCCGGCAATATTTTGCAAACGGAACCGAGCGTGAGCAAGTGCTGTCTGCAAAAATCGATCAGTTATGGCGGGAAATGGAGTGGAACTGGTATCAGAACGGACAGGATGTGCTTTACTGGCACTGGAGTCCGGAATATGCCTGGGAGATGAATTTTCCATTGGAAGGGTATAATGAATGTCTGATCACTTATATTCTGGCAGCATCTTCACCGACTTATCCGATACCGGCATCAGCCTATCATAACGGATGGGCTCGCAAAGGAGCGATTAAAAGCGATGCGGTAGCCTATGATTTACCACTGATTTTGAAACATAATTATGCCGAAGAGTATGGAGGTCCTTTGTTCTGGGCACATTACTCTTATATCGGGCTGGATCCACGTGGATTAGTCGATGAATACGCTAATTATTGGGATGTGAATTGCAATCAGGCATTGATAAACTATAAATATTGTGTGGAGAACCCGAACCGTTTTAAAGGGTATAGTGATTCGTGCTGGGGGCTTACAGCGAGTTATTCGGTCAATGGGTATCATGCACACGCACCGATGCATAATGATCCGGGAGTTATTACACCGACAGCCGCTTTGAGTAGTTATCCGTATACACCTGAAGAATCGGCTAAAGCCTTAAAAAACTTTTATTTCAACCTGGGCGATAGTATCTGGGGGAAATATGGATTTTATGATGCCTTTAGCATTGAACATAACTGGTATCCCAAACGTTATCTGGCCATAGACCAATGTACAATAGCACCAATGATTGAAAATTATAGAACCGGATTGCTATGGCGTTTGTTTATGAGTTGTCCTGAGGTACAGGAAGGATTAAAAAAGTTAGGTTTTACAAGGAATACGTAAATTTATGTGCAAAAAGATTTTGACGGCCGGTATAATAGTAACTGTTATATTGGCCTCTTGTCAGCGCTCGTCGGTGACAGGTTGGAGCAGTTTTAGTGGCGATAAGGATATCGAACGTCGGGTCGATTCGGTATTGCAGTTGATGACGTTGGAAGAAAAGATCGGGCAGATGGCTCAGTTTTCGGCCAATTGGGATATTACCGGTCCGGTGATGTCGGACGATTTTGAACCTTATCTGAAAAAAGGATTGGTAGGTAGTCTGTTCAATGTTTATACCGTTGATGGAGTACGCCGGATGCAGGAAATGGCTTTGGCTGAAAGTCGACTGAAAATACCCGTACTGTTTGGTTATGATGTCATACATGGTTTCCGCACAATTTTTCCAATGCCATTAGCCGAATCATGTTCGTGGGATCTCGAGCGTATGCAGCGCAGTGCGGAGATTGCAGCTGCCGAAGCGAGTGCAGAGGGTATTCACTGGACATTTGCGCCGATGGTGGACATAGGCCGTGATGCACGTTGGGGACGTGTGATGGAAGGGGCAGGGGAGGATCCTTATCTCGGAAGTCAGATTGCCAAAGTACGTGTGGAAGGTTTTCAGGGAGGAGATAACTGGCGTTCGCTGGGAGAACTTCATACCGTATTGGCGTGTTGCAAACATTTTGCGGCCTACGGTGCATCCGAAGCGGGACGGGATTATAATCCGGCAGAACTATCTCATAATACGTTGATGAATTACTATATGCCGCCTTATGAAGCGGCTAATCAAGCGGGAGTGGCTACTTATATGGCCTCTTTTAATGAAATCAATGGTGTTCCGGCAACAGGTAATAAATGGCTGATGACCGATTTGTTACGCGATCAATGGGATTTCCGGGGTTTTGTTGTGACCGATTACACCGGTATTAATGAAATGGTGGCACATGGTGTTGCAGCAGATGAGAAAGGTGCAGGAGAATTAGCCGCCAATGCAGGCATCGAGATGGATATGACCGGTGCCGTGTTTAGCAAATACCTGTTGGAATCTGTCCAAGAAGGAAAGGTGTCTGAAGAAACGATCGATCTGGCCGTCTGTCGTATCCTGGAAATGAAATTTATTCTCGGTTTGTTTGATGACCCTTATCGTTATCTGGATAATGAACGCGAGAAAAATACGATTATGAAACCTGAATTTCTTCAGGAAGCCCGTGAATCGGCTGCTCGTGCTATGGTCTTATTGAAGAATGAAAAGGCCTTTTTCCCGATCTCAAAGGATAAAAATATAACTGTCGCTTTGATCGGGCCAATGGTCAAAGATAAGATCAATCAGAATGGTGAGTGGGCCGGACAGGGAAATCGGGAGCAAAGTATCTCTCTGTTTGAAGGACTGACCGAAAAATATGTTGGAACGAATGTGAAGTTTATTTATGCCGAAGGATGCGATCTGTTGACGAACGATCAGAGTAAATTCAACGAAGCAATTGCCGTGGCACGCCGTGCAGATATTGTATTAGCAGCGATGGGTGAAGATTTCAACTGGAGTGGTGAAGCAGCCTGTCGTACAAATATACAGTTGCCTGGCGTTCAGCAAACACTGTTGAAAGAACTGAAAAAGACCGGTAAACCAGTCGGTTTGGTATTGGTCAATGGCCGTCCGTTGGATCTGTCATGGGAGGATGAAAACGTTGATGCTATCTTGGAAGCATGGTATCTTGGAACGATGGCCGGACACGGAATGGCAGATGTGATCAGCGGCGATTATAATCCTTCGGGAAGACTAACCATGTCGTTCCCACGCAATGTCGGTCAAATCCCTATTTATTATAATCACAAAAATACGGGACGCCCATTGCCACCGGAAGCACCAGAGACTGATTATAAATCGTCTTATCTCGACGTACCGGTTACTCCTTTGTACCCTTTTGGTTATGGGTTGAGTTATACGACGTTTGAAGTGAGTGATGTCAAGCTAAATACGAATACATTCTCGAAAGGAGGAGAGATCAATGTCACCGCGAATGTGAAGAATACAGGCACGCGTGACGGTGAAGTCGTTGTTCAGTTGTATATCCGTGATCTTGTTGGCAGTGTGACGCGACCGGTAAAAGAACTGAAGGGCTTTGATAAGATCGCATTAAAAGCGGGAGGGCAAAAAGAAGTCTCTTTCCGTATTGACGAAAAATCGATCGCTTTTTATGGGATAGATGGCATACGTAGAGCAGAAACCGGTGATTTCCATTTGTGGGTGGGACTGAACTCGGCGGATGAATCGAATCTGAATACATTCTCTTTTAAGTAATTAGGTGGAGATGTTGCGATTCGATTGAAAAGAAAAATTCATTCGACAATTGTCAAACGATCGTTACACAATTGTCGAATGATCGTTTGATAATTATAAAAAAATCGTTTGACAACTATCAAACGATTTTTTGTTTATGTTTTGACATGAATTTGATCTAAAGATTTAATCTTCAGATTGAACGCATTTTTCTTAAACTCACGTAATGTTATGATCGTATGATCCTATCAATTTTTGAAACTCATGTTGGCTATTAGTTCCTGACACTTTCAAAGAATTTCAGGCTCTTTTCAATATCATCGATTTGTGAATCGGAAAAGTTTTCATATTCAATAGAAATAAGTCCGTCAAACTGTTGCTTTTTCAACTCTTCTACAGCCTCTTTTACCGGAAGAATACCGGTCCCCCATGTTGTATCCTCCAGGTCGGAACTCAAATCCTTCAAATGAACCACTTTGATTCTGCCATCGAATTTTCGAAGTGTTTCGATCGGGTCGAAACCTGAACGTTTCCAATGACCTATATCGGCACAAACACCCATAATCGGATGACGTCCTTCCAATGCTTTTACCAACACATTCGGATCGGCGTATACGGAAGGATCGGGATGGTTGTGAATGGCTACTTCGATCTGATATTTTAAAGCCATCTGTTCGACAAAGTCCAGATGTTCCAATTTGGGCTCGCAGGTAACGGTATGGATACCCATCTCTTTTGAAAACGTGAAGAATTTTTCCCAATCTTCAATGGTGTCGTAAAAAGCAACGCCAAAACTATAGGGTTTGATACCTCGTTTTTCGAACTCCTTTTTTAGCTGTTCTTTTTGTGTTTGTGACAGGTCGTAATTCAGATAAGTCTCTTTTCCGAAACTGTCACCTAATTCCTGAAAGAAGAACGCTTCGGCATAATCTAATCCTAACTCTTTGGTTTTATCCAATGTCTCCATAAGGGTGAATTTATGGAAGGTATAAGTTTGGATCCCGATTTTGCAGTCAAGCTTTGAATGATTGGTCTCTTCTACTTGTTTGTTTTTTGTCTGGCAAGCAGTAAAACCTAAAACAGATGTGATGAGAAATAGATAAATATATTTCATGATAAGTCATTTATTGATAAGAAAAAGGGCTGAAGTAACCTTCAACCCCTTATTTATATTCTTTTAAGGCATCGCAGGCAAAGACCATCCTTCCCTGTAATTGTGTTTGATATATTCTGCGACAGCTTCCTGTGCATTGAACTTCGCATATTCAATATCAGAATATGGATGACCGTCAATAACCTGGAATTTGTTTTTAGAAATAATCCTTAATTCATCAGTTGGTGAGATGTTTGTAAAGCGCATATTCTCACCATCCCATTTCAGAATTTTTCTCAGACTTTGCAAACGAATAGCCAATACGCCTAGTAATACCATTTCGTTGAATGGGCCTGCGTAGGCAAAATTACCAGTCGTTTCAATGCGGCTCTGAGGGGATTCTTTGCAGGCACGTACCCAGTCTTGTTCATGGTAACCATCGTGATAGCCGGTTGCACCCGGTACACGGCGTAGTGTCTGTGGTACATTAGGAACTCTTCCGGAAAGTAAACGAGGATTGTATCCGCCACATTCGGTAAGAATCGAGTCTTTAGATCCGACAAATAAACATCCGCCTAATCCATCACGCATTAAATCAGTACCGTCGGGCAATAGATCCGGACGATTGGGGAATAATCCGCCATCATACCAATGTACCTTTACTTGCGGCATAGCTACTTTTGCCAGGTTGTCTCTTTGAGGGAAACGGAATTCTACCATTTCAGACTGAGGGGGTGATTCTACATTAATCATAGACGAACTACCTTGTATCTGATCAGGGTATCCTAATTTAAGCGCCTGATAGATTGGGTCAAGCACATGACATCCCATATCTCCGAATGCTCCGGTTCCGAAATCCCAGAAACCACGCCAGTTCCATGGCGTATACGACGGATGATAGGGACGGAAATTTGCAGGGCCAATAAATAAATCCCAGTCAAGAGTAGAAGGGACTTTTACTTTCCCGGTCGGACGATCGAGCCCCTGTGGCCATATCGGTCGGTCGGTCCATGCATGTACTTCCCGGACTTCTCCAATTTCACCATTCCATATCCATTCACACAATTGACGAACACCATCTCCGGAATTACCCTGATGTCCCATCTGAGTGGCCACTTTATGTTTTGCCGCTAATCGGGTCAATAAGCGACTTTCATAGATCGAATGTGTTAATGGCTTCTGACAATAGACATGCTTATCCATTGTTAACGCCGTAGCTGCAATAGCCGCATGCGTATGGTCGGGAGTCGCAACCATTACACCATCAATGTCTTTACCCATCTCATCGAACATCCTGCGCCAGTCTTTGTATTTCTTTGCATTCGGAAATTCTTTGAAGCAATGATCGGCATATTTCCAATCTACATCACATAGGCCGATGATGTTTTCGGTATTCATACCCACCAGATTCGGATGACCTTTTCCCCCGATTCCGATACCAACGATATTCAGTTTATCACTGGGTGTTTTGTGTCCAAGTCCACTGACGACATGCGAGGGTAATATGGATAGCCCGGCAACAGCCAATGCTGATTTTTTGATAAAATCCCGTCTTGAATTCATGTATTGTATTATTTAAGTTCTTTTATTTTGATATTTCTGTACCAGACTTTTGTCCCGTGATTCTGCAAAGAGATATGACCTTCGTCATATTTCGCATAATCCGGATAGGCAGACCATTTTCCACTGTCCCGGAGTTTCGTCCACTCGTCGGAGTATTTGGTGTATTTAACGACTACCACACCATTCAGAAGCTGTGTGACATCGTTCCCGTCTACAATAAGCATCAATTGATTCCATTCACCGATATTCTTAAACGGTCTTTCCATCGGAGGATACATCGCATAGTTACTACCGTTGATTTGAACATCTTCGAGCGGATCAGGCCAGCTTTCATGATCGATGACCTGGAATTCAGGTCCGGTTTCGTAGGCATAGGTATATCGGGGATCTTCTTTTACCTGAAAAAGTACACCACTATTTGCTCCTTTGGTCATTTTATACTCCAAAGATAATACAAAACTCTTATATGCCTTGTTTGTGATCAGGTCTTGTGTGTTTTCACCGCCCCCTTCCATATTCATGGTCAGGCTACCATCTTCTATGGCCCAGCATTCAGGTATGCCTGTTTGATTATATCCATGCCATCCGTTGCCGCTTTTCCCGTCAAATAAGGAAATCCATCCGTTTGCTTTTTCTGAGTCTGCTAAGACGTTTGTCGAACTCCAGTCCACCTGATTATACAAGCTGATTGGATCCATCGTTGCCTGATCACTGTTTTGTGTTGTTTTTTTATTACTACAGGCCATGGTATTTAACAAAAACAATGATGCAGAGAGAAAATAAATGATCTTGTGCATAACTTATACTTATTTTAGAGTGTTATAATCAGCTTATTACAGGCCATTTAAAAGAGGATTTCAGATTGATCCGTTTGCCTTCTGCCTGTGATAACCGTGTGGCCTCAATAATTTCCAACACATGTAAGGCATGTTCGGCATTAATAAGCGGCTCTTTTCCTGTGGCCAGACATTCACAAATAACGGAAGCTCCTTCTTCCCAAACGAAACTACCCTGATCGGTCGAATACCGTTTGGTTTTTTCGTCCTTCATCGTTGCCATATCGATGCCGAACGGCTTCCAGTCATAACCGATCATATGCATGTTTCCGGTAGAACCGACAACAGAAATCGTCGGACGTTCCTGACCGGTTCCTTCATGACCGTAGGGATCGAAGTAATTGAATCCGCATTGAATATGTGATAATACATTATTCTGATGCTCCATAATGATCATGGCGTTATCTTCGGCAACCACCTGGATATGCCCTTTATTACCCGTATTCCGTGTAGGATCGACTATGTTTGTCATAGCCACAATGGATTTTGCCGGACCAAACAGACCGGTAAGGGTGGATATATTATATACACCTAAATCGGGAAGGCTACCTCCTCCTTCTTCAAAGAAAAAGGCGGACCAGTTGGGGCCTTGATGCCCATAATGCGCATGTGCCGCGGCAATACGTCCGAGATTTTGCTCATTGATTTGTTTGGCCATAAAGGCAAATTGCGGACTATTTACAACAGCCGGTGCTCCCCAGAAACGAACGCCTTTTGTTTGGGCCAGTTCGTACAATTCGCGTCCTTCGGCATAGGTGTTAGCCATCGGTTTTTCACTCCACACATTGACCTTGGCATTTAGCGCTAACCGATTAAGCCGGCCGTGCTCCTGCATATCCGTCAGATTGACAAACAGATCGATCGGTACTCCAGCCAGCATCTCATCGATATGTGGATACCAGTTTTTGATGTTATACTTCTGGGCGGCTTGTTGTGCCCGTTCCGGAATGATATCACATACACTAACTACTTCCGCAAAAGGAGATTTAGTCAGATGCGGCAGATACATGCCGGAGACACTGCCACAACCGATCACTCCCACACGGATTTTACTGTTTTTTGTCGGAATGGATGTCGATTCATTCTGCTGTGCAAATCCCATCGTAGGAGTAGTTATTGCTGTTACGCCTAATGCGCCCAAGCTTGAAATAAATTGTTTTCGGTTCATATGTTTTGTTTTGTTGTACTTTGTCAATGAATTGAAGAGTGATGTGTTATTTGCATGATTTCTCAGAGACAAAATTAAATCTCCCTAATAAATTACATAATAGAGTAAACAGGTAAAAAAGATGGATTATATTTGCATGCAGACAATAGCTATTGAAATACACCTGAATATGACTCGAATCAAACATGGTTTTTTAGGACAACGATTGGTGGTGCTTCCCTTTAATATCATAGAGAAAGCATTGAATAACCCATTGACATCTGAGTTGGTTATACACTCTATGGGGTATTTCCCCAAAGCGGAAAATCATTATATCGACAGGGAAAACGGATGTGGTGAATATTTGTTGATTTATTGCACAAAAGGGGAGGGGTGGTATCGTTTGAATGGGAAATTATATATCGTCCCGGCCAATCATTTTTTTATTCTTCCTGCAGAACAGGCGCATCAGTATGGTTCGAGTCAGCAAGCCCCGTGGTCTATTTATTGGATCCATTTTAAAGGACAGAAAGCTCGGTATATATGTGATATGTTGCCAGGAGTACGTTTGATTGATATGGGCGAATCCTCACGGATCAATGATCGTATCTCTTTTTTTGAGGAATTAATCTCTGCCCTTGAATTGGGGAACGATGAACATATGATCAATTATGCCAACCTGAGTCTCAACCATTTATTGGGAACCTTTTTATATGTACAGTCTTATCGGGATGTCAAACTGAGAAAAAAAGGAACTCAAAATACGTTTTTCATCAGTCTGGCTACACATTATATGAATGAAAATATAGAAAAGAAAATTACCTTAAAAGAGATCGCATCGTATTTCGGCTATTCAGAATCACATTTTTACCGTTTATTTTTTAAGGAGGTGAAATATTCGCCAATGAACTATTTTTTGCATCTTAAAATAGAACGTGCCTGTCAGTTCCTGATCCATACAGATATGAAAATCAATCAAATCTCTTTTAAACTGGGTTTTGAAGATCAGTATTATTTCAGTCGGATTTTTACAAAAATAGTAGGTGTTTCTCCCAGGAAATACCGGGAGGAAAAGAGAAATGGATAATTCGCAAATAGACTCTTATTAAAAAGGTTATTTATTTTCTAATTTCAACCTCCAAGTTGCACATTTAGTCCTATTTGATCTCCCATTTTTTTATAAGGTATCAATTCTTCTTTTGTCAACATTTGGCTATATGGATGTGGGTATGGAATACCCAATTGCTCATATTTGTCTTTTCCGAGGGTGTGATAAGGAAGCAAATGTATGTTTTTGATATTGTAATGAATAGCCAGGTCGAAGATATGACCGATCTCTTCCGCGGTATAATTGAATCCGGGAATGACAGGTACTCTTAAGATTAATTTTTCAGGATAGGAATCGGCAATGAAAGATAGGTTGGAGAGAATTAGTTCCAAATCTGCTCCGGTTTCTTTTTTTAATCGTTCTTTGTTTGTATGTTTCAGATCGAACAAGAAAAGATCGGTTAAAGGTGCAGCCTTTTTTATTTTCTCCTGTTGCACCTGTCCACATGTTTCAATTGCTGTATGGATATTTTCTTTTTTACAACATTCCAATAATCTGATCAATCCCTCAAATTGCATAAAGGCTTCGCCTCCGGACACAGTTACGCCACCACCCGAATTCAGGTAATAATCTTTATCTCGCCGGATAATATGCATAATGTCGCCGATCGTTTTATTCTCTCCAGCAAATCGAATGGCTTCTTGTGGACAGGCTTGCACACACTTTTTACAATGGTTACATCCTATGCGGTCAAAAACAGGTTGTCCGCTTTCAAAAGAAATATGGTTGGAAGGGCAGCTTTCGTAACATCTACCGCACCGGACGCATTTGTTCTGCAAATAGAGTAACTGTGGAACTCTTTTTTGTGATTCGGGGTTTGAACACCATGAGCAATATAACGGGCAACCTTGCAAGAAAACAACTGTCCGGATTCCGGGACCATCGTGGATGGCAAATCGTTCGATTTCCAGAATCGTCAACATAAAACTATGATCATAATTAGTTGTAAAGTACACGGCTCAATAGTTCTTCCTGAATATTTGGAGACAGATCAACAAATACGGCCGAAAATCCGCTTACACGAACAATCAGATCCGGATATTTCTCCGGATGTTCGATAGCATCTTCCAGTACTCCTTTATCAACGACTGTGACCATCAGATGGCATCCCCCCTTTTCAAAATAGGTTTTAAATAGAGATTTAATAACTGCTCTGTTTTCATTGAACATAGCCGGTGAGAACTTAATATTCTGAACAGAGCCGGCATGGTATTTCGGATCAAATCTACGCAAGGAATTGAGCAGGGCAGTCGGGCCGCTTTTATTGGCTCCTCCCTGCGGATTGTTTGCCGGATTCATATACATACCCGACAGGCGCCCGTCGGGAGAGGCACCGGTACGGTTACCCCATTCGGTATTCAGTTGATTGTTACTGATGACGATTAAGAAATATTGCATGCCAATAGCTATACCCCGATTCCGAACCCCTTTGGCAACGAATTCATACAGATCGTTGGCCATCGTATCAGCTGTATCCAGATCGTTTCCATATTTATCACAAGCCAGACAATCTTTGCGGATAGCCTCATAACCTTCGAAATTAGCCAATACAGCGTCATGAATTTGTTGCAAGCTGTATTTTTTTTGCGTGAAGACCAACTCTTTAATGGCCCATAACGAATCAGACGTATTGATATTACCGTAAGTCTCATTAGTGCCACCCAGGTAACGAACGCCACCGTCGAGTAAAGCTTTTCCCCGGGCGATACAATCATCCGTAAGCATACTATTGAAGAGGAATGCCACCTGTTTATTCATCAACTCATACGAGAAGTATTGTGCCTTGACAGATAAATCGAGGTAGTGATCCAATAATTCTTTGTAACCGGCATAGAATTCATCAAAAGTCCGGTATGTTTCCAGTTTTTTGATCCGTACAGTTCCTGCTTTATTTTTCCCATCTATAGGGTCGATCCCTTCATTCATAAAGATGGTCAATAATTTCAACAGATTGATACAGATATTCGGTGTGCCTGTACTTTGTCCCTGTATCACGAACTCGGTACAACCGAAAGGCACATACTGCTCGGCTGCCTTTTCATCGATACGCATGCCATAGGCTACCGCAGGTACATTGACATCGTCGTTATACAAAGTAGGGTAGGTCGCACCTGCGCCCAATGCATCCAACGCCTGATCCCATATCTCATCAGAGGTATCTTTGTCAAACCGCAAGGTAAACTGTGGTTCTACATAGCGGCTGTTTTTAGCCACTCGCATGGCATAATGGAGAAAAACATCTGCTTCTTTCGGGTGTTTGCGCCCTTTACCTCCGACAATAACCCGGCCGTTGACGGTCGTTCGTCTGTTTTCTATCAAGGTCCATAAGGAATGGACATAGTTGTAGGCCTCCTCATCGGTTAAACGTCCGGCTTCAAGGTCTGCTGCTAAAAAAGGACCTAAATAATCATCTAACCGGCCATAGTTAATAACTCCTGCCAGAAGGGCATATAACCAGATCAGTTGTAATGCCTCATGAAAAGTGGTGGGACGATTGTATTTGATCATTTCCAACCCTTCATAGATCCGGCTCAACTCTTTTCTGCGTTGGGCGTTGCTTCCTTTTAGTTGTACCAAAGTCTCTTTCTGCAGATGAACGGCGCAGTCGACAAAGAGTTCTAAACACTCAATGGCTGCCTTGTAAAATTGATTATCAGGGTCTTGCGTCTGGTAAGCCTGAATTTCAGCCTTTAATCCGCCAATCCCTTTGGAGAGTAGTTTCGGATAGTCAAGCATCATGCCGGATAAACGAGCGGTGGCAATCATCGGAAATTCACAATCGATAAACATACCGATAGTGTCATCCGTCAGAACCTCTTTGCCGTACAGTGTTTTTGTATCATGATCAAGCCAGTAGTTGTATAAAACATCTACCCGCTTTTGATCCGGTTTTGTCAGTTTTTCCCTGAATGCCTGGAGTTTTTTAAATACACAGTAATGCCCGACACCTCCTTCTGAGGTTACGGAGCCAAAACCAATCGGTAAAAAGTCAATTCTCCCAGCGATCAGGTCATTGGGAGCAATGGTACGAAATAATGTGGGATAGAGCACACGTAGGCAGGCTGCTTCCCGCAACTCTTTCGGCATAGAACTACAGGATTGGTGAGTCGCCGTATATTGTTCCATGATCTCTAATTGCCTTTCTAGAGACTTTTCGCAGGGGAATTTCTTACTTACCTCTACGTTTTGTGTTCCTTCTACATTGAATCGAGCCATGTTTTTGAATGATTAATGATTAATTATGAATGATTAATGTGAATAGGTCGTAGAATATGACTGTCTTTTTGATGATGAATGACCAAGGTTGTCGCTTATAATAAGGTGTCTATGAATATCTAATAATTAATCATTAACAATTAATCATTAATATTCTTAGTGTTTACGTCGTTCGTCTGCGCGCCAGTCGTTTCGGTAGCCACTTAATAAATCGACAAACCGTTTGGTGATTAAGTGCGGACGGGTAATAGCACTTCCGACTACCACAGCGTGTGCACCCAGATAGATGCATTTCATGGCGTCTTCCGGCGTATATAAATGTCCTTCCATGATAACATATGCCTTATCCTTAAAGTCACGACACATCCGTGCGAACTCTCTCAAATCAGGTTGTTCGATATGTTTGGTTGCTGCCGTATATCCATATAAAGTAGGACCGACAATATCAGCACCCAGTTCAATCGCTCTGACTCCTTCTTCGTATGTACTGATATCAGCGAAGATTAGCGCTTCCGGAATCTCTTTTTTTACGATAGGAAGCAGTTCGTATGCTGGCTTCCCTTCGTGTGTGATCTGATCGGTACAGTCTAATGCGATAATTTCAGCTCCTGCTTCCCATACCGCTTTTGCAGCATCGAGGGTAGGGGTAATGAATACATCCGTATCATCATGCCATATTTTCCAAAGCCCGATCATCGGAAGATCGACCTGTTGTTTGATCATCCTGATTTGCTCGGGCGAATTAGCCCGGATACCGACAGCACCACCCCATTGGGCGGCAATCGCCATTTTGAGTACAAACTCTTCTGAGTAGACCGGATCGTCGTGTTGCACCTGGCAGGACACGATCAGTCCGTTTTTGAACGATTCAATTATTTCGTTTTCTTTCACATTCATCTCTGCATTGTTTTTTCTAAGAATGCGGCGCCGATGATACCGGCATCATTTCCTAATTTGGCTTGTATCACTTTAGGAATACCGATCTCTTCTGCCGCAAACGTACTTGTATATAATTGTTTGTTTAATGGTTCCAAAAGGAAGTCGCCGGCATGAGCCATACCGCCACCCAGGATAATGACTTCCGGTCTGAATATGGTGATAAAAGTGGAGATACCGGCAGCCAGATAGCAGATGTATTCCTCTATTAGCGAACTGGCAAAAGGATCCTTGTTTTTAGCCGCCTCAAAGATGAATTCTCCGTTTATCTGTTCTTTATCCTGTCCGCATAATTCCATAATCATCGTACCGGGATGATTGTCTACCAACTCACGGGTTTTCCGGATGAGGGCAGTGGATGAACAATAAGACTCTAAACAACCTTTTTGCCCGCATGTGCATTCGATACCATTGAATACCAACTTGGTATGACCCAGTTCAGCCCCCATGTTATCATAACCTGAATAAATCTTCTTGTCCATCACAATACCGCCACCAACACCGGTGCCTAATGTCAACATAATGGCATCCGTATATGCACTGGCAGCTCCGGCTAAAACCTCTCCGTAAGCTGCACAGTTTGCATCATTCGCTATATAAATGGGTAGTGAAATATGTTTTTGCAAATGTTCATAAATGGGTACATTCTTCCATCCGAAATTATTGGCATGCACCAGTAAATTTGTTTTAGGATTAACATAACTTGGCATACCGATTCCCCATGAGGAGATATCTTCCAGAGTCAGCCCTGCTTTTTGAATCGCACGTTTACTGACTTCCGCCATTTCGGAGGTGATCACCTCAATACTGCGTCCGGCTTTCGTCGGGCTACTCTCTCTGGCTATGATGGTATAATTTTCATCGACTATGCCGGCCACCATATTGGTGCCGCCAAGGTCGAAACCTAAATAGTATTTCTTTCCTGCTCCCATATTGTTGGTTTGTTTCTAACTGTTGCAAAAGTAGAGGGAGTCTGTTCGGTAGGCAATGTGGTTTTTATGTAAAAAAGATGGATTATTTTTGCATAGGGCATTCTTTTATTTGTGCGAATTTCTAAGAAATAGTGTCGAATGGAAGAAAATGTGAAGATAAAAAAAGATGAATCATGAGAACGAATCATAAGAACGAATTAACCGGAACGGTTATCCTTTTGGTAGCCTGGTGGTTTTTAACCCCAGGAGAATCATCCCATCAATAATTAGGAGGCATGCTGAAAGTATGCCATTCGTAATCGCATACCTGCGGCATGTGTTCGGGGAGTGTCATATAATAACCCGTGGTCGTACCACAGGTACCTAAATGCGATCCTTTCAGGATCAAAGAATCTTCAATTCTTGCTCTACTCAAATAGTCATTAGATCGAATTCATGCTCATCCACATGAACAGTCAGGACGTTCTCCGTCGTTTATTTTCCGGATAATGCTTTCCCTTTTTCTACATAACGCATATCTCCAAATGATTCGAGGGTGAATTGACCGTTTTTATAAACGACTTTAGAGACGGCAGCATTTTCCATCTGTCCGACTTCAGGTTTTTTACCTGCACTGTCCAATTCGAAAAGAAATATACTGATCGCCATGCCATGCGAGACCAAAAGAATATTCCCTCCGCCCTGACTGGCTTCTTTTTCCGCAATTTCACGAAGCGCCTGCTGACCACGTTTTTTGACATCGTTATAATCTTCAGCCATATTCAGCGTGTCCAATTTTTTTATCGCAGCAAGTATTTTTTGAAACATATCGGGCTTGCCGGCAATATCTTTCATCAGGTCATTCCCATTTTTATAATGCATATATAAAGCCGCATCGCCCCACATATCGGTATTGAAACCTCCTTCATACCGGCCGAAATTGGTTTCTCGTACACCTGGAACTTCAATGACAGGCAACTCTTTTTGGCCTTTAGCCTCCAATACGATCCGGGCCGTTTGCCTTGCACGGCTCAGGTCACTGGAATAGGCGGCTTTAAAAGGGATCTCTTTCAGTCCTTTTCCTAAATATTCGGCTACTTCAATACCGGCAGGAGTCAGAGGGGAGTCCGACCATCCCTGTACCCGATCCAATGTATTAAACATCGTCTTTCCGTGACGGGCGATATAAAAAGTGACGGTGTTGTCATTCGCTTTATCAGTCGATGATTGTGCATTGACACTTGGAGATACCCATGTTAAGATGGAGAGCATAGCGAGATAAATTTTTTTCATGATCTGTTTATTTAGAGCACCAAAAATAGATTTTTTTGTTCAATTATAAAAATAGGTCATACATCGGGTTTATAGTAACTTATATTTAGGATTTTCAATCAGATCGTTTTTCCAATAGATCTGTATTACTTATTTTTTTCTTCATCAAAAATTAATCGTCTAACAGCTGTGTCACTATCGTCTAACAGTTGGTGCACTTTCGTCTACCAACTGTGTCACTATCGTCTACCAATTGGTAGACGATTAATGCCTCTACAAAAAAATGTGAACGGAATGAGGTGAAAAGGGGAGAGAATGTAGATGAAAGGAGTAAGGGTGTCAGTTGATGATTCATACTATAGACGGTCGTCTAATTGCAAATCGTAACATCTCTGCTGGAATGACTACTATCTCATTGACACAAAAAGGTGTTTATATTATCTCGTTGAATTATAAGAAAACGAAGGTGCTTTTTAAATAATGTGATATAAGGATGAGTTTCAAATGGAAGAAAAGGTGAAGATGCAATATAGTGACCAGTGCTATCTGGGCTCCTCTCCTGGCCAGGAGAGGGGTACCGCCGCTTACGGGGGTGGAGAGGTTGTGTTTTAAAGTTAAATGTTTATTACTAAAATACTTGCAATACTCTCAACCACTCCACCGCTGCGGGGCAGCGATCCCCCTCGCCTGTCCAGGCGAGGAGCAGAGAATGTCCACTTACTAATTTTAGAATGTCCACTTGCTAATTTTGAAATATTCAAACATTACACTAGTCTAAAATATCAAATTTCATCTATTATCACCTCTTTTTCGATCAAATTATAGGCTAAGAACCAAAATAAACGATACATTTGCATTCTAAATTCGAAAAATCAATTCACAATAACAGAAAAAGCAATGATGTATTGGCAGAAAGAGATTGAGACCATAAGCCGGGCAGAACTCGAGCAACTCCAAGTGGAACGTCTTAAGAAGACCATTACCCAGGCCGGAAACTCTCCGTTTTATAAAAAGGTGTTTGCCGAAAGAAATATTTCTCCTGATCGTATTCAGTCGTTGGAGGATTTGAAAAAACTCCCTTTTACGACCAAAGAGGATTTGCGGAATAACTATCCTTTCGGGATGGCGGCTATACCCCTGAAGGAGTGTGTCAGACTGCATTCATCAAGCGGAACAACAGGTAATCCGACCGTTGTATTACATTCGGCCAAGGATCTGGATGCGTGGGCCAATCAGGTGGCTCGCTGTATGTATATGATCGGGTTGAGGGATACGGATGTATTCCAGAATACATCGGGATATGGTATGTTTACCGGTGGATTGGGCTTTCAATACGGTGCGGAGAAACTGGGCGCATTGACCGTTCCCGCTGCGGCAGGAAATAGCAAGCGTCAGATCAAATTTATTACTGATTTCGGAACGACCTGTTTACATATCATACCGAGTTATGCCACCCGTTTGGCTGAGGTGATGTATGAAATAGGGTTAGATCCTAAAAAAGATACCCAACTGCATACGATCTGTATTGGGGCCGAACCACATTCGGAAGAGCAACGGCAACGGATCGAGCAGTTGTTGGGCGTAAAAGCGTATAACTGTTTTGGGATGTCGGAGATGAATGGTCCGGGAGTCGCTTTTGAATGTACGGAACAAAACGGGTTGCATATCTGGGAAGATTATGTGATTGTTGAGATCGTAGACCCGGTCACATTAGAACCGGTGCCGGAGGGTGAAGTAGGAGAGATGGTATTGACCACAATCAATCGCGAAGCGATGCCGTTGATTCGTTACCGTACACGCGACCTGACCTGTTTTATGCCGGGGATATGTGCCTGTGGACGTACACATCGGCGTGTGGCTCGTTTTAGAGGACGCAGCGACGATATGATTATCCTGAAAGGGGTCAATCTGTTCCCGATTCAGATTGAAAAGATTCTCATGCAGTTTCCGGAGTTGGGTAGCAACTACCTGATCACATTAGAGACTATCGGGAATAGTGATGAAATGCTTATCGAAGTGGAGTTAAGCGATTTGTTTACCGATGATTATACGGTATTGCAACGCTTGACGAAGAATATCACCCGTCAGTTGAAAGACGAGTTATTGCTCACACCGCATCTGAAACTTGTTGCCAAAGGATCCCTGCCTGTACAAGAGGGTAAGGCGGTGCGTGTGAAAGATTTGCGAAAAACAATTTAAATCAATGATGAATGATTAATGGTTAATTATTAATCATTCATCATTAACAATTAATAATTAAAAATCATGACAGTCAATCAAATCTCCATTTTCCTGGAAAATAAATACGGAACACTGAGTGAGATTCTGGCCTTATTGGCAGAAGAGAATATACGTATCATTGCTGCGACTGTTGCTGATACCAATGAGTTTGGTATTATGCGTATGATCGTTAGTGATCCGCAGAAAGCGTATAAGATTCTGAAAGAGAATAATGTAACAGCAAATATGACGGATGTATTGGCGATCGTAGCCGATTCGCGTGCCGGGAGTTTTGCCCAAACACTGAGTTATTTTACAAAAGCGGGGTTGAGTATAGAGTATATGTACTGTTTTTCGATCAAGGAAAGAGCGGTTCTTATTCTACGTACAAACAATCGGGAGAGTGCCCGGGAGGTGATCCGTCGTCAAAACCTGGCGCATATCAGCGAAAGCGATCTGATTAATCTGTAGATTGATCTTCTATTATTTCCAACGTTCAATTTTTCACTTCAATAATAAACATATGTTCGGAATAGATGACCCCGGAATAATTCTGGCTTATTTGTTAGCTTTTGGTTGCCTTGTTTTTGCCCTTTATTTTGGTATTTCAACATGGAACAAAACGGATAAAGAGAGTACTAACCCTGAAAAAGAAGCAAAAAAATGAGTACATTGACTTTAGGTGTAGTGGTCATTCTCTATATGTTTTTGATTGCCTGGTTTGGCTATATCGGGTATAAACGTTCGAAAGATGCTACCGATTATTTATTAGGCGGACGAAAGACGAATCCGATCGTCATGGCGCTGTCGTATGGCGCTACATTTATCTCCGCTTCTGCCATTGTAGGGTTTGGTGGGTTTGCCGCGACTTTCGGGATGGGTATTCAGTGGCTGTGTATGCTGAATATGCTGATGGGCGTGATTGTGGCTTTTATCTTTTTTGGTCGTCGAACCCGTCAGTTGGGTGAACGATACAATGCCCGGACATTTGCCCAGTTTTTAGGATTACATTATAATTCACGGCTTGTTCAGGTTTTTATCGCTGTGATCATCTTTGTTGGAATGCCTTTGTACGCGGCTGTGGTGATGAAAGGTGGTGCGGTCTTTATTGAGCAAATGTTTCAGATAGATCTTGACCTGGCCCTGTTGATATTTACGTTGATCGTTGCGGCGTATGTGATCACTGGCGGTCTGAAAGGGGTGATGTATACGGATGCGATGCAGGCTACAATCATGTTTGTCTGTATGGCTTTTTTGTTGTTCTGGTTTTATCATACGATGGATATGGGATTTGCAGAGGCCAACAAGGAATTGACTTCGATGGCTCCGTTGGTGCCTGAACGTTTTAAAGCATTAGGACATCAGGGTTGGACAGCTATGCCTGTTGCCGGATCACCTCAGTGGTATACCTTGGTGACTTCATTGATCCTGGGGGTAGGAATCGGTTGTTTGGCTCAGCCGCAGTTGGTGGTTCGTTTTATGACTGTTGAGAGTACCAAACAGCTGAATCGGGGTGTACTGATCGGTTGTGTGTTCATCTTTTTTGTAGTCGGATCGATCTATCATGTCGGCTCATTGTCGAATATCTTCTTCTATAAAACGGAGGGAAAGGTGGCCGCTGATATGGTGGGGGATATGGATAAAATCATTCCTTTATTTATAGATAAGGCGATGCCGGACTGGTTTGGAGCCTTATTCATGTTATGTATTCTTTCGGCCAGTATGTCGACATTAAGCGCCCAGTTCCACACTATGGGTGGTGCTTTTGGTGCGGATATCTTTCCTAAACTGGGACGATCCAAGAATGAAAACTCCTCATTAGGTGTTCGATTTGGTGTGCTCTGCTCTATATTACTCAGTTATGCGATATGTTATGTGTTGAGTGCTAGCATAATAGCAAGAGGTACCGCCTTGTTTATGGGCGTATGTGCCGCGACATTCTTGCCGGCCTATTTCTGTTCGTTATATTGGAAAGGAGCCACCCGTCAGGGTGCTTTGGCCAGCCTGTGGGTCGGTGCGTTAGCCAGTTTGTTTGCCATGATTTTCTTGCATAAAGCAGAAGCGGCACCTATTGGCATCTGCCGGGCGTTATTTGGCAAGGATGTGCTTATAGATGTTTATCCCTGGTATGCGATTGATCCGATTTTATTTGCACTTCCTTTATCGGTAATCGCTATAATTAGTGTTAGTATTTTTACAAAAAAATCTTAGAACTTCAGTATTGAATAAGCGTTTCGTTTGAGCTAATTCATTTTACCAATACGTTATGAATAAAAGGCTGATTATTTTATGTCTGATTACAGTTTGCTTCTCATTACATGCTCAACAAGAAGAGCCGAATTACGACGAAAGTAAGGTGCCTTCTTTTGTATTATCCCCTTTGCTGATCAATTCCAAGGGAGAAAAGGTGATCTCAACGGAAGAGTGGGAGGAGGAGTGTCGTCCTGAAATACGTTCTGTTTTTGCCGATCAGGTCTATGGGATCACTCCGGATAAAAGTATACCTGTTACATATGAAATAAAAGCTATTTATGAAAAGGCTTTTGAAGGAAAGGCTACGAGTAAGCAGGTGTTGTTGCAGTTTACCGATGGCACTCATCAGCGTGATGTCATGTTGTTGCTTTATCTGCCCAATCAGGTAGGAGGTCGGGTACCGCTTTTCTTTTGTTACAATTATCTTGGAAATGAAAGAATCTGCAATGATCCGAATATCCTCCCATCACCTTCCCGAAAAGAGAAGGGGTCTATACAAAGAGGAGGACGTGAAAATCGTTGGCCGATAGAGAAGATCCTGGCGGCAGGTTACGGTGTGGCCACTGTCTGTTATCAAGATTTTTTTAGAGATGCTCCGGATCAATATGAAGATAGTATGATGCCTTTTTTCGGATATAATAACACGACTGAAATTAAGTCCAATACCTGGCAAGCTATTGGGGTCTGGGCTTGGGGTATGAGTCGTGTTATGGATTATCTGGAAACCGATCCGCAAATAGATGGATCTAAAGTGATTCTGATGGGGCATTCCCGGCAGGGTAAGGCTGCTCTGTGGGCAGGAGCACAAGATCAACGCTTCTCTATTGTTATTTCCAATAATTCGGGTTGCGGAGGTGCAGCCCTGTCAAAGCGGAAGTATGGAGAAACGATTGATATAATTACCTCTTCTTTCCCTTATTGGTTTTGTAAGAATTTCGACTATTATGCCGGAAATGAACAACAATTATCGTTCGACCAGCATGAACTGCTGGCCTTGATTGCACCAAGACCGCTATATGTTGCCAGTGCGGAAGATGATAAATGGGCTGATCCGAAAGGAGAATTTTTAGCTGCTAAGTATGTAAGTCCCGTATATGAATTATATAACTACAAAGGATTAACTGTAGAGGAAGTACCGCCTGTTAACAGTCCGGTAATGAGCCGGGTAGGTTATCATATCCGAACCGGAGTACATGATGTGACTGATTATGATTGGGAGCAATTTATTCGGTTTGCTGATAAATGGCTGAAATAAAAAAGAGTTGTAGTCTTTATCAGAACTCTTTTTCATTGGCCAGATTCCATAGATTAAGGAAAGACGCCTTGGTGATGTTAATTAGTTTATTCCAATTCAGCTGTTCTATATGGTCTGTTGGCATATGATAATCGGGATGCCCATCGGTATGATACCAGATGACCGGAATATCCAATAAAGCAAAGGAGGCATTGTCGCTTCCTCCCACCGGTCTGTCCCATGGGCGGTAATCAGGTTTTAAGTTGAGTTGATATCGGACAATATCATTTTTGAGCCATTCGCCGAAAACAGGATGACTTTCGGTATAGAAATAGACGACTTGCTCGGGAACCTCTTCTTTGTTGTTACGGCCGATCATGTCGAAGTTCAGATACGCTTTGACTTGGTTAATTTGAGAAAATGATTGTACAAAGTATTTGGAACCTAACAACCCTTTTTCTTCTCCGTCCCAGAATGCAAAAATAACAGTCCGTTCGGGTTGCTGTCCGGTAGCCAGAAAGGCTTTGGCTAATTGTAAAACGGCAGATACGCCTGAGGCATTATCATCGGCTCCATTATAGATCTGATCGTTTTCCAATGTCGGATCAATACCCAAGTGATCGTAATGTGCACCTACGATCACATATTCTCCCGCTCTTTTCCCTTCGATTTTTCCTAAGATATTGGATAGTGATAGTTTGCGATGAACAATTTTTTTATAAATAGAAATGGAATCGATGTCGACCTGAAAGCGTCCACGGGTTTGTCGTTCACGAGCGTAGGCCTCAAATGGTTGGATATATGAGTCGTTAAAAGGTTGAATCCCGAGATTTCTCAGGCAAGTAATGATATATTCTCTGGCAAGAGCACCACCCCGGGTTCCGGCTTCACGTCCTTCCAATAGATCGTGGGCTAAAAAATGGATATAACTCTCCGCTGTTGATTGATTGATGACAGCCAATCCCTTTTCCTGTATTGTTTGAGCATGGAGGGTCATTTGGAAAAAGAAAAATAAATATATCCCGATTCTTATTATATGCATATGGCGCAAATGATGAAGATTGATAGTTCTTGGCAAAAGTATAAAAAAAATCTCTCACCATGCTGCCTGTTGACAGGGGTAAGAGACGACTCTATTTGAAAAATCTGTTTTTTAAAAGGGAATGCAGTATTTAATTTTTAACTGCATTTGCATTTAACTCATTGGTTAAACGACGGATTTCAGCGGTAACCTGCTGACTCATTGATCCTTTTCCCATAGCTTGATAATGTTCTGCCTGATAGCGTAACATAGCCAATGTTCTTTGGCTTCTTTCATTTTGTTTCATAATTCTAATGACTTTGTTTATTTACTTTCCACACTTGGAAAGTTCGGTTAATATTAAAGGACTCTTTTCTGAATCCACTACAAAGATAACCATAACAACTGGAAATATGTTTTAAAACATACTCGAAAAACATATATTTAGGTGTTATTTAACACGTATGAGAGTTTGGTTAGCTTATTTTAACAGAAAAGACGTCTTAAAGTAGTTTATATCGGATGAGTGCTTGATAAATACCATCGTTGTCGACAGTTTCGGTGACATAGTCGGCAGAGGCTTTTACTTTTTCATCTGCATTTCCCATAGCAACACCTATTCCGGCATGTTGGAGCATAGCAATATCATTCCCTCCATCGCCAAAGGCCATTGTCTGATCAATCGTGAACCCATAATGTTCGAGTATTTTGTTGATTCCAATACTTTTATTGATTCCTTTCGGTACAATATCCGTAAATACCGGATTCCAACGAGTTGTTTCGCTATGAGGCATAACTGTCATAATCTCTCTCTCTTGTTCCTGGGTAAAGAAGGCGATCAACTGATAGGTCGTCTGATCGGCTATCTCATTGAAGGGACGTATGGGGGGAGAAGGGAAGTTCAACATTTCGAATACGCTTCGAACCTGTTCGTCGATCTCATTCATATAGATCCCATTCTCCTGGACTAATGCACATGGAAACTTCCGAACCGTTTCCTGATAGTGTAGTATGGCCTGAATATCTCCATGGGGAATACTCTGTTTATAGATGACTTGCTCTTTGCCTAGCAGACAATACCCGCCGTTTAATGTAATATACCCGTCGAATTCTAAATCTCCTAAGTTGTTGATCGATTGAAAACGACGACCGGTAGCAATAAATACCTTGATTCCTTTGGCTCGTAAACGATTGATACTCTCTCTGGCGGATGGAGGAACCTGATGGGTGTTAAAACTGGCAAGTGTACCATCGATATCAAAAAAAACTGCTTTTATCATAAATGTGTTCCCTATAAAAACTCTATATCTCTAACTGCGTGCAAAGGTAGAGATAAAAGCACGAAGCACAAGGAATGGATTAAAAAAAGAGCGGACACGATGGTCCGCTCCTTTAGGAAAATTATCAAATGATCATTAATCAGACTTTCAAGCTTCTTGTGATTCCCAAGATAAACTGAGCATACGTTTGTAGCTGTTGTAACGCCATTTGGCATTGTCTTCCGCTGCTTGGAATAGTTCCGCCGCTTCATTTGGGAATTGTTTGGCCACAGAGGCAAAACGTACTTCGCCTTTCAAGAAGTCCTGGAACTTGCTCCAATCCGGTTCTTTGCTATCCAGTGTAAACGGATTTTTACCTTCTTCTTCTAAGGATGGATTATATCTCCACAGGTGCCAGTATCCGCAAGCAACTGCATCTTTTTCTTCCTGTTGGCTCTTACCCATACCTTGACGTAATCCATGATTGATACATGGAGAGTAAGCGATGATCAGAGATGGTCCGTCGTAAGCCTCAGCTTCGCGGATTGCTTTTAGGGTTTGGCCTTGATCAGCTCCCATAGCGATCTGGGCAACGTATACATATCCGTAGGTTGTAGCGATCATACCCAGGTCCTTTTTACGTACACGTTTACCTGCTGCTGCAAACTTGGCAATGGCACCTACCGGAGTAGCCTTTGAAGACTGTCCTCCTGTATTTGAATACACTTCGGTATCCAGTACCAGGATATTTACATTTTTACCGGATGCAATAACATGGTCGAGACCGCCATAACCAATATCGTAAGCTGCTCCGTCACCACCAATAATCCATTGTGAACGTTTCACCAGATAGTGACTCAGTTCAGCGATTTGTTGGCATATCTCGCATTTAGCCGCATTCGCTTCAACCAATGGTTTGATTTGATCGGCCAGTTCACGTGTTTTTTCTGCATCATTCTGGTTGGCGATCCATGCTTCGAACAACTCTTTACCGCCGGCAGGACAATCTTTAGCTATCGCTTCGTTCATCAGTTTTACCAGACGTTCGCGCATTTTTTCATTAGCCAGTTGCATCCCCATACCAAATTCACAGAAGTCTTCAAACAATGAGTTTGCCCAAGCCGGACCTTGTCCTTTCTCGTTTTTGGTATATGGAGTAGAAGGAACCGATCCCGAATAGATAGAGGTACAACCTGTCGCGTTGGCAATCATCTGACGGTCGCCAAACAACTGAGAAACCAATTTGACATAAGGTGTTTCTCCACAACCGGAACATGCACCGGAGAATTCAAACAATGGAGTAGCAAACTGTGAATTCTTCACATTCATCTTGACATCAATCAGATGTTGTTTACTTTTCACCTTTTTAGCCATGTAGTTCCAGTTCGGCACTTCATCAAGTTGTGATTCCAAAGCAACCATTTCCAGTGCTTTTGTACCTTTGAATCCAGGACAGACGTCCGCACAGTTTCCACAACCCAGACAGTCGAGAACATCCACTTGAATGCGGAATTGCATACCTTTTAATTGTGCCGGGGCTTTTACTTCCAGATAATCAACTTTAGGCGCATAAGCCAATTCGGCCTCTTCCAGTACAAACGGACGAATAGAAGCGTGAGGACAGACATATGCACACTGGTTACACTGGATACAATTTTCAGATTTCCATACAGGAACAAATGCAGCAACACCGCGTTTCTCATATTGAGCTGTTCCTTGCATCCATGTACCGTCTTCAATACCTTTGAAAGCAGAAACCGGTAATAAATCGCCGTCTTGTGCATTGATCGGACGAACAATTTCGTTAATAAAGGCCGGGTCGTTGTTGGCTTCCGCCTGATCATCCGATAGCTTCGCCCAAGCTGGATCGATCGTCAGTTGTTTGTATTCACCTCCACGATCAACAGCTGCATAATTCATGTTGACGATGTTTTCCCCTTTTTTACCGTAAGATTTAACGATGAACTTTTTCATCTGTTCGATCGCCAGGTCAACAGGGATTACCTCTGTAATGCGGAAGAATGCGGATTGCAGGATGGTGTTGGTGCGGTTACCCAAACCAATCTCCAGTGCGATCTGTGTCGCATTCATATAGTATACGGAAATATTCTTTTGTGCAAAATAACGTTTGACTTTGTTGGGTAGATGTTTTGCCAACTCTTCACCATCCCATACCGTGTTCAACAAGAATGTACCGTTTTCACGTAATCCTTTAGTGACATCATACATACGCAGATAAGCCTGCACATGACACGCCACAAAGTTCGGTGTATTCACCAGGTAGGTCGAGCGGATTGGCTCGTCACCGAAACGAAGGTGTGAACAGGTAAAACCTCCGGACTTTTTAGAGTCGTAAGAGAAGTAAGCCTGGCTATATTTATCGGTGTTGTCACCAATGATTTTAATCGAGTTTTTGTTTGCTCCGACAGTACCATCAGCTCCCAGTCCATAGAATTTTGCTTCATACATCCCTTCGCCACCCATGGCAATCTCTTCTTTCTGCGGAAGAGAAGTGAATGTGATATCATCTACAATACCGATGGTGAACTGATTTTTCGGCATGTTCATCGACAGGTTCTCGTAGACGGAAAGAATTTGAGCAGGAGTCGTATCTTTGGAAGATAAACCATAACGGCCTCCAACAACCTCCGGAGCATTTACCTGTCCGTAGAAGCAGTCTTTCACATCCAGATACAATGGCTCTCCTGTGGCTCCCGGCTCTTTGGTACGGTCGAGTACGGCGATACGTTTAGCTGTTTTTGGAACTGCAGCCAGGAAATGTTTCGCAGAAAACGGACGATATAAATGAACAGCGACTAAGCCGACTTTTTCGCCTTTAGCAGTCAGATAATCAATCGCTTCACGGATCGCTTCCGTAACAGAACCCATGGCGATAATTACGCGGTCGGCATCTTCGGCTCCGTAATAATCAAACAATCCGTATTTACGTCCGGTAATGGCCGACAATTCGTTCATATATTCTTCAACGATAGCAGGAACTGCTTCGTAGTAGGTATTACTTGATTCACGGTGTTGGAAGAAAGCATCCGGATTTTCAGCCATTCCACGAGCCACCGGATTTTCTGGAGTCAGTGCACGGGAACGGAATTCTGCCAATGCTTTTTGATCAATCAAGTGAGCCAGATCCTCATTTTCCAATGATTCAATTTTCTGAATCTCATGAGATGTACGGAATCCATCGAAGAAGTTCAGGAAAGGAACACGTGATTTCAGGGTAGCCAGATGAGCAACGGCCGATAAGTCCATCACTTCCTGAACCGAACCTTCTGCCAACATCGCAAAGCCGGTCTGACGACAAGCCATCACATCCTGATGATCTCCAAAAATAGACAAGGCATGAGATGCCAGCGTTCGAGCCGATACATGAAATACGCAAGGAAGTAATTCTCCGGCAATTTTATACATGTTAGGAATCATCAGCAACAAGCCCTGAGATGCCGTATACGTAGTTGTCAAAGCACCAGCCTGCAAAGAACCGTGTAAAGCACCTGCTGCTCCACCTTCCGATTGCATCTCCTGTACCAATACCGTTTCACCGAAAATGTTTTTACGTCCGGCGGCCGCCCATTCATCCACATATTCTGCCATTGTAGACGAAGGGGTGATAGGATAGATCGCAGCTACTTCGCTAAACATATACGAAATGTGTGCAGCAGCTTGATTTCCATCACAGGTTAAAAATTTCTTCTTTTTTGTCATACCTTGTAACTATTAGTATTAATAATATTGTTTTTTTAAGTGATTAGTGATTCACAGTGAGAGGAGCAAAAGCGTATATAGCAATCCTTATCTCATTGAAAATCTTTTGCCTAATATAAGAATCCAAATAACCACAACGGGACTATATTTGTTTCTCCGATTTCTATTTTATCTACAGCGTAATACCAATCAGGGTTGTTTTTGATACGTATATTTTCCTCAATCCTGAAATTGTATTTTTCGTTTACCAGAAACTGTATGTTTTTGTTTCCTTCATTCAGTTGATTGTCTTTGATTAACTGATTAAAAAAGAAAGATTCACGCACAGCTTGTACATTCACTTCTTCCGGACGAATAGGATACATCAGATTAGAGTTGTACAGATAGACTTTAGCCGGTTTTTTTGGGAATTCTTCTCCTACCGGATATAACATACTCATCAATCGGGCGTCTGTCAGATACTTGATATAATTCATTACAGTTGCCCGTGATGTTTCTATTTCTTTACTTAACTGGCTGATATTGGGAGTGCATGGAGCACTGATTGCCAGTAAATAAAGCAGTTTGCGAAGTTTAGGAAGATAACTTTGCTCGATTTGTTTGATATATAAAACATCTACTTCGAGCATCATATTCATTGTCTTCAGTAAATTTTCCGAAAAATTGCGTTTCTCAAGAAAGAAAGGGTAGAAACCGTGGTGCAGATAATCCTGAAAATAGGCCATGGGTCTGACCACCGAGCAGATCCGTTGGGCAATTTCCTGATGACGTTGCATGATCTCCTCAAATGTGTAGGCTGGAAACTCATTCCCGGACATTAGATTCAGGTATTCCCTGAACGAAAAACCACGCAAGTGGTAGGAGGACACTTTACCGGATAAGTCCGGATTCTCCTCTTTCAGTCTCATCACCGATGACCCCGAAAAGACAATCTTTAAATCTTTAAAATGATCGTAGCAATACCGCAACTCTTTCGACCAGTTGGGGTATTTAAACACTTGGTCAATAAGCAATACTTTACCCCCTTTGGCTCTGAACTCGAAAGCAAAGTCAATAAGGGTGCGTTCGGTAAAATAGAAATGATTTAAATTGATGTATAGACATTCTTTATTATCGGCACCGAAATGCTCACGAGCGATATTTAACAGAAAAGTTGTTTTGCCAACACCACGGGAACCCTTAATACCGATCAATCGATCATTCCAGTTTATTTCATCCATAAGACCTCTCCGTACCGGAGAGTAGAGATGATCAACCAAGTATTTATGTGTCTTGAAGAAAGATTCCACTTGTTCAACCGTTTTAATTGGCTCACAAAGATAGAAAATATTCCTTATTTTGCAATACCGAGATAGCAAAATAATGAACAATTGATAATCTGGACTTGATAATTTGATGAATTTGTCCCGTTTATCAACTGTTCATTTTAAACTTTTTTAAAGAATAGTCACCCATCCATACGGATCAGGTTCGTCTCCACATTGTATGCCGGTTAGCTTTTGGTATAGCTTGGTACAAACCGGACCCGGTTTGTTCGTTGTTGTAAATACGTATGATTTACCTTCGTCCAGATCGTCGACCTGAGACAGCGGAGTGATAACAGCAGCAGTTCCACATTCGGCCGCTTCTTCAAAGGTGGCCAATTCTTCAATCGGTACAGGGCGACGTTCAACGGTCATTCCCATATCTTCAGCCAGCTGCATTAGGCTCTTATTCGTAATAGACGGTAAAATCGATTCCGATTTCGGTGTGATATAATTGTTCCCTTTGATTGCAAAGAAGTTCGCCGGACCACATTCGTCCAAGTATTTTTTCTCTTTCGGATCCAGATAAAGCACAGCAGCGTATCCTTTCTCTTTAGCCAGTTCGCCGGCTGCCAGACTGGCCGCATAGTTTCCACCTACTTTAATCGTTCCTGTACCCAGTGGAGCCGCACGGTCATATCCCCGCATCATACATACTTTAGAAGGGAGAAAGCCTGTTTTGAAATACGGACCGACAGGCGTTACAAAAACCAGGAACATATACTCATCAGCAGGTTTTACACCCACCTGCGCACCTAGTCCGATCAGTAAAGGACGGATATACAAAGAGGCACCGCTTCCGTAAGGAGGAACAAACCGTTCGTTGAGCCTGACTACTTTCAATACCGCTTCTTCAAACGTCTCGACAGGTAGTTCGGCCATTTTGATGCCACGGCTGGATGCTTGCATACGTTTTCCGTTCTCTTTCATACGGAAGATACGCACTTTTCCGTCTTTCCCTTTGAACGCTTTAAGTCCTTCAAACGCTTCCTGCCCATAATGCAGACAAGTAGCTGCCATATGAATATTAATAATTTCCGAAGAGGATACTTCTAATTCTCCCCATTTCCCGTTGCGATAATAACATCGAACATTATAATCTGTCTTCATGTAACCAAATGACAGATCAGACCAATTCATATTTTCCATATCCGTAGTTAATTAGATTGTGGACGCAAATGTAAGCTATTTTGCAGTATAATTGTTACTTTTGTCACGAAAATGTAGGAAATTGTATATGAAAAGAAACAAAGTGATCGACCTGATCAACCATAGTTCACAAACAGCCTTTTCTTTCGAGATTTTACCTCCGATGAAAGGGAATAGCATTCAGAAAGTGTATGATGTAATCGATAAATTATGGGAGTTTGATCCTAAATACATCAATATAACATCTCACCACAGTGAATATATTTACAAAACATTACCCGACGGGAGTTTTCAGAAGGTCAACATTCGCAAACGTCCCGGTTCGGTTGCGATCGCATCAGCCATACAAAACAAGTATAATATTCCGGCTGTTCCTCATATTATCTGTAAAGGATTTACCAAAGAAGAGACGGAATATGCACTGATTGATTTGAATTTCCTAGGCGTATACGACCTCCTGTTGTTGCGTGGCGATGTCAAAACCCTCGATCCATCGCTTGATCCCTCCCAGTATCACAACTATGCAACAGATCTGCAACAGCAGGTTAATGCCTTCAATCAGGGAACAGCTATGGATGGTTCCACATTCGAAGCCAATGAAACACCTTTTTCCTATGGCATGGCCTGTTATCCCGAAAAGCATGAAGAAGCACCTAATCTGGCGTCTGATATTTTTTACCTGAAAGAGAAAGTAAAAAATGGAGCCGATTATTTAGTTACACAGATGTTTTTCGATAACGAAAAATATTTTGCCTTTGTCGACTATTGCCGGGCAGAAGGAATTACCGTACCGATTATCCCGGGTATCAAACCTGTCGTTTTGAAGAATCAATTGACCATATTACCTAAAATATTCCGTTCCGACATTCCGGAACCGTTTGCCGCAGAGTTGCGAAAATGCAAAAACGATGAGGAAGCCAAAATCGTAGGCGTAGAATGGTGTATACAACAATGTCGTGAATTAATCGCAAAGGGGGTGCCGAGTCTCCATTTTTATACTTTCCTGGCCTCAGACAGTGTCAGCAAAGTAGCTAAAGCCATTTATTAATCAAAATAACAAATACAATAAAACGATATCCCATGTTACAACGTTTATTCGGTTTTGACAAACAACATATGACTGTCCGAACAGAGGTGATTGCCGGACTTACTACTTTTCTGACTATGAGTTATATCCTCGCCGTAAATCCTTCGATCCTGGGAACAACCGGTATGGATAAAGCGGCTGTTTTTACGGCGACAGCTTTGGCCTCTGCCATAGCTACCTTGTTATTGGCGTTTATGGCCAAACTTCCTTTTGCCCAGGCGCCCAGCATGGCATTGAATGCTTTTTTTGCATTTACACTGGTTGAAGGGATGGGTTATTCGTGGCAGACAGCCCTTACGGCGATGTTTGTTGAAGGGGTTATATTTATCTTAATTACTTTTCTGAATATCCGGGAGATTATATTAAACAGTATACCAATGAACCTCCGTTACGCTATTTCGGCAGGGATTGGTATGTTTATCGCTTTTATCGGTTTAAAGAATGCCGGCATAATCGAGGCCAGTCCGGCAACATTTGTCAAATTGGGTGAGTTTACCTCAGCCTCCGTACTGGCTATGGTGGGTATTTTGCTGAGTGGTGTTTTAATGGTTAAAAAGGTAAAAGGGGCTCTTTTCTACAGCATCTTGCTCTGCACATTGATTGGTATACCTTTGGGTGTAACAGAAATTTCCAACGATTTTCTGCCGGTCTCCATGCCACATTCGTTGGCTCCGACCTTCTGTCAGTTCGATTTCTCCGAGTTTTTCACCCTCGATATGGCGGTCATTATTTTTACGCTTTTATTTATGAATATTTTCGATACGGTAGGTACGTTGGTCGGACTGGCTTCCAAAACCGGTATCATGGATGAAAAAGGAAACATCCCCCGGGTAAAAGAGGCGATGATGTCGGATGCAATCGGTACGACTGTCGGTGCGATGTTGGGAAGTTCTACGATTACCACTTATGTGGAAAGTGCTTCAGGGATTGCCGAAGGAGGCCGTTCAGGATTAACCTCCTTCGTTACAGGTGTATTGTTTCTTATCGCCTTATTCTTTGCTCCGATCTTTTTATTGATCCCGGGTGCAGCAACAACAGGAGCGTTGGTTTTGGTGGGCGTGTTGATGATGGATGCCATTCATCAGATCGATATGGAAGATATATCAGAAGCGCTTCCCGCCTTTGTGACGATTCTCATGATGGTATTGACCTATTCCATTGCTGACGGAATGATTTTCGGACTATTGTGTTATGTCTTAATCAAATTGTTAAGCGGTAAATACAAGGAGGTTTCATTGACGATGTACATTTTGGCCGCTTTATTTATTTTGAATTATATGTTTGCCTGAAAAAACACAATATTTATTTAAAAACCCTGATCCGTTCATCCACCGGTTTGAATTCTTTTTCACCGGGGTGCTGTGTAGGTAGGCCAAACGGCATTTGTGCAACCAGTCTCCAGTGTGGCTCGATCGACCATGTCTGGGCAACGGATGCGTCGATCAATGGATTGTAATGCTGCAACGAGGCTCCAAAACCAACATCCGTCAATATCGTCCATAGAGCAAATTGATGCATAGCTGACGTATGGTGCGACCATTCCGGAAACTTCTCTTTATAGGTTGGAAATGCTTCCTGTAACGCTTCGATAACTTGTCCGTCTTCATAGAACAAGACAGTACCGTATCCCGAAGCAAACGCATTGTCGATTTTGTTTTTTGTCGATGCAAACTGTTCATCCGTTTTATTCCCTTTTAATACGCTTTTGGTCAGTTCCCACAATTTCCGATGCTGTTCTCCTAACAGGAGTACGATGCGGGTCGACTGGGAATTGAAAGCCGAAGGGATATGTTTTACGGCAAAACGGATGATCTCTTGTATCTCATCGTCCGAGATTGGTGATTGAGGACTTAGTTTGTAATTGGTTCTGCGATTGATGATCGCATCTTTTAAATACGTTTTCATTTTTTCTTTATTTTAGTTAAGTCTTTGATAGTATAACTAACGATCAAGGCAATTTGTTGCTGAATGAAGAGAAAGAGGGTTAAAATTGTTCCAATACCCTGATTCGCTCTTTGATAGGAGGGTGGGTGGCAAATAGTCCGCTTAATCCGCTGAGTGCACTTTTGGATTGTTTACCGGGATGTTCGATAAAAAGCTGAGCCACATCCTCCCGGGTGACCGCTTCAATATCGGGATCATTGGATATTTTTCGCAGGGCACTGGCCAGAGCCAATGGGTTTTTCGTCATTTCTGCGGCTCCTGCATCTGCCAGGTATTCACGTTTGCGGGATATGGCAAACCGCATCAGGATCGAGAAGAAATAACCGATAGCGGCCACAATCAAAGCTGCCAGTATAATAACGATCGTACCATTGCCTTTCTCGCTACGGCTATTGCGCGATCTTGAAGAGTAGTAGACTGTGCGAAGTGCAACTTGTGCAATCATTGAGAATATCCCGACAAAAACAATTGAGATAATCAATAAACGCACGTCGTTATTGCGGATATGTGACAACTCATGGGCAATTACCGCCTCGAGTTCTTCATCGTTCAGTTTATCGATCAATCCCCTGGAGACCGTCACGGTATAACTCTGTTTATTGATCCCGCTGGCAAAGGCATTGAGTGAATGATCTTCGATAATATTGATTTTCGGCATATCCATTCCCTGAGCCATACAGAGGTTCTCCACCAGGTTGTACACCCGTTTATTTGCCTTGCGTTCCAAAGGACGGGCGCCTGTAGCCGAATTGATAATGCGGGTATTGGTCAAATAGGCGATAATAAACCAGATCAGTACGCCGCCGATCGCATAAGGAGCGATCTCGACAAACATATCGAGTGTCGTTTGCCACAGATCGATCTGTTGAGTGTTGGCTGTCAGTTGAACCAGTATATAACAAAACAGAAAGACCATCCCGACCACCAGGCAGGGAAACAAAAAGAGCAGGAGCAATGAACGTATATTATTCCTGCTCTTTTGGGTTTGTATGCCTACATATTGCATAGGAGGAATTTAGAAACTGATTTTCGGCGCCTCTTCCAAAGTAGTCCGTTGTTCGCCCAGGTCGAACATCATCTCTTTATGAAATCCGAACATACCGGCAATCAGTACCGATGGGAACGTTTGTACGGCGTTGTTGTATTCGCGCGTTGCCGAATTGAAATAACGTCTGACCGAAGCCAGTTTATTCTCAACGTCCGACACCTCTTCCTGTAACTGCAGGAAGTTCTGGTTGGCTTTCAGGTCGGGGTAAGCCTCCAGCGTAATACGCATACCCGATAGGGCAGAGGAGAGTTGATTTTCTGCGACGATCTTTTCATCGATGGTTCGTGCATTCATCGCACCGTTTCTGGCACTGATCACCCGATCCAACGTCTCCTTTTCATGCGAAGCATATCCTTTGACCGTATCCACCAGTTGAGGAATCAGATCGTGACGCTGTTTCAACTGTACATCGATATCGGCAAATGCATTTTCGCGGTTATTTCTCAGTTTGACCAACGTGTTGTACATCGAAGCAACCAGAATAGCCAGTACCACTATAATACCCAGAACAATAAGTAGAGTCATCATTTTTCAGTTTAGAAGTTATGGCGTCAAATATACTATTTTTCAATAAATGAGTGCGTGTCGGTACTCATTTCTCTCTTTTTTCCTCTTTTTTTAGCTGTTTCTGTCTTGATTTTCCTCAAAAAACGGAATTTTTAAGAAAAAATAACATTATTGGGTGCTTAACGGTTTGTAGACGCTTAGTGCTTAGCCCTTTGTTCTGTTTTTAAACTTTTTTTGAAAAAAATCGAATAAGGTAAAATCCGCTCTGGAAGCAGAAAGTAGGTGTGTTGACGAAAATATTTTTTTATCTGTTCACAACAAAATGCAGAAAAATACTGTTTTATAGGAAAAACGGGCAAAAAATGTAAATTGCCAAACTTAATAAACCTAATTGCGTAACTTTGAGTCTCACAGGCTTATGATATTTGTATATATCGACAGGCTTTCCTAATTTTGTATTGTTTTTCAAAGTATTTCGCATGAGTAATAACTGATTATTGAATGTTCTTAAAAGCGATAAAATTAATTGTATTTATATATTGTAGCACGCTGATCATATTTCCTTTAAAAGCGACAATAAATACACCTGCTGATAGCGCCATTACGCAGAATGTTCGTATCCATTTCCGGGTCAACCGGACTTTCATTGAACGCGATTATATGGACAACGCTTATGCACTTCGGGTGATCGACCGGATTCTCACTGAAAATCCGATAGAAGATGTCGACTTCATCAGCGTTACAGGAAGCGCCTCGCCGGAAGGAGACGAGTTGAACAACAGCCGTTTATCTGAACTGCGTGCCTTGGCACTTAAAAATCATATCCTGTTGAACTATCCGCAACTTCAAGCCGATCAAGTCTACGCACTCTCTGCCGGAGAGGACTGGGATGGATTGACTACCATGGTCGAGAACGACTGGAATGTACCTTACCGGAACGAACTATTATATATCTTATATGATGAGCAACTTAGCCGGGAAGCGCAAAAAAGACAGATGCAGGCACTCAGAGGAGGACGTCCTTATCAATATCTGATGACACATATCCTGCCTTATCTGCGGGGAAGCGTTTCAGGAATGATCTATTTCAAAAAAGACAATCAACCTCGTCCTTTCGAGGTGCAGAATGACACCAATGTGAGTGTACCTGTGGATACTGTATATAAAATCTATTCGGATACGGTCTACCTCGAGTCGATCGTCTACGTACCACAGGAAGTCGTTGTCTTCCGCGAGGTAGAGAAAAAGCCTTTCTTTATGGCTGTTAAAACCAATATGCTTTACGACGCAGCCCTGTTGCCCAACCTCTCTGTCGAAATACCGTTCGGACGCGGTTACGCATGGTCGGCGCTTGTCGAAGGCAACTGGTCGTGGTGGGATACCGGAGCCGATAAATACAACTATCACCGTATTCAGATGGGTGGAGCCGAAGTGCGCCGCTGGTTTGGAAACCGTACAGGAAATCCGTTGAACGGCTGGTTTGTGGGACTTTACGGATTCGGTGGGGATTACGACATCCGGTTGTTTGCCGATAAAAACAGCGATATTGGCCAGCAGAGCCTCTTGAGTTATTCCGGTGGACTAACCTTTGGATATGCGATGCCTATCGGACGTCGATTCAACCTCGAGTTCAGTATTGGTGGTGGATACCTCGGTGGAAAATATAAAAAATATAAAGTCAGCAATTGTGAAGAGGGTGTTTTCCCATTGTTAAGCACCCATAACCGGACCTATTTCGGTCCGACTAAAATTGGTGTTTCACTTGTCTGGCAGATCGGTAGCGGTGTGAACAACAAAAAAGAGAGAAAGGGGGCACAACGATGAAAAGGAATTTACTTTTAACGCTGTTGCTGGCCTGGGTGGCTCTCTCCTGTCAACACAAAGACCTTGGCGAAGATCTCTGTGGAGGAAATGTTGGCGATAAATCGATCAAAGTGGTGATCAACTGGGACGAACCGAATACACAGGCGCGTACCATGCGTATCAACCTCTTCTCGCAGACCCCAGGCGTGGGCGACTATGGACGTGATAATGTAACCACCAGCGGAGAGAAATACATCAATCTTGATGAAGGAGTCGACTACAGACCATTCTGTTACGACTACAACGCATCGAATATCTATTTCCGCAACGAAACGGAGATGGACGCTTTCGAAGCTTATTTCTCCGGAGCAACACGGGCCACATATAATAAATATGCAGCCCCGGTGATCAACGAGAAAACAGTCAACTCCCCTGTCGGCAGCGAATTTTATGTGCATGCCTGGGAGGAAAACTTCTCAACCTATTTTACAAATAATGAAAAAGAGTTGGTGCTCAACTTCTATCCGAAAAACATCCTGCGTCAGTTTACCTACCGGGTGAATAAAATCATCGGATCGGAATATGTAAAAGATGCACGCGGCGCCGCATCGGGCATGGCAGCGGTCTATATTTTCCACACCAACAATTCGACTGACACCCGTTCGACCATGTTGTTCAGCAATGTGAAAGTGGGATACGACGAAAAGAAGGGATACGGCTACCTGGAAGGCGAGTTTTATACCTTCGCACCCCGGGCGCCTTACGAGAACTGGTTTACGATGGAGGTCTACTCCAAGTCGAGCGCCTATTACAACGCCTCATGGAATGTTTCCGGGCAGATACAGGAGTCGATGACCGACCGACCGGCCAAACTGGCACGCGACGGCTACGATATCCTGATCGAGAACGATCCCAACAGCGACGAGAGTGGCGGTGGCATACCGGAAATCGATCCGGGCAATCCGGGCGAAGGTGGTTCGGGAAGCGGTTTTGAGATCGGTGTTGGTGAATGGGGCGACGAGGTGATCGTAGAATTGAAATAAGAAACGTATAGAGAATAAAAGCGATAAATAAAATAACAAAAAGAAAGTTTTAAATTATGGTTAGTATGAAGAAAATGTTTTTAATGGTGGTAACAGCCACCTTGGCACTGGTCTCCTGTTCTGAGGATCAAGAAATCAACAAACTTGAAACTCCGGCAACGAATAACGAGATCAATTTCCGCTCCTTTATCGATAAAGGAAGCAATACACGTGCAACAATCACGACTGAATCCAACATCCTTGGTTTTACCGTTACCGGATGGTGGGATAAAACAACAAATGGTACAGGCAATATAGCAAACTCTGCTGACGGAGGATACCTCTTTAATGCATTCGATATCACCCGCCGCGAAGCGGTAGCTATGGGTGAGTGGGATTACGATCCGAAGCTTTATTGGCCTTCAAAAGGTTCCGGTGTTCATTTCTTTGCCTATAGCCCGGCTTCGTCTAAAAATGTGGCGAATAATAAAGGACTTTATAACTATATAGGCGATGCGATCGAGTACACTGTTCCTGATCCGTCTAACAACGAATCACAGGAAGACTTCCTGTTGGCCAGAACAGGGGTATTGACAAAAAGCCCTGTCACCTTTAATTTCGCTCACGTTCTTTCGCGGGCAACCTTCTCTGCCAGAAAAGAGCCGTCTGGACTTACTTACCTGATCGACAGCGTGAGACTTGTCAATATCAATAAATCAGGAACGATCGATTTAATAGAGATCCCGACTACAGGAAGTTTTACGTATACTGATACATCGGATCCGGTTGTCGGTTGGACTCCCGTAGGAGCAGTCGATTCGATAGCACTCGATCTGGGTAACTCTTCGGTCTATGTGAAAGAGGATGCGTCTAATTTCCATTCAATTTTAGGACCGACCAACGCCCTGATGGTGATGCCTCAGGAGACGGAACTCGGAGATCCGAATGATGTAGATGCAGGAGGATTCCTGGTAAAAGTGTCCTATAAAGCATTTATTGATGCCAACGATCCGGGTACTTATTATGCCGGCTCTGCAACGACTTCTAAACATGTTTATTTTAAAGTAGCCGATGCATTGGCGAATAACGGTTCGCATGTTTTTGAAATCGGTCGTCAATACAACTTCACCCTCACCTTCGGTGCCGAAGCGGGTGATCCGATAGCATTTGAAGTAGCTGTAGGTGATTGGGTGGAAGATCCAGATCTGCCTGCAATAGAACTGCCGAAGATTAATTGTTGGTTTGACGGATTGATTAGCGAAAGTCTTGCCAAGGCGACAAACTCCAACTACGAGACAGAAGGAGTACCCCTGAAACAGATCGAAGCGCTTACTAAGCTAAAAATGGAGATGTCAACACAACAAGATACTTTAGGTTTATATCTATTTAAAAATGTGACAGACTTCACCATCGTTACGAAGGCAAATGGTTTGGATATAAAGATACCGGCGACAATGACGCTTACAAAATTGAGAATTGAAGCAACTAATGAGAAGAACCCAACTATCAACACATTGGATATCTCTACCCAAACAGCAGCTTTGGATAACCCGGGACAAGGGGTGTATTTTTTTACCAAGGACGACAATGGTTTTGACGGCAGATTGACAATAAATAATTTTTATGTATGGAGTGGCTTTACGTATGATACAGCCAATATGAGACATCTTTTGTGGACAGAGCATAGTCATTATGGCTCTCCAAGCTTTAAGATAGGGACGTTACATGTAGGAGGAACTACATATACAAATGTCACAGGTGGAGGAATACAGGGTAGAGGTTAATCGTTTAAACAATAACAACAAAATAAGATTTTATAATATGCAAAAGATAATATATAAATTAGCGGCTGTAACTATAGCCATTGCACTGGGTTCCTGCTCCAGCGATCTGGAGTTCGACAATACACAGATAGACAATAAGAATAACAAAGAGATCGGTTTCCGTTCATTTATCGATAAAGGCAACGCTACGCGTGCTACAATAACTAATGGTGATAATATCCTTGGCTTTACAGTCACCGGCTGGTGGGATCGGACTAACGCTATCGGTGGCATCAGCGATGCAGCAGCCGACGAATACCTCTTCAACGCATTTGATATCACGCGCCGCGAAGCTGCCATTGGAACCGCATGGGATTACTCACCGAAGCGTTACTGGCCAGCAGACGATATTATCGGAGGAGGTGTATCGTTCTTTGCCTACAGTCCGGCATCGTCTAAAAACGTATCGCAAGGGCTCTATTATTACAAAGGTGACAAAATCGAGTATACTGTGCCTAATCCCAAAAAGAGTGATTCAGATAAAGTTGCACAGGAAGATTTTCTATTGGCTCGAACAGATCCGATGAATGCTTCTTCCGGTAATGTAGAATTGAACTTCTATCATGCCCTCTCGCGTGTGAAATTCTTTGCACGTACTACCAATACCAACCTGACTTATGTGGTCGGTGATGTTGCGTTGGTCAATGTGAATATGAACGGAAAGATCGATATGGAAAATATTCCAACGGACGCAAGCCCATTCCCATATCCCAGTCCTGTCACTCCATTAACGCCTCCGATTACGTATTGGACAGAGCATGCCAATTTAGATTCGATAAGCCTCGATTTAGGTGAATCTCCGATCAATTTGTTGGGAGTCGACCCCTTGGAGACGAGCAAGTATCATTCGCTTCATGGCAAAAGCAACGCACTGATGGTATTGCCGCAAACCACCGATATGGGAAGCATCGCATCTAATGGCGACCGGTCAGGTTTCTGGATCAAGGTAAGCTACAAAGCGTACCTGAACAATCCGAACGGTACCTATTTCGCCGGTTCGAAAGATGCCTATGAAGATGTCTATTTTCAGGTAATCGACGAAGCACGTACCACAGATACAACCGTACCGTTTACTTTCGAGATCGGACGCCAGTATAACTTCTACCTCGAATTCGGTTCTGAAGCAGGTGAAGAGATTACATTCAAGGTTGAAGTAAGCGACTGGAAAGACGTAGCGGGAGTTGATCTGTAATAAACGATAATACGATATTATATATGTATAGGCCGGACGGGGTTGAATGTCCCTTTCCGGTCACCAAGAGAAGGGTCGCAAAAAAAGACCCTGATAGATTAAAATGAAAAGGAGCATCTATACCATACTCATATTTTTAACCACAACGCTGTTGTGGACCGCCTGTTCCGACCATACGGATATCGATCTCCCTGTGGAACGACAGATCAGCTTCGCGTGCGACGCTATCGCCTCGCGTGTGCAGGAGACCACCGGTGGTACGATCGCTACCTTCCGCGTCTCTTCCGGATGGACGAGACCGTCCGGCGATTGGGTGTCGTTGATGGATGGACAGTATGTCGAGAAAAGAGGGATCAACTGGTACTATTCTCCTGCCAGCGTGATGCCGGCATCCGGAACGGTCGATTTTTTCGCCTATTCTCCCGCCAATGCATCGATAATCGATTATAACCATTATGGACCGCTCCGCGACCAGGTGGAGTTGATCTATGATGTGACGAACGATCCCCTGATACAACACGATTTTATGGTAGCCGAGGCGCTTGAACAGACCGAATCGACCATATCATTGAATTTTCAGCATATGCTTTCCTCGGTCACCGTCGAAGCCAAGAGTATAATAAGCGGATATGTTTTCCGCATCCATGAAGTGAAGTTCTATGAACTCAAACGACGAGGTGTTTTATCGGGAACGACCTCTTCAAGTCCCAAAACCACCACCTGGTGGTGGAATGGACAGTCTGGAATAGCTGATTATACCGTCTATCAAAAAGGAGCGGTCGATGTCGCTGATACCTATAAACCAATCACCGACGCGGCTGTCGGTCCACTGATGGTCTTGCCGCAAAGCGAGTTGGGAGATTCGTTTGTTTTTCTGGACTTAGAACTCTTCGATACTTCTGGTAACCTGATCAATTCCCGTGGGATAATCGCCATCCCTTATACAAAAGATTTCGAAATGGGTAAAAAGTACACCTTCCGCATCCAACTATCTCCCGATCTTCTTCGCTCTTCCGGCGAACACCCCGGCTTTTCCGCCACACTTGAAGTGATTGCCGAAGATCGCTAAAAAAAACAATCGGATCGTCTCTCTCTTTCAATATAATCCTGTACCTTTTTGTTATTGGATAATTAATCGTCTACCAATTGGTAGACGATAGTGACACAGTTGGTAGACGATAGTGCACCAATTGGTAGACGATAGTGACACAGTTGGTAGACGATTAATTGAAAGGAAGAAAACCAGACATGATCTGCATTTTTATAACTCACGTTAAAATAGATTCAAAAATAGACGAAGGAACAAGAATTATTCTGATCTTTGAATCATCTAAAAACGTCAGATGAGTATGAAGAAGCTAATTTCTCTTTTTTTCTTATTGATAATGAGTTTTTCAGGAGCTACTGTATTAAGTGCTCAGGAACCCATTCTAAAATTTAATTCCAATAAAAAATTTAAGATCGTACAGTTTACCGATATCCACTGGGTGCCCGGTAATGAAAAATCGAATGAAGCCAAACAGTGTATGAATGAGATTCTGGATGCTGAAAAGCCTGATCTGGTGATTTATACCGGTGATCTGGTCTTTGGTGCTCCGGCTGAAACAGCTTTGCGTGAAGCGTTGGAACCAGTCGTTTTACGCGGCATCCCTTTTTCGGTGGTTTTTGGTAATCATGACGACGAACATGATATGACCCGTTCGGAAATCTATCAATACCTGTGTAAACAACCTGGGAATCTGACCGGTACGGTCGAGGGGCTGAGTGGAGTCTCTAATTATATCCTGCCGGTGAAAAGTGTAGACGGAGAGCAAACGGCGGCACTCGTTTATTGTCTGGATAGCCATTCGTATTCATCGCTCAAAGAGGTCGAGGGCTACGACTGGATTAAACGGGATCAGGTGAACTGGTATGCAACAAAAAGTCGTGTTTTCACCGAAGAAAATGGAGGTATTCCACTGCCTGCTCTCGCCTTTTTCCATATCCCCTTGCCTGAGTATAATCAGGCTGCTGGTACCGAGTCGGCCGCACTGATCGGTTCGCGCCTGGAAAAGGCGTGTGCACCGGAACTCAATACCGGCTTGTTCACCGCCATGTTGGAAGCAAAAGATGTGATGGGTGTTTTTGTAGGACACGACCATGTGAATGACTATTTAACCCGATGGAAAGGGATAATTTTGGGATACGGACGTTTCACGGGAGGAGATACCGTCTATAACGGCTTACCGGGAGGTAACGGCGGACGTGTGATCGAACTCACCGAAGGTAAACGCGGCTTTAAAACATGGATCAGGCTGAAAAACAATGTGGTAATCAATGAGGTGATAGTTCCTGACGGTCAGGAAGAGTAGGGGTAAGGGTCATTTTAAAGCCTCTTTACGTTATATAAACAGATAGTATTAAGGCTCCTCGCCTGGTCAGGCGAGGGGGACCGCTGCAGGGCAGCGGTGGAGTGGTTGTTGTAAATTGAGTGGTTGTTTGTGAAGTGGTTGTTTTTCTCATTCATTTCACTTACCTTTACTCTATTACTGAACCACAAAACCATCAACTATGAATACTGAAAAGTGGGTTAACAAGAGAATATATAAAGATTATCGTCACTATCTTCGTCAACATGCTACTCCGGCAGAAAAAGGATTATGGAAATTATTGAAAAACCATCAATTCGAAGGGTTAAAATTTAGACGTCAACAAAGTATAGGTAAATATATTATAGACTTTTATTGTCCTGAAATTCGTTTGGCCATAGAATTAGATGGACAAGTACACGTCGGAAATGAAGAATATGATGAGCAACGAGCGATATTTATAAAAGAGAAGATGAATATTTATATTTTGAGGTATGAAAACAAGATTGTGTTTGAACATCCGAAATGGATATTAGATGATATCAGTGAATATAGAAAAAGATGGATGCGAGAGAAGGAGGAATAAAGTAACCACTCTACTTACAGCAACCACTCCACCACTGCAGAGCAGCGGTCCCCCTCGCCTGACCAGGCGAGGAGCCTTAATACTATCTGTTTATATAACTAAAGAGGCGTATAATAAGATTTACTCTTTTTCTGTTTCCTTAAATTAATTGTACCTTTGTCGATATCAACAAATAGAGCAATGTATTTCAAAGATATTGTCGGACAGACAGAGGTCAAGGAGCGGTTAATTCGGTCGGCACAGACGGGTGTGGTGCCGCACGCACAGCTGTTTACGGAAAACGGGGGCGCCGGTGCGTTTCCGTTGGCGTTGGCTTATGCGCGATACCTGAATTGTAAAAACCGGTCGGCCACGGACGCCTGTGGAGCCTGTCCCTCTTGTTTGAAATATGACGAGTTGGCTCATCCCGATCTTCATTTTGTATTTCCCATAACGACATCCAAAGAGAAAAAGAGAGAGGTCTGTGATGATTTTCTGGCTGAATGGCGCTCTTTTTTACGTGAACGTCCTTATTTCAGTTTCGAGCAATGGACCGATTATCTGGAGGCAGGAAATACACAGGCCATTATCTATTCGAAGGAGAGTGATGAGATTATCCGGAAATTAAACCTGAAGATCTATGAGGCCGATTATCGGATATTATTGGTCTGGTTGCCTGAAAAGATGCATGCGACCTGTGCGAATAAATTGCTTAAGGTGATTGAAGAACCTCCGGTGAATACGGTGATTTTAATGGTTTCTGAAACGCCTGACCTGATCCTGGGAACGATTCAGTCACGGGCACAACGTATCCCGGTACGTCCGATTGAAACAGCTGCTATTGTGGAGGTGATGCGGCGAGATGGTCTGGCTGCGGAAGATGCAGCTCAGGTGGCTCATCTCTCCGGTGGGAGTTATCTGAAAGCCTTGGAGGTGATCAGTCTGAATGAGGAGAACGCTTTTTTTCTGGAACAGTTTATCGGTATGATGCGCAATTCGTGGGCGCGGAATGTGAAAGCGATGAAAGCGATGGCCGATCTGTTGGCCGGAATCGGCAGGGAACGGCAGAAACATTTCCTGTCGTATTGCCAGCATCTGATCCGGGAGAATTTTATGTATCGTTTCCAGTCGTCCGACCTGAATTATATGAACCGGGAGGAGATCGGTTTTGCGACGAAGTTTGCCCCTTTCGTCAACGAACGCAATGTCATTGATCTGATGGACGAACTGGCCAGAGCCGAGCAGCATATCGGACAGAATGTCAATGCCAAGATGGTCTTTTTTGATTTGAGCCTGAAGATAACGGTACTGATCAAGAGGTAATGGTTGTTTGTTCGATCAATACGTGTTTTTTTGCATAATTTCAGTTATAAAACAGATATAGAATCAATTGATTATGAAGAGACGACAATTTATTGTAGGTTCGGGTGTGGTAGTCGCCGGATCCTCACTGACTACCCTGTTATCCAGCTGTGGCGGCACAACAGCATTGCAACCGGGAGAGGTGTTGCACACCGTTACTTTTAGCCTGAAACATCCGTTAGCAAGTGCGGAAGCCAATCTATTTATAGCTGATGCCAAACGTATATTAACAGCCGTTCCCGGAGTAGAAGATTTTCAGGCTTACCGTCAATGTAGTCCGAAAAGTGATATGCAGTACGGATTTCTGATGCGTTTCCGTGATCAGTCGGCGATGGATGCCTATACGGCTCATCCCGATCATATGGCCTTTGTTACAGCACGTTGGGATACGGAAGTTACACAATTTCAGGAATCAGATTTTATCTCCTTGTAGCGCATCGATACAATATACGTTCTTTTTGCGCGTTCATAGTAACGTAACAGTTAGATCGACGTTCAGATGAATCGCAGTACTTTTTTTATTCTATTCTTGACTCTTTTTGTTGTCAGTTGCAATGGCCAGCAGGTAAACAGGTATGTTACGGCAGAACCTGTTGGCATTAATCGGTTTGATATCGCTCTGTTTCGGTTGATCGATTCGGGTGATACGACCCGGAAAGACCAGTTACAGGCCGAATATCCGGCGGTGTTGGAGGTCTTGGGGAAAGGGGTGTTGAATATGAAGACGCTCGATACTCCTGGTTTTTTCACTAAACTGTTTAATTACTATTCCGAACCGACTTTAAAAGCGCTCTACCGGGATGCTGTCGCAATGTATGCCGATGTGACAGAGATAGAGCAGCAACTGGGTAATGGGTTTGCTTATTTAAAAGATCATTTTCCGGCGATGCAAATACCTGTTGTGTATATGCATGTTTCAGGGTTTAATCAGAATGTGCTGGTCGGTGAGCAATTATTATCACTCTCTATTGATAAGTATCTGGGGACAGACTATTCGTTGTATCAGGAGTTTTTCTACGATTATCAACTGCGTAAAATGCAACGGTCGTATGTGGTGCAGGATTATCTGACCGGATGGCTGATGGCTGAGTTTCCTTTCCTCGGAAAAGAAAATGTACTTATCGACCGGATGATTTATGAAGGTAAAATCAAATATATCCTCGCACAGGTGTTGCCCGAACTGACACCGGCTCATTTGATGGGGTATACCGAAGAGGAGGAGACTTGGTGTAGGAGTAATGAGAAAAATATATGGAAAGCCATCATTGAACGCAAACATCTGTATACCCCGGATTATCTCGTGACGAATAGGTATCTGGATGATGCGCCGTCGACTTTTTTGGCTGACGGGGCTCCGGGAAATATCGGTCCGTGGATGGGTTGGCAGATTGTGAAAGCGTATATGGCTGAAACAAAAGTGAGTTTGAGTGATTTGATGAATAATCAGGATATGCAGACTATTCTGACCCATTCAAAATATAGGCCATAAAAAAAACCGCCCTATTCTCACGAACGAGACGGAAAACCTAATTAAACCTAATTCTAATACCATGAAAAACTCTACTATACTATTATAACAACAGACTGGTAAAAATGTTTAAATAGTTCTCATTTATTTCATGTTTTCATTTAGCCTGCACTTTTAATTGTCAATGATTCATTGTCCGTTTTTAATGAATTAGTTACCTTTGTGGAAAATAATTCATTACACATCATGCCTTTAAATTTAAAGAAAAACCTTCCGGCTATCGACCTGTTGAAGAAGGAACACATCTTTGTGATGGATGCGTTGCGCGCTTCTACACAGGATATTCGTCCACTCAAAGTCGTTGTATTGAACCTGATGCCTTTAAAAATAACAACGGAAACCGATCTGATTCGTTTGTTGAGTAATACGCCTTTGCAGATCGAACTTGATTTCATGAAGATCAAAGGACATACTTCCAAGAATACGCCCGTTGAACATATGCAGGAATTTTATAAGAATTTTGAGGATATGGCGGAGGAATATTATGATGGGATGATTATTACAGGAGCACCTGTCGAGCAGATGTCGTATGAAGAGGTATTGTACTGGAATGAACTGACTACGATTTTCGACTGGGCCCGTACTCATGTGACTTCTACATTGTATATCTGTTGGGCCGCTTTTGCCGGACTGTATCATTTCTATGATGTGCCCAAATATGATTTGCCGGCCAAAATGTTTGGTGTGTTCCGGCATACGTTGCGTGAACGTTATCTGCCGATATTCAGAGGGTTTGATGATGAGTTTTTTGTGCCACATAGCCGGCATACGGAAATACGCAGGGCGGATCTGTTGAAAGTGCCGCAGCTGACGATGTTGTCGGAGAGTGAAGAGTCGGGCGTATATATGGCTATGGCTCGTGGCGGACGGGAATTTTTTATTACCGGTCATTCGGAATATTCGCCCTATACCTTGAACGATGAGTATATGCGTGATCTGGGTAAAGGGTTGCCGATCGCTATTCCACGCAATTATTACCGCAATGATGATCCGGCTCAGGGACCTGTTGTACGGTGGCGTGGGCATGCGAATTTGCTTTTTACCAATTGGCTGAATTATTATGTGTACCAGGAGACACCTTTCCGGATTGAAGACATTAAACATTTGGGTGATTTAACCTGATTGTTCAGAAAAAATATGAGGCGAATAGAACTACTTGCTCCGGCAAAGGATCTTGTTTGTGGTATTGAAGCGATCAGGCATGGTGCCGATGCGGTATATATCGGTGCTCCTAAATTTAGCGCCAGAGCAGCTGCCGGCAATACGATCGAAGATATCCGAGCCTTATGTGAGTTTGCTCATATATATAATGTACGCGTCTATGTGGCATTAAATACCCTATTGAAAGAGGAGGAACTGGATGAGGTGGAACGGCTGATCTGGCAGTTGTATGAGGTTGGTGTAGATGCGTTGATTGTGCAGGATATGGGGGTGACGCAGCTGAATTTACCGCCTATTCCTTTACATGCCAGTACACAGACAGATAACAGAACGCCTGAAAAAGTTGGATTTCTGGCTGATGTCGGGTTCTCTCAAGTGGTCTTGGCACGCGAACTCTCATTAAAGGAGATTAAACGAATTGCAGACAGTGTTTCTGTGGCGTTAGAGGTGTTTGTGCATGGGGCATTATGTGTCTGTTACAGTGGGCAGTGTTATCTGAGTGCTGCTTTGAGTGGACGAAGTGCGAATCGTGGAGAATGTGCCCAATATTGTCGTTTGCCGTATACGTTGGTCGATGCGGAGGGAGAGGTGATTCTTCGGGAGAAACATTTACTTTCGCTTAAAGATATGAACCGCTCTGATTATCTGGAGCAACTGATCGATGCGGGTGTCTCTTCTTTTAAAATAGAGGGGCGGCTGAAAGAGGTCTCTTATGTGAAGAATGTGACGGCTTTTTATCGTAAAAAATTGGATGCGATATTGTTGCGTCGGAAAGAATATGAACGGACTTCTGTCGGGGTTTCTACTTTCTCTTTTGAACCGGTCGTGGAAAAAAGTTTTAATCGTGGTTTTACGGATTATTTGTTATCGGGTAGATCCGTAGCTATCACATCGTTTGACACCCCTAAATCGATTGGGGAGGAGGTGGGTCGCGTCAAAGAAATTCATCGGAATTCGTTTACGGTATCTGGTATTAAAACATTAAATAATGGCGATGGATTGGCGTTTTTTGATCAGAAAGGTGTCTTGCAGGGGTTCAGAGCCAACCGCGTGGATGTGAATAAAGTGTATCCGGCAGAGATGCCTGTTTTGCGACCCAAAACAGTTTTATACCGGAACTTCGATCAGGCCTTTGAAAAGGTATTGGCTCAGAAAACGGCTGAACGAAAGATTAACGTTCGTTTAACGTTTAGCGAAAACCGGTTTGGTTATACCTTGGAGATCAGAGATACCTCGGGTGTGTATGTGATGGTCACCCGGACACATGAAAAGGAGATGGCGCGGAATGACCAGACGGAAAATATCCGTAAACAACTTACCCGGTTGGGAAATACGCCTTTTGAGGTACAGGATGTAGAAATAGTCTTACAGAAGAATTGGTTTGTGCCCTCCTCTTTACTAAGTGATATGCGGCGGCAGGCCGCAGAGCGACTGGTCGACTTGCGTAAAATACGGTTCAACAGGGAATTGGTGCAAAGAAAGACGTCGACCTCGGCCGTTTTTCCTACTGCTCAGTTGACGTATTTAGGCAATGTCTCCAATGACCGGGCGATAGCGTTTTATACCCGGCATGGGGTGTCGCAAATTGATCCTGCGTATGAATTAGCACCCCGGAAAGATGTTCCTTTGATGTTTACCAAATATTGTTTGAAATATAGTTTAGGTTATTGTATGGTACATCAAAAAGGGAAATCGGTATATAAAGAGCCTTTTTTTCTGTTGTACAAAGATAAAAAGCTTCGTTTGTCTTTTGATTGCAACTCTTGCCAGATGCTTGTTTTTGTCGATGAATAGGGCAAAATTTGTTTTTTGTTAAACCATAAATAAAAATTATATGAAACTCCATTGCTTCGCTGTATTAATTGGTCTGTTTTTTATTGCCGGATGTTCCGAGAAAACGCTTGATCCGGATAAACCTGTTTATGTCACGGTAAAAACAACCATGGGGGATGTGACTGTTCTGTTATACGATGACACCCCGCTTCATAAAGAGAATTTTATCCGCCTTTGTCAGAGTGATTTTTATAAAGATGTGATTTTTCATCGTGTCATCAAAGAGTTTGTGGTGCAGGGCGGTGATCCGGAGAGTAAAAAACAGGAGGCCGAAGCGGTGTATGGACATGGGGATGGCGGATATACGGTTCCGGCAGAAATTCTTCCGCATTATTTCAATAAACGAGGGGCGTTAATTGATGCCAAGCTGGCGGATGCGGTCAACACCGAACGGGCATCGGCGGGTACCCAGTTCTGTTTTGTACAGGGAAAGATTTTGAATGATACGGAGTTGTCCGAAAAAGAAATACGTATCAATGAGATCCGTAAGAATTGGTTGTATCATAAATTCAGGGCGGAATTAAAAGAGAAAGACCCCGGATTGGCTCAAGAAGAAAAGGAAGATGAACTGCATGCGGAAGCGACATTGATGGTGATTGATACGTTGGATGTATTGGGTGCGTATGTCATTCCATCGGATCGTAGGGAGGTTTATAAAACGATCGGTGGGATACCTCATCTGGATGGTTCGGTGACGATCTTCGGAGAGGTGATAGAGGGCTTTGATATTGTGGAGAAAATATCGCTGGTGGAGACCAATCAGAGCGATCGTCCGGTGAAGGATGTGATTATTTTATCGACAAAAGTGTTTCAACGGTAAACGTTGTTACTCTCTTAGTCGATATGCATCGCCATAATGTAATCATTCATATAATAGTTGTTCCCAATGTGATGATCCCGGGTGTCGATTATTTCAAATCCCATATGTTTGTAAAATCCGACCGCCTTGTTTTCACGATTGACATATAATGAAATGGTAAAGGGGGTCGGATGGTTCTTCTTTAAGAAAGAGATGCCTTGTTCAATCATATAACGTCCCAGACCGGTGCCCTGCATTTCCGGCAATGCGTAGATCTTTTGAAAAATATAACTGTTATTCTCCATCGTTTCGATCGACAGGTAGCCGGCCGGCTGGTCGCCGGAATAGAATATGAAATATTGATGGTGTAATTCGACCATCTGATGGAGTATGTTTTCCGGAGCATACATCATTTCGAGCATATAGTTTAATTGCTCTTGGGGTAATATCGCCCCATAGGTGTGGGGCCATATGCGTGAGGCTAACTGATGGATAAGAAACCGGTCGTTTTTATCTGCTGTTTGGATTGAGAACATATTATATTTGTTTTAGACCATTGAAAATACAAATTTAATTGACGTATGTTATTTTTTAGCGTGTTTTCACATTTATTTTGATGCTAATTTGTGAAAAATAATAACTTTGTGGGCGTTTGTTCTCAATTATGCCATGAAAAGAGACATAGTACTTCCCCTAATTTGAGCGGGGGGAAGGGGATACCATGAGTAGTAAAAACAACATTTAATTATACATTCGAGATGGATACAAAGATTCAGGAACTGACTGACAAAATCTACCGTGAAGGTGTTGAGAAAGGAAACGAAGAAGCCGGACGAATCATCGCCGATGCCAATTCACAGAAACAAACCATTATTGCTGAAGCCGAAGCCGAAGCGAAACGAATAGTTGCTGCAGCGGAAAAACAGGCGGCGGAATTGAAAAAGAATACGGAAGCGGAATTGAAATTGTTTGCGTCCCAGTCTGTTGGTGCCTTAAAAAGCGAAATCACCAATCTGATAACCGGTGAGATCACCTCTTCAAGTGTCAAAGCGGCCGTCGCAGATAAAGGGTTTATGCAGAAAATTATGCTGGAAATGGCACAGGAATGGGCTAAAACCGGTGCGTTAACTGTTCAGACCACTCAGGCTGAAGAGTTGACTAAGTATTTTGAAAGTAATGCAAAAGGGTTATTGGATAAAGGTGTCAAGGTAGAAAAGGTAAGCGGAAAAGAGGCTTCTTTTGCGATTGTACCTGCCGATGGCTCTTATAAAGTCACTTTTGGTGAAGAGGAATTTATCTCTTTCTTTAAAGAATTTTTACGTCCGCAATTGATCGAAATGTTATTCTGAGCATATTATGAGTAAGTACTATTGCTTAATAGCAGGACTTCCTAATATTGCGCTGGACGACAGTAAGCTTCCTTTTACCATTACAGAATTCAGGGATGAATTGGATGGGATATTAACTTCGGAAGACAAAAAAATGATCGATTTGTTCTTTCTGAAATTTGATAATAAGAATCTTATTGAACAAGCGCGATTTCCAGATCGGGATCCGGATCCACGTGGAAGTATAACGTATGACGAGTTCATGGGGCTGTTTACCGCCTTGAAAGAGGAAGAAAACCCTCCGAAGAATGAACATATCCCTCCCTATTTTGAGAAGTTCTTTAAAGCGTATCTGGCCGCAGAAGGAAAAGAGAGTGCTTTAAGAATCCCTTGGGAAGATCAATTGGCGTCGTTGTATTATGCCTATGCGATGACGAATAAGAATAAATTTGTGGCCGACTGGTTTGAACTGAACCTGAATATCAACAATTTATTGGCAGCGATTACGGCTCGGAAATATGGACTGGAGAAAGCCGATTATATTGTGGGTGAGAATGATATTGCACAGGCTTTACGGACATCGAATGCACGTGATTTCGGGCTGGGTGATTCGGTCGAATATCTCCCTGCTTTACAGCGTATAGCCGAAGAATCGGACTTGTATGTGCGTGAGAAAAAGATCGACCAGCTGAAATGGGAATGGCTTGAAGAAAACACGTTCTTTAAGACCTTTGATATAGAAAGTGTGTTTGCTTATATGCTCAAGGTGGAAATGATTGAACGATGGGTTACATTGGATAAAGCTACCGGCGAAAAGACCTTCCGTGAATTGGTAGGCGCCATGAAAAAGGGTAGTGATAGTGCATTGGAAGAATTTAAAAGAAACAATAAAAAATAGTTATGGCTACGAAAGGAATAGTAAAAGGAATCGTATCCAACCTGGTAACCGTAGAGGTGGATGGGCCGGTTTCTCAAAATGAAATTTGTTACATTTCCGTCGGGGGCGTAAAGCTAATGGCGGAGGTGATCAAAGTTATCGGACAGAATGCCTATGTGCAGGTGTTTGAAAGTACCCGTGGTATGCGTGTAGGCGATGAAGCCGAATTTGAAGGGCATATGTTGGAAGTGACATTGGGTCCCGGTATGCTTTCACGCAACTATGACGGATTGCAGAATGACCTGGACAAGATGGAAGGTGTTTTCCTGAAACGTGGTGATTATACCTATGCCTTGAATGATGATAAGAAATGGGCATTTAAACCGATCGCTAAAGTAGGTGATAAAGTGGTAGCCGGTGATTGGTTGGGTGAGGTCGATGAAAACTTCCAGCCGCATAAGATTATGGTGCCTTTTGTTTTTGAAGGAACATATACGGTAAAAAGCGTTGTGTCTGAAGGTGAATATACCGTAGTTGATAAGATTGCGGTTCTTACGGACGAGCATGGAAAAGACGTAGAGGTGAATATGATTCAGAAATGGCCGGTAAAGAAGGCTGTGACCTGTTATAAAGAGAAACCGCGTCCGTATAAATTATTGGAAACCGGTGTCCGTACAATCGACACCATTAATCCGATTGTAGAAGGTGGTACCGGATTTATTCCCGGTCCGTTCGGTACGGGAAAGACGGTGTTGCAGCATGCGATCTCCAAACAGGCTGAAGCCGATATCGTGATTATTGCAGCTTGTGGTGAGCGTGCCAATGAGGTGGTGGAGATCTTTGCCGAATTCCCTCACTTGGTAGACCCGCATACCGGTCGTAAATTGATGGAACGAACGATCATTATTGCCAATACATCGAATATGCCGGTGGCGGCTCGTGAAGCGTCCGTATATACGGCAATGACTATTGCCGAGTATTATCGCAGCATGGGATTGAAAGTATTGTTGATGGCTGACTCGACTTCACGTTGGGCTCAGGCCCTGCGTGAGATGTCGAACCGTCTGGAAGAACTTCCCGGACCGGATGCATTCCCGATGGACTTGTCGGCAATTATTGCAAATTTCTATGCTCGTGCAGGTTATGTAGAACTGAAAAATGGAAAGACAGGTTCTGTTACATTTATAGGAACTGTATCTCCTGCCGGTGGTAACTTGAAAGAGCCGGTAACTGAAAATACAAAGAAAGTAGCCCGTTGTTTCTATGCCTTGGAACAGGAGCGTGCGGATAGAAAACGTTATCCGGCAGTAAATCCCATCGATAGTTATTCTAAATATCTGGAGTATCCGGAATTTCAGGAATATATCGAGAAACATATCTCTTCTACCTGGATTGATAAAGTAAATGAGGTGAAGACCCGCTTGTTGCGAGGTAAGGAGATCTCGGAACAGATCAATATCCTGGGTGATGACGGGGTACCGGTTGATTATCACATCGTATTCTGGAAGTCTGAGTTAATCGATTTTGTGATCCTGCAGCAGGATGCTTTTGATGATATCGATGCGGTCACACCACTGGCTCGTCAGGAGTTTATGTTGAATAAGGTGGTGGATATTTGTCATGCTGAGTTTAAGTTTGATACATTTACGGAAGTCATGGAGTACTTCAAGAATATGATCAATCTCTTTAAGCAGATGAACTATTCTGAATATGAAAGTGAACAGTTTAAAAAGTTCAATATACAGTTGGACGAATTACTGAAGGAAAGAACGGAAAATTAATAGAATATGGCAACAAAAGCATTTCAGAAAATATATACGAAGATTACCCAGATTACAAAAGCGACCTGTTCGTTGAAAGCAACAGGAGTAGGGTATGATGAGTTGGCCTCGGTAGACGGAAAGTTGGCTCAGGTTGTAAAAGTGATTGGTGACGAAGTTACGTTGCAGGTATTTTCCGGGACAGAAGGTATTCGTACCAATGCAGAAGTGGTCTTTATGGGGAAAGCACCGACATTGAAAGTGGGCGAGCAGTTAGCCGGTCGCTTCTTTAATGCCTATGGCGAACCGATCGATGGCGGACCTGTTCCGGAAGGGCAGGAGGTTGAGATTGGCGGACCATCGGTAAATCCCGTGCGTCGTGAACAACCCTCCGAATTGATAGCAACCGGTATTGCCGGTATCGACTTGAATAATACGTTGGTTACAGGGCAGAAAATCCCATTTTTTGCCGATCCGGATCAACCGTTCAATCAGGTAATGGCTATGGTTGCTCTGCGTGCCCAGTCAGATAAGATTATTCTGGGTGGTATGGGTATGACCAATGATGATTACCTCTTCTTTAAAAATACGTTTAGCAATGCGGGAGCACTGGATCGTATTGTCAGTTTTATCAATACCACGGAAGACCCGTCGGTAGAACGTATCCTTGTTCCTGATATGGCGTTGACGGCAGCCGAATATTTTGCTGTTCAGAAGAATGAAAAAGTATTGGTATTGTTGACAGACATGACCAACTATGCGGATGCATTGGCAATCGTATCTAACCGTATGGATCAGATCCCATCGAAAGATTCTATGCCGGGTTCATTGTATTCGGACTTAGCTAAGATCTACGAAAAAGCGGTACAATTCCCTGATGGTGGTTCGATTACGATTATTGCCGTAACTACGCTTTCCGGTGGTGATATTACCCACTCGGTGCCTGATAATACCGGATATATTACGGAAGGTCAGTTGTATCTTCGTCGCGATAGTGATATCGGTAAGGTGATCGTAGACCCGTTCCGTAGTTTGTCTCGTTTGAAACAGCTGGTAACAGGTAAAAAAACCCGTGAAGATCACCCACAAGTGATGAATGCGGCTGTTCGTCTGTATGCCGATGCTGCGAATGCCAAGACAAAGATGGAGAACGGTTTCGATTTGACAGACTATGATAATCGTACCCTCTCTTTTGCCAAAGGGTATTCTGATAAACTGTTGGCTATCGATGTCAACCTGGATACGACCGAAATGCTGGATGTAGCATGGAATCTGTTTGGTGAATACTTTACTCCTGCAGAGGTAAATATCAAGCAGGAGTTGGTGGATAAGTACTGGAAGAAATGATCAATGATTAATGTTTAATGATTAATTATCAAAACACGAAGAGATAGTAACAGATTAATCATTCATCATTAACAATTAATAATTAAGAAAAGTGGCAATAAAGTTTCAATATAATAAGACCTCGCTTCAGCAACTGGAAAAACAACTGAAGGTACGTGAACGTTCGCTTCCTACGATTAAGAGTAAGGAGAGTGCTTTGCGTCTGGAAGTGAAGCGGACCAAAGATGAGGTGAATAAATTGGAACTTCAGCTGGAGAAAGAGATTCAAGGCTATAATAATATGGTGGCTTTGTGGAATGAATTCAATCCCGAACTGATAAAGGTAAAGGACGTTTTTCTGTCTACGAAGAAGTTTGCCGGCGTTGTTGTTCCTGTATTGGATGATATCGAATTTGATATCGGTCGATACAGTTTGTTTAATACTCCTTCTTGGTATATGGAGGGGATTGAACTGTTAAAACAACTGGCACGCACAGGTATTGAAGCTGAATTCTCAGGTATGAAGCTGGAGTTATTGGAGCATGCGCGGAAAAAAACGACTCAGAAAGTCAATCTTTTTGAGAAAGTACAGATTCCGGGGTACCAGGATGCAATCCGTAAGGTGAAACGGTATATGGAAGATGAAGAAAGTCTTTCTAAAGCATCGCAGAAGATTATGAGAACCAATCTGGAGAAACGTAAAGAGAAGGAGGAAGAAGTATGATAACGGATATGCATAAATATGCCTTTATGGTATTTCATAAAGAGTATGATCAGTTCCTTTCTACATTGCGGGATTTAGGCGTGGTGCATATTCAGGAAAAACAGTCTGTTGGTGATCATACTGAATTGCAGGATATGTTGAATGAGCGCAAACGTGTAACAGCTGTGATGCGTCATTTTAAGAGACTGAACAGTGAAAATGGAAAGGTCGAACTTGCTCCCGCACGTGATATCGATAAGAACCAAGGATTTAAGCTGATAGAAGAAATTGAACGCTTGGAAGAACAGAAGATGCAAATGCAGGCTGTGAAGCAATCCTTAGAGAAAGATATCGATTATATGACTCTTTGGGGAGATTTCAGCTATACGAATATTATGCATTTAAAGAAAGCCGGCTTTGATGTCACTTTCTTTTCTTGTCCTACGTCCAGATATGAACCGTCGTGGGGAGAGAAATATAATGCTGTTTTGATTAATAATTTTCAATCTGTTACTTATTTTATTACCCTAACAAAGGAAGGTACAGTTATTGAAATAGATGCTGAGCGTCCTAAAATGCCTGATATGGGATTCTCTAAATTGCAGCTTCGTTTTGAACAATTGAAAAAGGACATTCAAGCATTGGACGAGAAGATGATTCATCTTGCGGCCAGTGAGTATAACACCTTGGATTTGTTGGATCGTCATCTGCAAAATGAGTTTAACCGGGCAAATGTCGTTGTTCAAACCGATCTTCAGGCCAGTGATAAATTAATGCTTCTGGAAGGCTGGACTACCGAAGAGCATGTTCCGGCTTTAGAGGCTGCTTTGGATAAAGACGGCTATTTTTATCAGCAATTGGAAATACAGGAAAACGACAGAGTGCCGATTAAACTGAAGAACAGTCATTTCAGCAAACTGTATGAACCGATTACCCGAATGTTCTCGCTTCCGAAGTATACGGAATATGATCCGACTCCGTTTTTAGCCCCTTTCTTTATGTTGTTTTTTGGGTTATGTTTCGGGGATGGAGGATATGGACTGCTTATTTTATTGGGATGTACATTGCTGAAAAGGAAAGTAGATCCGACTTATAAGCCTTATCTGACACTGTTCCAATATTTAGGAGGAATGACGGTTGTTGTCGGTATTCTGACAGGGTCGTTCTTTGGTGTATCGCTGATTGAAGTACCTGCATTCCAGAGTATCAAAGGATATTTCCTGAATAGTGATAATCTGATGACTTTGTCTATTGTGATTGGTATTATCCATATTATTTACGGGAAAACTGTTGCTGCTTTCCAGACAACAACACAAAAGGGATTAAAATATGCTATCGCTAAGTTCGGCTGGGTATTTGTTATTGCGGCATTGGCTATTGCATTTGGCCTTCCGATGTTGAATGTGCATTTATCCCAAACTGTCATTTATCTTTGCTACGGGGTAGCCGCAATCGGTTTCTTAGTGGCGATATTCTATAATTCTCCCGGCAAGAATGTTTTTTTCAATTTCGGTGCAGGTTTGTGGAATACATACAATATGGCATCCGGTTTGTTGGGTGATACTTTGTCTTATATTCGTCTGTTTGCAATTGGTTTGACCGGATCTATTTTAGGCGGGGTATTTAACCAATTGGCGGACACGATGACTGAAGGGCTACCGGGTGTAGCACGTTTCATAGGTATGTTACTCATTCTTTTGATTGGACATAGTATAAACTTTGCCTTGTGTATGATCAGTTCTTTAGTACATCCGATCCGTTTGATTTTTGTGGAATATTATAAAAATGCGGAATTTGAAGGTGGTGGTAGAGATTATGTACCTTTCAAAAAAGCATAAGTCAATAGCAAATTTATAAACAATAAAAATAATTTAAATCAATTAGTTATGGAACCAATTTTATTAGCTTACATCGGAATTGCAGTTATGACAGCGTTGTCATTTATCGGTAGTGCTTATGGAGTAACAATTTGTGGAAATTCAGTCGTTGGAGCGATGAAGAAAAACCCAGAGGCATTAGGTACATATATCGCATTGAGTGCATTGCCGAGTTCTCAGGGTTTGTATGGATTTGTGGCTTATTTTATGTTACAGTCTTATCTTGTTGCAGATATCTCTATGTTGAATGCATGTGCTATTTTGGGTGCCGGTTTAATGATGGGCTTTTCTGCTTTTTATTCTTCAATTCGTCAGGCTGGTGTTTGTGCGAATGGTATTGCTGCTGTAGGAGCAGGTCACAATGTCTTTGGTGCTACAATGGTTATGGCGGTATTCCCGGAGTTGTATGCAATCTTAGCTTTGTTGGTCGTGATCCTTGTTGGAGGAACTCTGGGCTAATTAAAGAATTTCATTATAAAACAAAAAAAGACGTTTCAATAAGGAACGTCTTTTTTTGTGCACTATCCTCTACGCACTATACCCTTTATTTTCAATAGAACAATCTGTTTTGGTTTATTAACTATTAGTTTTAGTTTTGCAACTAAATTATTTAGTTTATTTGTCTCATCAAACAGATTGCTATATGAAACGATTGACAGCAAAAGAGGAAGAAATAATAGGTTTATTCTGGGAAAAGGGTTCGATGTTTGTTAAACAGCTTCTGGATTATTATGAAGATCCTAAACCTCATTTCAATACACTATCTACAATTGTAAGGGGATTGGAAGAAAAAGGATTCCTCTCGCATGAGGCTTTTGGTAATACCTACAAATACTATGCGACGGTTACAGAGGATGAATACCGGAAAGGCACATTGAAAAATGTAATTGCAAAGTATTTTAATAACTCCTATCTGGGAGTGGTCTCCTCCTTAATTAAAGAAGAAGATATATCCATAGAAGAGTTGAGAGAATTAATCCGTCGTGTGGAAGAAGAAAACAAATAAAGTTGTATGGGCGCTTTTTTTATCTACATATTGAAGTCTACAGTTTGTCTGACACTATTTTATCTATTTTATAAATTACTATTAAGCCGTGATACATTTCATCGTTTCAACCGGATCGCTTTATTGAGTTTAATCGTATTGTCGGTGCTCATACCTTTTTGCCAGTTGACGGTTCAAGAACCGATACTCGCACAATATCCGGTAATAGATCTGGACTCTTTATGGATGTTGGCTACTTTATCAATCGACGAAAATGCGATGAAAACGCCATTATGGGCCAAACTGATTGTAGGAGGATATTTCGTCGGATGTTTATCGTTTGTTTGTCAGTTTATTTATTCGGCCAGACATATTTTACGGATAATCAATCAGGGAAAAGTGAAAAAAACAGGTAAAAATATTCGGTTGGTTGTTGTTGACCGTTCGATTCATCCTTTCAGCTGGATGAACTACATCGTTATTTCCCAAAAAGATCTGAATGAAAGCGGATCGGCGATCTTATCGCATGAATGGGGACATATCAAAGCGTATCACTCCATAGACGTTTTGGTTACCGAAATCTGTGTCATTTTTCATTGGTTTAATCCGGCAGCCTGGTTGTTGAAACGTGAATTACAGCATATCCATGAATATGAAGCGGATGAAAACGTTATAACCCAAGGCATCGATGCAAAAAAATATCAACTATTATTAATTAAAAAAGCTGTTGGTTCACAGCGCTTCACTTCTATGGCCAACAGCTTTAATCACAGTTCACTTAAAAAGCGAATAGCTATGATGTTAAAAAGAAAATCAAATCCGTGGGCACGGTTGAAGTACTTCTATGTACTCCCGTTAGCAGCTATGGCAGTAGCCGCATTTGCCCGTCCTGAAATCTCTCGTGAGTTAGAGCAGATTTCCAGTATCAAAATTAGCGAATTAGTTCCGGTTAAGGAAATGATTGAAGCTAAAAGTTTATCACATTCCAATGACTCTATTAAAATTGAACCTCCGGTATCGGTCGATATCTCTCAGGTCGTGGAGCATATTGCTGAGATTGATTTTTCCGAATTCGACTTTGATTTTGCGATTCCGAATATAGAGATAGAGGAACTTCAGCAGAAAATTACACAACTTCAGAAGCAAATGGATGTGGATGTGCAGGTGGAGATCGAAAAAGTTATGGGAGATATGTTGACCCAACAGGAGATCAATGCCATTGTTTCTGCCGAATTGGAAAAACACCAAGCTGAGATCGCGAAAGCAATCGCCTTGAATCAGCAAGAAATAGATGCGATAGTAGCTATTGAGTTGGAAAAACATAAAGAAGAAATTGAAAAAGCGGGAAGATATGTAGAAGAGCATAAAGAAGAAATCAAAAAGGCTCAGACGACAACTATGAATAGTGATATTGAGAACGTTTTATATTATATTGATGATATAGAGTCAACCCGAGAGTATATCCATGAACTTGATACGGCAAAGATTGAAAGGATACAAATCTATAAAGGAGAAGATGCTGTAAGTCGATATGGAGAAAAGGCAAGTAATGGTGTTGTATTAGTCTATACAAAAAAATGAAACATAAGTCTCGAATAAAGAGTTTCTATACGGCATGTTTTTTAGGAACAGGGTTATTCTTGTCTTCTTGTTCCTTCGAAAAAGAAATAAACAACCAGGTAATCGACATCGCTTCGGCGATGTCGAACCCGATCGAATTGAAAGCCGCTGATTATTTTAAGGAAATCCATTACCTTCCGTTAGAAACCTCCGATGATTGCCTGATAGGACGAGGAGCCCAAGTTCAGATTATTGGTGACAAAATACTGATCACTACCAGACAGTTGCAATGTTTTCTATTTGATAAAACAACCGGTCGTTTCTTACACAGTGTGGGGCATATCGGTAATGATCCCGGAGGATACCAAAATACTAATTGTTGGGTTGACCAGCAAGAGCAGCAGATCTATTTCCCGGCAGAAGCCGATAAAGAGCTTGTCTGTTATGATGATCAAGGTCGTTATAGAGGTAATTGGTTAGCTCCGGTGAGTATGGTGAGTTCGGCAACATTCAGCCGGTATGATCAGCATACAATGATCGCTTATATACCCGGAACAATAAAACTAAATAATGCGTTGGATAGCCTCTGTTTTTTCAATAAAGAGAGTTTAGAGTCTACATCTGCAGTTTCGAAGGCCAATACCATTCCATTTTCCTATGATCAGGTGACACAGTTCAATATTTATAACGGAGAAAAGGCGATGGAACTATTTGGTCCTGTAGGATTACACGGAGTTCTATTTATTCCGACAAAGGATCCCGACATCACTTATTTTCAATTACAGGGAACAACCCATTTCTGGTCTGTCGGAAGCGACTTTTATTTCAAAGGCGATTTTAACGATACGATTTACCAGGTTGTCGACAGACAGTTGCATCCGTCACGTTTTTTTCATTTAGGCACTTATCATTGGCCGGCGGCTGAACGTATGAAACGTCGGAATGATCATACCATATTTATTACTGACATATTGGAAAAAGACGATTTTTTATTCTTTCGCTATATCGTCGCTCCATTAGATCAAAACGGAGATAATCGAACGCTTTATCATGGTATGTTTGATAAATCCACAGGTGAAACACGGGTTGGACTTATGAAGCAAGGGTTTGTAAACGATATAGACGGCTTTATGCCCCTTCAGCCTTATACGCTTTCACCCCAGCAGGAGTGTGTCGGTATACTTCATGCCTATGAAATTACAGCATGGTTCGAAGAGCATTCGGATCAGACAGTTAGACTCCCTGAAAAAGTACAAGCCTTGAAAAATATTGATGAAGAAGATAATCCTGTGATTGTATTTTTTGATTAATGTATTACATTTGCCAGAACGTCTGATTATCAACGTTGGTGCCAGTTATCTAATCTTAATTTAATCATCATGAAAAACTTACTTCTCATTGCTTTATCTTTTTTTATTTTTTGTGCTTGTCAGAACAAGGTTCGTTATGAATCGTTTACCCCCGGTGAGTTATGGCTGGATAACAACGGGATGCATATCAATGCACATGGCGGAGGCATTTTATATATTGATGGACTCTATTACTGGTTTGGCGAACATAAAACGGAAGGAGAAGCCGGGAATGTTGCCAATGTCGGGGTACATTGTTATTCTTCATCCGATCTTTACAACTGGACGGATGAAGGAATCGCCCTGTCGGTTGATCCGGAAGGGTCGGGCAGTGATATCGAAAAAGGGTGTATTCTGGAACGACCGAAAGTGATTTACAATAAACAAACGGGAAAATATGTGATGTGGTTCCATCTCGAACCCAAGGGAAAAGGGTATAAAGGTGCATTAAGCGGAGTGGCAGTCAGCGATCAGGCGACAGGACCTTATCGATATTTGAAAGCAGTCCGTCCCAATAAAGGTTTTTATCCGTCGAATGTGCAGGAAATACATAAAGGAGTCAGTAAAGCAGAAGGGCAATCTTTTAGTGGGGCAAGCTTGCCGGAACATGTCGATTCGTTGAATATTCTGGGACGCGATTTTGCCGGAGGTCAGATGGCTCGTGATATGAACCTGTTTGTCGATGACGACCAGACGGCTTATCATATCTATTCTTCCGAAGAAAACAGCACATTGCATATCGCTAAACTCACACCCGATTATCTGGATTATAGCGGTGAATACGGACGTTTCTTCCCCAACCGTTTTATGGAGGCTCCGGCTATGTTTAAGAAAGAGGGGAAATATTACCTGATGATGTCGGGATGTACCGGCTGGTCACCCAATGAGGCGCGATCGGCTGTGGCTTCTGATATTATGGGCGAATGGAAAGAGTTGGGAAATCCTTGTATAGGTCCTGATGCCGATAAAACATTTTATTCACAAAGCACTTATCTATTGCCGGTCCAGGGTCAATCAGGTCGTTTGATCTATATGGGTGACCGGTGGACACCCGAAAATGCGATCGACGGACGATATATTTGGTTGCCGGTCAAGTTTGAAGGAGAACGGTTTGTTATTGAATGGGAGAGTGAGTGGAGGTTGTAACTCTTTGATTGCGCTTTTCTACTTTAATGTGAGTTAAGAAAAAAGTATTCAATCCGAATAGCTTGTGAGATTTTCGAATGGAAGAAAAGGTGAAGATAGTGAAGGCGAACGCCACAGGCGTTAAATGTGCATAACCCCGGGTCGATCCGCTACGCTCCTCTTCACCCGGGGTTATGCACATTAAATCCCTGTGGGATTTGGCCTTTGGAAAACCTTCAAACATTACCCTATCTGAAGATAAATCTTTATAACTCACGTTATTTTACAGATCTAAAACAAAAACCAGAAACATCTCATCGATTGATTTGATCCTTTTTGGACACTTTTTTGTTAGAGGTACCTCTAAATGATTTTACACGTACCTCTAAACAGATTTAGACGTACCTCTAAATTGTTTTAGACGTACCTCTAACAGAAAACAGACCTAGATGTAACAAAAAAACTGTCTGAATCATCTCTTTATTTCTATTATATGATGTAGAAAAAGGATGTAGACTATCTTAAAAATAGGCAATTGGTCTGAAGTTGGCAGACAGAATAATTTGGAGGTGTATAAGTTGCAAAGGAGAACAAAGAGAAATATTGAGAAGAAATGAAATCCCCACTCGTACAGTAACGACTGGATATACGTATTATAAAAGTAAATTAACCATACGATTTTATCGTAAATTGTATATATTTTAATCTTTTACGCGAACAACTTACTATATTTTTTCTATATTTGCGAAAAGCAAGTCATGAATATTTGTATTTTACTCTTGTTTTTTTGGTGTAAATGAAATTGTTAGCCTTATGAAATACTACAATCTACTAGCCTTTATATTTCTTGCACTCTTTGTGAGTTGCGGTGATTCAAAAGAGAAGAACACGGAAGAAGATTCCATTGAAACGATTTTGCCGGAAGAGACAACACGGGTCACAGTCATGACCTTGAAAGAAGCCGATTTCAATCATGAGTTGATCAGTAACGGCAGGCTTTCTGCCCGTCAATATGTCGATCTGCATTTTGAATCGGCTGAACCGATCGCAAAGATCTATGTAAAAAATGGAGATCGTGTCAGTAAGGGACAAAAACTGGCGGAATTAGCCGCTTTTCGTTTAAATAACAAAACTGTTCAAGCCAAAGATGCTTTGGAACGTGCCCGCCTGGAATTGCAGGATGTGTTGATCGGCCAGGGATATATGTTGGAAGATTCGGCTAAAGTACCGGCGGCAACGATGCAGTTGGTACGGACGAAAAGTGGTTATGACGGTGCACTTATCCAATATCAACTAGCCCGGCATGAAGAGGAACAAGCCATACTGACTGCGCCCTTTGATGGCGTTGTTGCTAATCTCTTCACCAAAGAACAGAATATTGCTTCACCCTCGGATCTTTTTTGTACGGTTATTAATCCGAACAGCCTGGAAGCTGCTTTTACGGTTTTGGAAAGTGAATTACCATTGATAAAAACCGGGGATAGGGTAGAAGTGTCTCCTTTTGCAGCGACAGAAATAAAGACGGAGGGGCGGATTACCGAAATTAATCCTGTGGTTGATGTAAATGGAATGGTTCAGGTCAAAGCAGCGGTAAACAGTAAAGGTAATTTGTTCGAAGGAATGAATGTGCGGGTCAGTGTTCAACGTGCATTAGGCAATCAATTGGTGGTTCCCAAAGCGGCAGTTGTTTTACGTTCCGGGAAACAGGTCGTTTTTACATTGGTTAATGGAAAATCTTATTGGAATTATGTGCAGACCGGACTGGAAAACGCGGAGCATTTTACCGTAACGGAAGGACTGAAAGATGGTGATATTGTCATTACGTCGGGGAATATTAATTTGGCGCACGAATCTTCTGTTGTGGTAAACGAGACAGAAGATTCGAATTGACAATTGATAATTGAAAATTATAAGAAAAATATGGTTGTAAAGAACATGATAAAATATAGCGTTCATCCTTACTTAATGATAATCAGAAGTATTTCTAATTGTCAATTGTCTATTCTCAATTGTCTATTTCAAGTAAAAATTTTAGTATGGTAAAATTTTTACTTGACCGTCCCATAGCCGTTCTTATGGCTTTCACTGCCTGTTTTATTGTCGGGTTGGTGACTTATTTTACGTTGCCTATCTCTTTATTACCGGATATTGCTATACCGGAAATAACGGTACAGGTGACCGTACAGAACAGTTCGGCCCGTGAGTTGGAGAATACGGTGGTAAAACCGATACGACAGCAGTTGATGCAGGTTGCCCGTCTGCGGGATATTCAGAGTGAGACACGCGACGGGTCTGGGATTATCCGGTTGAGTTTTGACTTTGGAACAGATACCGATCTGGCATTTATCGAGGTCAATGAAAAGATTGATGTGGCTATGAATTATTTGCCGCGTGATATGGAACGGCCAAGGGTTATAAAAGCCAGTGCAACGGATATTCCTGTTTTCTGTTTGAATCTGACGATTAAAACAGAAAACGAGAATATAAAGGACAATGGACAATGGGCAATGGACAATGTGAGTAACTCAAATAACTCTAAACTTTCAGCGTTCAACTTACAACAGGAAGAGGAAAGTTCTGCTTTCCTCGAATTGTGTGAGTTTGCGGAATCGGTCATAAAAAGACGGATCGAACAATTGCCCGAAGTAGCCATGGTGGATATAACGGGTATGCAACAAAAACAGTTACAGATCGTTCCGGATTTAAAATTACTGGAAATTGCAGATATCTCGCTAAGTGATATTGAAACAACATTAGCCGCCAATAATATTGAGCCGGGCAGTATGACGGTTCGGGATGGTTATTATGAATACAATATTAAATTCTCGACCTTATTACGCACACAAGCGGATGTCGAAAATATCTATATCCGTAAAAATGACCGGTTATTTCAATTGAAAGACCTGGCTGTAGTCGCTATTGCTCCGGAGAAACAGTCCGGATTGTCGATGGCTAATGGCGAGCGTGCTGTGACTTTGGCCATCATCAAACAGGCTGACGAGAATATGGATCAGATGAAAGAATCATTGGCTGAAGTGACCGATTATTTTACATCGATCTATCCGGATATTGAATTTACAATCACACGTAACCAGACTGAGCTTTTGGATTATACGATCTCAAATCTGAAAGAAAACTTGTCGTTGGGCTTTATCTTCATTTGTATTGTAGCTGTTCTGTTTCTGGGAGATATAAAAAGTCCGTTTGTGATTGCTTTAAGTATGGTGGTGAGTATAGTCATCAGTTTTCTGTTTTTCTACCTGTTTAATATGTCATTGAATATAATCTCCCTATCCGGATTGATTCTGGCTTTGGGTATGATGATCGACAGTTCGATCATCGTCACGGAAAACATAGCTCAGTATCAGTTGCGTGGAGATTCATTGAACGAAGCGTGTATCAAAGGGACGACGGAGGTCGTCACTCCTATGCTAAGTTCTACATTTACCACCATAGCCGTTTTTGTTCCGTTGGTATTTATGAGTGGAATTGCAGGGGCAATTTTTTATGATCAGGCTTTTGCTGTGACAGTCGGATTGCTGGTGTCGTATTTTACCGGTATTATGCTTTTACCGGTCTTGTATAAGCTGGTTTATAGTATTCCGGAAATGAAAAAAACAGGGTGGAATATAAAGATCAATAATCCGATAAAAGTCCATACACTCGACCGCGGATATGTCCGAGGGGTTGATTTTGTGTTTAGACATAAAAGAGTCGCCGGTCTGTTTGTTGTATTGAGTATACCTTTATCTGTACTCCTTTTTTATGTGATCCCCACAAGTCGAATGCCGATAATCGATCAGAATGAACTGATCATGCATATCGAATGGAATGAAAATATACATGTGGATGAAAACCGGCAACGGGTACGTACACTTTTTATTGAGGTGGATAAAAAAGGAGGTGTTGAACATACAGCATATATCGGTTTACAGCAGTTCTTACTCAACCGCGAGTTGGATCTGTCTGTATCGGAGGCCGAACTCTATTTTAAAACAGAACGAACCGATGATATCCCTCTTTTGCAGGAGCAAATTGTCCGATGGATTGGGCAATATTATCCTTCAGCAGTTATCTCTTTTTCTCCACCGGAGACGGTCTTTGAGAAATTGTTTGTCACCGGAGAAGCCGACATTGTGGCCGAGTTTTACTCCCGCAATAAAGCGGAAGCGCCGGATGCTGTTCAGATACGTCATATCGAGCAAACGCTAAGAAAAGGAACCGGATATACACCAGTCGGTATCGCTTTTGACAATCAATTGAATATATCGGTTGATCGTGAAAAATTATTACTGTATAATATTGACTACACGGAGGTTTACCGTGTCCTAAAAACCGCATTTAAAGAAAATGAGATCGCAACCTTACGTTCTTATCAGCAATATTTACCCATCACACTAGCCGGTAGTGAGCAGACAATTAATGAAATTCTGGATCGTACACTCGTAAGGACAATGCCCGATCAAACGCATACAGTTCATCAGGTTCCCTTAAAGTCATTGGTGCGTATAAGTCCAGGTGAAGATCTTAAAAGTATTACTGCCGGCAAGAACGGAGAATTGATCCCTTTCCGTTTTTTCGATGTAAAGAGACCGGAACAATTGATCGATAATATCAGACAGACAGCCCATTCAGCTGGTTTTACCTCTTCTGTTTCATCGGCGAATAACTCCCAAGCCTCCTTGTGGGATATCGATTTTTCGGGAAGTTTCTTTGCCAATAAGCAGATGTTGAACGAACTGGTGGTTATTTTATTTATTTCTGTATTGTTGATGTATTTTATTCTGGCGGCACAGTTTGAAAGTTTTTTGCAGCCGTTCATTGTTTTATTGGAACTTCCGATTGACGTTGCAGCTGCTTTGTTAGTTCTTTGGATTTGCGGACATACCTTGAATCTGATGAGTGCAATAGGTATAGTCGTCACCTGCGGGATTATTATTAATGACTCTATATTGAAACTGGATGCCATCAATGAACTTCGAAAAAGTGGCGTACCCCTTATGGAGGCGATTCATGAAGCGGGTCGCCGTCGTTTGCGTCCGATTGTTATGACATCGCTGACCACTATTTTTGCGATGGTACCGTTACTGTTCTCTTTTGATATGGGCAGTGAATTACAGAAACCACTATCTATAGCCATGATCTCAGCCATGATAGTTGGTACGGCTGTCAGTCTATTTATTATTCCGTTGGTATATTGGTTTATTTACAGAAAACAAGCCTAGAAGACATATGAGACCTCTGAAAATAATACTATGCACGATCTGTTTTTTTACGGCAACACTACAGGCGCAACTTGTCTTAACACTGGAAAAAACAATCACATTGGCGGCCGACAGTTCGCTGGAAGCTTTTCGTAGCCGCAACATGTATCTGGCCGATTATTGGCAGTATCGTACCTATAAGGCCGGACGACTTCCGAGTCTAACATTGAATCTGACCCCCGCTCAGTATTACCGGGATATTACCCGGCGGTATGATTCGGAGACAGATATAGATGTCTATCGGGAACAGCAATCGTATTATGCTGGTGGCAATCTGTTGATTACCCAGAATTTTGATCCTTTAGGCGGTAGTTTTTTTGTGGACTCTGAATTAGGTTATATCCGAAATTTCGGAGATAATAAGTCCACTCAATATACCACTGTTCCGATCCGGATTGGTTACAGGCAAAACCTGATCGGTTATAACCCTTTTTATTGGGAGCGAAAGATTGAACCGCTTAAGTTTGAGAAAGCCAAAAAGGAGTTACTTTATAATGTGGAGCAATTAAGCGAACAAGCGACGGCTTATTTTTTTGCATTAGCTATGGCTCAGGCCGAATATGATCTGCATAAAGAGAATGTAGCATCGACAGATACACTTTACCGAACCGGACAAGAGCGACATAAAATTGCGTCGATCAGCCAGGGAGATTTATTGACCTTGAAGCTTGATGCGGTCAATGCACGAAACAGTCTGCAGAATGCAGATATCGCCTTGAAACGAGCCATGTTTAGTCTGGCGTCGTACCTTAATTTCGACAAAAATACGGAGATACGGTTGGTCTTGCCGGATCGGCCGCGGGATATGACTATTTCTGTTGATGAAGCACTCATATATGCCCGTACCAATAATCCTAAGTTTCTGGATTTACAGCAACAAGTACTGGAGGCCGAACAACAGGTGGATAAAACGAAAAAAGAAGCTTTGTTTAATGCGTCGTTGAATGCCAGTATCGGTTTCAATCAGGTGGCCGGTAGTCTGAAAGATGCTTACCGGGATCCGTTACAACAAGATATTGTCTCAGTGTCGCTTTCTATACCGTTGGTCGATTGGGGAGTTCGTAAAGGAAAACATAATATTGCCAAAAACAATCTGAATGTGGTACAGATTTCAGCCCGTCAGGAAGAGTTAACGGTAGAAGAAGACATTATTATGACCGTCAGCGATTTCAATATTCAGCAGGATCTGATAACCAGTGCAGAAGAAGCATTGGAACTGGCTGTCAGCGCTTATCATGAAAACAAACAACGTTTTATGATCGGAAAAGCCGATATTAACAGCTTGACGCTTTCGTTAAACCGGCAACAGGAAGCACAACGTAATTATATACTGGCTTTACAAAATTATTGGTTGAGTTATTATAAAATCCGAAAACTCACCTTATATGATTTTGAGACAGGTTTTTCTCTGAGTAAAGAGTTCGACTACGATCATCAGATTGTCAACTGATGATCGTAATTGACAATTGACAATTGGAAGAAAGAAAATAAATTAATCTTCATCATTAACAATTAATCATTCTAAATTGAAGTCCTCGCCTAAAATATCCTCTTTCACGCTTATTGTCACCTTTTTATGTGTGGCTTTGGCTGGATTGGCGTTTATCCCATTGTTGCCGATTAAACTTTCTCCGTCGCGAACCTTACCACAATTGACTGTTAGTTATACCATGCCTTACAACTCGGCTCGGGTGATAGAGATAGAAGTTACTTCACGGTTGGAGGCGATGCTGGCTCGGATAAAAGGGATTAAGCATATTTATTCGACATCGGGAAATGGTTATGGCAATATCCGATTGGAACTGGATAAGTATACCAATATCGATGCGGCTCGTTTTGAGGCTTCTACCATTATTCGTCAGACCTGGCCGGGATTGCCCGATGGATTGAGTTATCCTATTCTTGAAATGAGTAGACCCGATGATTTGGAATCGCGTCCCTTTATTGTCTATACCCTCAATGCAGCGGCTACACCTATTTTTATTCAACGATTTGCCGAGGATCAGATCAAACCCCGTCTGTCGGGAATAGATGGGATTTATCGCATTGATGTCACCGGAGCAACTCCTATGGAGTGGCGATTGGAGTATGATAGCCGGCAACTGGTGGTGCTGGGCATAACATTAGATGATATACAGACCGCTATACGGGAATATTATCAAAAAGCGTTTTTAGGAATTGCCGCCGTTTCACAAAGCGATGCCTCTTCAAAAGAGTGGATCCGTCTGGCACTTATTCCCGAATCAGGAGAAAATGGTTTTGATCCTGCACGAATTACCTTAAAAGGAAAAGAAGGAAAACTAATCCGTCTGGATCAACTACTGAAGGTCACCCGGCAGGAGGCGACTCCCCAAAACTACTACCGTATCAACGGCTTGAACTCCATCTATCTGTCGATACGCGCCGAAGAAACCGCCAATCAATTGGAACTGGCTAAAAAGGTCAAAGAAGAGATGCAACATATCCGTTCCTTACTTCCTGAGGGATATGAGGTCTATACCAGCTATGATGCCACCGAATATATCCAGACAGAGTTGGATAAGATTTATTTACGAAGCGGATTGACGATACTGATCCTTTTACTGTTTGTATTGTTGATTACCCGGAATGTGCGTTATCTTTTTCTTATTCTGGTCAGTTTGGTCGTCAACCTTTCTATCGCCGTGATCCTGTATTATGCCTTGCAGTTGGAGATTCAATTGTATTCATTGGCCGGAATAACGATTTCTTTAAGCCTGATTATCGATAATACCATCGTGATGACCGATCATATCCGTAACAGGCAAAACCGCGGGGCTTTTTTATCCATACTGACAGCCACCCTGACCACTATAGCTGCCTTATCGATTATCTTTTTTCTGGATGAAAAAATTCGTTTGAATCTTCAGGACTTTGCTGCTGTGGTGATGATCAATTTAGCAGTCTCTTTATTGATCGCATTGTTCCTGGTGCCGGCCATGATCGATAAGATGGGATTGATGACACCGGCAGATAGAAAAAAACAGCGATCGGTACGATTACCCAAGGTCAACCGGTTTATTCGGCGGCTTCCCGTTTATTTTACCCGCTATTACGAGAAACAGATCCGTTTTTTTATCCGTTGGCGTAAGCTGGCCTGTCTGATTATTCTCCTTGTTTTTGGTTTGCCGGTCTTTTTATTACCGGAAAAAATCGAATTGGAAGAGGAAGAGTTAGTCGATACAAGTAGGAGCGGAGAGTTGAAAAAAACAGTAGCCGAATGGTATAATCAACTGGCTAAAAATAATACCTATAAAGAAAAAATAAAACCGGTCATCGACAAAGGACTGGGGGGAAGTTTGCGCCTTTTTGTTCAGAAAGTATATGAAGGGAGTTATTTTACCCGGAATGATGAAACAGTTTTGCATGTCAGCGCCTCTCTTCCCAATGGGACGACACTTGATCAGATGAACCATCTGATCAAACAGATGGAAGCTTTTCTGAGCGGTTATAAAGAGATTCGCCAGTTTCAGACATCGATCTATAATGCCCGGCAAGCCAGTATCAATATTTATTTTACGAAAGCCAGCGAACGTTCCGGATTTCCCTATACCCTGAAAAACCGGATCGTAAGTAAAGCGCTTGAACTGGGAGGTGGAAGCTGGAGCGTCTGGGGGCTTATGGATCAGGGATTTAATAATGATGTACGGGAAAGTGCCGGTTCGTTCCGTATCGAGATGTTTGGTTACAACTATGATGAACTGTATGATTGGGCAGAACACCTGCGCGAGGAACTTTTGACCTATAGGCGTATCCGGGAGGTGTTGATCAATGCGGAGTTTTCATATTGGAAGGATGATTATCAGGAATTTTATTTTGACCTGGATAGAGGGCGGATGGCTCAGGAAAATATTCGTCCGATAGAATTGTTTGCCTCGTTGAATCCGGTTTTTGTCCGCGATTTATATACCGGAGATATCATCGTTGATAATGAGAGCGAACGTCTTAAACTGACTTCCCGTCAATCGCATGAGTTCGATATCTGGAGTATGCAGTATGTACCCCAGCAAATAAGAGATAAACAATATAAACTATCGGATCTGGCGACCATAGGAAAAGGACAAGTGCCTCAGAAGGTCGTCAAAGAAAATCAACAATATAAACTTTGTGTACAATATGAATATATAGGAGCCAATACGCAGGGTCAACGGATTCAAGAACGGGTATTGAAAGCTTTTAATGCGAAGTTGCCAATGGGCTATACCGCCGAATCACAAGCCAGTTATTGGTCGTGGGGAAAGAAAGACAATCAGCAATATGTACTCCTTTTATTGATCATTGTAATTATCTTTTTTACAACAAGTATTCTATTCAACTCCTTGAAACAGCCGTTGGCCGTTATTTTTGTGATCCCGATCTCATACATAGGTGTATTCCTGACATTCTACTGGTTTAAGCTGAACTTTGACCAGGGAGGGTTTGCCTCTTTTGTATTGTTGTGTGGTATTACGGTCAATGCCAGTATATACATATTAAACGAATACAATCAGTTATGTGTAACTCATCCGCGAATGTCCCCCTTAAGGCTTTACCTGAAAGCCTGGAATGCCAAAATCGTACCGATATTCCTGACTGTTGTATCTACTATACTTGGCTTCATTCCCTTTTTGATCGGATTAGATAAAGAGGCATTCTGGTTTCCTTTGGCTGCCGGAACGATCGGCGGACTAATTATGTCGGTAGTCGGTATTTTCTTTTATCTACCGGTTTTTGCCTTGTCGCGTAAGGCAATGAAGAGGTAATACCAAGGTTTCATCCCCTTTTGGTTCTTGTAAAAAAAAGTACGTTATCCTCTCTACAAATCATGTAGAGGAGTGACTGTTTTTATATAATTAGATTAATCGTCTAACAGCTGTGTCACTATCGTCTACCAATTGGATCACTATCGTCTACCAACTGTGTCCCGATCGTCTACCAATTGGTAGACGATTAATTGATCAGCAAGAAATGGTTAGAGCAGTTCGATGAAAAATATAGGATATCCGGACGAAAAAGATAAAGGTATTTGTCAGAAGGAGTTTCTGTTACAATAAAAAAGTAAAGAGGATAGGCCTCAAACTTTAGGCTTAACGTGAGTTCGATATACAGATTTATCTTCAGATCGGGTAAGATATGAAGATTTTTCGAAGGCCAAATCCCGCCGGGATTTAATGTGCATAACCCCGGGTGAAGAGGAGCGTAGCGGATCGACCCGGGGTTATGCACATTTAACGCCTGTGGCGTTCGCCTTCACTATCTTCACCTTTTCTTCAATTTGAAACTTATATCGAACTCACGTTAGGCTTAAATAAAGCGAGACAAAGCGATATGTAAAAAAATATAATATTTACTGTTTTTTGCAAAGAACTATCATATTATTAATAATTTCACAATTATTTCAACTTTGATACATTCCGCGGAGAAGGGTTGAAATGAAGATTTAGACTCTATAACGTTTTAATTAGTCAATTATGAAACAACCAACGATTATTTTCATCTCCCTGATTTTGTTTCTTTTAGGATGTGGTAAAGAAGATACTCCTGCTCCAGAACTACCTGTTCTTAGTACTCAGCAAGTTTCTAAAGTCACATCGACATCAGCTGATGTTGGAGGAAATATAACTAGTGTAGGATTGCCCACATATACCGAGCGAGGGATATGTATTGGGTCTTCACCGACACCAATAGGCAAGACGGCTATCTCTGGAAGTGGAAGTGGTATGTTCTCAACCACCATCTCCGGCCTTACTCCCAATACGCAATATTATGTACGGGCTTACGCAGTTAATGCAGCAGGAACGGCTTATGGGAACGAGGTGAGTTTTACTACAAAAGAGGTCGAAAATCCTGAAGAACCGGAACCAGAGCCAACTCCCAATGAAGATATGCTAAAAATGTTCCCAGATCCGGTCTTTCGAGAAATACTTAAACCTTATGATATAAATAAAGATGGGCTATTGAGTCCTGCTGAATTGAAAAATATTAATTCCTTGGTGGTAGTGGATAAAATACTTTGTTCTTTAGAAGGAGTTCAACATTTAAAAAATTTGAAATGGATTAGTATTCGCCGTACTGAAATTACATCAGTAGACCTCTCTTCTAATGTCAATTTAGAATCAATTAAATTTGTATTTAATCCTCGTATGACATTTGCGAAATTACCGGAGAGTAAGGGATTAGAGGATATTACGTTTGACAATTGCGATCTTGATACACTTATTGTTCAAGCAGCCCCTTCATTAAAGACTGCCTATATCTCTGGTAATCCCCGTCTCAAAGCGTTTGACACGACTAAATGTCCGAACCTAATAACTCTTCAGTCTTTTGATACTTCCATTGAAATACAGGATTTCTCAACCCATAGCGGGGAACCCATGGTCAACCTCTTAATGAATGATAACTTAAAATACCTTATTCTGAAGGAAGGACTAGAAATAGGCTTTATATCGAGTGGTTCTAATACAAAACGGATAGAGTTGACCTCAGGAGAAGTTTGTGTTATTAATATTGCAGATCAGGGGAGAGAGGGTGCAGATATAAGATCTTATATTGCAACGATAGATCAAAATATAACAACTCGAGGCATTTGTTGGAATACCTCGCCTGAACCGACTATAAATGATCATAAAATTGAAGGAGATGCTGGTGTGGGAGATTTTATAAAAAAAATCACTACATTTTCTTTAGGAAGTAAGTATTATATTCGTTCTTATGCTCAAACAGGTTCTTCCATTGTATACAGTAATGAAAGTATAATCGACCGCTTAGACTATACACAGGATGGAATAGTTACCCGTTTGCAGTCGGCAAAAAAAGGAAAAGGTATCAATCTTATTCTTATGGGGGATGGTTTTACTCATCAGGATATCATAAACGGTGGATATAAGAAAGAGATGAATAAAGCGATGGATGCATTTTTTGCGTTGGAACCGGCTAAATCCTTACGCGATTACTTTAACTGTTATATGGTTACGACTGTTTCTGCCTCAAATAATTTTGAAGAAGGAGGTACTGCTTTAGGTGTGTGTTTTAGTTATAGAACATATATTGGAGGTGATTTTCTAAAAGTAATAGAGTATGCGCAGAAAACAGGGGTAGACCTGACTCAGGCAGTGGTTAGTATTACCGCAAAAGCTTATGATAACCGCCTTGGTGGAACTTGTCATTATTTATCTACAGGACTCTCTGTTGCTTATACACATTGCGCAGAGGAGGAAATGTTTAAAAATACTTTGCGTCATGAGGCGTTAGGGCATGGATTTGCTCATCTGGCCGATGAATATGGGGGATGGGGTACTATTGATAAAAACTATGTAGAGGAAATGCGCATACAGCAAGGAAAAGGATGGTGGGCAAATATCGATTTTACAAATGATCCCAATAAGATAGGTTGGAAGCAGTTTCTGGATGATCCGAAATACAGTTATGTCGGAGTATATGAAGGCGGAGGAACTTATGATCATGGGGTATGGCGACCTGAAGAAAATAGTTGTATGGGCGATTCTTCTTTTCCGTATTTCAATGCACCATCACGCTATGCGATCTATTGCCGGGTTATGCAACTCGCAGGAGAACCTTATTCATTCGAAGCGTTCAAGGCTTTTGATAATGTGACTCCTCCAAAAGGATTACGGGCAGCACCAAGCCGCGATTATATCAGAAACCATCAATCGCCCGTTTTCATTGATTTAAATAAATAGACTCATAAAGTAGTATAAAAATAAAAAAGCGACTATTGTTTTATCAGACAATAGTCGCTTTAATATTTAAGGATTTAATCCATCCTTTTTATTGTTTATGCATTTTAGCAACCACCTTTACCGGCAGAACCAAGTACATTCTCGATTTTGTGTTTGTACAGTTTCTTTGCATTGTCGCGAGCCGGACCTAAGTATTTACGTGGGTCGAATTCGCCTGGTTTGGTGGCGAATGTTTCGCGGATAGCAGCAGTCATGGCCAAACGGCTGTCGGAGTCGATATTGATCTTACATACGGCAGAAGCAGCAGCTTGACGTAATTGATCTTCAGGAATACCGATCGCATCTTTCAATGCACCGCCATATTTGTTGATGGTAGCCACTTCTTCCTGAGGAACAGAAGATGCACCGTGTAATACGATAGGGAATCCAGGAATTCTCTTTTCAATTTCTTCCAGGATATCGAAACGTAGTGGGGGAGGAACAAGGTTTCCGTTCGCATCTTTTGTACATTGTGCCGGAGTAAATTTGTTCGCTCCGTGAGAAGTACCGATAGAGATCGCTAATGAATCGCAACCTGTTTTTGTAACGAAATCAACGACATCATCCGGTTCTGTGTATGTATGATGGTCAGAGCTTACTTCGTCTTCTACTCCTGCTAATACGCCTAATTCACCTTCTACGGTTACGTCGTGAGCGTGTGCATATTCAACGACTTTCTTTGTTAATGCTACGTTTTCATCATAAGGTAAGTGAGAACCGTCGATCATAACAGAAGAGAAGCCTGTATCGATACAACTTTTACACAATTCGAACGAATCACCATGGTCTAAGTGCAGACAGATCTGAGGTTTTTCGCAACCCAATTCTTTCGCATACGCTACTGCACCTTCTGCCAAATAACGAAGAAGCGTTTGATTCGCATATTTACGTGCACCGCTGGATACCTGTAGGATCACTGGAGAATTTGTTTCTACTGCAGCCTGAACAATCGCTTGCATTTGCTCCAGATTGTTGAAGTTGAATGCTGGAATAGCATATTTGCCTTCCATAGCCTTCTTAAACATCTCTTTTGTGTTTACAAGGCCTAATTCTTTGTAACTTACCATTGTAGTTATATGTTATAATGTTAATGATTAAAAACTTGCACAAAGATAATAAGATTCGCTACAAAATGGCAGTCTGATCTGGGCAAAATCACACAAAACTCAGTTGTCGGCAAAAAATAAATGGTTTTTCTTTGTTTGTTTCTTGATAATCTATACCTTTGCAAGCCAAAATACCGGTTACCAGACTATCGTCAATGAACAATTGACAATTTAAGAGAATTAGAGAATAATAAATTAAAAAACAGATTATAAAGCAATGAAAAAAGGTATTCATCCCGAAAATTATCGTCCGGTTGTATTTAAGGACATGTCTAATGATGACGTTTTTATTACACGTTCAACGATCAATGCGAAGGAATCTATCGAGATCGACGGTGTGACTTATCCGTTGGTAAAAATTGAAATCTCAAATACTTCTCATCCGTTCTATACCGGTAAGACAAAATTGGTGGACACCGCAGGACGTGTGGACAAGTTCATGAACCGTTACGGAAACAGAAACAAGAAATAAGACCTATTTCTATATCGCATACGGAAAGCCATCTTAACAGGATGGCTTTTTTGTTTGCAAAAAGATTCTCTATATTTGCTTCAGACTAAAAATGTTTCTAATACTATAAAAGCGATCTAATGAAAACAAACGAACAATTATTGCATATTCTTAATCAGTTTCCGTTGACAGAGAAAGCTGTTTCGGCCGAACCTTTCGGCAACGGGCATATCAACGATACCTTTAAAGTGGTTACCGAGTCGGGCGAAACAACATATATTTTACAACGAATCAATCACCAGATATTCACCAATGTGGATATGTTGCAGCAGAATGTGACTATTGTCACAACACATATCCGGCGAAAATTGGAAGAGAGGAAAGAGGAGGATATCGATCGTAAAGTGCTTACTTTTCTTCCGACAAAAGCGGCTAAACCGTTTTATTTTGATGGTGATGGTTACTGGCGGGTATGTCTGTTTATTCCCCGTAGCAAAAGCTATGAAGAGGTAACTCCCGAACTATCCTATGAAGCAGGACGTGCTTTTGGTGATTTTCAATCGATGTTAGCTGATATACCTGAGGGCACTTTGGGGGAGACTATACCCAATTTCCATCATATGGAGTTTCGTTTGCAGCAATTTCATGAGGCTGTTGAAGCTGATCCGGCCAATCGTTTGGTTGAAGTAAGCGAACTGGTCGATGAAATCGAAAAACGGACAAAAGCGATGTGTATCCAGGAAGAACTTTATCGGGAAGGAAAATTAAAAAAACGTGTTAATCATTGCGACACCAAGGTCAACAATATTCTTTTTGATGAAAAAGGGAAAGTGTTGTGTGTGATCGATCTGGATACGGTTATGCCGGGATTCGTTCTCTCTGATATCGGCGATTTTATCCGTACTGGTGTCAATACCGGTGCAGAGGATGACCCGAACCTGGAGAATATCGACGTGAATATGCCTATTTTTGAGGCCTATACTCGCGGGTATATGGAAACGGCTCACTCATTTCTGACTCCCTTGGAAATAAAAATGTTGCCTTATGGGGGACGTTTACTGACCTATATGCAGACCGTCCGTTTCCTGACGGATTATATAAACGGTGATACATATTATAAGATTCATTACCCTGAACATAATCTGGTGCGTACCAAAGCACAATTCAGATTTTTGCAAAAACTGGAAGAAAAAGCCTCCGAGATGGATCGTTTTATGGAAGAGTGGTTATAAATTAAATTCGCCATTCGCAATTTAGATTTAATTTCTAAAACGTATCTTTGCAGCGGATAACATCAAATCAATTCTTATGTCAACTTCCCGTTTTTATGCAGTGGAAAAGGCCTCCAATCGCAAGGCCGTCTGGGCAGTTACGCCCAGTCAGAAAGTATCTGACTATTATGGAGAGCATGTATTCAATCGCCGGGCGATGAAGAAGTATCTCTCCAAAGAAACTTATGAAACCCTGACACAAGCAATTGATACCGGAACACCCATTGGTCGTGAATTTGCCAATCATGTGGCAGCAGGAATGCGTATGTGGGCCCTGGAAAAAGGAGTGACCCATTATACCCATTGGTTTCAGCCGCTAACTGACGGAACGGCAGAGAAGCACGATGCTTTTGTGGAACTTGACGGAAACGGAGGAATGATAGAAGAGTTTAGCGGAAAACTACTCGTCCAACAGGAACCCGATGCTTCCAGTTTCCCAAGCGGAGGGTTGCGAAATACCTTTGAAGCGCGTGGTTATTCGGCTTGGGATCCTTCTTCTCCTGCATTTATAGTGGATGATACTTTATGTATTCCCACCGTGTTTATCGCTTATACAGGAGAGGCGCTCGATTATAAAACACCGTTGATTCGTTCTACTGAAGCATTAAATAAAGCAGCAAGGGAGGTGTGTCACTATTTTAATGAAGATGTCAAAAAGGTGATTACTTATCTGGGTTGGGAACAGGAATATTTTCTGGTAGATGAAGATTTGTACTCGGCTCGTCCCGACTTGTCATTGACGGAACGGACACTGCTTGGACATGAAAGTGCCAAAAACCAACAGTTGGATGATCATTATTTCGGATCGATCCCCACACGGGTACAGGAGTTTATGAAAGACCTTGAAGTGGAATGTTACCGTTTGGGTATCCCGGTTAAAACCCGCCATAATGAAGCAGCTCCTAATCAGTTCGAATTGGCACCCATATATGAAGAATGTAATCTGGCTAACGATCATAACCAATTATTGCTGTCGGTCATGAAACGTGTTGCACGCCATCATAATTTCAGGGTGTTGTTGCACGAAAAACCGTTTATGGGCATTAATGGTTCGGGAAAACATTGCAACTGGTCGATGGGTACGGATACCGGTATTAATCTATTTTCTCCAGGGAAAAACCGTGAGGATAATCTACGTTTTATCACATTTGTGGTCAATACCATCATGGCAGTCTATAAATTCAATGCCTTATTGAAAGGAAGTATTGCTTCGGCCACCAACGTGCATCGCCTGGGTGCTAATGAAGCACCGCCGGCAATCATCTCCAGCTTTTTAGGAAGGGAAATCACGGAAATTCTGGATAAATTTGAAAATAGTTCTATAGAAGATGCAATTGAAGTCGACGAGAAAAAACGGTTACATTTAGGTATCGGGCAGATACCGGAGTTATTACTCGACAATACCGACCGTAACCGAACCTCTCCTTTTGCATTTACCGGCAATCGTTTCGAATTTCGTGCTCCGGGAGCTTTAGCCAATTGCGGATCTCCGATGTTGGCTTTGAATTCGGCAGTTGCTTATCAGTTGCAGCAATTCGTGAAAGATGTCGAAGCGCTTAAGCGTGGTGGAAAAAGTAAGGAGGTGGCTATTTTTGAAGTATTGAAATCGTATATCAAAACCTCTAAACCGATCCGGTTTGACGGAAACGGCTATAGTGAAGAATGGAAAATAGAAGCACAAAGTAGAGGGCTGGATTGTGAAAACAGTGTCCCTTTGCAGTACGATGCCTATCTCAAACCGGAAGTCATTCAGATGTTTGAAGCAACAGAAGTGCTTAAAAAGAAAGAACTCGAAGCCCGGAATGAGGTCAAGTGGGAAGTGTATACCAAAAAGGTACAAATCGAGGCGCGGGTATTAGGTGATCTCTCGTTGAACCATATCATTCCGGTAGTCATTCGTTACCAATCGGTTTTACTTGACAACATATCCAAGTTGAAAGAAACGTTCAGTGCCGAAGAATATGAAACATTATCAGCCGAGCCACGTCGACTTATTCATAAAATAGCCGGACATATTAATGCCGTGACCCGTATGGTCGATGAGATGATAGAGGCACGTAAGAAAGCCAATCGTATTGCGGAGATGCGTGAAAAAGCGATTGCCTACCATGATGAAGTCGCTCCCTATCTGGATGAAATCCGTCAGCATATTGACGAATTGGAACTGATGGTTGATAACCAGATGTGGCCTTTACCCAAATATCGGGAGTTATTATTTATGCGCTAGCAGTAAGCAGACAACGTCTGCTTGAATTGACAATGGAAAATGGAGAATTGACAATTAACTGATTCAGTAATTGTTAATTCTCCATTTTTTTAGGTCGTATCGTTACCTGTTAGATGCCTAATTTGGCACGAATCGCTTTAGGTATAGCATCCTTATGTACCATAATAAAGATCGTTTTTGCACGAACAAAGCTTTCCGACATATTCAGATAACCGCCAAAAGCATTCCGTGCTGTTCCCCAAGAGTTTTTGGTAATATAATAAGGCGTACCGTTTTGATCTTTAACCATACCGGTCACATGCATCAGATGGTCGTCGGTGGTCACAAACGATTCAAAACCAGCTTGGCGAATTTCCGGTGTGACAGTGATTTCCGGGTAAGGGCGTTCAAATTTATAGACCTCTTCCAAGCGTTGATTAACATTCATCTGTTCGAAGCGTGCACGGTCGGATCCATAATCATCTACTTTATTTACTTCCGGGTTGATAGCTACTCCATTCACATGTGAAAAACCTTTTTCGCTGACATCTCCGTCCCAGCATACGGTATGTCCGTTTTGCAACGCATAATCCATCGTCTGCATCAGTTCATCCAATGGTAGGTTGTACATCATTTCATGTTCCCAGTTATCAGGTACTTCCACTTCAAACGACGTATAATAGGGATGATGCGTGAAACTGGTCAGTTCCACATAGTCGTCGGGATTAATCCCCAATGATGTAGTAAATGATTGTGGCGTATATTCTTTTCCTTTATAGACGAACTTTTCAGGCAGTTTACCCAGATAGGTGTCAAACAGATGATCAATTAACTGATCATACTGCGGACTTCGCTTTTTTAATTCAACCGCCTGATCGGCAATGGCTGTTAGATACCGCACCATTTCTCCGTGACTATGCCGGTCTGAATCATAATTGATACCGGTATATACCTCTTCCGGTACGATTCCAACCTGACGAAACGCATTCATGGCTGTATGCGACAAACTACCCTGACCGATATTCCCTTTTCCCCGACGAATATAGTTGTCTTGCAGCTGATTCATGTATTTCTGACGAACCAGATACATTTCCGAGAGGTCGTATTCTCCTTTCCCTTTACGAACCAATTCCGACTCAAGAAAAGAGACTGTGGCAAAACACCAACATGTCCCTGTTGATGCCTGGTTTTTAACCGGAGTAACCGGTTGTCTGACGATTTCCGTAAACTGATAACCCTGACCAAATGCACTTATCCCGGAAAAAACCAGTGCGCAGGAGATGATGAACGATTTCATGCGAATAAGAATGATTAATTATGAATGATTAATGATTAATTATTAATTTTGTTTATTGCTGATTATTAGTGGTTTGTGTTTTTCTGATTTGAATTAATCATTAAACCTTAACCATTAATAATTAATAATGAACGCAGTTCATTATTTAGAACCCTCTAGCGAACATCTTCCAGAATTCGTTTTTCAATTCTTCCCAGCGAAGCATCGTAGCACCAGCGAAGTCCTTAGTATATCCGGTCAGATAATTGCGGGCATGTTCTTTTCCTTCGCTTTTTTCGAGTTGTTCATACTGTTGTTCCACGAAAGAAAGTTCTCTTTGCGCCTTTGTTTCAAAATAGTTCACGGAATGAACGATTTTATCTTTCGTTAATCCCCACCGGACAGTTGCCAGTTTATTTGCCTGACGATATTTCCAAACCACTGCATCTTCGCGGAACCGGTGTTGACCGCAAACCCCGAAACAGTCAGGCAGGTTAGTCGTTCCGCAGAAAACTGGTATACGCGGACTTTGTCCGGGGTTGTCGAATGACAACCAGGCAATACCACCGATATCATCGGGCAACCAATCGCGCAATTGAATAACGACCGAATAGGAGCATTGCGGAACGGACACCAAGCGATAGCGTGTCACGGTCTCCTCTTTAATCCCGTTCAGCATATTGACCATATCCATGGTCATCCAGGGGTTGGCCGAGTGGCTGATAATCGTATCCTTCTCTTCACTATCGGTTTTTTTGACGGCTACTTTGAGGTGCTGAGTCATATCCCATTGCGTCCCTTCATAGGTCTCACGTAATAGAGCCATAACATCTGTTGCTGCAACCGTTTTTTCCGGTTTGACACTGAAAGGTAACTCTTCCGCATCGTAAGACAAATTAAGCGAAGGAGCCAGTTTGTTCAGAATAAAATATTCGCGGATATTAAACGCCTTTTTTCCTCCACCATACGCTTTCCAGAATGAAAAGGGCTCCTTACCATCCCAATATCTCAGTTTTTTAGCGACATCAAATACATTTTCAGAAGCCATACAGTTTTCTGTATCCTTTATATTCACAGATGATATGCGTGGAATATTGGCCGATACGCCTACATGATCGTCAGGTATACGGATTGCTGCCCATACCCCTCCAATCTTATCCGGTCCTTCTCCAAAAACTTCAAAATGCCATACCTCTTTCGTATCGGCAATCGTCAAACATTCACCCCAGTCGGCATAACCATATTTTTTGACCAGATCGCCCATCAGTCTGATCGCTTCACGGGCAGTCGTACAACGTTGTAAAGCCAGCCGTTGCAATTCTTCGATCATAAACATCCCGTTTTTATTTACCAGTTCTTTACGCCCGGTAATGGTCGTTTCACCGATGCCCAACTGTTTTTCATTGAAGCAAGGGTAAGACGTATTCAGAAACTGATAGGTTGAACGTGTCTGCGGAATACTTCCTTTTAAGACCCATTTACTTTGATCGGCGATAAACTCGGTATGCATCAATCCGTCATATATTCCCGTTACGGTATCACGTTCGTATGTTGCAGCGGGAACAATTTCCATCCAGGTACGATAATTTCCATCACACGTATGGCTGGTCATCACAGACCCATCGGCCGAAGCCTTTTTTCCAACCATTATACTGGTACAGCTTTCGGGATCATTAACCGGTTGGGCATATTCGATCTCTTGCCCAAGCGTAGACCTATAAAATAGAGTGATAAAGAATAAGAGAAACAGAGTGGTGCGCTTTTTCATGTGTCAGTATGTTTAGAATTTGGCCTTAAATATACGATTTAATAGGAACTTATTTCCGGTTTATTTGAAAGATAAATTCTTTTTATGGGGAGATTTTTCTGTTAGAGGTACCTCTAAATTGTTTTAGACGTACCTCTAAATGAATTTACACGTACCTCTAAATTCGTTTAGACGTACCTCTAACAAAAAACAGACCTGCATCTGACAAATTTGTCTTCCAGATACCACAGAAAAGTGTTTGCGAATACACTTAAAAAACATCCATATAATTGAACATATTCCTCTGTTTTTATGTGACGGACCATCATTTTATGTCTGTTTTTTATGTACGTTTGCATAACGTCAAATGTAGAGGTCATATATGCAGTCTAAAAAACAGTTCTTTTTTATTGTTCTTATTTGTTTCTGTTCTCAATTTATTTCGTCTGCGAATTATAAGTTTAACCGGCTGAATGTAGAGCACGGGTTATCGAACAACGAAATCTTATGTATCCATAAAGATCAAAGTGGTTTTATGTGGTTTGGCACTCCTTCGGGTCTCAATCGGTATGATGGGTATGAAGTGATTACAGTCAAGCAGGATTTTTCGAAAGACAGACAGGGCAATTCGAATAACGAGATCAAACAGATACAGGAATCAGCCGATCATAAACTGTGGATACAAACAGCCTTTTCTTATTCCGTGTATGATTTGAAAACGGAGCGTTTTGAAGAAAATGTACCCGCCCTTATTGAAAAATATTGTGGTATTCCTGATTTCTGGAGTATGTATATCGACTTAGGTAAGAACTTCTGGTTCGTGACCTGGGAGGATATTCGTTTTTATGATATAAAAACAGGCCAACGTAAAATCTTTGAACAAGGTGTAGCCGACGGATTAAGCCGGGGATTGGTGGTTGATATCAAACAAGGTAGCAACCGGTATTGGTTTCTTTTCGACAACGGACTGGTTGAATGTATGGATGCACAGACGCACAAGATCATCCGGCGCGATTCTACGTTTCAGCAAATGATTCCGGCTCGTAACATCACTACCATGCGTATGTTTATCGATTCGTCGGGGGATCTATGGGTCTATAATATTGATTCTGAGTATGGGATTGTCCGTTACGACATAACTGAAAACAACTGGTATCAGTATACCTCATCTTCTACAGGATCTTATTACATTTCCCATAACAATGTGTTTTCCATTGCAGAGGATGACAAAGGCGTGATTTGGGTGGGAACCGACCATGGCGGAATCACTCTGATCGATAAAGCGGGTAAACAAAATACGGTTATTCAGAACGACGTGAATGATCAGCTGAGTCTGCCTCAGAATACGATCCGTTCTATCTATAAGGATGAATCGAATATCATGTGGATGGGGACCTATAAACAAGGAATCTGCTACTACCATGAAAGTATCTATAAATTCAAGCCTTTTACCGATAAAGCCGAAATACCTTATCCGGATGTCAACTGTTTTTATGACGATCCGGCTGGTAATATATGGATCGGATCGAATGGGGGCGGATTGTTTTATTTCGACCGTAAAGAGGAGAAATATACGATATACAAACATGACCCGAAGAATCCGAATACTCCGGCCGGAGATGTCATAGTCAGTTTGGAATACGATAAGAAGGGACGTTTGTGGATCGGTTATTACCTGGATGGTTTGGATTGTTTCGACGGCCACACATTTACGCATTACAAATCCTGTTCGAATGATGCGGAAGCGGTATTAACCGACAATAATGTCTGGAATCTGCATTGCGACCGGAATGGGCAATTGTGGGTCGGAACGTTGAATGGTGGAATTCTTGTCATTGATACCGAATCGGGTAAACGGATTCGACATTTAAATACGGATGGTTCCGTCTATGCTATTCTGGAGAAAAAATCGGGGGATATTTTAGTCGGTGCACAAAGCGGATTGTATATCTATAACCCGGAGACCGAACTTTTAAATATCTATGAGAAAGAGATCATGGGAAATGCGCAGATTGTGCGTTACGATATTTATAATTTGTGTGAAGATAGCCGTGGTTTGTTATGGATTGGCACACGAAACGGCCTGTTTGTCTATAATCCCTTTTCGGAAGAGTTGAGGCGTTTTACTTTGGAAGAGGGACTTTCTGCCGATTTGATACAGAGTGTTCAGGAGGATGCTGAGCATAATATGTGGGTGGCAACAAATAGGGGGCTGACCTACATCAGGGTGTCGACCAACCATGAGACGCCCGGTTATTTTTATCATATGATCAATTATGATAAAACGGATGGATTGCAAGGAGAACAGTTCAATTACAACGCCAGTTATATGACTTCCCGTTCGGAACTGATCTTTGGTGGTATGTCGGGGTTTAATGTATTTATCCCTACCGCAATCACACAAAGTGAAGAAAATCCGAAAGTTGTTTTGACGGGATTTCAGTTGTTTAATCGTCAGATTAAGCCGGGAGAGGTTTATCATGGCCGGAAAAATCTGACACAAAGTATTACGTATACGGATGAAATTGTGTTGAATCATTCGGATAATTATTTCTCCTTATCGTTTGCTGCACTGGATTATACCAAACCGGATAAGGTGCGTTATTATTATAAATTGGAAGGGTTTAATGAGGAGTGGCTGGAGGCAGACCGGATCAGCCGAAAGGTCACTTATACCAACCTGAATCCCGGCAATTATGTGTTTCATCTGAAAGCAGTAAACAATGAACAGGCAACCGTTTATCCTGCGACGCTTCATGTTCGGATTCGGCCTCCTTTCTGGCAGACCACCTGGGCATGGATTTTTTACCTATTGGTGGTCGCCGGTTTGTTGTATCTCTACCAGCGAAGGGTGTCCAGGAAAGAGGTGTTGAAACTAAAATATGCCCGTGAAAAATTTCATACCGAGCAACGGCATGAGATGGATGAAATGAAACTCAGTTTCTTTACCAATATCAGCCATGAGTTTAGGACTCCGTTAACGCTTATTCTGACCCCTATGGAGGAGATGCTGAAAAAAGAGGAAGACCCGGAGAAAAAAGATTCATTGAAGATCATGTACCGGAATGCCAAGTTGCTGTTGAGACTGGTGAATCAGGTGCTTGATTTGCGTAAAATTGACGCCCAGAGTCATCAGTTGCAAAAATCGATCGGTGATATTGTCCGGTTTTTGCGCGAACAGACCGATCAGTTTGCCGACGCGGCCAGACATAAAAATATCCGACAGACATTATCAACGAATATCGATCGTTTATATATGTGGTTTGATGCGGATAAGTTATCGAAGATTATCACCAATATTCTGGTCAATGCACATAAATTTACTCCATCCGGAGGATTGATAGAGATCTGCCTGACCCATCAGGCAGATCAGATCGAAATTATAATCAAAGACAACGGTCCGGGGATTCCGGATGAGATGCATGAACAGATTTTCGAACGTTTTTCGCAGGCCAAACAGAACGAAAATCTGAATCAGCAGGGGAGTGGTCTTGGACTTCATATAGCCAAAGAGTTTGTAACCATGCATAATGGAAGTATATGGGTAGAGAACAATCCGGGAGGTGGATGTAAGTTTGTGATCCATCTGCCATGTATTCAGGAAGAGATCAAAGAAGAGATTGAGAAGGAAGAGTACGAGACGGTTGAAGAAGAACTTCATGAAGAAAATATGTCGCAAGAACAGAAAGAGGTTAATAAATTGGGTAAACTGCTTATTGTAGATGATAATGATGATTTCAGACATTTCTTAACCGCCAGATTAAAAGATCAATACACTGTTTTACAGGCGGCAGATGGGGTAGAAGGTTTGGAAGTAGCTTTCCGTGAAATACCCGATATGATTCTGACCGATGTGATGATGCCCCGAATGGACGGGATAGCAATGAGTAAACAACTCAAAGGAGATATCCGAACATCCCATGTCCCATTGATTTTGTTAACAGCCAAGAGTGGGGAAGAGAGTAAACTGGAAGGGTTAAGTGCCGGAGCAGACGACTATATCACCAAACCGTTTAATCTGGAGATCTTACAATTAAAGATCCATAAACTGGTGGAGACACGGATGCAAACGCGCAAATTGTTTAAAGAGCAGATCAAAATCGAACCGTCGAAGATTACCGTCAGTTCATTGGATGAGAAATTGATAAAAAAAGCGTTGGAATATACGGAGAAGAATATCTCCAATCCCGATTTCTCCGTCGAAGAATTGAGTCGGGAGTTAGGGATGAGTCGCGTACATTTATATAAAAAGATCTCCTCACTGACCGGAAAGACACCTATTGAGTTTATACGGGTCATCCGGTTGAAAAGAGCGGCCCAACTTTTGAAAGAAAGTCAGCTGACGGTCTCGGAAGTAGCTTATGAAGTCGGATTCAATAATCCGAAATATTTCCGGAAATATTTTAAAGAAGAATTTGGTGTTTTACCCTCACAGTATGGTACTATAGAAACGTAATATTACATTTTATACGTGTATCAATAACAAAACGACCCCGGCATACTAACAAAACAACCGTTTTATCATAACATTATAACGGCCTTTTTTGTGTGAAGCGTGATACTTTTGTCTCAGTGTAACTCATACGGAAAGGCCATGATCAGAAAAATTATTTATGTTATTTTTACGTTAACCTTAATCGGTTGTACGAACTCACAGTGGAAACAGACTGGAGACGGTGTTATTATTCAACTAACCGGCAAAGGAGAATTATCGACGAAACAGATGAAGTTGTCGGTTGTCAACGAACATGTCATTCATGTTTCTGCTACCCCCGATAAGTTTTCGGAAGAACCCAGTATGGTTGTTGAAAAGCAAACTTCGACGATACCCTGGCAAGTGACCGAAGAAAAAAATCAACTGATCTTAGAAACCGCTTCTTTGAGAGCGCATGTAAACCTGTCGACAGGTGAAGTATTATTTACCGATCTGGAAGGCAATACTCTTTTACAGGAAAATAAAGGAGGAGGTAAAAGCTTTGAGGCTATCGAGATTGACGGGACTCCGGGATATTCCATCCGTCAGGTTTTCGAATCACCCGATGATGAGGCTTTTTACGGTCTGGGACAACATCAGGCGGATGAATTCAATTACAAAGGGAAGAACGAAGAACTCTTCCAATACAATACCAAAGTATCTATTCCATTCTTTGTCTCCAATAAGAATTATGGGATCCTGTGGGATAACTATTCGTTGACGAAATTTGGAGATGTACGTGATTATGAGCAGCTGTCACAATTTAAATTATATGATGTCAGCGGCACGGAAGGAGGACTTACGGCGACTTATTATGTCGATTCCGATACCTCCAACGTGTTTGTCTCGCGTATGGAGAATAAGATCGATTATGAAAATCTGGAGACGGTAAAACATTTTCCTGAAAACTTCCCTTTTAATAATTCCACAATTGTCTGGGAAGGTGATTTGCAAGCAAAAGAATCCGGTACTCACCGATTTTTGTTGTATTATGCCGGATATACCAAAATATGGATTGATGGCCAGCTGATGGCCGACAGATGGCGCACGGCATGGAATCCGTCGGTCGCAAAATTTGGTGTCGATATGGAAGCCGGTAAGCGCCACCATATCCGTTTGGAATGGCAACCCGATGGAGGAGTCTCTTATATCGGACTAAGAGCACTTTCACCCGTGAATGAGGAGGAGCAGAACAAACTCTCTCTTTATGCAGAGATGGGTGATCAGTTGGATTACTATTTTATCAAAGGCGAATCGATGGATGGAGTCATCAAGGGATACCGCTCGATTACCGGAAAAGCACAGGTGATGCCTAAATGGTCCATGGGTTTTTGGCAAAGCCGGGAACGTTACAAAACACAGGATGAATTGTTAAACACGCTGAAAGAGTTTCGTCGACGTCGGATTCCAATCGATAATATCGTTTTGGATTGGAGTTATTGGCCGGAAGATGCATGGGGAAGCCACGAATTTGATGCGGCACGTTTCCCTGATCCGGAAGGAATGGTCAAGCAAGTGCATGATATGAATGCTAAAATAATGATCTCCGTATGGCCGAAATTTTATCATACGACAGAGCACTATAAAGAGTTTGATGAGAAAGGATGGATGTTCCAACGTGCAGTGAAAGACAGTATCCGTGACTGGATCGGAAAAGGGTATATCGGCTCTTTTTATGATGCATATAGTGCGGGTGCACGCGAACTGTTCTGGAATCAGATGCAGGAGCATTTATATACAAAAGGTTTTGATGCCTGGTGGATGGATGCGTCCGAACCGGATATTTTGTCGAATGCCAGTATAGACTATCGCAAGGCTTTGATGAGTCCGACCGCTATGGGATCGGGTGCAAAATATTTCAATACCTATTCATTGGTCAATGCGATGGCAATATACAACGGGCAACGCTCGGTGGATAACGATACGCGGGTTTTCCTGCTTACCCGTTCCGGATTTAGCGGATTACAGAAATATGGAGCCGTAACCTGGAGTGGTGATATCGGAACATGCTGGGAAGATTATAAGGCGCAGATATCAGCCGGTCTGAACCATTCGATGTCGGGCAATCCTTATTGGACGATGGATATTGGCGGGTTCTGTGTGCAGAAACGTTTTGAACAGGCCAAAGAAGGATCTGAAGATATGAATGAATGGCGTGAACTGAATACACGCTGGACGCAATTTGGAGCATTTGTTCCTTTATTCCGTACACATGGACAGTATCCGTATCGGGAGGTCTACCATATCGCTCCGGAGTCAGATCCTGCCTATCAAACCATAGTCTATTATAGTAAATTGCGTTATCGGTTGATGCCTTATATCTATTCAATGGCCGGTTGGGTCTATTTGAATGACTATACGATTATGCGTCCGATGGTGATGGATTTCGGATATGATGTTAAAGTGAATGACTTGGGTGATCAATATATGTTTGGCCCTTCACTGTTGGCCGCACCTGTTTATACGTATAAAGCTCGCAGCCGTGAAGTCTATTTCCCGAAACAAACAGGATGGTATGACTTTTATACTGGTACGTATTATGATGGCGGTCGCAGAGCCACTATCGCTGCTCCTTATGAACGTATGCCATTGTTTGTTAAAGCCGGATCAATCATACCGGTAGGAGAGGAGTTGCAATACGCCTCAGAAAAACCGGAAGCTCCGGTTACTTTATATGTTTATGGAGGAGAGGATATTTCTTTTTCACTTTATGAAGATGAGGGGACGAATTATAATTACGAGAAAGGTAAATATTCGACAATCACTTTCACATACAACGATACTACAAAAGAATTAACGATCGGACAACGTGAAGGAACATTTGACGGTATGATCAGTCAGCGTACATTCCATATCGTGTTGATTGATAAAGATAAAACGACTGGTTTTGATCAACATCCGCGTCCGGATAAAACCGTAACTTATAACGGTTCAGCCCTGACGCTGCAATTACAATAGGGTTAAAAATATGTTTTATAACACAAATTGCTTAAATTAGGTTAAATATAGAGTCTTAAAAGGCAAAAAATATGTTTTATAACACATAAGTGTTTATCTTTGCCATGTGTTTTTCATGGTATTAGATTTAAGGTTAACAACGAAGATTGGTTGTCGTGATGACAACCTTTTCTTTTTTTATAAAACCGCTGTTCTCATCTCGGCTTTTAAATTCAAATTTCTGAAAGTATACATCCTTTTTTCTACATCATCCTAAAGATATAAAAACAGTATATTGTCCCGTCCTAAAATTGGTTGTCAAGTTTGACTGTTTCTAAGTTTCGAAAAAGACCAAAACACTCATGGTCCTTAAAAGAGTTTACAAACATA
>NZ_JARXWG010000011.1 GCF_029893105.1 Parabacteroides sp. PF5-9 | reverse complement strand
TTTTTAATGAGCGGCTGTAACGAATACTGCCATTTTGTTTCGTTTCTAACATAAGTTTACTTTTGTTGAATGACAACCTATTTCAGGACAGGACATTATATTCACTTTTCTGTTAGAGGTACCTCTAAAATCATTTAGACGTACCTCTAAATGAATTTACACCTACCTCTAAATTGTTTTAGACGTACCTCTAACAAAAAACACACCTACGTGTTACAGAAAAACAGACAGGATATTGCAAAAAAATGAACAGTATCTTGTTTATATTTCCATAGGATGAAGTTGGAATTGGAGGTGGATCTTTCGATCAAAAAACCACCTTCTGCGAATAATTCAGTTGATCTGAAACAATATGCACCAAGTAGATTCCACTTGGATAAGCGACGGGAATAGTCGATTGTGGCTGATCGATAGTCATTGTTCGAAGCCGTTTTCCGTTGATATCCGATAGACTTAATTGGGCAGAGGTGATCTCTTTTTGAAAGACGATATGTAATGTCTGACGTTCTGCTCCTACGAAAACCAAAACCGGTTGGTTCTCTGATATCTCAACGTTTGAATCTGCGGATTTATATTGGAGAACGGGATCTATAAATAAGGATGTTTTCATGGGTTTAGCCGGATGTTGGGTCGCTTCTATCCATTGATTGTTGTACTTTATCCAGGCGGTATTGTGTGTTGTTTCGTCTGCGGGAATATTGTATGCAGCGAAATATCCGTTTTCCTCCGGCGCAGAAAGAATCCGATAGCCGACATAATATTTACCGGAAACAGCAACAGGAGATGAAAAAGCAATGAAACTTTCTTGTGCCCTGTTCAGCGATTTTCCTGTTTCCTGAAATTGATCTTTTCCATTGACTTTGTTGAAGAAAGAGGGTTGGAAGAGTTCTGTATGTAAAAGTGTTTGTGGCCCATTTTCACCGCTGTAAACGGTGATTTCGACTTCCAGATCCTTGTAATTGGATCCGGCAGCCGGATTGACGATGTAGGTTCCAAACAGTTGGGCGTTTCCGGTCGCCTGATACGCTTCTGCATATTCGCTTGTGCCTAATGCGTTATTTCCAAAAAGAGGCGCTTCTTCATTCGGGAGTAAGGTTGTTTCGACCATTTCCGTTTTTCCGGCTGAGCGGACATTGCTGAATCGCTGTGCCGGACTATCGCTATAGGGATCCAACCCTTTATTGGTTCGTTTGTCTTTGTTGGAAGGATCCAGCCAATATTTAAGCTGACGATCAGCATCTGTTTCGGCATCCCACGCTTTGTTTAAGGCATAATAAAAATCGTTTTCCGGTTTGGAGCAGACAGACATTCCTCCGGATAGGATGCCTACAACCTGTCCGTTGTCGTCGACCAAAGGAGATCCGGAAGAACCTCCGGCAGTACTACCTGCTGCCCATTTTCTGACCCACCAATGTGCATCTTCATAGAAGTTGGTACCAAGTGTTTCAAAAGAGGTCAGTGAAATGGATCCATCCAGAATGTTTAACCGTTTAACGGCTCCTCCCGGATGATGAATGCCGGTATAAGGTGCTTTTCCGTTGTCTGATGCGTTCCATCCGGAATAGTAAGGGCGATAATAGGGGGGAGGTGTTTCCAATAATTCCAACAACGCCAGATCGTTTTGTTCATTGACAGCCCGAAAGAGGGAAGAGGCCACCGACATCTCTTCTGTTCCGCGAAGGACAGACTGGCATAGCGGGCTTTCGTAATTGAAAAAACAGACGATATTACCTGCTATTTTTTCATAGTCGGGGTTAGTCACCGTAAAATTATTATTGAGGCAATGGGAAGCAGTCAACAAATAAGGTTTTCCATCTCCGGACGTATTATTGACCATCACTCCGGTACAACTAATAGAGCCATCTATAATTAAAAGAACGACGCTACGGCCGACATCTTCCAGATAATCAAACTCATCGGTATAACAGGCTAGCGGCAACATACAGGAGAAACTACTTTTATCACCCTGCGGCTCTTGTCCGCGCAAGGAACGATACCCATGATTGACTTCACCGACTGTCAACCGACCCGGAAAAGCAACACGTGGTGGTTCCTGATATTCGATAATGAGTTCTTCTCCTTCGATGGGAGCAACCGGCAATAGATGCAGCTCGGAATTATTCAAGTGATTGAATGCGCCTAAGATCTGTGTCTGATCACTATTGTAGACAAACAACCGGGCGCCTTCAGGCAATTCATATTCGGTGAATAGCACATTTAAAGAGAGTGCTCCTTGAGATCGGATGCCTAAACGCCAGACTTTAGTGCCGTCTGCTAGCGTATAAGATATGCCAGAGTTACTGCGGTTGTAATCTGTTATAAATTTGTAAGCAAAACGATAACCGCTTCTCAAGTCGCTGTCGAATAAAGCATCCAGACGAAGTTCTGCTTCTACATCAAAGGCGGGCATTTCGCAGAATAAACGGGGATCAACACTCCGGGTAAGTGTCAGAGGCAAAGGCCTTCCTCCATGGCTCACCTGGGCAATTAGGTGAGTGCTAAGGCAGAGCAATATACAGAGAAAAGTGAATCGTTTCATATCGTACAAAAGTAATGAATTCTTTTACTTCTTATGAGAATCAGCAATTAAATACGTAATTTTGTCGGACAGAAACCAATAACATCATTTAAATTTTAAAGTATATGGCAACACCTCCTTTTAAGTATCAGGAGCCTTTTCCAATGGGAAAAGATCAGACGGAGTATTATCTGTTGACGGATGAACATGTCTCGGTAGCAGCATTCGAAGGGAAAGAAATGTTGAAAGTAGAAGCTGAAGGATTAGCTAAACTGGCTAAAGCTTGTTTTCATGATGTCGCGTTCTTCTTACGCAAAGATCATCAGGAACAAGTAGCGAAGATTTTATCGGATCCGGAGGCTAGTGACAATGATAAATTTGTCGCATTAACTTTTCTGCGGAATGCAGAAGTGTCAGCAAAAGGACAATTACCATTCTGTCAGGATACAGGCACGGCGATTATCGTAGGTAAAAAAGGGCAACAGGTATGGACCGGTTATGATGATGCGGAAGCGTTGTCTAAAGGAGTGTATGACACCTATACGGAAGACAATCTGCGTTATTCTCAGAATGTGCCGTTGGATATGTACAATGAAAAGAATACAGGATGTAATCTGCCGGCTCAGATCGATCTTTACGCTACCGAAGGGGCAGAATACAAATTCCTTTGTGTAGCAAAAGGAGGCGGATCGGCCAATAAAACCTATCTGTTTCAGGAAACAAAAGCCTTATTGAATCCGGATACACTGGTGCCTTATCTGGTAGAAAAGATGAAAACGCTTGGTACGGCTGCATGTCCTCCTTACCATATCGCTTTTGTGATCGGAGGAACGTCGGCTGAGACTAATCTGAAAACGGTTAAACTCGCTTCTGCTCATTATTATGATACCCTGCCGACCGAAGGCAATGAAGGCGGACAGGCTTTCCGTGATATCGAACTGGAAAAACAGGTATTGGAAGCAGCCTATAATATCGGATTGGGCGCTCAATTCGGCGGAAAGTATTTTGCGCATGATATCCGCATTGTTCGTCTGCCGCGTCATGGTGCGTCTTGTCCTGTAGGGATGGGTGTTTCATGTTCGGCCGACCGGAATATCAAAGCGAAAATCAATAAAGAAGGAATTTGGATTGAGAAACTAGAAACGAATCCGGCACGTCTTATTCCGGCAGAGTTACGTAATGCTGGTGAGGGTGATGCTGTCAAGATCAATCTCAATCAACCGATGGCTGATATCTTGAAAGAGTTAGACAAATACCCTGTTGCGACACGTTTATCCCTTTCGGGAACCATTGTTGTCGGACGTGATATTGCTCATGCGAAATTGAAAGAACGGATTGATAATGGCGAAGGACTTCCTCAATATGTGAAAGATCATCCGATCTATTATGCCGGCCCGGCGAAGACTCCGAAAGGTATGCCTTCCGGATCATTCGGTCCGACAACAGCAGGGCGTATGGACTCTTATGTAGACCTTTTCCAGGAAAATGGGGGCAGCTTGCTTATGATAGCTAAGGGGAATCGGAGCCAGCAGGTGACTGATGCTTGTCAGAAACACGGTGGATTCTACCTGGGAAGTATCGGAGGGCCGGCAGCAGTCTTGGCTCTGGAGAGTATCAAGAAAGTCGAATGTCTGGAATATCCTGAACTGGGAATGGAAGCGATCTGGAAGATTGAAGTGGAAAATTTCCCGGCATTTATCCTTGTCGATAATAAAGGGAATGACTTCTTTAAACAACTGAAGCCGCGTTGTTCTTGTAAATAATAATGATTTGAAAAAATAGGAGGGGGTTATCCAATCTTTGGATAACCCCCTTGCTTCATTACAGAGGTTCAAAGTCGTGTCTGAATGGTCTCAGACACTCACGCCAGTGCCAAATAATTATAACCCAATCTTTTCTACCAATGACTCCAAAACCATTATAAACCACAACAAATATACGTTTTTGGTGATCCTATGCAAGACGAAAAAAGAGTATTCTCTTTTAATTCGTAGCTATTTTAGTCATTGATCATACATACTCTTGAAAAACCAATACTTTTACATCCGCTTTTAAACGTTATCTTTTTTATGTTCTGCAACAGATATGTTATTAACCTTGTGTTTTTAAGAGTTCCAATCCGATATCTTTTAACTTGAATTTCTGAATCTTCCCACTACCGGTCAGCGGATAACCATCCACGAAAAAGACATATTTCGGAATCTTATGCCGTGCAATCTTTCCGCGACAGAAGTCTTTAACCTCTTCTTCGCTCAGTGAAGCCCCTTCTTTCAGGATAATAAACGCGCCCACTTCTTCCCCATATTTTTCAGAAGGAATGCCGACAACCTGAATATCCTGCACGCCTTCGAGGTGATAGAGGAACTCTTCGATCTCACGCGGGTAGATATTCTCTCCTCCACGTATAATCATATCTTTAATACGTCCGGTAATGCGAAAATACCCCTGTTCGTCTTTTACTCCGAGGTCGCCCGAATGCAACCATCCATCTTCATCAATCGCTTCGGCTGTCGCTGACGGATTGTTATAATATCCTTTCATCACCAGGTAGCCCCGGCAGCAGACTTCTCCCTGAACACCGACCGGACACTCTTCCCCGGTCTCGGGATCCAATATTTTGACTTCCGTGTGAGGGTATTCTTTGCCAACCGTATGACAACGTGCTTCGAATGGATCGTCTATCGTTGTATGAGTCATACCAGGTGTACTTTCAGTTAACCCATAAACACTGGTGATCGTCATATACATCTTCTCATTACAAGCACGCATCAATTCGACCGGACAGAGTGATCCGGCCATAATTCCGGTACGCAACGACGTCAGATCAAACATATCAAACATCGGATGATTCAGCTCGGCAATAAACATCGTTGGAACTCCGTACAAAGCGGTACATCTCTCTTTATGTATAGAGGCCAGTACGACCAGCGGGTCAAACCGCTCGACCATCACCTGCGTACAACCGTGTGTCAATACATTCATCGATGCCAGTGTAATACCGAAACAGTGAAAGAGAGGCACACAACAACATAGTTTGTCATCGGCCGTAAACTTCATCGCTTCTCCGGTGAAAAAACCGTTGTTGGTCAATCCATAGTGCGTCAGCATAACGCCTTTGGGAAATCCGGTAGTCCCCGATGTATATTGCATATTCACCACATCCTGGCAGCTAACTTTGTCTTTAGCCTCTACCAAGGTGTGGTCACTGATATTTTGTCCCAATAATAACAGTTCCGGGGTATTATACATCCCCCGGTATTTTTCCTGTCCGATATAGACGATATTTTTTACTGTCGGAAAACGTTCGCTTTTCAAATAACCACGTTGCGACTCCTTTAACTCAGGCAGCATGGTATTGACCATATCGATATAACTTCCGTCGAATACACCCTCTGTAATACATAAGGTGTGCAAATCAGAGTTGCTTACGAGATATTCCAGTTCACTCTGTTTATAGTTCGTATTGACAGTGACAAGTACAGCGCCTATCTTCGCACCGGCGAAAACAAATGTCAGCCAGTCGGGCACATTTGTTGCCCAGATACCCACATGCGTACCATGTGTGACTCCGATCGAAAGCAATCCTTTTGCCATATCGTCTACCCGTTGGTTAAACTGGCTCCAGGTAAAGCGCAAATCTCTGTCGGAGTAAACCAGATATTCTTTGTCCGGAGTGACTTCCGCCCAATGTTCAAGCCACTGTCCCAGTGTCTTTTCCTGTAATTGATATTCCATAATAAAATAAGTCGTTAGAAAGTAGCCAGGTTATTCTTTTTTGACCACTGTTTCAGATTAATAAGGCGTATATACCACACCCAGAATTTTCGCTTTACTGTCTGCTGCGGCATGTACATGATGGGCGATGATAGAATCGTAATAAATACTGTCGCCTTCTTCCAGTATATAGGTGTTTTTGCCGTAAATAATCTCTATCACCCCTTCCAAGACATAGATAAACTCTTCCCCTTCGTGTGTGGAAAGCACGAAATCAACACCCTCTTCTGTTGGTAAAACATCGATCAGGAACGGTTCCATATGCCGACCCGATTTGTCTTGCGATAACGCATGATATTGCATCTGTTTTTTCCCGTCCGATTCGTTATTGGAGAAATCAATCTTGTTTTTTTCGTTACTATCCAGCTTTCGGCAGATAACAGGACCCAGTTCGGTTTGATCATCCAGAAAAGTGCCCAGCCGTACACCAAGCACCCGGGCTATTTTGATTAATGGTGCTAATGAAGGGAAGTCTATATTGCCTTCGATCCTTTCAACCTGACTGATCGTCAGACCGGAACGACAAGCGACTTCTTGAACGGTTAATTGTTTGGCTTCGCGCAAGTTCTTGATTTTCTCACCTATAATTTTATTATTCCCCATTTCTGTTAATTGCTTAATATTTGATGCTTTTATATGATAATTTGTAATTAAACGACGCAAATTTACATTAATTTTTCAGATTACGAAACCTCCGGCTGTAAAATAGAAGAAGAAAATGGAGGGAGGTTGTAGTCTGAAACCAAAGCTTAGGAGAACCAATCCTACCGGTACACGACCTCTATTGCTTTGACCGAAGTGACCTACCTGTTTTATCAGATTGCCCTATCATTTATCCAAGAACAACTAATCGTCTACCAATTGGTAGACGATCGGGCAACAGTTGGTAGACGATAGTGACACAGTTGGTAGACGATAGTGATCCAACTGGTAGACGATTAGTTTTTTTGTCTCAAACGGATTCGCTTTGCAGATAAAAAAGAGAAGTCAAGCAGTTAAAATAGTTTAGTTTGAACGATTGGCTGCAAAATCGTACACCATGTCCGATAATGAACAGTTGTTTGTTGTGTAATTATCTATTTTACAGATATTTGTGTTTTTGGCATAAACTTTGCCTAATGGTTCGGAAAGAAAACAATAAGTAATGGATCGGGAAATATCGAAAGAAGTACAACAGAAGGAACAACGAAAGCAGATACTGAAAATAGTATTGGGAGTTGGAGTAGCTGTTCTGGTAATCGGTGGAATTATTACAGTGATGCAAACCAGTCTTAACCGGAAAGAGCTTGTCTTATCGAAGGTAGACGTAGGGCTGATTGAAGTTTCGGTTAGCGCATCCGGGAAAGTCATACCCGCATTTGAGGAGATTATTAATTCACCTATTCATTCGCGGATTGTCGAAATTTACAAAAAAGGAGGCGATTCGGTCGATGTCGGGACACCGATTTTGAAACTCGACCTGCAAAGTACGGAGACGGAGTATAATAAGTTGTTGGATGAGGAGCAGATGCAACGTTTACAATTGGAGCAGTTGCGCGTATCCACACAAGGCAAACTCTCGGAAATGGAGATGAAACTGAAAGTTTCGCGTATGACTTTAAACCGGAAAGAGGTCGAATTGCGCAACGAACGTTACCTGGATAGTCTTGGTGCGGGAACAGCGGATAAAGTCTTACAGGTGGAGTTGGATTATAATGTCAGTCAACTGCAATTGGTCGAAGAGGAGCAGAAGTTTGAAAATGAAAAGGCGTTGGCTGAAGCCGGACTGAAAGTAAAAGAGTTGGAGTTAAGTATTTTTCGTAAAGGGCTTGCTGAAACCAAACGCATCCTGGAAGATGCACAAATCCGCTCACCACGTAAAGCGATACTGACGTATGTCAACAATGAGATTGGCGCACAGGTGACACAAGGAACAAGAGTGGCTATTGTTTCGGATCTGACTCATTTTAAAATAGAAGGTGAAATAGCCGATACCTATGGCGACCGAATAGGAGCGGGGAGTAGGGCGGTTGTTCGTATCGGTAGTGATAAACTGGATGGTGTGGTAAGCGATGTGACTCCCTTGTCCAAAAATGGAGTGATCTCATTTACGGTACAGTTGGAGGAAGATAACCATCGTCGCCTTCGTTCGGGTTTGAAAACGGATGTCTATGTGATGAATGCGATCAAAGAAGATGTCATGCGTATTGTCAATGGCTCTTATTATATCGGAAAAGGCGAATATGAATTATTTGTAGTGAATGGTGATCAGTTAATCAAACGAAAGGTGCAGTTGGGGGATAGTAATTTTGAATATGTGGAAGTGATTCGTGGTCTTGAACCTGGTGATGAGGTGGTCGTGTCGGATATGTCGGGATATAAGGAGAAAAACAAACTTAAAATAAGAGAATGAAGTTAGAAGTAGGAAGTAAGGAAAAAACTTCGATGTAATATTTCATTTTTTAATTCCAACTTCTAACTTCTTACTACTAACTTCCAAAGAAAAAGCTATGCTTAAGCAATATTTCAAACAAGCTCTGCAAATGCTGAAGGATAATCCTTTAGTGAATGCCATATCGATAATGGGTACGTCATTGTCTATTGCGATGATTATGGTGATCGTATTAGTCTTTCAGATCAATAATGCGAATTATGCGCCGGAGTCGGCTCGTGATCGTATGCTATACGTGTTGGGAACGGAAGTGTATTGCGAATCAAAAACAACCCGGACCAGAGGAGGCATGTCGGAAGAAGTAGTGAAAGAATGTTTTTACGCTCTTCAACGTCCGGAGGCGGTAACAGCTTGTTCAAAATCCGAGAGACCTGTTTCCTTGCCGGGTGAGCGTCTTTTTGCCGAGTATAATATAAACTATACTGATCCCGGATGTTGGAAGGTGTTTGATTTTACATTTATACATGGGGCTCCTTTTACCGAATCGGATTTCCTCTCGGGTATGCCCCGGGCAGTCGTATCTGCCGAAACAGCCCGTAAGCTATTCGGAATAACAGAAGTTGTGGGTAAAGAGATTGTGATTGACTATGTATCATATTCGATCACAGGAGTAGTTAAAACGGTTAGTTCAGGCGCCCGGTTTGCTTATGCGGATATTTGGGTTCCTTATCGTTCGAAGCCCGGATTAATAGCGTATGATATGCATTATGAAGGAGGAAGTGGCTCTTTTCGGACAATCTTGTTAGCTCGTAGTCCGGCGGATTTTGAGGCTGTAAAATCGGAGTTGAACGCTCAATTAGCAGTTTATAATACGGCGAAAGAGGATTGTAAAGTCAACTTTCTGTCTAATCCGATTGATCAACTGGATCTGACAATGGGGTCAGGTGGGTTTCAGAAGGTTTCTTTTAAGAGTTATTTTCTTTCTACCGGATCGGTATTGTTGTTTCTTCTATTGATACCGGCGATGAACCTTATTGGTATAGTGCAATCTTCCGTCCAGAAACGAAAAGGGGAGATCGGTCTTCGTAAGGCCTTCGGGGCTACCTGGGGGAAGCTGATCGGACAGGTCCTTTTTGAAAATATGGTCATTACCTGTATAGGCGCTTTGATCGGATTGATGCTTTCTTTTTTGTTTTTGCATCTGGGTAAATCGTTCATATTGAATGAAGATATGATGCTGACAGCTGATATGCTTTTTAAACCGGGTTTGTTTTTAGCCGTTCTCTTTTTTGCTTTGCTTTTGAACTTGTTGAGCGCCGGACTACCTGCGCTTTATACTGCCCGGCAACAGATTGTGGCGGCTTTAAATGATACGAATCAATAAACGGAACGAATTATGATTAAGCAAATATTAAAGATTATCTGGTCTCAACGGAAAAGCAATATCTGGATTTTTGCCGAGCTGACCGTAGTGGTATGTGCGGTGTGGTGGATTACCGATCAGATGTATGTAGATTTGAAAACTTATTATTCGCCGATGGGATATGATATTTCAAATACTTGGCGATTTCAGCTGGATAATCTGGCTCCGGAGGCTCCGGGATATGTGCCGGAAGAAATATATCAATCCACAGAAGGCGACGATCTGATGAGGTTGCAGACCCAGATCCTTCAACATCCGTCGGTAGAGAATGTTTGTATCTCATTTTATTCGGCTCCTTATGCCTTCGGTAATTCATGGACACAAATTATGCCGGTAGAAGGGGATACCACATACCGGGAGAATTCTTTTCAGTGTCGGTATGTCTCTCCTGAATTTTTCGACTTATTCAGAATTAAAGACATTCATGGGAATTCTATTACATCTATGGTTGAAAGTGCACATATCCCTGTGGTCGTATCTGAAGATATGGCGCTTAAATTCTTTCATACCAGTGATGTAAGAGGACGACAGCTTCAATATCCATCGGGAGATACGCGAATGACGATCGCGGCGGTTTCTGTTCCTTATCGCGATAATGAATATAAACGAAGTGAACCGTTTTTCTATAAAATATATTCCGGAACTGATTTGAAGGACTTTATTATGGATACATCAGTGAAATCGCTGGAGTTTTGTGTGAGGATGAAACGACATTATTCACAGGAAGAAATCAATGAGTTCCTGAAAGAAATGGAGGACAGGTTGACAGTAAACAATCTGACAGTATATAGTGTACGTTCAATAACACATAATAAAGAACTAATTCTGAGGGATACGAACAAAGAAACCAGTAAAAAAATGTCACTGGTTGGCTTTTTATTGATCAATGTTCTTTTTGGTATTATCGGAACCTTCTGGTTGCGGACACAGCATCGTAAGGCTGAATTCGGGTTGCGGGTAGCATTAGGTGCTGATCAGTCATCTATTCGTTTCTATAGTTATCTGGAAGGGATAATTCTTTTGTTATTGACTGTTCCGCTGACCTTACCTTTTGTATTGAATATTATCTTTATGGATGTTCCGGATATGTATCGTGTGCCTTATTCAATCGGGCGTTTCCTGATTACATATAGTCTGACGTATGTATTGATGACGGTAATGATCTGTATAGGTATCTGGTTCCCGGTGCGCAGAGTGGTAAAACTGGCTCCGGCAGAAGCTTTACACTATGAGTAATAGAATATTAATAATTAATAATTAACAATTGAATACATGATTAAGCTGGCTAATTTAGAAAAGATCTATCGTACCAAAGAAATTGAGACGGTAGCATTAGAGAATGTCAATTTGGAAGTCAAAAAAGGAGAATTCCTAAGTGTGATGGGGCCGTCAGGTTGTGGTAAATCCACGCTGTTGAATATTATTGGTCTGTTGGATGCTCCAACTTCCGGTGCAATTGAAATCAATGGAGTGAACACTATGAATATGAATGATAAACAATTGGCTGCATTCCGGAATAAGCAGTTGGGTTTCGTATTCCAGAGTTTTCACCTGATCAATTCGCTGAATGTATTGGATAATGTAGAGCTTCCTTTATTATACCGCAAAGTGTCGGCATCCGAACGCCGGAAAGCTGCCCAGGCTGTATTGGAGAAAGTAGGATTAAGCCATCGTATGCGTCATTTCCCGACTCAGTTATCCGGCGGACAGTGTCAACGCGTAGCCATTGCCCGGGCAATTGTAGGGAATCCGGAAATTATACTGGCGGATGAGCCGACAGGAAATCTGGATAGTAAAATGGGGATCGAAGTCATGGATATCCTCCACACACTGAATAAAGAAGACGGCCGTACCATTGTTATGGTTACCCACAACGAGCAACAAGCCAAGCAGACAAGCCGGACTATCCGGTTCTTTGACGGACGACAAGTGCAATAGTAATTAATGGTTAATGATGAATGATGAATGTTTAATTCGGATTGTATCATTCATCGTTATTTTAATTAATCATTAATCATTAACAATTAATCATTAAAAGAATGATACATCAGTATATTAAACAGGCCTGGTATATGCTCCGGGAAAATAAGTTACTCAGTATTATTTCCATACTGGGGACTGCTTTAGCCATTTGTATGATCATGATAATTGTGATCTTATATGAAGTGAATACAGCAAATATTTCGCCGGAAATACATCGCAATCAGACTTATTATCTGACAGCGGTGGAGTCAATTGATAAAACGACAAATAGACGTCAGTCTTATGGTTTTATGGGATTACCATTTATAAAAGAATGTTTTTATACGTTGGAATCGGCCGAAGTTGTAACAGCAGTATCCCGTACTCAGGGAGAAAAACTTTATGCAACGACCATGGACGGAAACAGGGGCAGTTCGACAGATGTTCTTTTTACCGACGGATATTTCTGGGATATTTTTGCATTTGACTTTATTGCAGGAAAGCCATTTGAATATACTGCGGCAGAGGCCGGAATGAAGACACTTGTAATCAATGAGACGCTTGCCCGTAGACTCTTTGGTTCGACTGATGTGACTGGAAAAGAAATGAAACTTAATTATATTGTCTATACAATAAGCGGAGTTGTCAGAGATGTATCCCGTTATGCCGATAAAACTTATGCAGATATCTGGATTCCTTATCATGCAGGGGCTAATACTTCTGCTTGGTGTGATGGTATTAATGGGAATTTCAACTGTTATATATTAAAAAAACCGGAAGTAAGCAGAGAAACTTTTCACAATGAAGTTTCCAGTAAAGTCGCGACGTTTAATGGACAAACACCTCAATTCCGGGCAGAAATAGGTTCTCAACCTTTTAGTCATCTTGAATACTGGTTGGGCGGCAGCGGGAATCATCAGGCTCCTGATCTTAAAAAAATATTTATGCGGTATGGGATGATTATTATTGTCTTATTGCTTGTTCCTGCATTGAATTTATCGGGGATAACATTGGCGCAGATGCGAAAACGTATCAGTGAACTGGGGGTACGTCGTGCATTTGGAGCCACAACCGGGAATATCATGTGGCAAGTACTGACGGAAAACTTGTTGCTTACCTTGGTCGGAGGATTCTTCGGATTGCTGTTCTCTTATTTGGGTATGGTCTTGTTTAAAGATTGGCTGCTAATGACTACCATGGGGCAGTCGGGACTGACAGGAGGAATGTTTAATCCGGTGGTTTTTCTGATTGCATTGGCGTTCTGTCTCGTAATGAACTTATTATCTGCAGGTATTCCGGCCTGGCGTGTTTCAAGGGTTACTGTTGTGGAATCGATAAAGGAGGAGTAAGCTATGATAAAGAAAACAATCAAACAATTATGGAATGAACGTCGCAGTAACCTGTTGATCGGATTGGAACTGTTGGTGGTCTCGGTCTTTCTATGGTATACGGTAGATGAATTACTTAGGGATTATAAACGTTTTTCCATGCCATTAGGTTTTGATATCAGCCATGTTTATTATGTTGAGTTATCTTCTATCCCGTCAGAGAGTCCGGATTATGTAGAGGCTACAGATGAAATAGCGACAGTGGGAGCGGATTTTCTTACAATCATCGACCGTTTACGATTAAATCCGGATATAGAATATGTTGGTTATACGTCGGGTATTCATTTTCATTATCGCTGGTCGAATCGGTATACCTCTTTTCAGGTAGATACGGCAATTGTTCCACAAGGATTTGTTCGCCCGGTAGGTTCATCTTATTTTGATCTTTTCCAGGTGAAAACGGCTGACGGAGGTAGTCCGCAATTGTTAATAGAGGCATTAGAGAGGGGTGAAATTGTCGTGACCAAAAGAGTTGCGGAAAAGTTTTTCGGAAACGCCGCTAATGCAATAGGGAAAGATATTTCCTGTATTGACCAAGGAGATACGGAAAGTAGAGTTTATCGGATAGGAGGGGTATGTGAGGATCAACGATATAATGAGTTTAGTTCTTACGATTATGCTTATTATCAGTTGATATCCGCTTCTGAAGTTAGGAATACCAATTCTCTTGGTTATCCTTTATTTATACGGACAAAACCGGTTGCAGATAAAAAAGATTTCCCTGAAAAATTCAGAAAAGAGATGGAATCTCAGTTAAAAATAGGAAATATTTACCTCAAGAACATTCAGCCTATGTCTGAGCGTCGGAGTGAGCATATTCGTTCCTGGATTGATGGTATGCGTATGAATATAGCTGTTGTCGTCTTTTTCCTCTTAAATGTTTTTCTCGGAGTGATCGGTACATTTTGGCTGAGAACACAACAAAAACGAGGAGAGATAGGTCTCAGAATTGCTTTAGGATCAACCCGGAAATCAATATTCGGAATGTTACTGTCACAAGGAGTCATCATATTGGTTATCGCTTTTTTGATAGGGGCTGTTATTTTCTGTAATTTCTGGTTTACAGGTGTTTTGAATGCTGTGACCTGGGTCGATACGACTTATCGTTTAGTGATTGGCATGGGAATGACCTTCGCTCTTCTATTGGTTATGATTTGTATCGGTATCAGCTTTCCTGCTTATCGGGCAATGAAAGAGAAACCGGCAGAGGCTTTGCATTATGAGTGAGAATAATGGTTAATGATGAATGATTAATGGGGTGACTTAAATTAATCATTAACAATTAATAATTAAAAGAATGATACAGCTTTATTTCAAACAGGCTTGGAATCGATTGCGGCAAGAGAAGGTGTTTAGTTTCATTTATGTGATTGGAACCGGACTTTCTATTACTGTAGTGATGGTACTGGCGATTGTGATCTATATGAAGATCGCCAATGTTTATCCGGAAACAAATCGTGACCGTATGCTTATTGTGCAATATGCAGGAGTAAAAGCAGAGAATGGATCGGTTGGTACCAGTCGCTTATCGCTGGATGTTATCCGGCAATGTATTTATCCGTTGCAAACGGCTGAAGCTGTATCGGCAGTCTATGGATATTGGGGAGGGAATGCCGTACAACCGGAAGGAAGTGACGAGCAGATGTCTGCCTCGGTAAAATATGTAGATACAGGATACTGGAATGTGTTCTCGTTTAATTTTATCGAAGGAGCTCCCTTTACTGAGGCTGATATGGAGTCGGGTATACGAACTGTAGTGATCAGCGAATCCTATGCCCGTAAGGTTTTCGGAACAACAGAGGTTACCAGTAAATTTATCAGCCTGAACTTCGATCCCTATCGTATTTGTGGGGTGGTTAAAGACCCGTCGTATATAGCTGATAAAACATTTGCCCAGCTTTGGATGCCTTATTCGGCTTACCCTGGGCTGCAACCTGCCTGGCAAACCGATTGGTATAAAAATACACTCGGCTCCTTTATTGCCTACATATTGGCTCCGTCCGAAAAAGATATAGAAAAAGTCAAACAGGAGATCAGTGAGAATTTCCGGCGTTATGCTTCTTCTCTGGATGGACTTACCTTTACCATTCACGGACAGCCTGACCGTCAATGGCAATCACTCTTTCGGTTAAGTAGCCGCCTAACGATTGATTTTACACAGATCAAGTTGCAATACTTAGCTCTCTTTTTTCTATTGCTGTTTATACCAGCTGTGAGTCTTTCGGGAATGGCCGACTCGCAGATGGGATGTCGTTTAGAAGAGATGGGACTTCGCCGTGCTTTCGGAGCACGTAGCGGGGGATTGATGAAACAGCTGATTGTTGAGAATATGTTGTTGACTTTCCTGGGCGGGATATTGGGATTGCTGTTCTCTTACCTATTCGTTTACTTTTTCCGCCGATGGATCATCCATATCGGCACCGGACAGAAATTTGTAAACGCTGTGCCCGAAGGGATTGATGTGGCGATATCTCCATCGATGATGATGAATTTCACGGTATTTGGTATCGCCCTGGGTATTTGTCTACTTCTGAACCTGATGGTAACGGCTATACCCGCCTGGCGCGCCTCTCGTCGTGAAATCGTTTATTCACTTAGCAGCAAATAAGAGTTATGATACATACAATCTGGAAGCAAATAAGAAATCAGTGGAGGAAGAACGTCTGGATAACTCTGGAACTTTTACTTATCTTTTGTCTGGTCTGGTATATGGTAGACTATTTCTTTGTGTTAGGGTATAATAAGAGTCTCACTTCACATCGCGATATAAAAGACACGTATATGATCAATATGGGGTCTTTTTCGGATACCCATCCCAATTATGCCGAAGCGGAAAATACACCGGAAGCACGATTGATAAACTTCCGCAGGGTAGTCGACCGGATTAAGGAACATCCACAAGTAGAATCGGTCGCTCTTGGATTTGGTCCCGGCGCTTTTCCTGCCTTAGGAGCGAATTACAGTACGGAGTACAGAAGTGTAAATGATACAAACTCGGTAGTTGAGGCACAATTTATTCAGTTTATGACTGAGGGTGATTATTTTAAGGTATTCCGTTATACTAAAGATAAAGGGAAAACTCCCGTCTCCCTGTCCGATTATGATTGGAACGATCCGTCTCATGTGCTTATCTCGAGTTTATTGGCAGAGAAGCTGTTTCCCGGCGAGTCGGCTGTGGGGAAATACATTGAACGAACCTATGTACAACCTGATGCTTCCCGTGAGCGCTACCGTATAGTAGGAGTGATAGACAATATAAAATTTTTTAGTTACTTACGTCCCTTGGGGAATATCTATATACCGATGCCATTCAACGAACAGACCTTATCCCAGGCTTTTCTTGGTATCCGGACAAAAAATCATATTCCGTATCAACAATTCACTGCGGAATTTAATAAAGAAATGAGTAGCTTATTGCGGATAGGTAATTACTACCTGAGCAGTATCACTGCATTAGACCAGATCGAAGAGGAGACCGATTACCGGTCGGGTATCACGAATGATATCCGTATGCGTACTGCTTTATTGATTTTTATCTTTATCAATATAACGCTTTGTGTACTGGGTACTTTTTGGTTTCGCACGAACAGGTGCCGGGAGGAGATCGGTGTACGGCGTGCGATGGGTGCAAACACCAGTGATATCTGGAAACTTTTTGTCATAGAAGGTCTTATTCTTTTGACAGTCGTTGTTGTACCGGCAATGTTTGTTGAAATACAATTCATCTATGCCGACCTTATTGAAACATTAGGTAGGGATATCAAATCGTATGGCGATTATCTACCGGATCATATATTTCTCCGTTTTTTGATCACAAATCTGCTTACCTGGCTGCTGATGGCAGCAATGGTCATATTGGCTATCTGGTATCCTACCCGTCAGGCAAGCCGGATTAATCCGGTAGATGCGTTGAGGGATGAATAAAACAGTTTGACAACCATTATGATATACTGTGTCTTAAAACAGGTCTGACTATATGATTAATAATTAGTTTATTAATAGTCAGTTGTTCTAAAATAAAGGGTTTGCTCAATAAAAAATGGATTGAAATTTGGAAAGATTATTTATTTCATTTAACTTTGCACCCGAAATCAGAGAAAGAGGTTGAAACCTCATGATAGATTTTTGTATTGATAGACTGGAGAGATGGCAGAGTGGTCGATTGCGGCGGTCTTGAAAACCGTTGAAGTGAGAGCTTCCGGGGGTTCGAATCCCTCTCTCTCCGCAAGCAAGCAAAGCAAAAACAAGATAATCCCTGTAAATTAGACGTTTACAGGGATTTTTGTTTTTGAGAGAATAGCAAAAAACAGCAGTTTGGAGTGCTTTTCACAGACTTATTCGGGGAGGAGCGAAAAAAATAAAAAAAGCTCCCCTCTTTATTGCTAATTGGTTGTTTTTCAACATAATGCCGTATTTTGCGTAGTTCTGTTCCCACCGATATTTCATATATTTCGAACCCAATTAAAAATTGAAATGTATGAAAAGAATGACCTTCAAAATCCTGTTTGTCGTAAAGGCATCACGGGTCGCAAAAGATGGGAAAAGTCCTGTTTATTTGCGTGTTACAATCAATGGGCAACGATGCGAAACATCCATTAGCCTTAAAGTTGACTTCAAAAAGTGGAATACTATCGCTGAAAAGGTAATCGGGGATGATCGGGGAGATCAAGAAATCAATTTTCGTTTAGACACCATCCGCATGCGGATTATGCAAATCTATCGCGAGATGGAATTTGACCGCAAAGAGATTACAGCACATAAGATTATTGACCAGTATTTGGGAAGAAACGACAAGCCGGTAATAATGCTACTCGATGTTTTTCGAGAACACAACGAGCGGTGCCGAAAGCTAATTGGCAAAGATATGGCTCCGGCGACAGTTACCCGTTATGAAACTTCGTTGAAGCATACAGCAAATTTTATCCAATTCAATTTCCACAAAGAAGACATTCCTATTACGGAAGTCAACCACAAATTTATTACGGATTACGAGTTTTATCTAAAGACCGAACGGAACTGCTCTCACAATTCAGCAACCAAATATCTGAAAAATTTCAAGAAGATTATCCGTATTGCTTTGGCAAACGACTATATCAGCAAAGACCCCTTCGCCAATATTAAGTTCACGCTGGATGAGGTGGAACGAGACTTCTTGGAAGATTCCGAAATTCAACGAATTATAGATAAAGAGATAACAATAGAGCGACTGGCACAGGTGCGTGATATTTTTGTGTTTTCAATTTTTACTGGTCTTGCCTTTTCGGATTTGAAAGGACTTACAGCCGAACATATCGCCACTGACAATAATGGTGCATTGTGGATTAGAAAAAAGCGGCAGAAGACCAACAATATGTGTAATATCCCATTATTGGATGTACCAAAACAGATATTAGCAAAGTATAAGACCCACCCTGTTTGTGTTCAGAAAGGAACTTTATTACCTGTTCTTTGCAACCAGAAGATGAACGCATACTTGAAAGAACTGGCTGATATATGCGGAATTGCGAAGAAAGTCTCAACGCACACCGGCCGACACAGCTTCGGGACGTCTGTCGCCTTAGCCAATGGAGTTTCAATCGAAAATGTAGCAAAAATGCTGGGGCATTCCGATACAAAGATGACTCGCCATTATGCCAAAGTATTGGATAAAAGCATTATGCGAGATATGGAAGGGATAAATGGTAAATTTTCAATCGGATAAATTATGAAACGAGAAGTAATAACCATAGAAAATGGAATTGTATCTATCCCTGTATCAGCCGAAATATGGATGACTCAACACCAGATTGCGGATTTATTCGACTGCTTTGTAGGCGCAATAAATGCGAATATTCGTGCCATCCTAAAAACAGAAGTACTAGATGAAACCAATGTTTGTCGGACTTATCATTACAAGAATGGTGATTTTGTTGAACAATATAGTTTGGAAATGATTGTGGCTCTTTCATTTCGGATTAAGTCGAAGAATACAGAAATCTTTCGGGAGTGGTTCTTGAATAAAGTAGTATCTCAAAATAGTTTGCAACTGCTGTTAATTAGCAATTTCCAGAGTAATAAGCCAATACTCAATTGATTTTTCTTATTTTTCGTTCACAAAAGAACAGGAAGAGAATAAAACGCCAAACCCAATGCCCTGCTGGGTTTCCTTTGGAAAGGTTTGTCTAATTTATTCTCTTCCTGTACGATAAAAGTTGCCAAAAAAAAAGGAAAAATAATATTGTGTTTAGGGTTGGTTCCAGAAAGCTGCATGGTATCCGTCATTAAGTAGTTTCTCTATATCCGATGACCTATACAGTATCTTGCCACCCAGCTTGATATAAGGGATTCGACCCTCGTTCCTATAATCCTGTAGACTCCTCCGGCTCAACTTTAATTTCTTGGACAGTTCTTCATCCGTATAAAAACTCTCTCCATTCAATGTTGGTTTGCGGGGTGTGAATAACTTCTCTACCGTAGTAGATAGTCGTTCGAGAGAAAGAAAAAATGATTTCACCCTTTCGTTTTCTGATGTAATTAATTGGTTACTCATACCTGTTTCCCTTTATATTTAGCTTGCTTACGTTTTTCTTCTACTACCGGAACAATTTTTTCCACGTCTTCCGGTTTGTAATAAATTTTGTGGCTGATTTGGGTATATGCCAGCGTTCCGTTATCCCGAAGCGTTTGCAATGTCCGTTTCGAGATGTTCAAGAGTTGGCAAACATCTTGATTATCCAGCCATTCTTTCATGTCCCTATCTCCATGCAAGCGGCAGAGGCATTCCATTCGGCTTGCAAAATCTTCAAACTTCGATAGCATCTTCTCGAAAGTTTGTGCTTCAATGTTTATTATTTCCATATTCTTAAAATTTTGAACTGTTTTAATTTCAATCGAAGCACAAATATATATACAAAAAATCGGTTAAATAGCAAAGAATCAGGCTGTGGCAGCATTTGTCCGGGGTTGTCTGGGGTTTCGGAGACAAAGCCATCTCAGAAATGGAATAATTCTGAATAAAAATGGAACAGCCCTCAATTTTCATCGAAGGCTGTTCCATTTTATACTATTCATTACTCCCGTATAAATTTCCGGAACTCCTCATTTTTGATGGAATCGTATGGAGCGTTCCCTTCTGCCTGCTCAAAAGCCAACAATATACGTTCCTGCGCACGAGGTATCCGGGTTATTATCTGCTCGAAGAGGTCTGTATCGCAAAGCTCGAATGCTACATTTAAGGCTGCCTCCTTTTCCTCTCGGGCAACTGTCCTGCCAGATGCCAGACCTCCCAACATCTGAAGTTCCTCATAAGAAGTCCCGTTCCTCCATCTTCCTATTTGCCGTGCCCTTGAAATAGCAGCCACGAAGTTTTTCTCTGTCAATTCTTCGAGTAGCTCTTTACTTACCAGCGAGCGGGCAACCTTTACACGTAGTTCATAGGTGCGATTCTCCATATAAAGCGTAGTGTCCTTAAATCTCTTTGATATTAAACCGGCTACTTTCTTATATGCTTTTACTACCTGTCCCCAAGTAGCATCATAGATTCTTTGCAAGAGCCTGCGGTGCATATCGCCAAAAGCCCTGCGTAGCGGACCACTCAGGAGCATCCCCGCCCAAAACCACAGGCTAACCAATACATAGAATTTTATAAATACTTCGTTCATTATTCTGTCGGGTTTATATTGTTCGTTTGATAGATGGTATCTATTTCCTCTTTGAACGTATCCAAATGGTTCAAGATAATATTCTCTACATAGCTGCTGATAGTCGCTTTTGATTCATCCATCAGGTGAACAATCCGCATCAACCGGCGATGCGTGGTGGCGGTAATGTACAGCGGCTTACGGTGTGTGAAGTCTATCCGATTGAAAAACAAGCTTTGATAGTCTGCCTGTGGTTTGCGCTTACGTTTTTCTGCCGTCTTTGCTGGCGGTTCGGGAACTCTGGCTACTGGTTCTGCAACTTCTCCGGCAGATTCAACGGGTTGCTCGATTATTTCCAATTTTGTTTCTGGCTCTGTTTTTTTCTCCGTTGATGCGGAAACTTCTGTTACTGTATCAACAGACCTTGCTTCTGTTTCATCTTTCGCTGTTTTCTCCGCAGGCTTTTCCATTGGTACACCCTGATGCACCATTGAGCGGAGCTTATCAAATTTATTTTCTGCTGTCATTATAATTGGGGGTTAAGGTGAATAATCTCCATAATTTCATTGACCAGAAAATCCAAGTTGCTGCCTTTGAGCAGGTTTTTATCTGCCGGAAAGATTGTTGAGAGGAAAACTGCATCACTTCCCTCAATGGACTGTTCCTTATCATAGCGCACAGATTGCGGGATAACCGTCTGCATCAACGGTAGTCCGAATTGCCGGATAACTCCCTCGTAGTGTTCAAGCCACTCTCTTTTGATACGTCCATCCACGCGATTCCAGAAAAGATGAATTGTTTTCAGGTTTAAGTCCTTGCGTTCTGCCAGCAACTCATTAACGGGAATAATGAATGAGAGAGTACTCTCCATTGACATCCGCGAAGGAGCCATCGGAACAAAAACGTAGTCCATCGACATAAAGGTCGAAATTACTCCGTCGTTGTTGATGGTTCCGGGCAGGTCGAAGAATACCACATCATAGCCGCTCGGTTCGCCAGCCAAAAACTCACGGGCTTTCAGGATCGCTTCTTCCGGTTTGGCACATACAATCGGATAGGTCTGTTTCCCCAACGAATCAAACAGGGCAATGGCTTTGGACTGGTAGTGCAGGTTGGTTTCCAACTGCCGGATTTCACGCTTGCGCATGTCATAGACACTGCATTGCGGATAGTCACAATCCATTACGGCAACATTCAGCCCCTTGAGGTAATGCAGATAGCTTGCCACGAGTACGGTAAATGTACTTTTGCCGACACCTCCCTTTTGGGTGGAGAAGGCGATAAATAAAGGTTCTTTTTTCATCTTGTTTTCAATTTTTAGAATTATACATGTTGATATTTATAAGCTTTTCAAGCTTTATTTTTTGTTTTCAAGTTTCCATGTTTTCAAATTACCAAGCCGCCAAGTTTTCAAGTTTGATAATTTCCAAGTTTCCAAAACCGGAAACCAACTTGAAAAATGCCAAATCTGAAAAACAACAGGTTTTCCAAGTCTCCAATTTTATAGATAGATTGATATTTATACGTTCTGCTGTTTCTAAAATCAGAAAGTTTTAAATTTTTCAATCTTTCGAGTGCGAATATATAACATTCTGTTTGTCAACACATAATGCTGGTTTCTTATGCATTAAAAGGGGGTATTTTGCACCAAAGGCTTGCTGTTAAGAAGGCTATTTGAATAATTGCAGAACAAGTGTGTGTTTTTTATCTCTCAATGGTTTGTCGGAATTTACATTTGGCAAATCAGGGCAATTCGCACCGATTGCTTTCCGGTCAAACAAGCAATATATAGCAGAGTTATACATGCCAATCCGGCTTTGATATTGACCGGATATTATTAATTTTCTTCGTGGTCTGAATTATTAAAATGACAGACTGATGAATGAAGAAAATTATTTTAAGGCGACCTTCAATTTAAGTCGCATTGCAGAATCTAGGCTTTTACGTTTTATGCCCCGGATAGTGTATAACAGTTGCCGTCGAAGCAAAAGACAAAGAGCCTCACGCCTCTTTATTTTTTTGTCGTCGTCAAAGGAGCAAGGTAATCGCACGGGTAACCCAAAATTCGCCTACGGCTCTTTCTTGTTCCTCCTGTGCATACCTTGCCCTGCGGGGCTGCGAACTCCTGCACCCGCTCCCGAAGGTCGGCTGGTTTGGGTTCGCCTGACAACCTTTCCGTTATTCTCCCGATGGTCGCATGGTGGTCAGGTTGTCTTGCAAGCCTTCGCTTCATCTCCCGGTGGTCGCTTTCGTTTTGGCTTGCCCGGCTATCTGAATAGCCGGAAAGATTCCATAACCTTCAAATGTATATGTTATGGAAGATAAGAAAGAAGAGAAGCCCAAACGTGGTCGTCCGGCCAAGGAGAAAGAGAAGTTAAATTGCTCAATCAACCTCAAATTAACAGAATCGGATTTCAACTCGATTAAAGAAAAAGCGGAGGGAATAGGAATGAAGGCGACACGATATGCACGGGAAATGGTGCTTAAAGGAGGTGTCAAATCCCGTTTTACATTGGAGGAACTTGACCTTATGCGAAAACTTTCAGGTATAGCAAATAACCTGAACCAGATCGCAAAGAAAGCTAATCAGGCAGGATATATTGCGGAAAGCATTAATATAATGGGAATGATGATCAGAATTAAAAGGATACTGGATGATCGCTAAGAATATCAAGGGAAAGTCATTTAAGGGATGTGTATCATATGTGATGAACGATACTGCCAAGTTGCTTGAAGCCGAAGGTGTATTAGATTCAAGTAAACAGGATATTATCCGCAGTTTTGCCATGCAACGTTCCGGAAGAAAGGAAATCAAGCAGCCTGTGGGACACATCCCTCTGTCATTCGCTCCAGAAGATAAGGGGCGGATGACAAATGATTTCATGGTACAATTAGCCAAAGAATACATGGAAGAAATGGGTATCCGTAACACTCAATATATCATTGTCCGGCACCACAATGCAGACAATGAACACATTCATATTGTCTATAACCGAATCGACAATAACCTGAAATTAATATCAGTCAACCACGATTACAAACGGAATATCAAAGCTTGCAAGAAACTAAAAGACAAATATGGATTGACTTATGGCAAGGACAAAGAAAGGGTTAAGCGAGAGAAATTAAGGAATCCAGATAAGGCAAAATATTATATCCATGATGCGATTAAAACCGTTCTACCGAATTGCAAAACACCTAATGACCTGCGATATAATCTTCAGAAATTCGGGATAGAGCTTGAGTACAAGCACAAACGAACAACATCTGAGATTGAGGGAGTATCATTCTGGTACGGAGATATAGCATTCAAAGGCTCTGAGGTAGATAGAAAATATAGCTTTGGAAACATCAAAAAAGTATTAGAAAAAAATATCGAGGAGTCGAAAAAACGAGGAGAGGAAGAACTTTTACGGGAACAGACGGCACAAAAAGTAAGGCAAGAGGCTATGTTAAAAGTCAAACAAGAAGTTGAAGAAAGGGTAAGGAAAGAAGCCGAGACAAAAGCCCAGCTAGCGAAACGCAACATTATTATCAAAGGAGTAGAATTGAACGATAGCCAGCAGGATACACTAATGAGTGGTGGTCATATCTTCCTCAAAAACGTGACAGCCAAGGATGGGAAAACACAATTTTCGGCGTATGCTTTCCTAAATGATGAGAAGGATAGAGTCTTTTTCAGCAAGAAGAATCCCGACGAATTTGTCAAATACGGTAAGTATGAAATACGCGTCAGGGATAGGGTTCTGATCGAGAACGGATATATCACCAAAGCCAAAGTAAAATGGTACGGCATAGGAAGCTATGCTAATCCCTACTTGTGGAAAGATAATAAATCTGATTCCGATTATCAGGAATCATGGAGTGACCCACGGCTACCAAAAACTCCAAAGGAAGAGCAAAAGCCCAAACAGCCTATTGTTCAACAACAGAAAAACAAAGGGAGGAAGAGGTAAAGAAACGATTGAATATTAAGGAGCCTACTGTTGTATATTACAGTAAGATTTTTTTATATGAAAAAGTTTTCCCATATAAAATTTCCATAAAAGTTGCTCTCTAAATGCATTGTATTTTTGTCTTAGTATTCACCATTAAATTATTGAGAACATGAAAAATACAAGTTTATTTCTGATGATTCTAACAGCCTTTGTGTCAGGGTGTACATCTTCAATAAAAGAAGAAATCGCTGATAAACCTATTCCTAATTATAGCATATGTTTGGTGCTAGATGGGACAGACCGTAGAGATCGCCAGCAGAGCATACCAGAAGTTGATATTCAGGATGTATTGAATTTGGCTGCAAAAGTTCAAGAAACAGGTGAAGGCAAACTATTCCTGACATTCATTGACGACAACTGTGCAAACAACGGGCATTCCTATTTGAATATCATGCAACCACTTAAATCGCCCCGTAGCACTTATCCCAAAAAGAAGGATTACGAGACACAAGCAGAATATAATAAGGAAAAGGACAAGATCATGAGCGAATTTATTGCAGATTCTATTGCGTTTGAAAAAAGCAGATTAGAGAGACTGTCTTCTTTCAGAGAAAAAACACAGGAAATAATAAACGAAGCATACTCTGATCGAGTTGCCAAAAACTCACGGGGGAGTGATATAAATGGTGCGATTAGCTTAGGAGTAAAACTACTTACAACCTCTAATGCCTCTATTTCTTACCTTATTCTCATCTCTGATTGTGTTGATAATGTCAAGAAGCCATTGGTTGAGATTCCTGACAATATTCAGATTATTTTGATAAATAACTCTGTTTCTAATCATCAGTTAGGTGATAAAATCAAAATGGAGTTAAGTAACTTGGAACAGATTTGCGAAACCATATTCTAATAACCTACAAAATTCAATATTTATGGAAGCAATAGTACAAACGAAGAGTGTAGCTGAATTACGACAAATTCAGCAGAAACGTGAAAAGAAAATGTTAGAGGAACAGGAACATCGTCGCAAATTGGAACAAGCGGAGAGTCAACGCTTAGAACGGGAAAAACAAATAGAGCAAGAGCGTTTAGAAAGCAAGCGTAAGCAAGCTATTCAGTCGTCTCAAATTAATATTAATTCACTTTCGGACAGAGTTAGTAATGTTTATACTGACTTGTGTTCCCGAAAAAATGCTTATAAGAGAAAAGAACAAGCATTAGCACAAAAGCAAGATGAGTATAATGTTTTTCTTATGAATAAGGACGAAGCATACCCTGTTAAGGAATATAACGAACGCGAAACGATAAAAATGCGAAATGGACGATTAGCGTACTATGGATTGCCCATTGCAGATATTATTTTCGCATATTTAGCAATTCTTCCTATTGCTCAAAGTAAACTCATCGCAGGCTTCCCAGAAGAAATTAAGGATATAATGCCTTTGCTGGGCGGTCTTGCAGCAATTTTTCTCGGCACCGCTCTTACATTATTGGGACGTTGGGGTAAAAGTAGCATTAATAAGGAATGGTATGGATATCCCTTACTCACGGTGACGGCTTTAATCGTTCCTGCTATGTACTGGGTTCATTTTTTTGTTTATAGTGGAAAAACTGATGTAGATATTGCATATGCTGCTATTTTTTCGCTCGTATCGCTTATAATCCAATTGTGGATAATAGTTGCATATCCAAAACACATTGATGCGCTTGCATATTTTAAAGATAAAAAAAAGAATGAAGCTATCAAATCAGCACGAGACAGACAAAATGCAGCCCTGAATGCGGAAATAGAAAGATTAGCAGCAGAGCTAGACAAGCAACCTGCAGATTTTTACAGCTCCTTTAATCAAGAATTTGGTGCTGCATTTAGAAATTTGGCAGTGGCTCGTAGAACTCATATTAACGAACATGATGAAGAGCCTATTATCCCATTAGACTGGAAAACAATTTATGTTGGCAATGCTATGTTCTTTCAGCGTCCGGAAATACCTCTGCCTTTGTTACATCAAGATTTATCTGTAACAGCAGCAGATATTAGTTCCATTGAGGACATGTTTAGAGAATTTGGTTGGGAAGTACATTTAATGCAGCCCCTATTACTTAATAATCAAATTAGTGATAGAATAGAAAGTGATAGTATGGGGCAATTGTCGGAACCAACAACTACATCTGAATCCACAAACACAGACACTTCTGATAATACTGATGACCGAACTCCTCCATTAGGCAATGACGATCCTTCAAGTGATGACGATGAACAACAAGGTACTGTTATTTGGTAGTCAATTCAATATCCAGTAATTAATAATTAAAAATATACGATTATGAGCCAAGAAGTTTCATACAGCCAAGTTCAAAGGGTGCGAGAGATAGCAATAAGTGATTATGCAGAAAGTGTTGCTAAGATTCTGGGCGAGACGATCTGCACAGCATCCACACAGGTAGCCGCAAATCAACAAAGGATAGAAACCGTACAAAACATAAATCTATCGCATCCTTCTACGACCATTTTGCAGTCGCCAACAAGTTTAAAAGTAATACAAAAGCATTTCGAACGAAACCTCGCTACTCTAAATAAAAGTGAGACAAAAAGTGATGAGGTTTCAATAATAAAAGCGGCTGCAATTATGACGATGCAGCAAGAAAACCTGAAAATAGAGAATAAACCGCTTATAATGCGGTCAATCCAAGAGTTAATGAATGCTTCTACTGTAAAGCAGACAACAGAGAAACTAACCACTGCTTTTTCCGACATCAAGAATGAGCATGCAAAAGTATTTAATAATACGCTTTCTTCCGCTATTCAAATAGCAAGTTCAAATGTTGGTTTTGTAAATATTAAATCTGAAATCGTCAGCCCGAATTTAACTCGTATCGTTGCCACCAATCCCAATGGATATAATTTGATTTCTGAAATCCATATAGATAACAAAAAGAAAGTTGATATTCAATCGGAATTAGAGGGTATTACAGATGGTAGTTGCAAAAAAATAATGGATGATTTCAACAAAGAGTTAGAGTCGCTTGGAGTCATTGCTGAACGTAAGGAGCGTAAGCCAACAGGTGGAATTGCGCAAATGGAGTATGCAAAAACGTTACAAAAACGAAGAAAAGCCACAAAGCGAGAATTTGTAAATGAACAGGTTCTTACCAAGGATAACAAAAATAAAACAGTCCAATATATCAATAAGAAATAAATGAAGGAGGAATTAATATGAATAATTCAGTAATTCAACAAATATTTAAACCTCTATCAGAAGGGATGGCGGTTACATTATTGACAGGTCGCCCCATTTATGACTTGGATAGCAACCATAATATGGAGATTACTCCTGTAGTAAGAGAGATAAGTGATTATGCTTATCAGACCTATAATATGACAATGGTCAGATACAGTCTCGCTTATGGAATTAAAATCAACGAAAAGGCACACAGTGCTGATGATGTTAAAAAAATCAAAGACATTCTTTCCCAAGCAAATATTATGGGAGGAAATAAATGTAATTCAGGGAAGTGTGAAGCAGGACAAGAATTAATAGATATATTGAAAGGGTTCTTACTTCTCTCATCGAACAAAAAATATCTTGATATGAAATGGGATGATGGACGACCATTACGTTTTTTGTTCATGTTAGAGTTTAGTTCTGACATTTTACCGGAATCAACAAGTATAAATCAGTTGATAGCAAGTGAACTTTCCTATATTGCCGCTCACTCTACAGAAATACGTGATTCAGGCAATTATCTTGTTTTCAACGATGTTGTTGAAGGTCGAGTTGATCCAAAGGTTAGCAACGTGCTTCCGAATATATCTATTCGTTATCCCGATTATGAAGATAAGCTTGAATTTATTCAGATATTACACAATCGTTACCCTCATGCTAAATATGAAAATGGGTTGAATGACAAACAAGTAGCTAATCTCTCAAGCAACACTCCGAATAGAGGTTTAGAGGGATTGTTTCTTGGGTGCGAACGCACAGGAAATGCTATTACTTCAGCACAACTTATAGAACAAAAAGTGAAAGATGTTTCCGCAATATCAGAAGGAACGCTAACGCTCTTGGATATTGGACGAGTTCAAAATGTAGAATTGGTTGGAACAACGGTGGAAGTACCTAAAACGTTTTTGACAAAATGCGCATTAGGGTTACGAGAGAAAAATAAGCTTACCCCTATGAACATACTTCTTTTAGGAGCTCCGTCAACAGGAAAGACCGATCTTGCTTTGATGATTGCGATATTGGCTAATGTGCCTGCATATGGATTGAATAGCCCAAAAGCTGGTATTGTTGGGGAGACGGAACGCAGGGCAAAACTTCAAATGAAGATATTTAAGAACATGTCTCCCAATCTCGGTTTTATTGATGAAATAAGTGAAGCTTTTCCAATGGAGCGTTCTGACAATAATTTGGATAGTGGTGCAAGCGCTGCCGTTACAGCTGCTTTACTTGAGAGCCTTTCAGACAAATCTCGCGAAGGAAATAGCATATTGGTTGCAACAAGCAATTGTGGATGGAGAATTGGAGGAGCGATGCTTTCACGTTTTGATGTATTACCTGTTTTAATGCCCGTGATTACAGACTTTCCTATGATTATTGGTAGTATCGCAAAAAACATCAACCCTGAAAGGCTCATTGACATATCAGACGAAAGGATTAAGGTCGCAGGGGAAGTTTTTTACAATAAAAATTTAATGCCTAGACAAATCAGAAGTGCATTGAAACTTGCCATGAGTCTCCGAAAATCGCTTATGCCCGAAGATATTCTGTGGGCAGCAAAAGATGCCAGCCCATTGGATCACATTAGTAGGCTTTCCTCCATTTATAGCGATTATTATGCCTTACAACTATGTAAATCAAACTCTTTGTTGCCTTGGGTTGGTAATCCAAATTTTCCTTTTCCTGAATATATAAAAAGCATTTTAGACAGTAATGGAGATATTGATGCTGAAAAGTTAAATTCCGAAATGAATAAATTAAAGCCTTATGTCAATATATAGAAATGCAACAACTGCTCTTGTTGAATATTTGGAACAGATAGAACAAGATGATTTTTCAGCTTACAATCATTTATCCGGCAATGGAGTTGTGGAGTCTTTTGAAAGCACGTTAAAAGACTTCTATGGAGTGAAGTATGCTTTATGCGTAGATTCAGCGACTAATGCTCTAATGTATTTAGCGTTGGCCGTAGGATTAAAAAATAAAGAAATCGTCACGAGTCCTCTTTCGTATGGAGCCACTATTAGTGGAGCCTTGTGGTTAAATAATAAGTTCCATTTTGCAGATATTGATAATAGCCTAAATATTGCACCCGAATCTGTCAAAAAAATAATAAAAGGAAATCCTAAAATAAAGGCTTTGTATGCTGTTGATTTCGCGGGTATCCCTCATGATATGCATTCTATCAGACAAATTTGCGATGAATTTGGTGTGTGGTATTTCGCTGATGCTGCACAATCATTGGGGGCGGAAGTCGGAAGAATGAAAGCTAGTTCTTTAGCCGATGCTTTTGTCGTGTCATTTTCTCCTGGCAAAACGATTTTTTGTGGAGAAGGAGCGTGTATTCTCACAAACGATTCCGAGCTTTATAAACGACTTGTTAGCATTACACAACATCCATATAGAATAAAAAAAGATGTAAGTCTTGGTGCAAGTTCGGAACTTGGACTAAATGGACGAATGAATCCATTATCTGCTATTGTTGGAAACGCCATGTTTGATGAAAGTTTACAAAGATTAAAACAGAAACAGATTGAGATATTGAACATGTATAACTCAATTGACAAGTTCCATTTTGTTACCCCGTTTCATTTTGAAAAGAAAAACAGTTTGCCTTCATTCTTTCATTTGCCATTATTGATAAATGACTTACAGGAGTTTGAGCGAGAGTCCAAACAATTTTTAATGACAGCACCTTCGAAATGCCATTTCCGTAAATCGGCATTTGAACTATTACCTGAACAACTGAAAAGAATGGGTAAATCAAGGATTGTATTATCCATACATACACAACAAACAAGTTCTTTGATTGAGAAATTATTCCTTGGTACTTTCCATATATAAATTCCATAAATAAAGCAGGGTTTAAGGTCTCTATCTTTGTAATCAGATTTTGCGATTAATTAATTTTCAATAGAACCTTCCGTTAAAGGGTGGAAGTAAAACAAATGTATTATGTCACAGAGAAGAAGTACTTATGTCTTTCCAAGTGAAAGCGACTACAATGATGCAAAGGATCACATTTATCGCCAAATGTATGGCGACTATTCCGATTCTAACAAAATTTATTTTTACGGCTCATGGGGCAGTTGTTCGCAATTTGACTGGGATACGTGCTATCGCATAGACATTTACAGTGATTGTTCGGATGCTGTACAAGCTGCGGATATTTTCCGCGAACATAGAGGTAGATTCTATGATATGTAAAGTTGACTACACCTCCTGACAATAAATCGATTATTGTCAGGAGGTTATTTCAATTCAAGTTATTAACAGTCAAGATAAAATAAATCATGGAAGCAAAAAATGTAGATAAGAGGTTTGTAAACAAAATTGTTACAAACCTAACAGAAACAGGATACAAAGTTTTAACAGACCTTCCAATCGTTCAATGTAATTTGTCGTTTATAGCCACTGCTCCAGATGAAATTTTGATGCTTGGCGAAATCTTACCTACTGATTTTATTGAGGCAGACATAGAAAAGTCAATCAATAAATTGAATGCTATCCGTATGTCTATAACTAATCTTTTTGCTGATACATTAGAGGATATTGAAATCAACATTTCAATGGTTATTGTGAGTTCACGAAAGATTAAACTCTCTAACAAAATAAAAAATAGTCTTTTTTACTCCAATATAGAGTTGCTTTTGTTTGGAAAGAATAGCAAAAATGTTTTTCCATCTCTTCCCAAAATTGATTCAGATTTGTTAGCAGACAAAGATTTAACAGCCGATTTCGATGCTTATTTCGAATATATAGAAACCGTTATCTCATATTTAACCTCCAGCCCTGTTACACTAACAAGGAATATATTTGACGACAACTTCATAAATAACTTCGACAGTGAATTTGTTGAAAAAATCAAAGTGGAAGCGTCTATGACTTTGCTACGCTTCAATTCTGCACGAAGCCTAGCTGAAGAGGTGAAAAAATATGTAAAAGGACAGGATGAAGTGATTGAAAAGGTATCAGTCCCATTTTTTCAGCATATACAAAGCAGAGCAAGAAGCACTTCAGGTAAAATAAAAAATTCTTTCCTTTTGATTGGCAATACAGGAGTTGGAAAAAGCGAAATCTTGCGACAATTTGCCAAAATTGTTGATGTGCCGGTTATTCGAATCAATCTTCCAAACTGCACTCCAGAAGGGTGGAGAGGAAACAATATAAGCAAGGAAATATCATTGCATATCCGTAAGGAAGAGGATATTGAACGGCTACGCTATGCTGTAATTATATTCAATGAGTTTGATAAAATAGCCCACCGCACAGATTCTGAAACAAGCGAATTTCGAGCGGAAATTCAGAAACAATTACTACAGTTTTTCGATGAAGATTATAAACTTTCAGTACGTATAAATTCAAACGATCCTAATAGTTTTTTCAAGGAATATGAATTGCCGGTCAACGACTTTCTTATTTGTTTCGATGGTGCTTTTAAAGGCATTGAAGAGCATGTTGGAAAACGCTTGCGATGCGAAGGGAAGATTAGTTATGGACAAATTGGATTCCAAGCTGCTGCCGAAACCTCTAAAATGAAAGATTGTTCTTATGATTCTTTAATGAGATATATAACTAAGCAAGATGTCGAAAAATTTGGTATTATTAGCGAATTGTGTGGACGTATTGAGCAAGTCGTTCTGATGAATCAAATGACAGAGGAACTGATTTATGAAATCATTACTGAAGCTGACGATAGCATTGTAAAACATCATCGTTTGCAGTGTGAGCAATTGGGCGTTAAGTTAAACATAACCGAAGATGCTTTTCGTAAAATTGCTTCGATGGTACAAAAATCCGGTTTGGGAATAAGGGCTGTCAAACCCATTTTTTCTAATTTAATGGAGAAAGTCTATTTTGACCATGAGCCGTATAGCGGGAAAACACTTACGATTGACGCTGAATTCATAGAAATAGATATGTTTCGTAATTCCAATCGCAACCTTATCAACGATTATAAAAAGATGCAAAAACAAATTATAGATAAAGAACAATTTTTAAAACGAAATGCTTTATCCGAGGAAGAACTATTAGATAAAATATATTTCCTCGAAAAATCAATGTAATATAACCCCTCTAAAAAAATATACGATTATGAGTAAGTTTCAATTAATGAGCGAATTTTTGAAAGATATTTCTTTCGAATCGCCAAATGTCCCGGAGTTATTTTTTCAACAAGAAAGCGGCCAAGCAAAAATGGATATTAATATAGACATTCAAATTAAAGGTGCGGATAATAACTTTTATATGGTAGATTTATTGATTGGGGTACATTCCAGTTTGGAGACTGATGGAAGAACGATTTTTATAGTTAATAGTACCTACTCCTGCTTGTTGCAAGCAGAACAAACCGAAAATGAAGAAGAACTGAAAAAGACTCTTTTGATTAATGTTCCTGCAATTTTGTTTCCTTCAGCAAAAATGCTGATAGAACAAATCATTCTGAACAGTGGTTTCCCTCCATTTAAAATGCAACAGGTCGATTTCGAAGCACTGTATGAATCGCGACAGGCAAACGATACTGCTCCCGACGATGATTTGCTGAAGTCAGGCAAAAAACTAAAAAGTAGTAAATTCAAAAAAGGGAAAGCAGATATTATTCAATAATTTCATTCAAATTCAATATACATCATGGAAACATTAGAAGAATTACAGATGCATCGACAAGCTGCACTCATCGTTGTTTGTACTTTGGGCTTGGCGGCAGTTCCTATTGCATTTAATTGGAAATCAAATCTTTTTGCAGGCACTTCGTTAGATAATGGAGGGTTAGGATTTGTTCTAAAAATTATATCATTCCTGCTTTTGACCATTGCTTGTGCAATACCTGCGTTTGTCATTTACTTAATCAAGTTGATTTATTGCCAAATTCAGATTTCAAGATTAACTCACTAATTTCCGTCGAATATGCCAATATTTATTGCAAGCCGTATTTCATTGGATGACAATGTACTGTTCCCTGATAGAATAGATATTGATCATAATAACGTAACTTTTTACAAAGGATACATATTGGGCTACAGATCAATGGTTATACCTCGCAATAATATTGCAAGCGTATCCATCGGGAGTGGGATTTTCTTTGCTGATGTAACTATCGAAAGTGTTGGAGGGAAAAGAATTGTGGGAAGTGGATTCATCAAGAGAGATACGATGGAGATAGTGAGGCTGTTGACATAATTGTGTGAAATGATGTCAACTTGACCAACCCAAAGTTCGACTACCATTCTGCTCATTAAAATAACATCTTCAGCTTTCATTAGATTAACAGCATCGCCCTTTTGCAATTTTACAATGCTATTTATCTCACTATTTAACGCAACAGCACATTTCCAGAGTGCCCCACTAGCGTGAATTAAAAAACAATTAGGCTTAAGAATGATATGCAAAAATCCTCAAAAAGCATAATGCATTCTTGGGAGTATTATGTTTTTGTATCAAATTTACAATTTGACATTCAGTTTTTATTAAATAAATTATTTATCTTTTGAATCGCCTTAATCGTCAATGAATTTTTATAATTGTCAATAGGATTGTTTACCAGTTTATGTGCAGCAAGAGCAGCTGAAAAAACAGCTCTTACTTTCATTAATTCACACTTGCTTTTATCCCGTATATTAAATTCTCCATTTTTTAAATAGTTTGCAGCATAACAATTCCTGCATGCTGGCTCCAAATAGCAATTATCAAAACAATCATTATCAACTAGAATATCAGCATTAGACCAATCGGTTTGATTTATTTTTAAGCTGTGGTCTTTATTAAAAGTCATTGGTGAGAAAAAAGAACAAGGATGCTTCCCTCCATCCGTGTCAAATGCGCTCATATATTCGCCACAACCACACCATTTTCGTTTTTTCTTCTCCTCCTCACATTTATAGATGTGCATATTTATTATAGGAGCTGGTATGACATCAGGGTTGTTAATATAAAATACACATAGTTTTTCTAATTGTTCAATCAATATTTGTTTATACTTATCATTTCCCCAATCAATTCCATCTGCAAAATTCGATCCACCTACCTTAAGACCTAAGGAGTGAATATAGACGATATTATTATACAAATGATGAATTGTTTCTTCGGAAATTGTCATACTGACAGGTCGATCTCCCCAATTCTCTTTAAAAAAAGATATATCTATCAAGTCAAAAGAATTACTTCTATTAAGATTGTGACTATCTCTATTGCCATCTAAGCTAAGTTTTACAGAAAACCTATCTTTGTTTATTTTCAACCAATCTTTTATTTTTCCATGTATTAAAGTGCCATTAGTTACAGTGAAAAAATGATATTTTTTCTCCCATTCTTTACTCCAGACCCATTCGCAAATTTCTTTTATTAGATTGAATTCTAAAAAGGGTTCTCCGCCAAAGAATACAATCCTAATCTCATCAACATCATTTCTTGTAAAATGCTCACCAATAGTCTGTTTAACAAAGTCAACATTTATCGTTGCATACCCTTTGTTGATTTCATAACAATAGGAACACTTTAGATTGCATTTGTTAGTTAATATAAATGATAGGCTATGAATTCGATTCTCAACTCTTTCCATAAAAAAATAGTTAATGAATCTCTGCTGCTAAAAATAAGCAACAGAGATTCTGATTATTCAGTACCACCAGTAGGGCATACATAAGGTACTAACAAAGGCTTTTCTAACTCTCCATTAAATTGAAGACTCTTCACTAATTCCAAAATGGAATTATTTAATAAATCAGTCATGGTAATTTAAATATTTAATCCTGCTCTTATGGCTTCACAGGTCTTGCCTTGTATGATATAGTTCACATTTTATCCTCGATATTGACAGATATTTGTTGAAGTTGTATTAACGCTGTAATGAGCATACTTACATGCAAATTGTTGGCGGCAGAACATAGGAGGTGTCCATCCCCATCCAAGAGAGCCTGCTCTCTTGTTGCTACTGCAAGCAATGGAAGAGTTTTCATGGCGACAATAATTACACTTCATAAAATGATAACAACTTGAGTTGCATTTTTGACCGAAATATGACATAACCAGTTTTTTTAATAATGCCTCCACTCTATGGCTATCGGCTACTCCACTTATTATTTCCACAAAGTTAATTTACCTCTAATTATCTGAAATTATCTATCTCAATCGTTACTTCAACAACTCATCTCTCAATGCACTTAGAGAAGAGAAATACCTCTCGTCACATAATTCTCCATTTAATTGGGGTAGTGACGAAATATCAATGCCTACATCTTCCAGCTTTTCAAAGTCAACTTGTTCGGGCTTTTTCTCTAAGCAACCGTGTAAAAACGCAAGTATAGGCTCTATCGTAAAGACGGACTTAATAATACGTTCTTTTTTGTTGTCTTCTGTGTCGAGTAAAACTTTAGTAGCGACTCCATATCGCGGATCGTTCGGAATATGCGCACCCTTTCTACAAAGAATAGATTCTGATTTATTCGGCATTAATCCTTTTGAATGATGAATAATGTGCCATTTGTCATCTGCTTTTTTTAGGGTAAGAAATATATTTTCCCACCATGTTTTTCTAGCAGAGTCTGAAACCTCATCAGAGAACCTATCCCAAACAAAAACAATTTCAGTATCATCTAAAGTTTCAACGTCAATTAATCGTCCACTATCAAACTTAAGATATCCTTTATTTTCAAGATTGTCAAATCCTTGAAGCTGTTCAACCCTATCATCAACTTGTTGTAGAGAATAATAATCTGTTATTATTATTAGTTTGCTGTCATTCATATCTTTATCTTCGTGCTTGATTTAATATGTAGTTGATAGAATACTTATTTTGATTTTCCACAAAAGCGTAGAGTACAGAAGAAAGATTAAGATAGCGTACATATTCGGGCAATTCCAATGAATGCTTGCCTCTACCGGATGTAACGACTACTTTGCAATTCTTATTCTCAGTCCAATCACGTAAAATATCTTGAATTGCTTTTTTGTCATTATTGCAGGCTCTTTCCAAGATTCCATAGTGAATCAAGAGAAAGTCTGGTTCATATTTGACTATTTCAGCACCAATATTCTTAATTATATTCTTCTCCAATGTACTCTTATTCAAATCTTCGTCGGTGATGATAACGCCGGAATTAGAGAAAATCAACTTATTCTTAACCTCTTTCGCTCCTGCGTATGTGGATTCTGAATGCTCTTTAATTCGCTCATCTACTACCAAAATTTTTGTTTTGTAACAATCCCAAAGCAGACTTTTTGCAATTACTGTTTTTTCTTCTTTGTCATTTCTAAGTCTAACCTCATATCTAGCAAGGCGATCTTGAAAAAATGGTAATTTCCTTTGTGCATTAGAAGAAAGTGGCTCAATCCAAGTTTCCACAGAAGGGCTTGTTTTTCTTTGACTTATAAACTGCTGATACTCTTTTTCTTGGTCTTCTATGTGGTCAAGAAGAATTATTTGACCATCAGTCAATATTGGCTCTTTTTTCAAACAAGATGTTACTTTACATTTTTCGGCAATATTTGCAATGCCATTTTGTTTGTTGAATATCTCCCAAATCTCCGCCTCAATGTCAAGTATGTCAGATTTATTTTTTAGCAATTCATTCATCGCATCAAGATCAACAACTTTAATCCATCTATTTGGCAATAGAGTTTTGTAAGCGTATTTTTTATCGAATAATTCGTCAATAAAAAACTCACCTTCATTTTTTGTGGATATAATAAAACGATGAGCAAAAGCAATTCCTTTCTTTAAGTCATCAATCAGTTCTTTTTCTGTCTTAACCCAAACACCTTGATTTATTAATTTTTCTTTCCTCTCCGTACTTACAGCCCAGTCGCCGACAAAGAGAAATTCCTGTGGTTTTTTAATAAAAAAGCGATAACCCAAAGAATTATTCTTGGTCTTGAATGCTTTTATGAGATTAAATTTTCTACTTTCATTGGCATAATTATTATTTTCACATTCAACATCGTACTCGGTTGATTCTATTTCAGGCATGTCTATTTGTCGAAGAAACGCCGCAGAAGCTTCCATCTCCAATAGTCCTAATGATTGATTACGGAGTTTATGGTTTTCACTATTATCCAGAATAGAGTAATTCAAACGCTCATTTTGATTTCTGATTAATTCGTCAATCTTAGGTACTGATATTCCATCGTCAATCTCAACACAATAGTATTGCTCAAAATCAGGTGGCAAGTTTATTTCACCAGAAGGAATGTCTTTAATGTTAATCGTAAATGTTTTGGTACTTGTGTTTTTTTTAGCATGTTTAGCCGTATTTCGAATAATATTCTCAACAATATTATAAAATGCTTGGCAGCCTAACACATCGGAAGGGAAAGCGGCAAAAATATCTTTATCTTCGGATAATACTTCATCATTGTATGTTAAACGGAACTGATATTTAAAGTCATTTATTCCGGAAATATGATTTAGGAGCAATCTTACTCTGTCAAATTCCAGAAGTACATCTTTGTATAATCCTTTTGTTGTGAGTATATTCGAAACACCAAAGGTAACTTCACTCAAATAATCAAAGCGACTTTTCAAGTACTGATTGAAATAAGCAAGTTGATGATCACAATCCTGATGTTTGCTGCATTGAGAAATGTATGTATCCTTATCTATTTTACTGGATAAATCTGTATGTATCCCGTCTCCGATCAAGTTTGCAAATACGTGACTGCCAATATTATGACTTAGATTACGAGCCATGGCTTGAGCAAGTGATGCACGAATTGCAAATTGAATCAATTCATTCTCTTTCAAATTATATAAAATCAATGTCGTCAGATCATTAATGAAATTCGCGAGTTGGTTTATAAAATCACGAATTTCACGTCTAGCTTCCAGCTCTTTACCTACAAAATGTATTCCTACATTAGCTTTAACTCTATATATCTCTTCGACATCGTTTAGATAGCAAGGAGAAATAAAAAAATAAAAACGAGTAATATTCTTAGATGCATCATTATCGCTTATTGGATAACTGTCTTTTATTTTTTTTAGCCATATCCCGTAATCATCCTTAAGATTAGCCTCTTCCAATTTTTTTTCCAAAATACGACTGTGCTCAATATCTATTCTATTATCATTATCTCGTATAATGGAACTATGATAATAATCTATTGCTATTTCATCACTGGGAAGATTAAAATGAACTTCAAATGCATCATTCCTCATTTTGCCTTTGTTATAAAATGGAAAAAGGAAATCTCCCCAGAAATCATCCATCCCATCACCAATGAATGTTTTTTCCCTACAACACGTGATCTTTTCTTTCCCTGCATTCAAACATTCGTTTTCAGTATGTGTAAAATCTGCATAAAATGAAACCTTAGAGTCGTCATTAACTTCAACGTCATTCCAGATATTTAAGAATTTTAAAAACGTATAACTTTCAAAAGCTCCGTTTTTTGTTTTCTTCTCCAATGCTGAATATACCGAGCCGTAATCTCTTATAGACTTTTTTGTTTCTATTATAATCTGCTCAAATAAATTATCCATTTTATACTAAGTTTTATGCAGGTTCATTTTTATATTTTAAAGGTTATAAATCCAATAATTATAAAGTTGTAAACTTTCGCACATGCGAAATAATTTGACACAATCCTTTAATCTCACCACCTATCACTGTAATCGCCATGTCCAAAAGTCGAGGCAAGTCTCGGTTTTGATAAAATCCTAACTAGATTCCGATTTGCAACCTTCTTTAGAGTTATTTTTTTACCCCAAAAAGTAATTTTTTCTTTCGAATCATTCATTTTCAAATTCTTCAAATTCATTATTTACTATATTTTCAATGTGTTTAAATAATTTTTTATAAGTATAGCAATAAGGATCTTTAATCATTATATCCTTATGCCGTGAGTAAGAATGATATGGGCAACCCGCATTGCATATTTTGTTATATTCACAGCAGGAGCAATCATCCAATCCTTTATTACGATTAATAAAGTTTTCGCGAGCCGTATTCTTTAATATAACGAATAAATCTTCATTATTAATATTTCCGTATAAATAATCTTTTTCTCCGATAAATCGTCCGCAAGGATATACGCTCCCATTAGGAGAAACCGCAATAAAATTATATGCACAGTTATTCCGCCAGTTACATCCAAAGGGAATTATTTTTTGATTTTCCCTATTTTTAAATAGTCCCAAATTTTCAATAATTTCATCAAATGGTTCTATTTGTGGCAAATATTCCGCATCGTCGAAAAACCACATATCAAACAACTCTATATAAATCTCCGCCAGTTCTTCTGGAGTTAATCCTAAATCACTATTAATTAAGGCTTCACCTGCCGGGAACTGCGGATTGAATTTAAAGCTAATTCGCTCTTTTTTAGCATATTCATATATTTGGACTATCTGGGATGCCGTAACCTTATTCAAAACACATATTACGCGACCCTCATTTATTTTGCGCTTTTTTAATTCTCCTAACCAAAACAAAGTATCCTTAAATGAAGATCCCCCATTTTTATATGGTCTGTTTTTGTCATGCGTCATTTGAATCCCATCAAGACTTAAGCTAACTTTAAAGTTGTTTTTTTCAAAGAAATCCAGATAAGATTCATTCAACAAAGTTCCATTTGATTGGACCGAATTGATAAACCTATGATTTAGTATTGTTTTCTGGATTTCGACAGCTTTCTTGTAAAAGTCAACTCCCATTAGTAACGGCTCTCCTCCATGCCATATCACATCTGTTATACCTTCTTTTGCATTCTCTTTTGCTACTTTAGTGAGCATATTGTAGAGAGTTTCTTCATTCATTCGCCCTCTCTCTGACTCTTCACTCATATAGCAGTATCTGCATCGAAGATTACAACCACCTGTTACTTTTGCTATTATCGTATACATAATCTATTATCAAAAAATTTGCACAATATAATTGCTGCCCAATTATCTAAAATTATCCGTTATCACTATAAACTATTTATTCCACTTATCAGTATCAATTTTGTTGCTTTGCAGCCATGCTTTTTCTTCTGGAAGTATTCCTTGTGGCAATAATTCACTCTTTATGCATAGTCTGAAGACAAACTGATTGATTCTTTCTTCACTTGACTCTGAGCTACCTGTCAGGTCTTGATATATATACTTGTTCTTATCCCCATTATTATCATAATTACATGTAAACCAATATGCTAAATAAATCCTACGGGCGATAAGTACATTTTTCAAATCGGTATTACTAATGCTTAGATGTTGATCGGATGTCTTCATCCTTTTATTAACAAATTGTTTATAGTAATTCCAATTTTCGATAGCATTAGCAGCTATTTCATTTTCAAAAGAGAACCAATTGTTCGAATTTCTAATTGAAACATACTGTTCGTGGAAAGATTTTGTTTTCTTGTCTTTTGGCGTTTCCCATCTTGAACCTGTTGGCAACGAAGCTATCAATTGTAAGTTACGATCAATCCTTTGCTGAATAATAGGGATATACATTTTCCACAACGATTCTCCTTGTTGAAAATCTTTTGTTATGGGCAAATGTTCAAAGTCAAGGAGAGCATCAATCTCTCGAATACTAAAATCATCAGTTGAAGTAAGAGAGAACAATGCGTAAAATCCTCTTTGGGATGCAAAATCCAACACTTCAAAACCCAAGAGTTCTTGATGTTCTTTAGAATTTGGTTTGAGAAGCTGCCAATCGCATATTATTGCCGATAACTCATTTTTTGTATCTTGTTCAATATATGCTTTTGCAGCCAATGCATCTTGAAATGGAATTACTTCAAAGTAGGGGGAAAGTGCGTTTTTTGCCCAATTCAAATCATTACTATTATCGTCTAACAACAGTACTTTACATTTTGTTGCCTTTTCCGTTAATAGAGTATCTTGCTTCGTGTTTTGCAAGTGAATATTAAGTGTAGTTATTAAGTCTTTTGCATGAGAATAGAAGTAGTCTTCATTCTCTTCGTAATGGGTGGTGATTATCTCTTGAGAAAGTTGCTGCAACTTGGGATAGATATTTGTTGTAGATAACTGTTCAATCATTTTTAACGAACTACAAATCTTATCAATATCCGTCTCTAATCGAAGGTCGTGTCGCAACACATTAATTACATGTGGTATATCAATCAGTAAGGTGGACAAATAAGCCAATGCAGCTGAAGAAATCGGCAATACCGTTTTAAGGACATTTTCTATGTCCTTAAAACATATTGGCAACTGTTTGAAACACGTTCCTCTTGCTATCAGGATATTGTACTTTATGTCACTAAATTTTTCAAAATAGTTCTTTGGTAGGAACGAGAGAATGCAGATTGGGGCTAATGCTTTTAGCTTTGAACGAAGTAGAACAGCTACATCAATTCCGTAGAAGTCGGTATATTTTTTCTCTTGCCATAAGAGTTCGGCAAAAATTATGATATACTGATAGGTATCTATCTTATCAACTATAATATTTTCAACACCTTCCTCAGAGAGTATAAATCTAAAATCCTTGTTTTCGTTCTGTTGTGAAAAGTAGGATTGTTGACGTTCATCGCATATTATCAAATATTTATCTATCATTCATTAAAATTTGCCGTAAAGGTACGAATTATTACTCACATGTTCTTGCAAAAGAGCTGAATACGTTACGCAAGATTTGCTATGGATTAGCTGTGCTCCGCGTGATCAATTAGTTCTGTTTCTTCTTTATCTTCATCGTTTGGAGAAGCCATGCACTGTTTCATTATCAGAAGGATGGGAATAATTACAAAAAACAGAAAATAGCATATCCCTCCAAAAACAGTATTTTCGTCAAGGGTTTCAGCAAAACTATAATCCCAATATTCTATTAACATGATAAGGAAAATAAAATATATGAGCCCTTTTATCCCTTTGCCCCAAACCCAAAACGAATACATTGAAACGATAACAGAAGTGACTATTGTTGCCCAAAGGTCGTTGTCAAAAAAGACATAATGAAATGATCCGCCATTATCTGTCATCATATCAAAAACATGGGTAAAGGCACAATAAATAACAAATACTACCAACGCGCACAAGATGAAAGCAACAGCATATCCTGCATATTTTATAGCGTATGCAATGTGTTTAAGTTTACATTTTCCGACAGACTTTAGACCTTTACCTGCATACTTGAAAGCATCGAACAAATCCTTTTCTCCAAGATGCTTTTTTACCCATATGTCATAAAAATCTTCTTCCTCTTTATGGATTTCAGCCGTCTCCTCATTTTTAAATTCTTCAGTAATCTCAGAAATTTCTATATTTTTGCTTTTTTCTTCCATTGTAGTCTGTTTCATATTATTACCTTTTGTCCTTAATTAGACAGGAATAGTTATCTTCTTCCATACAAGAAAAAGTCTTATTTCCAAGATACTCAATTCTCCTATATTTGGCTGGAATTATTACATTCTGATTAATATCTATAACTCCATAACGATACCCTAATCTATATTGGATATAATTAGACAATTTATCACTTTCAGGCTCAAATATAGGCTGATAGACTTGATTTTCTTCACAATCTCTATCATCCAAATAAAAATTACTAACAATTTTGCCTTTTCTGTCATACAGTTTCTGTACATAATCTTTTCTCCCAACAAATTCAAAAGTTTTACTTTCTTCAATATAGTCATATTCTATAGGCAAAATGAGTTCAAAATTTTCATTCAATAATCCGTATTTTGCTTCGAAATTTTCATTAAGATTTTTCACAATAAAGCAAGTAGAAAAATCTGTAGCCCTGATATAAGCATATTCTACCGGCAAAACAACATTAAAAATACTATCAAGCACTCCATACTTGCCATCTTTTGATACAGTATAGCTTTTTACATAGTAATCGAAATTTTCATCGAAATCAAGATTTTTCTCAAATTTATTATATTCAAAAGGTACAATCATTTCAAAATTTCTATTGCAAACACCATAAACGTATGTATACTCAGAATATTCGTCTTCCACTTCATCTCTAACAATTGTAATATCTTCAGTCGTGCCATCTTCGTGTTTTACAAAGAGAGTTACTTTTGTGTCTTTTTCACCACGAATCAAATTAAGAACGTCTTCATGAGGTATATTGAAAACATTTATGTATTCGCTTTCATTGTCTTGCTTTATCTTCAATATGACATCATTCTTTTTTAACTCGCCCTGTAGGAAAGCAGGTGTGTCTTGTATGATTTCGTCAATTTTGATATAGCCATCGACATATTCTGAAATTATTCCAATCCCCACAATAAATGACTTTCTTTTTAGAATAATATTCGTGGTTTTTGCATCTCTCCAGTTGATTATATCTGAGTATTTCGTGGGTAGTAGTTCTTTCCCTGTTTTGTCAATTATTCCAATCTTGCCATCTTTGTTGGGCACGATGCAAATGCCATTACTGAAAACAAAATCAAGAATGGATTCTCTTTTATCTCCATAGTATACGCATGGTGCGAACAAATCTTCATTGTAATCGAATTGAAAAGGAATTGCAACTTTTTTTGTTTGTACATCCACAAAACCGAGTTTGTGATCTTTGTTTACACAGGCAGCTAATCCACTCTCTGGGTCATCTATCCAAGCATAAAGAAATTGCGGTTCAAAAATCACCTCGCCAGTTCGAGCAGAAATATATCCGCGTAAACCGTCCTTTACAACGATTCTAATGCTATGAGTGGATTCTTCGGGCAAAAAAGTTCTTAATACGTTATCGTATCGTCCGATAATTTTGTCCGTTATATTGTTCAAAACACCAATTTCTCCATTACTATATTCAATAACAGAGAGAGTCTCAGACAAATCATAACGATTAACCTCGCCATATTTTTCATCATGCCATTTACTACCAATACTGTATCCTAATATACCTAGACCAACAATAAATGAGAGAATGATAACTGATTTTAAGATTTTCTGCGCCATAACAAATGATTTTTATGACGCAAAAATAGCGAGAGACAGGCGGAAATCTCTTATGGAAATTCTATATGGAATTTTCTATTCTATTTTTCCATAAAATCTTTAATGAAAATTATTTCTTGCTTGGTTAGGAATTTTACAAAATCGCTTTGAATATTATTTTTGTTATTATTCCAAACATTTTTTCTTACAGTTTCTTCAGGAAGGAAAAGCACATTTTGCAAAAATATCTTATTTTTTTCCGTGGTAAATAGTTTATAAGCGTTCGGGATGTTATGCTTTAACATTGCGTAAAACAACAATCTTCTTGTAATCAAAATTTTAATAAATTTATCAATATTGTCGTTATCGCTGATTTTACTCTTATTCTTTTCCTTGTGAAAATCCAATCTGCTAAGTTCTCTAAATCCCTTAATATGGTCAGAAAGAAATTTTTCTTTGACTATACCTTGTTGTTTATATTTATCATCAAATATTTTTTGTAATCTATTATATTCTTGTTCGATAAAAATTTCTACATCACTGGGGGTTTCATAAGTCTTATTACTCTTCTTTATTGTGATCGGATAATAGTCGGATGGGATATAAATATAATCCCTCAAACATTTGAACCCAGCTAAAAAATTTGATTTTTCTTTTGGTTGGATATCTATGAATTCTGCGATACCTTTTTTTTGTTTTATCAGATTTCTTATACCATCAATAAATACTTGTATTGTGGAATCAGAAGCAAGCACATCGCTTTTTGAATACATGTTTACCTGTACATTTAAATTGTTTAATATACTGCTGTGCAAGCTTCGAGTCACATTTGAAAGAATTATATACACAGGAAGGTGGTATGTATTGCTCAATTTCTGAATGTAATCAAATCCAAGACAAGTCAATTTTCTGACCTCATCATTTTTTTCCCATATTTCAATATCACAAATTATAGCATTATACTTATTTGTACTGTCTGAGTTCCTTAAAAAATGTTGATTATAATTAGGTTGTGAAATATGTTTGACATTTAAATCTTGATTTTCCATAGCTTCAATAAAATGTTTTATACGGCTATCTATTACATTTTCTTTCGAATAATCATCTTCAAGATACAGAATTTTATATTTATCTTCTTGGGTAATTTCAACATCATGCTTGCCTTCCTCTTGTATGTACGAAATAGCTATCGTACACAATTCCTTAAATTTATTATGTACAACAACGTAAGTTTTATCTGCTCTTTTTTTATTATTTGCCTCTTTTTGTAATAACTCTATTTGGTCTTCCAAAGAGCTTATCTTTCGCTTGAATGATAAATCTGTATGGTTGTTGGCATATTGTATTTCTTTTAGTTTTTCTTTCAATAATTCTTTTGTCCAACAACTACTTACATCGTGCCTAATTTGTTCAAGTAAACCAACTATTCCACAAAAACGTCGTTTTGTATAAATTAAATCCAATTCACTCATTTTTCCACTCATTTTTTTCAATTCATTTAGCCATTCCGTAGGATTTGATGGTAGTCGATAGAATTCGTGTTTGAGTGCAGGAGTATTTATAATTTTAGCATCAGGATGTTGAATAATATATTTACGACTCAAAAAAGAAACAAAGAGAATCGGTATTCTTATGTTCTCTTCTCTACGAAGATGCTGAGCTAATTTTATTCCGTTCATCTCAGAATAGCAAGGAGCTGAGTTGTCATCGTGCGACCATAGTAGTTCGCAAAGGATAATAATATAATCAGCCTTCTGAGTTATCGCACTCAAAGAGTCCTTATCGTAGAACAATTCGACGGCATATTTGTGAACTTGCCGTTTCTTTTTAACCTCTGTGATATTTTCAATCTCTTTTTTTATCGTTCTAAGGTATTCTGTGTCATTCCAACAGATAAGTATTTTTTCCATTGTCTGCCATAAATTATTTAGCCACAAATATACGCAAATGTCTAATTTTGTGCAAGCTCCATAGATTGAGAGAATTGTATGGAACGCCTATCTATTCATATGTAATTTTCCGCAGCAGAAATGTCAAGTTTATAGTGCGACAAACTTGACATTATAAAAAATATTTGTATCTTTGTAGCATGTCATTAGCAAGTGAAATACGAACAAGGATAAATAAATTCCCAGAGGGTAAAACCTTTGGTTACTCTGATTTACTCATTGCTAAAGAAGATTATATTACAGCTGCAAAGGCATTGGAACGTCTGCAAAAAGAAGGTTTGATAAAAAAGATGTCCAAAGGTGTTTTTTACAAGCCTAAACAAACTGTTTTTGGAGAACTAAAGCCGGATTATACTGAGATGTTACGTCCTTATCTTTTCGAGAATGGAAAGCGAGTTGCATACGAAACCGGATATTCTCTTTATAACAGACTAAAACTGACCACACAAGTAGCTTTTCGCATTAAGATTGCCAGCCGTGATAGGCGTATTTCAGTTAATAAAGGTGCATTAAAAATTGATACGGTGAAAAGCTATGTTGATGTAACAGATGCCAATTACAAATTGTTGGAGTTGCTCGATGCCCTCAAGGATATAAAACGCATACCAGATACTTCGCCAGAAAACAGTATTGTTATTTTAAGTAGCTTAATCAATAAACTTAATGATAAGCAGATTGCTGAAATGATAAAATATGCTTTGTCATATCCTCCACGAGTGAAAGCTCTGCTGGGTGCTGTTTTAGAAAATATCAATAGTCAAGTAAGTACAAGCAAACTAAAGCAAAGCCTTAATCCACTTACTAAGTTTGAATTGGACATAAAGAAGTCAGTCTTACCAACCATTAACAACTGGAATATAGAATGAAACTGCACCTAAATAAAGAATTATTCCGAGATGCCATTCTTGTTACTGCACAGAGAATGGATTTGCCTCCGATTTATATCGAGAAAGATTATTGGGTAACATTCGCATTGTACAAGATATTCCATAGCGAAGTTGGTCGAGATACAATTTTCAAAGGCGGCACAGCTTTATCGAAATGTTACAAAATGATAGAGCGATTCTCTGAAGATATTGACCTCGTAGTATTGAGGCATGAGGGCGAAACAGATAATAAACTGAAATCAAAATTAAAGACTATCGGCAAGTCTATTGAAGATGAATTACCGGAAGTTGAGATTGAAGGTATTACTCACAAAAGAGGAATGATTCGGAAAACTGCGCATACCTACAATCAGCTTTTTGAGGGAAACTATGGTCAGGTAAGAGATGTAATTGTATTGGAAGCAACATGGTTAGGCTATTATGAACCTTATAGCAAAAGGAACATTATCTCATTTGTGGGTGAAATGATGCTTGACAATGCTCAAAATTCCATTGCAGAAGAATATGGCTTGCTCCCATTTGAAGTTGAAGTATTGGAAACAACCCGTACAATCTGTGAGAAGATTATGAGCCTGGTTCGGTTTTCGTATGGTGAAACACCTATGCAAGACCTGAAAAATAAGATTAGGCACACATACGATTTGCACAAACTATTATCTCAGAAAGAATTTAATAATTTCTTTAATAGTTCTGCTTTCGATGAAATGTTGATTAAGGTTGCCAATGATGATGTTCGCAGTTTTAAGAACAATAATCAGTGGTTGGTTCATCACCCAGCTGAATCACTAATTTTTAATGATACAGAGAGTGTGTGGGGTGAGTTGAAGAATACTTATACCGGAGATTTTCGCAATCTTGTTTACGGAGAATTGCCGGAAGAGCAATTAGTCTTGGAGACTTTGAAAAAAATACGAACACGACTTACGAATATAAACTGGACGGTGAAAATAGACAATTAAGAATAAATACTTGTGAATTCAGAGGAATTCGCTACTTTTGTAGATATATGAAATGCGGTGCAAATCGCAGAACCCTTTCAAAGCACAAATCGGGGAGGGTCTAATTTTAGGGGTAAGTAAAGCTTATATATCAAGCGGTTAGAAAGGAATGAACGTTCCCTCTCTCTCCGCTGGCAATGCTGAAAATCAGCAAGTTGCAAAACAAACACCCAACTTTACACCCAAGAATGTAAAGTTGGGTGTTTTTTAGTTTTATTATAGTTGTTGAAGAAAGTTTTCTAATTCTATATCAGTATCATTATTTTGATATATCACGCTCGTAAAGGTTTTCGGAATAGCAGCAAAGCCAATATATGCTCCCCATAGCATGAATGCATATTCTTTATTTTGATATTTACGATTCAACATAAAACGTTCTATTTGTTCAAAGCCTTGTGCCTTTATGAAAAAAGACATAATAGCCTGTAGAACTGGTAAATTTGCAGGAATGGAGAAAGAGTCAGTCTCTTGTTTTTTATACCTCCAGTATCCCCCTAAAGTAATTAATATTTGCTTTCCTTCTTCTGTATTGGAGAGTTCTGTATTCTTAAAAATCTTAGCCGTTGCCAAGATAAGATTTAATATATCTACTTCTGAAACTATACGAATACTGTTTAGAGAATGCTCCAAGATGTACTGGAAAACAATATTGAGGTAAGCAATTTCTACTTTATTTTCATTATCTGATATTATGTATAGACTCTTATTATCTAATACTTGTATTTTAGATAAGTCTATTGTGTGAGACCCCTCCGTTTTGTTGACTTTTTTTATGAGTTCGTTTACGCCATCACTCAATCTGATGAACATTGCCCCGATTGTTGAGTCATACTCTGTTGTGCCATAGCGATAATTAGCTATATATTCCTCTATTTCTTTTATTTCTCGGCGTAGAGCCTTATACTCTTTGTTATCCTCTTCAAAATCGCTAAGTATCTTTTTTAGTTCAAGTTTTCTTTTATACTCGAGTGTGTCTTTGGGGAAATACTCTCTTTTTTTTCCTTTTTTTCTTCCTTTTTCAACTTCTTGTTGCTTGATAAACTTTAATTCGTTTATTAGACAAGTTAAATGATAATCATCTTCCAACTTGTATAATATGTTGCTACATTCTTCACGCTTTTGTTTAAGTTCTCTTAGTTCTTGTTCATAAGCTGGCGTTTTTTGCCTTTTCAATTCTTGGCTACGCATAGATGCTAGATTCACAACCTCTTTAAAGACTTGACAAAGAATATCAAACAAGTTTGTTGCCTCCAAATTTTGCTTTTTATATTCCGATTTACATTGGGCGATTTTTTGCATAATTGACATATCATGAATAGCCCCTTCTCCTATCATTAACTCCGTATTAAGACCAGTAAAAGAATTTTTCAAATCAATAATATGAATCAAAAGCCCCTGCCTTTCACTGTTCATTGAGGTTAACTGTCCTCTTACATAACCAATAATAGCTCCTTTTATGAAGTTATACGTTTTATCAAAAGTTATATACTGCTGCTTCTCAAATAAAAGAATATCGCTAGAGTTTTCACGGATTTTTTTCTTTTCTTTATTGTCTAAATAAAAAGAATCCAAATATTTTTCAACACATTTAACTTCAAGTAAAATTTTAGATTCGGCTATAAATGCTGTATGCTTGTCTTTATCTGAAAATCGAAAACGAACAGATCCTTTTTTGTAATAAATAGTCTTTGGATAGGTAAATACTGTTTTTTTTCTTCCGATATGTACTAATAATGAATCATCCAACAAATCATCCGATATTTCAACTGCGTAATCACCTGCAGGTTCTATCGTTGAAAGTATCAAATGGTTTATTTTCTCACTACCCGCTTTAAAAAAACGGCTGAGATTATTCCCAAAATTGCGCTCTTGGTAAAATGAATATGGAGATATACTTTCTGTTACAAATGACTCCATTAGATTCCAAGAGTCTATTATCAACCAATATTTCATACGATAGTTTTTAGAATTAATCAATATTCCAATAGGCATCTGGGTCTCCTTCAAAAGCATCATCTATTACATCATCGCTAAGTCCAGCTACATCTTGAGCATAAGTTCCTGTATATTTTCCATAATGAGTCCCATAATCATCGCCCCAATCATAGCTATCATTTGCAATTAATGGAATAGAAACTTTATGATTATTTTCTATAACATCGCCCTCTTGCTTAATAATAAGCGGAATCTCTTGTTCTATAATAAAATCTGAATTAATTCTATCTAAGTAAGGAGTTTTTCTTTTGGAATAGGATATATATAATGCACGAGAAGAACGGGTACAAGCGACATAAAAAGCATTTATATCTGGCAATTCTGTATTGTTTGCAAAAGGAACAAATACGTTGTCAAATTCTGTTCCCTTTGCCGCATGGTATGTTAAAACACAAGGTAGGTCATTATTTGAAAAGTCTAAAGTATTTATCGTTCGATATGGAACAACTTTTCCTGTACGATAATGTACTTGCGTTTGAATTCCTGCCTTAGCTAAAAAATCATTAACTTCTCTTACATCTTCCTCCCTAGGAACAAGAATTGCAACATCATCTAAATCCTCCATTTGAATTCGATTCAAAACGCCTTTTAATTCGTCCTCTCTTGAGCTATATTTTGAGATAATAGGCTTAGGGTAATTGGGATAATCACTATTACCGCCATCTTTCATGTTATCTGTTAGTAAATCAACCGACGGAGATAAAATATCTTGAGCAACCTTTGCTATTGATTTCGGAAGTCTATAATTATAACGTAAAAAGAAACGTTTGTACCGTAATGCTTCTGTTATAACATCCATGGTTGCACCTCGATTAGAGTAAATTTTTTGAGCAGAATCTCCAAAAAGAGTAATGCTTTTATTTACATTCGGAATAAATCTGTTTTTGTAATCATTAACATCAAAATCTTGCGCTTCGTCAATTATTATATAGTCAATCTTATCTTCAGCTTTTTTAAAAAGCGTTCCACTCGGAATAAGTTCAAATTGCTCGTCATTAACATCAAAAGCGTCATTCATCGGAACTTCTCTAAACCAGCGTACACGCCTTCTGAATGCAGAATAAAACCTATAATCTACCCAATCTGCAAAATCTATACTGGTTAGTAATGAGTGCGGATATTGTTCTTTTGACTGAATATAAGGTTGATTTGTTGCTTCAAATTTTCTAATATTTGTGTCTTGCACTAAATATAGATTAGAAGCATCCCCTCTTTTCCAATATACAAATCCGTCAAAATCAAAGCCTCGATTGCTCCAAGCCCAATCATAGGCGATTCTTTCTTTATCTAATCCAAGTGCATCCATCCCATATGCAACCATACGTTTTAAAGCTATAGTGTATATAATTATTGCATATGACCCAAATGCACTTGCTTGCATTGCTCTGTGAATAGCAAGATTGGTTTTTCCACTACCTGCAGAGCCTTGAACAATTAGATTTTCATTTGGGTCTCTTACAATAATTTGTCTTTGAGAATCATCTAAATTTGAAATGAACCATTTTTCTAAACGCATATTGTTTTATTTTGAGGATAAAACTTCTTTTAAATTCCTCGGCAAAGGTACTAAATATTTGAAAACCAACTGTCATTTACCTCCCCAAACCTTTGCTTTTACCCATCTCCAGCTTCTGTTTAGGTTTAATTCCTAACGCTTCCCGGAACTCATCATATTTCTGTTTGAACCACTGCGTGAGACTAATACCATTGATGAGCAGACGAAAACCACTGGATTTTTCAATACCTCTATCAAATCGCACCTCCACATCATTCGCTTTGAATCGTTGACTGTGTTCATGAGAATACAATTCGCCGGAGAATCGCACTGGTTTCATATTAATCAGATCTCTTGCCTGCGAGTTTGAAAAACCTATCTTCTGACAATGCTCTCCCCATTTGATCAACATAGGTGTATCGGGTAACCAGTCGTGGATTTTGCGTATTTCCGCCCTCAACTGCATGGTTTCCTGTTGTCGTTCGCTTCGTTCCCTGTTGATTGTTTGGGAAAGTCCGTCAATATCATGCTGCAATTCATGCTTTTCGTGTTTCAAATTCACTATCTCCTGTTGTTGTTTTTTCATTTTGGAAGTGCCAACAAGCGAGCTTATGCTTTCAATGATATTAGAACCAACATCAGCCGCCTTACTCTTGAATTCTTCGGCTTTGAGTTGTCCTTTTACCTGATTGAGACTCTCTTCTGTCTTTTTCAGTTCCGATTCTTTTTGTTGCTTTTGTTCCTCTGCTTGAACCGATTTTTGTTTGGCATCCTGTTCTTGCGATTTGAGTTCCTCTATCCTTTGCCGTTTGGCTTTTTCAACTTGTAGAAGCTGTTCTATATTTATTTGCAAGTTATTACTCTCTATCGTTTGGTTGCGATAATGCTGCGTCAAGGTTATATGTCTGGCTTCTGACCCTTTTATGCCTCGCTCTAATCCGTATTTAGCCATAGCTTCGGCATAAGTATCTTGGTATTCTATCAACTTATCCCTTACCATTACATCGTCAACGCATAGGCGTACTCTGTTCGGGTCTTTCTTCTTATACGTGCGCTTTGGCTTTTTATTCGGATTTTGTGCCAGATCATCCTCTTGCGGCTTCTTTCTTGGTTTTTTCTGTCTTCGCTCGCCTGTTACTATCGGAACGATAGAAGCGTGAATGTGCGGAGTGGTTTCGTCCATATGTAAAGTGGCGGCAACCAGATTCTCTTTTCCGAATGTTTTCTTCAGATAATCCATATTATCCCGGCACCAATCATCCAGCTTTCCTTCACTTTCTATTCGTTTCATATCTTCAGGACTGCCGGAGATCATAACACGGATTACCTTCACCTGATTCTTGCCTATCTGCCGTTTTAGCCCTGCGGTGTCCAACCTGTGTTGGATCGCTTCCGTGCGGTCTTGTACTCCATCTGGAAACTCAACGAGTTCTTTATTCAAATGTATCCGTTCTGGATCTACATTCGGGTGTATTACTTTTCGCTCGATATGGTCTGTCATAGCAGACTCATTTCCGGGCGACTTATCTAAATGGAAAACAACATATCCCATGGTAATGTCAATTAAATTGTTTGAAATTTAGTTTATGGGAATCACTCCTGCCGATAGAATAATACCGGCAAAGAGATGATTCGCACATTGAATAGTCGCTCTTTGCGACTGCGGTCGATAGACCGCTAAGGGAGATTCCAAAGGGGGAAAACCTTTGGCTTATTGGGGAATTTTTAGTGGTAGTGCAACGATAGCGTTAAGAAAATTCCCTAATAAGCTATGGCTTTTTTAAAAGCCTGTGGGATAGCTGCGGCAGATTACATTTTTCGACCTCTGCCCAGCTTCTTTACTACGGCTTGCTTCGGAACGGAACGATTGCACAAATAGTCGTTCAGGTCTTTATGTTCTGTATAGTGCGCAGACTGGTCGATGACCTCTTTGCAAACCGAGCGTAAACTCTGAACAGCTCGCTTTCCGGCTTCATCGTTATCAAGGAAGAGGGCAACGGATTTGTATCCGGCAAGGGTATTCTCTATTTTCGGTAGGTTCGCCAGCGAGTTCAAAACAATCGCATCTACCGGAGAGTGCTGCCGGTTCTTCATCGTCAGGAATGAGAGATAATCCATAAAACCCTCGAATAATTGGCAGCTATTTTGCCCGGATGTATGCGAAGTAATATCCTTGGAAGTACATCCCTTAAAATATTTACTTCTCAGTTCATAACCTCCGGCATCGTTCTTAAAGCCGATAGCAAAATACGGTTTGTCATTTACAGAATAGTTTATCTCCTTGCAGTGGAGCCTGGCTATGTCGATATTTATTTTTCGCTCTCTAAGATAGTCCATTAATAGCGGACTGCTTAGTGGAGCTACTCCGTTTATCCGTATTGTCGATTCCGACTTTGCCTCTTTCCTCTCAGGTGTATTATTCCCGTGAAAAGAAAAGGAAGGTACTCCCGATAGGCGTTGTTCCAGCAATCGCATTGTTTCACCATTAGAACAGTTCTCAATCCGCATTACAAGGTCGATAAGCGTTCCTCCTTCGTTAGAACCATAGTCAATCCACAAGTTCTTATTGTAATCCACTTTCATACTCGCATTGTTATCTTCTCTGTATGGAGAATGATACATGCCGTAATAACCTCTGTCTTTTGCAGGGTGTATATTTAAGCCTGCAAGGTATTCCCGAATCGGGAACATATTTATTGTTTTTGCATCCATATTGTTGAAAATTAAATTGATAAATAATTTATTCTTCTTTCACGGGAAAGGTTCAGGATGGTTTATTATATATACGCCCAAACTGAACCGAACCGGTAAAAGATGTTGTTAGTAATAAAAATCCTTATTGTGGCGATAGAGTTTGTCCTCGCCTTGAATAACCATCCGCTTGTTGGTAAGGAATTGCTTTAGCTTTTTAGTCTTACCTATTCCACATTCACAGCCAATAGCCGAGTAACAGGAACGGAGCTGTTCTATCAAGCTGCCATACGAAAGCGCTTCGCCAATAGAAAATACCGCTTCCAATGCTTCCCGGTGTTTTTCTTCCGATACTTCTGTATAACTGAATGCTTTCTTTTTCGTTATTGGCTGCGGTTGGTAGTTCTCTATCAGTTCCGGCAGACTATGGGTATTGATGCGAAAAGCAAACGGCTCAAAATCACGGTCACGGATAAACATGGACTCAACTATACTGGTGTCATTGTCAAATTCATCGACCTTAATCCGCAATACCGTTTCGGCTTTGTTGTTAAGTTCTGTTCCTAAATGCCCTCTGGTATTGTCATCGCCTTTGTTTAGGTGTAGAACAACATGGATGTGAATTTGCTGTTCATCTGTCCATTGCATCAGCTTTGTGATTAAGTCGGTAGATTCTCCTGGACTGTTAATGTCATGAGCTAAGTCTCGAATGCCGTCAATGATAACAAATCCTAATCCTTCTGTCTCAAGAATAGCTTCTTCTATCTTTTTCTGACGGTCTTTGGTCGCATAGCGCCGAAGTCCAAGAAAGACCAATCGCTCCGGATGGGTGTCTGTCGGCAAATTGGATAGCTTTAGAATCCGATTCATGAGGCGTAAACAATGGAAAGGACTTTGCTCGGTATCTACATAAAGGATTTTGCGTTTATTCGGGGGTAATGATACGGTATAACTCAAAACCGTGCTGTTGGTCAATGCTGCGGCAACAATGGCGCAGACATTAAACGTCTTTTTGCTCTTCGCTTTTCCGGTGGATGCGCTGAAATTGCCCAGTGTGCCGACAATAGAATCATCAATACGCAATATCACTGGTGGAGAATCAAACTTATCCGTTACAAATAGACGAGCGGATTTCCATGTTTCAACAGGGAGTGGAATGTTTTCTTTAATTGTAACCATGGCTTATTTCCTCCCTCCGGTTTTTCGTCCTGCCAATTCAAGGGCAAGTTCGGCATCAACAATAATCTTACGACCTATCTGCGTGATTGCCTTGTCAATCTTTCCGCTTTGCTTGATACGGTTGGCGGTCGGCATACTACATCCGAATAGTCGGGCAATACCGGCTATTCCATATACATGTTTCTTGGAAGAAGTAACCGGCACAACCGATTGGACTTCCCTTTGCTCTGAGTTTTGTTGCAAGTAGAGAAATTCTTCACCTGTCATCTGCCAGAGCGGCTTTTCTTTCAAATCATTGATATTCATTTCTATCAGTATTACGAATTAAACAAAGCCTTGTACTTCGGCTGATTATTTGTTCGAACACTGCAAAGCTACAACCACAATCAGGTGGTGGTTGGGTGGTAATGCAAAATGAATATCACTGATAATCAGGTGCTATGAAAATTATTTTAAGTGGTAAAAGTGGTAGTCGAGTGGTATCAGGGAAGATTATAGCTACAAAAAACCAATATCTTCTCCGAATATTTGATTTTCTGTTTTGGCGGAGACGGTGAAGTCATTTGGTGTATTTTTTATTTCTTCTGTGGTGAACCCTTTCAGTTTTCGTTTATTTGTTTGAATCAAATAAGGTATGCTACTCCTTATTTCATGCTCGTATGAAAAATCAACTTCATAATCCTCTTCTCCGATAAGGCTGTTTAGATCTACTTTTGTTGGAGCGATAATGATAATATGTTCTTTGGGGAATTCTGAAAAATCAAAATTATTTCCCTCAATCCTCCATTCTCTCAGCCAAGAAAAATCATGCGTTTCAATATTCATTTCTTCAAATCTCCAATGGAGACTTATATCAATTAGTTCTTTTTCTTTTAACGTTCCATAAATAACATTGCGAGCATCATATTTTTCATACATTATGTCTCTCGAGAAACCTATTCCATAGTGAGAATACATGGGTCTTTGGGGGTATTTCGCATACATATATTCTAACAATGGAATGTTTGATGTTGCTGGAGCATCAGTGAAGCAAATATAGTTGTGCTTTTGTGATTTTAAGCAACATTCTTGCAAAATGGATTCCATATTCGCATAAGGGTTGCTTCCTTTTGTGTAGTGAAACAAATATGGGGACAAGTCGCTTCTTATAGAGCGCAGATGGTTACTTTTATTCTTATTATTCATAAAGCTATCTTTTTATATAAATATAAGATGTGATTTGAAGGACATCAATAGTTGGCAAATAAAATATCAACATGTTGAGCAAACGTCTCTGATTTCCTACTTGGAACTTCAGATATTGGTTCTTTATATTTGGAATTGTAGTAGCTCTTCTCAATGCCAACAGACTTCAGTATGGCGGTGCGCCATTCCGTCCGGCTCTCGGTCTTTAGGTATTCATATAGCTTGTAAATCAGATAACACATTCTAGTGCGTTCACCGGTCTTTACTGTTAGGATGGAATTAGTGGGGTGCAAATTGAGAATAGAATACAGGTCTATCTCCGATAGGTTTTCAAACTGAATATTATTGCATTTGTTATGGATTAGCGATACCAGCTTCATATCGAAATAGCTTCCCTGCTTTAGAACAGGCTTTGTTTCAACCAACTTCTTTTCTTTTTCAATTGGAAAGTAGTTGTCAAGTAGAGAAAGAAAAGAGTTGCTCAACTCATAAATGCTGCCGAAAACGTTGTCAATATATCGTGAAGCGATGTTGTCGGATTCTTTCTGCTGCCAGTAAAGGTCTTCCAGTTTCTCCTGCTCTCTTTTATATAAATTGTCCAACCTTTCTTCCTCGGTGGTCAGCCGTCGAGTTGCGATTTTATCATTTTTCCAGCTTGCGGACTCCAAAGAGTTTCTGACTTGTGTAAGTTCCTGCCTAAGTTCATTAGTATCTTTTAGCTGCCCTTCTATCTCTATCTTGAGTGGATTATACCTTTCACTATAGACTTTGCGAGTATCGATTCCAATAAAGAACTCCTTGTTTTTGATATATATTTCAATGCTCTGGGTTATTTCTGTTCTTAGATTAGAAACAATTGGTGCCAATTTTTCTTTGTCAGCAGAAAGGAGTAGATTCAGAATAGCTTTCTCAAAGGCTTCTTTATCCTTGTATTCCTCGTAAAAATCTGTTATTTGGCATTGGCTGTCAAATCTCAATGTCGAACTATCCACTACTTGTTGGTACAGTGAATTGAGTAATCTATACTGTGGTAGTAGATTTGTTAGCAATGATATATGTTCGTTTTGAGATTTCATAACGAATAGATATTAATTCTTTAAGTAATATCCTCCATTTTTTAACGCACCTCTAAACTCTATCCTATCCGTTTCTTTTAAGATACCAAGGTAGCGCATTGTTGAACGAAGGCTTTTTCCTATTTGTTCTGATATTTTTCGAGCAGATATGCCTTCATTTGCAGATATAAGTTGAAAAACGACTTCTTCAATAGGTTCTTTTGATTTTATAATGCCATTTATAGTGTCATCTTTAGGATTTATAGTGCCATTTGAAGTGTCATCTCCTGTATTTACAGTGTCATTTTTCTTTGGGCGCTTAAACGTAACAGTAAAAAAGCCTCCGTCAGCAGTAAACTTAGGTGCGGGTAATCCAGCATCTTTCATTTCATTTCGCATACGAGGAATGCCGGATGCTACTCGCTCAACCAAACTCATTCGAGTAAATAGACCGAAGATTAGTGGATTACGGCTCATGCTTCTTGCACCGAATTCTTTCTTTACAGCAGGAAGCAATCCGCCCGGATTGGAAATCTCAACTCGATCATCATATATCTCTACCATTGTTACAGCTCCTTGCTCGTAATAATCTCTGTGGGATAGCGCATTGATAATAGCTTCTTTGAATACAGGAAGGGGGATTTCCCAAATTTCCTTGCGAGGATCCATGCCCTCCATTATGTAGGAGACTCTGAGTTTGTCTTTTATCCATGCCTCTGCCTGACGGTATTGATTGTACAAAGTGCCACCATAGAATTTATCATCTATGATATGCACTTTGGTTTTCCCCTTGAAAAGAACACAATGGATAACCGCCTGCGGGAATAATCTTTCTGGCTCTTTTCCGAAGAACAATACTCCACCATTCTTTGCTGCACCTGATTCATCGAATACCTGCAAATTATTCAATATCTGATTAGTTGAAACGCTTCCGGTTATGCTTGATTCATGTCGGAAGTGCTTAAAGTTATCTTCATCTAAATCATTATTCAAGCCAAATCGGGGGCATGGGATAGCATCGAAATAAATGCGGTTGCTGGTCTGAAAGAAACTTCTTATTTCTTCGGCAGTGGTTAGCTTTTGGCAATTTGCGCCTTCACGAACATAGATTGCGCCCGATAACACATAAGGTTTGTCTTTGCCGGAAGCAACATCCAACACCCATACCGTTTTCCCATCTACATCAACAGGATACAGCGGTATTTGAATATTGGGAGATATATCTCTTATGCCATTCTGAATCTTCGAGCGGGTATTATTGTCTATTTCCAGTCCATGGATTTTGCCATTATTATCCACACCAAGCAGAAGGTAGCCACCTTCACTGTTAGCAAAAGCACAAAGTTCAGTGATTATCTCTTTAATTTTAGATGGCACTCTTATATTGAAGTCTACATTGTATCCTTCTCCGCTGCTGGCCAGTGATTTTATCTCTTCTGCTGTTATCATTCTCTTCTTAATATAAATGCAATGCAAAAGTAATCAGAATAATTCATAACTGATTGAATTTGTCCATTGCGTTGGCTTTAATCTCGTCTGCAATATCAATATAGGGTTTCATGGCTTTGTAGTCGCTATGCCCTGTCCATTTCATAACAACCTGCGCCGGAATGCCTAAAGAAAGAGCATTGCATATAAATGTCCTTCGTCCAGCATGTGTCCCCAATAATGCGTACTTGGGGGTTGTCTCGTCAATCCGTTGATTCCCTTTATAGTATGTCTCCCTTACCGGATCGTTAATCTCTGCTAGCTCAGCCAATTCTTTCAAATAATCGTTCATTTTTTGATTAGTGATAACTGGCAAGACTTTATCATGCTCAAAATGAACATCTTTATACTTGTCAAGAATTGCCTTGCTATGATTATTCAACTCAATAATCAAGCTATCAGCGGTTTTTACAGTGGTCACCTCAATGTGATTCCCCTTTATATCGCATCGTTTCAGATTAAAAACATCGGAATACCGTAAGCCGGTGAAACACTGGAACAGAAATACATCTCGCACTCGGTCAAGGTACTTCTTAGTATCGGGTATGTTATATCCTCGCAGCTTAGTAAGTTCTGCCCAAGTAAGGAATATCACTTTCTTTTGAGTTGTCTTTAGCTTTGGCTTGAATGTCTCAAAGGCGATATTGTTATTGTACCCTTTCTTCTTGCACCATCGTAGAAACCATTTGAGAAATCCCATTTGCTTGCCGATGGTGCTATTGCGGAGGTTTTTTGTGTCTCGAAGAAAGTTTACATATTCGGTCAACTTACTTTCGTTTAACGCTTCTAAAGTCAGATTTGTATCAAAGTCTTCCAAGTGTCTTTTGGTTGCTGCAAATTTCTCGTATGTAGCATCCGTCCAATTGTTCTGCGTACCACATTCCCTTACAAACTCCTTATACATATCCCAGAAGGGAACCACTTGCTCTTCCGCCTCCGGCTCTATTGGCATATCCTTCTTTAATCGGTTGTTGAAAGAAGTCTTTAGCTGTTCGGGAGTAGGAACTGTATCTATAACTTCAAAGCTTTTGAATATATCCTGTATCTCAGCAGAGTATTTCTGCAAATCGGAATTGATATCTGCTGCTGTCTGCTTCAGCTTGTTGGTGCATCCGTTTTTAACCCGCTGCTTGTCTTCATCCCATTTTGCGACATCAATGCGATATCCAGTAGTAAATTCTATCCGGTTATGGTGGTAGATAACACGCATACGGATAGGCACGTTCTCGACAACTGGCTTGCCGTCCTTCTTTCTCTTTTCAAGGGAAAAGACTATGTTTCGTTTTATATTCATTTGGGTGCAGCTAAAAAGTTACACCCAAAAGTACACCCAATTTTTCATATATGCAAGGATGTTCTATAATTCTTATTTTAAGTGTGTAGACTATATGTTGTATGATTTACAGTGGTTTGAGTGCTTCTGATTATCTATGAGGGTTCAGGAGAAAGAGCCTCTCTCTCCGCTGAAACCGGCAGACCACGCCGGACAGTAACTGGACAAAAGCCTACAAGTCAATGATTTGTAGGCTTTTTTGTTTGTATTTTGTCCAGCATAAAAGACACCAAAAAGACCTCAAAAGACACAAATCTGTGCCTAAATCGTTACCGATTCCATACCGGACAAAAACGGTAACGATTTGTCCAAAAATGACCTCTCGCTGTCCAAATTTGTACAGCCTGTATATATCTCACAATTAATACATTAAAAGTAATTTTGTAACATTAAAAAGTGAGATTATGAAGAGTACATTCAAAGTCCTTTTCTACCTTAAAAAAGGGTCAGAAAAACGTAATGGAGAGGTAACAATTATGGCAAGAATTACCGTTGATGGAAAAATTTGCCAGTTTAGTACAAAACAAAGCATCCATCCCGATAATTGGAGTGTGAAAGCTGGTAAAGCGACCGGGAAATCTTGCGCACAGCTTAATAAGTTGCTTGAAGATATAAAAGCATCATTACATCAAATCTACCATGAACAGCAACGGCGTGAAAACTACGTTACTGCCGAACAAATCAAGAATGAATTTTTAGGGCATACGGAGAACCACGAAACGTTACTGAATTTATTTCAGAAGCATAATGATGATGTAAAGCAGCTTATAGGTCTATCTAAATCTGCATCTACCTATCAAAAGTATGAAGTAACCCGCAAGCATCTTGCGAATTTCATCCAAGCTAAGTACAACCTTTCTGATATAGCTTTGAAGTCTATTAACAATATGTTTATCAATGACTTTGAAGTATATCTTATGACAGTTGGCAGATGTAACCATAACACGACTGCCAAGTTTATGCAATTCTTCAAGCGCATTGTTTTGATTGCCCGTAATAATGGGTTAATTGTCGGCGACCCTTTTGCTAACTATAAAATACGCCTACAAAGGGTTGATAGAGGTTATCTTACAGAAGAAGAAATAAAGAAAATCCTTGAACTAAACCTTGTTTCCGAAAGGCTGGAACACGTTCGGGATTTATTTCTCTTTTCCTGTTTTTGTGGTTTGGCTTACATAGATGTAGCAGGGCTTAGAAAAGAACATATCCGCAAATCGTTTGACGGTAACCTTTGGATTATGACTAAGCGTGTAAAGACCGGAATAGATGTAAATGTACCGTTACTGGACATCCCCAAAATGATTTTGGATAAGTATAAGGATAAGTTACCTAACGGAAAAATCCTTCCTGTAATCAGCAATCAAAAACTTAATTCCTATTTGAAGGAGATTGCCGACCTTGCCGGAATCAATAAAAACCTTACGTTTCATCTTGCCCGCCATACCTTCGCTACCACAACGACACTGGGTAAAGGAGTTCCCATTGAAACCGTTTCTAAAATGCTGGGGCATACCAATATTGAAACGACCCAAATCTACGCCCGCATTACTAATAGCAAGATTAGTAGCGATATGAAAGGACTTTCCGAACAGTTTACTGGTATTGAGAAAATCTATAAAAAAGCGGCTCAATAGTTACCTATTTTCAGTAGTTAACCAATGGGTAACGAATTAGGTAACGATTTTCAATGTAAAACACTAAAGTATAAATAGATATGGAATTACAAGTTATTCAAAACAAAATTTTTGAAGTCCGGGGATACAGGGTAATGCTGGACTTCCATTTAGCAGAGTTATATAATGTAAAGACAAAAGTTCTCAAACAGGCTGTCAAACGTAATATTCAGCGATTTCCTTCTGACTTTATGTTTGAACTGGATAAAGAGGAGTTTCACCAACTGGTCACAATTTGTGACCAGTTCCCCGAAACCCTAAAACATAGTTCTGTCAGCCCAATGGTTTTCACGGAACAGGGTGTAGCAATGCTTTCTACGGTGTTGAGAAGCCAAACAGCAATAGATGTAAACATATCTATTATGCGGGCATTTGTCCTGATGCGACAAATGGTTATCGGATATGATGAACTTCTTAAACGTATCGAGGAACTGGAAGAAAGTACAGATGCACAATTCAGTGAAATATACCAAGCTTTAACCCAGTTATTAAGTAAACCTGACCCCAAACCAAGAAAACCCATAGGATACAGAATACCTGATGAAGAAAAATAACTTATCACAATTTGTGATAACCTAATGATGGCGAGCCGACAAAGCCCGCCATTTTTTATTTAGCCAGCTTCAAAATTCGGATTGCACCACGAATAACAACAAGAAAAACTACTATGCCTATTATCAAATCAGGAATATTGCTTTCAAGCCACCAAACAAATAAGGCTGCTATAATAACTCCAATATTTATAATAACATCGTTTGCCGAAAATATTACGCTTGCTCTAATGTGTGCATCCTTACTTTTAGTACGTTGGAGCAACCATAGACAGATGGAGTTAGCAAGTAAGGCAAGTAAGCTAATGACAATCATAGTCTTAAATTCGGGCATAACCTCAAATCCTAAGAAACGCCTTATAACCTCTGACAGCCCTAATGCTGCAAGTAAAATTTGCAGGTAGCCACTTATAAGTGCCACTCGCTTTTTCTTTGCAATAACAGCCCCCACAGCCATAAGGCTCATACCATAAACAAGAGCATCTGCCAGCATATCAAGGCTATCTGCTACTAATCCCATTGAACCTGAAATAAGCCCTGTCGTAATTTCAATCAAGAAGAAAGCGAAATTGATTGCGAGTACAATCCATAGAACCCTTCGCTGTCGGGCTGGATTATCGGTAGAATCATTACCATCTGTTGCCACTGTTTCTTGAAGCTTTGCACCAAGATTAAGTGATTCAAGTTCTGTAATAAAATTACTGCTGTCGCCACTATGTGTTACAACTAATATCCGTTTTGCAAGGTCAAAATCAAGATGCTTGATAAATTTATTATCCTGTAATTTCATGCGAATAAGGCTTTCTTCACAGGGGCAATCCATTTTTGGAATATGAAATACTGATTTATACATAATTAGAACCTTTATTATACGATACAAAAGTAATGCTTTTAATGCTTTTTTTCCTACTTCTCTGATGTAAACCACTCCCATAGGCAGTCATTCCATCGGGGCGGTTAATCATTTCCATTTCTATATGCAAAAGTATTTACGGCTTCTTAACGTCTTTGAAAGTTCAAGCCCTAAAGGGTTTGATGCAAAAATCTTCCTGCTGCGCTTTGCTTGAGAGTATTTTTCCACAAAAACTTGCAAAGACTAAAGCCTACACTTTCCGGCATATATGAAACGAAAACGACCGACCCGACGGAAAGACGCATATAAAAAAAGTCGGATTTACGAGAAGCAGGAAAAAAAGGTTATGAAACTCAACTCCCTCACCTCAAGAATCCGCATATATCTAAAAAATCAGAAGTTATGGAAGCAACAAGTTTAAGCGAAGCAAGGATTTATGTAGGTACATATGCAAAGTACAACGATGGCTCAATCGAGGGCAAGTGGTTTGACCTTTCCGACTTTTCGGACAAAGACGAGTTTTACGAAGCTTGTAAGGAGTTACACGCAGACGAAGAAGACCCGGAATATATGTTTCAGGACTGGGAAAATATACCGGAAAATTTAATCGGTGAAAGTTGGTTGTCTGATAACTTTTTCGACATCCGGGATGCGATGGACGATTTAAGCGAAGACGAGCAGGAAGCGTTTTTAGTATGGTGTAATCACGGTTCTCACGACCTATCGACCGAAGATGCAAACGACCTTATTTCTTCTTTCAGGGACAATTTTCAGGGCAAATATAACGATGAAGAAGATTATGCCTATGAAATTGTAGAAGAGTTATACGAACTGCCGGAGTTCGCAAAAACATACTTTGATTACGAAAAGTTTGCCCGCGACCTATTTATGGGTGATTATTGGTTTGAAGATAGTTTTGTTTTTCGGGCTTCCTGATTATTTACCGGGCGGGGAAACCCGCCCACAAAACAAATTATAATGAAAGCAAGCGGTTTATTCAGGTTATTGTTCCGGGTGGGGTTACTGGCTTCAGTAATTTATTTTCTGTCCACTTCGGCGGGTATATGGGCGGTATTGATAATAGCGTTTTTCGTTATCCGCTTTATCCTACGGTTATTTGTATCTGTATTGTATAGCCTTTTGATAGCTGTGGTTTTCATCGCCTTATTACTCACTTTATTAATGTAAATATATGGAATCACTAAATAAAAACGGAGTGTCCACGACCCAAGAGCCGGGACAAGAAAAATATGTAACGTTCATTGCAGGAGCGTTCAGGGGGACAGAATATTTCCAATATGATTACCGCCATACGGATGGGGAACTTTTCTCTACGGTAGCCAAAACGTTGGAAGAGTGCCGGAAACGGCGGGATGAATGGTTAAACAAAAAACAGTAAATAATGAAGGCATATATTTTATTTCAAACGGACGTACACAAAACAAAGTCGAGCCGTGTTTGCTTTGGTGTTTTTTCTACGGAAGAAAAAGCCATCATAGCAGCAAAAGAAAACGATTTATACAGTTGTCAGTCGGAAGTTGTAATCATCGAATGTGATATAGATAAATTTGAAGAATTATAAACCAACGGGCGGAAACTCCGCCCGCTACTTTCTTTCGTGAAGTGTTCTGAAAAAGAAAGTAGCAAAGAAACCGCTTTCCAAACTTTTGATTTTTATTGATGAAAGGATCCACCGCTAACCCGGTGGATCCTTTCATATAAATAAGCTGAAATTATGTTAGAAATCAATACTTTCGTTGTTCAATAATTGTTCATTATAGTACAGCATATTTTGAGAAATCTTATCGAATATTTTGGGTATAAGATTCTCTATTGATTCAATAGTTAGATTATTTTCAATCGGGAAACCATGATATTGATGTAGATAAAACTTAATATCAATTTGTTCGTTCAATTTTAATTTCCCAAATGGATTCTCGTTTTGGTAATTATGAAAGTTGGACAAATGAATAAAACCACATCCAAATTTATAAAGGTATTGAACATATCCTTTAACTTCGGAAGCAATATCTACCATGTCTTTATCTGTAATTATTTTCATTTTGCTATTTACAGTTAAAGTGTTCCATTTTTCATCATTAAAAGTTAGACTTATAAGCCTTTCTCTCTCCTGAACAGAATTAAGACGACCTAAGTAGATAATCCGTATGAATGTATCTACTTCCTGTCTTAGTATTGATATGCAGTTACCGAATAGACGATTTTCGTAAAGCTTATTTAGAGAAAGCTTATTTTCTTCACTTCTCCTTTTTACTAATTCGATGAATTGAAAGACTATTTGGCTCATAAATATTTTTATTTCTGCAAAAATACTCATAATAAAAAGTCGAGTAATTATTTTACTCGACTTTTTCAACATATTTAAATTCAATCTATTTCTTCACCCCACAACTCTATATCTGTGGGTGCGTTCTTAATACTTATAGATATCCAGCACCATGATAGGAACTGATAGACAGCTATACATACATATATTGTATTCATTCCTTCTGCTCTTCTTTCTCATTCTCATTATTGAAAGCAAACGTTAGCTGTACCACCTGTCCGAAGCTGTCTTCAATGTATACGTCAATTTGTTGCTGGTCGGTGGAAGCGGAAGTATAGTATAGCCGGAACGTTTCGCCCGGAAGCGGGTACAAATCATTCGGAAGAAATAATGTTCCGTCCGCCATCCGCAGCGTACCTTTACCATCCGGCTGGAAATACCTGATGAAATACTTCGTTTCTTCATAATAGCCTTCCCTTTGAAGTTGAAAACGGATTTCTGCCGTTTCACCCATCTTAATCCGTTTTTGTACGGGCATCGTTGTTACCGTGAACGGGTAAACCTGCTGGACATCCAGCTTATCATCACAAGAAAACACCAGCAGCATTGCTCCCAGCAAGTACACCCCCATTAATATGTTTCTGATTATCTTTTTCATATCGCATTAATTTATTATAAACTTGAATCCTATTCCGAACTGTGTGTGAAACTTTCCGATGGAAGAGCCGAACAGCGCACGTTCACGGGCATTGATAAGGAAAACCACCCTGTCCGTCAGGTAAGTTTCCAATTCAAGCGTAGCAGCCCCGCCATAAATAAAGGCATCCTTATTGGTAAGAGTAGAGCCATCGTATAGTTCCTTATCTCCCCAGTTACTTGTTTCGTATCCGGCAAGAGCCGACAACCCGAAGGACAGGAAGAACGTTTTCCGGCGGTCGGAAAGGATTTTGATATAATACCCGCCTTCGCCCGTAAACTGGCTTACAGGCACGGTTACATTCTTATATTCATACTCCTTATTGAAGTATTCCGCACCGACCACCCAACGGTTTCCGTTTTTGGTATAAGTGGCAAGCGCAGCACCGAAATAATATGCCGATTCCGGTTTACCGGGCTTCTTAAATCCGTCCGCCATTCCGCCCGTAAGTTGGATTCCCTTTTGTCCGGGCAGGTAACGTTGTGCGTGTGCCAGGTTAAAAGTCTGGCAAAAACACAACACTGCTATAACACAGATTAACTTCTTCATTTTACTTGATTTTAAGTTCGTTAATTACTCTGGCGTTCACAATATCTGAACTTTCGATACGGATATTTTGGTGACGGCCACCGTTCTTTTCGACCAGCTCTACCACCAGTATTTTATCATCCGGAATCGTGAACTTCGGTAAGGTATAGACTGTGCGGACTGTGGACTTCCCGCCTATGGTAATCACTTCGTTAAAACTGCGGACAGGATACAAAACTGATTCCTGAATGGCGGTACGCTTTGCCACCTTCTTATCAACAACCTTAAATTTGATAAAGTCCGTGTCAAACGGAACATTGGAAGAGTTCTTCGCCTGTGTATGGAAATAAAACATCCCATTATGCACATAAATACCTTTGATTAAGAACTGTATTCCAAAACGCTTGCATCCCAAGTGGCGTATCTCCCGGTCATTGTTTTTATAGATGGACTGCATTATCAGTTTCACCAGCAACGGCGATTCGTTCCCCAGTTCACGGAAGTAAATGTTCATCCGGGTATGGGAATAATCGGTTATGCTTTCATTCTCAAGGAAATCTTTCATTTCGATGTTCAGCATTTCCGGTTCATTGGCGTATTTGGCGTTGAAGGAATAAAAACTGCCGTCCTCACAGATAACCGAAAAGTTAGTTTCTCCCGGAAATCCTTCGGTAGAAGCTTTGACACGGATAACATTTTCTGCCCCATCCGCTTTTCCTGCGATAAGATGGGTTGAACCCAAATCCACGTATTTGACTGTGGAAGGGAAAATAATGTGTACCGTTTTGGCAAACGTTACCTGAACACCGTAAGGCGTAACCATCTGCCCGTAAGGAAATTTTTGGGTAATACCCAGAAACAAATCGTTGCTTTGCGCTTTGACCGTTACTGCACCGATAACCAGTGCGAACATGATAAATAACTTTTTCATTACAAATTGATTTTTAGTTGCCATTGGCGGGTGGATAGCCCGCTTCCCGGCGGATTAATAATTGAGAAATTTTTGTGGTTGTTATTACTGTTTTGTGAATAGCATTACTTTGTAATCGGCTTTCAGGTTCACTTTTACTGTCCTGAACTTCTTTGACAGGTATTGCGACCCGCCTTGCAGAACACCCCTTGTCAAATCCGAAACGATGGCAGCCCCCGCATTTTGATTGACGGTAAAGCTTGAGCCAAGCCCAGCACCGATATTTGCCATACCTTCGTTCAGGGCTTGCATTTCCAGCGAGGACGGAACGGATAAACCTTTCTGCCCGTCCGAATCATAGACTACCAATTCAACCGGAATGATATTACCTTCATATTCCAATGAAGAGATATTAATATCCATGCGCTCACCCTGAACCCGTGCCGTTCCTGATAACAAGCTGTTTTTCGGCATCCTGATATGACCCGCCTGTAACGGCTCTAACAGGCGAAGGCGGACATTCTGCCCGTCCATCACCGACTGGTCTTCATGGATACAGGCAAGAATCGTATTCTTTCCCATTAACGACCCAGTTCCGACCGCCGTATTAAATCCATAATTCCGGGGCTGGCTGTATGCTGCAATAAACTCCGCATCACTCATAGGTACTTGAAGTCCCGAAACGGTTTGTTCTGTTACGGCTTGCACAGGCAACGCCTGAACCTTTCCCTGTATGGATGCAGTTGGCGTTACCTGCTTTACTGCCTGTTCCTGCCCGCCGTTCATGTATTTGGCTGCCAGTTCATAGGATTTTTCAAGTAGTGCCAGTTGTTCATCCGCCGTACTTTGGGTATTTTCCCGTTCATACAGCCGGGATTCCAGTTCTTCAATCTTCCGTGCCAGTTCTTCTTTTTCCGGGTCTTCTTTGGGCGTTTCGTAAAAACTTCCCAACTGTCGGTTTATATCCTGATAGGCATAAGCCGAAGATTGGACATAAGAACCATTGCGGGAAGAACCGCCGTAATAACTCCGGCTGTTACTTGATGGTTGTTCTTCCGGCAGGTCGGCGGTCAGGCTCAAGTTATCCGTAACCTTATTTTCTTCACCCAATGTAAAGCCGAAGTCCTGCAAAGAACGCATCCGGTCTTCCTGTTTCGACTTCATGGATTCCTGTTCGTAAGCCGTCTTTTTATCGCCATATATCCCGTCTTCTTTGGGTAAGGGTATATCGGCATTAAAACCGCCGATTTCGTCCGGCTTTACTTCGTCTTTTGAGGACGGGGCAAATATCAGCCACATACATCCGGCAAAAGCAAGGAACATCAACGGGAAGATGATAAGTTTCTTCCGTTTCTGTAATTCCTGCGGGGAAAGTTGCTTTTTCTCTTTCCCTTCTTTGTTGTTACTCGTTTCCTGATTCAAATTCTGATTCTGTTCCATATTTTTGTAATTGATAATGGTTTATACTGTCTTTCCGTTCCAGTTCCAAGCGTTCAATATGCCTTATCTCCAAAAATTCTTTTTCCGCACTTTTCTTTCCTATATTATATATGGAAGAAACCGTCCAGTAAATAGATAGGATACTACCGCCGAGAATAAAGGTTATGATAATGATTATCCGGGCATCTTTCGACAGGCTTCCGCAAGCGTAACGCAGCTTATCATCTACCCAGTCCCGCAGGTTTGTTAATGATTTCTTTACCATAGCCTTACCGTTTTAATACCTGTAAATCTTTATTTTCCGTAATCTCAAAAGCTTCAATGGTAAAGCCATGCGGGTTGTTATCACTCCTTACGGAGTTCAGCAACCGGCATCGGGTGATAAGGCTTCTTTCGGTAACACTACTTTCCCTGATAATCATTTGCCGGGCATAGGTCGCCACTTGATAGGGATAGTGGTCGAAGTTGCATATTACACTGTCCACCTGTACCGACTGGTTGATATTCCCGGAAATGATACGGTTATAATACCCCTTTTCGGATAAGTCCTTATAATAGTTGAAAGCACTTTTATCCGTTAGGTACAATGAACGCTGTATGTTTGATTCAATGGCGTTCTTATCCGGTGAAAGGGTGAAAAAGAGTTCGTGGAAACGCCGAACGTGTTCCTTTGCTTCTACGGGACGGTTCTGTGATAAGTCCTGCGAAAGTGCCAGCATAAGGGATTTCCCCCCATCGAGAACGTAAATCTTTTCACGCTGTTTTTCTGCAAAACTGTACGAGTTCCAAAGGGCATAACCTACAATCCCGGCACACAGGCATACAAATACAATCCCGAACAGGCGTATTTGCTTGAAACTGGTTTCTATATTTTTTAAACTTTTAAACTCCATATTTTTACTGTTTATTTTTTAATTAATTTTCCGGCGATGTTTCCACCTACTGCCCCGGCTGCTGCACCCGCAAGGTTTCCGCCACCACTTGCTGTTTTAGAAAGATTTCGGTTCATACCACCCAATCCGCCAGCCTGAATAATCCAGTTGGATACTGTTGGGATGGTGAAGTATCCCACAATTCCGATAATCATAAAAATGATGTAAACCGTATTGGAACTGTCGGGTATAAAACTGGGGTCGTCCAATAACTGTAAATCACGTTCCAGCATTAAGACCTGAATCCGGGCAAGGATGGAACTGAATAAATCTGATACGGGAAGCCACAGGTACACGCTTACATAGCGTGTTATCCATTGCGTTAAGGTTGATTGGAAGCCATCATAGACCGATATTGCAAAAGCAATCGGGCCAAGTATGGCTAATACAATCAAATAGAACGTCCGTATCGTGTCAATGACAAGGGCAGCAGCCTGAAAGAGTATTTCCAGCAGTTCCCTGAACCAGTCCCGGACTGCTTTCTTTATATTGTAAGAAGCCCGTTCCATATACATCCCCATCGTTGTAATCAAATCCGAAGGCGACCAGCCCAGTTCATCCAGTTGCTTGTCAAACTCTTCATCGGAAACGAGGTAAGCGGTTTCAGGATTCCGAAGCATAGCTTCATATTCCTTTTTATCTTTCAGTTCCCGGTACTTATTCATATCGAAGGTTTGTCCTTCCAGAATTTGATTCGTTCCTTTTACTACCGGGGATAGTACACTGTTTATCGTTCCCAAAACGATAGTCGGAAAGAACATAATGCACAGACCAATGGCGAAAGGTCGCAAAAGCGGGTACACATCTATCGGTTCGGCTCTCGATAGGGCTTGCCATACCTTTGCAGCCACATAGAATAATGCACCCAATCCCGCCACACCTTTGGCTACCCCTGTCATGTTACTGCACAAGGGCATCATATCCACATAAAGATTTTTCAGAATCTCATGCAGGTTTCCCCAATCAACGGCTAACAATGTCATAATTACCAGTATCTATCGTTAGCAGTTCCATACAGAGCCATTACACGGTCGGTATCGCTGATTTTCTTTGCCCGCAGGTAAGACACGGATATATTCTTACGGGTATAATAAGAAACCAAGTTCCGGTAATTTAATACGGAATTATATGCTTTGTCTATCCGTTCCATACGTTCGGCATCTGTCATGGACAGCCCGTTGATATTCACTACATTTTTCAGTTCCGTAAGTACATCCGAACTTTCTTCCAACAGTTTGGAATATCCGAACGCAATGGCATTGAGTTCTTCCGGTCGGAAGTTCTTATCCGATAACATTAGCTGGAAGTTGGTAACATATATATCCGTAATCTCACCGAGTAGAAGCACGGTTTTTTGTACTTTCCGGGCATCTTTCACCAAATTGTTTACCGATTTCAAGGCATCATAATATTGCTTGCCTTGGTCGTACAATTTTTTAGTTTCCTTGAAAGTATCCAGTGTATTACTGACAGTCTTTGAAGTCTGTGCAATTTCTTTGGTGGTATTGACAATACCTTGAGCCAAATTTGTCGGGTCGATTACCGCCCATTGTGCGCTGGCGTTACCTACAAACAGGCAGAGTGCCACAGCTAACATCATTATTTTTGTTTTCATTGCTTTAATTTTTTGATTGTTTCTTACTTCTTACATACTCACCGCCGGAGGATAGCAGTATCCTGTCGGTTTCGCTATCATAGCTTATCAGTATCGAAAATCCCGTTTCGATAAACAGGTATCCGTCTTTTTCTATGATTTGGTAGGTTTCCGCACGGGTTTCGCCCCTGCGGGTTCTTCGTTGCATGGTTACTTTATAGCCATCCGCACTTTCAAAGACCGTGAACGATGGTCGGTTCGTAACGCTTTCCCAATGTCCACACATGGCTTTCAGTCGGTCGGCGTTGGTTTCCTTACAGGAAGACAAAGCCAGCAGGACAGCACACAGAAGCATCGGGAAGATGAATCTTATTTGTTTCATATTGATTTGATTTTAATTAGGATTACGCTTGCTTTCGGCAAGCTGTTTAATAGCCAGTTCAAGGTCGCCATCCAGTCTTTCGGCGAGTTTGAACAGTTCGAGTTTTTCGGTTTCTTCCGTTGTAAATGCGTAATATTCTTCTAAACTTACTTCTGTGGCATACACAGCCGATTGTACGCCACCCAGTCCTATCCATACTTCTTTGTATTTCCGTCCCGGATGGTTCGCCATGTTGATGGAAAGTATTTGCGCCTTTTCTTTGTCGGTCAAACCCAGCATCGCTTGTATGCTATCGAACTTGTTCATGTATTTGCGCTGGTCGAGCAGGATTTTACAGTCGGAGTTCGTAATGATGGATTCTTTCACAATGGGAGAATGGACAATGTCGTCCACTTCTTGTGTTACTACCACCGCTTCGCCGAAGTATTTACGCACTGTTTTGAACAGATATTTCAGGTAATGTGCCATGCTGTCTTTGGCGATAGCCTTCCACGCTTCTTCCAAAAGCAACATCTTACGAATACCCTTTAACCGCCTCATTTTGTTGATGAAAACTTCCATCAAAATGATTGTAACCACAGGGAAAAGCACGGGGTTATCTTTGATGGCATCCACCTCAAAAACGATGAAGCGTTTGTTCAACAAGTCCAGTTCTTTATCCGAGTTCAGCAGATAATCGTATTCACCACCTTTATAAAAAGGTTGCAACACGAATAGGAAATTATCAATATCGAAATCCTTTTCCCGAACGTTCTGTTCGTTCAGGTTATTCCGGTATTCATTTTTAATAAACTCGTAAAAGGAATTGAAGCTGGGTACAATGGATTTATCCTGTGTTATCAGGTTGATAAAGTCGCTTACAGCATTGGACAAGGCAACGCTTTCCGCCCCGGTGGGCTTTTCATGTTCCTGTTTCCACAAGGTCAGGATAAGCGTTTTAATGGATTCCCGCTTCTCAATATCGAAGATGTTATCTTCGGTATAGAATGGATTAAATGAAATTGGGTTATCTTCGGTATATGTAAAATACACGCCATCTTTCCCGCCAGTTTTCCGGTGGATTAATTCGCATAATCCCTGATAGGAATTTCCGGTATCCACTAACAGGACGTGTGTACCCTGTTCGTAATACTGGCGTACCATGTGGTTGGTGAAGAAGGATTTTCCACTTCCGCTTGGCCCAAGAATGAATTTATTACGGTTCGTAATAATTCCTTTTTTCATGGGCAAATCGGAAATATCAATGTGAAGCGGTTTTCCGGTGAGCCTGTCCACCATCTTAATCCCGAAAGGACTGGGTGATGATTGGTAGTTCGTTTCTTCCGTAAAGAAGCACAAAGCCTGTTCAATGAAGGTAAAGAAGGATTCTTCCGCCGGAAAATCGGCTTCATTGCCGGGGATACCCGCCCAGTAAAGGGTCGGGGTATCCGTTGTATTGTGGCGGGGCTTGCACTCCATCAAGGCAAGCTGGCTTCCCACGTCATTCTTGATATGCTTTAATTCTTCCTTATCATCCGCCCATGCCATTACGTTGCAATGGCAGCGAACAGAGGTCAAACCCTGACTGTGCGCTTCGTTTAGGTACTCTTCTATCCACTCTTTATTCACCTGATTGGAACGGCTGTATTTAGACAGCGAGTGCATATTGCGGGCTTGCTTCTCAAAGCGTTTCAGGTTTTCCGCATGGTCGTCTATAAAGATATACTGATTATAGATATGGTTACAGGAAAGCAATACGCCCACAGGTGAAGCGAACGACAAACGGCAGTCGCTACGGTCAGTGGACAGCTTTTCGTAACGTGAATCAGTAGTAACCGCACCCGGCAGGTCTTCTACATCCGAAAGCGTATGTAAACACAAGGTATTGTCGCCGATACGCATATCTTCGAGATTCAGTTGCATATCCAGTAAGGTAGTCGTATCGCTTTGCGACAGGGAAAAGTATTTTTCGATAATCCCAGCTTTTTCCGGCGTTCCGGTAATCTCATCCGAGTTCAGGCGGGTAAGGGTGATAAATCCCGAATCGTTCATAATCCGTTCAAACTGCCCGACCGATTCCAAAAATTTCGTTACTGTTTCCTTATCCTGAATTTCCTTTGGAATGATGAAGCCCCGGCAAAGCGTATTAAAATTACTTTGGGTACGGCTTCTTTCCTTTGTGGTTTTTGTCAGGAACAGGTAACAGGTATGATTCAGGAACGGTCTTTCATTGAAATGCCGTTCAAAACTGCGGGACAGGAAACTTAACCCATCCTTTTGGATTTCAGGGGTATAGTTTTCTTTGATAAACCAGTCCTGTTTATGTACAATACTGTAATCGGGTAATACTTTGATTGCCTTATGCCAAGCAGAATGTATCGCTTCGTATTCAACCCCGGTAACAGTGAATAGTTCGGGTAGCTCTACCCGGAACGCCACTGTAACATCGGCATCCTTACTGATGATACAATCGTGTTCGGCTGCCAACAGGGGAAATTTGCTTTCCAACGTGGCTGCTTTTAATATATTCCTCATGCGTTCTTCTGTCTTTTATAGGTGAATAATCGGGGGATAGCCCGGCGGTTGATGATATACCGGGGATGGCTTCTGCGGGCGGTTACTTTCATAAGACCGTGTGTGCCGTATTTGTCATTTAGCATAAAAGTGAAGTACACAAGAGCCGAAGCCGCTACGACCCCGAACCCAATGCAGACCCACTGGTTTATACCTATCATATACAGAATGATGAACAATACGAAGACGGCAAGTAGCCCGCCTGCAAAAATGAACAGGTATTGGCTGCGAAGCCCTTTGAACTCCGCAGGTTTTCCAATCCCCCTGTTAATTGAATAGCTAATCATACTCCTATGATTACAGGAAGAATGAACGAAGAATGGTGGCAGCTACAATCAGGAAGATACAAGCCCCGAACCAGCTTGCAGCAGTTTTGCTTGTATCCGGGTCGCCTGAACTAAACTTGTTATATACTTTTACGCCCCCAATCAAACCAACGACAGCACCAATAGCGTACACCAATTTTGTCGCCGGGTCGAAATAACTGGTAACCATGTTGGTGGCTTCTGTAATACCACCTACGCCGTTGCCCTGCGCAAATGCGGAAGTAGCAGCCAAGACGATGGCTGCGGAAAGAAATATTTTCTTTTTCATTATAAACTTGATTTTATGATGCCGGAAAGCGGGTGGATAGTCCGCTATTCCGGCGGGATTAATAATTGAGAATTTTTGTGGTTGGTCTTTCGACCTTTTGGAATGATTAAGTCCAGCTAACCGTAATCTTTTTCTTTCATACCTGATTTGTTTTTAAAGGTTCTACATATAGTCGCTCATATCGAACGCCTGTAAATCTTCGGGGTTGGTTTCGTTTGGCGGGGCGATAAATACTGCATCGTATTTACCCAGCATTTCCGCCACCCGTACCATGCCCCCGTTTATCTGTTCCATCATTGTATTATACAGGCTGGTTTGTTGCATAACTGACAGTGTTTGCAGGGCTTTTCGTTCCTCTTCTTCCGGGACTTCCTGCTGCCTGACGACCTGTACCGCCTGTGCCATTTCTTCAAAGGAGATACCCCGTGCCGACTGACCTTCACCGCCTGTGATAAGTGCGATTTCTTCCGATTCCAGTTCATCTTCCGGTACTTCATCTTCATACTTCATTTCAAATTCAACATCCATCGGCTGTGGGGTATCTTCCGTGTCAGCCGGGGCAAATATAGAAGCATTATCAACCCCTTTAGAAAACTGGCTTTCAGTGTCTTTAGATGGCGTTACTTGTCTTAACCGGAAGGTTGTTTTTCCAACGACAGCCCTTTCGGTCTTATGATTTCTGGAACTATCGGAAGGGGGGCTGTTCGTTTTCTTCCTGAACCGACACAGCAGGACGAGGTAATAAAGGACAACCCCTGCTATCATTAATTTTAGTATCATATCGGGCTTTCAAAAGTTTTCTTATACAGTTCGTTGATTTCGTCCTGATACTGGTCGAAGTGATTCAGGATAATTGTTTCCACATAGCTGCTTACAGTCGCTTTGCGTTCACCGATAACCATTACTATTTTCATAAGCTTTTCATGGGTGGAACGGCTTACATATATCGGCTGGCGGTCGGGAAGTTCCATTTTTTGAAAATAAGTTTCCCGGTAATCGGCAGGGGTACTTTTCTTCCGGCGGGTAGTTTCCCTGATGGGTTTTGCTTCCGGTTGCCGGACTGGTTCTTCCACAGTTTCCTGTATTATTTCCGGTTCTGCGGGGATTTCCGGTGTATCCGGTTCTTTACTTACTGTTTTAGGTGGGATTTCCTGTTTCATGGGTAAACCCTGTGAAATGATTTCTTTCATAAAATCTTCATCCACCTGTACTTTTTCCTGCTTTGCCATATTAGTATAGTTTTATAATGTATCCGATTTCAGCGACCAATTCTTCAAGGTTGCTGCCTTTTATCATTCGCTTATCCGCAGGGAACAGTGTGGAACGGAAGACAGAAGTCTTATCACCGGACAGTTCCTTTTTGTAGCGTTTGGTATCCGGGATAAAAGTTTTCATAAGGGGTAATTTCAGTTCACCGATAGTATTTTCATAAATTCCATACAGGTCGGTTTTCTCCCTGCCATCGACCTGATTCCAAAACAGGTGCAAGCCTTGTATCCGGTAAGCTTCATTCTGTACCAGCAGGTTGTTTACCGTCATGGCGAATGAAAGGCTGCTTTCCAGTACCACCCGGTCGGCGGTAATCGGTGTAAAGATGTAGTCCATAGAAGCCAGCGAACTGATAATACCTTCGCTGTTCACCGTTCCCGGCAAGTCGAAAAAGACCACATCCATTTCTATCGGTTCTGTTTTCAGGAACTCTTCGGCTGTACTGATGGCAGCTTCGGGAGTGCTGCATAAGACCGGATAGGCTTTCTTTCCCAATGCTTTGAACTGGTTAAAGGCAAGTACCTTGTAATTGGCATCGTTGTTTACCTGTTCACCGTCCCGTTTACGCATGGCACTGATACTGTGCTGCGGGTAGTCGCAATCGACAACTGCTACATTGTAGCCTTTCAGGTAATAGAGATAGCTTGCTACCAATACTGTGAAAGTGGTTTTGCCGACCCCGCCCTTTTGGGTGGAGAAGGCAACGAATAATGTTTCTTTCTTCATTTCTTTGATTTTTAATTTGTTAATTCAGGTTCGTGTTGTAAATCCAAACAGACCGATGATTCCCCGTTCTTTCGAGAAAAATTTCTTCCAACGACCTTAAACCGAAAACCAGACGTTTCACCTTCTGGCAGGTGCAGAAGGCAAACAAAGTTCAGGTATGATGTTTGGTCATTTTTTGTGATGTTGTTTTCATCGTCAATAACCACGTAATCTCCAATGTGAGGTATTTCACACATGGCAACCATAATAGCTTCGGGTATTGAATCCCCGTTTTCATTTTTAATAACTACAAAAAATTCCTTCATGACTTCATTGTTTAATTAGTTCTACATTTCTATATCTAAATCTTTCTTTATTCAAATAATCCTATCAACCTGCCAATAATTCAATCTGTATTTCAGTCTTGAGATATGGAAGTATTTACTTCCTGACAGATTGTTTTATTGATAGCTTGAAATATTGATTTCAGTATTTCTTGCTTTCCTGAAATCAGTAAACCAGTCTTTATTCATTCCGATATTTCAATCGGCATTTATCGCTTTACTTATCTATTTCAATGCTGATTCTGACCGCAAATAAATGGAGAAAAACCGTCCGTTTTTGAAAGTGGCTTCGGATGGCTTTAGATGGCTTCGCTTGTCCTATAATGTGCTATGGCACAGCATAATTAATCCCTGTTACTTTGCACCGGAATCTTATCTGAACCGATAAAAAGGTATTTGTTCAATAGCTTCCCGGAGTTCATTTATCTTATGGCTAACTGCTAATCCGTCCTATGACGGATTTTATTTGCGCCGTGCAAATAGCAAGGTGTGTCCTCAGCAGCTTGAAATTCTTTCAGCAGCTTACAACCCCTTGCCCGGACAAGCCGGGATGGGTTGTACTCCGAAGTCGTAAACCCTTTAAAGAATAATGGTATGGGAAAAGAAAAAACGAATGTGCCACAATCCGGTGGCAAAGGACGAAAGCCAAAGGCAGACCCGGCAGTTTTCCGGTATTCGGTCAGCTTTAATGCGACCGACCATGCCCGTTTTTTGGCTCTCTTTGAACAGTCCGGTATGCGGACGAAAGCGCATTTTATCACAGAAAGAATCTTTGGCGGTTCATTCAAAGTGATAAAAATTGATAAGGCAGCAGTCGATTATTACACACGCCTGACAACTTTTTACGCTCAATTCCGGGCAATCGGCGTAAACTATAATCAGATTGTGAAGGCTCTGAATACCAATTTTACTGAAAAGAAAGCTCTTTCTTTTCTCTATAAATTGGAAAAAGCAACCGAAGAACTGGTGGTATTAAGCCGGAAAATTATCGAACTCACACAGGAATTTGAACAGCGATGGTTGCAAAAATAAATGTGGGAAGTTCGCTTTTCGGTGCGCTGGCTTACAATCAGAATAAGGTTGATGAAGAACAAGGCAAGGTACTTTTCAGCAACCGAATGTTTGAAAGTGAAGATGGTAATTTCAACATCCAGCGTTGCATGGAAAGTTTTGAAATGCACCTGCCCCAAGACATCAAAACTGAAAAGCCCATAATTCATATATCCCTGAATCCGCACCCGGACGATAAACTTTCGGATGAACAGCTATCGGAGATTGCACAGGAATATATGGAGAAGCTGGGCTATGGTAATCAGCCCTACATGGTTTACAAGCATGAAGACATCGACCGCCACCACCTGCATATCGTATCCCTACGGGTGGACGAGAACGGCAAAAAATTGAATGATAAGTTTGAACACCGCCGGAGCAAGGACATTACACGGGAACTGGAAGCAAAATACGGTCTGCATCCTGCTGAAAAGAAACAACAGCAGGAACACTATCAGTTCCGAAAGGTCGATTATGCTGCGGGTGATGTAAAGCACCAGCTTTCCAATACGGTTAAAGGTGTGGTAAATACTTACCAGTTCCAAAGCATCGGGGAACTGAATACCCTGTTATCATTATATAATGTACGGGCGGAAGAAGTCAAAGGCGAAGTCCGGGGCAAGGCTTATAATGGTATTGTCTATTCCGCAACCGATGATAAAGGCGAAAAGCTGGGTAATCCCATCAAGTCTTCCCGGCTGGGTAAGTCGGTCGGTTATGAAGCATTGGAACGCAGGATAGGACAAGCAGCAACCAAATGGAAAGACGGTAAACTGAAAGCCAATATCAAAGGTCGGGTAAGCGAAGCGTTGAAAGCTTCCGGCTCAAAGGAACAATTTGAAAAGAACCTGAAAGATAAAGGAATTGAAGTCGTATTCCGGCAGAACCCGGAAGGGCGCATATATGGTGCAACCTTTATCGACCACGAAAACAAAGCTGTCCTGAACGGCTCTCGTTTAGGAAAGGAATTTTCAGCCAATGTATTTAATGACCTGTTTAGAGAATCCCATGTAAACGAGGGACACACAAAACAGGCTGTTCCGAAAGAACCGTTCACACCTTCGGCAGAACCGTTCGTGCCGTCAGAACGGCAATCCGAAAACGGGGAATCTACAATCGGAAGCCTTTTCAGCATCCTGCCCGGTGGCAGCGATTCATCGGCAGGGAATGATAAAACCCCGCCAACTCCCAAGAAAAAGAAAAAACGCCGTTACGGACGGCAGATGTAATAATAATCTAAAAAATAATCAATTATGCAGAATGAAGATGATTTAAGAGGACTTGCCAAAGTCATGGACTTTATGCGGGCAATCAGTATTTTATTTGTGGTAATCAACATTTACTGGTTTTGTTACCAGTCGATAGTAAACTGGGGTATCAATATCGGCGTACTCGATAAGATACTATTAAACTTCCAGCGAACCGCAGGACTGTTCAGTCATATCCTGATAACAAAGGTATTTGCAGTGGTATTCCTTGCCTTGAGTTGTTTGGGAACAAAAGGAGTGAAGGAAGAAAAGGTAACATGGACAAAGATTTACGTTTTTCTTGCTATCGGTTTTATCCTGTTTTTCCTGAACTGGTGGTTATTGTATCTACCATTACCACTTTCGGCAAACGCTACCTTTTATATCCTGTCAATGGCTGGCGGATACTTATGTTTATTGGTCGCTGGGGTATGGATGTCCCGGCTACTCAAAAACAATATGATGGACGATGTTTTCAATTTGGAGAACGAAAGCTTCATGCAGGAAACCCGCTTGATGGAGAATGAATATTCAGTGAATCTTCCATCACGTTTTTGGTATAAGAAGAAACAACATAAGGGATGGATAAACGTGGTAAACCCGTTCCGGGCTACTATTGTGCTGGGAACTCCCGGTAGTGGTAAATCCTACGCAGTGGTAAATAATTACATTAAACAACAGATAGAGAAGGGTTTTGCACTCTATTGCTATGATTATAAGTTTCCTGACTTATCGGAAATCGCATATAATCACCTGATGAACCATTCGGATGCTTATAAGATAAAGCCCACGTTCTATGTTATCAATTTTGACGACCCACGCCGAAGCCACCGATGTAACCCTATCAATCCGGCTTTTATGACAGACATATCGGATGCCTACGAATCGGCATACACCATTATGCTGAACCTGAACCGAAGCTGGATTCAGAAGCAGGGCGACTTCTTTGTGGAATCCCCGATTATCTTACTGGCTGCGATTATTTGGTTTCTCAAGATATATAAAGACGGAAAGTATTGCACGTTCCCGCACGCCATAGAGTTCCTGAACCGGAAGTATGCAGATACATTTGTTATCTTGACTTCCTACCCGGAACTTGAGAATTATTTAAGTCCTTTCATGGATGCGTGGGAATCGCAAGCGCAAGACCAGTTACAGGGGCAAATCGCATCGGCAAAAATACCATTGTCAAGGATGATAAGCCCGGCACTTTACTGGGTAATGACGGGTGATGATTTTACGCTGGATATTAACAATTCGGACGAACCGAAAATACTTTGTGTCGGCAACAATCCCGACCGTCAGAATATCTATTCGGCAGCACTGGGACTGTATAACAGCCGTATTGTAAAGCTGATTAATAAGAAGGGACAGCTTAAAAGTTCGGTTATCATTGACGAGTTACCAACCATTTATTTCCGGGGATTGGATAATCTGATAGCTACCGCCCGTTCCAATAAAGTAGCAGTCTGTTTGGGTTTTCAGGATTACAGCCAGCTAACAAGGGATTATGGCGATAAGGAAAGTAAGGTAATTCAAAATACGGTTGGAAACATCTTTTCCGGGCAGGTCGTGGGAGAAACAGCAAAAACATTGTCAGACCGTTTCGGGAAGGTATTACAGAAACGCCAGTCCATGACAATCAACCGTCAGGATAAATCTACCTCAATCAGTACACAGATGGACAGCCTGATACCTGCCAGTAAAATATCCAATCTTACACAGGGGATGTTCGTGGGTGCGGTCAGTGACAATTTTGATGAACGGATAGAGCAAAAAATTTTCCATGCTGAAATTGTAGTGGATAACGAGAAGGTAAAACGTGAAACTGCCCGCTATGAAAAGATACCGGAGATTATCGACTTTCGGGATGCAGATGGCAACGACCTGATGAAAGAACAAATCCAACTTAATTACGACCGGATAAAGCAGGATGTAAAGCAGATTGTCATTGATGAAATGGAACGCATCAAGAATGACCCGAATTTACAGCATTTGGTGAAGGGGGAAGAATAAATCCCCATGATATTGCGTGGAGAACAGCAGCTATATTTCTAAAAATAATATAGTTGCTGTTTTTGCTTCTTATTCCTAAGAACTTCTTAATTTTGCAAAATTATTGACTTCCATTAAGAGAGTTACAATGAAGCTATCAAAAAAAATAAAGTTAGAATTATACAATCTTCTGAATAAAGAAGCCAATGCTTTTGGTGATAACGGGGATGATGGTATAATTCCATTCCTGAGCGATATATGGGATTTAAGTTCCATGAAATCAGAAGATAATAGATATAATAATGCTTTAGGTGATTTTATTCAGCATCTTATTAGAAATGATGATTATAGTTATGACTATGTCTTTCAGGAACGCTTAAAATTACTAGATGATGATGAGAAATTTTCTTTATTTATTGAAACTGTTTTGCAACCGAAATATAGGGATGGAGAAGATGATATTTTCAAGTACGTTTTATTGATAAACCCTTATTTAGAGAAAGAGGGCTATACATTGATTCTTCAAGACTATGATAGCGATGGATACCCATTGTATAAATTAGGGGTAATTCCTAAAGAAAATATACCTACTGACATAAAACCAAACGATATTATTTTTTATGTTGAAAAAAATCCATCAGGGAGAAGTGACCGGGTTCGTTCACATACAAAACCTCAAATATTTCCATCTTTTGTTTTAGTTTATGATAGTTGGGATGACTTCAGTGTAAAAAGTACCTACCATCTATTTTATTATGATAGTGAAAATGACAATCCGGTTAGTATTGGTGGGGTGAAAATAATATATCAAAATGAATCAAAAACGAATGAATACTTGCCAGATAACTTCAAACTGTTAAGTGATGATTTTTGTTCTTTGGGACAAGAAGAAGAATACTATAATGAACTAAGAAACACTTTAAAAAAGAGATTTGACAGTGTATTGTATGCGTTAAAAGATGCTGCATTTTATCCTGATATACAGGATAAATTTGAACGGAATGGAAATTTTAAAGAATCTTTAATTCGATTTGACGAAGCCGAAAGATTGTTGAGAGAAGCTCGATATAGGATATATGATTACGACTTATCAAATCTTTATAGTTTTAAATATCAGTTTAAGCCTGCTTTTTCAAAAGATTCTGTTGATATTAATTTTGAATTTAGCAGTAATGATTTTATTTCTAATAGGATATATGCTTTAATTGGAAAAAATGGGACAGGAAAAACACAGTTAATAACATCCTTGCCACTAATGATTTCTGAAAAAAAAGTTGATTTTTTTACTCCTAAAACACCTCTTTTTAGTAAAATTATTGCTGTTTCATATAGTATTTTTGATAGATTCAAAATTCCAAAAAAGACAAGCAGTTTTAATTATTATTATTGTGGAGTTAGAAAAGACGAAAACGAACAATTCACAGAAAAAGGATTGGCTCTAAGATTTCACAATACATGGAAAAAAAATAGAAACTTTAGAAAGAATAAATAAGTGGCGAAAAATCTTACTTACATTCATCGATGAAGAGTTGATAAATTTATTTTTAGTTGAGCGAGAAGATGAAGAATTAACCTCTCGACACAACCGCTATAAAGTTGATGTTAAAAGATTCAATGATGTAAAAGATAAGTTGAGTTCTGGACAAGCGATAATTCTATACATCATAACCGAAATTGTGGCAAATATTAGATATGATTCTCTTCTTCTATACGATGAACCGGAAACCCATTTGCATCCAAATGCAATTACTCAATTAATGAATACTATATATGAATTAGTTGAAGAATTTCAGTCATATTGTATTATTGCTACTCATTCACCTCTTGTCGTTCGAGAACTTTTTTCCAAAAATGTTTATGTTTTGGATAGAGAAGATACATCTTTGTCTATAAGGCGTATTCCATTGGAATCATTTGGCGAAAATTTAAGTGTACTTACAGAAGAAATATTTGGAAATAAAGGGATTCCAAAGCAACATAAGAAGATTTTAAGAGAATTAGTCGATTCCGGAAAGCCTTATGAAGAAATAATATCTTTGCTGGAATTTGATGAAATCCCATTGAGTTTAAATGCCCGAATTTTTATTAAAAGTATGATTAATAAAAAGAATAACGCTTTATTATGAGAAATTTGCAACATTATACTGACGATGCTTTTGAATTTCATAAAGAAGTTCTCAAAAGTAAAAACACAACGAAGGAAGACCCATCATATAAAGAGCGTATTGAGAATATGGATGATGCTATTGAAGGTCAATTCTCTGCATATAATGACAATTTTGTTCGAAACACTTTGGAAAACATTGATAGTTATGGACACACAGATGATGAGAAAAATGATTTATTAAAGCTATACTCATATAAAAACTCTGTAATTAAGAATTTGAAGGTCAAAATTACTACTACTGCTGCTAATAGAATTATTAATACTTGTCCAAATTGTACTATCAGTGAAATAAATTCTTTTGACCATTACTTACCTAAGGATGAATTTCCTGAATTTGTAGTTAATCCCCAAAATCTTTTCCCAAGCTGTACTATTTGTAATGGATATAAAAATTATATTTGGATTGAAGGTGGTAAAAGAGTTTTTCTTAATCTGTATCTTGACTCATTACCTGCCGAACAATATCTGTTCGTGAATTTAGCTATTACTGGAGATGTTATAACAACAACGTTTTATTTGCAAAACAACGGTGATATTAATAATGATATTTTTGAAATTATTGAAACTCACTATAACAAACTCCATTTGCTTGAACGGTTTAGTGCTAACATTAATGAAGTAATAACATCATTAGAAAACACAATAATTTCGTTTGTTGGCAAATTACCTTTAGACGAAATAAAAGATTCAATTATTGAAAAAAGTAACCGAGATAGAATTGCTTTTGGTCATAATTATTGGAAATCTATATTAGAAATTGAGTTGGCGAACTGCGTTGAATATATGAATCGTTTTGTTACAATAGACTAAGATATAGGTTCTGTACTCAATGCTCCATCAAAAAAATATCTATCTAAATAATTGAGTATCTTATTTGCCTCTCCAATGCCACCGCAACAGTCAGGTTCTCTACAAATTGTGATAAATGAAGCTCTGTCTAATAAGCTTTCCATAAAGAATCTCGCATTATGGCTTTCAATATATTCTTTTCTGAAAATATCCTCAGGCCATGCGTATGTTTTTTCTCGACATTCAGTCGTGAAGCAATCTAAATCAAAATCTAAAATAAAGGGCTTAATATCTTCTCCATCAAACCGACTTTGATGATATTGCATAATATCACGAACATTTTGATAATACGGCTCCTTTATAATACTATCACCTAAACAACCCCTATTATTAAGACTATATTGCAGATGTGAGATACTATATAACTCATGTTCTACTCCATCTTCTGATTTATATCGACCATTCATATCTTGAATATGATGATTCTCTTCCTGTCCGATTAAGATAGCATTTTTAATTAAATCTAATTCCATTCCGGTCAATAGCCAATCATCGTCTAATACTCCTAAATCAAATTCGACAAAAGACCAAAACTGCTTACTTGTTGCTTCCGATAAATCTTTAACACCCATCCGTTCTAATAACTGGCTTTTAGGCAAAAGAGTACAAGCATCATCGTGAAGGTCAAAATAAATAAGATTGGGAGTTTCTGCAAATTCACCAAGTTTTTTCGCTTCAAAAAGTATGTTTAAAAGAGTTCGATGGTCGTCATAAAGAACTATATGTTTACCACGAAATGTATATGTATTGATGTTTGTACGCCACGATAATTCATGTAATTTACTCATAATTTATCTTATTTTTTGTGCATTATCTAATCTTCTATGACAGTATGAAATCATTGATAATATTTCAAGCGCATCTTGTTCTGTAATCTCCCAGCTGATTTTTGGTTCGTGTGCTTCGGGATTACGAAACATCCCACATAAACCTTTTAGAATATTACAAAACCCTTTATGTTCGTCCTGTTCCGATTTTGACTGATAGTTATTTATTATTAATATAGGGGTACTACTGAAAACATATTCAATTAGTCTATTCCCATCGTCATTATGCAAGGATAAATCCCTAATTCTCTGAAACAGTCCTTTGTTGGCTTCAAAAACAGAGTGAAAGTAATTATTTGCTAATAGTTCTGCTTTGCAGTATTTGAAAATATCGGTATGTGCTTTTCTTTGTTCCAACTTCGTTTTCAAATCATCAGCCTTTCTTTGGGCTTCGGAAATTGTGGTTGCCTGTGTAATTTCACTAAACTTACCATTATCATTAAATTGGTATCCTATAAAACTTAATTGTTGATTTATCAGATTTCGTTTTTCTGTAAATACTTCGGGGCAATCAACATACTTCGCTGGTGCTAATGCTAATGCAATAAAATTCAGAATAGAATTTGAACATTGATTTGTATTCTGATAGTTCGCAAATGCGCTATACAACCTTCTCCATTTTGTTAGTGCTGGTTCTATATCTGTTATTTGACTTTGCATTAATAAGTATTGGATTTCACTACCCGTTAGTCCCTCATTTGTATCACCTAATATTTTAGAAATAACTTCTAACGTTGGCTGCGTGAAACACTTTCTTCTTGTTGCCATAATTACATTTTGAATAATGGTGCAAATTTAACAAAAACAAAGGATATAACCGTCTTTGTGTTTGGGAATAAGACAAATAAGGTCATATGCAGCCACCTAACGCCACGTTCCTATATATATACTATTTCATCCTTACTTTTAATTCGATAAGTTTTTTATTAACCATTAAAAATTAAAGTCATGGATGTAAATTCAAACAACAAGTCCGGCTCTGATGAACAGATGATGGACATTCTTCTTGTCTTTGACAAGGAAAAGAAAACGATTAATGCCGTAAAAGGTATTGATGAAAACGGGGAACTGCAAACCGTTCCGCCGAAACAGGAGCATAACAACGATTTCCTGAAAGTGGATAAGCAGGGTAACGCACTTGAAAATTTCTTGAAGAACTTTTTCAACCAGCTAAAAGACCCGACCCGTTTCAGTTTCTTCAAAGTAGCACCCGAAGATACGGAACGGACGGTAAAAATCATTCAGGAGAATATCAAGAATCCGACACCTGCTGCGGATGAAATGCTTGATAAAATCCGTATCGAGCCTAAAGACCTGAAAATGGAAAATCCGAAAGAATCCACAGCACAGGAGCAGAAGCCCGATACGAATAAGTATTTCATCGACCCTAACAAAATCAACTGGGACGACCTAAGAAATCTGGGTATTACCAAAGAACAGCTTGAAAAATCAAAGGCTTTAGAACCTATGCTGCGGGGATATAAGTCACCTTCTACCTTTCCGATTGAAGCCAACTTCGGGTCAATGGTAATGAAAACGGATGCCCGTCTTTCGTTTCGTCCGGACAGTGATGGGAATGTGGTATTGGCTATTCATGGTATCCGTAAAGAACCGGAACTTGACCGTCCGTTCTTTGGACACCAGTTTACCGATGAAGACAAAAAGAATCTCCGGGAAACTGGAAACATGGGTCGGATTGTTGATGTGAAAAACTACCGTACAGGTGAACTTGTACCTTCTTTTATCAGCATCGACAAACAGACCAACGAACTGGTATCCATGAAGGCTTCGTCCCTCAAACTCCCTGATGAAATAAAAGGCGTTAAGCTGGATGAAAAACAAAAAGCTGCTCTGATGGAAGGTAAAGCGGTATTTCTTGAAAATATGATTTCCGCCAAGAACAAGCCCTTTTCTGCCTTTGTTCAGGTCAATGCGGAAAAACGCAGCCTTGAATTTATCTTTCCCGAAAAAGAGCAAAAGCAAACCCAGCAACAGGGACAACAGCAAAGAAACGACCAGCCCGAAGGGGTGCGTATTCCCAAATCCCTTGCAGGAGTGGAATTATCCGACAAACAGCAAGCTGATTTGCGGGCGGATAAAACCATTTATGTAAAAGGACTGAAAGATAAAGAAGGTCAGGAATATAACGCCTATGTAAAGGTAAACCATGAAAAAGGGAAGCTGGATTTCTACAAATTCAATCCTGATAAAGCGAAAGAGAAAGCCAAAGAAATAACCCCTGCCAACGAACATAAAACACAGGTAGCGGTCAATTCCGAAGGCAAAACGAACGAAGCGACCAAGCATACGAAAGAACCTTTGAAGCCCGGACAGGCTACACCTACCGGGGAACAGAAGAAAAAGTGGGAAGAAAAGAAAGAAGAGCAAAAAACAGACAAACCTAAAAAGTCGCAAGGTCGCAAAATGAAATAATTATTAACCACAAAAATCCAATTATATAATGATAGCAGTAATAGCAGAAAAACCCAGTGTGGCAAGGGATATAGCCACCGTACTGGGTGCAACGCAAAAGAATGATGGGAACATTTCAGGTAACGGATACATCGTTACCTGGGCGTTCGGTCATTTGGTAGGACTTGCCATGCCTGATGCCTACGGAATCGAAAACTTCAGGCGGGAAAATTTACCCATACTACCGCAGTCGTTCCAGCTTATTCCCCGTCAGGTAAAAACCGACAAAGGATATAAGCCTGATAGCGGAACGGTTAAGCAACTCAAGGTTATCAAAGAAGTATTCGACCAGTGCGATAAGATTATCGTTGCGACTGATGCCGGAAGGGAAGGTGAACTGATATTTAGGTATATCTACCAATATCTTGAGTGCCGGAAACCTTTCGTCCGCTTATGGATAAGCAGCCTGACGGATAAAGCCATTCGGGACGGATTGCAGAATCTCAAGAACGGGACAATGTACGATAACCTTTTCCGGTCGGCAAAGGCAAGAAGCGAAGCAGATTGGCTTATCGGTATTAATGCTTCCCAAGCGTTAAGTATAGCTGCCGGAAGGGGGACATATTCTTTGGGACGGGTACAGACACCCACGCTGGCGATGATATGTTCCCGTTATCTTGAGAACAAGAACTTCGTTCCACAGAAATATTGGCAACTGAAATTACAAACCGGGAAAGACAGCATCGAGTTGTCAGCCCTTTCAGAAGAAAAATTCGGTAGCCAGCAACCTGCCATCGACAAGCTGCAAATAATAAAGGATAGCGGTCAGGTGCAGGTTAAATCGGTGGAATGTAAGGAAGTGAACCAAGAACCACCGCTTTTGTATGACCTTACCACCTTGCAGAAGGAAGCCAATACAAAACTTAATTTCTCCGCAGATAAAACGCTGTCTATTGCACAAAAACTGTATGAAGGTAAGCTGATTTCATACCCCCGAACCGGAAGCCGTTATATATCACAGGACGTTTTCGATGAAATACTGGAACGTATTTCCCTGCTGGAAACTTACGACCGGTTTGCCGGCTATGCAAAGTCAATGAAAGGTAGCAGCCTGAACCGCCGAACAGTAGATAATAAAAAAGTTACAGACCATCACGCTTTGATTATAACCGAGAATAAGCCGGGCAGTTTACAGGCGGACGAACAGGCTATATACGAACTGATTGCCGGAAGGATGCTGGAAGCTTTTTCGGAAAAGTGTGTCAAGGAAGTTACTTCAATTTCTCTCACCAGTGGCGAGAGTATTTTTGCAGTGAAAGGAACAGTAATAAAGTCTGCTGGATGGCGGGCTGTTTTCAACGCCCAAGAAGAAGGCGAAGAAAATACCGTTTTGCCAGCACTAAAAGAAAATGAGAATTTACCCCTCTCCGATATTGAGTTGCTGGAAAAGCAGACTAAGCCTAAACCGTTACATACGGAAAGTTCGTTGCTATCGGCTATGGAGAACGCTGGGAAAGAACTGGAAGATGCCGAACTGAAAGCCAGTATGAAGGATTCCGGTATCGGTACGCCAGCGACACGGGCTGCGATTATTGAAACTCTCTTTACCCGCCAGTATATTATCCGGGAGAAAAAAGCCCTTGTACCGACCGAAAAGGGACTGGCGGTTTACGATATAGTCCGGGACAAAAAAATCGCAGACGTGGAAATGACTGGTATGTGGGAAAACGCACTATCCAAGATTGAAAGCGGGGAAATGAATCCCGACACCTTCCATAAAAGCACAGAAGTTCATGCTTCACAGATAACCAGCGAACTTTTAGGGGTACAGCTCACCTTATCAACGCAGCAGGATTTAATCTGCCCGAAATGCGGGACAGGTCGGATCCTGCTGTATCCGAAAGTGGCAAAGTGTGATAATATTGATTGCGGGCTGGTTATCTTCCGAAACAAAAGCGATAAGCAATTAACGGATAAGCAGGTAACGGAACTGGTAACAGCGAAGAAAACAGGAGTGATAAAAGGTTTTAAGAGCAAAGCCGGAAAGCCCTTCGATGCTTCACTGGCTTTTGACGACCAGTTCAATGTGGTATTCGTTTTCCCTGAAAAGAAAGGGAAATCAAGGAAATAATCTGAAATTCCGTATCTTTACCACAGAAAATTCCATTATGAATAGATTTTATGCTATCCGTAATTGAGGATTTTTGTGGTTAGCACCCGGTGGGGACACTGGGTGCTTTTCAATTTAATTCATGCCTAAAATGATATGTCGCACATAATATCCCACCATCCAGTGAATGACAATCTGATAATTCCCATTCTGAACCGATTGTTCTTCCGATAAAAGAAACACCTTCGCCCAACATGATAGGAACAGTGTAAATTGTCAATTCATCCAGCAGTTGAGTATTGATTAAAGATGTGATAAGTTTACCGCCCCCAATAACTACCAAATTGGATTCTGTTTCTTTTTTTAGTCCCTGAATAACATCAAAAGGATTGTCGGTTATGAAAGATAAATACTCTTCCTGAATAGTATTTATGGGAGTATTTGCGACAACAAAAGTCTTTTTACTTTTGTATGGCCAACCACCCCACCGTTCAAAAATAAAATTATAGGTATTTGTGCCGGAAATCAGCATTTCTGCGGAACTATATACTTTGCTGATAGATTCTTTTACTTCTTTTGTAATCCAGTCAATTTCACCATCCTTACGAGCAATAAACCCGTCAAGAGATACAACTATTTGCGCTTTTAAAATTCCCATATCAATAGGTATTAAACAGTTATTAAACTGTTCGCCAGCCCATCAAAAAGAAGCGTGGAACTCACACTGCTCCGATACGAGGTACTGGCATACCTAAGAATAGAAGACAGGCAAGCCCACGCTATACAACGATAGCATAGACATTGCACAGTAGTCCCTATTCTTTTGAAAATTGCCAGTTTTCGTATCGAGACGTTCTGCGAACGTTATGTTATATATCAATACTGAAAGATTAACTTTCAGCTTTTTATCTCAAATTTTCCTCTGCAAAGATACTGAAAGTCGGTGATATAAGCTATTATTTTTTACAGTTTCTCCCGAATCAACTTATGTACATCGGTGGCTTTATAATAGCATCGACCATCATCCAGTTTTATATAGGGCAGGATACCTTTTTTCCGATAACGCTGGAGTGTGCGAAGGCTAACTTTCAAGAGAAACATCAAATCCTGATTATCCAAAAGCTGTTCACCATCCAAACAATTACGCTGGGTTGTCAATCGGTCGATTTTCTTTTCGGTCATATCGAACCTATCCATTATACGTTCCATCCAAGCGATGAATGTTTCTCTATCTATATTCATAACAATAACCGATTAAAAATGACCTTTGATAAAATAACTCTGATTTGAAGGGTCTTTAATGATAATTTCCTTCTCCCGCATAAAGCGTATATAACTTTTCGCCGTGCGTTCCTTTACATCCATAATCTGCTGTATCTGTTCGCACAGGTCTATATAAGTGATAAATGTTTGCTGGTCGAACACTTCACGGGCTACGCTTACCAGTTCTTTTTCTTTCCGCTTCTCTTTTTCTTCACGGGGCTTTTCACCACGATATAGGTGCATCCCGGTTTCCTTATCCCAAGAAAAAAGCATTAATGGAACATCCAACGGGCTGCCTTCCCGAACCTTTAAGGCTTTTACTACTGATACAGTCGGTTCATTATCCAGTTCGATGGAGAGGATGGCAGCCGATTTCCGTTGCAGTTCCGACCCCAAGTGTCCACGAAGCTTTAATCCGTTCGGGACATAGTGCAATACACACACAATACAGGTCTGATATATTCCAGCCAATCGGTAGAGTTCATCGACAACCCGCAAACTTTCGGCTTCATCATTGGCTGAATGTACCAAATCGGCAATACCATCTATTACGACCAACTGGATACCGCCATATTGATAATGAAACTTATCCATGCTTTGTACAATAGCCTGTAAACGTTCTTTGCGGGACATCCCGGTAAGACAGAAGGCTTTCAACTCTTCCGGCTTTTCCGGTTGTTTTGCCCGCTTTAATAGGTTGGAAACATTCTTAAACAGTTGTACTTCGGACTGTTCTGTATCATACAACAGGACGGCTTTATTTTGGCTATTTTCGTGTACATTGATTCCCAGTGTATCAATACAAATATTTTCCGGTCTGATTGACCCGGCAACCAACGCAGCAACATAGTTGCTTTTACCTGTACCTTCACCACCTGTGATGCAAAGGATATTTCCTTGTGTTCCCAGTGGTACATCCCCGGCAGATATGATTTCCTGTGCCTTTGCCGGAGGGTTGTTAAAATCTATTTCGCACGATTTCAGCATAGTCATAGTATCGCTGTATAGAGTATCTAAAAAATCAAGGAAGAGTTTCAGGAACGATTCACGGCTATTTCCAAGCCCGAAATAATCGGATATATCTTTCTCTTCTTTTGTTCCTGAAAGTGGTAATAGAAGGCGTTTTACGCCGTATTCCGCCAACTGCTTTTCATGTTTGGAAGAACTCTCAAGCCCGGTTTTATCTACATCATAAAGCAAAATGATATGTTTGAACCGGAATGACAGTTTATGAATGATAGTTGTCGGAATGTTTACGGTTTCACTATTGAAGCATATTGCATGAAATCCCTTTGCTGCGAGGGAAAGAACATCTTTTTCACCGCCAGTAATAAAGACTGTATCACCTTTGGCTGGTAACTGTTCCAATCCGAAGCTGTAATTTTCCCCCATATCACCCCCATATAGGAATCGCATTTTGGAAAATGGACGGTATAGCTTGATATATCGTTTGTTTTTATAACCAAATATCGGTTCGCCCAATGATGAAGTTATGAAATAAGGCTTTCCTTCTGAATTTTCACTTTTGAACTCTCTAATAGAACATACCTTATACAGTATCAATATTTCAGGAGTGATGCCGAACTTTTCCCAGTATTCCAATTCATTCCGAGAAAATTTTTGTTCCTGAAAGCTATATGGTTTAGCTTTCTTTTCAGGAATGACAAGTATAGATTCCTTCGGGTTATATGGTGCAGAATTATCTGTATTCTCTGATAATCCAAGCGATAAATCCTGATTAATGGTTTTCAGTATCTCGACAAAATCATTAGCATTATTACAGTTCAAACCTTTCAGTTTTCCTACGAGGTAGAAACAATCCCCACTATACTCGTCATTCCCAAAGTCTTTCAACTTATATACTCCGGCTTTTCGGTCAAAATAAATATTACACGAAGCCTTGCTGTCTTTATACAATGGGTTGAAGAAATTACGTCCAACACGCCATTGACAAGCAATGTAATATCTAAAAACGTTCAATCCGTTACTTGTTCTTTCTAAGATTTCTTCTTTCCTTAACATACAGCTTGTGATTTGTTACTAAGTCATTTAAACATTCTGAATTGCTTCTAATCAGCCGTTCTTCCAGCATCCGTTTGATTTCTCCTATTTTGTAGAAATACCGACCCCGAATATTGGAATAGGCGATTGTGCCTGATACTCGAAGCCTTTGTAATGTTTTGTCGCTGATTTTTAAGAATGTGCAGACTTCGTAACTATCCACCCATATTTCATCTTCGTTTATATCTTCCGATTCCTGTTTGTTAAGGATATAATCTGCAATAGCATTAATCTTTGCTTCCAATTCCTTAAATGCTTTCGATTCTATCGTTATGACATCCATAATTGTAACTTATTGATTTGCTGCAAAGATGAAGGGATTTGTTTGAACAAAAACCACAGTTTCGCCCACCTGTGGCGATATTTTTTTCAATAAAAAAAGGCGAAACATTGATTGCTTCGCCTTTGGTAACTTGCCAGTACCTCGTATCGGATTGATGATTATTAGTCCTCTTCTTCCATCCGCCGAAGAAGAGCCTTTTGAAGAATATCTAAATACCTTGTTCTGTTAATCTTACGTCCCTTTATTTCCATATATATGTGATAAAAGTCCCCTAAGTCAATATTAAACATTGCTTCAAAATTTTCTGCTATTGTTTTTATATCAACAGTTCCCTTATCGAATGCACCACAAGTATCAAAGGCGTAAATCAGTTCTACAAGTCCACGTTTTGACCCCGTCCAGACCATTTGACAACAAGAACCATTATTTTTCTTTCGAAGTCCCTCATTTGTTAGCTCTTTTGTTCTATTGGTGAGATGAATTTTAAGTAATTCATTAGCTAAAATTTTTGCAACCTTGAAATCATAACTGGTGGAGAACTGTGGGTCTGAATCAAAAAAGGAATTATCTATAATTAAATGAATATCAGGTTTTCCACGAAGAAAATACTTATCGTCAAGATAACAAGCATTTGTCCGGTAGTATTGATAGAAAGTGAGATTCTGATTAAAGAAGGTAGTCAGAAAATCTAATTCCGAAACATAGTATTGTGTTTGAACATCATCGCTTCCGGTAGGGCGTTTCAACTCAATATTATAAATGCTATTGTAATAGATTAATTTACTGCTGATTTGCGGTTTTAAATGTTTGAAGAAATATATTTCCTCTGAATTATCACTAAAATTATATTTCAATATGAAAGACTTTAATTCAGACATTACATCTTGCAAGTAATTAATGACATTTTTACAAACATGGAGAAAGTCAGATTCGTTTAATTCGATTGTTTGAATTTCTGAATCAACATCTTGTAGTAGATTGCTGAAATAGTCTTTTATTGTTATTTCTTTCATTGATGTTTTCTTTTAATTCCTAATAGATGTGTTCCAATTCTCTCTCTTTCATATTATTTTTATATAGGATAAAACAATAAGAACCTGAATCCGTTAATAACAGTTTCAGGTTCTTTTCTCAAAAGTAGGTGAGCCTACATAGAAGGTATCATCTATCAGCACCCACAACCACGATTAACCTGATTGGTTTGCTGCCCAGAATTATCCCCTTCTTTCTTTTCTTCTTGTTTGTCTGACACTTGTTTGTCAGTACTTTCATTTACCGGAACTTCCTCTATTTGTAGTCCACAACTACATCCTTTATTGTTAGATGCAAACAGAGAACTAAAAAATCCTTTTTTCTCTTTCTTTTCCATGATTTGAAACTTATTGAATTAATAAAATAGATTGAAAACATACCCTGCGATAACTGCTGTAAAAAATATTACTGCCACTATCATAAAGACCATTTTTCTTTTGAATATACCTGCAAGCATCGACATTTCGGGTATTGCCATTCCTGCACCACCAATGATTAATGCAACCACAGCACCGATACTCATACCTTTGCCTAATAATGCCAACCCGATAGGTATTGCCGTTTCTGCCCGTATATAAAGTGGTACGCCTACGATTGCAGCAACAGGAATAGCGAAAGGATTATCAGGCCCGGCTATTTTGACTACAAAATCTTCGGGCAGATAACCGTAAATAGCAGCACCAATTCCCACCCCTATAAAGAGGTAGCCAAGAATAGGTTTCATGCTTCCCCAAGCAGCAATAAAGGATAACTTTATTTTTTCTTTAAATGGTAACTTGCGCTTACTTACAGCTTCTTCCGTATTTTCCGCTGCACTTTTAATTCTCACATTTTTCATGTACTTGATACCGCCTGTTTTCTCCAAAACATAACCGAAAGCAACAGCACTGATGAAGGCTACGATGAAATACATAATGGCAGCTTTTATCCCGACCATAACGCCAAGCATTCCTATGATAATCGGATTAAGTAAAGGTGATGCGATAAGGAATGACATGGTAGAACCGAATGGCACGCCTGCATTAAGCAAACCTACTGTCATAGGAATTGTTGAACAGGCGCAAAATGGGGTTAGTGAACCAAAAACTGCTCCGAGGATGTTACCTGTAATTCCTTTGCCGGATAGTTTTTTTTGAATTTTTTCTGCCGGAATGTACATAAGAATTATTTCAACTATCATACTTATAAGCATGAATAAGACGAGTAACTCCGCAGAGATAAACAAGAAATACTTGATTGTTTCTATTAACGTGTTCATATTTAAAATTTATGTAGATTATTTTATTTATTGAGGGCAACAACTGGGTGCTTTTTGCTCCTTTTGCGTTTCAGTAGTGGTTGGCTGTGTTGCCGGACAGCAACCTGAATTATCCTGAATCTGTATCAGTTCTTCCGTTGGGCAACACCCGCCATTAGGTGAGTTTACGGTTTTACTTTCATTAAAGCCGATTACTAACATGGCAACAATGATTACAGCACCTGTCCAAAGAAATATTTTTTGGAATAGCCGGGATTTTGGTTTACCTGTTTTTTCTGATTCGCTTGCACAGCAGCTATTTTCTTTCTCTGTCCCACAACAACTGCCTTTCTTCTTGAAATAGACCTGATAAAAGCCAAACAGTAATGATAGAATTGCAAACCCGATAAACCACCATCGGTATTCGGCAAAAAAACTAAGCTGTGAAGCACCAATGCCTAATGCAGCAAGGATACCCGCTAATATTGGTAGTCCACAGCAACCTACTAACCCAAGCATAGCAAGAATAGAGGATAATACCCCCATAATTGTTGTCCAAATTGTTTTTGATTTACTCATTGTTTTCTGTATTATTTTATTGTTTATCTCATTAATCCTATATCGTAAATATACGATAATATAGGGTAAAAAATTTTATTCAAAAAGCTCTTTGAAAAATTGTTTTGCAATAGTATAATGTTCTTTACTAATACAATACCGAACCTTCGGTGGAGTAATTTCGCCTTCAATCAATCCTGCATTTTTTAGTTCTTTCAAATGCTGTGAAACGGTAGATTGAGCAATAGGCAAATCTTCGACTATATCACCACAATAGCAATAGTCCTGCTTTGAAAGAAGCCTTAAAATGGCAACCCTTGCCGGATGGCTTAATGCTTTAGCATAACGTGCTATTGCCACATCCTTTTCATCAAATTGTTCTGCTTTACTAAATGCCATATCTGTTACTTTTAAATCAATCGCAAATATACGATGGATATTTTGATTAAAAAAATTAGAAGCTATAAAAAAAACCGAAACTTAAACTATTTCCGCTAAGGTCTAAGCCCCAGCCTTTTTCTCCCAAAGCATTTATATCGCTATCTGTATCCCTGTATCCTAAGAATCCAAAATGGGCTGCTAAACTAAACCTATCAGTCAGACCAATTATCATGCCCGGTTTCACTCCAACCTGCCAAGCGGTTTCAGATTTACGACCTGTCGGCTTGTCATTAGATAAACCGAATGTTCCATCCATAAACAGCCTTACTTTCCCTGCTGTAAAGTAAGAATAACGAGCGTATGGATTTAACGTGAAAGAATTAATTTTTAAGTCTTCGTGTTTAGTGTATTGATAACCGATACCAATTCCAAGATACCATTTACTTGAGAGGCTGTAACCTATATCCGGCGTTATGGATAAGGTTGTTTTATCTGCACTGTTATTGTTCCAAAAGCCCAAAGAGCCACCAAGACAAAAATCTTGTGCATTAGCTATGCTTACCGCAAAGACAGCTATAATCACCATGACAATTTTCTTCATCGTTTTCTTTTTAATTATTAATAATTATTGCAAAATGAAACTCCCAAACTTGCTGGGTAACTTTAGATTATTAGCGGGAACAACAGCCACTTTGGACAACCTTCTTTGATGCAGCAATAAGGTCGGATTCTTTAGGAACTCCTGTGAATTGCCCCGTTACAAAACCTTGTTTGTTTATCACGATGGTAACAGGTTCTTTCAAGGGTTCTGTTATTTTAAGTGTTTTCAGTAGGTTTTCGTCAGCCTTATTATCTGCATCCACTTCAATCGTTTCGACTTTGCCGGATAATGCTTTTTGAGATTCTTTGCATACAGATAAAGCTTTTTCCTTATCCTTTAATCCCTGTTTGCTAATCACAACAAAAATCGCTTTGCCCTGTTTCAATACAGAAACAATTTCATCTTGTTTTGTAACTTGACTGCTATTTGTAGAAGTCATTTTTTCTTGCGCATAACTGCCAGTGACAGTCATAAGTGAAAGCAAAAATATTGCAATGCTTTCACTGATTTTCAATTTTCTTTTTTCCATATCACTATATAATTAACTTATTTTATCGCATATCGTAAATATACGATGATTTGTAATAAAAAAATATCACTCGAAATCAATCGCAAATATACGATGAAAGATTTGATTCGCCAAACAGGAAGAGAAAAAGATGATGTCCTTTTCTCTTTATCCCTGTCTTATAGCATTATATATTTTTTCTTTCGCTTGACAGTAGTAAAACTGCCGTCTGAAATCACCTTCACTTTATAATCCTTACCCTTTAATCATAGTAAGCAACATCTTAAATTGCTTGCTTGCATACAAAGCATGAGGAATACCCGCAGGCATAATTATAGACTGACCAGTAACCAGCATCAAGGGTTTACCGTTTATGGAAATTTCAGCTTCTCCGTCTAAAATTTCTACCATAGCATCAAATGGGGCGGTATGCTCGCTTAGTCCCTGTCCTTTGTCGAAAGAAAACAGGGTAATGTTGCCTGCTTCATTCTTCAATACTTGTTTGCTGATTACTCCACCAGTTGAGTATTCAACCATTTCTGCCATATTCAGTATGACTCCTTTTTCAAATAATTCATTCATAACTATATTCTTTTAACAACATCCACCGCATGAACACCCCCCAGAGTTTTTTCTTCCGGTAACTGTTATGGAAACAATCGCATTCACGGTTTTGAAAGCATTTATTTCATCTTCGTTAAGATACTTTTCAAGAATTTCATCGGGAATGGTAATTTCTTTTTCCTTACAAATGATAATTTCTGCAAATCCAGCTTCTTTTATTTTCTCAAGATATTGAGCTTTTGGAATTGCTCCCGATACACAACCGACGTACATTTCTGCTGCATGTTTCAACTTTTCGGGTATTTCTTCATTGAGAACGACATCCGATATGCAAAAATGTCCCCCGGTCTTTAACACACGGTATATTTCATGGAATATCCGGTCTTTGGAAGGTAGTAAATTCAGTACGCAGTTACTTATAACCACATCGGCACGACCTGCACTTACGGGCATATCTTCAATATCTCCCTGCCGAAAACTCACGTTTTGTATTCCACGTTTCTTTGCATTGGCTTTAGCCTTTTCTATCATGGGTTCTGAAAAGTCAATACCAATGACTTTTCCTTCATCACCAACTTCTGCCTGTGCAATAAAACAATCATTCCCAGCACCTGAACCGAGGTCAATAACAGTATTTCCTTTCTCTATACCTGCATATTGGGTAGGCAATCCACAGCCAAGTCCGAGGTCAGCATCTTCGTTGTATCCTTTGAGCGTTGAATAGTCATCGCTCATAATATTATAGACTTCTTTTGTAGGACTGCACCCACAACAACAGCCTGTTTCTTTTCCTTGCAAAGCAATATCGCTATATTTCCGTTTTACTATTTCTTTTAGCTTATCATTACTATTATTCATAACTTATTGCTGTTTTATTCCCATTCGCCGGAACAGGCACATTTGGGCATTTCTTTCTTTAATATCTGTGTAATGTAAAATTCGGAAAACTTATTCTTTATCTCAAACCTTGTCCGATAAAACGGGTCTTTGATAAATTCCGGTGTACCTTTTGCTCTTGATGGGTCACTAAATCCGAAGTGCAGACGTTGTGTCACTTCGCCTGTAAATACAGGGCAGGTTTCATTGGCTTCATCACAAACGGTTATTACATAATCCCATACCTGACCAATATATTCATTCACATTATGCGGTTTGTGATTGCTAATGTCAATTCCTACTTCTGCCATTACTTCAATAGCCATCGGATTTACTTCATCAGCAGGTTTTGTACCTGCTGAAAAGACTTCGATTTCTTCGTCAAACGATTGCAGAAAGCCATGAGCCATTTGGCTGCGACAGCTATTTCCTGTACATAGAATCAATATTTTCATTGCATTGTATTCTTAAAAAAATGTTCCATAAACAAGACCGGAGATAGTTGCCATGATAATGACCAGTGTTACATATACAACCGTCTTTTGCGTACCCATCACACCACGAATAACAAGCATATTAGGCAGGGAAAGTGAAGGGCCTGCCAGTAGCAAAGCCAATGCAGGGCCTTTTCCCATTCCGGAAGCGAGTAAGCCTTGAATAATAGGCACTTCGGTCAGCGTTGCAAAATACATAAATGCCCCTGTAAAACTGGCAAAGAAGTTCGATAGCAAGGAGTTCCCACCTACCGCCCACTCAATCCATTCGTTCGGTATAACACCCGGAATGGCTGTATTGTCGTGTGTAGAACCGAGCAGGAAACCTGCCGTAACCACACCGATAGCGAGCAAGGGCATTATTTGTTTGGCAAATCCCCACGCCGAAAGTGTCCATTCCCGGTTTTCATCATCCCGTTTATCAAAGAGAGTAACGAGAGATAGAGCAGCAATACCAACAATCATCGGAACAAGCGGGACTAACTTCGGGTTTGGTATGAATTGGTAAGCCAGAAACGCAGATAATCCTGTCGCCAAAACACCTGTCAGCACCCATTGCCATTTAATTTTCAATATAGTTACGAGGGAATAAGCGAGTATAAGAGAAAGCGCACCTGTTATATGCCATTTATAAGTAAATATGTAGAACCATATACTTGAAGTATCATCGGCTGCAGGCGCACCCCAATTCGCAAAGACAAGAATAAATACCAGTGTAAAGAAATGGAGCATAGTTTGCGACATAGGACGTTTAGCAGGTGGAGGAACAATATTCATTTGTTCTTCTTTTTTGGCTTTTTCTTCTTTTCGATAGATAAAAGACATAATCAGTCCGATAACAACTGAAAATGTAATTGCCCCAATCATGCGGGCAACACCCATTTCCACCCCAAGAATACGCCATGTGAGAATAATGGATAAAATGCTAATTGCAGGTCCTGAATACAGGAACGCAATGGCTGGTCCTAATCCTGCTCCACGTTTATAGATGCTTGTAAACAAGGGTAATATAGTACAGGAACATACCGCCAAAATAGCACCAGAAACAGCGGCAACCGTATAGGACAGCCATTTCTTAGCATTTGCTCCGAAATATTTCAAAACTGCCCCCTGACTGATAAAAACGGCTATCACACCTGCAATGAAAAAGGCAGGTAGAAGACACATGACAACGTGTTCTTGTGCGTACCACTTCGACAAGTCGAGTGTTGCATCAATCGCTGTCATAAACCGTTCACTGCCTAAGGGTAGGAAAAATACTCCGGCGAAAATGACAACCATCCAAAGAAGGATTTTCAACTCTTTTTTAGTTTCCATGTGTAGCTTTATTATACTCCCAACAGTTGGCGGATTTCGCTTTCGGAAGGAACGTGACCTTTGATTTTTACTTCACCGTCCACAACTATGCCCGGCAAGGTCATTACATTATATTTCATGATTTCCATAATATCTTCCTGTTTGGACAATTTTATATCTAATCCGTTATCTTCAATTACTTTCTTTACTGTTTCGTAGGTTGTTTTACATTTGGCACAACCTGTACCTAATACAATGATTTCCATATTTGTAATTATTAAATTCCTGTTATTATATAATAGATTCCGACAACAATAAATATCGCTGCCACAATCCATTTGAACCATTTTTGAAAAACACTCATTTTGTTATAGAATTTCCCCACGTTACTCACGCTATATGCCAAAAGCCATGCGATGATGATAACGGGTAATCCCGTTGCAATAGCAAATACAGGTGGAAGCAGTAATCCTGATGGGCTGGCAATCGTCATCGGGATTAATCCGCCGAAATACAAAACCCCGCTATAAGGGCAGAAAGCAAGCGCAAAAAGTAATCCCAGTAAGAACGCATCGAGGTAGGTTTTCTTTCCTTCTTTGTTTTCTATCTTTGAAGTTAGCTTATTCATTCCCGGAAGCTTTATTTTGATAATGTCCAACATAAATATTCCGATAATAACCAATGCTATTCCCAGCCACATCCCACCTACGTTTTGCAGTAATTTGGCTACCTGAAACTGGCTTGCTCCGAAATAGAAAATCAATCCGAGTACCGTGTAGGTAAACATTCTACCAAGCGTATAGAATACACCATTGAACATTACCCTACGTTTATCGCCTATATCTTTACTCAAGTAAGCCGTAGCAGTAATATTGGTTGCCAACGGGCAAGGGCTGATTGCGGTCATTATTCCCAAGAGAAATGCTGTCAATAATGGAAAGTTAGACCCATCGACAAGGTTTTGTAAAAACTCCATCATAACCTTTTATCGACTTCGGTTTTGATAAGGTCGGTAAGGTTTTCAGGACTATTCAAAGCGTTGGCAAATGCTTTGTCGGTAATATCTATGGAATTGTCCCCTTTAGAAACAATGAGGGCATTCCATGTTACTTCGTATTTTTCTACAAGTGAAGCATTTTGCTCTTCATCGGTTTTTACTTCAATGAATTTTACACTGGGATTGTCCGCATAAAGTTCTTTTATGGTCTTTTCTGTCACATCACCCACTGCAATGCAGGTTTTACAACGTTGTTTGCCGTGGAAATAGTAAACGTTCACAGTAGAAGCATCCGTTACTTGTTCTTTAGCTTCTGTTCCAGTAGTTTGTCCGTTGTTCTTTTGTGTATTACCACCGCAGGCAACTAACAAAGTGGCGAAAAATACGATTAAAATACTCTTTTTCATTTGATTGTCTTTTTATTGGTTTGTACTATGTTTATTTATAATATTTCTTCCGAAGCCAAAATGCTAAGTTTACCAACAGGATTAATACCGGGACTTCAACCAACGGCCCGACTACTCCGGCAAAGGCTTGTCCGCTATGTAATCCAAATACGCCGATTGCTACTGCGATAGCCAGTTCAAAGTTATTTCCGGTAGCAGTGAAAGCGATGGAAGCATTTTTATCGTAAGAAGCACCCATCCACTTACCTGCGAAGAAACTAAGCAGGAACATTACGACAAAGTAGATAAGTAACGGTATAGCTATACGAACTACATCCATTGGTATTTGTACAATCAGTTCACCTTTCAGGCTGAACATAAGAATGATTGTAAATAACAGTGCGATTAAGGTTATCGGGGATATTTTCGGGATAAACTTTTCCTTATACCATTGTTCGCCTTTCAATTTCACTAATATAAGTCGGCTCAATATACCCATTAGGAAAGGAATACCTAAGTAGATGGCAACTGTTTCGGCAATCGTACCGATAGAAATATCAACGATAGCCCCTTCAAACCCGAAGAGGGGAGGAAGCTTAGTAATAAATAACCAAGCGTAGAAACTGTAAAAGAATACCTGAAAGATACTGTTCAGGGCTACTAAACCAGCACCGTATTCCGTATTTCCTTCCGCCAAGTCATTCCACACAAGAACCATCGCTATACACCGTGCTAATCCGATAAGGATTACACCTACCATATATTCCGGGTAATCATGTAAGAAGATGATGGCAAGTAAAAACATTAATATCGGCCCGATAATCCAATTCAGGATTAACGAGACTGATAATATTTTTACGTCCTTGAAAACCTTCGGTAATTGTTTATAATCGACTTTTGCCAATGGCGGATACATCATTAAGATTAAACCGATGGCTAAAGGGATGTTTGTAGTTCCACTGGATAATGAATCTATCGTAGTGCTGAACGATGGGAAAAAGTAACCCAGTCCAACTCCGATAGCCATTGCCAAGAATATCCAAAGAGTGAGATTCTTATCTAAGAAACTCATTTTTTTCTTACTCATTGCCTTCTGATTTTTTATTATTGAAAATAAGCAGCCAATGTCCGACATCCCGCCATTTGTCAAACTTCCATCCGATTTCTTTCATGTGAGAAGATTGCTTAAAACCAAATTTCTCATGTAACTTCACGCTTCCTTCATTTGGGATGCAGATTCCGGCAATTAACACATGAAGGTTTTCCCTATCTATGTTTTGGAATAAATGTTCGTACAGCGTAGAACCCAGCCCTTTCCCTGTATAGTCTTTATCTAAATAGATGGTAACTTCTTTCGTAGAAGAGTAAGCACATCTGCCGTTCCATTTATGGATGTAGTAATAGCCCACTACTTTGCCTTCAATTTCACCTACATAATAAGGAAAGCCGGAATCAATAATTTCATTGATTCTTTCTTTCATTTCAGTTTCAGGCACAGGGGTTGTTTCAAACGTTACAGCCGTATTCTCAACGTAGTAGTTGTAAATCTCACAAATCCTACGGGAATCTTCTAATTTCACTTTTCTAATCAGCATCCTATTTCTAATTTATTACAATCGTACATTTGCGAATAGTGCGTATTTCGTAGATGTACGAATATACAACATAAAAAAACACTAATTTTGAGTATCACAACAACTGTCTGCAACTTCTACTTCGGTCAATAAAGCTTCAAATAACTTTTTCGCTAAAGACCAGTTTTTCTTATTAATACAATACTTAACAGAAGGCAATGTAATTTCGCCCTGTATCAAACCTGCATCTTTCAGTTCTTTCAAGTGTTGAGACAGCGTACTTTTTGCCACAGGCAAAATTTCCGACATATCTCCATGATAACAACAAGTCTGACTTGCCAATAATTGTAATATGGCAATTCGGACTGGATGGGAAAGTGCTTTGGCAAAACGTGCCATTTGCTCCTGTTCAACTGTATATCCCTTTTTTGCTTTTTCCATCTTCTTTGTTTTATTGTTCGCAAACATACGAACTATTTTTCAAACCACCAAACATTATTCAGAAATTTAGTGCAAGATGAAATCCGCATGAATAATTTAATGTAACCACCATTAAGTTAATGGTGGTTACATTAAATGAGATAAGCCTAAAGTAATACTGTCTTTATTCACAAAATCAAAGGCTTTGGAATATTACCTATGCTGGGTCATCATTACAAGTTTGGAAAAAACTACCGCTTTTATTAGAAAAGGCGGTAAAATAATCCCGCTATCATTGTCCAGTGCAAGGTGCAAGTATCTATATAGATAAGCTTGCACCTTGCACTAAGGCTAATACATTGAAGGCTAAATATTTTGTAAACATGAAAATTATATGTATCTTTGAACCCAAGATATATGCAGAAGTGCATAGGTCAAAGGTGGACAAATAGGGGTTATTAAATTTGTGCCTATTTCGTTACCGATAATAAGTTTGGGAAAGTTAAAGCATTGACTTATACGCATATCCGGGGAAAAGGTTCATGTACCTCTCTTTCCTTCCCTGTAATCTGTATTATGGAATTACGTAAAAGTCTATGTTGACATACATTTCAATGGGGTCATTTTTATTTTGGATATAAGGGTCAATCTTATTTTGGAGCAAGGGGTCAAATTCGTTTGGTTTCAGGGGTCAATCTGAACTGGATTTTCCAGATGCGGTCAAATTCGCTTTCCCCCGTTCCACCATTGCACGCTCCTGTTCTTCCGTTACATATACCCATGTGGTGGCTTTGGAATATTCCGAGCCGATTTTAGTGGAGACGCTGGCTTCTTTCTCCACGACTCTGCCGCACGATTCGCAGGTGAATCCGAACTTGTAATTCCGGGTTACTTCAATGCCGTAAAAATGTGACATACTTTCAGGTTCCTTTATTATTGTATTCAAATATATCCCTTTATTGTTTATTTTTTTGGTTCAAACCTAGTTAAATTGTCTTTAAGACAATTTAACTAGGTTTGAACCTTTTTTTAAGATATAAAGGGTTATTTTCATCATCAATCACTAATATAATAAATATCTGAAATTCAAATGATATTTAGCGTTTAAAACTTTTTCTCTGTCGTTCCTGTCTGTCGGGAATGTTTATCCCGATGCCTTTCTTAAACTCCTTATATTTCTGCCTGAACCAAGTGGCATTAAAACGAATTCCACAGCAGATACAAGTCTTGTTCAATAAACATTTTACAGATAAGGCCAGAGAAGTATATCGGCAGACCAGATCAAAGCTATGCTAACCCTATTCTATCGGCAGAGAGCGCTTTTGGTAAGAAAAAAAGAATCAAAAAAGTGAAAATAATAAATTAATATCTCCATCTATCTTTCCATTCAATAACAGGTTTTATTCCTTCAAAACGAATGGGTAGCCATATATATGTGGCGTTATCAGCTTGCTCAGGAGTCCATCGGTCTCCTATATAAATAAATTCATCTTTACGGGAAGGTGAGGGTAAAACGAATGTACCTTGTGAATCGAAAGATATTCCAGCATTATCCCCGACAAAAGGATTTCCTAATTCTACCCAAGGACCCCAAATAGAAGAAGCTACAGCTGAACGTCCTGAATTAGGTAACCAACCTGTACAACCAGACATAATGAGGTAATATTTATCATTCTTTTTGAACATAGCTGGAGCCTCCATAAAACGCCCTATAAAAAAACGGCTGTATTTACCTGAATATGTAAGATAGTCATCCGTTAATTGAGATATATGTAAAGTACTGTTTTCTTCAGAAGAATAAATATGGTAAGCAGTGCCGTCATCATCCACAAACAAGGTCATATCACGAGACATCTGTCCTTTCTCATAATCTCTGCCTAAGAGGTTTAATGAGTCGGGATGAGACGGTAATTCTCCGCCACTATAAAAATCCAATGTTGTGGAAGGGATTTCTTCTTTATGATATGATTTCACATTTATAGGCCAATTCCAAGAATTTGGTCTGAATACAGATCGTAAAATATAAGGGCCGTTCACATGGTCGCTGACAGCCACTCCTGTTAAAGCATTTTTATGACCATCGCCTAATAGATCATGATGCCACCACATTACAAACTTATTTGTTTTTTGATTATATATAACTTTCGGTCTTTCTATTTTACAACCACGAGCCAACAGATGAGTAGTATCATCCACAACCGATAGAGCTACTCCTTCATTTTTCCATGAGTATAGATCTTTTGAAGAATAGCAACTAACTGTCTTACACTGAAAAAGGTTGACACTTTTTTGCCACATAAATAACAAATAATTTATGTCAAAAAAGAAACATCGTATGTACAGCGAAACTT
>NZ_JARXWG010000010.1 GCF_029893105.1 Parabacteroides sp. PF5-9 | reverse complement strand
CCGATGGTACTGCACACAATGTGGGAGAGTAGGTAGCTGCCAGTTTTTGATTAAGAGGTATATTCGATCCGAATGGAGGAATGTACCTCTTTTTTTTATTGATTTCTTTTATTTATAACGGATAGCTGTTCCAGCAGCAGTAACCATTAGCATAGTATTTCCGCCGCCTACAGTTTCGTAATCCAAATCGACACCAATAACAGCATTAGCTCCCAGTCGTTTCGCTTGTTCACTCATTTCTTGTAATGCTCTCTCTTTAGCTTCTCTAAGTACATTTTCATATGAGCTGGCGCGACCACCGACGATGTCTGTAATTCCTGCAAAAAAATCTTTTACGATATTTGCTCCTATGATTGTTTCGCCCGAAACAATACCGAAATATTGAATAATCTCTTTTCCCTGAAGGGTGTTTGTTGTTGTCAGTAACATGTTTGTCTTTATTTAGTGAAAAACAAACATACATAAAAAATGGATATTAGTGGATATCAACAGTTCTTCTTTTTATTTCACCTTCATTTTATTTAGATGTTCTTTTAGTTCAGGTGTTATCCGATAGCTTTCACGGGCTTTTTGGATGGCTTTATTATGTACGAACTTAGAGAAAGTTTGTTGCTCCAGTAAAAGAACTGTTTGATCATAAAATTTGATCAGTCCCACGCTGATTGCCCAGGCAATAGCCATATCTACATAATACTGTCCTTGTGGAACTTCCGACAGGTGTTTTAGTGCAATGTCAATATACGTTTCGTTGAAGAAATAATCCATCAGAAGAATAACGAAAGTCCGTTTCGTAAACTCACCTTCATCTGTTTTAAGTGATAGGAAGTGAGCCAATACTTCATCCGGATATTTCTTGAATATTTTAGGGTTGCAAACAATCGTATCCACATGTGCCCAATTATCAAATTTTAAAATCAATGGGTCTAAATAGTGAAAGATCGTTTCTAATGACCGGTTTTTAAGGTATCCCAATACTAATCCGTAGAGTAAAACATGTTCGTATGTAGGATATTCTGTCTGTTGAAGATAGTTTTCCAGTTCCGAACTTGTCGCTATTTCCTTTGCCAGTTTTTTCAAAGCAGGCATACGGATACCAAGTATTTCATACTTTGTAGGAATGAGTCTTTCGTTAAAAGCTTTATAATCGCTTTCAGCTAACGCATATAATTTTTCGTTGATAGAAGATTCCATTTTTACTGCTTTTCGGACAAAGATACGAAAGAGCTGTCGGATATTTAAAATGACGGGTACGTATTGCGTGAAACGTTATTGAAATCGATAACCTATACTTAGATATAAATATTGTGAACGTGTCAGGTTGGTCGACCGAACAGCAAACGAGGCGAATACATTTTCTATAAGATTCACTTTGACTCCGTATATCTGATACAAACGTTTTTCTCTCTTGTCTTTGTGGTATAGATCGTAACCCAGGTTGGCGAAGATCGCATAGCCGGGCATGGTTATTTCTCCTTTGAGCGATACGCCGAAAGAAAAGCGATCGATCGGTCTGGCCAGTTTCTCGTATTCGATATATGCTCCTGTCTGCGGATTTTTTTCTCCTATGAACGAGGCGTTAATGCTTTCATCGTATACCATTTCAACGCTTGGCCCCCACATGAATCGACGCGTCTGACGCAGCATATAGCTATAGGTCATCCCCACCACATTATATCGTTTATGCGGATATCTGCTTCTCAGGCCTGTCCCTGCGGTGTCTACTTTTAAAGTATGGGTGGTGAACATTACACTAAAGTCATGTACCTGCCCTTTTTCAAAGTCTGAAGATGCGTTATAACTCCTATCTTTGGGTATCCTTTTTTCTATCTTGTCGAGATTATAGACCAATTCAACAAAAGGAGCGAATGTATTTAGTCCGTTGTTGGGCGTTCGCAATGCACCATTGGAAAAATGGGTAAAACTAATTCCCGTATGCACATCCCATTTGGGGGAGATATTCCATTTAAAATACCAGTTCCCGGCTAAGTGAACATTTGTAGAAGCTCCTATCGCTTTTAAACCAGGCGCATTCTGTATATCATAATGATTCCAGTTGAATGAAGCACCCAGATTTATTTCGTAATGAAGATATAGTTTCGGATTGAAATCCTTTAATAGTCCGCCCTGAAAAAGAAAAATAGAAAAAGGGTTACCCAGTTCTTTCTGGTAAGAAAACCGAGGAAGATAAATACCAATACCTCTGTAAGATTCTCTAAACAGATAACCTTCCCGTTCATAAAGAGGAGTAGCCCAGCCATATTTAAGGGTAAAGGCCGAATAAAGAGGTGTTATCTGTTTGTTTCCGAGCGTAATGTTTTTCGTGGGTAAAACAAACCCACCGGCTGTTGTCGCTGTAATGAATCTGGAATATCCAGCAGGAATGGAATCACTGGCATATAACGCGATACATGCGTATAAAAACAGCAAGATGCTGGACATTTTTTTTATCATTCGACTCTTATTTCAGGGCATAAAGGTAGTTATTTCTGTTAGAGGTAGGTGTAACAGAAAACAGACGTAGGTGTAACAAAAAAACAGTTCGGTAGGTTTTGTAAAACGTTGGGCATAGCGCAGAAAAATAACGGTTAAATTCGAGAGCGTAGACCTGAATAGTGGTAATAAACTCGTACTTTTGTACTTTATTACAGAATAAACCAGGTGTGAATGAAGGTTTGTATAGCTGAAAAGCCGAGTGTTGCTCGTGAAATAGCCGAGATATTAGGGGCAAAAAACAGAATGAACGGATATATAGAAGGGAACGGATATCAGGTTACCTGGACATTCGGTCATCTCTGTACACTAAAAGAACCTCATGAATATACGGGAGATTGGAAACGATGGAGTTTAGGATCATTGCCGATGATACCTCCCCGTTTTGGGATCAAACTGATCAGTAACCCGACCTACGAACAGCAGTTTAAAGTCATTGAAAGTCTGATGCAAAAGGCCGAAATGGTGATTAATTGTGGGGATGCCGGGCAAGAGGGTGAATTGATTCAGCGCTGGGTGATGCAGAAAGCCGGATGTAAGTGCCCTGTTTATCGTTTATGGATTTCATCATTGACGGAAGAGGCGATTCGTGAAGGCTTTCAAAAACTGAAAGATCAGGCCGAATTTAATCCGCTCTATGAGGCTGGATTATCCCGTGCGATTGGCGATTGGTTATTGGGGATGAATGCAACCCGTTTGTATACACTTCGTTACGGGCAAAACAAACAGGTGCTTTCGATCGGCCGTGTGCAAACCCCAACTTTAGCTTTGATTGTCAACCGGCAAAATGAGATTGATCATTTCACCCCCGAGCCGTATTGGGAGTTAAAAACGATCTATCGCAATACCACCTTTTCTGCAACAAAAGGGAAGTTTCTTCAAAAAGAAGAAGGGGAGGAGTTCCTGAAAACGGTTCAACAATCGGAGTTCACCATCACGGATACCTCTGAAAAGAAAGGGAAAGAATACGCTCCGCGTTTATTCGACTTAACCTCCTTGCAGGTGGAATGTAACAAAAAGTTCTCGTTTACAGCCGACGATACACTTAAACTCATCCAGTCGTTATACGAAAAAAAGGTGACCACCTATCCGCGTGTAGACACCACATTCCTAAGTGAAGATATTTATCCCAAAGTACCCAATACCTTGAAAGGACTTGTGGATTATGCGGGACTGATCGCTCCTTTGCTCCAAGGTAAATTGCCGAAAAGTAAACGTGTTTTTGATAATGCGAAAGTGACCGATCACCATGCCATTATCCCGACAGGTGTTCCGGCTCGGAACCTGAATGAGAACGAGCGGAAAGTATACGATCTGGTTACCCGCCGCTTTATTGCTGTATTCTATCCGGATTGTGAAATATCTACCACAACGGTGTTAGGCAAGGTTGAAAAAGTGGACTTCAAAGTAACCGGTAAGCAGATCCTAAAACCCGGATGGAGAGTTGTTTTTAATACCGAACAAAAAGATCCGGAAACAGAACCGGCAGAGGAAGAAGGCGTTTTGCCGGAATTCATCAAAGGAGAACATGGATCGCATCAGCCGATTCTGAAAGAGACCTGGACACAGCCTCCTAAACCTTATACTGAGGCAACCCTGTTGCGTGCAATGGAGACTGCCGGTAAATTGGTTGACAATGATGAATTGCGGGATGCGTTGAAAGAAAACGGGATTGGACGCCCTTCTACGCGTGCTGCGATTATTGAAACTCTTTTTAAGCGCAATTATATACGAAAAGAGCGAAAAAATCTGTTGCCCACAGCAACGGGAAAAGAGTTGATCGGAACCATTCAGGAGGAGTTGCTTAAAAGCGCTGAACTGACCGGTTTGTGGGAGAAAAAATTGCGACAGATCGAACGGGGGGCTTATGATGCAAAAACGTTTCTGGATGAGTTAAAAGCGTTGGTCCGACAGATTGTTTTCAATGTTTTTTCCGATCAGAGTAACCGAAAGATTACGATTATCGAACCTCAGGAAGAGGTGCAAAAAGAGAATAAAAAAAGAAAACCGCGGCAGACAAAAAAAGAGCAAAAAGAAACTGTTGAAGAAACTCCTGCTACAAATGTTGAAAAACCAGTTTGCCCCTTATGCGGTAAAGGGGATATATTACGAGGCAAAACAGCTTTTGGATGTTCGGAATATAAAAATGGTTGCACGTTCCGCTTGGATTATGCAACCTATAAACAAACACTTTCTGATAAGGAATTAATCGAAATTATCCGAAAAATATCCGGAAAAGAATAATCATCCCCTTTTTATCCTAACCTTTCTAAAATCTCGGCATAAGGGATAAACTCTTTCTGTTTTTTGGGTTTATAGCCGGTTGGATGTTGGGGAGAAGTTGTCGATACCGTTTCATTGACTTTTCGTAATACATAATCGAACGCAGGTAGTTGTGCGTTTAGTTGGTTTTGTTTGTTGTTTATCATTTTTTGCGTTAAAGTTTTATGATGGCAAATGTATCGTTTTATTTGATGAATACTGTACCTTTATAATCTAAAGCAACAAATAAATTATGCAAAATACAGAATGGTTTCCACTTGTTGATGCAAAAGGCGACACAATAGGAAAGTCAAGCCGACAAGAATGTCATAATGGGAGTAAATTATTACATCCTGTTGTTCATTTGCATCTATTCAATGAAAAAGGAGAATTGTATTTACAAAAACGTGCAATGACTAAAGATATCCAGCCTGGGAAATGGGATACAGCAGTTGGCGGACATGTCGATTATGGAGAGACAATAGAGGAGGCTTTATACCGGGAAGCGCGTGAGGAACTTGGTCTGATAACGTTTATTCCGCATCTCATTACGAAATATGTTTTTGAATCGGAGATCGAAAAGGAGTTGGTACACACTTTCTATGCGATATACAATGATGTAATTAATCCCGATCCGGAAGAATTGGAGGGAGGACGGTTTTGGACGTTCGATGAAATAACAGCCAATAAAGGGAAGAATGTATTTACCCCTAATTTTGAGCAGGAATTTGAATTTGTATCAGCACATTTCGCGGATCATATCGATCAATTGACGACCTAACGTATCGGCATCTTCGACTGTTTTTGCTTCCGAATAGATGCGGATAATCGGTTCGGTATTGCTTTTGCGTAAATGGATCCATTGATCGGGGAAGTCGATTTTTACTCCGTCAATATCTGTTATTTCATGTCCGGCAAAAGCTGACTTTACTTTTTCCAGAATAAGATCGACATCGATATCGGGTGTCAGTTCGATCTTTTGTTTGGAGATAAAATAGGGGGGATAACCGGCACGTAGTTCACTAGCCTTCATTTTCTTTTTGGCCAGGTGTGTAAGAAATAAAGCGATACCGACCAACGCATCACGTCCGTAATGACTGGCAGGATAAATCACTCCACCATTGCCTTCGCCACCTATAATGGCTTTCGTCTCTTTCATTTTGGCCACAACGTTGACTTCGCCCACTGCTGCTGCACTGTATGTGCCGCCATAACGTTGGGTGACATCCCGTAAAGCGCGACTCGAACTTAGATTACTGACCGTATTACCGGGGGTATGACTTAATACATAATCGCTGACGGCCACCAAGGTATATTCCTCTCCGAACATTTCGCCATTCTCGCACACGATCGCCAGGCGGTCGACATCCGGATCGACCACAAAGCCGACATCCGCCTTGGCTTCCGTCATTAACCGGGAGATCTCCGTCAGGTTTTCCGGAAGAGGTTCGGGATTATGGGAAAAATTGCCGTGAGGGGCACAGTGTAACTTAAATATTTCTTTGACACCTAAGGCGTATAACAGATCGGGGAGGACGACTCCTCCGACTGAATTTACCGCGTCGATGGCTATTCGGAAATTGGCGGCTTTAATCGCTTCAACATCCACTAAATCCAGAGCCAATACACTTTGAATATGTTTGTCTTTATAAGAGGTATCAATAGTTACCTGCCCTAAATGATCGACATCAGCAAATATAAAATCTTCAGATTCTGCCAACGCTAACACCTCTGCACCTTCCTCCGCATTCAGGAATTCACCTTTTTCGTTCAAGAGTTTCAGTGCATTCCATTGTTTGGGGTTGTGACTGGCTGTAAGAATAATTCCTCCACACGCCTTTTCCCAGACAACAGCCAATTCGGTGGTCGGCGTAGTGGCCAGATCAATATCGACAACATCAAATCCCATTCCGGTCAATGTACCGATAACAATCTGTTTCACCATTGGTCCGGAAATACGTGCGTCTCTTCCGACAACAATTCTATTGCTGGTAACTGTTGTGATCTTTTTGATTAACGTAGCGTAGGCCGCTACAAACTTAACGATAGCTAAGGGATTAAGTCCCTCTTCTGGAGATCCGCCGATTGTACCGCGAATACCGGAAATGGATTTAATAAGTGTCATAGATTTTTTATTCGAAAGTGAACTTGAGGATTTCGTAGTATAACGGATAACCGTATTTCATATCCACATTTTGCGATCCGATTTCAAACGGAACAATCGCTCTTACCGTTGATTTATCACCGACATATTGCAGTATACTGTGTAATCCTTCACTGGCATAAGAGGCCAGAATAGAAGTCGATGATACATTCTCCGGAGAAGAGGTATATCCGTATTTTATTTCCAACGGAATAGTTCCTCCACTTGTCGGACCATAATTCGTATAGGTGTAATACATCGAAGTGGAATCTAAACTTGGCCTATACGCTGTAAACCGGCAGTACACCACCGTTTTACCTAATTCCGCACGGGTGCCGTTGCCCGAATCGATCACATTTAAATAGACGCCATTGGATAACTGTACAAATTCATTCTTTCCAAAGACTCCGTTTTCAGGATAATCTTTAATTACCTCATAGCCTTTCTCATCCATCAACCGGCTGATCGCTTTTCGCTGGTCTTTTTTCATATCCGTATATGTTCTTGTTTTACTACCACACGCAATTGCCACAAGAGTCACACATACGATCAACAATACATTAAAAGCTCTTTTCATCTGATAATCTTATATTTTGAATGACAAAAGTATATATTCTTTCTGATTTTTATTCATGATTAATCATTTCTTCTGAATTATTAGGATTAAATTCGTTTAATCCTTTCTCAAAAAGTGCTACAGCGTCTGTCAATGAACCATAAAACTCGCCTCCGGAGGCATTCAGATGTCCTCCTCCATTGAAGTAGGTGGCAGAGAACCGGTTTGTAGGAAATGCTCCAACCGAACGAAGAGATACCTTGATATAGTCGCTATCTTCCCGAAGAAAGACAGCAAACGATACGCCTTTAATGCTTAGAGGGAGATTGACAAAACCTTCGCTATCGCCGACTTCGTATTTGAATTGTTTCAGTTCTTCTTTTGAGAGTGTGATTAAAGCTGCGTTTTGTTCGGGATAGAGTTTCATTTTATTGTATAACACATATCCCATCAACCGTAAACGATTTTCGGTATAGACATGGTTTACCTGACGGTATATCAAGTCTTTATCAATGCCTTTTTTGATTAATTCGCCGATGATCACATATATTTCAGGCTGATTAGAGTTGTATGTAAATGAACCGGTGTCTGTCATCATTCCGGTATAAATACACTCTGCCGCTTTTTTATCGATCGATTCAAACAATCCCATCCTGCAGATGAAGCGGAAGACTAATTCACTGGTTGACGATATCTGTGGGTAGGAGATCGTTACCCGACAGAAATCAGCTGGATTCAGATGATGATCGATCATCACCTTTCGTCCTTTTGAAGCCAATACAGCCGGAGCCAATCGACCGATTCGTTTCGGTTCATTAAAATCGAGACAGAATATCACATCGGCCTCAGTGATTAACTGTTCGGCAAATTCCGGATATTTTTCATAGATAAGCACATCTTTTGTACCCGGCATCCATTTATAAAATGAGGGATAATCATTGGGTACAATCACTGTCACATTATCTTTATCGTAGGCATTCAGGAAATGATATAATCCCAAAGAGGCGCCCAGAGCATCACCATCGGGGGTCAGATGGGTGACAATGACAAAACTCCGACCTTTTTCAACGTATTTTTGTGCTTTCTGAATTTGTTCTTCCAGAATAATTTTTGATAACATATATTGTGTTCTTTAGGCCTCAAAGGTACGACATTTTTGAATTTTCAAAACATAAACCGTTGAATTAGATTTATAAGTAAAACAGTTAGTAGAATAATCAATGCAGAAAGAATATATCCGGAACGTCTTTTGATCAGATACGCAAAAAAGAGGAAAAGGATCCCGTATCCAACCAGTAACATGGAAAGATCAAAACGAAAATGCCAGGTAGCCCTCGGTAAAGAACCAAATAAATCGGCAACAGAAAATACCGTATGTGTTAGAAACTCAACAATGTGCTGTAGAACAGAATACCCGGGTATCCATGTCGGAACTAAAAGCCAGATTAAAGCCGTAGGTATCAGAATTGTTGCAATCAATGTCAAAGCCAGATTGGTGAAAATAAATACAGAAGAGAAATAACCGAAATAGTATAAACAGAGAAAAGTCGTACCTATTTGTGCCGAGACTGTCACTAAAACCCAGTTCCAAGGGGTGGCAATGATCGGATTTCTCACCTCCATACACCCTTTCAACCGGGGATACAAAAACAGAATAAAGAAAACAGCCGTATAACTCAACTGAAAACCGATGTCAAATAAATAATAGGGGTTATAAACCAACATACAAAATGCGGCAGCGGCCAATGTATTGTAACTGTCGGAGTTTCGCGAAAGCATTCGCCCCGTCAGGTAAAAAGAGAACATCAGTCCGGCACGGGTAGCGGAAGGCGCCAGTCCGGTAATCAATACATAACTCCAAAGTAATATCATCATCAGTAAATATCTGAGCCAATGCCCCGGTCCGTAATGCGGTAGAAATCCCAGTAAAAAGGAGATAAATCCACAGACTATGGCTACATGAAAACCACTTACGGCTAAGAGATGAGAAACTCCTGCAGCAGAGAAGAGTGTGCGGACTTCTTTACGCATGGTTTTCCGATAGCCTAATGTCAATGTGGCTAAGACAGCTTTTTCCTCTTCAGTCAGTTGCAGTTTGTCATAAGATTCAACAAAGTGGAGTTGTATATGAGACGCGACTTCTTGGGGCACTGTTGTTTTAGGCTGAGCGAATCGTCTTTCCGAAAAATGGGTCACTACAACTGATACAGATAAAAGTAGAATTGCAAAAACGAATCCCCAAATCCATCTCTTTTCATATTGAAAAATAAATCGCTGTTGTTGCGGAAGTGCAAAAGCGATTAATAAGATTAAACCAACAATCGATAAACATCCCCCTAATAGAAAAGAGGGATTAAAATATAAGGCAAATACAATTCCGGATATCCAGAAAAATAAAGGCCGCACAAACGGGCGTGCCTGTATGGATTTTATCATTGATCGGTTAAGGTAAAGGTTTTGTCTTATAGATTAACTCATAGTTCTTTCAATTTTTTAATGGCCAGCAACGGGTCATTTGCTTCAAAAACAGAACTGCCGGCTACCAATACATCTGCTCCGGCACGAACCAGCCGTTTTCCCGTCTCTTCATTAATACCACCATCTACTTCAATCAGCGTATCCAACCCTTTGCGGATAATCATCTCTTTCAATTGAGAGGTCTTTGTCACAGCCTGTTCAATAAATTTTTGTCCTCCAAAGCCCGGATTAACAGACATCAATAAGACCATATCCAAATCCGGTAGAATATCTTCTAATAAAGATACCGGTGTATGCGGATTGAGTGTTACGGCCGCTTTCATCCCGGCTTCTTTAATTCCTGTCACTGTACGATGTAAGTGGGGTGATGTTTCATAATGCACATTCATCATATAAGCTCCGGTAGCAGCAACCTCTTTAATAAATTTATGAGGTTCGACAATCATCAGATGTACATCCATCGGTTTTTGGCAAATCGCCTTTAACTGATTTAAAATAGGAAAACCAAAAGAGATATTCGGTACAAACACTCCGTCCATAATATCCATATGCAGCCAGTCGGCTTCACTACGGTTTATCATTTCCACTTCTTCCTGCAAATGCAAAAAATCGGCAGCTAATAAAGAGGGTGCAACCAGATGTTTCATAGTCGTTTTTTTTGCAAAGGTATATAATAAAAAAGAAAGAGAAACACTTTTGTATTTCTCTTTCTTCTATGACTTCAGTTCATGACATATCCATTATATTTCCCCTCCAAAGCTGGCTCAACATGATAAACTCTGGCCAGTTGAGTTAAAAAATCCAGTGTCTGCTTTTGTGGATGACACTCTTTTTCTTTGGGATTTGGTTCTGTCTTACTGTTAAAATCATTCATGCAATGCGTAGAAAGTTTCTTCATAGGCTTTTTTCGTTTTATTGTTTGTACATAAAACGTCAATACCTTTTACTTTATTGCATGAAAGAATATATTTTTTATGCTAACGACAATTCGATATTGTTCTCTTCCGCCATTCGACGCATATTCAGGATGGCATAACGCATACGTCCAAGAGCTGTGTTGATACTGACACCTGTAATTTCTGCGATTTCTTTGAAACTCAAGTCCTGATAATAGCGCATCTCCAATACTTCGCGTTGGCTGTCGGGTAGATGTTTGATTAGTTTCTTTACGTCCGACAAAACTTGATGACGCACCAGATTATCTTCAATCGTACCGTCACACAATTTCATATTATTAAATAGATCGACTTCCACTTCATCATTGGAAACTGTATTTTCACTACGTTCCTGACGGAAATTATCAATGATCAGATTGTGTGCAATACGGGTGATCCAAGCTTTAAATTTTCCGTTTTCTGTATAACGGCCTTGTTTGATCGTCATAATAACTTTGACAAAAGTTTCCTGGAAAATATCTTCTGTCAGATCTCTATTACGGACAATATAGTATATATAAGAATGGATAGTACTCTTATACCTGTTCAATAATACGTCGAAAGCTTCGTTTTTACCTTTCGCATACAGGACAACCAATTGTTCATCGGTCATCTTTTTTAATGTATTCATTACTTTTTAAATTTGGGTTTATCGAGTAATGTTATGCTATAGGCTGTAGGGATTAAATGTTAAACAATTCTATTTTCGAAAACAAAAAAACAAAAAGTATTTCAATCTGGCAAATATTTGTCCTTTTTTGGTATATAAAATGTCCCCTGCCTATGCTTTTAACGTACAAACAGGGGGCTTTTCTGAACAAGTCCTTTTTTAGAATTTATAACCCAATGTCAATGCGACACGTGTATTTTTTGTTTTTAAAGAGGCTGCTTGAGAAAGTACATCACCATCTATTCCTCCGGCGATATTAGAAAAAGCATAGGCGTCTTCTTTATAGGTGGTCAATACACAGGCCAAATCTGAATAGAAGTTAGGCGTAAACCGATACCCTAAACCGATGGTATAATTTGAGGTTCCTTTATCCAGTGTAAAATGAGGGATTGTACCAACCGTCACTACTTCAACCAGATTTTTATTCTTGTCATATCCATTTCTCACTCCATCTTTCAGATCGCTTTTTACCGAACTGCTAGCCCATGCTGCTCCGGCTCTCACGGCAAATTGAGGGGTTACTTTGACTTCAGCTCCAACCCGTAAGGTGTTACCCATTCCGAAAGTAGTTTTTATATCGTTGTTCGTATCAATATTCGCGTATCCTGCTCCATCATACATACGCATATTTTTATAATTGACCAATTCATAGTCTACACTGACTAAAGCCGACTGCCCAATAATTGCAGCTGCACTGAATAACCATTTATCCGGAGAGCGATATTCATATTCGTAATAACCACCATTGGGGGTATTGTCTTTTTTCGTTTGATGAACTTCTTGTCCATTATTATTCAGGTAAGTTAATGAAGATGCTGATTCGCCATAAAAATAATCGGTCATCTTATACCAGGTTGGCGAATTGTAAGCAACACCAAGCCGTAAATAATCAACCGGACGCACAATCGCCCCTATGTTAAATGCATAGCCTGTTCCATCCGTACTTAAGGCATTGTCCAGATAGAAATCATTGTCATTAAATTCAAAGAATTCATCATATCTGGAATTGAAATCATATGTTAAATCCGTAATTGCAAGCGTTGCTCCTAAAAGTAAAACATCTGAGATATTCATACCAAAAGAGATATCATACTGATCGATCGCACCACTCTCCGACACTTCTAAACGAGCGTCGTCGATGGCGTAATTAAACCAGCCGGCATTATCGGTATCTCCGAATGCTCTATAATAGGCATTGTCTTTATCTTCCGTTGGTTCAATCAGTCCTCCGTTAAATCCTAAAACAGAAAGCCAATCATTGTCTGTGCCGTTTCCATAGGGATCATAACTACCGGATCCATCCATATCATAGTAGGGTTTACCCACTCTTGTCGCACGGGAGGCTATATAATCGCCCAAAGAAGAACTCATTGCTGCTCCTGCCGACATCGAATAATTCCGTCGGAAGTTTTTCAAACGATTATAAGCAAATCCAACGTTCCATCCTACAATTCCGGCATCATTCGATGTAGGGAAATAACCGACATAGGCGATATTGTCGAAATTCACCCGTGTCCGATTATTACTTTCTTTATTGCTAAACCAATTTGTCTCTGTTGAAATAGTGGATAAGCTTAAAGTGGTTACGACCTCCGAACTACGATAAACAGCTAACCCTGCCGGATTTGTCTTCATCGCAGAGATATCACCGCCTAAAGCACCAAATGCTCCTCCCATACCCAGGTAACGGGCTGTTCCAATCAGATCATTCTGTGAGTATTTGAAAGCATCCATTGGGCCTTGTGAAAAAGCAACGCCGCCACATAGTGCCAGCGCTGCTATTGCTATACATGTTTTTCTCATCTTGCTGTATTTTATTCAACCTAACAAATTCATTCTCTCAATTGTTGTTACCGACGACCACCGCTTGAGCGGCTTCCGCCTCCACTGCTGCTGCCGCTTGAACGGCTGCTGCTACTGCCTCCTGAACTGAAACTTCCACTGCTACTTGAGCGGCTACTGCTGCCGGTAGAGAAAGAACTGTTGTTATTTGTTCTCGGAGTAGGGGTAGAGTAACTTCTTGATGAAGATGAAGAGTTGTTGGATGAACGTGGGGTTGATACAGATTGACGTGAAGAGGAACCTGTAGCCGACGATCTGCTGGTCGAAACTCGTGTACGGGAAGACGAAGAATTAACACTTGTTCCCGAACTATTGTTTCTGCTGCCGGATGTCGTTGTCGAACGACTGGTTGTCGCTTCGCTGGAAGATCTGTTGCTACGACTTCCTGTAGTGACTGCACTATCTGTAGATCTTCTACCTCCAGCTGTTCCGGTTGTAGATTGTCCTCTTCCCGTTGTTGATGCATTATCGCCTCGAAGTGAAGAAGAACTGGTTCCTCTGCCTACCGTAGCACGTCCACCACTACTGCCGGTACTTGTACCGACTCTGCTACCATTGGCATAACTACGTGATGCCGATGCACGTCCATTGACATAATGGTTTCCCGGATTCCGGTAATAACCGGAAGAATAGTAATTGTGGTGATGGTGACCCCAGTAGCCTCCACCCCAGTAGCTACCTCCCCAACCCCATGACGGGCCATACCAGGAAGAGTAATAAGGGCTATGCCAGCCGGTATAAAAACCGCCCCAGCCAAAACCATAACTCCAATAAGGACTCCAGGACCAGGAAGAGTAAGTCCACCAAGGATTATATCCATAGAACCAAGGATCGTACCATCCATGGTATCCTCCCCATCCATTACCTATATTGATATTAAAACTTACATTAGCATTGCCGTTTGAATAATCGGTATCATATCCATATCCATAATAACCGTTACTCATATACAGATCCACCTGATCAGCGCCTACGATCGATATTTTACTGGGTGAATGATATCGGATAATACGTTCGGTATATTCATTGTCTGAACGTCTTTCACTCTGTACGAGTACAGATTCGTCTTCCTCATAATAATAAGGCTCTTCAACTTCTACTCCCGTATACCGACGATTGTATTCATCCACATCCCTTACTCCATCTGAAGACGAGGTTGCTTTGGCAATAACAGTCGTTTGCGTTGTGGGTTGTATCACCTTTTTCTCTTCAACTTTTTCTTTTTGATTCTTTTTACTTGAAGAGAAATACACATCATCAAAGAATTCCCCCTGAGCTGCTGCGTTAAAAGCAACCAGAAGCATCATTAATAACAAGGATGTTAATTTCATGGGTTTCATTTTCGTTTCTCCTCTACTTTAAATTAGTTCTTCGCTTACTTAGACTATTCTTTTATATTAGGGTTTAACCCTTGAAGCATAAAACAACTCACACATTTTGTTGTTCGTATACAAATATAACTATTTACTATCATATTTCGCAATATTTACATATACTTTAACGTTGCTGCTCAGATAGTAATTATTATATAAGATGTAAAAGAGAGAGAAAAAGCTGCATATTCCTGATCCGGATATGGCCAATAGGTGAATCCGTCTGTTATCTTAAACGGTCGAGCGAGCGCACCAATGTCTCATCAGCACCAATGTTGCGGATCGCCAGGTAATTCAGGATCAAACTGATCAGCGGGAATGAAAGTGTTATGCGTACCATGAACGATGGTTCTTCCATTTGTCCGGTTATTCTCCAGGCAAAAAAGGCGAACAGTCCATAATAACCAAGCATTAATATGGCGTTGAACACACACAGCCGGATTTGAAGTACCCGTTTTTTATATAAAAAGATAGTCGCTAAAGCAATTAGCGCAATAATGGCTGTCAGGCCGAAAAGTCCCCATGTTGGGAACAGTAACTCTTTTTCTCCTACAGAAGTGCTCAATCCGGTAGCGTCAAATGTATAAAACTGATCTCCTTCGCTAATGACCGCTAAAGGTAAAAAAAGAGTAATCGTGGTTAATGCTACTATAATAAGTAAATAAATTGTCTGAATACGTTGTAACATGATATGATCAAGTTAACAATTAACAGTAGTGGCAATACATCTTTTCGCGTATTGCCACTGTTGTTAATCGAATTTAGAAGTTGTTTTTATCCTTCACCGGATTTTTATGATACACTTTACCTTCCAGGTATTCCTGTGTGGCAATCAATGTCGATTTTGGAAGCTTTTCGTAATAACGGGAGATCTCTATCTGTTCTCTGTTTTCGAACACCTCTTCCAGATTATCATTGTATGAAGCAAATTCCTGTAATTTCTTTTCCAGATCCTGTTTCATTTCCACGCTGATCTGATTCGCACGTTTGCCAACGATCATTACGGTTTCGTAGATATTCCCTGTATCTTCCGACATTTTCATCATGTCGCGCGTCACCGTATTCGCCGGAGCGTTCGTTTTTCTATAATCCATATATTCCGTTTATTGATTTAAATGCATTAATACCCATCATTAATTCGCTGATTCACGTAATCAAAATATCTTTTTACCTGCCGGGTGTATTTCCCCTCAGGATATTCATTCATGTAATTATAATACTCATCGACCACATCCCGATAACGTCCTTGCAATCGTTCTTCGATACTGGCCAGAGACATTTCATATTTAGATCGCATCACCAGAAACATCAGGTCTTCCCGATACCGGGAATAGGGGTAATCCCTTAACGCATTCTGAGCCGTAATGACAGAAGCCTGATAGTTGTTTCCCAGATAAGTCCCTAAGTTAAAATACAACCGAGCCGCCAGATATTCTTTGTAAGCCAGTTTCTCCTGCAGTTCAAACATGATATTCTGTGCTTCCGGAGCCCGCTCGCTTTGCGGATAATATTCCAGATAAAGCTGCAGCTGAGTTATTGCCCGAAGAGTCAACGCCTGATCTAAACGCGGATCAGGAGAATCCAGAAACAGCCCGTATCCGGAATAGAAACGAGCCAATTCGGTATACTCGCCACGGGGATAAGTCGTATAATAGGTTTCAAAATATTGTGAAGCCGTCTGATAATCCCGTTGTCCGTAATAACTTTGTGCCAATAGATAAAGGGACTCTTCTGCAAAAGAAGACCCTCTGAATATCGGTACCAACTCTTCTAAGATAGTGGCCGATTTTGTATATTTCTTTTCATTGAAATATTTCTTGGCATACGAATATTTCAACTCATAATCAGTACTCTTCAATAGTTTATTAAACTCCCCGCAAGAAGAAAATAAAACCGTCATCATCATCAAAAATACAACCTTCTTCATTTTGGAATACTTTTAGCGTGCAAAGTTAATGTATCTCTGCAAATAAACGAAACACAAAACGTTAATATTTACAACTTATACAAATCGCTGGCGGCTAATAATTCCAGCTTATTTGCTTTTAAAACGTCTACACACTTCTCGATATTGTCCGGACGAATGATAATATTTGCTGTTTCTCCTTCCGAAAAAGCATACATATACTCCACGAATATACCGGCGTTTGTAATAATCTCCATCGCCTTGGCCAATGCTCCCGGCTGATTGGGACAGCGAAGACAGACCACGTCCGTTACACTTACGCCATACAATTTATCACGAAGTTCGGCTATCGCCTTATCCGTATCCGAAACAATCAGGCGAAGTATCCCGAAATCCGAATTTTCCGAAACGGTAAATGCGGTCATATTCACTCCTGCCTCTCCTAATATTTTGGCCACTTCCGTGAAGCGCCCTTTTTTATTTTCCAGAAAAATAGATAACTGTTTTACTAACATGGGTTTATTAATGATGAATGATTAATTATGAATTATGAATACAGAAGACAACTTGCCATCACTGACAGGTGAAATTTTTCCAACTTCTATCTTCCAGCTTCTAACTTCTATCTGTCTTTTCAGACAAGTTTACGATTATCCTGCACATGTTTCGCTTTGCCTTGGCTACGCTCAATGCTACGCGGTTCAACAATTTTAATATCCGGTTGAATACCGATCACGCTCTGCATACGTGCAGCTATTTTTTTGCGTAAAGTTAACATTTTATTCATCTCATCCGAATAATATTCCGGACGAAGTTCGACCTGTATCTGGAACGTATCGGTATTATTCACCCGGTCGACTGTTATAAAATAGTGAGGTTCGAATTCCGGCAGTTCCAAAATGACCGATTCGACCTGTGACGGGAATACATTAACCCCACGAATAATCAACATATCATCACTACGTCCCAGGATACGGCTCATACGCACGGCAGTACGCCCACAGTCACATTTTTCATAATGCAGTGTTGTCAAATCCCGTGTGCGATACCTGAGCATCGGCATTCCCTCTTTGGTCAGTGTCGTAAAGACCAACTCTCCGGGCTCTCCCGGGGATACCGGTTTTAAGGTGACCGGATCGACAATCTCCGGGAAGAAGTGATCTTCCCAAAGATGTGTTCCGTTTTGACATTCACACTCTCCGCCGACTCCCGGTCCGCAGATCTCTGTCAAACCATAGATGTCAAATGCTTTAATATGCAATTTCTCTTCAAGTTCCTTTCGCATATTCTCTGTCCAGGGTTCAGCTCCGAACACCCCTATGCGCAATTTGAACTCTTCCAGCGGGATATTTGACGCATGGATCGTTTCAGCCAAAAACAGAGCATAAGAAGGCGTACAGCAAAGTATCGTAGCGCCAAAGTCGTGCATCAGCTGGATCTGCTTTTCGGTATTCCCGCTACTCATCGGTATAACTGTTCCGCCAAGAGTTTCAGTCCCGGCATGTGCACCCAAGCCGCCGGTAAACAGTCCATATCCGTATGACACTTGTGTAATATCATTTTTTGTCACTCCATAAGCCATCAAGCAGCGGGCAACGACTTCAGACCATGTTGACAAATCTTTACGCGTATAACCCACAACAATCGGTTTCCCCGTTGTACCTGAAGAGGCGTGTAAGCGGACAATCTCCGACATCGGCACAGCCATTAACCCAAAAGGATAATTATCCCGCAAATCTTGCTTGACGGTAAAAGGTAGTTTTATAATGTCGTCAATTGATTGAATATCAGCGGGAGTTAAATCCATTTCCTGCATCTTTTTTCGATAAAAAGGAGAGTTGTGATACGCATGTTCTACGATATTTTTCAATCTGTAGGTTTGCAACTTCCGCATATCCTCACGGTTCATACTCTCAATCGTATCATTCCACATCATGGCTGTAGGCAAATTCTTTTAGTTAATAATTCGTTTTTATTTGAAGCAACTTGTTTAAATCTGTCGCAAAGTAACGACTTTTTTTTAATAACTCTTTACTTTCTCTCTCTCTTTGGAGTTACGGGAAATCTTGTTTTTCGTAGAGTGTGAAACTTCATTTAACCGGTTCGGGGGCAAGTCGTAAATGCACTCGACGCTCTTTTTTGATTATCTTTACCGAATTATTTCCAGCTGATTCTAATATCAGCCATTTGCTATGCAACGAAATATTCTGGCGCTTTATATCATCAAATTATCGAAATGGTTCAGCCTGGTTATGCCGGTGATTGTACTCTTTTACGGCGAGTATGGCTTGGGGTTGCAGGATATTTTTATTCTTAAAAGCGTCTATTCTGTGACTGCTGTTGTTTTGGAGATTCCTTCCGGTTATCTGGCCGATGTATGGGGGCGGAAGAGATGTCTGGTGTCGGGCTGTCTGTTGTTTTTTACAGGATATCTCTGTTACTCTTTTACTTCTGTTTTTGAAGCGTTTCTGGTGGCCGAAATTCTACTGGGGATCGGACAGACATTGGTGAATGGGGCCGACTCTGCCCTTCTTTACGATACAACAGCGCATTACAAGAAAGAGCATTTGTACCTCCGTTATGAAGGAAGAATCACGATGATTGGTAATTTTGCGGAGGCTTTTGCCGGCATATTCGGCGGATTTTTAGCGGTCTATTCGCTGCGATTCCCGTTTTATGCACAGGCGTTAGTGGCATTTACCGGAATTCCGGCGGCTCTTATCCTGAAAGAGTTCAATTGCAAAGTAGAATCCCAGAGTCCGGTTTCGGAAATACTGAAAATTATCAAATATGCATTGATTACCAATAAACAGTTGTGTTACAATATTCTGTTTTCCGGGGTCATTGGTGCAGCTACGTTGACGATGGCCTGGTTCGTACAGCCTGTTTTGATCTATTTAGAGACGCCCATCTCGTATTACGGGATTATATGGACTGTCTTGAACCTGACCGTAGGCATAGCTGCGCTTTATTCAGATCGCATCGAACGTTATTGGGGGATCAATAAGATGTATACATTCATTTTACTGGTCATTGTCAGTGGATACGTCGCATTAGCATTCAACCTGTCGTATACCGGCCTCTTTATTCTGTTTCTCTTTTATATCTGCCGGGGATTTGCTACGCCTATTTTAAAAGGGTATATCAATCAGATTACTTTTTCTGAAATGCGGGCGACAGTACTCTCCATACGCAACTTCATCATCCGATTGATTTTTGCAGCTATCGCTCCGTTTATCGGTTGGTTGAATGATGCCTACTCGCTACAGACAGCCTTATTGATAGCTGCCGGGATATTCCTTTTGCCGGGTTTACTCTTTTTACTTCTTCAGATCAAAAAAACGCCAGATTCTTCTACTTCATAATCGGAAAGGGATATTCTGCCGATTTTTTACAAATGACTCTCATTGAGTCGTATTCACTCTTGCTAAGTTACAATTTGTCAGTTTTAACAATCTGTCAATTTATCCCCTTTGACAGTCGCCTATTTGGGACTAACTACAGTTCTGTTCAGAAATAACGTCTGGATTTGAGGGTTTATTTTAAGGTGATGTTTTGATTTTCATCTTCTAAGATCTGTTTTTGTTGATCTGTAAAAAGAGTGATTCTGGAAAAAAAACAACCTGTTTTTATGCCCTGTTTTCAAATGATTACGATCACTTGGACGAGTTATCGTAATGATTTTTTAAATTATGCAGACAGTTCGCTAAAGTCATCTGCATGATTTGTTGTTATCATTCAGATCATTTTTTGAAAAGGCGACATTCGTATCCCCAAAACAGCCCGTTTTTTGCTTGAAAGGTTTAAAACTATCTTCTATTTTCCCGAAAATAGACAAACTGTGAGTTAGTGGAAAGGGTGTTTTTTGTGATTTGTGTTAAATGTAATTTCTGTTTGGTGTCAAAATGATATTTTGATCTCTTGCGAATTTAGACATTTTTATTGAATTGTTTTTCCCGAAAAGTATATTTGTTTTTCTTTTTATTAAAGAGAGTTATAAGTAATGGGTTTCGAATGGAAGAATATGTGAAGATAGTGAAGGCGAACGCCACAGGCGTTAAATGTGCATAACCCCGGGTGAAGAGGAGCGTAGCGGATCGACCCGGGGTGAATATATACTACTCTCCAATCAACGCCGATAGGTGTTGAACCGCAGATGATTGAACACCTTCGGCGTTCGTTTGTTACACTCATTATATACCCCGGGTCGATCTGCTACGCTCCTCTTCACCCGGGGTTATGCATATTAAATCCCTGTGGGATTTGGTCTTCGGAAAACCTTCAATTCTTACAATATCTGAAGATAAATCGTTATATCGCGTTCACATTTTATTCATGTAAAGGTCCTAAAACAACAAGCCCTGTTTTTCAATTCGTTTTTTACTGAAAATATAAAAAAAATATCCCCGGCAACCTTAAAATGTCAATCGAACTATTGACAAAACAGAGAAATTCGATATTTAAAACCTTTGCGTTATTCACTTTTGAAAATAGCGGTTTTGTGACTGTTCTTCAACCTCATTTCACCCTCAAAAAAGAAGTGATAAAAGAAACTAACATTTACTTTTGTTCCTGATATAAAGGACAAACTGCGCAAGTCTCAAGCGTGAGATCTGTTTTTACTTTTTGAATTTAATCAATAAAACATCACGATTATGAAGAAAAAATTTAGTGTAAAACTAACCGTTTTTGCAACTGTTTTAATGTTTAGTTGTCAGTCTGAAGAGGCCCCATTTAAAAAAGACAACAATTTGCAAACCAATGAAGATGTATTTACTTCTCTGGCAATTAAATTACCGTCGATGTCTTCAAAAACAACACGGGCAACTCCTGATAATGAATTTGTAATAAACACCCTGGATGTATATGTATATGACGCTGCTGACCCGAGCAAATCCGTTAGCCAATCATTTTCAACAGGAACAGATCTGGTATATGATGAAGATGATAAACTATACAAAACAACTAAAGCGATCAAAGTCAGTAAACAAACGGATAAATATATATATGTAGGTGTTAATCTGACAGCTGAGGCCAAAACGCTTATATCAACGAATGGCATAGCGGCTTTTGGTGGAGGAACTGGTCAGGATTTAGCCGTTTTGGCTTTTGCTGATTTTGCCGGAGACGATTTTATGATGTTTAACAACGAACCTCCGGCTGTGACTACAAGTGATAAATTCCATGATACGGAAGCGAATGCATTGGCAGCGATAAACGACTATGTTCAAATTACGGTCGACCGTGTGGTCGCTAAAGCGTCTATTCAGAAAATGCAGACCTATACCACTTATGGAGGAGGGGGTACTTTATCGGATGCACTGACATGGGGCTGGAGAAATATTAATAAATCCATTTATCTGTTGCCGTATGAAAATGCAGGTGTGTATAAAGATCCGAATTGGGATACGTATGCAGCAACTAATTATTTTGCACCGCCGACTGATGTCAATGTGAATGAATATGGCTCTACTCCGCTCAACCATGCGTATGCAACGGAAAACTGCTTTGATGTGGTGAATCATAATCTCGTAAAGAATACCACCTTTGTTAGTATTCAGGGTGTTTTCACCCCGACCAAAGTTTTGACATGCGCTGATCCGTCAACTGCTACACAAAGAACAGATTTTACGGAAGCGAGCTTTTCAGATCCTTCCGGGACGACGTTTTATGCCATACAAACGCAAGCGGATAAGTTCTTCTATTTTAAAGATGAAGATGTGGCCGAAAAATTCTTTGATCTTGCAGAGGCAGGTGCACCTGATTTTCCGGTATTAAAGGAAAGCGAAGTGCGTACATATGATAATGGGAAATGTTATTTCCACGTCTTTGTCGGACGGAATGAGACGGCTCCTTATGCCCCTTATAATGTTTATCGGAATAAATATTATAAAATATCGCTTAAATCGCTTATGATGCCGGGATTTCCAACAGACGATTGGGATAGTGGGAACGCAGTCGCTACGGATGGTTACGTAGGTGCGGAAATTACCGTGTCGGATTGGGAAGAAACAGCGGAAGAGAATACAGAAGCATAGTGCTTCAACGATTAAAGTCTTATATGAGCAAGGAAAGTCTGCTCATATAAGACTTTGATTTAACCCCTTTTGACAGAATGAAAAAGTTATTGGATAGTATCCACATATTCCTTTTAGGTGTGATCACTTTTTTTGTGCAAAGTTGTATAAATGACGATCTGTCTCCATGCGATTTCAATGTACAATTGAAGATTCATTACGACCCATATCATTATATCGATCCGATTACTCAGGCCGCTCAAACAGAAAGGGTCAATTCGTTGTCTGTTTTCATTTTTGACCAGGAAGGTCTTCTGATGAACCGAATCGATAAGAATCTTTCTATTGAATCCAATGAATTAGTGATGGATATTCTACTGGAAGATCCCGGAGTCTATCAATTTGTGGTATGGGGCAATTTAGATGAAGATCAGTATCATATTTCGGCTTGCGAAAAACAAAAAAGCCGGATATACAATACGACAATGCAGGTCAAAGCCAATGAAAATGATCTCGTTCCAAATCGGTTAAGTAAACTGTTTTACGGTGCGACTCCTCTAACACAAATAGGATTAGACCATCAACAGGTTCTTGAGATGACTTTAGAGAAATTTTCAACCGACATCCACATTATTCTCAATGGCATAGAAAAAGAAAAGCAACCTTCTTTTTTGATCCGTCGATTGAGTAATATCTATTACTTCAATAATACATATGTGCATGACCGATTATTAAGTTATTTCCCGGAGAATACCGATAGCTCAGCCCCTGATCATATCATAACAGGAAGCTTCACATTAGTCAAACTCAGAAATACTTCAAATGCTGATTTTACAATCTATACTGACAACAACAGAACGGCAATCTACCAGGCTGATTTAATCGAAGAGTTAATCAACCGATTTAAAGCGCTTGATTTCAATACGAATCATACGTTTACGATTGAATTCATCTTTAACGAAACAAACACGCCTGTAAGTATTAAAGTCAATGGTTGGGAAATCACCGAGGAGGTTGAACAATAAAACCGATCTGTGGAATAGAGTTCCATTGGATAATGTATGGACACATTGATTACGTCGAATGAAACGTATAATATACATAACTGCTATTTTTTTACTGTTTTGTAGCTGTTCTTTTGAGGAAAACGAGATTATTCCCAACGGAAATAATCGTGAAAAATTTATTGCTGAAATGAGTCTATTCTCTTCGGTCTCAGACCTGCAGACAAAAAGCGATGAAACAAGTATTCAAGATGTCGTTTTGTTTGTTTTTGAGAATAATCAGTACAAATACATCACTTCCGGAAAAAAACTCTCCACGCAAAATAATAAAACGAGTTTTCAGGCTATTCTCTACGAAACAACAACGCCGTCAGAAATTGTACTCATAGCCAATGCTGAAGAAGAGATCGAACAGTTGAACTTCAATCTGAATATATCTAAAAATGAACTTGTCGCATTATTAACTAAAACCTATCCTGCTGCGGGTATATATACCCATTTCCCGATGTGGGGAGAAATGAGCCTTCCTGACGGTATTACGCAATCAGCCATTGAATCGCAACAGAGTATAGAGGTGTTGCGTGCTATCGCCCGGGTTGATATACATACAACAGATGTTGCCCAGACATTTACGTTACAAACGGTTCAGGCGTTTCGGGTCTCTCAGACGATACAAATGATACCGACTCCTGCAAATGTTACGCAAGGAAAAGTGACTGCTCCCAGCGTCCCATCAAATAGTTTGACAAATACAAATGCGAAGACAGTCAATCAAGCTCATACAGCGACACTGTATTTGCCCGAATCAATCGGATTCCCTGTAACTCAGGAGGCGTATGTCACAGAGGCCAGCTGCATCGTTATCGGAGGAGAATACAACAACAACACCCGCTATTACCGCCTGAATCTCGGTAAAGAACAGATCGGACAAATCCTGCGTAACTACCATTACCAGATCAGGGTGAAAAAAATTTACGGACCGGGTTATCCGACACCTGAAGCTGCCTCCTTATCTGCTGACGCTTTTATGGAAGTTGAGTTGATCGAATGGGAAGAGTATGAAACCTATGTGGAATGGAGTGGCCGTTTCTTTTTAGGGGTCTCCACCCGCCATTTGCAGCTAAAAGGGAACAGCGGTACATCGGATAATATTCAACTCACCACAAACATCGACGACTATTCGTTGTATTGGGTGAATAGCCAGGGAGAAGAAGCCGGTGAAATTACAACCATCTCCAATGATGCCCATTTTAGTGTAACATTCGATCGTCACGCAAATCAGATACATATAGAAACACGCAATAATTACCCATCAGGAGGCCCTAATCCGGAAAGTAAAATACGGATAAAAACAAGCCGGATTACGGTGGATGTTTTATTGGAACAACTGCCGGAAGAGAGTGGGGGAGGAAACACGGAAAAAGGGTATATTCGTGTTTTATCCTGGAATTTAAGCGAGGGCAGTTTAGGGAACAATAGTGGAAATGTAGATGTGTTATCACAAGGATTATCCCATATCCTTAAAAATACGAGTAATTTTGGCCCGAACGGTACAGTAAAAACAAAAGGGTTTCTCTTCTATGGTTCAAATTCACAATCGCATCTTCAAAAAAAAGAGGATTTGGAACCTTATGATGTTATTTTTCTAAATCCTGCAGGGACACAGCTTGACGATAAATATTCGACTATGATTTATGACTGGTTAACCCTGTATCCGAACAAAGTTCTTTTTGTCGGATATTATGGTAGTATAAATCAGAATGAGATGTTAGGAAAACTGGGTATAGTGAATGGAGTTAATATTGATTGGAATTATGCTCTTCCGAATATTCTCTATTATTATTTAAACAGTAATGCTGATTTGAGTTATTTTACAAACGACGGCCCTTTTTCCTCCGGGTCTCCAATAGGTGCCAGTTTCAAATTTAGACGGTATGACAACAGTGCAGGGATAAAACTCTCATACAGTACGATCACCTCTAACCCTATTACACCGCTATTGTTACGGGAGAAAAAAAATGCATCGACTGATATTTTATTAGGGATAGACTTCAACCGGAATGTTGTTTATTGCGGAGATATCGGAATATTTGCTTTAGGAAGTAATGGAAGTACCAATGGAGAATATTTAACCAGCACAAACGGCAGTATTAACAACGACGCGGCTAAATTAGTTGCTAATCTCTGGGCATGGATCGTAGGACGAGTTTACGGAGAACATTAAACCTCCTTTTTGATGGAATCCCGAAGAACAAGTAGGCTTTCGGGTCCCATATTAAAAAGCAGATCGACTATACTCAAATGGGGTATAAAACCATGTTTGCCGGCAAACACCTGATAGTAGGGTTTTAAAACAAACGTACTGTCTTCAATCGGATGTTTCGGACGGATTCCTTCGCGGTAATCATTCGGGACATCCGGCTGGTACTCTTTGGTGTAAACTACATCCGGCTGAATATCCAGTAAACGACAAATAACGATCCGTAACTCCTCATTAAAATCAAAAAGGAAATCCTGTTTTTTTTCGTAGAAAGGGGCGAACTCTTCTTCGTAATATTCAAAAAAAGGAGTCGTCTGGTAGGCCGATACCAATGCATTCCAATGAAGATGCCTCCAATTGCCATGCTCCGAAATACGGATGTCTTTGGTGAGGCATTTGGGTGTATCTGGTTTGACAATAGGTATAGACAAAGATAATGATCCGTTTGCCGCTGCGATTGTACACCGGTTGCGATAGGTCTGTTTCAGATAATTTTCAGCCGTTTCTATCCGGATCTCCGTAAAATGAAACAGTTTGGAATAATACTGTATAGGCGCCAGGTAAGCCGTAGAAAGATAGACCGGATCAGCCATTTAATAAACAAATTTAAACTGATTTTTCTTATCTTTACTGTACCAGCAAAACCAGACGTTCCCTACAATTAAATCTTCAGGAACAAACCCCAATTGCCTGGAGTCTATCGCTTCATTCGGATTATCCGACAACAACCAATAATAGTCCTGTTCAAACAGGAAATAAGGCATTTCTTTGTTGTTTATATACAGTAGGCCGTCTTTGAAAACAGCTTTGCCGTTTGTTTCTGCCAGAATGATCTCACGACAAGCGATAAGTGCAGCTTCATTTAATCGATAAGGTTTACCTTTTTGAGGAACAACCAACGAATAAGCCTCCGACTGATCTTCCACCAATTCCATATCCAGACCTTCGGGTAACTCTTCGCGAATCAGATACTCCTCAAAAGTTGTTAAGGTAAACGTATACCCATAAGGTATCTGATTCATTTTCTTTTGAGTGATTTCCAACTGGCTCATTATTTTCTCCAGTTGCTCTCTGTCGGATCGTTTAATGTAAAATGTATTCAGTGATAAAGGGGAACGGGGGATCGGTTTGCCGTTGACCTGATACCCTCTCGGACTAATCCGGATTGTATCACCGGGCAAACCGATACATCGGCTGACAAACAACGGTCTTTTAACGGCATCCTGACTCAACGGACTCCGGAAAAGCACCACTCTGTTCCGACCCGGGTTATCCGGCAAGGAAAGTTTATTGACCAACACATAATCACCTTTGTGTAATGCCTCTTCCATCGATTCGGTGGATATCCGGTAAGAGCCGATGCAGCAATGACGAATAAGCATAACACAGCCGATTACCAGCAGTATTATTGCCGGCCATTTCCACAGGTGTAATATCTTTTGTTTATCATTCATTAATCAGTATGTACCATACGAAACATACGGTTCCAGCGGATCTTTCCGTCAAACAGACCACGGTCTTTGTCTAAAGAGAGCCAGATTAGAATCGGTTTCCCGACGACATGGTCTTCCGGCACAAATCCCCAGGAACGGCTATCCGCACTTTTATGACGGTTATCACCCATCATAAAATAATAATCGTATTTAAAGGTATAAGTTGTTTCCGCTTGCCCGTTAATATATACGGTTCCATTCTTTATCTCCAAGGCATTGTTCTCATAATTTTTGATACAACGCGCATAGACAGCCAAATTAAATTCATTCAGTTCAATCGTAGCCCCTTTCTTTGGAATCCATATCGGTCCGTAATTATCACGATCCCATCCGGTTTTATAACCTATCGGATAATAGAAACTTCGATAAATGGCATCCGACGATATCACGACTTTACGAACAATAGGTAGTTTCTGAACAATAGCCAAAGCCTCCTGGGTTAAAGGAATGTGGTATACCGGATTGTATTGTCGATGTACATTTTGTTCGAAACCAAAATAGGCAAGTACGTCAGGGTCTGATTCAATAAGACGGTCTTCTTTACTGATATTTAATAAACGGAACTGCTCTTCCGTCAATGGCGAACCATCTGTCTCTACATAATAATTCAACTGCATTGTTTCAGGATTTATGGCTGGTTGTCCATCGATATATACCTGATTCTCGATAATCTGTAGAGTATCCCCAGGCATTCCGATACAACGTTTGACATAATTCTCCCGCTTATCTACCGGTCGATACATCACTTCGCCAAAAGTGGCCTTGTCCAAATGAATCCGTTCACGTCCGTACATATAACACCATGTATAATAGTCGGGATTCTGCTGATATAAGGCGATCGTATCTCCGGCAGGAAAATTAAACACGACGATATCATTCCGTTTGATTTGTCCGGTTCCTTTTACCCGTTTATAGTCCCATAGAGGCCATTCCAAATAGGATTTGGTATTCAGTAGGGGCAATGTGTTTTGTACCAGTGGAAAAGATAGAGGGGTATTCGGTACACGCGGACCATAACTCAATTTACTTACAAAAAGATAGTCGCCCACCAATAACGTTTTCTCTAAAGAGGAACTAGGTATCTGATAATTCTGAAAAACAAAAATGTTGATCAGATAGACTGCAATTAATGCAAAAAGAATATCATCAACCCATTCCAATACATGTTTTACCTGTGGGTTCTTTGAACGTTTCCAAGCTCCCCAAGGGATATATTTAGTCAGGAATATATCTACCAAGACAATGACTCCCAGTAACAGCCACAGATTTTGCATCCATATGGAAAAAAGGATATAAAGGATGGCGGCAATACTGAATTTAATCCACTGTTTTTTCTCTATCTTCTTCATAAATTACGTTGTATTAAAACTTAAACAGATCTTCCATAGTTAGAAAGCCCTTTTTTCCAGCTGTGAATTCGGCAGCAACAATCGCTCCTAATGCAAGGCCGGTACGACTTTTTGCGTTATGTTTGATGCTGATTTCATCAACAGTCGATTCATATACGACTTCATGAATGCCCGGAATTTCTCCTTCACGAACAGCATGGATCAGCAAATCGTCTTTACTTTCGGCATGCTCCAACGCCCAGTTCTTTTTCCGATCTAATTCTTCTATAACACCTTCTGCCAAAGTGATTGCAGTTCCACTTGGGGCATCCAGCTTATGTATATGATGTGTCTCGGTTATACTGACATCATAAGAAGGGAATTTATTCATGATTTTAGCCAGCATCTTATTTAAAGTAAAAAATATATTGGCGCCAATACTAAAATTGGAAGCATAAAAGAATGTTTTTCCCTCATGCCGACACATATGTTTCACTTCCTCCAGATGTTCAAGCCATCCGGTGGTTCCCGAAACAACCGGAATACCAGCCTCAAAACAACTCATATAGTTCCCAAAAGCGGTGGAAGGAACAGTGAATTCAATGGCTACATCCGCACTTTTAAACGCTTCCGAACGAAAGTCGTCTGTATTATTAATATCTATGATTGAGACTATTTCATGTCCTCTATCCACGGCAATCTGTTCAATTGTTTTGCCCATCTTACCATAACCTATTAATGCAATCTTCATATATAATTATTGATTTCGAATCGTTTTATCCCAGATAATCAACTAAGAATGCCGCAAATATACAGAAAATGAATTAGATTTGTGTATAAGAATCTTAACTCTGAAAGAATTATGGAACGTTTATTACATTATGTTTGGAAATACAAACTTTATCCTTCCCAGGAATTAACGACCACGCTCGGTATTCCTTTCACAGTGATCGACCCAGGTTTACCCAACACAGACGCCGGCCCCGATTTCTTTAATGCAAAGATCAAGATAAACGATACCATCTGGGCAGGATGTATTGAAATACATGAAAATGCATCGGATTGGTACCGTCACCACCATGATATCAATAAAGCATATGATTCGGTGATACTTCATGTAACCGGACACGACGATTCAGAGGTGTATCGCACAAACGGAGAACAAATCCCACAGGCCGTATTACCGGTTTCCGAAACTATCCGGCGCAATATCGAATGGCTTTTACATCAAGACAAACCTATCCCTTGTCTAAGTGTCATAAAAGAGATTGATTCTTTTTATTTATCTGGCTGGCTGGATGCACTCCGTAGTGAACGTCTGGAACGGAAAATGCAGGATATCTTTCATTTGTTGGAGCAGTATAGTGATGATTGGAATGAAGTCTTTTACATCATATTAACCCGAAACTTCGGGTTTGGAGTAAATAGTGATGCGTTCGAATGGCTGGCCAGAAGTTTACCTTTACGATGTATTTTAAAGCAGCGAAACAGTCATTCGCAAGTGGAAGCCTTATTGTTCGGTCAGGCCGGATTGTTGGAGGATGAAGAAAATTGTTATTATTACCGTTTGCTTCAACGTGAATATCGTTTTCTTCGGAAAAAATTCAATTTAACTCCTTTGGAACAGTCGCTATTCAAAAACTTACGGATTCGTCCCGGCAACTTCCCACACGTCAAAATCGCACAATTAGCAACCATTCTGATGCAGCACGACACCCTGTTCTCAGCTCTTCTTGAAGCCTCTACTCCCCGGGAGATCAAAGATTATTTTCGTGTACATCCGTCGGATTATTGGAAAAGACATTATCATTTCAAAAACTTCTCGCCGGAAAATGAAAAGAAGATCAGTGAAAATATGCTGAATATTTTATTGATAAATACCGTTATCCCAATGTTTTTCAGTTGGGGAAGAAAGAAAAACCGTCCGGAGTACTGCGACCGGGCTATCCGCCTGTTGGAGAGTATTCCGCCCGAGAGAAACAGTATTATAACCACCTTTACACAGGCCGGTATTTCTGTGCATAATGCAGGAGATACGCAGGCGCTTATTCAATTGAAACGCGAATATTGTGAGAAAAAGAAATGTCTCTATTGCCGTATCGGTTTCAGATTTTTAAAACGGTGTATACCCGTTTCTTCCTGAACAATTAGGATGCGAAGATCGATTAATAGGCTTATCTCACGATGAATCACAGGATTTTTCCCTATTTTTGTCCATTCGTTTAGTAATAGACAATTAAATGGTAAATAAAAAGGTCAGATATAGTGTATTAGGTTTGATGGGCGTGTTGATTTTAGCCGTATATTCCTGTGCCAGCGTAGGTACTCCCAACGGTGGACCATACGATGAGACCCCTCCTAAATTTGTGTCCAGTACCCCGGCTCCTAACCAGACAAATTATACTCATTCGCGGATTGAAATAATGTTTGACGAGTTGATTCAACTCGATAGACCTTCCGAGAATGTGATTGTCACCCCTCCTCAGAAAAGTTTACCGATTATTCGTGCCTCCGGGCGAAAGATACTTGTTGAATTAAAAGACACCTTACAGGAGAAGACTACCTATACCTTGGATTTTACGAACTCTATTGCCGATAATAATGAAAAGAACATCCTGGAGAATTTTACTTTCGCTTTTTCTACCGGAGAAGTAATCGACTCCTTGGAGGTTTCGGGTATTTTGTTGAATGCGGAAAACCTGGAACCGATGCCGGGGATAACAATCGGTTTACATCGAAATCTGGAAGATTCGGCATTTACGAATGAACCATTTCTCCGGACTTCGCGCACCAATGACCGTGGACAATTCACTATCCGGAATATTGCTCCCGGCACATACCGCATCTATGGTCTTAATGATGTAAACCGCGATTATCTGTTCGATCAACCCGGTGAAGATATTGCTTTCTGTGATTCGCTGATTGTGCCGACTTTTGAGTTTACCACACGTCAGGATACGACTTGGGTGGATACATTAACGATAGATACCATCCAAACAGTTGCGTATACACGCTTTATGCCGGATGATATCCGGCTCTTCCTGTTTAAAGAGAAGTTTGCACGGCAATATATCTTACGTCCGGAACGTAGTCAGGAGAATATGTTTATATTGCGTTTTAATGCACCACTTGATACAATACCGACTCCAGTTCCTCTCAATTTCGAACCGGCAGACAGTAGTTGGTTTTATGTACAGACAGCAGATGAGATGGCTACACTCAATTTCTGGATCACCGATTCAACTGTCTGGACGCAGGATACGCTACAGGTTGAATTAACATATCCCCGAAGTGATTCTTTAAATATTCTTCAACCACAAACCGATACTTTACAGCTTGTCATGCGTCGCAGTAATGCAGAACGCAGAAGAGGAAAAAAAGATGAACCCGAAGAAATCAGCTTATTGGGTATGAACATTAGACCCTCCGGATCTGTTAATAACTACGATACGGTATTTATCGCTTTCGATGAACCGGTACTCGAACTGGAGAAAACACAACTCTTTCTGGAGCAGAAAGTCGATACGTTATGGAACACAGTTGATTTCGAGTTACATCACGATTCGGTTAACGCGCTCAGATATTACATCTTACGCCCTTGGAAATATGATGAAGAATACAAATTGGAGATCGATTCGGCAACGATTTTCAGTGTGTATGGAAAATGGAATAATAAATATTCCGGTTCATTTAAAATAAAGAGTGAGGAAGAGTATGGACATTTATATATCAACATTATAGGAGTAGACAGTACCGCTTTGGTTGAATTGTTGGATAACAATGATGTCGTAGTCAGAAAAGCTCCGATAAAAGACGGAGGAGTCCTCTTTTTGGATCTGAAGCCGAATAAATATTATGCCCGTATCATTCTGGATACGAATAAGAACGGGAAATGGGATACTGGGAATTATGCGGAAAAATTACAACCGGAAACGGTTTATTATTACCCTAAATTCTTTGAAATACCTCTTAACTGGCAGGTGGAAGAGACATGGAATGTATTGGACACCCCTATCGAGAGACAAAAACCTCTTGATATCACTAAAAATAAACCAAAAGAAGCAACAAAACCGAAAAGAGATTATCGGGATGAAGGAAGATCACAACAATCATCAAGAAGCTCAGGCAGCGCGATGGGATTACCGTTTTAATCAATTGATATGCATAGTTGTCTTTGTTTTTTCTGGACTTATACAAAGCCTAAATGCACAATGTCTCCCCCATACTACTTTGTTTAAAAGTGGTGAATACATCAAATATGATATCTATTATAAATGGGGGTTGTTAACCCCTAAAGCTGGTGAAGCAGAGTTGAATATCAATCAGGCAACTTATGAAAATTCACCGGCATGGCATTATCGTATCCGGATAAATACTGCCGGAATTGCTGAAACATTTTATAAAGTGCGTGATACAATCGACAACTATTACTCGTTAGGGAAACCGCTTCTGCTTTATAGTTCGAAACGAACAAATGAAGGGGGCTATTATCAAATTGAGAATATTACTTTTTCCTATAAAGAAAAAAATGCTTCGGCACACGTTTTTCGCCGTTCAGCTTCATCCGTGAAAATCGATACCATGATGTATGCCCAGGAGTGTCTGTATGATATTTTGGGTACTACCGTGCATTTACGCGGCCTCGATGTCGAGAACCTGCAACAAGGGCAAGAATTCCCACTCCAGGTGGCTATGGGGCGCAGTTTGATTAATGTAAGTTATCGCTACGAAGGCCAGCAAATTGTGGAACGTGGAAATGTCAAATACAGTACCCGTCTGTTTTATGTGGATATCTATGATGAAGCATTCACGACCAGTAAAGAATCAGCTGAAATCTGGTTGGGTAATGATGACAATCAGATCCCGGTTAAGATCAGAGCCAAACTCCGCATAGGAGCAATGGAAGCTTATTATAACACCTCTTCAGGACTTCGTTATCCGTTAGATAGCAGGATCGTACTCAAAAAATAAGATTTTGTTGATCTGTTTTCTTCGTAATGAAACAATTTCTATGTTGAATATAGTTGTATCTTTGTTACAGTTCAGCGAATAAATAATATATGAAAAACAACAGCTTCTCTTTTCGCAAGCGATTAAAAAGTTTTCGTTATGCCTTCAATGGTATCGGTTTACTATTCAAGCAGGAGCATAATAGTTGGATTCATTGTTTTGCGGCTATCTGTGCCATTATTGCCGGCCTATTACTCGATATCTCGAACATCGAATGGGTGGCTGTTGCTGTTGTGATAGGTATGGTATTGAGCGCTGAGGCCATGAACTCAGCCATAGAACTTATTTGCGATTATATCTGTCCCGAATACCACCATCAAATGAAACAGATCAAAGACTTAGCAGCAGCAGCAGTCTTATTCACAGCTATAATAGCTGCAGTTGTCGGACTCATTATTTTTATACCGAAGCTTATTCCGTACTTTTCCTGATTTTTTTCAGAACGTGATGACCGTATGTTTTCGCTTTTGTATGTATATTGCAGCAAAATTTCATACTGAGAAAAACATTAAAAAATGAACTTAAAAAACAGTATCCCTATTCTGTCGATTATTTGTTTTGTTCTTTTCTGCTCCTCCTGCAAATATACACCGCAGACGAATTTGCCGGAAAATGTTCAAACAGAAATAACCGAAAATCACAGACTGTTAAAAGGTTCACAATTATTTCTGATCTATCCTGACAGTTATCAACCGATTTATCATGTGGCCACCAGCAATGACGAAGATAACTGGATCGGACTTTGGAAGAATGATTCAACCTACCTGGACGTCTCCGAGTTGAACGGGTATGCGTTTAAGGATCAGAAAGAATCACTGTTCGACACGCTTACCGAAGAGGGAAGACCTTTTGATAAATTCCATCCATTTCATCTTAACGGCAATGAAGCCTATTATTTAGAAGTTCCTTTTGTCTTTGATGAATCGTTGACAGAGTTTTTCTTACTGACGGGCGACGATGAGAATGTACTCTATCTAAGAGCGATGTGTGCCTCCGGTGATCTCGAATCGATCAACGAATTAAGAGCGATATTATACTCATCCTATTACGGTAAAGGACTGCAAGACATTCAATCAGTTCCCATCCGTGTTGAATCCGATTCAACAATTTTGGATTATGAATTTATCGGTATGCAAAGTATTCTTTAAACGTCTGAAACAAAAACAAAGAAACGATTGTTTTATAAATAAGTATGAACCATTAAATTTTCGAACAAATGAAACAGTATGTATGCGATGTATGTGGATACATCTACAATCCGGCAGAAGGAGATCCGGACAGTGGTATAATGCCAGGGACAGCATTTGAAGATATTCCGGACGATTGGGTTTGTCCGCTTTGCGGAGTAGGTAAAGAAGATTTCTCTCCGGTAGATTAACATTATAAAGATACTATTCCTGCTCCAAGCCGGATTCGGTTTGTGAGGTACATAGAAGGAAAATAATTACCCCGGGTAAGTCATGTAAAAATTGCTTATCCGGGGTATGTGTGTTGATAGTCATCCAGTAGCCCTGTTCCATCGTTTGGTTTTCGAAGAATCGGCGAACTTTTTCTACGCTATCCTATAGAGATAAAACATGATTCAGACTGTTTTTCTGTAAGATTCTGTCCCTTTATTTGTTATACCTACCTCTGTTTTCTGTTAGAGGTACGTCTAAAACAATTTAGAGGTACCTCTAAATCCGTTTAGAGGTAGGTGTAAAACAATTTAGAGGTACCTCTAACAGAAAAGTGTTCAAAATATTTTAAATAAACCGACAGGGACGTTGTGGTTTTTGTTTTCTATTCTTATGTTCGGACAAGAGATCCGGATTAACTTTGTATTTGTCATATGCACATCGATGTATTTATTGATAATTATTTACTAAATTGCCGACGGTAAATAGGTAAACCGATGATTATCGCTAACCCGAATGTTCGGAAAACTCTACTGATAATAAACGACTTGATGTTTATTGATACTAACTTGATAAAAACAAATGCGTATGACTAAGACTCTGTTAATAGCCCTTCTGCTATTATGTAGTGTTGTCGGTTGCAAAAAGCAAACAGCGCCTCCGACGCCACAAAATCCTTTAAAAATTACTTTTGAGAGCCAATATGAGGTGGCAGGGCAAAAGTTTAGTTTGAAAGACCTTGGATTGGAATCTTCCGATTCGTGGGATAAGTACCAGTATCTTGAGCTGGAAATGCGTGCATCGTCACCACAACGGTTCCAGATCGGTTTCAATACCGATTGGGGGTATAACGAACTTCGGGTAATGCCTTATGCGGTCGGTACATGGTCGCGTCTTTGTATTCCTTTGCGGTTGTATCGGGAAAAACCCCGGCCATCACACGATCTTGCCTCGTATAATAATATTCCGTTTAATATGGGATGGTATAATCTGGGGGATGCGGCACGAGGTCCATTAACCGGTGTAGACTGGGTGGGTATCCGTATGCATGCTCCGATCGGTGATCCAACACTTGAAATACGTTCGATTCGTTTCAGTGAAACGGGACCGAATGATGCCTATTTGGGAACCGAACCTCTGATTGATGAGTTTGGTCAATGGAACCTTGGGAATTATGACGGTAAAGTCTCTTCTTTGGAAGAATTGCAACAAGCCTGGAAAAAAGAGGCGGAAACAATCCAACCCGGTGATTTCAATTATTCCAGATTCGGCGGTTACAAACAGGCGCGAATTGATAACGGAACGGGCTATTTCAGGGTAAAGAAAATCGACGGCCGTTGGTGGTTTGTCGATCCGGAAGGGTATCTGTTTTTATCCGTTGCGGTAGACTGTATTCGTCCCGGAGGTGGTACCGATGTGAAAATGCTGGATCAACGGTCTGGTGTTTATAAAGAGATTCCTCCGAAAGTGTTGGGGCATTTATCGAATAATACCTCTTTTGGCAACTGGAACCTGGCCAGAAGATACGGTCAGGAGAACTGGATCGAGGGTTGGGCCAATATGGCTATTAAGCGTATGGAAGCTTGGGGGATTAATACGATAGCGAACTGGTCGGATCGGTATATTATCAATAAGAATGAAAAACCATTTATGCTTCAGTTAGGAGGAATCAATCCGGGTGGAGGTATCCTTGGTCTGCCGAATGTCTATGCACCGGATTTTGCGCAGAAAATAGATGAAGTAATTCAAAAACAGGTTACTCCGTACAAAGAGAATCCTTGGTTGATCGGTTGGTTTACAGGGAACGAGCCGGCATGGCTCGGCGAGGAGGTTAGATTGGCCGACCTGATTATGGAGCATGGTGATGACTATTTTAAAGGAGCAATAAATAAACACCTGGCAACAGGCGATACGCCGGAAAAACGGAAAGAATTTGCCTATAATACGCTTCGTATCTATCTGGAGACGGTAGATAAAGCGTTGGAAAAATATGACCCGCACCATTTGCATATTGGATTGCGATTGGGTAATTCCACTATTCCGGCTGATCAGATTCTGGATATCTGTAAGGATGTATATGATGTATATAGTTTTAATAGTTATTCGCTTACTCCAAGTAAAGAGTATATGGACTATATCTCTAATCGGACAGACCTGCCAATGATCATCGGTGAGTTCCATTTCGGAACAACAGACCGCGGTATGGCGCAATCATTATGGCAAGTGGATAATCAGAAGGAGAGGGGAGTGGCTTACCGGTATTATGTCGAAAATGGGTATGCGCATCCGGCCTTAATTGGTGCTGCTTATTTCCAATGGTGTGATCAGTCGACCACAGGCCGTACATTGGATGGTGAAAATTATAATTGCGGTATTGTGGATGTCGTGGATCTGCCTTATGTCGATCAGGTAGAAGCGATGATCGAATCAGCGAAACGATTGTATGGTATTCATATGGGAGAGATTCAACCTGTGACAGACCTGCCCAAACGACCGAGGGGATACGGACTTATCCCGAATAAGTGGAACGAATAAACGGAATAGAGATGCGTAATAGATATAATCAACAAATAATAGTTGTCCTGTTTTTTCTGTTAGGTTGCCTGACTTATGTTAATGCAGCCATTTCTAAAGGAGAATCGGTCTATAAACAAAAACCGAACGATTCGGAAGCCATCTATTTTACACCTGAAAATTTCGGGATTAAGGCTGATGGAAAAACAGATGTGAGTGATGCTTTACAGCAAGCATTGAATCAGGTGAAAAGAGAAGCTAATTTTGGCATCGTCTTTCTACCTGAAGGTACCTATAAGATCAGTAAAACGATTTATATTCCTCAGGCTGTACGTTTGATCGGATATGGACGGAACCGACCGGTTATCGTATTGGGTAAGAATACACCGGGCTATCAACAGGAAGTAGCCGATGATAAAGGGAAGGCTAATTATATGTTCTGGTTTACCGGAAGTATTGTCGAGCCAGGTCAACCGATTCGGGATGCGGGTGCCGGAACATTTTATAGTGCCATTTCAAACGTCGATTTGAAGATTGAAGACGGGAATCCGTATGCTGTCGCGCTTCGCACGCATTTTGCCCAGCATAGCTTTGTCTCCAATGTCGATATTCATATCGGAAAAGGGAAAGCCGGATTATTTGATGTCGGTAATGAAATGGAGAATGTTCGTTTCTTTGGCGGAGATTACGGTATCTATACGACAAAAACGTCACCCGCCTGGGAGATGATGATGGTGAATACCTACTTCGAAGGACAGCGTAAAGCGGCTGTTCGTACTCAGGAAGGAGGGTTGACAATCGTTCGTTTATATGCCAATAATGTGCCGGTGGTGATTGATATCGATCCGAATTATGGAGATAAGATCTATATGGAGGATTGTGTGTTTGAGAATATTAAACAGGCGGCTGTTATTGTTAGTAATGAGAATAATCAGGCTAATCAGTTGAGTTTACTGAATATCAGTTGCCGCAATGTGCCTGTTCTGGCTCATTACCGTAAAAGCGGGAAAGAAACACGTGGTGAAGCGCCTATTTACCGGGTAAAACGGTATACACATGGTCTGCATATGGAAGATATGGCTGCGGAACCGGAGATGAGAACTGTTGCCGATATGGAAATATTAAAAACGATGCCTGCATTGCCAGTAAATGATATTCGGCCACTCCCTCCTGTAGAAACATGGGTAAATATTCGCGATCTTGGAGCTAAGGGTGACGGCGAGACAGATGATACCGAGGTCTTCCTTCGGGCAATAGCTGAATATGAACATATTTATCTGCCGCAGGGATGGTATGTGATTTCCGAATCTCTTGTCTTAAAACCCAACACGAATCTGATCGGATTGAATCCGATAGCGACCCAACTTATATTGAAAGAGAGTACTCCGGCTTTCAGCGGTTTTGGTGCTCCCAAGCCTTTGTTGGAAACACCGAAAGGTGGAACCAATATCGTTAACGGTGTCGGATTAAATACCGGCGCCTATAATTACCGGGCGGTCGGATGTAAATGGATGGCGGGTGCATCTTCTTATATGAATGACGTTAAATTCGTAGGTGGACATGGTACAATGAGACGTCCACAGCCCGGGCAACAGTCAAACCAGGGAGGCAGACGTACTCCACAGATTAGTAGTCCTTTTAATCCGGTGACCGAACAAGGAAAAGACCGTGCATGGGATACGCAATATTGGAGTTTGTGGATCACAAACGGCGGGGGAGGTGTCTTTAAGGATATCTGGACTGCCAGTTCATACAGCAGTAACGGGATTTACGTCAGTGATACGTCTACCGAAGGGAAAATCTATGCGATGTCGGTAGAACATCATGTACGGAACGAAGCTCGTTTTAAACGTGTATCCAACTGGAAGTTATATGCTTTTCAATTTGAAATTGAAACCCGTGAAGGGCCGGATTGTCTGGAACTGGAACTGGATGAATGTAGTAATATGCTTTTTGCCAATCTTTACCTATTCCGGGTAATCCGGTTGGTGACTCCTTTCCCTTATGCCGTTCGTACCTGGAATTGCAAAAATATAGAATTTTTCAATGCGCATAATTTTGGTCAGATGCGGTTTGTGATCGATCTGACTGTTTATGATATCAATACCGAACAGGATGTCCGTCCCTGGGAGTTTACTTATCTTAAAATTACAGGTAATGAACCCCGAAAAACACCACTTGCTGCAACATCTGGAAAGGTAGAACGCTTAGGTACCGGTTTTGAATTTGCCGAAGGTGCTGCCCGTGACAGTAAAGGAAATGTTTATTTCAGTGAGCAACGGATGCGTCGTATCTATAAATGGGATGTGCAGACCGAAAAATTATCTCTGTTGGCTGATTATCCCTGGCAACCGCTTTCTCTGGCATTTGATACGCAAGATAATCTGTTAGTTGTTTTCCGTTATGATCCACAGCCCGGCTATCTTGTGGACGGTAAGCAGGAAACGGTTCCTCGTTTGCCCGATGCGGAAGGAACAAACTTCAGTAAATGGGGGAATAGTGGTTTTGCCACCTGGGTGTATTCGGTTGATCCCGATCGTCCGGATGAAACGATTCGTTTATTACCGAAGGTAAAAATGGGATCTGTACAACGCGTGGCGAAGGCTTTATACCCTTCTAATCGCTGGCGCGATATGCATGACTTCGATGAGGTCTCTCTTTATGTACCGGAAGAGTGTTTTGTTGCACCGGATGGGGTAACCATTATTCCTGAACATTATGACCTGGCACGTTCTTCTTCCGTTATTGAAGCGATTCCGGGTAAACCGCTTTACTCCAGTGATGAATATGAAAGACGAATCGTTCGATTGGATGTTGCTCCGAACGGAACGCTTTCTAATCTTCGTCATTTTATAGAACAAGGAGAATTTGGTACAACAGTGGATAAAAACGGTCATATTTATGTAACAGACGGTCATGTATATGTTTTCGATAAAGAAGGAAAGCAAATCCGTAGAATCGTTGTTCCCGAACGTCCCTCTTCGCTTACAATTGGTGGAAAGCATGGAGACGAACTGTTTATCACGGCACGTTCATCAATTTATAGAGTCAAAATAGATTAATCTTTATACAGAACATAAGGTGATTTCCAATATCTGGACGGAATAGTGTGGTAAAAACGTTCTGTTTGAATAGAAAAAGACAGTCTGAAAGAACCTGTAAGGGTTTTTAGACTGTCTTTTTTATTTTTTTCTACGACACAACACGATCAGCTGATTTGTCCCATATTCAAAACCTGATAATTGTTTTTCGAATGCAGGTGATAATGTATAATCTCCATTTCTAATCTCATCTAATAATTCATAAGGTTCGATTATATTCATATAATAATCGTTCATAATCCAACGAGGCCATATCGGAGGGTCACCCAAGATATCATCTGTTATTTTAGTATCTGTTTTGTTTTTGGTAACGAATCCTTTACGTTTTTCCTTGTCATATACAATATATCTGAAATTTTCTTCATTATACCTATAATTGTCTCCGTCAATATCTCTGTATCTGAGTGCTGTGAGGTATAGGTTGCGATTGTCTTCAGCAACAATAGGTATTCCCCAATAACGACTCCCATGTTTATTGAAGTCATCCCACGAATACCAAGCTTCATATTCAACAGGTAATTTGTATTTTCCCATATTGATAGTCACATAAGGTGTTTTGTTTATCCCAGATAATTGATAAATGGTATCATTGACTTCTTTTCCTTTCAGATAGAGTGAACCGTTATGTCGATAAAACATTTTTAGACCTTTAGCTATGGAACCTCCTGTGCCTTCATCCCGACTTTTTATCCCATAAAGAGGATTGGGAATAGAAACGATAGTATCTCCCATGTCATTTAAAGCAAATGCAATATATTTATACGTATTATTAGCGAATTCACTAACCCATAAAACAGAGTTGGAAAAAGCGATATTAAAAAGTGATCCCCATTTTTTTCTACGAAGAAAATTGCCATCATAATCATAAAATAGTAATTGTCCAGAGTCAGAGAGAATAATCTCTTTTTTTATGGGATCAGAACTTATATTAAAAATCATGGAATACTCACCAGGACCTTGTCCATTACGCCCTATTTTTTTGACAAATTCTCCGTCCCATGTAAATTTGTAGGCCTGGTGATTTGATTCAATGATCAAGAAATCATCAACCTGATTGATGTCGGAAATATGAGTGATAATAATATCATCTGGTGTCTTTAATTCCAGATACTCTATTGTGTCTGCAATCTCTGATATTTTCAACCCTTGTTCTGTTTTTATACATTGTTCAAAATCAATAAGATATAGTTTGTTTTTATCTTCTGAGTCATACTTGGACTGTTTATTACAACCGGAGAATAGAATGATAAGTAGAATAATAGATATAGATATAATGTATTTCATAAAAATATGCAAATAAAATTTCTCTCTGTATTATTTAGATAATCTCAATTCCAACAAATGTCACTGCTCTTGATGACTCAGCCTGGAGTTTTTGGGTGCATCGAGATTTGTTGTTTTCTTTGCTTCTGTTTTCATAACTTTTGTTTTAATTGTACTTACATGGTGATAAAGAAAGGAATAAAATATCGAAAAGTTAGTGTTCCGAACGTTATCATTAGTTTAATCTTTTGTTCGTGCAAAGAAAATAAATACCCTTACTGGAAAGAACCGCATCTATTCTTCGGATCATAGGAATAAGCTGTCGTTTTTGTGCAGATCCATTAATCGTCTAACAGTTGGGTCACTTTCGTCTACCAACTGTGTCACTATCGTCTACCAACTGTTGCCGAATCGTCTACCAATTGGTAGACGATTAATCGGTCTGGCAAAATTGTTAATAAAATACGATAAAACGGATAAGGCATTCAGATGAAAAGAATTAGTCTTATGCTTGAATGTCAAGAGTATTTGTGTATAGCTACCCCTCGCGTGGTATCTTTTATTGAATAAAAAAATGAACGGAGCGGCCGAGTTTTTGATGAATAATACTACCTTTCGGGAAAAAACGGAAAAGATGAAAAAGGGTTTGTTTTTCGGATTGATTTTATTGTCTGTCGCAACGTCTTGTGTGACGAAAAAAAAATATGAATTGGCTGAAAATGGGCGTTTGGATGCGATTGCCCGGGAAAATGTATTGAAAGGGGAGTTGGTTGGTAGCCGCGATGAGAACGACCGCTTGAGGGAACGGCTGGATGTTTTGATCCGGGATACAGCCGGTCTGGGACGGCAGATACGATCTTATCAGGCGATGTTGAATACCAATATGTCGGAACAGGAAAAACTGAATATGCTGCTTCAGCAGAAAATGGGTGAGTTGGAAGAGCGTGAGCGGACAATCAATGAATTGCAGGATATGATGAATGTGCTGAATCAGGAGGTGCAATCGTTATTGACAAATGTAAAAGATGCCTTACTCGGTTTTGGAAGTGACGAGTTGAGTGTGACCGAGAAAGACGGGAAAGTGTATGTGGCTATGTCTGACAAACTGCTTTTTGAATCGGGCAGCGCCCGGGTGGATAAACGGGGCAAGGAGGCTTTGGCGAAATTGGCAGAGGTGTTAAACAAGCAGACGAATATTGATGTTTTTATAGAGGGGCATACGGATAATAAGCCGATCAGTACCGTTCAATTTAAAGACAACTGGGATTTGAGTGTTATACGGGCTACGTCGGTGGTGCGTATTCTGATACAGGATTACCATGTCAAACCGTTGCAGATACAGCCCAGCGGACGGGGTGAATTTATGCCGGTGGATAATAACGAAACGGCCGAAGGGCGTAGTCGTAATCGGCGTACAGAGATTATCATGGCTCCAAAACTGGATAAATTGTATCAAATGTTGAAATAAAATTGAATACCTTTTTTAAATATACATGGGTATTGATGGCACTGTTTGGGATAAACGTTGGTTTCTCCCAGGCGCAATACGTTGCAGATGTTTTAGGGGAGGGGTATTTCTCCAGAACCATCCGGATGGCGGATGATTATGACGGGGAGGTGATCTGCACATTGATCCGGAAACCGCTTCGGTCGGAATCGGACAAGGCTGTTTTGTATCTGCATGGGTATAACGATTATTTTTTTCAGAAAGCGTTAGGCGATAGTATCACAGCTCATGGATATCATTTTTATGCGTTGGATCTGCGGAAATACGGACGTTCCATATTGCCTCATCAAGATCCGTTTTTTTGTAAAAGTCTGACGGAGTATTTTGCCGATATTGATACAGCGTTGACGATTATCCGCCAGGAGGGTAACCGGGAGATTATTCTTATGGGTCATTCGACAGGGGGGCTGATTTTACCGTTATATATGAAAGAGTGCGGAGATCGACATCCTGTCAGTCGGATGATTCTAAATAGTCCTTTTCTGGATATGCATATGAGTTGGTTGATGGAGAAGGTATTGGTGCCTGTTGTCGCTTTTGTGGGGAAATTTTTCCCGAAGTTGACCGTTTTAAAAGGAGGGAGTGCCAATTTATACGGTCAAAGTATTCATATAGATTACAGAGGTGAATGGGCGTTTAATACGACTTGGAAAAAATTGAACAGTCATGCGAAACGGGCGGGTTGGCTCAAGGCTATTCATCAAGGGCATCGGATTGTACAGAAAGGATTATCTTTGCATATTCCGGTATTGGTTTTATCCTCTGATAAGTCGATCAGAGAGACCGATCAATGGCAGGATGAGTATCAAACGGCAGATGCGGTACTGGATGTTGAGGATATCCGGAAATACGGTCTGCGGTTAAGTTCGGATCTCACCTTTTGCCAAATACCGAACGGGATGCATGATTTGATTCTTTCACAAAAGCCATACCGGGATGAGGCGTATCGGACTATGTTTACCTGGTTGGAAGAATAAGAACAAGAATAATATGAAAGTCGTCGGGTTGATTTTAGGTGTGATGTTGTGGGCAGGAGTGATCGTTCCTTTATATGCGCAAGAGGATGTGTCGGATGTTACGACTTATCAGGTTGAAACGTTTGGTTCGGCAGCGACAGGTGATAATACGCCTTTTTGGATGGTGAGTAACCGGTATGGTGTAGTTCCCTTAGATGCAGGTAACGGTTATTTTAGAGGAGGGGTTTTTCATCAACACCGTTTAGGGCATTCTTTTACCTGGAGTGTTGGCGTCGATCTGGCGTTTGTGGCTCCGAGAGAGCGGAATGTTTTTCTGCAGCAATTATATGCCGAACTTGTTTATCAGAAACTTGTATTAAGTATAGGGAGTAAGGAACGTTATATTTCTTTATGGGACCGTTTTTTGAGTTCGGGCGATTTGATTCAATCTCCGAATGCCCGGCCGATTCCGGAAATAAATATCAGTCTGCCGGAGTTTGTCGTTGTTCCTTTCTTGAAAGGATGGTTACAATTGAAAGGCGATATGGGGATAGGCCGCTCTTTTGATAGTCGCTATTTGGCGGATGTTATATCTCCGGATAAGTATTATGTGGAAGATGTATTGTGGCATCATAAATCTATTTTTGTAAGGCTGAAAGATACGCGGGGGGATTTTCCGTTTACGGTGTCGTTTGGTGTGCAGCATACGGCACAATGGGGAGGGAATTCTACTAATCCGAATTTGGGAAAACAGCCTCATTCTTTCAAAGATTTTCTGCGTGTATTTGCCGGGAAAAGCGGGGGAGGAGATGCCAGTCCGTCAGCGCAGACGAATGTATTGGGGAATCATCATATCTCCTATGATTTTCAGTTGGGCTATACTCAGAAAACATGGGCTGTTCATGCGTATCATCAGCATCTGTCGGCAGATAAATCGGGACTGTTGTTGTATAATGGATGGGATGGGTTGTGGGGTGTTCAACTGGATGTTCCGCAATTCTCATGGATCCGCAAGGTGGTTCTGGAGTATTTGATGACCAAAGATCAAAGTGGTCCGCTCCACTATCTTTATTTCGACCATGACCGTTATCCGGGAAGGGGAGGGGGTGCCGATAATTATTATAATAATGAGGAGTATACGACGGGGCATACGTATTTTAACCGGAGTATCGGTAGTCCGTTGATTGTCTCACCGGAATACAATTCCAATCGTTTTCCCGGTTTTGAGAATAACAGGGTGAAGGATTGGCATATCGGTCTGGAGGGTGATCTCTCCCGACAGTTGTCTTATCGTTTATTGTGTACCGTGATGAATGGGTGGGGTACTCCCTTTGCGCCTTTATTGAAAAAACGTGACGGTGTGTCATTGGCGTTGGATCTCTCTTATCAACATCCCCGTCTTTCGGGTTGGGATTTTAAAGGATCTGTCGGATTCGACACCGGTGATATGGTTGGTGATAAAACTGTCGGGTTCGGATTGAGTGTGCGTAAACGAGGGGTATTGAAGGCCTGGAATAAATGACCGGATCATTTAAAATCGTCCCACAATCCGGAGGCAATGATCTGTTGTGTCTCGTCAGCTAATTTTTGAAGTCCTTTATTAGACGTTTCTATATGGTCGGTCGAAAGAGGAGGGTGAATGACCATCTCCATCCGGTGGCGCTTAATGTTTAATGAACCGATCGGTAAAACATAAAACGGACCGTTTAATGTGATTGGCACAACAGGCAGGTGTTGATCTACCGCCATTTGATAGGCTCCTTTCTTAAAACGAATCATTTTGCCGTCGTAGGTTCGCGAACCTTCGGGGAAGACAGCTACAGACGCGCCGTTTTTTAAACTTCGTTCGGCCGCAGTAACACTTTGTAAGGCTGCTTTTGGTGTTGAGTTATCCACAAAAATAAAACCGGCGGCTCGGCAAGCAGTGCCCACCAATGGTATTTTGCCAATACCCGCTTTCATCACCCATTTGATCGGAACGCCTAAAAATCCATATATCAGAAAGATATCAAAAGCACCCTGATGGTTTGCTACAAATACATAAGACTTTTTCCGGTCGATATATTCACGTCCCCGCATGTCGACCGGGCAAAGGGTCAGGTAACATGTTATCCGCGACCAGATCATTCCCGGATAATAGGAAAAGATTTTCTCTCCTCCCAACAGACAACCGATAATCACTGTTAATGCGGTAATGACGGTTAGTATGAGAAAAACAGGTACGGCAACCAACCAAAGGTAAAGAATGTATAAGATTCTTGTCATATGTAGATGATATTGCTACACAAATATAGCGGGTAAATTTAATGGTTTTGATATTTTTATTCTAAAATATTTTTGGAATCGGGTTATTATTGCTTTATTTGCGTCTAGAAAAGAAAATATAAAATAAAATATTAATCAACCATGAACACATTACTTAAATATCTCGGAGTCTTAATACTTCTTATTGGTGTTGTTATATTAGCTGTTCCATTTCTGACAGGTGGTATGTCGAACACAATCCTTATTGCAGGGATTTCTCTTATCATAATTGGCTATCTTGGTCATATCTTTTTAAATAAGAAGTTTCAGTAAGAAGTGATATATTCTGAAGAGAAAGGAAAGGCTATTCTGGACAAGGAATAGCCTTTTTTATTGAGCAATAGTTTGCTCCCATTGACGAATTGCATCAACCAGTTCGCTATTTTCTTTAGGGGTTTGTGTGGATAAACGGATATATGAGGCATCTAACCCTCTGAAATTAGAGGCATCTCTGATTAGTATACCGTGATTGGCCAATAGATAGTTTTTTAATTCATGCGCATTTCCTTTTTTTAATCGTACCAGAAAAAAGGTGGTTGCAGTAGGGAATACCTCCAGATTATCTATGCTGGCTAATGCAGAGAGGAATTCGGTGGTCTCTTTTTTCCAGCGATCAACAGGCAATATGAATTGATGCGGGTTAAGCAGAATATACCTGGCTGCTTCAATGGCAAATGTGTTTAGAGACCAGGGGATAATGTATTGATTTATCTGGGTGATAAATTCGGAGGCGCCGATAATGTATCCGATTCTTAGTCCGGGGACATTTTGAGTTTTGGAGATGGAGTGAACCAGAATCAGGTTCGGGTGATTATGGATGTCGGCTGGTTTTAGTAGTTTTTCTGTGGTAAATGAGAGATACGATTGGTCGATTATAAAAATTGTCTTCGGATAGGTTGTTATTAATTCTAATAATTCACTCCGTGTGTGTAGTGTACCGTCCGGATTGTTCGGATTACAGATCCAATACAACTGCTTTTCTTGGCATATTAATTTGTTGAACTTCTCTTTTATGGGGAAATAACTGATCTCATGCCCAAAACGTTTACACGCATCTTCATATTCGGCGAAGGAAGGATAAGCAATCGCTGATTTCGCAGCTGTCCATACCTGAGCCAATAGATAAAAAGCGGTGATGGAGCCGTTGGTAATAACTACATTATTCTCTTGTATGCCGGATTGGTCGGCAATAATTTTTTTTAGCGAACCAGCGTCAGGTTCGGGGTATCGTCTTAATTGGGTGAAGTTGTCGAACAGATGCTTTTTTAGCCGGTCATGATTGGCACCGTACCAGACATTCGAACTGAAATTTATTTTAATGATATGTTGTGTGTTGTAGTGGTCGTCGCCGTGGCCGAATAACATGTTTTGGTAGCTTGTATATAATCGGATTAATAAAAAGATTTATAGATCGCATCTTGTATCCTGGTTCGGATATCCAACGTGCTGAGTTTGTTGTTGGCCCGTGTCGGGTTGACCCGGTTGCTCAGGAAAATATAGATCAGTTGATTCTCGGGATCGACCCAAAAACAAGTTCCGGTAAATCCGGTATGTCCATAGACCGACTTGGGAGCAAGTTCGCCACAAGACGAAGCTTTCGGGTTATCCGGCCTGGGTTTGTCAAACCCCAATCCACGATGGCAGGTCGGACTTTTACTCTCTGTAAAAAGCAGACAACTCTCTGCAGAAAGAAAACGTTCATCACCATAAACGCCCTGATTCAAAAAGATCGCAACGACCTTTGCCAGATCGTTGGCGTTGGAGAATAAACCGGCATTACCGGAAACCCCTCCCTGAAAAGCTGCCGCCTCATCGTGCACATGTCCACGAAGCAGTTGTCGCCGGAGGAACTGATCGTTTTCGGTCGGCACAATATGTAGTGAGTCGATGGTATGAAGCGGATTGTAGGTCATTCGCCACGCGCCCAGACGACTATAGAACTGATTGTTTAACAGTTGATCCATCGGTTGGTTCAACTGGTTTTCTACCATCATCTTAAGCAGAATAAAATTAATACAGCTGTATGCATATTTTCCGCGAGTACCTAATTTAGACTCTTTAATGGTTTGTATGATAGTATCTTTGAATGAGTCGTGCAGATAAAAATGATGGGCCACTTTGGTTGAGAAACCTTCTTTAGGCGATTTAGAAACCAGATTGGGTAAAAAAGAAAAGTCGTTACGTGCATATGTTTTTGCATCGAAGCGAGCGGGGAAGGAGGTGCTTTTGGTGTTGCTGTATAAACTGCCCTGATAGCTGTCGGGATCAATCGCTTTTAAATAAAAGTTGATGGTTGGAATGAGTCCCGATTGATGATAGAGCAACTCTTTAATTTTGAGGTTTTCTTTGTTGGAACCTTTTAATGAGGGGATATAGTCTGAAATCTTGCTCTCCAAGGTAAACTTCTTTTCATCAAAAGCATTTATTACAGCTAACAGAGTGCCAGCAGCTTTAGAGGCAGAAGCGAGATCGTAAACCGATTTTTCGGTGACGCGTTGGCTTTTATTGAAATCAAAATATCCGAAAGATTTATGATAGATGATCTGTCCCTCTTTAGCAATCAGTACCTGACAACCGGGATAGGCTTTTTCTTCTAACCCTTCGGCAACAATTTTATCGATGACTTCCAAACGTGCGGCGTTCATACCAACCTCTTCGGGTTCATGGTAGCCCAATCGTGTTTTTTCTGTAAATATCCCTGTTCCGGCAAAATAGAGATCCGGAATAGAAACAGGAAGTTTTCCTTTGGCCGGTATTCCTCCGAAAATCAATTGTGCAGCGAATTTCATGGCCAAAGGAGTTGCTTCATACCCCATAATAAGGGCTTTAGCCTTTTTGGTACTGCTGTAATCTTTACAGAAGTAGGGGAGGGTAAAGAAGGAGAAAATGACCTCTTTCTTTTCTGCTAATTGTTTTAATGCAGGTGCTTCAGGAATACGAACGGTATGAATACTGCAGATAATCAGATCATATTGTTGGAGTTGGTTGTATACCCGTTGAATATGTGTTGCATTGGAACTCTGTACGATACTGAAGCAGGCGACCGAATCGTAACGGTTTAACATCTGTTGGAACTCATTGCCCACAACATCTCCGATAGAGAGCACGGCTATTTTCTTTTTATTCAGTTCTTTTAAAGGTATGATTGCGGAATCATTTTTAAGCAGCGTAATCGCTTCTGCATTTAATCGGGAGGCTAACCATTCGGCATGTGAAGAATTGATTCTGTCGGATAGCCCTTTGATCGCTACCGGTTTATACTGGTTTAACCCCAGAATGTATTTATAGCGTAGTATTTTCAAACATTTTGCTTCTATTTCCTGCAGATCTAAGATCCCTTCATTGATCGCATTTTTTATCGCTTCGAAATCGTTGATCGGGGTTGCGGAGGCTAAAAGAATATCGTTTCCGGCTAATAAGGCCTTGACCGAGATATTGTCTTTTGTTTTTGTTGAGGCTCCTTTCATGGCTAAGGCATCTGTAAAATATAAGCCCTGAAAACCTAACTGCTCTTTCAGTAAACCGGAAACAATGGTGTGCGAGAGAGAGGCCGGATTAGGTGTCTTGTCTAAAGCCGGGACATGCAAATGACCGGTCATCATACCGCCGAACCCTTCGTAGATGTAACGTTTGAACGGTAATAATTCGAGGCTGTCTAATCGGTATTTATCGTGACGAACTACAGGTAAGGTATGGTGTGAATCTTCGGAGGTATCTCCATGTCCGGGAAAATGCTTGGCGACAGAAAGCACATTCATCCCCTCTATGCCGCGTGCATAAGCGATTCCTTTTTCGGATACGGCATCGGGATCTTCTCCAAACGAACGTAATCCGATCACCGGATTCTCCATATTACTGTTGACATCCATGGAGGGTGCAAAGTTGATATGGATACCCATTTCACGGCATTGGCGACCGACCTCTTTCCCATACGCCTCTATCAGGCTATTGTCTTCAATCGCTCCTAACATCATATTTTTAGGGAAACGGGTCGTTCCACTTAAGCGCATGGACAGCCCCCATTCGCCATCTAAAGAGACCAATAAGGGTAGTTTGGCTATTTTTTGTACCCGGTTGGTGACATCGGCTTGTGTGACCGGATTGCCTTTGTGAAAAAGAATACCTCCGATTTTGATCTCGTTCACATAACGCGTCAGGCGTTGCATGTTGCGATTGTCGGTCGTCGGATTGGCGATAACCATAATTAATTGTCCGATTCGTTCGTCGAAACTTAATGTGTCGAATACCGAATCGGCCCAATGGTTCATCTTCTCTTGGTCAACCTTTCGATAAAGTTCGGGAACAGTTTGGCCTTTGGCGGATAATACAGCTACACAACAGATTATGATTATAAAAACGTTCCTCATTCTCATTCCCCTGGTAAATTCAGATCAAAAGTAAGAAAATTATCAGAATATCGTTACCTTTGGATGCTTTGATAATTCATAATAAATCTAATTCTGCTACTTCATGAAAAGAAGAAACTTTATGAAAGTGGCCACCACACTGGCTGCTATTCCTGCTGTAAATTGTGTCGCATCAACCACTTCTGTCATTCCGACATCTCAAAAGGAGATTTACGAATGGCGTGTTTATACTTTAACTGGTAATGGTGCTTCATTGGATCCATTTTTTAAAGATGTATTGATTCCTTTTTATAACCGTAAAAAGGTCAAAGTAGGCGCTTTTAGTTTGTATAAAAAGGAAGAAGTCGAACAGCGATGGTTGTTATTCATCTATCCGGATATGTCGACTTATTATCAGCTTAAGAAGGATATCTGGAAAGATCAAGCTTTTATGCAGGCGGCTCAACCGTTTTATGACGCAACAGCGCCAGCGCCGGTTTATTCCAATATAGAGACTTATCTGTGTGAAGCTTTTGATAAAATACCCACACACCGCGAGCCGGATAAAAATCGCGGATTGTTTGAGATACGTATCTACCATAGCCCCAATGAAGAGGCCAATCAACGCAAGGTAAGAATGTTTAATGTCGATGAGATTGATATCTTCGATAAGGTGGGCGTCAATTCGGTCTGTTACGGAGAGATTCTGGCCGGCCCCCGGATGCCGGCATTGATGTATCTGCTTTGGTATAAAGATGAAGAGGCGCGTAGTGCCGCATGGACGGAGTTCAGCAAACATCCTGACTGGCAACGTATCAGAGGGCTGAAAGAATATGCCCATACGGCAACGAATAATCAGAGTATTTTCTTTTCACCATTGCCCTATTCGCAATTGTAAACGATTTTGTTGCAGGTCTTTTTGGTTGTTTCATAAATGTTTTGTTACTTTGCATCCGCTTTACGTAATCTCTGTCGGGAAAGAGTGACCCGTTACATTGCGTTTCGTTAAAAAAATACATTAAAAAGCTATAACAATGGACTTAATTAAAATTGCAGAAGAGGCGTTTGCTACCCAAAAAGAGTATCCAGCATTTAAAAGTGGAGATACGATTACAGTAGCTTACCGTATTAAAGAGGGTAACAAAGAACGTATTCAGCAGTACAGAGGTGTGGTGATACGTATTTCCGGTCATGGAGATAAAAAACGTTTCACCGTTCGTAAGATGTCTGAGAATGTAGGTGTGGAAAGAATTTTCCCAATAGAATCTCCATTCATTGAAAGCATCACAGTGAACAAATTGGGTAAAGTACGTCGTGCAAAATTGTACTATTTGCGTGCACTTACCGGAAAGAAAGCAAGAATCAAAGAAAGAAGAGTATAATTACTCCGGTTCGATTGCCATACGAGAAGCCATCCCTGAGAGGGGGTGGCTTTTTGTTTTATTCAAAACTCATTTAATCCTTTCTTCTCCTCCGCTCTTATTGATGTGAGTTATAAGTAATGGGTCTCTGAATGGAAGAAAATGGAAGGATTAAATCTTTATATCAAATTTACGTTAATTACGTTCAGAAAAGGAGCAGTTCTCTTCACCCAACCGTTCCAATCATTGGATTTTTTTGTGTGGGTCAATTAATCGTCTAACAGCTGTGTCACTTTCGTCTACCAATTGGTGCACTTTCGTCTATCAACTGTTGCCTAATCGTCTACCAACTGTTAGACGATTAATTGATTCGCAAAAACAGTTAGGGTATCTGGATAAAACAGATAGGGTATCCGGATAAAAAAAAGAGATCAAGCAGGTTGTTGGCTTGATCTATTCCATTTTCATCCATAGACAGAAATAGACAGGGAGGTTATTTTCCTTCCAATAATCGGAATGTATAGTCGTTCTTTCCCCTGAACATCCGATAGATGTAGACATAGAGATTGAATGCCGGAAGGGCGTAGTCAAGGAAAAACAGCCATTTGGTCACTGTTTTTTGTTGCAATATCTTGGCTGATTTATGGAAGATGGTTGATTTCACAACGCCCCGCAGCAGGTATAAGAGAGCGGCAAACACCGCAATGAGCCAATTTCCGGTGACACCGACATAGATTGAAAAAAATACAGCTAAAGCGAAAAGGAGGAAAAACAGATCGTTTAAACGATAAAAGAAAAGCATGCCTCCTTTATAATGATGTTGGGTAGCGGCACGTGACACTTTCATCTCTTTCCATCTATTAAAACGTTCTATTTTTGACATCTGCATGATACTCTCCGGATTGTATGTGATCCGGGTATTCCGTTTTGTGGCAACCTGATTGACGAATAGATCGTCGTCACCGGCATGTAGATTCAATGATTTCTGATATCCGTTATTGGCAAAAAAGAGTTCTTTTTTATAGGATAAGTTACGTCCATCTCCGGTATAAGGCGTACCGGAGAGCGCTGCAGAAATAGCCTGTAGTCCGTTGACCAGGTTGTCGTAGGCGATCAGTTTATGCAGGAAACCTTTGTATTTCCCGTAAGCGCAAAACCCTAACATGATAGATGTCTCGGTGGTGTAATTCGTCGCCATCGATGCGATCCAGTTCGGGCTCAAGGGGAGACAATCAGCTTCTGTAAAGAGTAAAATGTCGTGTTTGGCTGCTTTGATACCCAGAGTTAATGCCAGTTTTTTACGGCTCAGGTATTTGACATTTTCAGGGGTAAATGTATGATACAGGTTTTTATGCTCCTGTTCGAGCATTTTCAGGATATCGTCGCTTTCATCTGTAGACCCGTCGTTGACAACGATAATTTCATATTCGGGATACTCTTGTGTCAATAATACAGGCAGATGTTTCCGCAGATTTTCCGATTCATTTTTAGCGTACACGATCACCGATACGGGAGGGAACGCAACTTCGTCGACCGGTTTGTTTTTCTTTTTTCGTTTGAAACGCAACGGACGGGCATACGTCACCGATAGATACAACAATTGAATACAGCAAAGTAGAGTTGTTATACCGATCAGATATAATTCGAAGTGATTGAATACAAATAGATTTTCCACTTTTATAGGGTATCAGAAAAATAGGCTTTAGGCAAACTACGACAATTATATTGTGAAGCCATCACTTCACCATAAGCACCTGCCGAACGAAGGGCAATCAGATCACCCCGATGGGCTTTGTTCAATTCGACATCTTTTCCGAATACATCAGAAGATTCACAGATAGGTCCTACGACATCGTAGATTTCAACCGGATCATCATTGCTGATATTCTCCATCCGATGATACGCATCATACATAGCAGGTCGGAGCAGTTCGGTAAATCCGGCATCAAGAATGGCAAATTTTTTGACTTCTCCCTCTTTGATATAAAGTACTTTAGAGATCAGACTGCCGCACTGTGCCGTGATGGATCGTCCCGGTTCAAAATGAACCTGTTGTCCGGGGCGAATCCGTAATAATTTGTGGAATACGGCAAAATAATTATCAAAAGCGGGCGTAGGGATGTGGTTTGGGTGGTAATAATCGACTCCCAGTCCACCGCCAAAATTAATGTGCTCCACTACAACACCCATCTCTTCCAACTCATCCTGTATTTCATTGAAGCGAATAGCCAGATTACGGAAGGCCGACATATCCGTAATTTGTGATCCGATATGACTGTGAATACCGATTAGTCTGACATTTTTCAATGTCTTTAATTCTTCCAGGACTTGACCGACCATACTTAAATTGATACCGAATTTATTTTCTTTCATTCCGGTGGTAATCTTTATATGGGTATGTGCATCTACCTCCGGATTGATACGCAGAGCGATGGAGGCTATCTTTCCTTTAGCAGTAGCGAGTTCATTGATAATGGCCAGTTCTGCTGCTGATTCGATATTAAAACAAAAAATGTCATGGTCTAATCCCAGATTGATCTCCCAATCGGCTTTACCTACTCCGGCAAAAACGATTTTCTGAGCCGGAAATCCTGCATCAAGTGCCGCCTGAATTTCTCCGCCACTCACGCAATCTGCTCCCATCCCATAACCGGAGATGATAGATAAAATGCGGGGGTTAGCATTGGCTTTTACGGCATAATGAAGATGAAAACTATATTTGTCAGCTTCTGTTTTTGCAAAATCTAACGTCTCTTGCAATAAATCCACATCGTAGTAGTAAAATGGAGTCGGTATCGTGTTGAACTTTTCTACCGGAAATACACCTTTGAGCATAAAAATAGTTGTAAATGGATATTCTTAATTCTTAACTATTAATCGTTAAATAAGTGGCTGCTTAATGCCTGTAAAGCTCTTTTTTTGTCGGCCGATTTGACTAACAGCGAGACATTGTAATTACTTCCTCCGTAAGAAATCATGCGGACAGGAATTTCTTTAAGCGCATGGATAATGCGTGCTTCAAATCCGATGTTTTCCCACTCAAGATCGCCTACAACACAGACAATAACCATCTCTTCGTCCACTGTTACTGTTCCGAATTTCTTCAGATCATCTACAATCTCTTCCAGATGTTTCCGGTTGTCGATAGTGACCGACACACCTACTTCCGAGGTCGTCACCATATCAATAGGTGTCTGATAATTTTCAAATATTTCGAAGACTTTACGCAGGAATCCTGTAGCCAATAACATACGTCCACTCTTTATTTTTATGGATGTGATATTGTCTTTTGCCGCAACAGCTTTGATTTTTCCTTTTTCTGTCTCGTTGGATATAATGGTGCCCGGTGCTTCAGGTTGTATGGTGTTCAATAAACGAACCGGAATATTATTCAATTTGGCAGGTAAAATACAGGTCGGATGAAGTATTTTCGCTCCGAAATAGGCTAATTCGGCTGCCTCTTCAAAATGCAACTGGCGAACAGGAGAAGTGTTATCGACATAACGGGGATCGTTGTTATGCATACCATCGATATCGGTCCATATCTGAATCTCTTCGGCATGAATAGCAGCACCGACTAATGATGCGGTATAGTCGCTACCGCCCCGTTGTAGGTTGTCTATTTCTCCGTAGGCATTCCGGCAGATATACCCCTGAGTGATATATATGTCGGCATCCTTATACTCTTCTAGAAGTTTCGATAACTGTTCTTTGATATAGAGTGGATCTGGTTCGGCATTTTTGTCTGTGCGCATATATTCCAAAGCCGGAAGTAAAACAGAATTCACCCCAAGTTCCTGTAGATATAGATTCATCATCGCCGTAGAGATCAATTCACCTTGTGCCAATACCACCTTTTCTTCAAAAAGGGTGAATAGATCCTTTGTGAATGTACGGATATGATCGAAATAAGTTTTAATCTGTTCTTTGGCTTTCTGTTTATATTCGTTGGTACTATATAGTTCATCAATATGTCCGTCATATTTCTGCGCCAGTTTATTGATAATCTCGTTGGCACCATCCGGATTTTTCTTATAGAGATAATCGGATATTTCAACCAACGAATTAGTGGTTCCCGACATGGCAGAGAGAACAACGATATCACGGTTGCCCACAATGAGTTTTGCTACATCTTTCATCCGCTGTGCAGATCCTACAGAAGTACCGCCAAACTTTAAAACTTTCATTTCCTTTTTTATATTAAATGGTTTATTCTTTTCTGTTGTATATCAGATCGATCGAAAATAGACGATCGACTGCAAAGTTATATAAAAAACTATTCTTTGATATCACTCAAATGTGCGTTCTCGCATTTCACGATGCGAGCCGGATAATTATGGACGATGGTATAATTATGTGTTGTCATAATTACCGCTGTTCCGTTCTGACAGATATCATGTAGAAGCTGAACGATCTGACTGCTTGTTTCCGGATCCAGATTCCCAGTCGGCTCGTCTGCCAAGATTAATTTCGGCTCGTTTAATAATGCCCGGGCTATAACGATACGTTGTTGTTCTCCTCCGGATAATTCGTGTGGCATTTTATACCCTTTGTTTTGCATACCGACTTGGCACAACACATTTTCTATCCGGTCGTTGATATCACTTTTCTTTTTCCAGCCGGTTGCTTTCAATACGAATTCCAGGTTTTTGATAATGGTTCTGTCTGTCAGTAGTTGAAAATCCTGGAATACGATACCTACTTTTCGACGCAGGTAGGGTATTTCCTTCCGCTTAATTTTTAAAAGGTTATATTCCATCAGCCAGGCTTCTCCCTGTTTGATGGGGATTTCACAATAAAGCGATTTTAGCAAACTACTTTTGCCGGAACCAACTTTACCAATGACATAAACGAATTCGCCATTATGTAAAGTCAGTGACGCATTTTGCAGGATCACATTCTCATCGCGGCAAATTTCTACATCCTCAAGTCTAAGCAGAATTTCGTCCATATTTTTTTATTCTTTATGTCTCTTTTTTAATTCCCGTGCCAGGTCTTCTATACGCATTCCTTTGCTGGTCAGCAATACGATCAGGTGATAGATCATATCAGACGCTTCATAAATAAAACCTTCCTCCGTACCATTTGTAGCTTCGATAACTGTTTCTACAGCTTCTTCACCTACTTTCTGTGCCATACGATTTACTCCTTTTGAGAATAACGAAGTCGTATAAGAACCTTCGGGCATATCCTGTCTGCGACGCTCGATGAAGTTCTGCAGATATTTCAGGAACATGATATCCTCAGCGTTCTCTTCACCAAAGCATGTGTCGTTTCCTGTATGACAAACAGGTCCGGCTGGTATCGCTTTGACTAATAATGTGTCATTGTCGCAATCTGCGGTGATATCAACCACCTTTAACACATTACCGCTTGTTTCGCCTTTCATCCATAGTCGATTTTTTGAACGGCTGTAAAACGTGACTTTCCCGGTTTGGCGGGTTTGTTCGAACGCTTCTTCGTTCATAAATCCCAGCATCAGCACTTTATTCGTATTGTTATCCTGGATAATGGCAGGAATCAGTCCTCCCATTTTATCAAAGTCTAATTTCATTGTTGTCAGTTTATAATCGTACATTTATACCTTCTTCGTGAAGATACTGTTTTAATTCACTAATACCGATTTCACCAAAATGAAAGACACTGGCAGCCAGTGCAGCATCAGCTTTACCTTCGATGAAAGTATCACGGAAATGTTCTTTTTTTCCTGCTCCACCCGAAGCGATAATCGGAATATGTAATGTCTCAGCAAGGGACGCTAAAGCATCGTTCGGATATCCGTTTTTGACCCCGTCATGCGTCATGCTGGTAAATAAGATTTCTCCGGCTCCACGACTTTCGGCTTCTGCAGCCCATTGAAAAAGGTGTTTTTCGGTGGGGATACGACCACCGTTCAAGTAGCAGACCCAGTTGTCGTTTTCAAAATTGGCATCAATCGCAACAACACATACCTGACTCCCGAAATTCTTGGCGATCTCTTCAATGAGATCCGGATTTCGAAGTGCAGCAGAGTTGATCGAGACCTTATCTGCTCCGGCACTTAATAAGCGGTCTACATCTTTCATCTCATTGATACCACCTCCTACTGTAAAAGGGATATTGATGTTTGCAGCCACTTTCTTGACTAATTCAGTAAACGTTTTTCGCCCTTCGTGTGATGCGGTAATATCCAGAAAAACCAATTCATCTGCTCCTGCACGGCTGTACTGAGCGCCTAACTCAACCGGATCACCGGCATCCCGGAAGTTAACGAAATTAACACCTTTAACAGTCGTACCGTCTTTAATGTCCAGGCAAGGGATAATTCTTTTTGCTAACATAATTTTTCTGTTCTATAGTTATCAAACGAAGCGAATTAAATCTTTTAATTGAATTTTTCCTTCATAAATGGCTTTTCCAAAAATAACTGCCGGAATATGGGCATCGACCAACCGTTCGATATCCGCTATCGAGCTGACCCCGCCACTGGCGATCAGATAAACCGGAACAGCAGCTTTGATCTCTTTATACAGATCAACAGCGGGACCTTGCAGCATACCGTCTTTGCTGATATCTGTACAGATGACTTTGGTAATACCTTTTTCGTGATAGCCTGCTATAAAAGGAATAAGTTCCTCACCGGTGGTCTCTTCCCAACCGTTGATTGCTATTTTGTTCTCTTTGGCATCAGCGCCTAGAATAATCTTTTTACTGCCGTATCGTTTGATCCACGAAATGAATTTTTCAGGATTCTTAACTGCGATACTCCCTCCTGTAATCATCTGTGCACCACTTTCAAAGGCAATCTCCAGATCACCGTCGTTTTTCAACCCTCCACCGAAATCAATAATAAGATCGGTTTTAACGGCTAATTTTTCCAATGTTTTGTAGTTGATAATCCTTCCTTGGCGTGCACCATCCAGATCAACAACATGTAAACGTCGTATACCATGATCTTCAAACATTTTGGCTACCTCCAAAGGATCTTCATTATAGATTTTTTTGGTCGAGTAGTCTCCCTGTGTGAGTCGAACACATTTTCCTTCGATAATGTCTATGGCCGGAATCAGTTCTATCATCGTTGTCTTGTTTATAATTGGATAAAATGTTTCAAAATCTCTTCGCCAACCGAACCGCTCTTTTCCGGATGAAACTGTGTCGCATAAAAGTTGTCTTTATGCAAAGCAGCACTGAAAGGGTGGATATAGTCGGTCGTTGCAGCTGTATAGTCATTGAGAGGCACATAATAGCTATGAACAAAATAGACAAATTGGTTCTCAAGTGTCTTTGGAAACATCCGGCTATGTACATCCGTGAGGGTATTCCATCCCATGTGGGGCACTTTATCTTCATGTCGTTGCGGAATGAATCGTTTGACCTCTACATCAAATATACCCAGGCAGGGAACATCACTCTCTTCCGAATGTTTACACATCAACTGCATGCCTAAACAAATGCCTAAAACCGGTTGATGTAAATCACGGATTAACTGATCCAGGCCATTCGCCTTTAGATGGCTCATTGTCGAACCAGCTTCGCCTACTCCGGGAAATATCACTTTGTCAGCCTTTCGGATCAACTCCTGGTCATCGGTAATCACCGGGGCGATTCCCAGCCGTTTCAAGGCGTAATCCACAGAGTATATATTTCCTGCATTGTATTTTATAATGACAATATCCATCGGCTCGTACTAATGATAAGCTTTGTTTTGAACCGCAAAAGTAACAATTTATCATGACATCGCAGCGAAGTAATAACGAAAAGATATGATCAGTCGAAACTGAAGTTGCTTTTGTATTATATTTCTTCAGGAAAAGTACATTTGCATAAAAACGAAAACATATTACCTTTACATGCATTAATAAACAACGAACGTATGAAATCAATCTACATCCATCCGGTTTTACTTACATTAGGGTTGGTCGGTTGTACGACAGGAAATAACTCTGAAAGTATAGATCGTCCATTGGGCAAAAATGGAAAGCCATTAAATGTTGTGTTCATTCTTTCGGATGATCACCGATATGATTATATGGGTTTTACGGGAGCAGTCCCCTGGTTGGAGACTCCACATATGGACCGCATGGCTCGTGAAGGTGCTTATATCCGGAATGCTTTTGTGACGACTTCACTCTCTTCTCCGAGTCGGGCTTCTATTTTGACAGGGATGTATTCACATGAGCATAAAGTTGTTGATAATTCAGCACCGTTACCCGCTGGTTTGACCTTTTTTCCGGAGTACCTCCAACAGGCCGGCTATCAAACAGCATTTTTTGGTAAATGGCATATGGGAAACGATTCGGGTGATCCGCAACCGGGATTTCACCATTGGGAAGGCTTCCGCGGACAGGGTGAATACTGGAACCCTCGAATCAATACAAACGGGGAATGGGTTGAGTATAAAGATAGCACTTATGTGACCGATCTCTTGACCGAACACGCGATTGGTTTCATGAAACAGCAAGTAGAATCCGAGCAACCATTTTTTGTTTATCTCTCTCATAAGGGGGTACATGATAACTTCTCACCGGCCAAACGTCACAGAGGCATTTATCAGGAGAAAGATTTAGTTGTGCCAGCTTCATTCAATACACCGAAGTATGGGATAAAAGAGTTGCCTTCCATCGATCCGAAAACAGGAAAAGCTGCTGCCTATAAGGATTATTATGGCGAGCAGATGATGCCCGACTGGGTCAAGAATCAACGGGAAAGCTGGCATGGGGTAGATTACTCCTATCATGGTCGACCCTGGGATGTGCAGGTGAGAAACTATTGTGAGACACTTCGTTCGGTAGATGAAAGCATTGGATCTGTTTTGGATTATCTGCAAGCCGCCGGATTGGATGAAAATACATTGGTAATCTATATGGGAGATAACGGTTTTGCGTGGGGTGAGCATGGTTTGATCGATAAACGTCAGTTTTACGAGGAGTCGGTTAGAGTTCCTATGTTGGCTCGTGCTCCGGGACTGTTTGAAGGAGGAGAGATTGTCGAGAAAATGGTTCAGAATGTGGATATAGCCCCGACGATTATGGATTATCTGGGATTACCAAAAGCCGAACAAATGGTCGGTTATTCTTTTGTCCCTCTACTGAAAAAGGAAGAAACAGACTGGCGGGAACGTGTTTTTTACGAATACTATTGGGAGCATGAATTCCCACAAACCCCGACGATGCATGGTGTACGAACCGATAGATATAAATACATCCGTTATCACGGTATCTGGGATACCAATGAATTTTATGATTTGCAGGAAGACCCAAATGAGATGAATAATCTGATAGCATCAGAGGAACATCAGGAAATAATCAAACAACTCAACCATGATCTGTATAACTGGTTGGAAGAAACAGACGGAATGAGTATTCCGCTTAAACGAACAGAACGTCCTCATGGCGATCATCGGAATTGGGGGAATTATTAATCAGATGTGAATTAGATATTAGTTTATGTTTGTTGACGTTTGACAGGCAAACAAAATAGCCGGAACGGTGGAATAGTCAAAAAAAAACAGAATAACCGATTGTTTTTTTTGTTTCTGTTTGAATACTTTTCTGTTAGAGGTACGTCTAAATTGTTTTACACGTACCTCTAAACTGATTTACACGTACCTCTAAATACATTTAGACGTACCTCTAACAGAAAACAGACCTGGGTGTTGCGAATAAATGAACAGAATGCAGTTACTTTTTATATCCCATTCTCTACTTTTTCTTATAGAATAAATTTAAAAACCATCTAACCATTTTAGGGTATTTCATCCCTTCAATTTACCTAAAATAAGCGATTATTTACGCGAAACATTTTGTGGAACTTTGCACCAGATTTGAAAGTTAGTTTCAATTCACACTTTAAAAGGATAACAAATTGAAAACAGATGTTCGTGCAAGCGCCATTGCGCTATTGTTCTTATTGATTATTTTTCCTGCATATGCGGAGCAGAAAGCAAAATTGTCTGGAAAAGTAACCTCTTCGACAAAAGAAGTAGTCGACTTTGCTACAGTATATTTGAAAGATACGAATTACGGCAGTAGTACCAATCAGGAAGGTATTTACCATTTACACGCTCCGGTTGGAGAATATACGCTGGTGGTCTCGGCTATCGGTTATAAAACGGTAGAGAAACAGGTCAAACTTACGACCGGCGAAGGAACACGGGTGCATATCACAATAACTCCGATGACTACTGAGTTGGATGAGGTCGTTGTCGTTTCCAATGGAGTAAGTCGGATTAAACGTTCACCATTCAATGCTGTAGCCATCGATACCAAAGCGATGCAGAACTCTATCCAAAATCTTAGCCAGGCATTGGCACAGGCGCCAGGAATGAAACTACGCGAATCGGGAGGTGTCGGTTCCGATATGCAACTGATGATGGACGGATTCAGCGGCAAACATATCAAGATATTTATCGATGGAGTACCACAGGAAGGCGTTGGCAGTTCGTTTGGACTGAATAATATTCCTGTCAACTATGCCGAACGTATTGAAGTCTATAAAGGAGTCGTACCGGTAGGTTTTGGTACGGATGCTATCGGTGGGGTTATCAATATCGTAACCAAGAAAAATAAAAACCGTTGGTTTCTGGATGCTTCCTACTCATATGGGTCATTCAATACCCATAAGTCTTATATCAACTTCGGTCAGACATTCCGCAATGGTCTTACTTACGAGATCAATACTTTCCAGAATTATTCGGATAATAATTATTATGTGGATACGCCGGTCAAAGACTTTGAGACGGGAGCGATCAACCGGAAGAAGATAGAACATGTGAAACGTTTTCACGATAATTATCACAATGAAGCGATTGTTGGCAAAGTGGGGGTTGTAGATAAAAAATGGGCCGATCGCCTGATGTTCGGATTGACTTATTCCAATATGTATAAGGATATACAAACCGGTGTGCGTCAGGAAGTCGTATTTGGCGGAAAGTACCGCAAAGGGCATTCGTTCATGCCTTCGTTGGAATATCGCAAACAAAATCTTTTCACACAAGGGTTGGATGTTACGCTGACTGCCAATTACAATAAAAATATTACTCATAATGTAGATACTTCGACTTATGAGTATAACTGGCGTGGCGAAAAACGTCTTCTTCGGATGCCGGGAGAACAGTCTTACCAGCATACCCGTTCAAATAATGATAACTGGAATGGCACTTTTACGGCTCATTATCGCATAGGAAGTGCGCATACATTTACACTCAACCATGTATTAAACTCATTCAAACGTACAAATCGTTCGATGTTGAATGAAAATTCGGGTAATGATGCGATTCCGAAGGAGACGCGTAAAAATATCACCGGCCTGTCGTATCGCCTGATGCCATCGGAATACTGGAATTTTTCTGCTTTTGGAAAATACTACAACCAGTATGTTGCCGGGCCTATAGCAACCTCGTCGGCACAGGATAAGTATGTACGTACTTCGCATACGATCAATAGTATGGGATATGGTGCAGCCGGCACTTATTTTATATTGAAAAGTCTGCAGACTAAACTCTCTTACGAAAAAGCTTACCGTCTTCCGACCAATGAGGAGATGTTTGGCGACGAAGATCTTGAATCGGGCGATGTAGGGATAAAACCGGAGAACAGCGATAATTATAATATCAACCTAAGCTATAACGAGACGTTCGGGCAACACAGTGTGTATGTTGAAGGAGGACTTGTTTACCGGGATACGAAAGACTACATACAACGTAAGCTGGTCGATCTGAGTGGAGGAAAGTCAGGAGCGGCTTATGAGAACCACGGCAAAGTGGAGACGAAAGGATATACTGTTTCCGTCCGCTACGGTTTTGCCAACTGGGTGAGTGTAGGAGGAAATTATACACAGATGAATGTGCGTGACAATGTAAAAACAATTGCCGGAGGGACAAGTCAAGAGAGTTTGACTTATGGTGCTCGTATGCCGAACCTGCCTTATCGGTATGCGAATTCGGATCTCTCTTTCTACTGGCGTGATTTGGGACAAAAAGGTAATGTGTTAACCCTCACATATGACAATCTGTATATGCATAGTTTTCCACTTTATTCGGAGGCCTTGGGAAGTGAGACAAAATTTATTATACCGAGTCAATTCTCGCATAACCTGACTTTGTCGTATGGTATACGGAATGGGCGTTACAATTTCTCTTTTGAATGCCGGAACTTCACGGGTGAAAAATTGTATGACAATTTCAGTTTACAGAAAGCTGGACGGGCTTTCTATGGGAAGCTGAGGGTCTATTTGGGGGATTAAAGGCTTTAAGGTCTTTAAGGACGTTAAGGATCTTTCGAAGAATTAGCGATGTTTTATATCAATACATAAACAATATAAAAATAACAACATGAAAAAGAATTATTTGACAAGAGGACTTATAGCTATGATGTTGGCTTGTAGTCTGTTTACTGCTTGTGGTGATGATAGTGATGATCCGATCCCACCGACTCCGGATCCCGACCCGGATCCCGATCCGATAGAGGTGGTATCAAACTATGTTATTGCCGCCTCAAGTGGTGAAAACGGTATTTTACTTACGGCAGAGACGTTGGACGAAGGAACGATCACTACTAAAAACAATGGATTAACAACCGAAAGTGGAACCTATTGGGTTTACTTTCAAGATAAATATCTCTATCGTTTAGTGTATAACCAGGGAAATGCAGGAGTCGGTTCTTCGTATCTCCTGACGAAAGAGGAAAAAATAGAAGAACGCGATGTGACTTTCGAAACTAAACGATTCACTTCCTATGGTATATATAATAACTATCTGATCACCTCTTCAGCCGGTGATATGGGCAAAGAGTATGCCGATGAAAATGATTTTTTGCCGAAAGGATTCTTGTTCTCTTATTTAGATGTTGAGCAGGAGACAAAAACAGATTCGGAAGCCATTATGGTAGAGAACTACCTGGGCAATGGTGAATATGTTACTCTGGCAGGTATCCTGCAAGTCGGAAATAAAATCTATTCAGCGCCTGTGCCTATGGGGCTGAGCCAGTATGGTGGAGCTGCCGAGGGAGGTAAATGGGTCAAATATCCGGAGTTGGTAAAAACAGAATCGGGAGGAACGAATAGTAGTTCATACCTGAAAGGAGAACTGCAATGGACGCAATATCCGGATGAAGCCTGGGTGGCCATCTATGACAATGAGAAGTTTGAAAATCCTACACTGATCAAAACAGACAAAATCAGTTATGCCTGTGGACGTAACCGTTCGCAGTATTATCAGATGATCTGGGCGGCCGATAATAATGATGTTTATGTGTTTTCACCCAGTTATGCGAAGGTGATGACCGAGGAGGTACAGCGAACGACTCTGCCTGCCGGTGTTGTTCGTATCAAAGCAGGAACCGAAGCATTTGATGCATCCTACTATAGTAATATCGAAGAACAGAGCGATGGTAGATCATTTGTACGCAGCTGGCATTTGACAGAAGACTACTTCTTGCTATTGATGTATGACCGTCCATTCTCTGAAGCAGGTTATACGGCAAATCAGCTGGCGATTTTCAAAGGAGAAACCGGAAAACTGACCTATGTGGAAGGTATGCCTTCGGCTGAGATCACTACAGGGTTTGGTAATACCCCTTATGTGGAAGACGGGACGGCTTATGTCGCTGTAACAATTAAAGATGCGCAACCGACAATTTATTGTATCGATCCAGTGACAGCTAAAGCAACCAAGGGACTTACAGTTGAAACGACTCAGATTTCCGGCGTCGGTAAGCTGACTTATCAGGAATAAACTCTTTGTTTACCTGGGAACTCCTGTTCCGGGTATTAGGTGAAATTAAACAATTATAGAATAAACAAGAAAACTGATGGTTAAACTACTCATTGAATTATTAGGCTATCTGAGAGAGAGTGCACCGTTGCTTACCTCACTGGCTGTTCTTACTCTGTTATTGGTGTTGTTGGCTAAATCGATAAAAAAACATTCCGGTCTCTATTATACGCTTTTTGCCATACCTTTTGTATTGGTTGCGTTACCTTCGCTCGGCAAACTTTTCGGTATAGAGATTGCCGGATTTGTCCGGGTACCATTCCTCGGGGAGATTATCCGTGATTATATCCATATGGGTGCATTCGGACATCCGTTGTTAATCATTATTATGTATATCGGTGCACTTGAAGTGCGAAGGCCTACGGTAAAAAAGCTGATGTCAATACGTAAAGAGATGTCTATCATCTCCGGGTTCGCCGTTTTTGCTCATTCGTTGATCCGTGTGATGAACAGTGTGCCCGGCGCATTTCGTTTTTTTGCCAACAATGAAGAGTATATGGCAAATACAAAAGTCGTCAGTACTCTGGGGGCTGGATTCAGCAGTTTTAGTTTTTTATTGGGTGTTTTTATGCTCATTCTGTTTATTCCTCTTTGGGTGACTTCATTTGATGCGGTTCGCAAACGTATGGGTCACGTTAAATGGAAAAAACTACAGAAATGGTCGTATGTACTGTATGTTACTTTATTCATCCATGCCATGGCTATACAGATCGGGGGGATGTTGAATCCGCGAGGCGGACAAACTCCTAAACCGGCTATTGAAACAACTGTTGCACAGGAGAAAACAACAAACAGACAGCGTGAGACAGCCAGACCGGTCACAAATGAAAGGCGTGGTGAAACTGCTAAATCGGAAGAGAACAGCCGACAAAGTACCTCTGCAGTAAAACCAGCAACTAACGGACGTATGCCAACCAAAGGTTTTGCAGATATAAAACTCAATAGTCAGACCAAAGGATATATCCATATGATTTCGCTGATCTTAATCTACGGATCATACCTGTTTCTCAGAATACGAAAGGCAAAAAGATGATGTCATTTTGTCTTCGATTTAATGTCAAAATGGCAAATATCCCTTGTGGCACTGAAATTGTATATCCATAAAGTGAAGGCCGGTGATTGAACTCCGGTCTAAGGTGAATAAAAATAACTTTATAGGTTGTAATTGGTTTATAGGTTAATAATTTGAGTATTAGTTTGATTTGTTGAAAAGAAGAGACTGTCTCGCGAGAGATGGTCTTTTCTTTTGTCTGGTTTTCAGGAGATTTGCAAACGTTTTTTACACCATCCTATATAAAAAACAACAATATTCTGTCCGTTTTTCTGCAACATCGGAATTGTTTTTTAGAAACACCTACCTCTGTTTTTTGTTAGAGGTACGTCTAAATAAATTTAGAGGTAGGTGTAAATCGATTTAGAGGTACGTCTAAAACATTTTAGAGGTACCTCTAACAGAAAAGTGTTCGAAGAGGTGAAAATAAACGATGGGTTGTTTTGGTTTTTTTGTTTGGATTGTGTGAGTTTAGTTCTGATAAGTTGTTGTAGTATTCTTCCAAACGGGTGCCGGATAGCTTCTGTTCTATTTTGGCTGTTCCGATTTTTACTACGCTTGTCTTATCTTGTCTATGTCGAATTATATGAGTAAATTTGCAGTCTTTTTAAAAGCAAGATAATTTGACTAAAGTATGAATAAGAAATTTGCCGAATATTCGAAGTTTGACCTTTCGGACGTGAACAAAGAGATGCTGAAAAGATGGCAAGATGGTGACATCTTCCATAAGAGTCTTGAAATACGTGCCGGCAATCCCTCATTTGTGTTTTATGAAGGACCGCCTTCAGCCAATGGGATGCCCGGAATTCATCACGTGATTGCTCGCGCCATTAAGGACATTTTCTGCCGCTACAAAACGATGAAAGGTTTTGAAGTGAACCGTAAAGCAGGTTGGGATACCCATGGCCTTCCGGTAGAACTAAGTGTCGAAAAAGCGTTGGGTATTACCAAAGAAGATATCGGCAAGAAGATTTCTGTTGCTGAATATAATGCTGCTTGTCGTAAAGATGTGATGAAGTACACCCGTGAATGGGAGGAACTGACGCAGAAAATGGGGTATTGGGTAGATATGGATGACCCTTATATCACTTACGACAATCGGTATATTGAAACGTTATGGTATTTACTGAAAGAGTTAAATCAGAAAAACTATTTATATAAAGGATATACGATTCAACCTTATTCGCCGGCAGCCGGTACAGGGCTGAGCACACATGAGTTGAATCAACCGGGTTGTTACAGGGATGTGAAAGATACCACTTGTACGGCGCAATTTCATATTCTGAACCCCAAACCGGAGATGGCGGCTTTTGGTGATGCGTTCTTTTTAGCATGGACGACTACACCGTGGACATTGCCATCGAATACAGCCCTTTGTGTCGGTTCGAATATTACCTATGTAGCGGTACAGACCTATAACCCGTATACGGGTGTGCCTATGACAGCTGTTTTGGCAAAGGATTTGGTTTCGGCTTATTTTAATGAACAAGCGGCCGAGTTGGCATTGTCGGATTATAAAGAAGGCGACAAACTTATTCCGTTCAAAGTGGTAGGCGAATGGAAAGGATCTGAACTGGCCGGAATGAACTACGAGCAGCTTATACCGTGGGTCAATCCGGGTGAAGGTGCGTTCCGTGTCATCACCGGAGATTATGTAACGACGGAAGATGGAACGGGGATTGTGCATATTGCACCTACTTTCGGAGCAGACGATGACCGTGTCGGTAAACTAAATGGTATACCTCCTTTGATGTTGAAAGATAAGGAGGGGAATATGCGTCCGATGGTCGATCTGACTGGTAAATATTATCAACTGGAAGACCTGGATCCTGAATTTGTACAGACACGCATGAATGCGGCGGATTACGATCCGTTTGCCGGACGTTTTGTGAAAAACGCCTATGATCCGGCACTCACTGATAAGGACGAAACATTGGATGTGAGTATTTGTATCATGCTGAAGGTGCAGAACCGGGTGTTCAAAATTGAAAAACATACGCATAATTATCCACATTGTTGGCGTACTGATAAGCCGGTATTATATTATCCGTTGGATAGCTGGTTTATTCGGACTACAGCTTGTCGTGATCGCATGATCGAATTGAACAACACCATTCACTGGAAACCGCAAAGTACCGGAACCGGACGTTTTGGGAAATGGCTGGAAAACCTGCAAGACTGGAACCTGAGCCGTAGCCGTTACTGGGGAACTCCATTACCTATCTGGCGTACAGAAGAGGGGGATGAGGAAAAATGCATCGGTTCGGTTGAGGAGTTGTATCATGAAATCGAAAAATCGATTAAAGCCGGACGGATGGAAAGTAATCCGTTTGCCGATTTTAAACCAGGCGTTTATACGAAAGAGAACTATGACAAAATAGATTTGCATCGTCCTTATGTGGATGATATTACGTTGGTATCTTCCAAAGGGGAACCGATGAAACGGGAGACCGATCTGATTGACGTTTGGTTTGATTCGGGTGCAATGCCTTATGCACAAATCCATTATCCGTTTGAAAACAAGGATATTTTAGATAAACGGGCGGTTTACCCGGCTGATTTTATCGCGGAAGGTGTGGATCAGACCCGTGGATGGTTCTTTACCCTCCATGCGATCGGTACGATGATTTTTGATAGCGTCGCATTTAAAGCAGTGATATCCAACGGACTGGTGTTAGACAAGAATGGAAATAAGATGTCTAAACGTCTGGGGAATGGTATTGATCCGTTTGAAACGATCGAACAGTATGGGTCGGATCCTTTGCGTTGGTATATGATTACAAATGCTTCGCCATGGGATAATATCAAATTTGATGTCGACGGATTAGAAGAGGTGCGGAGAAAATTCTTCGGTACATTATATAATACATATTCATTTTTTGCCTTATATGCCAATGTCGATGGTTTTGATTATTCGGAACCGGAAGTGGACTATGATAAACGTCCGGAAATCGATCGTTGGATTTTATCCTTACTGAATTCGTTGATTAAGGATGTGGATGCGTATCTGGATGCTTATGAACCGACACGTGCCGGACGGGCAATCTCTGAGTTTGTCAATGATCACCTGAGTAACTGGTATGTTCGTTTGAACCGCCGTCGTTTCTGGGGAGGTGAAATGACTGAAGATAAATTGTCGGCTTATCAGACGCTTTATACCTGTCTGGAGACAGTGGCTAAGTTGATGGCTCCAATCTCACCATTCTATTCGGATAAGTTATTCCTGGATTTAGTGGCGGTGACAGCTCGTGAAAAGGTGGAATCTGTCCATCTGACCGATTTCCCTGTTTCTAATGAGGCATTTATTGATAAAGATCTGGAAGAACGGATGCAAATTGCCCAAAGTATTTCGTCTATGGTGCTGGCCTTACGCCGGAAGGTGAATATAAAGGTACGTCAGCCACTGCAAACCATTATGGTGCCGGTCGCAGATGAACATCAGCAGGAAGCGATAGAAGCAGTCAAAGATCTTATCCTGAATGAGGTGAATGTCAAAGAACTGAAGTTTGTCGATAATGCTGCCGGTATACTCGTAAAAAAGATCAAGCCTGATTTCAAGAAACTAGGTCCGCGCTACGGTAAAATCATGAAATCGCTGGCTGCGGTTATACAGTCGATGTCGCAGGAAGATATCATTGCATTTGAATCGACCGGACAGTTCCGCTTTGAGGTCGAAGAGCAGGAGGCTGTTATTGAACTGGCGGATGTGGATGTTATATCGGAAGATATCCCCGGTTGGCTGGTGGCCAATGAAGGACGATTGACTGTCGCTTTGGATATAACCATCACCGAAGATCTGCGTAAAGAGGGATTAGCCCGTGAGTTGGTTAATCGTATACAGAATCTGCGCAAGAGCAATGGGTTGGAAATTACCGATAAAGTAAAGATACATGTGCTTTCTTCTGCTGAAATGGATGAGGCTGTTATGGCGTATAACGATTATATCAAGAATCAGGTATTGGCGGTATCGGTCAAAGTGGTAGATATTCTGAGTGAACCGACAGATATTGATTTTGAAGATTTTACTTTGTCAATAAGAATAGATAAAGTCTGAGTAAGAATATTGAATGATAAATAGTGTTGGTTGGAAAAATACGTTATATTTGTTGCATAGTATACGATCGTATTTGTTGTTCGGTATGAAACCGGACTGGACCAGACTTAATTGTAGAACATTTAAATTTTAGAATCATGGCAGAGAAAACAAGATATTCGGATGCAGAACTGGAAGAGTTCCGCGCCATTATATTAGAGAAGTTGGAGATTGCTAAAAAAGATTATGAGCAGTTGAGAACCGGTGTAACCAACGGCAATGATGTAGAAGATACTTCACCGACCTTTAAGGTGTTGGAAGAAGGTGCTGCCACTCTGTCGAAAGAAGAAGCGGGTCGTCTGGCTCAACGTCAGATGAAGTTTATTCAGAATTTGCAAGCTGCGCTGATTCGTATCGAGAATAAAACATACGGTGTTTGCCGTGAAACAGGGAAACTCATTCCGAAAGAACGCTTACGTGCTGTGCCTCATGCGACATTAAGTATTGAAGCGAAACAGGGAGGAGCGAAATAAATAAGCAATTGAAAATTGACAGTTGACAATTGAATATGACAGAAAATAATACGCATTTAATTGACAATTCTCAAACGTCCATTGTCAATTATAAAAAGGCATGGGGAGCAGTGTTAATTATAATACTGCTCCTTCTGCTTGACCAAACCTTAAAGATCTGGGTGAAAACAAATATGCAGTTGCATGAGAGTTTTCAGATCACTTCATGGTTTTATATCTATTTTACGGAAAATCCGGGAATGGCTTTTGGAATGGAAATTTTCGGTAAGCTTTTTCTTTCTTTGTTCCGTCTGGTGGCCATTGTTTTTATCGGTTACTACCTGTATAAACTGATAAAGAAAGAATATAAATTTGGATTTATCGCTTGTATTGCGTTGATCTTGGCCGGAGCAGCCGGAAATATCATTGATTCTGTCTTTTACGGAGTGATCTTTGATAGTAGTTACGGGCAGGTTGCAACTTTTATGCCTGAAGGAGGAGGGTATTCGACCTGGCTTCATGGAAAGGTGGTGGATATGTTCTACTTCCCTTTGATAGAAACCGTACTTCCGGAGTGGTTACCCATCTGGGGAGGAAATGAATTTGTCTTTTTCCGTCCGATTTTTAATATCGCAGATTCGGCTATTTGTGTAGGTGTTTTTTTACTTTTAATATTCTATCGTCAGACCTTATCGGGTAGCCTTTCCAAAGAGAAAAAAGAAGAACATACGGATGCAGCATAATATGCGAACATTTGGTTTGACAATACTCACATGTATTCTTATAGCGTCGTGTAGTAAGGTGCCGTCTCATATTCTTTCTGAAAAGGAAATGCAACTGGTGATGAAAGATATGTTGATTGCTGAATCTATGATTGGTAACGACTATGGGCGTTATCATACTGATACGGCTAAAGTGGCATTGTATGAATCTGTTTTCCGCAAATACGATATTGACCGCGCCTTATATGATAGTTCATTGGTTTGGTATGGACGAAATCTGGATATATATATGAAGGTCTATGAGCGGGTTATTGCCGATCTGAACAATGCGATAACCGCTCTGGGCGATGTACAGGCCTCGGCTGCTCCGGTGACCAATCAAGATTCAGTCAATATATGGCCGCGTCGTGAATACCTGACATTTCAACCGAAGGATTTGTTTCGCGGAGTTGTTTTTGATATCGTGCCGGAAAAGAATTATTCCTCAGGCAGTGCTTTTGTAATCGGTTTACGGGTATGGGGACTAACCAATTCGATGCAAAATCGTCCGGAAATTCGTTTAAATGCCGTTCATAATGACACAATCATTTCAATCAGGAAACAGATAGACCGTGATGGGTATCACGAATTTATCTTACGAACGCAGGCAGCCAAACAGGTCAAACAGGTGTATGGTTCTATACGGTTTGAAGATGAAAAACGGTCTTATTATAAGATTTTTGTCGATAGTTTAAGCCTGATGAAATACAACTATGGTTCGGAGGCGTTGAAGAAATATGAAGGAGAGGAGGAAGAGGCTCCTGCAGAAAATGAAAACTCGACCGAATTAGATCCATCTACATTTATCCCAAGGTTTTAATAGGCGATATGAGAAGGAGAGTTGCCGCTCATTATATCTGGTTTCAGGGGATATACAAAATGCATTATCTCGAACTGGATGAGACTCATTGTCTTTTAACGATCCGGCCATTGGAAGAAGAGATGGCAAATACCGAATTTTATAATGGAATTATCATACCTCTGCCCAGAGAGTTGGACATTCAGGAAGAGACATTGATCGATCACTGGAAGCGATTCACTCAAGAAGTAGAGCCGGGTCAACCCGTACAACTGTATCATCTGCAAGGTTTATCCCAAACGGCGGCGGAACTCGGCACAAACAATGGCGGTAGCTGTCCCCACATTCAGCGACTCTGAAGTTGGACACGCTGCCGGATAGTTGGGGATGTAAAGCTTCTCATTGACAATCCTTTCTATTTCCGGCCGGATTCCATTTCCTTCATTGCCCATGATAAGAACCCCATTGGGTGATAAATCCTTGGTGTATATATTTTCGCCATCCAAAAAAGTGCCGTATACCGGAATATTGTTTCCTTTCATTTGTTGAAGATAACTCTCGAGATGGGTGTAATGAACCTGTACACGTGCAAGTGCCCCCATTGTGGCTTGTATCACTTTGGGGTTAAAAACGTCTGCTGTATCCGTACTGCAGACAATATGTGAGATGCCAAACCAATCGGCCAACCGGATGATTGTCCCTAAATTTCCGGGATCCTGAATGTTGTCGAGCGCCAATACTAATTGGTCGGCCGGATTCACCTGTTCAATCTTCCATTGAGGCTGTCTGAAAACAGCAACAACATCCTGAGGTGTTTTAAGGAAACTGATCTTATGGATCGTCTCTTCGTCGCCAACCAATAACTCTTTCGCCCGAATATCTCCTTGAGTAGCCATCCAGGAAGGTTTGGCAATCATCAAGTCGCATTCGAAATAGGGAAGTATATCCGCGACCAGTTTGTTGCCTTCGGCTACGAATGTCTGATATTCGTCCCGGTACTTTTTCTGCCCGAGGGAGCGGATGTATTTGATTTGGTTTTTGCTCAACACGTTTCTAATGATGAATTGTTAATTATGAATGATGAATTGAAAGACAAAAAACAAAAGTATTTTCTCTTTGTTTTTCTAATGGGCTAAGTTAGGTATTTAATTCATCATTCATAATTAACAATTTATAATTACTTGTTTGTACGATATTTCTGCATCTCAGGCAGGTACTTCTGAATGTTGGCAATACGTGTCTGGTCGCTGGGGTGTGTACTCATAAATTCAGGTGTAGATCCTGTTTTACCCGCTGACATTTTTTGCCAGAAACCTACTGCGGAAGCAGGATCGTAACCAGCCATACTCATGAAAACTAATCCCATATAATCGGCTTCCGATTCATGTTTGCGCGAGAAAGGCAGCATAACGCCGACCTGCGATCCGACACCGTAGACCGTACTGGCCAGTTCTTGTACAGCAGCACTTCTATTACTTACGGCAACACCGAGGATGGCCGCACCATATTGGGTCATCAGCTGCTGACTCATCCGCTCATTGCTGTGTTTAGCGACAGCGTGTGCCACTTCATGACCGACAACAACAGCTAATTCATCGGCTGTGGATATGATATTCATTAATCCGGTGTATACGACGATTTTTCCGCCAGGCATACAGAATGCATTCAGTTGCGGATCCTCTACCAGGTTGAACTCCCATGAGAATGCTTTGATTTCTTCGGCCATCCCGTTGTTTCGTAAATACTCTTCGGTAGCCGCTGCAATATTTTTACCTACGCTAACGACCATTTCGGTTTGATTTTTGCTATTGGATTTTTTAGCAGAACCGATGAACTCATTGTACTGACTGAGACTGGCGGTAAGAATTTCCTGATCGGAGACCAGCATCATCTGTTTGCGGCCGGTAAGTGGAACGGTTGAACAACTTGTAATAATCAGTAGAACTGTTAGAAGCGCTAAAATCTTTTTCATACGATACTTTTCCTTTTGATGTTTAAATTCGATTGCAAATATAGTGTTTCATGAAGAACATACCAGCAATATGAGAGACTAAAAATGAAAATTGGTGGGAATAACAGCCTGTATTGTTTATAAACAAAAACCATCATGTCGCTGTCGGTTTATTTGTACCTTAACAACACTTTTCTGTTAGAGGTACCTCTAAATGATTTTAGACGTACCTCTAAACGGATTTAGACGTACCTCTAAATTATTTTAGACGTACCTCTAACAAAAAACAGAGGTAGGTGTTACAGAAAAATAGTTGGAATCATGTTTTTATTACTATGGGATGATGTAGAAAAAGGATCTGGATTTTTTGAAAAACAACCGAAGGAACAGATGCAATAGAAGTCGGGTCGAAAGATGGCAGTTTGCAGGTGAGTGGATAATACAAGCGAGATTGTTTTCTAATAAAACAATTAAAAATGGCGAACAGCGTGTATATTTATTCATTTATTTGGTTTATATTTGCAGCCTTATTGCATAAATATACAATATGAGCACCAAAAAAGAACGTTTAGAAGCTATATGCAGAATCATCCAGACTACATCTGTCGGTAATCAGGAGGAGTTGCTTCAATATCTGAATGCAAACGGATTTTTAGTGACTCAGGCGACACTTTCACGTGATATCAAACAGTTGCAGGTGGTCAAAGTGGCGGATAAGGAAGGAAAGTATGTGTATCGTTTACCGGACTATTCTGTTTTTATGCAACCTGTTTCTGAACAGGGTAATCAGCCGAAAATCGAATTTTCAGGGAATCTGGCTGTGGTAAAAACGCGTCCCGGTTATGCTATGGGGATTGCTTCCGATATTGATATGCATGCACCGAGAGAGATCTTGGCCACTATAGCCGGAGATGATACTATATTGATAATCCCTCGTGATGGGATCAGTCGGGATCAGCTTATAGAAGCCTTGTCTCCGTTTATTTAAGTCGTAGTCTAAAAGAGGAATATTAGATACATGAAAGAGATAATTGAAGTAGATGTGATGGTTGCCGATGCTTCGCATGAAGTATATGTGGATACCGTACTGGAAACGATAGAAGCGGCTGCAAAAGTACGTGGCACAGGGATTGCAGCACGCACACATGACTATCTGGCACAGAAAATGAAGGAAGGTAAAGCGATCATTGCTTTGGCCGGGGATGAATTTGTTGGCTTCAGTTATATTGAATCGTGGGGGAACAAACAATATGTTGCGACTTCGGGTTTGATTGTGGTGGAGAAATTCCGACATTTGGGGATTGCTAAGCGTATCAAGGATGCCTCATTTACTTTGGCCCGATTGCGATGGCCCAGGGCAAAGGTATTTAGTCTGACTTCTGGAGCAGCGGTGATGAAAATGAATACGGAACTAGGGTATGTCCCTGTTTCTTTTGCTGAGTTGACGGATGATGAAGCATTCTGGAGAGGATGTGAGGGATGCATCAATCACGATATATTGATTCGGACGGGGCGCAAATACTGTATTTGTACGGCTATGCTGTTTGACCCGAAAGATCCTCATCGAGCCAGACGTGAAAAAGAAGAGCGAGAAAGAGAATAATAAAAAACGATAATAAAGATCAGACAAATGAAGAAGAAAGTAGTATTAGCATTCAGCGGGGGATTGGACACCTCTTTTTGTGCGATGTATTTAACGAAAGAGATGGGGTATGAGGTGTATACAGCCTTGGCTAATACCGGCGGTTTTACGGATGAAGAATGTAAGGCTATTGAAGAGCGTGCATACAAATTGGGTGCGGTAAAACATGCGACTATAAATGTCGAAAAGGAGTATTACGAAAAAAGTATCAAATATATGATTTTCGGAAATGTACTGCGAAACGGTACTTATCCGATCTCAGTCAGTTCGGAACGTGTTTTTCAGGCGTTGGCCATTATTCATTATGCCAAGGAAATAGGAGCAGCGGCCGTCGCTCATGGAAGTACAGGAGCAGGGAATGATCAGGTTCGTTTCGATTTGACGTTTGAAGTGTTGGCTCCCGGGATTGAAATTATTACCCCTACACGTGATATGAATCTAAGTCGTGACTATGAGATCAATTATCTGAAAGAACATGGTTATGAAGCCGATTTCGTGAAAATGGAGTATTCGATCAATAAAGGGCTTTGGGGTACGAGTGTTGGCGGAAAAGAGACGCTTCATTCCAACCAGACTTTACCTGATATCGCTTATCCTTCGCAACTGGAGGCCGAAGATGAAGTCGAAGAAGATATGTTTATCGATTTTGTAGAAGGTGAGATTACCGGAGTGAATGGTGAAACTTTTACGGATAAAGCAGAGGCTATTCGTAAAGTGGAAGAAATCGGTAGTCGCTGGGCCATCGGACGGGATATGCATGTGGGAGATACGATCATCGGTATTAAGGGACGGGTAGGTTTTGAAGCTGCTGGCCCGTTATTGATCATCAATGCCCATAAACTATTGGAGAAACATACCTTGACTAAGTGGCAACAATATTGGAAAGATCAGATCGGGAACTGGTATGGTATGTTTTTGCATGAGGCACAATACCTCGAACCGGTTATGCGCGATATGGAAGCCTTTTTGCAAAGTACGCAACGCAACGTTACCGGACGTGTAATCATTACGCTTCGTCCGTATACGTATACATTAGTAGGCGTAGAGAGTGATCACGATTTGATGAAGAGCGACTTTGGGGTCTATGGCGAAGAGCAAAAAGCATGGACGGCGGACGATGTGAAAGGATTCACACGTATTCTGGGTAATCAAATGAAGATATACTATAACGTAAACGACGAAAAACGTTAAATACAATGATGAATTATGAATGGTTAATGATGAATCCACAGTTAACCATTCATAATTAACAATCCATAATTAATATATATGATACGAGTAGGAGTCATCGGTGCAGCCGGATACACCGCAGGAGAATTAATCCGTTTATTGATTAATCATCCGGATGTAGAAATAGTATTTGTCAACAGTACGAGTAATGCGGGCAATAAAATCACCGATGTACACAGTGGTTTGTTTGGAGAGACGGATTTGGTTTTTACGGATCAATTGCCGATGGATGAAGTAGATTTGCTTTTCCTCTGTTCGGCACATGGTGATTCGAAAAAGTTTATGGAGAGTCATACCATACCAGATCACGTAAAGATTATCGATCTGAGTACGGATTACCGGATCAAAAGTGATGATCATGAGTTTATATACGGTTTGCCGGAGTTGAACCGAAGAGCCATTTGCCAATCGAAATATGTGGCTAATCCGGGATGTTTTGCGACCTGTATTCAGTTGGGAATCCTTCCGTTGGCCAAACATTTGATGCTGAATACAGAAATTCATGTCAATGCAATCACCGGATCGACAGGGGCAGGAGTAAAGCCATCTTCGACCACTCACTTCAGTTGGCGGAATGATAATATATCTATATATAAGCCATTTACTCATCAGCATCTGGCTGAAATACACCAGAGTTTATCTCAGTTGCAGAATAGTTTCGATAGTCCGATCAACTTTATTCCTGTCCGGGGGAATTTCTCACGTGGCATTTTTGCCACGACATACATCAATTGCAAAATAGACCTGGAGGAGATCACCCGTATCTATGAAGAGTATTACGACGATCATTCCTTCACATTCATAACGGATAAAAATCCGGATATGAAACAGGTGGTAAACACCAATAAATGTTTGATCCATTTGGAGAAATATGGCGATAAATTATTGATTATTTCCATGATTGATAACTTATTGAAAGGAGCTAGCGGACAAGCTGTTCATAATATGAACCTCTTGTTCGGTCTTGAAGAAAAAGTAGGACTTCATTTAAAACCGAGTGCGTTTTAATTAATTATGAATTGTTAATTATGAATTATGATTGACAATAAAAGAAATATAGTTAGAACAAAAAGTTTTGATTTTGCATTGCGTATAGTCAAGTTATATAAGTATTTATGTGATGAACATAAAGAGTTTGTTTTGTCAAAGCAGATACTTCGTTCGGGAACATCAATAGGAGCAATGCAACGTGAAAGCGAACATGCCGAAAGTACACCGGATTTTATTCACAAATTGGCTGTGGCTCAAAAAGAATGTAATGAAACCCTTTATTGGTTAGAGTTACTTTATAAATCCGAGTATATAGAAGATAAAGCCTACGAGAGTTTATATAAAGATGCAGACGAACTTATCCGATTATTGACATCTATCATTAAAACGACAAAATCGAATGCATCTAATTCATAATTTATAATTCATAATTCATAATTAATATGAAACTATTCGACGTTTATCCATTATTCAATATAGAGATTGTAAAAGGAAAGGGATGTACAGTCTGGGATTCGAAGGGAACAGAATACCTGGATCTTTATGGAGGCCATGCGGTAATTTCCGTAGGGCATAGTCATCCTGTATATGTAAAAGCAATCACCGACCAGGTGAATCAACTTGGTTTTTATTCTAATTCGGTAATCAATAGTCTGCAACAGCAATTGGCAGATAAGCTGGGTAAAGCTTGTGGTTATGATGATTACTCATTATTTCTGATTAACTCAGGGGCTGAAGCGAATGAAAATGCATTGAAACTGGCCTCCTTTCATAATGGGAAGAAGCGGGTATTGGCATTTGAACACGCTTTTCACGGACGCACTTCTGCCGCAGTACGCGTGACCGATAATCCGAAGATCATAGCACCTGTTAATGAAGATATGGCTGTGACTTACCTGCCATTAAATAATGCAGCAGCAGTAGAGCAGGAACTGAAAAAAGGCGATGTCTCTTCTGTTATTATTGAAGGAATTCTTGGGGTAGGAGGGATTCAACTTCCGACAGATCGTTTCTTGCAAGAGTTGCGTGATCTCTGTACTACCTATGAAGCGTGCTTGATTCTTGATGAGATACAGTCGGGGTATGGAAGAAGCGGTAAGTTTTTTGCTCATCAATATGCTGGTATCAAACCTGATCTAATTACAGTGGCTAAAGGGATTGGAAACGGATTTCCTGTAAGTGGTTTGCTTATTAGTCCGATGTTCAAACCTGTTTATGGAATGTTGGGTACAACGTTTGGCGGGAATCACCTGGCTTGTGCAGCAGCAATAGCTGTATTGACTATTTTTGAAACAGAAAAATTGATTGATAATGCAGCGCATGTAGGTAATTATCTTTTGGAAGAGTTGAAATCATTCCCAGGTATTAAAGAAATTCGTGGACGGGGATTGATGATCGGTATCGAGTTCGAAGAGTCGATCAAGGAAGTACGAAATAAACTACTGTTTGAAGAGAACGTATTTACAGGAGTTGCCGGAACAAATACGATTCGTTTGCTTCCTCCACTTTGTCTGACAATGGATGAAGCGTCTGATTTCTTAATTCGTTTTAGGAAAGTTTTAAACGCTTGATTGTTATAAAAAAGGCCGTAGACAGATTTGAACTGTGACGGCCTTTCTGTTTTCTAAGATCATTTCTTTTTATAAACTAATCCTAAGAAAGAACTATTGTAGTTTTATCTCTTTAAACAGTTTACCCGCTTCATCTTTCACCTGAAGTGTGATTTGCTTTCCATTTACATCAACCCTAACAGCATGTTTATTGGAGTTGATGAGCAACGGAAATTGAAGATCATCTTCTCCGGCAGGGATATAAAAATGTTGGTGGAGATGCCCACTCAACATCAGGTCAATACCCGCATTGTTCAATAAAGGAATAAACTCTTTTTTTACTTGTATCGGACCATACCAGGTCGAACGAATCGGCGGAACGTGCATAATCACGATTTTTACCGGTGCTTGTTTAAATGCCTCGCTTTCCAATGTTTCTTTAAGCCACTGCGTCTGTTCCTTCCGATAGATATCAAAAGCACCTAAACCATGATATTCAATATCACTATCAGGTTTGTCTTCTCCTGCATCCAAGACGATAAAAAAGGCTGGACCTTGTCGGAAAGAGTAATAGGGCTGTCCGGTAGGAGTAGGGAAGTAATTAATGAATTCGGTTGAAAATAGACCGCGTGCTTCATGGTTGCCCCGGGCAAAAAACATCGGTATTTCTGTCGCAAATTGCTGAACGGCAAGGGTCATAAAGCCATCAAACAGTTGCTGCTCAGAGCGTATGTCACTTAACATATCCCCATTGAAAAGTACGAAGTCGAAATCTTTCAACGGCTCGTCTTTTAATAAATGGGCAAAAAGTGTGTTGTCTCCATGGATGTCATTCACCATCAGGAAAGATGCTTTGGATTGATCTTTATCCAGAGTCCTGAATTTAAAAGGTTTGGCTGAATACACATTACTGGCAACCACTTTCCCATATTGAATATGATACGGTTGTATTTCCTGTACCTCTTTTGAATAGATGCGATAGCGATAACTAGTTCCTGTTTTCAATCCGGTCAGTCGTACACTATGTAAAGTACCGATCATCTTTTTCCCGAAGTTTGTTTGAAAAAACTGTGGGCGTTCTTCAGCATAAAAATGGGTCTCATCATCAGGAGCCATTTCAACCCATGAAACGGCTTTTTTATTGGTCACCCAGATGACTGTTGCTTCATGTTCTGAGACATTCTGCAGATAAGGGCCATAAAGAATGTTGAAGTCGGACTGACCAAAAGCTGCCAAAGAGAGGATAAATAGCAATACTGTGAATGATAGTTTTTTCATCTGTCTACTGTAATTAAAGATTAAGGAAAATAAGTTGTATTCACCAAAAGTAATGAATTTAATTTATTCGCTCTAATCTGTATTGATGCAAAAACAAAAAAACATTTCCCCTCTTGTCACACGTTTCTGTTGGAGGTGGAAAATCCAGTTCAGATTGACCCCTGAAACCAAACGAATTTGACCCCTTGCTCCAAAATAAGATTGACCCTTATATCCAAAATAAAAATGACCCCATTGAAATGTATGTCAACATAGACTTTTACGTAATTCCATAATACAGATTACAGGGAAGGAAAAGAAAACTGAATGAACGAAATAAAGAATCTCCTAAATCCTTTTTTAAGAGATATACAAAGGTACATTCCAACGATAGAACGCCAACACCAAGCCGCAAACGGTTTATAGAAATTTCTTCCTTTCGTGCCGAAAGAGTAAATTTCCATAAAGTGTTGTCTTATCTATCGTTTCCATGAATGAAATGTATATCAATTAAAAAAAGAAAAAATAATGGTGTATCCGCCTAAGGATGGTATTCCAAAATAAAAATGACCCCACTTATCAAGATGCTTTGGGGGCAAAATTAAATAATTTTCAAGGGTCAAACCTGTTTTGGTTTCAGGGGTCAATACACATTGGGTTTTCCACCTTCTGCAGAAAGAATAATATTCTGTGTCGGATCTCCATATTTGGTACTTTTTGTAAAACTCGGTACTTCTTACCACAAAAATAAGTACCATTTTCGACAATTACAAACAATTATAGATAAACGTAAAAAAGCACCGCAATCTTTATTTTGTTGATTTGCAGTGCTTTTTAGCTTTTTGAAAACTTTCGTAAATCTTTTGGGTGGAGCTGGAGACTCCAGCACGTTATATTATACAGAACATCAACACATCTTAAAATCACGCTATTAACCAGCATTTTACAAAACAAAAGATAAGCAAAATATCTTAAAACATTATTGCATATCTCAAAAAATGGGTGTAATTTTGGGTGTGGATTTAATTTTACACCCAATTTTGCACCCATGAATATAAAGCGAAATATAATCTTTTCACTTGAAAGCCGAAAGAAAAACGGTGTTCCTATTACAGAGAATGTGCCTATCCGTATGCGTGTAATCTATTGTGGTAATCGTGTGGACTTTTCTACTGGCTACCGGATTGATGTATCAAAATGGGAATTGGATAAACAACGAGTAAAGAAAGGGTGTACAAATAAACTGAAACAGAGTGCATCCGAGATAAACTCGAATCTATCAAGCTTATATTCCAAAATAGAGGTTATTTTTAAAGAATTTGAGGTACAAGATATGATCCCAACACCGGATCAACTGAAAGAAGCTTTTGGATCAAAAAGTAACAATGTAGATACCAAAACAAAAGAGATTCACTTTTTTAGAGCTTTTGATGAGTTCACTAAAGAATGTGGCATAAAAAACAATTGGACAGAATCTACCTACCGAAAATTTGGAGTAGTAAGAAATCACCTTCAACGATATAACAACGATATAACTTTTGACTATTTCGATGAGAAAGGGCTATCTGAATATATTGTTTACCTTCGGGATGTTCTTGATATGAGAAACAGTACGATAAAAAAACAGATCAGTTGCTTTCTTAAATGGTTTCTTCGGTGGGCACATAAGAAAGGCTATCATAATAACACTGCATACGAAGATTACAAGCCTAATCTACGCACTACCCAACAAAAAATAATCTTTCTGACATGGAAAGAGCTTGCCTTACTTCGGGAATGCAAGATACCAGAAAGCAAACAGTACCTGGAGCGGGTTCGTGATGTATTCCTATTCCAATGTTTCACAGGGTTAAGGTATTCGGATGTGTATAACCTAAAACGTAGCGACATAAAAGATAACCATATTGAAATAACGACCGTAAAGACAGCAGATAGCCTCATCATTGAACTAAACAGCCATAGCCGGGCAATACTGGACAAATACAAAGACGTGCATTTACTAAATAGTAAGGTATTACCAGTTATCAGCAATCAAAAGATGAATGAGTTCCTGAAAGAACTTTGTGAGCTGGCAGAGATTAACGAACCGATCCGGGAAACATATTATAAAGGGAATGAGCGTATAGATGAGGTTACACCCAAATACGCTTTAATCGGTACGCATTGCGGACGTAGGACATTTATTTGCAATGCTCTTTCTCTGGGTATCCCAGCACAGGTTGTAATGAAGTGGACGGGACATAGCGACTACAAAGCGATGAAGCCTTATATTGACATAGCGGATGAGATAAAAGCAAGTGCAATGAGTAAATTTGATAAGATATGAAAGATATAGATGATTTATTTGATCTTATAGATAACAAATTGATAGAACTATACGAAGCTCCAACTCAGAAATATTATAAAGTTTTTGACTTCAAAACCCTTTTGAGTATCTTAAGTGATGAGCTTGTAAAACATGGATATAACGAACATTACAAGAAAAAAGCAAGTCAAGTTATTGCTGTGTTTAATGATCTATGCAATACTGTGATAGAGTCATATCATTATAGGGATCTATCCTATAACGAGACTACTAAAGAAATCGAAACAGAAAATGTAATACATAATACTATAACAAATGAAACAGAAACAATAAAATTCAAACGTGCAGCAGGAGAACTTGCAGAGTATTTTTCCAAAAAAGACTTGCCGGAAAAATACCATAGCCCATTAACAGAAACCTGCAAGCTGGACTATCATTTGAGAGAATGTCAAAAAGACTATTCTTCTTTTTACCCCGCAGTTTCACGAGGCTATTCGGGAGGACTAAATAATGAAAATGATGTAGCAACTTATATCTATATTATGGGTGATATCCTTCGCAAGAATGATAAGTTTGAGAATTGTTTTTCCATTGATATTAATATCCAGTGGAAATACAAAATATCATTTGAAGCCTATGTAGATCAAATATACAAAAAGAGAGCTGTATTAGAAGCTGTAGGAAAACCACTACCAAGTAGAGACAAGGGAGAGGAGGAAAGTATTGAAGAACATATTCCTGCTATACAATCCCTCTGCAATGAAAAAGAGAATGATATAAAGATGTTCTTAAATCATGGGGGTATAAATAGAGTTTTGTCTCTAAAAGATGAAGCAACTGCCAAAAGTATAGCTTCTATAATTCTACCTTTGATAGATAGGGGAGTATTTCCGCAAGTAGAAAAAGGCAGTACTAAGACCGAAAAAAGTGAGTTTTTAAGGACTAATTTTGGAAAATCATTCAAAAATGCCATCACGGAATATTACGAAAACGAAGGGAAAGTATAGGAAAATTCCCAGATCAAATAGGATAGTTTCCCAACGTTCATTTTATCAGAGGCTAATATATTGAGTATTAGCCTTTTTTTATTCCCTAAACATTCCTACTAACATTCCTTTTTGACCGATACTCAATGATATACATTTGCTATCGTAATCGATTACTAATAACAGGTGGACGCACCAAGTAATTAATAAGATAACAATAAGAATATGATTACGATGGTTACAAATGACACTCCGATAGCCATGCTCACAGTTGGGCAACTTCGGGAAGTATTAGGGAACAATCATACAGAAGTGATTCATGCTCCGATGAGCGAAGCAAAATATGTCTATGGTATCGCTGGTCTTGCACGACTATTTAACTGCTCTATTCCAACCGCTAACCGAATTAAGGCAAGTGGAAAGATAGACAAGGCAATCAAGCAGATCGGTCGGAAAATCGTAGTAGATGCAGAGCTGGCTTTGGAATTAGCAGGGCGTAAAGATGGAGGACGTAGGGCATGAAATTAAAAAAAGAAAGCCCCGCAGGCAAGCAAGGGCAATCACAGGAACAATACAAAGGTAATAATTCTTCTCGAATACAATCTACTATTCAAAACCTTTTTTCTTCTGGTCGTAAATTAACAGCTAAAGAAATCAATTCTATTACAGGATCAAACGATGCCAGAAAACAAATATCAAATCTAAGACGTGAAGGCTGGAATATTACAGATATGCGTTTACCCGACAATCGTAAATTATATTGGCTCATTTCACCAAGTAAACAATTATCACTATTTCAAGGAGGATCTGATATATGAAAAAGGATGCTTATTATTTCCCTCATGACAGTAATGCTAAAGATGATCCTAAGTGTGTATTACTTATAGATCAATTGGGATTAGAGGGGTATGGAATTTTCTGGATCCTAATCGAAACATTAAGAGAACAGCCAGATTACAAGTATCCTCTGAATTTATTACCCGCACTTGCAAGAAGATACAATACATCTGCTGAAAAAATAGGTACTGTGGTACGATCTTATGAACTTTTCAATATTGAAGATGAAAAGATCTTCTTTTCCGAGAGCCTCATCAAACGAATGCTGCCACTGGAGGATAAAAAAGAGAAAGCAAGGATAGCAGCTGAAATTAGATGGAAAAAATACGAACGCAATGCAAACGCATTACAATCGCATAGCGAAGGTAATACAAATGCTATGCTAATAAGAGAAGAAAATATAAAAGGAAAAGAGATAAAAAGAGATAATAGACTAAAAGCTGATCGCTTTTCACCTCCTACGGTTGAAGAAATAAAAATTTATTGTCTTGAAAGAGGTAATAAAGTTGATTCTGAAAAATTCTATGATTTCTATCTGTCTAAAAATTGGATGATTGGAAAAAATAAAATGAAAGATTGGAAAGCTGCTGTTAGGACATGGGAGAAACGAGAGGATAATAGGGAAGGAGGTAATAATGCAAGTAATCAACATATTAAACCAGATGAGAAATCACAAAGAGACTATAGCGAACGTTTCTGATTATCAGACCAAAGAACAGGTTTATACTCAAAAAATAGCTTTTATGGAGATAGCAGAGTCTATTATTCCTGATTTTCAAGTTGATGAAAGTAATCGACAAATAATCTCAGATTTATTTAACTACTTCCTAAAAATACCAGGAGAATTAGATCTGAAAAAGGGATTATGGTTTATGGGGGATATTGGGGCAGGGAAAAGCTCTCTAATGCAAGTATTTTCAAAATTCATGATTGCTAAAAATGATGGTTTTTTAATTCATGATTGTTCACATGTGGCAAATCAGTATTCGATAAATGGAGATCTGGATAAATACACATACAATCAAGATGGATATTGCGGTGAACCAGTGATTATGTGTTTTGATGAGTTAGGGCGTGAAAGTATTCCGGCTAACCACTTCGGGCAAAAATTAAATGTAATGCAACACATTCTACACATTAGATATTCTCTATGGCAGACAACAGGATTACGAACGTTTATAACAACAAACTTAGATCCACAGACAGCCCAAGAGTATTATGGTAATTATATTCGGGATAGATGTAGAGAAATGTTCAATGTTGTTCCATTCTTAGGAAAAAGTAGGAGAAAGAGTTGAGGCGTTACGGAAAAATCAAAACAGAATCTAATTTGTAATAATCTGATTACCAAAACAAATAGATTAAACAACTCTGATGGATACAGAGGCATATAAAAAAACAATTTTAAATTAAAAAAAATGGAAAATTTAACAGAAAGATTGGATGCTTTAGAACAACAGTACAAAAATGCAATAGGCAAAAAAGAAGCAAGAATTGCTGAGTTAGAGCAACAAATAGCAGATCAAAAACCAAATGAGGATCCCATTATAGATGATTTCCTTATAGATATATCGGTACCAATTGATGATACAAAAATAGGTGCCTGTGCCCCATGTATGAAAGGGAGCGGTTCAAAGGGTGTTTATTAAATCCTCACAGTATAAACTCTTTAAAATAAAAAATATGGAAAATAAAATTTTGATTGATAGAGATGAACGTGCCATCAAGGATACTAAAAATCTTCATAATGTAGCAGTGGTAAACCTCCAGAAAATAGCAGATGAATTGAAAGCCATTGGCGTAGAGCCTTCTTATGATCTTGTGATAAGTACTGTTCGGTTTGATGGTAAAAGCATAGATTTGGAAAATATTCTCAAAGGAATGGCAAATGAAGAAATACAGAAAGTTCCAGCTTTAGAGGAAATTATCCAAAAAAAATATAGTGAACATTCAAAGAGGATTAAGGATCTGGGAGTGAGAGCATACAACTCAATAAATCACTATACACCAACCCCATTTTACGATCCTAACCCTGTTGAGTTTAGTCGACTCTGTATTGAGAATGGAAAAGTTTCAATCACTCCTGAGAGGTTAATCGAAATAGAAGATGAGTGCTCTGTTTATGTAGATTCTGAAAGTCGTAATCAGATTTTTGAGAAAATGCAAAAGGTTATTGAATCAGTAAAAGATCTCCAGGAAAGTCTTAATTCTGCTCAAAAGAAGGGTTTAGACCAGTATGCAAAATTCTATGCTGTTGCTCCCATGAATACATCAAGCCTCAGCATTTTAGCAGTAGATCATGATGGAGAAGTGAGCATAAACAGTAAAAATTTTGGTTTTATTATATAATCAAAGATGGGAGGTTACTATCCTGTGATCTCCCATCCATATAAATCGGCATTAAATCGACATTAATATGGCTAAAGGGAAAAAGGGATTTCAGCCAGGAAACACTGTAGGAAAACAGTTTTCAGCAACCAGGCAACCTGAAAAATCAGGAAGAAAACCGACATTATATAAACAGCTTTTTAAAGCTACTGCAAAGCGTGTCGAGATTGAATTAAGTAAGGAGGATTACTATAATATACTCCGCTACCTAATGGAACGTACACCAAGTGAATTAAGAACAATTGCAAAATGTGAACAGACTCCAATATGGGTTTCAAATATTATAAGCTCAATATTCACCGATACAAAAGCAGGTAAAGTCTCCACTCTCAATATTTTATTTGATCGCTTGTTTGGTAAACCGACTCAGATTATAGAAAGTGAAATAGGGGCAACTATATCCAGCAAACAAGAAATAGATCTCTCTGTACTTACAACAGAGGAACTTTTAATTTATAATTCATTCTTAGACAAGATTTCTAATCAGGATAAAAAATAAGCAAAAATCATGAATAACAACGAAGGTACAACATGGTGGGCAATGGGGCTCGACAACTCTCAATTTGAGAGTGATGTTGCAAAATCCAATAACCTATTTCGCAGCATAGGCAATACTGCTGATACTGAGGGAGCAAGAATAGACTCCATTTTTCGGAAGGTAACAGTTGCAGCAACTGGCTTCTTTACCGCTCAGCAAGCTCTCTCTTATGCTAACAAAATGGCTACTGTCAGAGGTGAGTTCCAAAAGCTGGAGGTTGCATTTGAGACTATGCTGGGCAATAAGCAGAAAGCTGATGCTCTCATGGCTCAGGTTGTGGATACTGCTGCTCGAACTCCATTCGATCTACAAGGTGTTGCATCTGGAGCGAAACAGTTGCTGGCTTATGGTGTTGCATCAGAAGAGGTCACGGATCGCCTTGTACAGCTCGGTAATATTGCTGCTGGGTTATCTATACCTTTGAATGATATTGTTTACTTATATGGAACCACAATGGTGCAAGGGCGTTTGTTTACCCAGGATGTTAGACAATTTATGGGGCGTGGTATTCCTCTGGTAAAAGAATTATCGAAAGAGCTCGGTAAGACTGAGGAAGAAATAAACGCAATGGTTACAGCTGGTAAAATTGGTTTCCCAGAAGTACAGAAGGTTCTTGATAATATGACTAAAGCTGGAGGTCAATTCTTTAACCTTATGGACAAACAGAGCCAGACTATTTCTGGTAAGATTGCAAATCTGGGGGATGCCATCGAAACCATGTTTAATAACCTTGGAAAGTCTCAGGAGGGTATAATCAATACCGTAATTGATGGAGCATCCACTATTGTTGAAAATTATGAGGCTGTTGGCAGTACACTTGGTGAATTGATTGTGGCTTACGGAGCGTACAAAGCTGTATTAATAGCCATAGCTGCCACTCAAAAGGCTGTTTCATCAATGAAAGCAGGAGCCGAGGCTGAGGAGTTGGCAAAACTTCTTACAGTGGAACAGCAAGCCGTTATTTCTAAGAAAAATCTGGTAAGAGGATCCGCTGAATATGTTGCTGCTGTACAGGCTGAGGTAGCAGCTAATGCTGAATCACTGAAAAGCACACTGTTGAAAGCAAGAACGGAGGTGGTTGCTGCCAGCCAAATGGTTGCTGCAAAAAGAAAGGAATATATTGAATCTAAACAATTGGTAGCTACGAGAACCGCTGAGCTCGCTACAGCACAAGCCACAGGAAAAGCTAAAGCCATAGAATCTGCACAGAGAAAACTGGCTGCTGCTGAAACAGCTCGTGAAACCGCCACTATTCAATTTCAAGCAGCGACACGTGATTTTCATGCTAAAAAGCTTGCAGTTGAAAATACTGCTAAAGTTGTAAATAATAGTATTACTGCTGCCAATACTGCTGCCAAATCGGCAAATATAGCAGTAACTAATGTGCTTTCTACAGCTTATGCAAGACTGGCTGTTATTGGAACTAAGTTGAACGCTGTTATCATGGCAAATCCTTGGACTATTGCAGCAGCAGCTGTAGCAGCACTGGGATATGCTATATATAAGTTAATCACATACCAAACCGATGCAGAAAAAGCCCAGTCTAAACTAAATGATACGATAAATGAAAGCAATAGATCTATAGACTCAGAACGCCTACAGATTGATGCCATGTTTGCCCGTATGAAGGTAGCAACAAAGGGGACGGAGGAATATAAAGCTGCCAAGGATGCAATAATGAGCACCTATGGATCTTACTTAAAAGGATTGGGAGACGAAAAGACGGCTCTGGATAATCTTGCTCTTGCATACAAAACCGTGACGAAGGAAGCAGCTAAATCTGCTCGTGCCCGTGCTATGGATGTTGCTGTAAAAGATGCCTCAGACACTTATGCAGAAAAGAAAGGAGATGTAAGATCTGAAATTAAGAAATTGCTGGATAAAAAATTTAAGGGGCAGAAAGATGAGGAGGGCATGAGTCTTTCAAAAAAATATTTTTCAGAGATAGTAGCAGTTATTGAAGGAGAGGCAGATATTACAAAAAAAGAGGTTCAAGAAATCATCTCTCAATTTGACAAAGAAGTTTATAGAAGCACTGGCGGTGGTATGTTTTCATCAGGTGGATATTTTTCACTTGAAAATGACTTAAAGGATGAGCTAAACAAAATAGCAAAGGCAAAACGTATATATGAAAATACCATTGAAGATGCTAAAGACAAATTTGGTGAAAACCCTAATTCCAACAAAAAGGAAAATGAAGAGCCGGAGGTTTTTTCTCCTGATGGGAAACGAATAAAGGAAATTGAGGATGCCATAGTAGCAGGGCAGGAAAAACTAAATGAATTTAAGAAGGCTCTCAATGATAATAATGGTCTACTGGAGGATGGGACATCTGTAACAGATGAAGCAGTAGCTACTCAGCAAAAGTATGTCGATTCATTAAAAAAGGCTGTATTGGAGAGGGAGAATGAGCTTAAAATAATCCGTGAGGTAGAGGAGCGCATAGACCAGCTCAAAAAAGAACAAAAAGAAACAGTTAAGGGAAGTAAGGAATATGACGACTTACAGGCTCGCATAAATGAACTTGGTAAAAGAGTTCCCGATACAAAAACCTCCAAAACTTCCCAAAAGGATTATTCTGATGAAATAAAGAAAAATGCTCAGGATGAGATCCGTATTAAAAAAGATATGGAGTTTGCCGTAAGACAGGCTGAAATAGACTCTCAGAAGGATAGTTTTTCCAAAACGATGGAGCAAAACCAGCTCAATTATGAGCAGGAAATGGAGCAGATTAAGCGACAAAAGGAGGATAAGCTCAATAAAATTCAAGAATGGGAGAAAACTATCTGGGAATCACAAGGGAAGAAAGGAAAGTTTACTCCTAAAACCACAGAGCTATCAGAAGATGATAAAAATCAGTTTAAAGATCTTGAAAAAGCAGCTGGAGATAAACTCGTTCTGAGTAATCAGAGCGCAATAGACAGTATGCTGAAACAATACCAGACTTATACTGATAAACGCAAGGAGTTGGAGGAAAAGCTACAGAAAGATGTGGCTGCTATGAGAGACGCTAATGATAAGGCTAAGTTAGAAGGAAAATCCCCTGTTTTTTCTGATGATAATATAGCCCAAGCAGAACAGAATACGCAGGAGGCTCTGAATACTCTGGATCAAGAGATAGCGTCCCGTGAAGCCTCTTTTACAGTCTGGGCAGACAAGATGGCGAACCTTGGATTAAAGCAGCTAAGAGCAGCTTTGCAGACTGCAAGAGACGCTCTGGACAAAGATGGAGGTACTATTTCCGAAAAGGAAAAAGCCGTACTTCGTGCAAAAATCAAAACACTGGAGAAAAAATTAGAGATAGCAGAGGCTGAGGATGCTGATCTTTCTGCTTCTGATAAGGTTAAAAGAAGATGGGACTCCACCCTGAAAACAATGAACGAAGTTCAGGAAACAGTTGATAATATATGTAACAGTTTTGATGGACTTGATGAAGCGACTAAGGTTGCTTTATCTGCTGCTACTAATATTGCAGGAGGAACTATTGCTATGATAATGGGGATACAGCAACTTGCAATTATGGCAGCAGAACAGGTCAAAGGTGTGGAACGAGCCTCGGTAATCCTTGCCGTTGTTGGTGCAGCCATTCAAATAATGACAGCTCTTTTTTCTATGACCTCTAAAGCAGAAAAAGAACACCAAGAAACATTGAAGGAAGTTGCTGCCAGTAAATTAAAAATGCAACATGAGTATAACTTATTGCTTATGGAGCAAAATCTGTTGATGAAAGAAGCTACTTCCATCTTTGGAGAGGATCAAATAGCTAAAGCAGTCAGGTCTATTGAGGTTTATAGGGATGCTATCGACAAATTTAAGGAAACCTTAAAAGGTGTATATCCTGAGCGGAATAAATTTGAGCAGATGTTCAAACAGTTTACCAATAGGGAAGCTGATTCATACCTCATTAAACTGGAGAATTTTAAGACAGGAATGGGGGCTGTTCTCAATGACATTCAAATCAAAACAGGTAGCTATACTACTGGTGCCTGGTTTTGGAAAAAGCAGCATGACGTAATGACTCCTGTCCTGGAAGTGTACAAGGATCTTGTGACAGAGGAGGGCAATTTGGATATAGCACGGGCTAAAGCTATCATGGATGCACATGAAATGAGTGATGCAAGTAAAGAACAGCTACAGGCTCTCATCGAATTACAGGAACAGGCAGAAAAAGCACAGGAAGAGCTTAGGAGCTATCTACAAGATACATTTGGTTCTCTTGGTGATGGTATAATGGATTCTATTACAGCAGCCATAGAAAACAATGGCATTAGTGCCTGGGAAAAATTTGGAGAGGCTGGATCATCGGTATTAGAAGATCTGGGCAAGCAAATTGCTTATTCTCTATTCTTCTCTGATAAGTTCAAAAAGCTACAGGCTGATCTTGAAAAAATATATGGTAGTGGTAAAACAGAGGAAGAGATAGCTAAAGATGCTCGTGATCTGGTTTCTTCATTCTATAATGGTATCAGTAGCGACATGGAAAATGCCCAAAACTGGATGCAAGAATGGAAAGAGGAGGCTAACAAGCAGGGGCTCGACCTCTGGAGTAGCACAAGAGAAGGATCCAGTAAAGGGATAGCAACAGCCAGCCAGGAAACTGTCAGTGAATTAAACGGACGTGCAACAGCCATACAAGGACATACATATACAATTAGTGAGGGTATGAAAGAATTAACTCATCATTCAGCTAAAGCTTTGGAGTATTTATCAGGGATACAAAACAATACAGCTCATTTAGAGGCAATAGGGCATAATATATCTACTATGAATAATAATTTAAAGAGGTAAAAGAGGATATAAGTTCTATCAACACCAGAGGCATAAATCTTAAAAGATGATGGAAGGATTTAACAAGTGTGTTTGACAAACACATATTTCAATGGTAATCAATAAAATATGAAAAAATATTTGTTCGATAAAAACAAAAAAACTATTTTTGTCATGCTATCACATATTACAAAGGTGGATATGTCCACTGATTCTACAACAGTGGATTTTTAGTATTCATTAGTTAGGTATTATGCTAAAAATATTAGCGGTGTGTACCCCCGTGTGAATGGTTAATGCCATCACAGCCTTTGTAATAGGTGATAGCAAACGGGAAAGGCACACCGTTTCTATTTGTGTACTAAATTAATTATAATTCCTACAGATATGATAACATTAGAACTTTATGAGCTCAAAAACATTTCCATGGAAATGGCTGAGTTGGGAGTAGCATCCTATGTAAAAAGGATCAAGCCTACAACAGATCAAATTTCACAACGGGAAGCCTATAGGCTTTATGGTGAAGCAAAGATTAAAAACTGGGTAAAACAAGGATTAATTAAGGAGGTAAAAAGAAGTGGATCCACAATTAGATCAAAGATTCTTTATTCCAGATCAGAGCTCATAGGTATAGAAGTAGCTTATAAATTAGATTCCATAATAAACCGATAAATTACAAGTCATGAAAAAGAACACAGAAATTCAAAAGATCTCAGATGACACAAATGGAGATAAGATTAGATCATATATAGTAGGCATCATGAGAGATCTTCAAGCGTTGAGAAGCAATATTGATAATTTAAATAATAATGCCGTTATTTACGAAATGTATAATTTTGAGATAAGTGAAGCTGATGCCGAGATATGTGCTTTAAACAATCTTATGGGGAATATTATAGGTTATACAGTAGCTGATGATATTTGGGAAAAGCAACAAGTTTCTTTATAAAGATTATGAATACTTTAAATCAGACTTCTGGTATAACAGAGGACTATTCCAACTACAAATGGTACAATGGTGAGAGCGATAATCCATATATAGGAGACACTGAGCGTCCTATGGCTGCTGCTTTCTGGTATTATGAAAGAGATTTTCACTTTTCTTACTTGGATGGGCTCAATACTGAAAAGAGCTTGAAAGATTCTTATAACGTATGGAAGGATGAACTTTTAAAGGAGTATCTACCAGGTAAATCTCCTAATCCGAATGGAGATAATACAAATTGGGAATTGGTTTTCAATACAGGATATAAATAACTAATTATGGGAGAATTGATAGACTGCAAATGTAAAAAATGTGATAACTCTTGGATTAGGTATCAAGGAGAGGGAATGATGGCTATATTTTATCATTGTTCAGAGTGTGGTAAAGAGATCTCTTTAGATAAAAGTAATAATCCAATTCTCAGATGTGAGTGTGGAGGATATTGCAACAGTTTAGATAATCCTATAATCTGTCCTGAGTGTAATAGTATCGACATAGAAACAGATCCTGTCGGAGACTGGGATTAAAAAATATTGAAATTTAATCTGGTAATTTTTTAGCAAGTGAATAACATTCAAAGCATCAATAATGGGTGTAAAACCGGGTGTAAAAACAACAAAAGCCTGAATATCAGGCTTTATTGTGGAGCTGGAGATACTAACCGTTACTCTGATAATTAATGATTTATAGTTGTAAAGTACCGTATGAAGTACCAAATATCAAATAATCAATGTTTTTTGTTGCTCTATACAATGCGAAGATAATTATTATTTCGAAGCGAGCAAAAGCAATACCTACCCCTCACAAAGTTTTTTGATGTATTCCTCATAAGACATGGGCGTTTGCAGCCGTATTATCTCGCTTTCGGGAAATACCCACCGGCCATTATGCGCGATTTTAGCATGTATCTTACCCGACACACGTAACCGACGAAGTGCTTCGGTCGATTTGTAACATAACATTTTCGCCGTTTCAGTAGCCGTATACCATTTTTCGCGCTCCGGCTGCGGGGTTATCTGTTTTACTCCACTAAGCGCCGTGTTTTCAGGTCGACGATCAAGGGACCTTTAGGGGAAATTTCCTTTACCGAAGAATCTTTCATTAATACCTCTAATGCTGAAATAACCTTTAATGTTGTTTCTTGATCGAGAATAACACGGTTAGCGTAACCGGTGAGTGATATTTGATAAACCATACCATCATCTTTTACAGGGGAAAGATATTTAATGACCTGAACCATTTTGTTTACTCGTACATACACCCCCCTACCGTCCGATGTTGAATAAATATTATTATCTACTTCGTTGTTCTCGTTCGCACTACTGGACGAAAAGGGATTCTTCCGCGTTGAGGTATCAAGCCGGTACAGGGTCTCATTATTCCGTTCCGCCAGTAGATCTGCATATTTTTCGCTCATGTCTGCACAAAGTTTTGCGTTTGTATTGGCGACATCTAACATGCGATCATACGCATTTTTCCAATATGCAGCGGTGCCGTATTCTTCGTTTGTATCCATGGGACTTATGACTTTTTATATTCGTGCATTAGATTAGAGATACCTATAAAATCATCTGTGACAATTTTACTATCAATGATATCTGCTAAAGTATGAATACGGTATATTCGCTGTCGGAGGTTATCAATGCGGTCATTGGGAGGTAATCCATATTTAATGTCCCTTTCTAAGAAATCAATATACCCTAACACCGAATCTCCGATGTCTTGAATTGCGCCGCAAAGGTTTGATAGGGCGAGGGGGAAATCTTCGTTTACCAATGGTGAATCTTTCAATTCTTCAAAAAGTCGTTTCATTTCTTCGCTGTAATTTTCCATTTTGTTTGTATTTAAATTATTATTTAATCACCCGAATAAACTCCATTCAGGTAGTAACTTTCGATTCCGTAAACATATTTAAGGGCGTTTGTCTGATAGGCCGCCTTTCTCGTTTCGTCTGCTATTCTTCTTTTCTCGTTTGCTTCCTCAACGGCGATCCGATTTTTAGCGTTCTGCCACGCGATAGCTAAACATCTGCCGAATGACCAGTTGAATTTACGATTGAACCGGTATATGTTCCATGCGTTTCTCATTATCTCGCTGCGGTTGTATTTTGATGTTGTTGCCATGGTTGTAACAGTTTATTGTTTTTTTAATAGCGTAAAGATATATTATAATGTTTTATTGTCAAAATGTTTTAAACGAAAAAAGATACATTATGATGATTTTTATTTGATTTTAGATACGTTTAAATGTTTTTATCTATATTTGCGGTGTAACATCATAATGTTTTATTAAAATGGAATTAAGAGTTAAAGAGATTTGCAAGCAGAAAGGTATGTTAATGGAAGATTTGGCTACTAAATTGGGTGTAACCCGGATCACCCTCACCCGAAACATCAACGGCAACCCTACATTGTCTACGCTCGAAAAGATCGCCGTCGCCCTCGGTGTTGAAGTTATAGAATTGTTTTCACATAATAGGGGTGACTTTACCGCTTTAATCGACCACGGGGGTAAGTTGTACCGTTTCGACAGTATCGACGAACTGAAAGACTTCATTTGGGGGCAAATAATAGAATAATTACCTTTGACGAAAATCTCTATTTATGGAAATACAAGTTATTCAAAGTAAGATATACGAAATTCGGGGTGTCCGGGTAATGTTAGACTTTGATCTAGCAGAGATGTACGGTATTGAAACAAGGGTGCTCAAACAAGCTGTTAGGCGTAACTTTAAGCGATTTGAAGGAGATGACTTTATGTTTGAACTCACTAAAGAGGAACTTTCAACATCACAAATTGTGATCTTGAAAAAAGGAAGAGGATATAACTTCAAATATGCACCTTTTGCTTTTACCGAATTAGGAGTATCAATGCTTTCTAGTGTATTGAACAGTAATACGGCTATAGAAATCAATAGAAGCATCATGCGTGCTTTCGTTGCAATGCGCAATGTCCTAGCTACCATAAAAGAAAATGACCTGTTACCGGCTCTTATGGACCGTATAAAGGCTTTAGAAGAAGTCAGTGAGGAAACTTTAGCAGCTATCAATGATCTGTCAGAGGATAACCGAAAAGAGTTTGACGATATTTACATCGCATTGGCCGAACTGGCAGCAAAGCATAAACAAGTGAATAAACCCCGGAACCCGATAGGGTATGTTAAACCTACCGATGAATAACAAAATAATCATTTAATAACCTTCATCCCTGTTATTTGTTCAATATTGATCCTGTTGTTTACCTCGTGCTCCTGTTTGTCGACGTATCCAAAGTTATTTTTGAGGTTGAATATACTTACCGCCGGGTTACTACGACCGGATAACCCCCGTTCCATAACATCCTGTTGAATCCGCATCTTTGCTTTTTTTATCGTGTCAGAAAACCCGGCATCGCCTTTCTCATAACATAACAGTGTTTCGCGGCTTATGTCAAGTGCAAGACATAAACCCTCAACGGTATAAGGCGTAGAATCTACGGTTTTGCCACGTACAAAACATTTCTCGTCACATTCAAGAAAATACGTATCGATTGCAATCTCTAATTCAATCGCTGTTTTAAATTTAGGCGGTCGTCCGCCGGGGTTCTTTTTTGTATCCATATTCGTCTATGTTGTTTAGTTTGCAATGCTTGTTCGAAAATCGTTAGTAATTTTTCGCTTATGCCGGATAATCGCAGCTGGTTAACCCCTTTCAATACACGGTTTTTATCCCGGGCCTCTGATAAGGAATAACCCCATTGCATACGTGTAAAATTATCATTAAGACATACATAATATTCTCCGGTGTCGAACCAATAACGATACCGTAGACCGTCGCCGGGTTCGATCTCTATGTACTCATCGGTTTCTACTATTGCCACCCCTTTCATTGTGTAATCGTTTTATTTCAAATATTCTTGAAAATCCATTATAGCGTCCACCCCATAGAGTTTGGCGTAATGGAAAAATGTACCGATACTAAAATCATAGCCTTTTAATGCCTCATCGAATTTGTCATCTGTTATGTCCGGATCGTAATCTCCAAATTGACTAATCGAATGAAACATACCCCGGCCGGACTCGCCGAACTCGTTCGCCAAAGCGCAACCGATTTCCCACCATTGGTGATAATCCCCCGTAATATCTATTCCTTTTGTTTCGATCACTGATATAATTCCTGTTACTTCTTTTGCCGTTATCCCGGACGGTTTTATTTTACCCTTTCGTACATCTCGCCGGTGTTGAGGTTCCCATACATAGGTATAAGTTTTCGCGTTGAGGTTGATGTATGGTTTAGGGTCGTATGATGCGTAACGGAGACGACAAATATCCTTGCATCCGTTATCAATCGTAACCCCGCATCGGGCAAAATCTTCTTGTAGGGAAAGAAAGTGCTCCCTATGTTTGTCGGGTCGGGCAATGGGTATAATACAAAAATATCCCATTCCGCTAGCAGATAAGCCGCAATATGCTACATATGGAACGACGGTTATAAACTCTTTCATTCTGTCGAAATTACGATGTTTGACGTTGTCTTTTCCGTCAATGTCAATACAGATAAAACCACTGTGTCGGATCAGACCGTTGGCGTTTCTTTGGAGAAACAACCCCGAAGGTGTTACGGCCGGCAACTTCGATTTCAACTTTTTTACTTTGTCATCGTTTGTACAATTACGAATCTTTTCGATCACGTTTTTATACTCCGAAGATGTCAGCCAATCATACAAATTTTGTGTCTTTGGCTGAATATCCGTATTGCACCGATAAAAACTAACTGTTGTATTTAATATGTTTTTCATAACTGATTGATTGTCAGTTGGTGCAATGGTGCAATTTTAGTGCAATTTGCACTATTGCACCACCCTTTGCCGTATTTTTTTGCTGCTAATTTTTTACTTGAAAATATCGTTTTCATCATCTTCGAAATCTGTGTAAGAATAAAACCCGTTTTTGTCTTTTATTAAAAATCCATCGGCACGCGCATTTGCAATATGTGATTTGCTCGTCCGTTCGCCGCATCCGTATATCTCGCCGAACTCTTTCACCAGTTTAGCGTATGAATAAGATCTTTTGTCTTTGAAGACTGAAACGAGGGTCGAGTTTCGTTTTACTTGAACCTGGCTTAACGTATTCGCAAAGTCGGGTACCGGTATTCCGTTGTCGTCAATGCGGAACGCCCACTTTTCAATCGGCATGTTACGACATACGGTTTGCTCCACGGATATGATATCTTCTTTCTTTGTGACTTGATAAGCTTCGGAGCATTTGTTGGCTAATTCCGACCCGAGATGTCCGCGCATGTTGCCGTCCCCTTTATTCTCATGTAGCACACACATTATAGCGCATTTCTGCAGACTGCTGACACGCATTAGTTCGCCCACGAGTGCCGCAGATTCTCCGATATCGTTAAAATCCTCGCAGAGGTCGCGAATCCCGTCTATGAAAACAAAATACGGGCGAAATTGCTCAACGGCTTCGAGCGTTATCCGTATCCTGTCCTCGTATGAGCATTCCCGCAGGGATAGAACTTGAAACCGTTCGCTGTTGACCGATTCGTGCCAACCACAGAGAGTGTGTGCCGTCTTAATCTTTTTAACCACGTTTCCCGCACTTTGTTCCGTGTCGATGTGCAACACCCTAATATTTTCTTTAGGGCTTTCAAATCCCATAAATTCGCCGCGTAACAGGGCGACCTCTAACGAAAGAGCGGCAAACGTCTTCCCTGTCTTCATTTTACCGGTTATGACTTGCAGATCACCACGCGGAATACACCCGATGCCGTTATACTTCAACAGGAAGTCCACCGGCGGGTAATCATGGGTTAAATCGATGGCATAATCATTCCATGAAGACGCGGACCGTCTTTGATCGAACTTACTGAAGTCTATTACACCCGACATACCTCAACTCCTAAACTTTCGGGTATGTCCAATTGTCGCGCATCATCGGAATCTACCAAATTAATACACTTAACCCCCGCGTTAACAGCAATTATAAAAGCGTCACAATGCCATTTGTTTGGCGGCCCGGCTAAGTATAACCGTTTATTTTTTCCGTACATCATCAATGCGAACAATCCACGTTTCGGCCAAATAAATAGATCATCATATTTGCCGGTTTTTATTTCTCCGTTCCATACGTCAATCGTATGTAGGATATTTTGCTTTATTCGACGGGGTTTAATATCTTTGCTGCGCACGCCGATAGAATAAGGATTGCCGTTTCCACTTGGGGCGGCTTTTCTTTTGACTGTCATTATTTACGCCCTCCCTGTTTACGTCCTACCAATTCCAAAGCCTTATCCACATCGAGTAAAAAGATTCTGCCATCTTCAATAATGGCGGCATCGAGAATACCGCTTCCTCGCATTTGAGACGCTTTGGACCGGGAACAATGGAATGTGTCCATTATACCGGGAATACCGCGTACATACTTCTTTTCTTTTTGTGATTCATGTTGCGCACCGCCTATTATTTGTGCGACGGCTTCAGCCAGTTCGACCACGGTAGCATCGATCACCCTTTTATTAAGGGTGGGCGCTAATGTTTGATTTATTGCCATTTGCATAATATTGAGTTTTTGAATTAATAATTCGTTTATATCGATCAATATGACAGCAAATGTAATCGCGGAAAATCGTTTTAAGGCGTAAATACCAGTGGAATGTCCACCCGGGCGGGTGACAGGTGGGGTAGGGTGTTTGTTTAATTGATTTTGATAATCAGATAGTTGTGCCGGGTGTAGATTTTATACCTGCTATGATTGTTTCCAGTGTTTTGTACTCACTTGACACCCTGTTACGCCCGGGATTGCTGAGTGTTCCTATTGGTGTTATTCCTCCACTACGAAATAGTACGAATACCCCCCCCGCTGCTTTATTGATATATGCGGGGACGGCTTTCACTGTTTTGTCGATTTGTTCAGGGGCGGCTTTAATGGATGCAAGAAACACAACTAAATCGCTCAATGCGTTTTTGCCCTTTTTCCACTGAAGGGGTGTAAAATCACTGGGGATTGCTCCCCCGCTAAAGACAAAATTAAAATGACTTTCTTTTGTATTTTCAGGTAAAAAAGATCCGTTTTTAGTGAGTTCGGTGTATAGGTGTCTGCAGTCCTCCGTATTAAATGTAAAGAGATTTTGCGGAGAATCGAGCCCCCCTGAAACACCTTTTTTTATTTCTACCTGTTTGGCTCTCAAAAAAGATAAGTAAGCGTTAGCGGCCGCTCTTAACCCGAATTCGATTTCTTTACCGAACATATCTAACAGTGTCGCAAATGTATCTATTTCGTAGCCTAAAAAATCGGATTCACGGATTTGAAACCCGTTAGACAGCACGGGGATGCATGTAACGGATTGGCCATCATTTTTTGGATCCAAAGCATAAAAATAACGATCGAACCCTTTAGAAATATCTTTGCCGTTCACCTTGACCGAGGCGCTCATATAATAGCAAAAAGCATTAAAGTGTACGCGGTATCTTTCGGCGATATTGTCGGGGGTAATTTCACGTAATTTAATTTCAAATACTTTTCGCGTTTGTTCTCGCGATAATGTTACACGTGTTCCGTCTGTCATAACTCATTAAATTTACTCATTGCTTCTTTTCTCGCACTATCTGCCACACTTATGTACGGCTGCATAGATTTATAATCAGTGTGTCCCGTCCACTGCATAACAGTACTGGCCGGTATCCCCATAATAAGCGCATTGCAAATAAAAGTACGCCTACCCGAATGGGTGCCGATCAGCTTATATTTAGGTGTTGTTTCTTTTATTCGTTCAACACCTTTGTAGTACTCGGTTTCTATGGGGGTATCTATACCGGCAACAAAACAAGCCTCTTTTATGTATTCGTTTGCCCGTTGGTTCGTTATGCCGGGTAACGCTTTGCCTTTATCGTAAACCTCATTTTGGTACTTTTTCAGTATGGCGGTACTATACTTATTCAAGTCTATGGTGAGCCTCGTATCTGTTTTCTGCGTAACTACGTTGATTACACCGTTTTTAAGGTCAATATTCGACCGGGTGAGTGCAACGGCATCGGAGTACCGTAATGAGGTGAAACAGCAAAAGCAAAACAGGTCACGGGCACGATCAAGGTACTTTTTCTCTTCCGGGAACTTACATTCGTATAGCTTCATAAGTTCATCCCATTCCAAATAAATAACCTTGTTCGACAGCTTTTTGAACTTAGGTTCGTACTCTTTCCAATCCGTTGAGGTTAAATGTCCTTTCTCTACAGCCCAGCCTAAAAACCACTTGATGAACTTAATGTTTTTTATAATAGTGGTGTTCTTCATGTCGGCATCGTTTAAAAGGTAATCGGCAAAATCAGAGAAAACCGGTTTTGTCAGTTGTTCTAATTTCAGATCCGGCCGGAACTTTTTCAGATGCTTTCCTAAGGCTCTAAACTTATTATAGGTTGCATCCGACCAACTATGCTCTTTGCCAGTTTCAGACATGAATAAAGTCAAATAATAGCCTATCTCTCTTGATTCTTCCTTTTCTCCTCTGTCTTTCTTTTCGGCACGGTTGAACGCTTCTTTATATTCTTCCAGTGTAGGGGTATGCCCGGACACTTCAAACGCTTTGAATATATCTTCGGCTAAATTTTCAAGTCGTTGAATTTCCTTATTGATATTAAAGGCTGAATCTTTATTCTTATTGGTGGTACTTTTCTTTACCCTTTGTGCTTTGTTATCCCACTTATCGGGACTTATACTATACCCTACATTTATTTGCAAACGTAGCGTGTTCCACGATACACGCATGCGTATAGGTCCCTCTTTTCTTTCTTCTCCGTCTTTATACACCTTCTGCAGAAAGAATAATATTCTGTGTCGGATCTCCATATTTGGTACTTTTTGTAAAACTCGGTACTTCTTACCACAAAAATAAGTACCATTTTCGACAATTACAAACAATTATAGATAAACGTAAAAAAGCACCGCAATCTTTATTTTGTTGATTTGCAGTGCTTTTTAGCTTTTTGAAAACTTTCGTAAATCTTTTGGGTGGAGCTGGAGAGATTCGAACTCTCGTCCAAACGAGGAACTAATTTGCTTTCTACATGTTTATCTTCGCTTAGATTGTCGGGAAAGAGCAAGACCGAAGCTACCAACTCAAACCTTAGTCTCTAAATTTTCGCCCGAAGTCCGAGACTTACTTCAGACTATCTCCGATATTGCTGCACCACCTGATCAGACCGCTTCGGAGCCACAGCATCCGGGTGATGTCTCGTTCCAACACCTTGTATCGGAATAAAGCTTTAATCTACTATGCTTCGATTAAGCAGCGAGAGCGTAATTATTTTCGCCAGTTAAAATTCTGTTGTCTGAGATTTAAGTGCAAGCCAACGACGCACTACATGCTTACAAACCACTTCTACCCGCTGTCAAAACCGGTCAGCCCCAGATTTTTATAACGAATTGATACTTAAAAGGAGTCGATAATTTTTTTGTTTGTGAGTAACAGACTACTGACAACATTGAGGGATATATCCTCAAACATCGGTTCTCTTTTTTGCAAAGATAGGTATTTTTAATCATTTAGAGAGAATCTGACTGTGTCTGTTGTTTTTTCTCGATGTTATTATTGGGTAAAATTCGTGTTGAGACTTATTCTACATTATTTAATATAGACTTTGACGGAGCTCAAATGACTATTGATATAACTGAGTTTTAAGGTCTATTTGTTCATCTGAAATACGTGAAATTCAGGGAAAAAATGGTAAGAAGTAATAGTCTTGCTTATGGAGGGGCTAATCAAGAGGGAAAGAAATAAAGTGTCAGAGAGAGACACTTTATAGAAATACAGTTTATTTTTCGTTGCTGTTTTCTCGGAATTCGCTCGACATGGTGCAAACACCGTTAAATCGTGCATTCGGTTCAATTTCAAGCATCTGAGTGACGATGTCACCTTTGATAATGGCGGTCGATTTGAGTACCAACTTTCCTTTTATCTGAACAGATCCTTCAATTTCGCCCATTATTTCGGCATTAGTAGAAATCACTTTGCCGGTAATCTTTCCTTTAGGGCCAATCACTAATTTTCCTCTACAGGTTATATCGCCTTCAACTTTACCATCTAAACGAAAATCAATTTCAGTAATAATATCGCCTTTGATTGTTGTACCTGCGGCCATGGTATTATGCAATCCGGAAACAGGGACATCTTCCTTTTGCTTTATTCCTATCATATTTAATGCGTGTGTTTTTGCAAATATAAGTTATTTTTTCGCACGAAACCCTACTTTTATCTACATTTGCATATAAATACATAATTATGGTCTCAAAAATAGAACTGAAATCCATGAAATTTTATGCGTATCATGGAGTTGGTCAACAGGAGAGAATCGTCGGTAATAATTTTGAGGTGGATCTTGTTTTAGAAGCTGTGTTGGATCGTGCCATTGCTACTGATAATCTGGATGATACAATTAATTATGCGGAAATTTATCAGCTTGTAAAAGAGGAAATGGATCTTCCATCCAATCTGTTGGAGCATGTTGCAGGACGAATAATTCGGTCAATAATGACTGCCTTTCCTCAGATTAATGCGATAGAGTTAAAATTATCTAAATTAAATCCGCCAATAGGAGGTGATGTTCAAAGTTCCTCTGTAATTTTAATAAAACGGAATGATTGATATCCCCATAGAGGGGGTGATTAATACTCCCTGTCCGATAGGAAGTGAATCATTCTGACAATGGCTCTACTGCATACCGGGCAGAAAGGTACAAGATCACGCATCATACAATGATCTGCCGGGCGATATATACCTTTCGACATATATCCGGCTCCTTCAAATACCCCAATTTTGTCTGAAAAAGGTTTTTCCAAAGGTGTTGGCACAGGGGTGTTGGTAGGCAACATATCTTTCCATTTACTATTGAAGTCGACAAGTGTGGTAATATTGGGTTCCCAAGGTTCATGGTTCAGGTTGTAGTACTCTTCATCATAAGCAACTTCCGAACTAAAATACTCATCCGCCAATCCTCCAAAACTATGGCCGAACTCATGGACGAAGACTTCGATTGTCCGGGCATTATCGGCCGAACCGATAGCGTAGAAATTATACATTCCTCCTCCGCCGTATGTTTCGGTATTGACTAAGATGAAGATTGCGTCGCAAGGTACGTTCCAGACCGCATCACGGATGGACTTCATATCTGGAGTGGTCAGGTAACGGTCTACTCCGAATGTATAGAAACCTGCGTTTAAAGCGGTATGTTTAAAAATACCTTTTCCGGAGAAGTCTGTACCTGATTCTTCGGAAATTAAACTAACGGCACTGACATTGAAGTCATCCTGATAAGCCGCAAACGGGGGAGTCTTGAATAGAGATTCGGTAAACCGTTTGGCATCGGCGATAAATTTCTCCTGTTCCTGATCCGTATATCCTTCACCCAAAAAAACAAGATCTATTTTATCTGCACTATCGCCTTTATACTGTATCTGAGTTATCGGATGATCAGTCAATTTGCCACGATCGATAAAGATACTTGTCGGGTCTATATTCATTTTCAGTATAGACTCAAACTGCATATTTTCTTTGTTCCGTGCGGTGATATCCAATACAACGGTTGATTTAGGGAAAGGAACTGAAACACTATTTGTCCAAGCCTGTGTTTCTGATTGTGCTTGTTCCGTAGATCGCCATTCTTCAAAGAGTGTGTTAAATCCTCTGGAATAGATCAATTGGTTGCTTTTAGGGTCGTAAATATTGACATAATAACCTCCATAATAAAATTGATCGATCAGATTTTTTACAGGTCCGCCCCAGGTGGGTTCCTGGCGTAATTGTAATAGAGAAGCTGTCTGAAATTCAGCATTACCACTTAATATAAAGTCTATGCGTAGACTTTTTTTGTCGAAATATTGATCGAAATTACCTGCATATCCTTTTAGTTGAAAACAAAAGGTGATAAGGACAAGAATAAATGCGTGTTTCATGTTTAATAGAAATAGTCTGTTTTTATATCACACAAAAGTAATTCATTTTTGATAGTTTTGTGAAAAAAATAGAAGTTTATGTTTGAGGAAGTAAGAAGAAAAGATCGCCTGTTGGGTCATGAAGAGGCAATAAAATTGTTGGAGATAGGCGAGTATGGCTTTTTAGCTATGGCTGGGAAAAACGGTTATGGATACGGTATTCCGATTAACTTTGTAAAAGACAGAGACGCTCTTTATTTTCATTGTGCTCCGGAAGGTTATAAATTGGAGTCTATAAAGGAAAATCCGTGTGTGAGTTTCTGTGTGGTAGGAAGAACACATGTGTTATCCGGAAAATTTACGACGGAATATGAGAGTGTTATTGTTTTTGGGAAAATGCAACTTGATCTGTCTAAGGAAGAACGGCTTCGAGCGCTACGTTTACTGGTTCAGAAGTATTCGCCCACTTTTACTGCTGTTGGAGAAAAATATATTGCAGGTTCATTCCATCGAACAGCGGTTATGCGATTAGATATACAACATCTGAGTGGAAAAAGTAAAAGGGATAATGAGAAAATATCAACGATTTAGTAGATACTATTTGGCGTGCTAAAGGAGGATATTTCTTTTAGCAAAGATAGCTTGTTCCTTATTTTTATTACTCTTATTCTGATTGATAAATTTTATAACATCTATAGATAGCTTATATCAGATAATGCGCACTCGTTTTTCGGTGATTTTTTTTCTGCTCCAGAGGAGAAAACGGGAGAGTAATCCAAAAAGTAGATCCTTTGTCTGGTTGAGATTTTACTCCGATGTCACCATGTAGCGCTTTTATTATCATTTTACAGATTGTCAATCCTAAACCAGTACCCTGGCTGAAATTGTTTATTTTGATAAACCGGTTGAATATACTCTTATGATATTTCTGTTCGATACCTATCCCAGTATCTGTAACTTCAATTAATATATGGTCAGATAACGCTTTATAAGATAGTACAATATTTCCTTTTTTTGTGAATTTGTATGCGTTGGATATGAAATTCAAGATAACTTGCATGACTCTTTGTGCATCTGTATGCAGTGTTATTTCAGGGTGTATATCTGCATCGAAAATAAACTTGACATTTGAATTTCTGCGTGCTGTATAGGTTTGATGTATCTTCGTACATATTTTTTTCAGGTTGACCTCTGTATATTGATAACTGAGAGTGCCCGACTCAATACTTGCAAAATCAAGAATATCGGAGATTAACTGCAATAATAAATCATTGTTTTTATTAATAATCTCCTGATAATTCCGACGCTCTTCAATGTCTTCAATTTCCGTGATGATACCGGAGAAACCAACAATTGCGTTCAATGGTGTCCGGATTTCATGACTCATATTGGCCAGAAAGGCTGATTTCAGTTTATCCGCTTCAAACTTTTTTTGTAATTCTTGTTCGTTTCTTCGCTTTTCTTCTTCGACACTTTCTTTGTTATGAAGCCTTTCTATAATGATGGAGAAGATATTAGCGAGTAATTTCAGCTCTTCTACTTCTGCTTGTTGCCACTGTTTTTGTGAATGGATATAGTCAAAACCGATAAATCCCTTTACTTGGCCATGTACCGATAATGGAATGACTAATAAAGAGATAAAATGAAGACTTTTAAAATAAGATTTATCCACAGCAGCCTCTTCGGGAAGTTCATCAATATGGTTGATAACGATATTCTGACCATCTAATAATTTCTCCATGGTCCAGGGAATCGTTGAAAACTCTTTTACTGTTTCGGATTCACTTTTCTCTTGTGTATAAGGTGATTTTGCTTTATATAACAGACGGATGTTTTTTTGCTTTTCTTCAAAATCGGCAATATATATCCAATCTGCTTTGAAATGGTCAATAAGCAGTTCAAGTGCTTTTTTTATATCTTCTTCTTTATCCGAGCGAAAAAGCAAAGTGAGCACTTTTGTTATCACATGTTTAATGCACGATGCATCTGCCATAATAATAGAGTCTAGTGTAATCTTTTGGACTACTGGTGTTTAAATAATAATTAACGGTTAAATACACTAAAAAAACAAATTGAATCGATTCAATTTATCTCTTTTGGTTTTATTAAAGATTGATTCTATAGCTTATTTACTCATATATATAACAATCGAGAACGTATTTTGTTCACGAAAGTGTAGTTTTTTAGAAACTCTTGTTCGTCCAAAGATTCGTAAATAAGTAGCAAGGAGGGAGTTACTCTTTTTTGTATGTATATTTTTCAAGAGTAACAGGCCCGATCAAACCTGATTTCTGAAGCGGTTCTGTCGCTCTCCAAGGTTGATAGGCTACCCATGTTTTTCGTTCGTTTTCCGGAAGTTTTAAGTCTCCTATCAAACGGTTTTTCCAAGTGGTGGTCACTTCTATTTCTATATTATTCTTTCCTTTTGTCACATAGTCTGTGATATCGACACGATAAGGAGGAGTCCATACACCACCCGCATAATGTCCATTGATATTTACTTTAGCCATAGCCGTTACATCATTTAAATTGAGATATAACCTTTCGTTAACAGGTGTTTGCTCCAAATTGAAATGTGTTGTGTATATGAGTTGCCCGGAATAATGTTGTATATCATAGTCCTTAAAAGAGGTCAGATCAGCAAGCTCATTCATCAATAGGGGTGTTGCCGGTCCCCGACGGCTCTCTTCGAATGAGACCAACCAAGGTTCGTTGATTGTCAACAGTGTTTCTGCAGTGGGGTAATTGAGTTGGATATCATTGGAATCAGGATCTTTTGGGGCTTTTTCCCGGAATACGAGAAATACACTTTCAAATGCGTCCAGCTTCATCGGGATAAGAGTACCGGTTGGAGTTGTTGAATAAGCCGGTAATGGTCTGATCGATCCGGTGGTAGCTTCCCAGAGTTCGGGTTTAAACCCTTTGACCCGTAGTTCCGGTCGGATCGTAATTTTTTGATCGCTCTGGTTGGAGATAAAATAGATCTCCATACCCTCCAATGAACGATGTCCGTATAATACAGGATCGTCCGGTGACAGTTTGCAGTCAGGGACACAGTTGATCAACGCCAATGCATCTTCCATCGTCATTCCGTCAATTAAAGTTCCTTTGCCTATTTTTGCGTATCCGGAGGCTGGGTCTATATTCGACCATAAAACGTGTGCAATCTGTTGCACCTCCTGATCAGCCAGAGGATAATTTGCATAACTGGGGGAACGAAGGGGAGCAGGGCCGAGTATGGTCGCTCCATCTTCAAGGAGTTGCTGTATTTTACGGAGTAATTCCGGTCGCATTGTTTCCAGTTTGGGTAATACTAATAGGCGGTATTGCGTACCATGGGGAAGGGTTAAAAGTCCGTTTTTTACCTGCATATCTCGTTCAATCACTTCAGCATTGATGTAATCAAACTGGTACCCTTTAGGTAGTGCCGGATCTGTTATACCAGTCATTTTAGGCGCGTCTTCTCCGATAAAATAAGCTACATCAGCGATATTCGTACCTTGCTGAAGCATAAAGTTGGTTCTTTTCAAGTAAGCTGTAAACAGATCAAGATGAGGATACCAGGTGTTTTTTCGATTAAATTCGTTGGCAAACGTGGCATTAACCCCTGGCTCGCGATCTTCATAAGGTTGGGCGATATAAAGATGTAATAATGTATTGTTGATCCCTTCTGAAAAGAAGCGGTCGCCCCGCTGTTTCATCATGGCCGGGTAACGATGGTATCCACCTCCTCCGGCGGTAAAGGATTCTGCCGAAATTCTGTTTTTTCCATAAATATGTCCGCATGAGGAGGCCGCCCGGTTTTCTATATCACCCAACTCTCCTTCACTCCAGAACTCCCCGCCGATTTCATCCGACTGACCTCCATATTGAAGAAACTCACCGGGGAATCCCCAGTGTCCATAATTTTCCAGCCAGGTCGTTAGTCCATATTTATGACAGACTTCCCTCAGGCCGCCCACATAGTCGTAAGCCACTTTATCGGCCACCAACCGCCTCATATCCCAAAGGAACCGATCGGATATATCTTCACTCTCCACAACTGTACCGGCATACACAGGTAAAAAAGGGATCGGATCATAGCCATATCTCTCTTTGAAAGCAGTCAGGAACTCATCCGTGAAGTTTTGTCCTCCGGTTTCATAACTGTCTTGTACGACCACCTTCCAACACGCGCGATCGGCTTCAGGTATCCGTCGGTATATTTCTCCCAAAAAAGCTTCAAAATGTGTTTCCACATGTTGCTTACTCATCTTGTCGATCTCTAAACCTGTCGCTTCCGGTCGGGCAGGGGAGTTGGTTACTCCTGTTGGAAGCATCCCCATGCGCATAATATTCCAATGGCCTTCCGGGGCATCCCAAGTTAATAGGTCGCCTTTCAGATGGTCTGAAATATCCAATACGTTTGAGGGGTCAACCACCAACGATTTGTCGGTAATGACAGGTTGTGGATCCCATTGATATTCATGCCAGTAGGGGAGAGGGCTCTGAAACATTTTAGCCATTGTTTTCTCCGGATAACGTTCGACGATAGGAGTAGAAGCAAACTCAATCTCTTTTATGCCGCTTCCGGGTGTGACTTCAGGAAGAACCAATCTGAATTCGGTAGCCGTCGTCTCCGGTATAGAAAGCACAATAGGGGCATACGGATCAAACCCCACGTTTAGTTGCGAATTGTAGCGGCTGATTATGAATTCGGTCACTGTTTTATAGCTGTTGTTTTCTTTTACCTCTATTTTAGCCGGGCAGTTAATAGCAGCTTGTGTGGCATATATTTTAACGCTCCTGAGCAGAAAAGGCTCTTTGGCTTTGAAATCAATAGTGACATTTTTTTGTTTTTCATTGCTGTTGGCAAGGAGTACTTCTGTCGATTTGTTCCCGTCCATAATGGCCGAAATGCCAGATAAGGCAGGAGTTGATCGAATGTCGGTATTTGCCAGAGTAAGTAACGCGTGTTTGTTCTCAATGGATGGGTATGCAATTACTTTAACATCTTGAAAGTGGGCTTTGTAGGGGTGATCGGGTTTGGGTAACGTAAGGCTGATCAGACGGCCACCTTCGGATTGTGTTGTTGTTGAGGCCAAATAGCGCATGGCTTGTTCCGGTTTTACCCAAGGTCCTCCCGACTGGCTCCAGCCGGGAGAATTGAAGATGCCAATCTCTATACCCAACTCCGTTGCGGTTCGTAAAGCAGTATGTAATACACGCCACCACTCTTCGCTGTAAAATTTGATATTTCCTACTCCTGATTCCCCATCGCTCAGGCCGATATTACCGATAAAGGCCCGGTTGATGCCCTTTTCTTTCATGGCGTGTAGATCTTTTACGACTCCTTCTTCCGAAATGTGATCGGATATCCAATACCAATAAATAGAAGTTTGGATGGAGTCGGGGGCGTTCGTGAAAATAGCTTCAATGGACTCATTCTGTGGATGTTGTCTGGTGTTGGAGCAGTTGGTCAATGCGACCATCATAAATAGACAAACGAAGGTGTGGAAAATTGTTTTCATCTGAATAGTATTATTGTCTGATTAGAGTCAGGTTGTTTTTTTACAAAAATAGACTTTCTACTGATTGATGCAATTAAGAATTTTGACAGATCTCTTTATAAAACTGACACTTGGCTTTCAGAAAAATCTGTGGAGGGAAGATTCATTTGACAATTGTCAAACGATGGTTCTATAATTATCAAATGATCATTCCATAATTGTGAAACGATCATTCGATAATTATCAAATGAATTTTTGGTTCCGTTTTTTTGGGGAAATTGACTTATCCTAAAATTGGTTGTCACATTTCGTCACTGTTTACTATAAAAGTTGACACAACCAAAACTCATCCCTAACAAGGTTGTCATTTTGA
>NZ_JARXWG010000009.1 GCF_029893105.1 Parabacteroides sp. PF5-9 | reverse complement strand
TTAATGAGCGGCTGTAACGAATACTGCCATTTTGTTTCGTTTCTAACATAAGTTTACTTTTGTTGAATGACAACCTATTTCAGGACAGGACACCTGGGTCTGTTTTTTGTTAGAGGTACGTCTAAATTCGTTTAGACGTACCTCTAAATGGATTTACACCTACCTCTAAATTGTTTTAGAGGTACCTCTAACAGAAAACAGAGGTACCTCTAACCAAAAAGTATTCGAAAGAAGTCTATTAAGTTTCTGTAATAAGACAGAAAAAGGAGTGGGTGTTGTTCATTGTTTATCTCCTGTTTTGAATTCTAAACAGATAAAAGGGTTTGTCGCCGTATATTTTTTATCTTTGCGTTTTCATAAATTGATCAAGAAATTAAAGATGATTAGCTACCTCCAGATAGACCGGTTGACAAAGAGTTTTGGTGATTTGTTGCTTTTCGAAGAGATAACCTTTGGAATTGCTCAGGGGCAAAAGATTGGTTTAATCGCCAAAAACGGTGCTGGGAAGACCACTTTGTTGAATATTATTGCAGGAAAAGAAGATTACGACAGTGGCGCTGTGGTTTTTCGAAACGATTTGCGTGTGGGGTATCTGGAGCAGTCTCCGGCATATCCGGAGGGGTTAACAGTGTTGGAGGCTTGTTTTTATTCGACCAATGAGACCGTCAGATTAATCGCGGAGTATGAAAAGGTGATGTCCGGAGATGACCATTCGCAACTGAATGAGATCCTCATGCGGATGGATAATGAGAAGGCGTGGGACTATGAGCAGAAAGCCAAGCAGATATTAGGGCAGCTTAAGATATATAATCTGGATCAGAAAGTCGAAACGCTTTCGGGTGGACAGTTGAAACGGGTAGCATTGGCCAATGTATTGATCACCGAACCTGAGTTGATCATACTGGATGAGCCGACCAATCACCTGGATCTTGAAATGACAGAATGGCTGGAGGGGTATCTCAGTCGGGCGACGATCAGTCTTTTGATGGTGACTCATGATCGTTATTTTCTGGATCGTGTCTGCAATGAGATTATGGAGATCGATCATCAACAGATCTATCAATATAAAGGGAATTACAGCTATTATCTTGAAAAGCGACAGGAGCGTATTGCGACTTTCAATACGGATATAGAACGTGCCAATAATTTATTGAAGAAAGAGTTGGATTGGATGCGGCGTCAGCCTCAGGCACGAGGCACGAAAGCAAAATATCGCATCGATGCTTTTTATGAATTGGAAAAGCGTGCCAAACAGCGACGGGATAACGCACAGGTGAGCCTTGATGTTAAAGCGTCGTATATCGGTTCTAAAATCTTCGAAGCCGAACATGTGTCTAAACGTTTTGATGCCATTAAGATTGTGGAAGATTTTAATTACGTTTTTGCGCGTTATGAGAAAATGGGCATTGTAGGGAATAACGGCACAGGTAAGTCTACTTTTGTTAAGATGCTGTTGGGTGAGGTGGAGCCCGACAGCGGACGGTTTGATATTGGCGAAACAGTTCGTTTCGGTTATTACAGCCAGGAGGGGTTGGCGTTTGATGAGGAGATGAAAGTGATCGATGCTGTAAGGGATATCGCTGAATTTGTCGATTTAGGCAATGGTAATCGGATGGGAGTCTCTCAGTTTCTGAACTATTTTCTTTTTGCTCCGGAAAAACAACACGATTATATCCACAAACTGAGTGGAGGAGAGAAGCGGCGGTTGTACTTATGTACCGTATTGATGCGTAACCCTAATTTTCTGGTCTTGGATGAGCCGACCAATGATCTGGATATTGTTACATTAAATATATTGGAAGAGTATCTGCAGCAATTTAAGGGGTGTCTGATCGTGGTTTCGCATGACCGCTATTTTATGGATAAGGTGGTTGATCATCTATTGGTTTTTTATGGGAATGCGGAACTTAAAGATTTCCCGGGTAATTATACACAATATCGCGACTGGAAGGATGCAGACGAACAGTTGAAAAAGGAGGCGGAAGCGTCGCAAATAAAACGACAGGTGAATAATGCTCCGGAAAAACCGAACCGGCAGGAAAAAGAGCAGAAGAAAAAACTGACCTATAAAGAACAGAAGGAGTATGAGTCTTTAGAGATAGACATTGCAGCGCTCGAAACAGAAAAATCTGAACTGGAGGTGTTGATGAGCAGTGGCTCTCTGTCGAATGACGAATTAATGGAGAAATCGCAGCGTATCTCAGAGGTGTTGGAAGCGATCGAAGAGAAAACGATGCGTTGGCTTGAACTTAGCGAATACGCTTGAGTGTATTCGCTAATTGACAATTGACAGTTGACAGTTGGCAATTATGGTTTAAGGTAATTTAAGGCATACACTTTTATAATTTAAGGCATACACTTATAATTTAAGGCAATACGTTGATTGAAGGAAATGGATGAACAAAAACCCCAGCTTTGGAATCGGAATTTTATTCAGTGTTGTATCTCCTACTTTCTGCTGAATTTCTCCTTTTATATGTTGATGCCTACGATGCCGGTTTATTTAGTGGAAGAATTGGGTATTGATACTTCCAGGGTCGGTATGGTGTTGTCGAGTTATACGATAGGGATGTTGTGTGTCAGACCTTTTTCGGGATATCTGGTCGATTGTATTTCTCGTAAACCATTGTATTTCTTTGCTTATCTGATCTTTGCGATTTCGTTTTGTGGCTATTATTTTGCGGCAACCGTTGTGACGGTGATGTCGGTTCGTTTTCTGCAAGGTGGATTTGCCGGGTTAACATCTGTGGCGGGGAATACCATTGCGATCGATGTTATTCCGTCGAAGCGAAGAGGAGAGGGGATGGGTTTTTACGGATTGAATATTAATCTGGCGATGTCGCTGGCTCCGCTGGTGGCTGTGGCGGTTTATGGGCGACATGGCTTTCATCCCCTGGTAGGAGTTTGTTTGTCGATCGCTTTTGTAGGGGTACTCTCTGTGAGTCTGATCCGATATCCGAAACGTGAGAAAATACAACGTCCTCCGTTTTCGTTGGATCGTTTCCTTTTGCTCAAAGCATTGCCAGCGGCGTTCTCCTATATGCTTGTGGCGATCCCTTATGGCATGGTGGTTTCGTTTGTCGTTTTATATGGTAAAGAGATTCAGGTGGTCAATCCGGGTTATTTCTTTATATATATGGCTGTTGGAGTCGGGACGGCTCGTTTGATCTCGGGTAAATTGGTCGACCGGGGAAAGATTCATCTTGTTTCGATCTGTTCGTTGATCTCTTTGAGTCTTGTTTTTGCTGTATTTGCGCTGTTTCATAATGCGGTTGTCTTTTTTGTTTGTGCTTTATTGATAGGTATTGGGTTTGGTATCAGTGTTCCGGCTTTTCAATGTCTGTTTGTCAATGTGGCTCCGCATAATATGCGCGGAACGGCGACTTCGACCTATCTGACTTCGTTTGATCTGGGAGTTGGAATCGGAATGCTTTTAGCCGGTTTTATCGCATCACAGATATATATGGCTATGGCTTATCTGGTGGGTGCTGCCTGTTGTCTTCTCTCTCTCTTTGTGTATATCTTCCGTGTAAGAGCCTCTTACGAACGAAACAAACAGCCTGTCTGACAATCTCTATGCATTTCTTTGCAGATGCATTTGCGGTGATCGCAGATGTTTTATACGGTTTGGTCGATTTTGTTTTGAAATCGGTTAAACCTTCTGTTATATTTGTGTCTAAGAAATACAAAGAACGGAAAGGTTATAGATAGAGTCTATTATCATATAGATAGTATATGGGGTAAATGAGGGATGAAAATGTTTTTAGATAAATCTGTTTTGTGTTATTTTTCCATATTTTGATGAAGATTAACGATGTTTTAAAACATTATTGCAAAACATGTTGTTATATTTGCAGTAACGTAAAGACAAAAAATGAATTAAGGTAATTGGTCGGGCAAAAAAGAGTGTTTTAGGTTATATCAAAATAGACTGACCAAAAGATTGAGATTGTTAAGTGAAAAGTAGGTAAACTTGTTTTACCGGATTTTAGGTTATTTATTAAGGTTAAAAATTTAGGTTATGAAACGTTTAGTGATGGCAGTAGCGGCCTTAGCTTTTAGCGCTACATTGAGTATGACACACGCACAGAGTGTAAGTAAGAAACCTTTTATGGTTGATTTCAACAAATTAAGTACTTATCTGGACTTAGCTCCCTATCAGATGACAGAAGTGGTGAATATCAATGACTATTTCATTGAAATGCAAAAGGAGAGTTTGAGTAGAAATCCGGTACGTCAGGAAAGAAAAATGCACCAGGCGGTGTATGGTAATCTAAAACTGATGAAAGAGGTCTTGACTACGGAACAGTATCGCAAGTATGTTACTTTGTTGAATGTGACGAATAACAATAATCGTGTTTTGGGTCATACTGTTGTTTCAGATGTTTATCTGGCACATACGAAATAAACAAAGCGAGATCGAATAATTCGGAAAGAGATTGTATCGGAAGGATACAGTCTCTTTTTTTTATATCTATCTTTGCGCCGGCAAAACATAAATAATCTATTCTGATCTATGAAACAATTTGTTCTTCCATCTCAAAAGGCATTGAGAAATAACGCATTGGATTATTCCTTGATCGTAGTCGGTGCTTTCTTACAGGCATTGAGTTATGTCTTGTTTCTGGCGCCGTATAAGATTGTGCCGGGAGGTGTTTATGGGATATCGATCGTGATTCATTATGTGACACAAGGCCTGTTTCCATTGATGCCTGAAGGGCTACCGATAGGGGCAACAGCACTCTGTTTCAATATACCGTTAATGATTCTGGCCATGAAGAAGATCGGATTGGCGTCGGGTCCGAAAACGGTGGTGACTTTTTTATTGATTTCTCTATTTACGGACGGTTTATCTTATTTTATGACAGAACCTTTATTGGAGAATGATACATTTATCGCTGCATTTTATGGGGGAGCCATTCTGGGAATGGGCGTGACCTGTATTTTCAGGGCACATAGTACCAGTGCCGGTACGGATGTGTTGGCACGTGTATTAGCCAATAACTCTAACTTGAAGGTGAGTAATATGATCATTGTATTGGATTCGATTGTCGTATTATTGGGGTTAATTGTTTTTCAGGACTGGGCTGTTCCGTTATATTCCTGGTTTACCATTTTTGTCTATGGAAAAGTGGTCGAGATGTTTCAAACGGAAAATCCCAACCGAGCCGTGTTTGTTGTTTCGCCTAAAACGCAGGAAATTAAAGATCTGATGGTTGGAAAAATGAACATGCGCGGTACCTTTATCCATGGAAAAGGGATGTATGAGGGAAAAGAAAAAGAGATCATATTTACGATTGCGGAACGTAAAGATCTTCCCCGTTTGAAAAATGAGATAAAAATGATCGATCCCCACGCTTTTGTCTCGACAATGCATGCCAGTAAAGATTCACCTCCACCCGGAATATAATCCGCTCCTGATGTTGCATGGTATCGCTTAATACGCTATTTTTGTAGCATTTTACAAGAAATTAGAATACATCATTTACTAAATTACACAAAATGCCCAGTATCTCGCAACGTGGAGTAAGCATGCCAGCTTCTCCCATTCGTAAACTCGTCCCGCTGGCTAATAAGGCTAAGGCAAAAGGAACCAAGGTGTATCATCTCAATATCGGACAACCCGATTTACCTACTCCTGAAGTCGCGATGGACGCGATACGTCATATCGATCGCAAGGTATTGGAATATTCTCCCAGTGAGGGGATACTCAGCTTTCGTCAGAAACTTGTCAAGTACTACGCCAAGTTTAATATCCAGGTGACAACCGATGATATCATCGTCACGACCGGAGGATCAGAGGCTGTGTTTTTCTCCTTTATGGCCTGTTTGGATCCGGGGGATGAGTTGATTGTTCCTGAGCCGGCGTATGCCAACTATATGGCGTTTGCTATTTCCAGTGGTGCAGTCATTAAGACAATCCCTTCCTCTATCGAAGAGGGCTTTGCGCTTCCTTCTGTGGAGCAATTTGAAAAACTAATCACACCGCGGACGAAAGCCATCCTAATTTGTAATCCCAATAATCCGACCGGCTATTTGTATACTCAAAAGGAGATGGATCAGATTCGTGATCTGGTCAAAAAATATGATCTGTTTCTTTTCTCCGACGAGGTGTATCGTGAATTCTGTTATACCGGCGCCCCATATATTTCGGCTTTTCACCTGAAAGGTATAGAGAATAATGTGGTGTTGGTCGACTCGGTATCCAAACGTTACAGTGAATGTGGTATTCGCATTGGAGCCATTATCACCAAAAACCAGATGGTTAAAGAGAATGTCATGAAATGGTGCCAGGCTCGGCTGAGTCCTCCGCTTTTGGGACAGATTGCTGCGGAAGCATCATTGGATACGCCTGACGATTATATGCTGGATGTGTATAACGAATATGTGGAACGCCGTAAATTTTTGATTGATGGGTTGAACCGTATTCCCGGATGTTATTCTCCCATTCCGATGGGAGCGTTCTATACCATGGCGAAACTACCTGTGGATGATGCCGATAAGTTTTGTGCCTGGTGTCTGGAGAAGTTTGAGTATGAAGGTCAAACGGTTATGATGGCTCCGGGTTCCGGTTTTTATACGACGCCGGGTTTGGGTAAAAATGAAGTGCGTATAGCCTATGTCTTGAACAAAGAAGATTTAGCCAAAGCCCTTATGGTATTGGCCAAAGCATTGGAAGCTTATCCCGGAAGAACAGTTTAGAAAATGATTAATGATTAATTGTTAATTATTAATTTGATTCCATTGAATTTAGAACTTTTCATAGCTAAAAAGATTCATTTCAGTAAAGACGGTGACCGCAAGGTGACTTCTCCTGCTGTACGTATTGCCATGATTGGTCTGGCACTGGGTTTGGGTGTCATGATTTTGTCTGTAGCCATCGTCGTAGGGTTTAAGAAGGAAGTCCGGAATAAAGTCATCGGATTCGGTTCGCATATTCAAATCACCAATTTTGATAGTAATTCTTCGTATGAATCTACTCCGATTGCAGTGAATGATTCATTGAAAGAGGCATTGCGTGTTTGGCCTGGCGTAAAGCATATAGAAGTGTTTGCAACTAAGCCGGGAATAGTAAAGACAGATGCCGAATTTCAAGGTGTTATCTTTAAAGGAATAGATACCGATTTTGACTGGACCTTTTTTAGGAATAACTTGAAGGAGGGGGAACTCTTTACGGTTGATCCGGACAAAAATTCGACGGAGGTATTGGTTTCCCGCTATTTGTGTGATCTGTTAGGCTTAAAAGTCGGCGACAATCTATTTGCCTATTTCGTACAAGAGGATGTACGTGCCCGACGTTTTCATATTTCCGGTATTTATGAAACGGGTTTTCTGGATTATGATAAACTCTTTATTCTAACCGACATCAGGCAAATCCGCCGTTTAAATGGCTGGGAAGCTGATCAATGTAGCGGAATCGAGTTGTTGGTTCATGATTATGATCAACTGGATCAGATTACTGAAGCGTTGTATTTTGATATGGCGGAGAAGCAAGATCGAAATGGAAACACGTTTTATACCCGTTCTGTCAAGGAGTTAAATCCTATGATTTTTAGTTGGTTGGAAGTATTGGATGTCAACGTCGTTGTTATTCTTATTCTGATGATGGCTGTTGCCGGTTTTACAATGATCTCAGGCTTGTTGATCATTATCCTTGAACGGACGAATATGATAGGTATACTGAAGGCGATGGGGCAAAATAATGTCAGTATACGCAAAGTCTTTCTATATGTCTCTTTCTTTTTGATCGGAAAGGGGATGGTTTGGGGTAATCTGGTTGGCATATTGATTTGCCTGATCCAATCTTATTTTAGAGTTTTTACTTTAGACCCGTCGACCTATTATCTGGATGCTGTTCCGATCGATCTTAGCCTAACCTCTTTATTGTTGATCAATCTCGGCACGTTGGCAGCAGCCATGTTGATGATGTTGGGACCGACTTATCTCATCACAAAAATAGATCCGGTTCGTAGCATCCGGTTCGAATAAACTCTTTTAATACATCTGTATGGACGCAAACATCGTCCTGTACATCGCCGCTTTTTCTTCTAAAGGCTTGGGATAAGCCCTGGAGGAAGAGGGCATGCGAAAGAGTTTGAAAGAGCGCTTCATCCAGGTGAAACAAGTATATTCTCCAACTTTCGGCTCTTCAGCCTGGGGAATCACGGAGAGGAATGTATCCATCGCCTTTTGGCCGGTAATCACAATCGCCTCACACAACGGAATTTGTGACAATACCTCTTCCGGATCAAACGGTTTTGCCACTTCCAGAAACTTATCCGATGCATTTGCTTTTAGCCGGATCACTTCCGCGGCTGTATCTCCGATCCCAATCCCTTTCTCTTCACAGAAAGCAACAGCTTTTTCACGACTGAAACTCTTCTTTGTTTTCAGAAAGTAATCTTTATCCTGATAGAAAATCAAACCGATAATCCGCCACATATCGTTCTGGATATTGGGATAATAGAACTCCATCGACCAGCGCGACCGGGGTGGCGGGAAGCTACCCAGCATTAATAACCGGGTATTTTCAGGAAGAAAAAATCCTAATGGATGGGTTTCGGTATGATCCATGTTACTCATAATCTTTAGACTGATCTTTCGATCATTATTTCAATAGAATCCTATTATGAACAGTTAGAGATCATATCACAACCCAATTATTTGTTCTTTTTGCGATCCCTTTTGTTATCAGCTTTAGCCAGTACAAGGATGTTGTACACAAAGTCAGTGACCCACTGTTCCGAATATCCCAGAGTTTCGGCGTATTTGCGGATACTCCATGCCCTTTTCTGATCATTTACCTCTTTCCATTCCGATTTGGTAAACACGTCATGAATCACACGGGTTATCTGGCGTCGCATCAGTTTATTGACAAGCATAGACAGACGGAATTTCCATTGCATCAGATTATCAAGTAATCCGAACAGATCCTGACAAAAGCCTTGAAACTGGAAAAAATAGGTTTGGATATGTTGTTGTGACTTACAGTTTTTCTTTACAGATGCATCAATCTCTTTGAAAAAGTATTCGCCTAATCCATAATCTTGCATCAGAACTTTTTTTACGCGCGATTTTTCGGCCAGACCCGGTTTGTTGTTTTGTGTCGGGATTTTCAACATGCGTTTGAATAAGGCCATATCAGGCAACATATTGATGTTGGTAATTCCCAGATTGACAGCCATAACGGCTTGATAATAAACCCGTATAAATGTCATGAACTCTTCAACGGAACGTTCGCCGGCATAGTCCGTTGTCTCTTCTTTTTTATGTAGTAGACCCATTTGAATGAACGATAATTTTTATGAGTGACAAAGATAGAATAAATTAAGCATTATTCCTTGTGATAAGCGTCGATTGCTTTTTTGACAGACCCATGTAAAAGCAATAAATGTTTGGCTTGTTCATTATCGAGTTTTAATTCTTCCATGAGCATTCTTACCCCTCGATCGACCAATTTCTGATTGGTTAATTGCATATTGACCATTCGGTTACCTTTCACCCGTCCCAATTTAATCATCACCGAGGAGGTGATCATATTCAGGATCATTTTCTGAGCGGTACCGCTTTTCATGCGTGTGCTTCCGGTCACGAATTCAGGGCCAACAATCGCTTCAATGGCAATCTCGGCCGCAGCAGCCATGGGAGAGTCGGGGTTGCAGGATATGGAGGCGGTGAGAATACCTTGTTTACGTGCTTCCTGTAATGCTCCGATCACATACGGTGTGGTTCCCGATGCGGCAATTCCGATAACGGTATCATCTTTGTCGATCTGATAAGCCTGTAGTTCGTTCCACCCCTTTATCCAGTCATCTTCAGCAGATTCTACCGGATTGCGTAAGGCGGTATCACCTCCGGCAATCAGTCCGATAACGATTGTGTTAGGCATACCGTAGGTGGGAGGAATTTCGGAGGCATCCAATACCCCCAGTCGTCCGCTTGTGCCGGCTCCCAGATAGAATATCCGTCCTCCTCGTTTCATCCGATCGATCAATGCGGTCACCAATTGTTCTATCTGAGGAATGGCTCTCTGAACAGCAAGCGCAACCTTTTGATCTTCCCGGTTGATGTTTTCCAATAGTTCGCCAACCGACATCTTTTCCAGATGATTGTATAATGATTCCGATTCGGTTATTTTCTGAAAAGCCATAATTCTTAAACGGTATGATATTGAATAAGTCCATCCATTGGCGATTGCATGATCATTCCGATATTCAGATCGAGTGCACTTCCCACCTCTTTTAATAGATCCTGATAGAAGAACGCAATTGAGCCAGTAAAATGTATAGGTAATTGATCCATGCCACTATAAGCCATCACATTTCTAACAAAGAAGTTTTGAAAACTACTGCGCACCAAATGGCGGATAGGCTGCTCATGCAGATTTTCCCATAAAAAACGGGAGAGGTTGGCCAGAAAACGGTTTGGGAAAGGTTCTTTGTATACTTTCTCCAGAATAAGTGCAGGGGTAAGTTCATAACGCTGCATAAATTTCTGAATAAGCGGTTCAGGCAAACGTTTTTTCAGACAGTCGGCAACGAATAATTTCCCCAACACGGCACCACTGCCTTCATCTCCCAAGATGTATCCCAAAGGGGGGATATGTTCGATAATCTCCACACCATCGAAAAGGCATGAGTTGGAACCTGTACCCAGAATGCAGGCTATACCCGGTGACAAACCGCATAATCCCCGTGCAGCACCCATTAAATCACTATGCACTTCCACGGGGGCTTGTAATTTATTGCCGAGCAGTTCTTCCAATATCCGATTTTTCTCCGGAAAAGCACACCCTGCACCGTAAAAGAAAACGGCTTCTATTGGATGGGATTCCAATAATGGAAAAAGGGAATGGTTCAATTCTTCCGAAATATCCTCGGGAGTTTGAAAATAGGGATTTATCCCGGTTGTTGGAATACGCTGTACGACAACACCCTCATGAATAAGACACCAGTCGGTTTTTGTAGAACCGCTGTCGGCGATCAAGATCATAGATATAAATTAATCAGCCACTTTTGGAGCATATACACCAAGGCTCCGGCAATATATCCTATCGCTGCCATCCATGTGATACGTTTCAAATACCACATAAAATTGATACGTTCCAATCCCATAACGACTACTCCGGCGGCAGAACCGATAATCAGCATGCTACCACCAACCCCGGCACAATAGGTCAGGAACTGCCAGAAAGTACCATCCTGTACAAAGTTCATCATATATTCCGGATTAGCCGAAGCAGCAACCATCGCTTCGGTGGCTACAGGGTACATCCCTATCGCACCGGCTACCAGAGGCACATTGTCGACAATGGCAGATAATGCCCCGATGACCATATTGACCGCATATACGTTACCTACAGTTTGATCCAGCCAAACGGAGAAACTACCCAAAATGCCGCTGAAACGCAAAACGTCGACCGCCAGCAAAATCCCTAAAAAGAAAAGCAGAGTCGCTCCGTCAATACGTCGCACAACTTTGGATAAACGAAGTTTTAAATCTTCATTAATTGTATCTCTTCGGTACATGATTTCTGTATAGACCCATAAGATACCGACTCCCAATAGAATCCCTAAAAATGGAGGCAGGTGGGTTACTGTTTTAAATATAGGAACAAAGATCAAACATAACACCCCAATGATCAATATGGACAGTTTTTCTTTTGTCTTGAGTTCTTTCAATAATTCGTCGTTGTCTTCTTCCTGGAAATAAATAGGAGGAGTTACATTCCCATGTAAAAAGCGTGTGGCTATCAGTACCGGAATCAATGCCGAAACAATACTTGGCAAGATGAGGTTCGGTATAGTGGCAGAGGTGGAAATATTTCCCCTGACCCATAACATAATCGTTGTCACGTCACCAATCGGCGACCAGGCTCCTCCACTGTTTGCCGCAATGATAATGATACTGCCGAATACCCAACGTTCCTTGAAGTTTCCGATCAGTTTCCGGATCAACATAATCATGACAATCGAAGAAGTTAGATTGTCTAACGCTGCCGACATGAAGAAAGTCAGCATAGCAATGATCACTAAAAGTTTCCGTTTATTGGTGGTGGTGATTCTGTTGGTGATAAATAAAAAACCTCCGTGAACATCGATCAACTCTACCGTAATCATAGCTCCGATCAGGAAGATCAGCGTTTCAGCGATTTCTCCGATGCAGTGAATCAGTTGATGATCTACTACAAAATGGATACATTGGTCGCGAAACGATTCGGAAAGAAGGGCGGGAGACGATTGTAGGAAATGCTGAAACTCTTCGAAAGAGACTGAAGGGATCAGATCGGGTGCAGCAAAAACATACATGACCCATAACACAGTTCCGGTCAATAGTGCACTCCCGGCTTTGTTGATTTTAAAAGGATGTTCTAATGCGATAAACAAATAGCCTATCACAAATACGAAAAGCATGGCGGTTAATATCATCTTCTTTTTTTTAGTTTGAGTAAAAACGGTGTAAAAATAGTAATAATTATAAAATTTTCACAATAGAATCGTGCAGAATGGAGCATTTGACTGTTTTTTTAAGTTCACCGACCTTTTCTGGTACCATCCTATAGGAATAAAAGAAGTATTCTGTCCGTTTTTTTGTGACACGTAGGTTCATTTTCTGTTAGAGGTACCTCTAAATGATTTTAGACGTACCTCTAAACAGATTTAGACGTACCTCTAAATTGTTTTAGACGTACCTCTAACAAAAAAGTGTTCCAATAGGCACAAATAAACCATTCGTTGTTTTTGTTTTTTCTTTTTTATGATTTGCAAATCAGTGGCTAAAGTCAAAATTGAAAATTTATACGTATGTTTGCTCCGATAAAAGAACAGTGTGTATGAGGCGCAAAAAGAGTCTGTTAATAATTTCAGTTGCTGTTTTGGTAACCGTTTTGTTTATTCTTCCGCTTGTCGGATTCGGAATATTAAAATGGGGAGTACTTCCTCCGGAGAAACTGACTCCGTTGGTGATCGAACAAACCAATCGTTTTATTGATGCTCATCTGGAATGTGAACATGTCGAATTAACTTTTTGGGAGACCTACCCTAATCTGGGCGTAAAACTGACCAACGGCCGATTAATCTCACATGCGGCCGATGACGACCATTTACATATAGGCGTGGAGAATCTGCATTCCGACTCATTACTGTTTTTCAATCAGGTGACGCTCTCCTTACGTCCGTTTGACTACCTGTTTCGCAAAATAATCTCTATCGATGAGATCTTGATAGACGGACTTCATTTTTATGGATATGTCAATAGGGAAGGGAAAGCCAATTGGGCTATTTATCAAACGGAAGAGGGTGAGTCTGTTGAGGTAGATGCTCCAAAGGAGCCTTTGCCGACTATCGACCTGAAACGTGTACATATAACAAATGCACATTTTATCTATGATGATGAACAGCAGGATACGTACATGGAGATGGATGATTTCTTTCTGATGCTTACCGGTTCATTTACAGGAGGAGGGAATCAGTTTGAGATTGAAACGGGCTCTTCCTCTTTTTTATATACCAATCCTTCGTATTCATTAACAAACCGGCTGAATTGGGAACTCAAAAGCCGTGTTGAAATGAGCCATAATTTCTCGGTGGCGACTTTAACCCGCGCTGAAATGCGCATTAATAAATTGCCTTTTACTGCGAATGGGGTTGTCTTTGCCATGCCCGAAAGCAATAACATTCGTTTTGATGTGAATCTGGGACTTGGTGCAACGGATATCAATGAATTACTTGCTTTTATTCCGGGTGACTATTTGCCGAATCGTCACCGGATGGAGGCAAAAGGGTCTGTGATGCTTGATGCTAGTGTGAATGGGGTGTTGGGTGATAGTATAATGCCTTCGGTTTATTTGTATTGCCGGATTGCCGATGGCGCTTATCATATGAAAGATGTCGAGCAGGGAATTGAAAATCTCTCGATGGATATGGATGTTTTTGTAGATGGAGTCTCTCCCGAATCGTCTTATTTGAATCTGGGTAGCCTGGTGTTGGAAGGGTTGAACACCTCTCTTCATGTAGAAGGAAATGTGAGCAATCTGTTGAATACTCCATCGGTGGATATGCAAATGAAAGGGCGTATCGATTTCACCCGGTTGGGAGAAGAGTTTCTGAATCCGGATACCTTTTTGATTCGGGGAGTAGCAGATATGGATTTGGGTGCCTCTTTTACTTCTGAGGACATTATTAATAGTCGTTTTGATAAGATACGAGCCAAAGGACGTCTGGATATCGATACTTTTAAAGTGTTTAGTAAGCCTTTGGATATAGATATGCTGATTGCTGATGCTCATTTGGTCGTCGGGGCGGTCGAACGTGAAAGCCGGTATCTGAATGTTAAGGATATGTTGAATGCTAAACTGACTGTCGATTCATTGAATATCAGGTATAAGGATGAAATAGATACGCGTGTCGGAAAGGTAGAACTGGAAGCGAATACGGCTCAGGTAATTGATACGACAGCTGTTATTCCGGTGACCGGACAGTTGAAATTTGAACATTTGCGAACACGTATGCCCGATTCGGTCTGGGTGAGTGTGCGCCAGGCATTGGTACAGGGTGGTCTGAAAGCTTCGGAAAATAATAAGCGGCAACCTGTAGCTGCCATGAAAATATCGGTGGATACGTTGAAATATTTTGTGGCACCAACGCGGACGACAGCCACTTTGGCGGAAAGCGTATTTCGATTGGAGGCGTTGCCTTATCGCGATGCGATGCGTCAACAACAGGCAACGCGAAGAGCGAGTCGACAGGCGAATGGTACTCAGACGGATAGTATACACCCTTCGAATAGATCTGTTCAAAGGGATAGCCTGAGAATGCAGGCTTTCAGGGCGCGAAGAGACTCTACTGGTCGTGTGCGTAGGGAGTCGACAACAGGTAGTGAAACCAATCAATTATTACGAAACTGGGAAGCGCGAGGTAGCGTTCAATTTAAACAGATGCGTGTTTTTAGCCGGTTATTTCCTACAGTTATTCGTATGGGAAATACTTCCGTTAATTTTGACACGAATAAAGTAACAATGACTGATGCCCGGGTGCGTGTCGGGAAAAGTGATTTTACATTGAGTGGCGAACTGAGTCGTATCCGGCAGGCTATGTTGCGTGGAGGAACGTTACAGGGTGAATTCTATTTAACATCGGATACGATTGATTGTAATCAATTAATGCAAGCTATTAATCGGGGTATGCTGTTTGCCGAACAGTTGGAGTCGGCCGAAAATCAGTTGTTGAACTCCGACGAGGTCATCGACGAGGATGAGCAATTGGCACAACATCAAGAGATAGATGTGATAGATGCAGATACGACTGATGTGCTGTTCGTTGTTCCCCGTAATCTGAATATGACGTTACATACCAAAGCCAAACGAGTAAACTATACGGACTTGAATCTGGAAAATGTGGAAGGAAAGATCATTATACGTGATCAAAGCCTGAATCTGAGTAACCTGAGTATGAAGTCGAATATAGGGAATGGGAATCTGACCATGGTCTATACCGCCAAGGATCGCCAAGGGGCTACTGCCGGTTTTGATCTGGAGATGGAACAGATATTAGTGGACAAACTGATCGGTCTGTTCCCGTCGATAGATACGCTGGTTCCTATGCTTCGTTCTTTTGAAGGGATGGTCGACTGTCAGATCACGGCAACCTGTGATATTGATTCTACCATGTCGATGATTCTGCCCTCTTTGCAGTCGGCTTGTTATCTGTATGGCAAAAATATGGTGTTGCTTGATGGAGAAACGTTTACTGAAATATCTAAAACATTGATGTTCAAGAATAAGGAACGGAATCAGATTGATAGTATTTCTGTTGATCTGGCGATCCGTGATCATAAGATTGAGGTTTTCCCGTTCCTGCTTGAAATGGATCGTTACCGGGTAGCCGTAGGGGGAACGCATAATCTGGATATGACTTTTAATTACCATGTGTCGGTATTGAAATCGCCTGTTCCGTTTAAGTTAGGAATAGATGTCACCGGAAATATGGATGATTTTAAATATAAAATTGTCAAATGTAAGTATAAAGATACCTTTAAACCTGCCCGGTCGGCCGATCTGAATGATAGCCGTGTGAGTTTGAGGCAGGAGATCCGTAATGCGATCAGAGAAAAAATCAAAGAGACTGCTCCCGAATTGGTTAGTTTTCGGCAGCAAGAACCTGCGAATGAAGAAAGTACGATTCCCGCAGAAGTAGAAGTTCGCGGGAATGAGGAATCAACAAGTTGACTTGATTTAAGGCAGCTATCTGTTGTGATACATCTGTTCGTAATAGTTTAAATAATCACCGTCTATAATTGTATCTACCCATTCCTGATTGTCCAGGTACCAACGAATTGTTTTGATAATCCCTTTATCAAAAGGAGTCTCAGGCAGCCATCCCAACTCGTGGGATATTTTTGTCGGGTCGATTGCATACCGTTGATCATGTCCGAGGCGATCTTTTACAAAGGTGATCAGGTGATCATTGATCCAGTCGATTTTTATATGACCCTGCTCGTCGAACTCTTTTTTCTTTAGAACCTGACGATAGGCGGGTTCTGTATCCATAATTTCACGAATGGTACGGATGATGGTTTTGACAATGTCGATGTTCTGCTTCTCGTTGTGTCCTCCGACATTATAGACCTCTCCGTTACGTCCCTGATGTAATACCAGATCAATCGCTTTGCAATGATCTTCTACATACAACCAGTCGCGCACATTGGTGCCGTCGCCATATACGGGCAATGATTTTCCTTCCAGAATATTTTTGATGATCAGTGGAATCAGTTTCTCTGGAAAGTGGTAAGGACCGTAGTTGTTGGAACAACGGGTTATGGTAGTCGGCATTTTATAGGTATCCGAATAGGCTTTGACAATCAGATCAGCACTTGTTTTGGACGCACTGTAGGGACTGTGTGGATCGAGTGGGGTGGTCTCGTGAAAATACCCTTCTGCTCCGAGGCTTCCATAGACTTCATCGGTAGACACCTGATGAAAACGAACATCCTCTCTCCATACCGGATAACCCGTTTCATCTTTTCCTGTAGTCCAGGCTAAACGGGCGGCATCCAGTAGGTTTTGGGTGCCAAGTATGTTGGTCATCAGAAATAGTTGAGGGTTCTCAATACTTCTATCTACATGACTTTCTGCAGCGAAGTTTACGACATAATCGATATGGTGTTCTGCAAAAAGTTGATTAACTAACAAACGATCTCCGATATCTCCTTTGACAAACAGACATCTTTTGTTGTCTACATCTTCAATGATTGTTCCCAGGTTTCCGGCGTAGGTAAGCAAATCCAATACTACAATTTTTATGTCCTGGTATTTACCTAACATGAACTTTAGGAAATTTGCACCGATAAAACCGGCAGCACCGGTTACTAAATAAGTTTTCATATTGTCTGTTGATTAGAAAAGGGTTGTTAATTCAGTTTCAGATAGGAGAGGGGCATGACGGTCTTTTTCTGACAGGATCAACATCTCCGGATCAGTTATTCCCCAATCAATACCGATTGCCGGATCATCGTAGCGTATCCCTCTTTCATGCGAAGGCATATATGGATTATCCACTTTATAAGTAAAAATAACCTCTTTGCTTAACACTTTAAATCCATGTGCAAAATTTCGGGGAACAAACAGTTGTCTTTTGTTTGTTTCCGATAACTCCACCGCGACGTGCTGACCAAATGTAGGAGATCCGGGTCGGATATCTATAGCGACATCCAGAACACTACCTTTAATAACACGTACCAATTTGGCTTGCGAGTAGGGAGGGAGTTGGAAATGTAATCCCCGTAAAACATTTTGAGAAGAACAGGATTCGTTGTCCTGTATAAAACAAACTTTCCCTATATGTTTCTCAAATTCTTCCTGTTTATATGCTTCCATAAAGTATCCTCTTTCATCAGAAAATACTTTTGGTTCAATGATCCATACTTCCGGTATAGCTGTTTGTGTAAATGTCATATCCCATCTTTTCTTTGAGAAAACAAAGTAAGCCATTTTTTGCCACTCCTCCAATACACCCTGGAGTTAACCCCTTCCAAAAAAGAAAATAAACATTTGCTATTTCCAAAAAGAATCGTTTACTTTGCAGTCGCAAAAAGGAATAGCTTCCTTTGATTGGGTTCCTTGGCCGAGTGGCTAGGCACCGGTCTGCAAAACCGTCTACGGCGGTTCGAATCCGCCAGGAACCTCTAAGTATGTTGAAGGATTAGAAAGTAAATTTCTAATCCTTCTGTTTTTCAAGCAATTAACGCCTTTGTGGTAGAAGGTTTAGAAAGCGAAATTTCAGAAATTGCATATTCTGTTGACCGAATGTTGACCGAATTTTATTCGAGCAAATATGAGAGCAACAGTAAGAATTGTCCTACGCAAGGACTACACCAAGCAAGATGGCAAACAGCAATTAGCCCTGCGTTATGTCGCCCATCGAAAGAGTACCCATATTGGTTTAGGAATTTCTATTCTTCCCCGGCATTGGGATAAGAACGCTTCAATGGTTCGTGCTGGAGAACCGCTATCTTTCCGTTATAACAAGTATATCAAAGAGATAGAGCAGAGAGCGGTTAAGCTTGTGTTGGATAACCATAATAATCCGCTACCTATTCCTAAGTTTCGAGAGCTATTGTTTGAAAAGACGGAAAGTCATACAGATTTTTATGACTTCATCACACAAGAACTCGAATTTCTCCAAACAGACAGGCGCAAAGGAACTATTGATAACTATAAAAAGCTTATCAATACAATGAAGCTATGGAAACCAACCCTTTTGTTTAGCGAAATAACGCTCGACTTTATTCAAAGCTTCCATAAGCACGAAATAGAATCCGGCAACAAACAATCTACCGTTTACAAAAAGCATGCTAATTTCAAGTTTCTGATAGGTGTAGCCATGAAGAAAGAGCTAATCACCAAGAATCCGTATGACAACTTTGAAATCAAAAAGAAAATCAAAGCAGAGAATAACGATGTTTTAACGGAAGAAGAAATCGAAACGCTATACAAAGTTTACGAAAGCAATGTCTATACCAAAGGAAAACAAACGGTCTTGCGCAATTTCCTCTTTGCGTGTTATAGTGGACTTTCGTATGCTGAGTATGATATTGTTACCTATGCTGATTTGAAATATTATATGGTGGATGGACATAAGTGTCTTTTGCTTTGCAATGAACGCTATAAAAATAATATACCCTACCGAATTCCGATTGTTTCTGATAAAGTAAAAGCCTTACTCGGCTCCGGGAAGGACTTTCAAAAGATATTTACCGTCTTGACGAATCAACCCACGAACCGTTATCTGAAAGACATAATGAACGAACAAGGTATAAATAAACAGGTAACGTTCCATCGAGCCAGGCATTCATTCCGAACGATTGCTGCCCAGAAAGGCATCCAGGAAAATATTGCTGAACGAATTATGGGACATGCGGAAGGGAACGACATTAAAGATATTTACACACATCTTCAGGACGAGGATATAATCAGGGAGATGTTGACGAAGTGGGTAGCATAAAAGTCTAATTTTTAGAAATGTAGTTTCTATTTATTAGAATTATTTAAGAAAGTACTATCTTTGTGGGGCGAGCATAATTGGATAAAGATTGTGTGAAAATGTGAGTTGTGCGACACCATGCGTATTGTAGCGTCCTGAAATTAGTTGACTACTTTACGGATTATTCCTATCTTAAGTTGACTGGTCTGTAACCACAACATACCATATAGGTTAAAAATAAACAATTGAATATGAATGAAATTATTACTAACGGAACAGGAATTAAACAAAGAATTATTTCCGAGATAAACAACTCAAAACAGTGTGTTTATCTTGCAATGGCATGGTTTACAGACAGAGATATTGCAAATGCACTGATTGATGCAAAAAATAGAAACGTCTTTATTGATATTATTCTTTCTTCAAATGCCCAAAATGAAACTGTAAAGCAAATGCTTAAAGATGCAAATATAAATGTTCATGCTTTTGATACAGGAGATGAAAGAGGAATGATGCACCATAAATTTTGCTTGCTCGACAATAAAATTTCAATAAATGGTTCATACAATTATTCTTATAACGCAAGTAATAATAATGTTGAAAATGTGAATGTTTCAGATGATTATACAACATACAAACAACTCTTTGTCGAATTTGAAAGGTTAAAATACAATATCGACCATAATATTGATGTAAATACAACTATAGTACAAAAAGAAAACAATATGCAACAATCACAACCCCAAAATTTCGTGGATGCTTTTTTCCAGCAATTAAATAGTCTCGTTTATTTGTCTGCTCAAATTGATGCTGAAGATTACAAAAAACAAGGATATGAAAAATCTAAAGAAAGTGAAGGAAATATTGATATTTTTAAGTCTGAATATAATAATATCAAAGAAAAAATTCGCGTATTTGCAACGGATGAAGGGTTGAGTAGTAAAAAAAATATTCTTACTTCAAATATAAGTTCTGCATTCGAAGGTAATAGAACAGATTTGGAAAATGACAAATTAACTGAAATAAATGTAGAGAAGCGTGAGATTGATTTAGAAAAACGACAAATTTCAGATAAGAATGAAGAACTAAAACAGCGAAAATCTATTTTAGAAACAGGCAATAACAGCACAAGTGAAAAAGGATTATTCCAAATCAATAAAGAGATTGAAAAAAACAAACTCGAACAAGAAGAATTAGAAGGAGCGGTTATTGTGAAAAGATTTTGGACTGTTGGTACAGTTCTGGCTCTTTTGGGTTTAGCCGTATTTATTTATTACTTGTCAATATTCTTTGCGTCAGCAATGTATAAAGTATTTTTTGAAGCAAATACAATTCGCACTTCATTGGAAGCAGGTATAAATCCCGGATTGCCACAGCTTGTAGATGCAAACGCCATTCTGAAAATATTCTCAACAGAGGGGTCTTTGTTTGGAATAATGGCTATATTGTTCTTTTTGATCCCGATTTCTCTATCAAACTTGAAGTTATTTGGCAGTGAAAAAAAATGGGTAAATATCCTGTGTTTTTGGATTGGCGTATTAATTTTTGATGTTTTAGTTGCCACAATGGTTGCAATAAATACAGACGAAATAAAAAGTTTGTTGGTCGGACAAGAATCTCAAATGAAAATTTGGGACGTTGTGACTCACGGTGAATTTTGGCTGATTTTTGTATTCGGCATGTTGCCTCTTATTATAACACACTTTATAATAAATTACGTATCAAACAGCTATAAAAAATCTCAGAGAGAAATTGTTGATGCCGAAAAAACAAGAAAAATTCAACTATTAGCAAGAAAAATGATAGATTTAAATGGAGATAAAGAAGTCCTTCTAAAAAAAATAGATGACTGCAACAACTCATTGAAAGACAATAATGATAAAATATCAAAACTAGAACAAGAAATGAATAATCGTCAAAATCAAATAGAAAACAAATATGCCGATTTATTGAAACAGACAAAAATAATCTTTGACGATTTCAATGCGAGGATAACAAGTGGTAAAATATTCACAGATGAAATTCTTAGCACTGTTATCTCTGCTTATAAAGCAGGATTTATTGAATATCTGCCGAACTATTATTCTGAAAATGAAGTAACGAAAAGAGTAAACGAAATAGAACAAGTAGTTAGAAATTAAATAAGACAATGAAAAAGAGCATAGTTTTTTTGTTAGCAATTATTTTGTTTGCATCTTGTTTGCCTGAAGCGAAAAATAAGCATTTAACATACCAGAATATTGTCATTCTGTCCGATATGTCCGACCGTATTGAACCGTTTATAAATAGCAACATTCCTAATCAGCAATATCCGCCCAAGGATATTGACGAAATACGAAAAATTATTCAATTTTTTAAAAACGAATGTGTGAAACCCGGTGAGAAAATTGGAGATAAATCGAGTATATCCTTTTCCCCATTCTCCGGGAATATCTCAGCAATCGTGGATGTTGACCAAATTAAAAGTCTTGGAGATAAACAACAGTTTGTAAACTCAACAGGTCAATTTGAAGGTAATGGGTTAGCTGAAAAACTTGTTGAATTTGAAAATTCAGTCATTTCTCTCTATGACAACACCAAAAATAAAGGATTAGATTTAATCAGTATTTTGATTGAAAAAATTGAAAATGGAAATATTGTAAAGGAAAACACATATCTGACCAATGGATTAGATACTACTTTCATAAATTACGATAACCATATTTACATTTTCACAGATGGTTATTTGGAATACTGGAATGCAAACACAAATCGTCAATTTTATTTTAGCGAAGCAGAAATTAAGAAAGTTCGACAATACTGTATAGAAAACAAGACAGATGTAAAAACTGCACTTGAAAGGGAAAAATCTTTGACTTTGCCTTCTTATCAGTGTGTTAAATCAGATATTGAATTTAATTTACATATTTTAGAAACTCACGAAAGAGATTTTGATAACAGATTGAATACATATAAAAATCCAAAAGGTTTGCGCGACAATGAAATATTGGAAGCTGTTTGGAGAAAGTGGGCAAAAGATAGTGGTTTCAAGAGTTTTGATTGGAAAAAGTTTTGATAATAAGCAATAAGAACAATCTGTAGACAACAATAGGGTGACCACACAACAAGCGGTTCGGCACAAGGCGAGGTGTTTTCCCGCAGAAAATCCTGTCGGATTTTCAAGCGTTCGCACCCGCACGAACATTCGTGTTCCCCGCCCAGCGCCCAATTGCCATTGTTGCCATAATTCAGATTTTATATATAACTTTTATTAGAAAAACTGTATCTTTGCATCAGAAAATAAGCGGTTTACTCCGCTAAAGACATATTAGTATAGCGTTCACATAAACCTCGAAGTGGAAAACTGGTAATTTGAGACAAACGAGGAAACTGTGCAATGCTCATGCCGTATAGGCGTGGGCTTGCCTTGTTTCGTTTGTCGGGTATACCAGTACCTCCACTTCGGACTTGGTGAGTACCACGTCTTCTTTTTTTGCCGTGATACTCCAAGTTGTAAAAACGGAAAACATGGTAAAAACAAATTCACTCATTCAAGAAAGCATTGACTATATAAACAAAAACATCAATGCACTAACCTCAGAAATTCCAAAACACCTTTTGGAATACTGGTACATATCCGAAGATATTACCGACTACTGCAAGAATGATACTAGTTTAGATCCTTATCTCGTCTTTCTTCACGCTTTGGAAACCTACAACGAAACATTAGGGAAAGATGTAAAGTTGTCTTCTCTAAATAATACAGCAATGTTCGGACTGTTTCATATTATCACCGGGATTGAACTTGGTGTGGGTACCAGTGTAAAACATATTCCTATTAATCTATTTGATTTTGAGAGCTATCCCAAACAGATTGCCATACTAACCTTGAATGGCTACCTGTAGCCCAGTTAGGATTAAAATAACAAACAAGTATACATACAAAAATATAATCTCATGGATAATAAATTAAACCTTCTTGATTCTTTTCAAAGGAACCTATTCTCTTATCTGAACAACTATCAGCCACAAATGCTTAAGGATGATGATGTAGAAGAATTCATCGTTCAACGGGCTAACTCGGCTCATAGTGCTTACTTGCAAAGTTCATTGAGAGGTGAACCTCATTACCTGGCAATGGAAGAAGCTAACACAGTTCTTCATGGAGGACTTGAATTTTCTCCTGTCTCATTCATTCAAGAAACATACGAAGAAAAAAAGAAGGAAGTCCTTGATGTAGATAAAGCCTTGGATATTTACGACAAAGCGAAGGGCATATTTTCTCAGTGCAGTGGTGATTTTGAAGATATTGAAGAAGAAATCAAATTGAAAGAAAGGTTAGTCAGCTTCTTTGACTAACTGCTTATTTGCGTAATTATTTATATATAAATCAATAACACATTCTTATGAAAAGTAAATTTTTAGTTGTAGCAGCATTGTTTATGGTGATTTTTTTCAGTTGTGGTGGTTCGGGTGATAACGACCCGATAGGAACAATTGGAGTGCATAAAATCGTGGTCGAATTGTCCGGGAGTGATGAAGTAAATGTTTCTGTTGGATTTCAGGATGCCAGTAATGCCAAGCTATACGATAGCAATGGGCAGTACAAAGGAACTCTCTATTCAGTAGATGATAAGCTTAAGAACGTGAAGAAAGTTGTTTGTAGTACAGACGGTAAAGGAAATAATTTATTCGTCCTGTTAACGATGATCAGCATTGATGAAGGTACAACATGCAGCTATTCCATCAAGGCATACATTAATGATAAGCTTGTTGATGAATTGAAAGGGGAGAAGACTTTTACATCTTCATCTATGTCTGAAATGGTTGAGCTGTTTACTAACGAAAGATAATCATATTTATTTCTGCATAACAAAAGATATCTAAATATGTGTTTGTGTATTTACGCAAACACATAAACACATATTTACACAATTGCGCATTGAGATGTTAGAAATATTACACATCATATTTATAGTTTTAGTGATTGGCTATCTTGCCTACAAGATTTTTCGCTTCATTTTCAGATGGATTCGGAGTATTTACCGGCATTTTGTATCAGGGCAAAAAGCAAGGGCTTTCTGGCAGTTACTAAAAGGACTTATTGTCATAACGGCAATATGTATTGCCGGGTATTACATCAAAGAAATTGCTATAGGGCTGATAGCTATTTTTGTTGTATGTATGCACTGGTCACAAAAAGATATCATAACATATACAGATGATGGCAGAACAATAATAAAGTGAGCTGCGAATTCTTTCGTCATTCTGAGATGAATTTGCTTTAGCTTATTTGTTCTTTTTTATCTCTAAAAATTACGAGTTGCGAGTAATTTGACCCTCCCCTATCAGGGGCAAGTACCACTTTTGTACGTACAAAAGTACTACTTGCTTTACCAATGTACGTCTATAAAATATACATTATCCAGATCTACTTTGATTGCCTAAAATGTCTTGTCAAATTTCAAACAATAGGGAAAAAATAAAAAGTTCTTATTTCCCTATTGTTTCTCTTTAATGAGTGGGTGGGTGATTTATATAAGAAAATTTGTGCACTTTGCGCACTTTTGCTGATATGTAACTGTAAATCAAATGATTGCAGAGTACGCAAACTGTTTTGCTGGCGTACTTTTGCGCACTGTGAACCATTTTTGCGCACTGATTGAGTACGCAAAGTGCGCATCGTTTTTGCTTGCGCACTGCTTAGCGCACTGCGTATATTACTTATAATCATACCATTATCTTCAAAAGTGCGCAAAGTGCGCAAAAATCGTATTAAATAGACCCCAGGTATTTCATTGAAAATAATCTAGTCCCATTGCTTGACCGCTCACCAAAGATTAGCTGTGGGACTGATAACTCACAGAAAGTCCGAATATGTCTAAAAAAGATAGTGATATTCGAATATCGATGTCCTTTCTCCGGGATATCAAATTCTTTTTTGAATTTTTCATGAATAAGACTTTTTGAATATTCCAATCCCAACTGAATGATGCACTCTTCTATGCACTGTGAGATAAATTCCACGAGTTCGGATGAAGTTTGTTCTATCATTTTTCTTGTGTTGAGATTTATAGGAGCCGGCTCAATTAATCCGTTCTTTAAATAAACACAAATACTATTTAGCATGAAGTTGTCGAAATTGCACCATTCTTTGTTATCCCATTCTGTGAAGAATCGGCAGCCAAATTCATCTTCCGGACTGTATCCTTTATGGTAGTGTTCTGAAAATTCAAACTCGATACAGCGGTCTTTTGAGCTATCTCCATTTGTTTGAATGGTTTTATTTGTTGTGATTAGCAGCTTTGCCTGTACTCTGAATGGTTGTTGGTTCTTTCGTTGAACAGGAAGAAACTCTGTAATATCGTTGTATAGTAATTCGAAATCAAAATCATTTCTAACATCATTTAGGCAAACAAGTTGTGTATCAACTTCAACCTCTTGATATTTATGCCTATACGTTGGGTCGAAATCCTTTCCGTTAATTTCACAGTAGTTCTTGATCTTTCCTAAACTCTTGCAAAATAAGGTTTTGCCTGTTCTTCCGCTCGGTGTCTCTGATATTTTGCTGTCGGTCAGAATAGTCGCTTTTAACTTTGTCTCAAAGTAGGTATGTAAATTATACCCTATTATAGTTTTAAGCGCATTGTATCTATCCTGGTCTTTATTAGCGATATTAAAGCAGAAACAGGAAAAGACTCCCTGAAGATATTCTTCAGGAGTAATAGATTGGAACTCTCGTGGGAGAATTTGGTTTTCCCAAATACATTTATTCAGTTTTGTGTAACTGTGCAAGGCATAACCATCCTTTGTAACCTTTACATATCCGTTTTGATAGTAGATGAAGACACTATTCTTTGAATCCTGGTTAAATTCAATAGAATCATCACACATAAGCAAATTGAGTTTCTTCTCGCAGAAGTAATTAGCCGGATTAGAATAAATCTTTTCCAGAATACCATCTCGTCGCACATTTCCCTCTATATTCTCGGGTAGCGATTTGAGGTAGTTCAGAAAGTAATCCTGGATTTGAGTTATGGACTGCTCCTTAACTATATTGTTTTTTATTTGAATGTAGATAGAAGCTTTTCCGATATCATATCTTCGAAATCCAAAACTATATAATAGGTCAATGAATTCTTTGTATCTGATTCTAATTTCCGTCTTGATATTTCCTTCACTATCAGTTTTAATTTGAACCGAATAGAACTTTATTTCGTTTTTCATATACTCATTTCTATGCTATTACAGCAGAAATTTATATCTTCGTATTGTCGCTACGTAGAAACAAAATTTCTACAATGATTAGGATAAGGTTGCCGGCTTTATCCTTTTTTGTTTACTGAAAACGCCACCTTTGAAGATGGCGTTATAATTCTCCCCAATGTGGTAGTTGGAAGAATTTCAGAAATTGCACAACCTCTGTTGCGTCTCATTTATCATTATATTCTCTGATTGAACTCTCATAGATTCTTCTATCAGGAGTGGTTCTAAAGACACCGCTCGCAACCAAATCTGAAATCTTCTTATGTGAACGTCCCAACAAGCGAGCAACTTGATTAATACTATATGTTTTTTCGACTTGATTGGAAACTTGCGGTGGTAAGCGCTTATCCATAATATTTGCAATGACTTTTTCTAATTCTTTCTCATCTGTTATATACTTTACTACTTCCATAATTTAACAATTAGAATATGTGATTAAATATTTAATTCTTCTCTCCATTTGTTGCAAAAGTACATGTATAATATTAATTTTTAAAAATCCTAAAAATGTTAAGAATTCAAAAATTCACGTTATTTTGCAATTTGAAAAAAACAAATATGCACATACTGCATATTCATTTTTATTACTGTCTAATATATTCATATACTGCATAAACACATGTAAAAAACGCACAATAAAACAAAGAATTTTATACTAATCTTAACTTGTTTTAACGGCATTTTATTGATGCGGATTGTGAAAATAGAATGATAATTATTCTTTGTAATTACATAGTTCTGTTTTTTAGGGTGCTTTGGAATCGGATAGAAATCCTAAAAAGTGCGCAGATTTTGGACTTTTAGGAATTTATCTATGAAACACCTTGAAATGTTTCATTATTATGAAACTTTTCCTTACCTTTGTAGCATGAAAAGAAAAGTAATCGCATTCGGTCGATATTATGCGGAATTCATTGCCTCGCTCACAGATAAAGAGGTATTGAAAGTAAAATACATACTTTCGCTTCTCGAAACCGAAGATCGTTTACCAACGAAGTTTATTAAGCTGATACGGGATGGGGTATATGAAATTCGTATCAACTATAACAATAACATTTACCGTATCTTTTTCATCTTTGATGAAGGGAAAATAGTGGTCTTGTTTAATGGATTTCAAAAGAAAACACAGAAAACACCCTCTTCTGAAATAGAAAAGGCAATTAAAATTAAGGAGGAATATTATGAGTACAAAAGACAACATGCTGACTGACATCAGTGCAGAACTTGAAAAAGAGTTTGGTGCACATGGCACGCCCGAACGGGAACAGTTCGATGAAGAAGCATACGCTTTCTATACCGGACAAATACTTCATGAAGCAAGGAAGGAAGTTAAAGTTACTCAATCCGAACTTGCCAAAAGAATTAATAGTACAAAGTCATACATATCCCGTATAGAGAATGGCTCTATCAATCCAAGCGTAGGAACATTCTATCGAATCATGAATGCTCTTGGATTGAAGATTGAAATCGTTAAACCGATAGCATAAACTATAAGTATTGACCGAAAGTTGACCGAATTGCAATTTTAAGAAATTGTATCTTTCTGATATTCAGCATGCAAGGACAGTGTATTCGAATCCGCCAGGAACCTCAACGCCAAACCGCTAAGCATCAACAAATCAGATGTTTGGCGGTTTTTCTTTTGGGTAAACGTTGTAAAATACGCCCACTTTAAGGGGCGATATAGAATGGGGGATACAAAAAAATAAACCACCTCTATTTGAGATGGTTTATCTGGAGGTGGGGTGAAAGACGGGATTCGAACCCGCGACCCTTGGAACCACAATCCAATGCTCTAACCAACTGAGCTACAATCACCATGTAATCTTACAAAACAACTGTTTTTATTAAGACGCTGCAAAGATAGATATTATTTCTAAGATTGCAAGTTTTAGACAGAAAAAACGATGCTTAATTTAGGGATAAATTACCTTTTTTCCGGCCAATAAGGTATTACGCATAAGGGATATAATAGTCATTGGCCCTACGCCTCCCGGAACGGGGGTGATATATGCACATTTGGGTGCGACTTCATCAAACTTGACATCCCCTGTTAATTTGAACCCGCTCTTAGTGGATGCATTGGGTACACGTGTTGTACCAACATCAACGATAACAGCACCCTCTTTAACCATATCCGCTTTCAGATACTCTGGTACGCCCAATGCTACAATAATAATATCTGCACTCAGACACATTTCTTTGATGTTATTAGAACGACTGTGGCATACGGTCACTGTACAATCTCCCGGATCATTTTTTTGCATCATCAATGAGGCGACAGGTTTTCCGACAATATTACTACGGCCTAACACGACACAATGTTTTCCCTTTGTTTCAATCTTATAACGTTTGAGCAGTTCGACTATGCCGGCAGGTGTAGCTGAGACAAAACAAGGCAATCCGATCGACATACGTCCAACATTAATCGGATGAAAACCGTCAACATCTTTACGATAATCGATTGCTTCAATGATTTTTTGTTCCGAAATATGTTTGGGTAACGGAAGTTGAACAATAAAACCATCCACATCAGGGTCGTTATTCAATTCATTGACTTTACGAAGCAATTCCTCTTCAGTAACCTCATTTTCGTAACGGATCAGGGTCGATTTAAAGCCGATCTCTTCACAAGTTTTGACTTTATTAGCCACATATGTTTCGCTTCCACCGTCATGTCCGACAAGTATAGCAGCCAGGTGTGGTATTTTACCTCCGTCAGCTTTAATCAGTGCGACTTCATCGGCCATTTCCTGTTTCATTTGAGCAGAAACAGCTTTTCCGTCTAACAGTTGATATCCTCTCTCTTCCATTATAGTATTGTATAACAATGTGATGTTGATTAATTTTAGTCTTTAGATTTATCTTTTTCTTAATCCCGGCAACTTTTTACTTCCCGGTTTTGCTGTTGTCAGCATACGCATCATTTTACGTGTCTCATCAAATTGTTTGATGAGTTTGTTGACTTCCTGAACAGAAGTACCGCTACCATTTGCAATACGTTGACGGCGCGAACCATTTAAAATCGAAGGATTCGCCCTTTCCTGTTGCGTCATCGAGTAGATGATTGCTTCAATATTTTTAAAGGCGTTATCATCGATATCGATATCTTTCATCGCTTTACCGACACCAGGTATCATAGAGGCCAACTCTTTCAAGTTCCCCATCTTTTTGATTTGCTGGATTTGAGCAATGAAGTCATTAAAGTCGAATTGGTTTTTGGCAATCTTTTTCTGTAAGCGACGCGCCTCTTCTTCATCATACTGCTCTTGTGCACGTTCCACCAGCGAAACGATGTCTCCCATTCCAAGAATACGGTCAGCCATACGTTCGGGATGAAAGATATCCAATGCATCCATTTTTTCTCCGGTACCGACAAATTTAATCGGTTTGTCTACTACCGTTCGGATAGAAAGCGCTGCCCCACCACGGGTATCACCATCTAATTTAGTCAATACAACGCCATTAAAATCCAAACGATCATTGAACTCTTTCGCTGTATTAACGGCATCTTGCCCGGTCATGGCATCCACCACAAACAAGATCTCATCCGGTTGAATCGCTTTTTTAACGGCAGATATTTCCTGCATCATCTCTTCGTCGATTGCCAAACGACCGGCGGTATCCACAATAACCAGATCATATCCTTTGGCTTTAGCCTCTTTGATAGCGTTCTGAGCAATTTCTACCGGATTTTTATTTTCAGGTTCAGAGTAAACCGGTACTCCGATCTGTTCACCTAGAATATGCAACTGCTCTATTGCGGCCGGACGATATACGTCGCCGGCAACTAATAATGGCTTTTTCCCTTTTTTTGTTTTCAGCAAGTTGGCCAGTTTTCCGGAAAAAGTCGTTTTACCCGATCCCTGAAGACCCGACATAAGAATAACCGAAGGAGAGCCGTTCAATTCAACATCCGAAGCTGTTCCACCCATTAAGGTTGCCAGTTCATCATGTACGATTTTCACCATCAACTGACTGGGTTTCACTGCTGTCAATACATTCTGCCCAAGCGCTTTTTCTTTGACAGTATCGGTAAATTGTTTGGCTACTTTATAGTTAACGTCAGCATCAAGTAATGCTTTTCTTACATCTTTTAATGTTTCAGCCACATTGATTTCAGTGATTTTACCTTCACCTTTCAGTAGCTTAAACGATTTTTCGAGTCTTTCGCTTAAATTCTCAAACATGGTTTATTATGAATTTTTTATTGTCTTTTTTTAAGAAAGTGCAAATGTAAGAAAATGTTTTATTCTTTCAGCCATTTATCCAACCATCTAAAGAATACGCGTTGAAACAATATGCCATTTTGTGGCCGTGCTATCCAGTGGTTTTCATCCGGATAAATCAGCATTTCAGCTGGTATTCCACGCAATTTCGCGGCATTGAAAGCACTCATCCCCTGAGAGGCCAGGATGCGATAATCCAGTTCGCCATGTGTGACCAGAATTGGGGTGTCCCATTTGTCAACAAAACGGTGAGGAGAGTTGGCGAAAGTCTTTTGTGCGGTCGCATTGTTCTTATCCCAATAAGGTCCACCCATATCCCAGTTGGCAAACCACATCTCTTCTGTTTCCAGATATTGTTGCTCCATATTGAAGATACCAGCATGTGCTATAAATGCTTTAAATCGTTTATTGTGATGCCCCGCCAGCCAATAGACCGAAAATCCGCCATAGCTGGCACCTACAGCGCCCAGACGATGCTCATCGACATAAGGTTCTTTAGCCACCTCATCAATGGCAGAAAAATAATCCTTCATATTTTGTCCACCGTAATCACCACTGATCTGCTCAAGCCATTCCTGTCCAAAACCGGGTAATCCGCGTCGGTTAGGTGCAACGATGATATATCCGTTAGCAGCCATGATCTGGAAATTCCAACGGAAACTCCAGTATTGACTGACTGTACTTTGCGGACCTCCCTGGCAATATAGTATCGCCGGATATTTTTTGTTCGGATCAAAATTCGGCGGATAGATCACCCAGGTAAGCATATCCTTACCGTCGGTGGTCTTTATATAACGAGGCACGCTCTTTCCAATGGCCAACTGATCCATAATAGCTTTATTCTCAAAACTGATTTCTGCCACTTCACCATTCTCCGTATTAACAGAAAAGAGTTCGGTCGGACTTTCCATTGATTGACGAAGCGCAACCATTTTACCAGCAATATGATGCATGCCTACATAATTATATTGTCCGGTCGTTATCTGACGGATTTGTTTATCTGTTCCAATCTGCCAGATATGCGTAAGCGCTTCTTTACAAGCAATAAAATAGAGTGATTTACTATCCGGCAGCCATTCGAAAGCATCTATGTCATAATCAAAGTCGGAGGTCAGATACTGCTTTTCTCCACTCTTTAAATTTGCGATGAATAGGCGCTTTTTGTCCGATTCATACCCATCACGTTCCTGACTGACCCAGGCCAGATACTGACCATCCGGAGAAAAGGCAGGCATAATATCATACCCCAGCATGCCATCTGTCAGATTGGTGGTTTGTCTGGTTTCTAAATGATAGAGATAGATATCCGAATTTGTAGAGATGCTGTATTCCAATCCTGTTTTTTTACGGCTGGCGTATGCGACTGTTTTTCCATCGGGGCTCCATGCCAGATCCTCAATACCATTCATCGGTTTCATCGGCGCTTCAAAAGGTTCACCTTCCATAATATCGGTCGCCGTTTCTATGATTGTATTAAGATCAAAAGAAGCGATAAACGGATGAGGAATGGTTTCGACCCATTCGTCCCAATGTTTATACATCAGATCATCAACAACCCTTCCACTAGCTTTAGGGAGATCCGGATAGATATCCGCTACCCGTTCACCATATTTAATATCACTAATAAAAAGAACTTTTGTTTCATCAGGTGAAAATACAAACCCATTAATACCTCCATGGAAATTGCTCACCTGTTTTTTGCCGGTTCCATCGCTGTTTATGACCCAAATCTGCGAACTACCACTCTCGCTTGACAAATAAGCGATCTGTTTTCCGGCATTTATCCAGACACCGTTTTGTTCGCTATACGGAGTTTGTGTCAATTGTCGTTTTTCACTTCCGTCCAGATTAACAACAAACAATTCACGATTCCCTTTGTTTTGTTCGATACTCATGAAAGTCGCTCCGTAAAGCACTTTAGAACCATCCGGAGATAGTCTGGCGTCTCCAACACGCGCCATGCTGTATAATACTTCAGGAGTCATAAGTCCGTCTTGTATCTTCACTTCCGCACGTCCGATCGGAGATTCGGGTTGACTACTTTTAGATGCTTCTTGATTACAAGCCGCTGATAATAGGGCAGTAGCGATAAACATAAATACGTTAAATTTATTCATGTACATTTTAGGATATATTATAAAATTCATACGAAAGTACTAAATTTTATTTATATCTTTGCGATTAATAATTAAAGAACCCTATAGTTATGAATAAGATTTGGTTATTTGGAGCTGCCTTAGGTCTCATTTTTGCTTTTGGATCATGTAAACCGAAGCAGAGTGCCTACAGAGCAGCCTATGAACAAGCAAAAGAAAAAGAATCCACAGGCCCTGTCGAAGTTATAATCGAAGATGATAGTCAAATTGTCGATGTTGCTCCTGTCTCCAAACCGAGAGCGACAGATGCGCCTACCCGTGCAGAAAGAATTAGTGCCATTCAAGGAGAAAATCCGGCTCATTTAAAACGTTATAGTGTTGTAATAGGTAGTTTCCGTAATAAAACGAATGCTTATTCACTCAAAGAACGTATGCAAAAAGATGGATACAATCCAGTTTTAGCGGAAAATGCACAAGGCATGCTTCGGGTTGTCGTAACAAGTTTCGACAATAAGACAGATGCGCTTTATAGCCGGGATGCTGTAAGAAACAGATATGCACCTAATTTCCGGGATGCTTGGATTTTAGATAACAGATAATAACCAAAAGAAATAAAATAAACCCGTTTTTTGCCATGCAGAAAACGGGTTTTATTTTACCCCTCCGAGAATCGTCTATTTGAATCTCACTACGAAACCGTCAGGAAATAATGCCTTATATTCATCTAACTTGTATTATTCATAAAAATAGAGTGAACAACCCTATCGCTCCTTTGTTCCTGTTATTTCGTGAACGAATCAACAGAAAAACCAAAACGTCCCAACGGTTTATTTGAAACATCAAGACCACTTTTCTGTTAGAGGTACCTCTAAATGATTTTACACCTACCTCTAAACAGATTTAGACGTACCTCTAACAGAAAACAGAGGTAGGTGTAACAAAAAACAGACGTAGATGCTACAGAAAAACTGTCTGAATCATGCCTTTATTCTTTAGGATGATGTAGAAAAAAGTATCTGAATGCGATAAAACATTAATGAACTAACATCTCCGGAGTAATGGGAGAGAATTGTTCGGCATCCGCTTTGCGTAAGCATACATCGCCACGATTCCAGTTAGAAGGCCAGCCTCCGATGATATGCCCCAAGAATACCACTTTTATCTCATGTAAACCTTTAGCCAGTGCCGCAGAACTATCGTTTCTGGAAAAACGTTTGGTCTCACCTTTGTTATTCACCAATAATTTACCATCGATCCATACCTCTTCATTCTCTGAAGAGATGTAATAGACCCCATCTTCGGGTATATGTACATATCCGGAAGCAATGGCTCCATATTGTTTGACGCCACGCATCGATTCATCTGTTTTCTCCACCTGGGTAATGGTACGCAGATCTCTTAATACAGAGGATTTCCAGTCTGTCGCTTTATCCATTTCCGAACTTTCCAGGAAATAACCGTATGTCACATCCATTTTCAGTCCGGGAGTCGTTTTTGCAACCTCTTTCGCCGGAGCCAACTGTTGCTTTTCGACTGTAATGACTCGTGTCGGACTCATTTTACCCGAGGGGAGCAGAGAGCGAATTTTAAGGATACCAGATGTAGTCAATTCGATCGGCATATTATAAACCGCAGATTGCGAAGTCGGATCAGTTCCATCAACTGTATAAACCATCACTACAGGACGTCCGGTTTTAAACTCGAGAGACACTTTCTCTGTGAATGCAACGAAATTACAAGAGCCGTTCGGTTGCTCGGGTTGCGGAATATAATAGTTAATATCATGTCCATCCAGCCGGACGTATGCATTATTGATTCTTCTTTCGAAATCGGCATAATTTTTCTTTTCAAGCGGCGTCCATGTCAGTTCGGAGAGTGCAATAATCCGTGGATAAATCCGGTACTCGTTTAGTTCCGGTGTATACATATATTCACTCCAGGCATTACATTGTGCACCAAGAATATGATTTGTTTTTCCCATTCGAACCAATGTATCCGGAACAGGATTATAACCATACACGTACTCAAGCGAAGCAAACCCGCCAATAGTCACCGGTTCTATTTTAGAATCACCTTCATACCTGTCGAGATACATGCCATCATTTTGCGGAGTCATAATCACATCGTGCCCCATACTTGCAGCAGCAATTCCCCCATTTTCTCCACGCCAGGACATTACTGTAGCTGTAGGTGCCAATCCACCTTCCAGGATCTCGTCCCAGCCGATCATTTTTTTTCCTAACCGGGTCAAGACTTTTTCTATGCGTTGCACAAAATAACTTTGAAGCCGTTCTTCCGCTGTATGTCCATCTGCTGCTTTTAACCCTTCTTCACGGATTCGTTTCTGACATAAGGGACATTGCGCCCAACTGGTTTTAGGACATTCATCCCCGCCGATATGTACATATTCGCTTGGGAATAATGTAACCACTTCAGCAAAAACATTTTCCAGAAATTGAAATGTTTCTTCTTTTCCTGCACAAAAGACAATATCCTCAACACCCCAGATAATACGAGGCGAAGCTACTTCACTTTTACAGGAAAGTTCGGGGTAGCCAGCTATTGCTGCCATACCGTGACCGGGTAATTCAATTTCAGGAATAACTGTTATAAATCGTTCTGCCGCATATTGAACAACCTCTTTTATCTCTTCCTGTGTAAAATAGCCTCCATATTCAAACCCTTCTCCTTCAATACGTTTTCCTCCTACTTCGGTTAACTTAGGGTATTTTTTGATCTCAATGCGCCATGCCTGATCGTCGGTCAGATGCCAGTGTAAACGGTTTATTTTGAATAAGGATAATACATCAATGTGTTTTTTAATATTTTCCACCGGAATGAAATGGCGACAGACATCCAGCATGATACCCCTGTGGCTGAAACGGGGTTCGTCTTTAATGGTTACGGCTGGCGCACTCCAGGTAATGCCACTTACCACCTCCGGAAATTCAATCTCAGCAGGGAATAGTTGCATCAATGTTTGCATTCCGTAAAACAAACCGGCGGTTGTTTTCGCTTTCAGGTCGACTTCGTTTTTTGTCACATTCAGTATATATCCTTCATCATTTACATCAACCGCCGGGTCGATAACGAGTGATATATTGCCGGAACCTTCATCATTAACCAGAATTGGGAAACCTGTTGACAGTCGCATCTTAGCAGCAAAAAAATCAGCAATCGTCCTGGCTTCAGGAGTAGAGGCATAATATGAGGTCTTTTTATTTAGTTTAAAAGCACCTTCTTGTATGGTCAGATTGGCCGGTGTTGGAATGATGTTAATGCCTTCATTATACGAACTCACCTCTGTTGTTTGCTCATTACAGGCAGCCAGGAAATAAAGTACCGCTCCGGCACAAATTGTTGCAATAAGATTTTTCATGTGTTGACGCTTAGTTCTTGTTTTTGATTGAAAAGAAAAAGCACTAAAACACAAGGATCGTTTATTCCGTTAAGGTTTTTATATCCTGTGTTTTAGTGCTTATACGTATTTTATTTACCACGCAAAAAGCGGGTAATCTTTCATTGTCTTGTTTACCTTTTCGCGAACAGCAGAGATTGTCTTTTCACATTCAGGAGCAGAGAGAGTTGTATCCATCATCTCCACGATATCCTGCATCAACGCTTCTTTTGCCCCACGGGTCGTGATTGCCGGAGTCCCCACCCGGATACCGGATGTCTGGAAAGCTGAACGGCTGTCGAAAGGAACCATATTTTTATTCACGGTGATATCTGCAGCAACCAATGCCTTTTCAGCCACTTTCCCTGTCAGATCCGGGAATTTTGAACGGAGGTCGATCAACATACTGTGATTATCCGTACCATCCGAAATAATCTTGTATCCTTTATCCATAAACGCTTTAGCCATAGCTGCTGCATTCTTTTGAACCTGTGCCTGATAGGTTTTGTACTCAGGTTCTAATGCTTCTCCAAAAGCAACTGCTTTAGAGGCTATCACATGCTCCAACGGACCACCTTGTACACCAGGAAAAACAGCTGAATCTAATAATTGCGACATCATTTTCACCTCTCCCTTAGGTGTTTTCTTTCCCCATGGGTTTTCAAAATCCTGACCTAAAAGAATAATACCTCCACGCGGACCGCGAAGTGTCTTATGGGTGGTAGATGTTACAATATGTGCGTATTTCAACGGATTATTTAACAGCCCTGCTGCGATTAATCCGGCAGGATGTGCCATGTCGATCATTAAAATTGCACCAACCTTGTCTGCAATTTCACGCATACGTTTGTAATCCCATTCACGTGAATAGGCTGATCCTCCGCCCACAATGACTTTCGGTTTTTCACGTAAAGCGACTTCTTCCATCTGATCGTAATCAACACGGCCTGTATCTTCTTTCACATTATATTCCGTCGCATGGTATAAAATACCGGAACTGTTGACTGGTGAGCCATGAGATAGATGTCCGCCATGTGATAAGTTCAAGCCCAAAAAGGTATCCCCCGGATTCATTACGGCAAGGAATACTGCGGCATTGGCCTGTGCTCCGGAATGAGGCTGCACATTCGCCCACTCGGCGTTGAACAGTTTTTTCAAACGCTCGATAGCCAGTGTTTCACTTTGATCAACGACTTCACATCCTCCGTAATAACGTTTCCCGGGATAACCTTCGGCATACTTATTGGTTAGCACACTGCCCATGGCTTCCATCACCTGGTCGCTCACGAAGTTTTCAGAAGCAATCAATTCAATCCCTTTTAACTGACGTTGCTTTTCTTTCTCAATAATGTCAAAAATGATAGTGTCTCTTTTCATTACTTATATGATTGGTTGTTGCAATGATGATCTCTCTGATGGGCAGGGAGAACGTGTGCAAATTTACGACAAAAATTCCTTATGACAGAGCATCCTGTCGAAATATCCGGAAGGAGAGGAGGGAATCGTAACGTCGGAGAATCGTTATTTCTTTGTAATGAGGGCTACCGCATAGGCTGCAATACCCTCCTTGCGACCGACAAAGCCCATTTTTTCGGAGGTGGTCGCTTTAATAGAAATATCTTCCGGCGAGGTATGCATCACAGTGGCAAGTGTTTGCTGCATCGATGGAATATGTGGATTTAACTTCGGCTTTTCAGCGACGATTGTCACATCGATGTTGCCAAATTCAAAACCGGCATCATTCAATAGTTGAATCGTATCCCGCAAAAGAATTTTACTGTCTATATTTTTATACGAATCGGAGGTGTCCGGAAAATGATAACCGATATCCCGCATATTGGCCGCTCCTAAGAGCGCATCACAAATCGCATGAATTAACACATCAGCATCGCTATGTCCCAATAGACCATGGGTATGATCGATTTTTATTCCACCGAGCCATAACTCCCGATCGGGTACAAGAGTATGTACATCATATCCGAATCCAACGCGTATTTTCATCTGAAAACAGGTTTGATTGATTATCGAAACAGGTTTTTCAGTCCATCCATATCAAATGACAGGGAAAAACGAAGGGTTTGATCCAAGGGGTTACTTTGTACGGTACTGATCAGATAAGCGGCATCCAACTGGAATACACTCATACGGAAACCGGCACCTAGTGAAAAATATTGACGGTTTCCCTGATTTTCATTTTCGTAATAGTATCCACCACGAAGAAAGAACTGATCGTTATATCCATATTCCACACCGATTGATGCCATAATTTCCTTTAATTCACCACTGAAACCACCGGGTGAGTCACTGAACGATTTGAACATCCCTTTAATCGATCCGATATTATTATAATCAATAATGGCTTGATCATAAGCGACCTGATCTTCTTCTGTGTTTCCCGTCTTAACAGGGTAGCTGGGCACGAGGTATTTACTCAGGTCGACATAGAAACCAATACGGTTGTAGTCATCCAGCGGGTATAACAAACCGGTACCCAGCTTCAATGTTGTGGGCAAAAACTGATTGGTCGTTCCTTCATCATAGGATACCTTAGTCCCCATATTGGAGATATTAAACCCGAAACTCCATAAGCTTTCACCGCCACCAATCATCACATATTTTTCCATATAACCAGCTAAGTCGGCAGCAAACGCATCTGCCGGAACCATATCATCTTGTGTCTGTGCACTCATATCTGAACGGATATAACGCAAAGCAACTGCCATAGAAAAAGATTCCGAAAGTTTACGGCTGTAACTGACGTCGAGGGCTAATTCGTAAGGATTCATTATGATAGAAGATTGGGTGTCGTGCCCCGGCTCACTCACTTCTCCCAATGAGAAATAACGCAGAGATGCACCGATTGCCTGAAGATCGTTATCGCCGATCTTATAATATCCTGATAAATACGCGAGCGCCACATCATTAACCAACTTACGCAACCAAGGGGTATAGGATAAAGAAATACCCGCTTTACTGTATTGAAAAGCATATTTGGCCGGATTCCAATACTGGGAACTGATATCCGGAGTTGTTGCCACTCCATTATCCCCCATAGCACCTCCACGGGCGTCGGGTGCAATTGATAGCGAAGGAACAGCTGTATGGATCGGAGCAAAATCTTTTTTGTTTTGAGCCTTTGTTGTTGAGATCGAAACGGAAGTCATCACACAAAGGATTATGAAGAATACATAGACTTTTGAAACTTTCATCATAATAATTCTATTTGTTAAACGTGAGCATTTATTGCTCTTACATATAAACTGAATTGAGTAATCTTTATTGTGCCAGAATGATTAATTTGTTCGCTTTAGTAGCCTCTTTGGAATTCTTTGTACGAATCGCTGCCCGGTATAAATAGACACCCGGACGCAAACGTGAACCATTCATATTGGTCAGATCCCATGAAACAACATAAGCCTTAAAGAGTTCGGAGGAGCCAGTTTCTGACGCTTTCCACTGAAGCCTTCCGGTAATATCATAGACCATTATTTCCACCGTGATTTTTGATTCAGGACGATTGTGCTCGAGTCTGAATTCCACCTGTTCACGTGCAGGATTAGGCGTTGCATACACTTCGGAGATATATGGTTTTAACCCTTCAAGCACCTCAAAAGAGAATGTTGTTTTCGTTGAATTATTTTGTACATCCCAAACAATAAATTCAGCCTCATGTATGCCTGGATCAAGAGAAGGAATTGAGTACTGCACCAATCCTTCACCGTCTGAGTCTGACGTTATTTCGTAGAATGAATTCAGGTTATAACTTCGTGTAGGCATATTATCGATTGTCAGCATCATATCGTGCCCGATACTGCTACCGGTAATGTTTATACCGCTTTTATCCCATAAACGAGCAAAGAACAGGGGAGTCGGATTTACTTTTCCACCACTAACGAAGGTCGTATCATTCAGATATATCGCCTTAACAGTAGGTCCATCCCTATCCTCTTCCGCATTTGTATCAGTCCCTTTGACAATGTAGTTCAGGAATTTACCTTGTGCTTCATGGCCGGAAGATTCATCCTCTGCATACAAACTCATCTTGCCGCTTTTACCCGAATAAGAATTGTCTTTGGGTACTGTAAAAGTAAAACTGAATTTTCCATCCTTTACACTTTCATTACCAATAAATAAGGTGTTCGGATAGGTGGTATATTGAAATACACCATATTTACTACTGTTGTTATCCAGTGTTGTGATACTATCTTTACTGTCTAATACCGTGACATTTATTTTACCATTAAAATCTGTCGCTATATTTCCGTCAGGATCTTTAATATATCCTTCGACAGTTATTTTACTTAGTGCCTGAAATGTTACGGTGTCATTTCCCACAGGTTGATTATTGATGGCGCTTACCTCCATCTGGTATTCCGGATAAGCCAATTTCATAGCCGGATCACCAATGAGGATAAAATTTAGCTTATTACTGTCTGACCCTATCGCTCTTTTGGCCTCTTTAATCGTTTCACCCAACGTAAGCCGGCGGTTATCATTTTTACTGAAAAGATACCGTGTGAGTTGTTGGTTGATAATAAAATTTCGTTCCCGATAGACCACACGCGTCGTGGTAAATAGTCCAATTCCTCCACTGGTTTTATTTAACAAAACATATTCACCGGCAGAGGTCGTAGGTGAGTCAAACCGGGTAAAGTCGCAAGTAGCCGTGATCCATAAGGGTAGCCGTGTATATTGTGCATCCCGAATCATTGTTTCCGTCATAACACGCTCTTCTGCCCATGATTTAGTATCTCCATGGCCGGAGTAATTGATCGTCAATAATCCGTTTTTCAATAGTTGCTGAACTTTGGAATTGACGTCTGGGTATGAACTGTGTCCTCCGGCATTATTTTTCTTGTAAGTATCAAAATAGACTTTGTTGACCAGGAATTCCGGATGGTTATTTTCGACGTATTCAGCCAAAACGTCAGCATTGTACATATGTGCCGTATCAAATGAATCCGACTGATTTCCATCATCAGCAACAAAAGCCACATTATTTTTCCATCCACCGGTGACATTGTTATTCATATATCCGATCAGCTTATCGACCACCAACCGCGCCTCTTCAGCTGTTCGAACAGGCAATCGTCCGATTCCGATATCCAATGTACTGCTTTGCATAATGATATCCGAATCATCCAGAAACCCAAAGTAGTCATCCGTGACATAAGAACCGATATCGATCGAATTAACAGATTGATAGGTAAGCAATAACTGATCGCCATATTGCTTGAAGATACTTTGGATATCAGAGTTGTTAGAAACTCCTCTATTGTCGTACACTCCGTCTCCAAACAGTAACAGATATTTCGGTGCATCTTTTTCCGACGTATGCCGATCGTAAAACATTTTCATGAAACGGCGGTAAGCACTTGCATCAGGCGCTCCGCTGGAAAATTCATTGTAGATCTCTTTAGGATTGACGACTTTCACGCTTAATCCGTCTTTCTCTTCATGTATCTGCGCCAAACGATCAGCCTGTGTCTTGAATTCAGAAGAGGATATGATGATCATGTCTGTTTGCGGCAAGGCATGCAAGTTTTGGTTTTTGACATCCCCCTCTTTTAGGGGAGTAGGAAATGATTTATCCTTCTGTACAATCGCAAATTCACGTAAACTTCCGGCCGGAATAGTAAACGAAAGTTCTGATCCGCTGAGAGTTGTTTGCATCACTTTGGGATTGACACCGTCGGTCACATCAAAAACCAGTGTGTTACTATTCGCTTCCTGTATGATAAACTGCGAGGCTTTATCTATCGAAGGAATACTTCTGAAAAGCGTAAATGCGTCGTAAGGTTTTAATACACGTTCTGTATGGAGTATGATAAAATCGAGATGAACATTCTGATGTCCGGACTGGTCATACTGGACAGTGGCCACTATATTTTCGCTCTTTACCCCCGTCCAATCCTCTATCGGATAGACAGAGGTCGCTTTGGTATATACCTCATTTCCGGTTGTTGCACTATACGGGAAACTTCCTCGTAAAATACGTTCATTGTCGATATATAGAGAAACAGATCCGCCGTTGGTACTGGTCGCTTTGGAAATAAAACGCATACTGACTTTGGCATTTCCGTTTGGAACAATACCTGGGATGTAGAATTTAAAATCTTGCTTCAGGTTTGTGGCAAACGACTCACCGAACAGATCGCGTCCCGATTCATTCGGCGAATACCATTCCTTCTCATGCAGGTCGTAATCATCAAAAACAGTAATATTTTGAACACTTTGACCAGCAGATTCTATTGTATCCATCTCTTTAGGAGGAATAGAGTCGGTCAGGAAATAATACCCATAATTGGAATAAGGGTTCACTGTATGGGTAAACGATTTATAGTCAGGATCGTTATTGGAACTCCATAAATCCCATTTAATGGGTCCTTTCGCATAGAAGAGCATATAATCCGATTCGCGCCAGACGGCAACAGGAGGCAGATCGTCCACATATTCCTTTCTGAAATCTTCATCCAAAGGCCAACCGCCATATCCATGAACAGAGACTTTCTCCGGATCGGAAAATCCCCAATCACGCAAATCTTGATAGGAAAGCTTATATATACCGGTAAAGTCCACCCTGATTTTTACCCATTTTCCACCATCCAATACCGAATTGGCGGCATAGCGGTTGCCATTGCTCCACGCAAGTGTACCGGTAATGAATAACAACAGTAATGTATAAAATAATTGCTTCATTTGATCTTAAAATCCAACACTTTTCGGTCTCCCAGAAATCCTTTCAGATGATCGTTTATACGAACCGGTCCGACTCCCGCTGGTGTACCTGTATATATTAAATCACCAATTTTCAAAGTAAAGAAGCGACTGACGTATGCGATGATCCTGTCAACCGAAAAAAGCATATCTGCCGTATTTCCTTCTTGTACCTTCCGATCGTTTATCATTAAATGAAACGGTATCTGATTGATATCACCCACCTCTTCCAGCGAGACAAACTCACCGACTGCCGCCGAATTATCAAACGCTTTACTGATTTCCCAAGGCAATCCTTGTGATCGCAGCCGATTCTGTATATCCCGTGCTGTAAAATCAATACCCACGGTAATCTCCTGATAATACCTGTGCGCAAAACGTTCGGCAATATTTTTCCCTAACCTATCGATTCTTACGACAATTTCCGTTTCATAATGAATCTCTAATGAAAAATCAGGAATAAAGAAAGGTTTACCCTCTTTCAATAACGATGAATCGGACTTCATAAAAATAGTAGGTTCCGATAATTCTAACGAATGATGAAGCTCTTTATTGTGAGCGGCATAATTCATTCCGACAGCGATGATCTTCATGTTTTAATGGTTGAGCGAATTCAAGCGGTTGTACATAACAGCGAGATGGGCGTATAAAGAGGTGTTCTGTACGACAATATGTTCAGGTACACGGATACGGAAAGGGGTAAAATTCCATAACGCTTTAATCCCTCCGGCAATAGCCAAATCGGTCACTTCTTGTGCTTTACCTACCGGCACAGTGATGATGCCTATTGTTGCACCTAACTCTTTTTGCTTTTTAGCAAAATCGCTGATATGAAACACCGGAATTCCATTGATTGTTGTATCAGACAGTTCTTCACGCACATCAAACCCTGCAATGATTTCTACGCCATACTGATCCAATCCCGAATCATGCAATAAGGCGCCTCCAAGACTTCCTACTCCGAACAGAAAAGCCTTATGTTGTGCATTAAATCCAAGAAAATCTTCCAATACATTAATTAATGTATCAATCTCATATCCCACCCGCGTTTTACCCGATATTTTTACAAAAGAAAGATCCTTGGCGACCTGACTGGAATCGACACTAATCTCTTTGGATATTTGTGTCGATGAAACAAAAGTTTCTCCTTTGCCTTTCAATAACTTCACAAAGGCAAGATACCACGGCAATCGTCTGAGTGTCGGTTCTGGTACTTTCCATGTTTGTTTATCACCATTGGTAGGCATTGTATCTCCTCTATTTAATAAATAAACGCATACAACAAATCCTTTGTTGTTTCTAATCGCAAAGTTACGATTTTTTTTGGGTGTGAGTTGTATTATCGCATTTATTTAGTGAGTCTGCAAGCGCTTATCTTTGTCCGTTTTTTGTATCAATCCGACTTTTTGTCTATATTGCCCGTATGAATTCGGAATGGATCCGAATGGATGAATTTTTATTTTAATAAGGAAAGAGTGCGCTTATCATAGTCTATTAAAAAATGAAACTAAATACCGGAATATTCTCAGGTGTAGGGTGTCTTATTTTGTTGATCTGTGTTGTCTATACTCCTGCATGGGGAAATAACGACATAAAAGCATTATCCAATTATCTGGATCATTTGATGGTCAACAAGCAACAACTTGCCCTACAAAAGGAACAACGGATAAATAAATTGAAAGATATGCTAAGCCTGTCTGATTTTTCTTTGGAGCAGAAATATGAAATAAACCGGAAATTGTATGAAGAATATAAAACATACAAACTGGATTCTGCTGTCTGTTTTGCAGAAAGGAATCTACAAATTGCTGGTTTATTAGAGATAGATTCGCTGGCCTACATCTCCTGTATTCAGTTGGCGACCATGTATTCTTGTTCTGGACTGTTTCGTGAATCGGAAAATATATTGAAAAGCCTAAATTCAGCTGAATTACCCAAAGGATTACTCCCTGATTATTATTATGCCTACTGCCTCTTTTTTGAACGTTACGGAGCCGCCTATAATCTACCAGGTTATGCGCAGCAAAAAGAAGAATACCGCGACTCCTTACTGAACACATTGCCCACCTCAGTCTATACATACAAAATAAACAAAGCCCGGCAATGCATCACTTATAAACAGGCTGAACAGGCTGAAAAAATACTCCTGAACTTATTGGAAGAAGCTGCGGTCGATTCACATGATTATGCATTTATCACCTACTATCTTGGAGCAGTTTACAGAATTATGCAGAATAAACAGCTGGAAAAAAAATATTTCCTACTGTCGGCTATTGCTGATATAAAGGGAGGGATAAAGGAGAATGCGTCATTCCAGGAGCTTGCTTTGGTATACTATGAAGCTGGAGATATAGCAAAAGCCTTTCAATACACACAGTCAGCTATCGAAGACGCTGTATTTTGCAATGTGCAATTTCGAACCATGCAACTATCGGAATTTTATTCCATTATAAATGCCTCGCATCAAGCCAAGGAAACTTATGCGAAAAGGCAATTGCGATTATATCTGGGGTTGGTCTGCATACTTTCGGTCTTTCTGGTTATACTCGTAGTCTATATCTATCAACAGATGAAGAAATTGGCAAAAATGAGAGAAGTGCTATTACAAACAAACGATAAATTGCTTCAGTTGAATGAAGATTTGAATAATACCAATCACTTATTATCGGAGAAAAACATCCTTTTGCAGGAAGCCAACCATATTAAAGAACAATATATTGCTCAATTTTTTGATCTGTGTTCGAATTACATCAACAAAATGGAAGAAAACCGGAGATCCTTACATAAATTAGCCATAAACAAACAACTTGAACAACTAATCAAAAAACTAAAATCCACAACAGAAGTAGACGGTGAATACGATGATTTGTATCGACATTTTGATACTGTATTCTTAAGTTTATATCCTACTTTTATCGCCGACTTCAACGCACTATTGCTCAAGGAAGAACGAATTAAACTAAAATCGAAAAATTTTTTAAATAAAGAACTACGTATTTATGCCTTGTTGCGTTTAGGGATTACCGATAGTGAGAAAATAGCGTCTTTTCTCCGGTGCTCGCTGAGTACTGTTTATAATTATAGGACAAAGATTAGAAACAAAGCCTCCATATCGCGTGATACATTTGAAGAAAGGGTTATGAAAATAGGGATTTTACATCAAAAAAAGAAATAACAGCCCCTTTAAAACAACTACATTTTTCATCTTATCACAACTATTCAACAAGCTATCCAACAATACGATAGCTTTTTTAAATATCTACATAATTATTCCCGCACTTATCCTCCATATGAATTTGAGTTAATTTTACGATGTTGATTCATTCAACAGAAAAAACTCACCGATATAACCTAAAATAGAATAATAATATGGAAAGAAAAACATTTCTGAAAACAACGGGATTACTTATAGCCGGAGGTCTAATGGGAAAAACTAGAGCAACAGAACGCTATCTGGCTGATGAAGTAATGAGTAATGGTAGCACTATACCGGCAACATCCGATTATCTAATGATGGATCTACATGTCCACCGCTCTAACAAACAGACGATCGAGGATATTGTAGCTAAATCTGAAAAAACAGGTATACGGTTTGGTGTCATGCAGAATATTGCGCCATGGGGCATGAAAAGCGATGCCGATTTAAAAGCTTATATTGATGAATTAAAACCTTACCCTGTGTATATCGGTTTACAGCCCATGATGCCGGGATGGTCCAAGAATTTCTCACCCGAACTCATTGCTCAGGCCGACTATGTGGCTATGGATCCACAGGTTGTTTCCAATGGAAATGGTTATAACGAAACAATCAACGTATGGGAATATGCATCCTATATTGATGATCCCGAGACGTTTATGGGGCGTAATATGCAGCACTATATGACGATCCTCACTGGCGACGACCCGATAAATATATTTGCCTGCCCTCTCTTTTTACCTGCAAGTATTGAACGTGAATACCATAAATTATGGACAAAAAAACGCCTACAACAGATTATTGATGCCGCGCGTGCAAGAAACATCGCCATCGAGATCAACGATTTGGTACGCGTACCACACGAAGAGTTCATCCTTATGGCTAAACGTGCCGGTTTGAAATTCACCTTTGGCTCGGATACCCGCGATGAGAAGACAGGACGTTTAGACTATTGCAAGTATATCGCCCAAAAATGTCAACTGACACAAAAAGATTTTTACATACCCGAACGAGAGATTTAAATAAGTTGCAATAACAATTACTGATGTTATTTTTAAGATACTCTGCCGTCTCTAATGGCGGTAGAGTGTTCTTGTTATGCCTTTATTTACAAAAATACGACAGCCTCCTATCCATAAACTAAAGAGAATTTAATCATGAAATATAAGTTCCTATTAGTGTTTCAATTCGCGATTCTGAGTTGTTATGCGCAGCACTATACACAAATTTCTTTTGAAGATTCTTACAAACGTATATATCATATCACCCGATTGACGAATGAAAAGCCCGTGATCGATGGGAAACTGAATGATCCTGTCTGGGAAAACCAGGGGGAATGGTCGGATGATTTTGTACAGGGTTCACCTTATGAGCGTCGACTGACTGATTCTCCGACACAGATGAAAATCTTTTACGACGAGAAATACATCTATGTCGGCCTTTCTTGTAAAGATATCGAACCTTGGAAAATGAATCGTTTTATAGATAATCGTGATGCAAATGAGGTTGGCGATCTGGTCAGTATCGCCTTTGACACCTATCACGACTTTCGGGCAGCATTCGAGTTTGAATTGAATCTGGGAGGAAACCGGACAGATCAGATCGTGACCGATCAATTAGTGGAAAACCGTAGCTGGAATGCCGTATGGGATGCTAAAACAGATGTAAATTTACAGGATTCGATCTGGACGGCTGAGATGCGAATTCCATTTAGCCAGTTACGCTATAACCAACTCTCGAATGATGGCATCTGGGGACTGCATGTACGTCGTGTTATTCGCAGGAATGATGAATCACAGAGTTGGAGTTTGATTCCGTCAACAAACAATGGGCATGTTTTTTCTTTTGGTGAAATGCATGGTATGAATGATTTACCCAAACCAAAAGGCATAGAAATACTACCTTATGTTATGGGTAAATACAAACAAGAACCTAAAGTAGCGGGAAGTCCGTATCAAAAAGGAGATTTATGGGATGGAAATATTGGATTGGATGCCAAACTTGCTATCGCTGATTTTACACTTGACCTGACCGTCAATCCTGATTTCGGACAGGTTGAATTAGACCCTTCAATGATGAATCTGACAGCCTATGAAACATTTTATGATGAGAAACGTCCTTTTTTTCTGGAAGGAAAACATATTCTGGATTTCAACAATGGAAAGGATATGATGTTTTATTCGCGTCGTATAGGTGCACAACCTTCATTTACTCCGGAAAATATTGATAATAAAACTCATTTTGCGAGTACATTGGAGAATATCCCCATTATCGGCGCATTGAAACTTACCGGAACCAATAGGAGAGGAGTTACATTAGGGGTCGTACAAAGTTTTACGGCACGTTCATCCTTGAAAGTGACCCGTAACGGAACAGCTTCAAAAGAAGTGGTAGAACCCTTTACCAATTACACCGTTGCACGTGTACAGAAAAACTGGAAAGGAAATACATTATTGGGAGGAATGGTCACATCAGTTAACCGGGCATTGAATGAAGATCACCTGAAAAAAATATTGGTTCAAAATGCGTTTACGGGAGGGATCGATTTTACACGTTATTTTGCTGATCGTCTTTATTATGTTGAAGCCAAAGGGATGTTCAGCCACCTGACCGGATCAGAAGAGGCTATAACTCTTTTACAACAAAGTCCGGCGCATTATTATCAACGGACTACATCAGACTATCTGGGAGTCGATCCCAACAAGAGCACTTTAACAGGAACAGGAGGCTACCTGAAAGTAGGCAGAAAAGGGACTGCCAAATGGATCTTTTCCGAAACGTTCGGTTGGTCTTCTCCCGGATTCGATTTGAATACGCTCGGATATATGAAAGATGCAGATTATATCTCCAATGAAACGGAGGTTACATTTAAGCAGACCAATAGATGGAAATTCTTCAGAAAAAACACATTCACACTGAAACAGACCAATAAATGGGACTACGGAGGGCGTGCTATCCAGAATTCTTTGGATTTTGAGTGGAAAAGCATGCTCTTAAATCGTTTTGAGATAAGCCTGGCGGAAAGTTATGGATGGAACTATATCGGTACCCGTAAATTGTATGGAGGTCCTGCACTTCGTGTCAATCCGTACATTGTAAGTACGCTCAATATAAATAGTGATAAATCGAAACGCGTTGTGTTTTCTACCGAATATATCAATGACTATTCTACAAGTGGCAATTTATATCAAACGATTACTCCGGCTATCTCTTTACGCTTGGGCAATCATCTGTTACTATCCGGAGAATTTACCTATGAAACCAAAAAAGAACATATGCAATACGTAACAACCATACCGGGTAACACTTCGAACATCCCTTTTTCATCAGATGATTATGTTATGGGACACATGCGGCAAGACACATATGGATTAACCCTCAAAGTTCAAATGAATGTGACGCCGGATATCTCCATTCAGTTCTACGGCTCGCCATATACCTCTACCGGTAAATATTCTCAGTTTAAACATGCCACAAATACATTGGCTCGAAATCACAAAGAACGCTACCATTTGTTTGAAGGCAATGAGATTAGTGCCCCTATTGATAATCAGTACAATATTAACTGGAACGATAAACATTATCAGTTCACAAATCCTGATTTCAGTTTTAATGAATTCCGTTCCAATCTGGTGGCGCGTTGGGAATATAGACCAGGTTCTACTCTTTATCTGGTTTGGGAACATACCATGTCGGACAGAGCAAACCGTATTGTCTCCGGTTGGGGCAATAACCTCGACCGTATGTTCGGGCTGCCTGCGTCTAATGTGTTTATGATCAAGTTGAATTATTGGATTAATTTATAACAACCCACAAAAAAAGAGAGAAAAACGAAAGTTTTTCTCTCTTTAGAGCGGAAGACGGGGCTCAAACCCGCGACCCTCAGCTTGGAAGGCTAATGCTCTATCAACTGAGCTACTTCCGCAATTTAATTGTCAATTTGAGCGAGCCTACTCGCTCATGTGTGGGTAGTGATGGATTCGAACCACCGAAGTCGAAAGACAGCTGAGTTACAGTCAGCCCCATTTGGCCACTCTGGAAACTACCCCTTTTTCAATCGCAGTGCAAAGGTAGGATTAATTTTGTAATTTACAAGAAAAATCGATCATTTTTATTGCTGTAATTGCCGCTTCATCCCCCTTGTTTCCATACTTTCCCCCAGCCCGATCTTCAGCTTGTTGCATGTTATCTGTCGTTAACAATCCAAAAATGAATGGGATATCATACATCAGGTTCAATTCGGTTATTCCTTGAGTCACACTATCGCAGACATAATCAAAATGCGGCGTATCACCTCTGACAACACACCCCAATATGATCACAGCATCCAAATCTTTGTTTTCTGCCAGGCTTTTCGCACCAAATGTCAACTCAACACTCCCGGGAACTCTTCCTACGGCAATGTTTTCAGAAAGCATTCCGTGTTTTTCTAATGTATTACAAGCCCCTTCTAATAATTTTTCCGTTATCGCTTTATTCCACTCAGCCACAACAATACCGACCTTCATTTCTGAAGCATCCGGTATACTATTAAAATCGTATTCCGATAAATTCTGATAAGCTGTTGCCATACACTTCTTATTAAAAGAAAAGGATGTCTGCTACTTATTGTAAGACATCCTTTTTTATCATGAATAAAAATTGTTTATTTCCCTGCTAATAAGGATGCGCGTGTGATATATTTATCGATATCACTTGCTTCTGTCGACGAATAATACTTTTCTTTAATGGTAGTATATGCTTTTACCGCATCACTATACCGTTGCAGACTTTCATAAGCAATACCTGCTTTCTTCAAATAGGCAGGGCTAACCACTTCGTTATTTGCTGCTTTAGCAGCCTTTTCAAAATAACTAACACCCTCTTTGACGTTCCCCATATTGACGTAACAATCGCCGATAAGGCCTGTAACAGCCGGAGAGATCATCTCATCTTTAGCACTAAACGACTTTAAGTAATCCAATGCTTTCTGATTGTCACCCATTCTAAAATAACAGATACCGGCATACGCTTTGGCCAAATTACCGGATTTCGTACTTCCGTATTGACTGATTATCGCCTCAAATCCGTCATAATCGGCTCCATTGCCATTTAATGCCAGATTGAAAGAGTCCTTCGCAAAATACTGTTCACCTTTAAACAGTGCAGCTACCGCTTTCTTTTCTCTTGGAACCAAATAACCATGTTGGATACCCATATATGCACCAATCACCACAGCAATCGCTGCAATGGCATAAATAATTTTCTTGGAATGATTTTCGATAAACTGTTCCGATCTTGAAACAATCTCTTCAACTTCTAACTCCTTGTGGGTCTCTTTCTTCTTAGCAGCCATAACTTGATACTATCGTTTTTTATAATTTTTACCGTTGTTTTAATGCCGTTAGCATTTCAAAGCGCAAAAGTAGTTTTTTTTATGGAATAAACTACACATACGAACTATATTTTTTAATTTTGTACGTTCAATACCATATAATGATACTCAAAAAACTATCTATTCTCAACTATAAAAATATCCTTCAGTCTGAAGTTTGCTTTTCGCCTAAGATCAATTGCTTTTTTGGCAATAACGGAATGGGTAAAACAAACCTGTTGGATGCCATTCATTATCTTTCATTTTGCAAGAGTCACCTAAACACGCCTGATAGCCAGATTATTCATAAAGAACAAGAAATGTGTGTTGTTCAGGGAGAATACGACTACGACAACAGAAACGAAGAGATTTTCTGTGCCATCCGCCGCCGGCAACGCAAACAATTCAAACGAAACAAAAAAGAGTATGATAAGTTATCCGAACATATCGGACTATTGCCTCTGGTCATCGTTTCACCGGCCGACTCGGAGTTAATTCAGGGAGGAAGCAGTGAACGGCGTCGTTTTCTGGATCTGATCATTTCGCAACAAGACAAACAATACCTGCATGCTCTTATCCAATATAATAAGGTATTGCAACAGCGAAATTCACTCTTAAAAGCACAATCATCAGACCACTCACTCTATGACGTACTCGATATTCAGCTTGAAAGATATGGTGAGTTGGTCTATGAAAAAAGAAAAATGCTTGTCGAAGATTTCACCCCTCTCTTCAACAGTTATTACCAGAAAATATGCTGTTCGTCGGAAGAAGTCGGGTTGGAATACACCTCTCAATTAGCCAACGACAAATTGTATGACACCCTTTTGGCCAATAGAGAACGTGACCGGATCCTGGGATATACTTCGACCGGTATTCATAAAGACGAATTGGCCATGACGTTAGGCGGAACGTTGATTCGCCGCATCGGCTCACAAGGGCAGAATAAAACATACCTGATTGCTCTGAAACTTGCACAGTTTGTATTCCTCAAACAAAAAGGAGAGACGACTCCGATTTTATTATTGGATGATATTTTCGACAAACTGGACGCGATCCGTGTGGAGCAGATCATACATCTGGTCGGAGAAAAAGAGTTCGGACAGATCTTTATCACCGACACCAACCGCAAGTACTTGGATGAGATACTTGCGACCATGAACCACGAGTATGCCTTATTTAAAGTAGAGCAAGGCGAAACCAAACAAATGGAAGCGTAAACGATGAGACGAAAAAACTCACAAACCATCGGTGAAGTCTTACGGGATTTTTTCGAACAAAATACCGACCTGCACCAGAAAATCCTTGAGAGTCGTATCGAACGCGCCTGGGGAGAAGTGCTCGGTCCTATGGTGATGCAATATACACGGAATATCTATATTAAAAATGGGGTTATGTATGTTTCACTCTCTTCTTCCGTTTTACGTAGTGAACTGACCTTATGCCGTGAGCGGCTGGTTAAAAGTTTAAACGAATACGCCGGAGGCGAAGTCATACGCGACCTTGTAATCCGTTAATTGTCTGCCGATGTTACTCACCGATGCATTAAAAGAATTTATTCGCCAGCATACGAACGACGACTTAAACGACCTCCTATTAAAAGCGTCCCGTTATCCCGGAATCGATATCCCTTTTGTTGTTGATCAGTTGTCCGCCCGACGACAAATCAAGGAAAAATTACCCACTTGGTATTGCAATGAAGCACTTATTTTCCCATCAAAGATTGCTGCCGAACAGTGCTCCTCTGAACCCACAGCCTATTATAAACAGCGATTAGTAAACAGTGACGACCATTTGGTTGATCTCACCGGAGGTCTGGGAGTTGACACATGGGCCTTTTCCCAAAAGGTCAAAAAAGTAACCTATATCGAACGCTTCCCTACATATTGTAAGGCTGCCTCTCATAATTTCAAGCACCTGAACGCCTCCAATATTCAACTTGTCGAAGGCGATGCCACACAAATCATTCAAACATTGAATGATATCGATGTCATCTATATCGACCCGGCCCGCCGAAAAGAAGGCAACAAACGGGCTTATGCCCTACAGGAGTGTGAACCTGATTTAATCAGCCTACTACCTGTTTTGTTTGAAAAAGCGCCCCGGATTATTGCCAAGATATCTCCGATGGCCGATATTCGTTTAACGTCAGACTTATTGCCGAAGACTACAGCGATCCATATCCTTTCAGTTAAAAACGAATGTAAAGAACTTCTTTTTGTACTCGAAAAAAACAAAGCTGTGGAAACGCCCTTCATCCATTGCATCAATTTTACCACTGCAAACAAAGAAGAGTCTTTTGAATTTACCTTAATAGAAGAGCAGTCGGCAACAGCATTTTTTATTGAACAAACAGGCACCTATCTGTATGAACCCAATGCATCCATACTAAAAGCCGGTGCATTTAAAAGCGTATCGACTCAGTTCGGATTGGGTAAAATCGCCGTAAGCAGCCACCTGTATTCCTCCAACCAACTGATAGAGACATTCCCCGGCCGGATTTTCCAGATAGAAGAGATCATCCCGTTCAACAACAAAGCGATCAAACAATTCGCCAAAAACACCCCTCAGGCAAATATTACCGTCCGCAATTTTCCACTTTCGGTCGATGAACTACGCAAACGAACCGGAATAAAAGATGGAGGCTCCATCTATCTGTTTGCCACCACCACCCAAGCCAAAGAGAAAATCATACTGCGTTGCTGCCAATTATAATACGGGGATTTTATCCAAAACACTGTCGATAACAATCATTTTCATTACATTCCTCTCTTTTAATGAACCGCATCTGCTGTTATTTTTGTGCGATATATTAATCGTCTACCAATTGGTAGACGATAGTGACACAGTTGGTAGACGAAAGTGCACCAACTGGTAGACGATAGTGACACAGCTGGTAGACGATTAGTCTAACCGCACAAAAATCGTCACACATCATAAACAAAACAAGAACACTCCCTGATCAAAAAGGTAAGAGTAGCCATACGCTCCTATACATTTTAAATATTATAATACCTTTGCGTATCGTATAGGTATCGAACAGATAGAATCACCAGAAGGATGGAGGGAAAGAAAAAGAGTAAAAAAGTGGCATTGGCCTTATCTACCGGAGGAGCCAGAGGACTTTCATTTATAGGTGTCATTGAAGAACTGGAGACACAGGGTTTCGAAATTTCTTCTATCGCGGGGTGTTCAATAGGCGCATTGATCGGAGCGGCGTATGCCACAGGACGATTAGCAATATGTAAACAGGTTTTGTGCGGATTGACCAGAGGGAAATTGCTCTCGCTTGTCGATCTGTCTCTACGCAGGAATGGAGGGTTGATAAAAGGTGTTCGTATTATGGACTTACTGGAAAGGCATATCCCTCCTGCCCAAATAGAAGATTTACCTATTCCTTTTACAGTGGTGGCGACAGATATCACACACGGGCAGGAATATCTGTTTGATAAAGGAGATCTTCATGAGGCCATCCGTGCTTCAATCGCGATGCCTGGGGTATTTGAACCTGTACACCGTGAGAACAGGGTGTTAATCGACGGAGGGTTGATCAACCCATTACCACTGGACAGAGTAAAAAGAGGTGAGAATGACTTACTGTTTGGCGTAATTGCCGGAGCTTCAGACACCAAAAACAATCGGTCGGCAACAGAATCGATCCGTTCTATCCTAACAAAATCATCGACTCTAATGGTTCAACGCCTCATCAGCTATTCGGTGGAGAAACAGCAACCGGATCTGGTTATACCTGTTCCCGGTAGCAGATACGGTGTCATGCAATTTGATAAAGCTGCCCAGATCATTGAACTGGGCAGAGAAACTGCCAGAGAATACCTCCGGCAGCTATAAATTATTTATTTTTTTGTCAGGATATACAGTTCTGCCAAATCGCCGGTTATACGATGCCCTTGTATATCCAAAGCGAAAAGCTTGTTTTCTCCAACTTGGTATTGTTCAGCACTGTCTCCTCCCAACGTGATGATACTGCCTTGTTCATTCCAACTGTATTTCCCTGATTTTTCAAAAGCGATATTCTCTTTTTCAATACCTTGATACACCTGTTTCATCGAAAAACTATCCCTCGATAGAGTGATTTCAGTATAAATACCCGAGCAATCAGCACAAGGTAAAGTACCAACATATAGCCCCTCATAGTCCAATGCATTTTGAGAATTATGCGTATCTCTCACAACTTGCGGAGGTTCAGCTTCGGCCTGTACCTCTACGGCAGGTTGTTTTTGGTTATTACAAGCAGATAAAACCGCACATACAGCGCCTAAACACAGCAAAACACTCCAAATGTTCTTTTTCATTTTGATCAAATTTTAATTCTATAATTGTAGAATAACAAGCCAAAGATACTTATAGTTTTAATCTCTTTTCGAATCATAAAAAAAGTATTAGTACATTTGAAAAGATTTTTAATGGGTTTAATAGATTTTTACAGATATGATCTTAACAATGGTTTTATACTTCGTACTGGCTATCGGAGTCTCTTTTTTATGTTCGATTATGGAAGCCGTATTATTGTCCACTCCGGTATCATACGTGAATATGCGTGTGGAATCGGGAGATAAATTGGCTGGTTTATTTTTAAAATTAAAAACCAATTCGGAAGGCCCCATAACGGCTATTCTTACCTTAAACACGATTGCACACACCATCGGATCGGCCGGTGTTGGCGCCGAAGCGGCTGAAGTTTTCGGAAAAGAGTACTTAGGGGTTATCTCCGGTATACTGACTTTTTTAATCTTGGTCTTTTCTGAAATTTTACCTAAAAATATAGGGGTCTACTACTGGAGACGGTTAATCGGTTTTTCGGCCGTAACCATTCAGGTGATGAATATAATCAGCTATCCGGTTGTGTGGCTGTCCAAACACCTGACGAAACTGATCGCACCCAAGAACAAAGAGGCTTCTGTCAGCAGGGAGGAGGTCTCCTCATTAGTAAAAATGGGCGAACAGGAAGGGGTGTTTAAAACGAGTGAAAACAGAATTATCAATAACCTGATTCATTTTGAAGAGAAAAAAGTCAGAGATATTATGACCCCCAGAACAGTGGTGGTCGTGGCCGATGGAGACAAACCGATCAAAGAGTTCCCGACCGAAGAGACCTATTCACGTATTCCGATCTACGAAGGTCCGATGGACAATATCGTGGGGTATGTACTTCGAAGTGATGTCTTAAAATGTCTGGCGGAAGATCGGTTTACCGACAATATCGCCTCCATTAAAAGAGAGATCATGATCTTCACAGAGGTATTGCCTGTGCCGGCCGCTTTGGAGAAGTTTCTGACCAGCAAAGAGCATATCGCTGCCATTATGAATGAGTACGGCACATTCGAGGGGGTGGTTACGCTGGAGGATGTGCTCGAAACCTTATTGGGTGAAGAGATCCTGGACGAAGAAGATAGCATAGCCGATTTACAGGATCATGCCCGTAAAACAAGTGTTGTAATGAACCGGATGGGTGATCACTTCAAAGACGAGTAACTTTGCATTCATGAAAACAAGAGCCATTTAAAGAAAGTTGATTTCAGACAGGCCTTAAAACATTGGCGTTTTATGCTGCTAACGACTGCTTTTATCGTAGAATAACCTGAAATAAAAATATATCCTCCCGTTTTCAAAATAAAAATACATTTTTTTAGGCTGTTTTTTCACAAAACACTATCTTTACTCGAAAATAGATGAACAAAAGGTATCAAAAGAGATCTCTTTTTTCAGTAAATGCAGTACAAGGCTTCTTTTTGTAATAAAAATAAAGTGAAAAAAATCAGCGCTATAGTATTAATGGTAATAATGATATTACTACCGGTCAATACGGTATATTGTCATTCAGATCTTACGACTGGTCAGGATCGGCCGGTTTATACGCCAACAGTTGATTCACTATTACACCTTATCGATATAACATCCGGGGCAGAATTATTGAAACTCTATCCACGTTTACATAAAGCGCTTTATGAAGTAGAAGATATGGATGTCCACTTGGCATTTAACCGGGATTTTATCGCTGCAGCAAAAAATGCCAAAGATAAAAAAGCCGAGGCGATAGCTTACGTGCTTAGAGTCGAGGCGTTGTATAACTACAGAATGCCAGATAGCCTAATGTTGACAGAATCATTGAAAGCACTTGATTTTATGCAAGATGTACCCGAGGCTGAAGTGCATTATTTCTATGTCGCCTCAGTCGTGGGAGATATTTACATGTTGCAAGGCAACTATGAAGAAGCCTTGAATTATGCCGAAAAATTTTATGATGAGGCGAAAAGTATGAATAGTCATTCCGGATTAGTCGCTTCATTACAAACCATGGGTAAGGCGTATGAAGAACTCGGACTCTTGGATAAGGCCGAGATTGCCTTTCGGGAGTGTATAACTGCCGCGGATGAAAAGACTGACTCAGGTATGAAAGGGGAAGCGTACTCTTATCTGGTAGATATGTTAAACGGTCAGAAACGTTATGAGAGTGCACTCGAGGTGAGTAAAGAATTTGAGGCCTATCTACAACGTATTGATGCCTACAACGGCGAATTGAAGAATCTTTGTTTCCTTAATTATTTGGGGTATGCCGCCTCATACACTAAGCTGGGACAATACACCCTGGCTCGTACATATATATCTAAAGCAGAGGGATTCCCGGTTGCCAATACCCGTTTGGGACTGTATTCGGTCGAAAACGAACGTTTCAGCCTGTTCTATGAAGAGGGACGGTATGCAGAAGCCGAATATTCACTCAATCAACTTGAAGAGATTCTACAAGATGAGACATCTTCTTTTCAAGCAACCTCCAAAATCAAAGAGGCACGCGCCAAGCTTTATTTTCATTGGGGGAAATATGAAAAAGCAGCAAACGCGTATAAGGCGTATGTCGCCGGGAAAGACTCCGTACAGCGAGTTGACATGGCTAACAAGTTGAATACATTGCGTACCCGGCATGAAGTCGATAAACTAGAAATGCAGAAAGAACAACAAAAACAGACACTTCGGTATACGCTCCTATGGTTTTCTATTGTACTCATACTATTGTGTGTGATCCTTGCTATCATAGTATTCAATGCACGCAAACTTCGGATCAAAAATCGTTCCATGCTCGAACAGATCAAGAAACAGGATCAATTAGAGGCCGAGAATGAACGCATACGTAGCGAACAGACTCAGAAAAACACTCTTACTACTGAAAATCAAGAAAACAGAAAACTACAAGAACTCTATGATCAATTGAAGGTTCTCATGAAAGATCCTGCTGTATATACAGATCCGAACATCAACCGCCGAAGTATTGCAAAAATGCTGAACACAAATGAAAAATATGTATTTACAGCGATTCGTAAATATAGTCATATGAGTGTTTCGGAATATGTAAACCATCTTCGACTCAACTATGCCAGAATACTGCTCTCCAATCCGGCAGAAGGCCGAACGATAGAAACCATTGCTCATAATGCCGGATTTAATAGTCGCAGCATTTTTTACCATCTCTTCAAGGAAAAGTATGGAATGACTCCTGTCGAATTCCGACGACTTATCACATCATCTTAAGATTTTCATCCTTTAATAAAACAGCGGACAAACAAGCGCCTCATTTGTTGTTTTTCAATGATTTACAAATAGTGTACAAAAAAGTACAGATACGACACACCTCTTTAATATTATCAATCTATTTTTAAAAATATTTTTCAACGATTGTTAATGGCTCTTTTGTGCTGATTTGAAAAAATAAGCCCCTGGAATATTCATTTTAGTTTAATTATAAAAACGGTAGATAATGGAAAATTTCTTTAAACGGTTTGGAATAACCTTACTTCTATTCCTATGTACGCAAGTGACTTTTGCAAGTCCCGAGTCGAATCCTCCACAACTGATAGAGGGGGATATAATTACGTTCTCCGGAGGGGGGATCAGTTCTACTAATCCGGATATTTATGTCTATAATTTTGATGTAAAAGAGGGTGAACTTGGAGGCACTTTTAAGGTGTATTTAAACAGGCCTGAAGGTGCAATAGCCAATTATCCGGTAAAACTTACAGCGTTATTGGATACAGAACCATTCTCCAATGGATCCACCTCTGTTAAAATGGATAACGCTCAAATGGAAGAGATAACCTTTTCCCCCGGGGAAACCACAAAGGAGATCACAATAACAGTTGAAGGAAGAGCCGTAGACCTTTGTGTGGCTTTTATTAGTTTCTCGTATGAAAGTCGGACAAAAACAGCACAATCTTTAATTCAACTGAACATTGGAAATGAGGAGCCTTTTGCGATGGATCCATCCATGGCCTGTGAAACTTCAGAGGTAAAATTTAAGACTATTGCTCCCCATGCAGTTGGACAATATCTGGTCTTTGCAAATCAGTTTAGCGGGTATATCAAATCAGAAGAAGACCAATATTTAAAATTTCAGGAACAACAAAGTGATTTTAATTCAAAGAATACGAGTTTAACTCCATGTAATACAGGCAAAGTATTAAATACCAGTCTATATCTTCACAAAATAGCCGAAGAGGCTGTTATTCCGGGATATACGAATGAAAACGAAAAGCTTGTGCCGGCTTATGTTTTTAGCGGTTTAACGATCGAAAACCTGAAGGATGCCTATACTGAATACATCTTTGATGGAGAATACGACGGAAGTGTGCCTGAATACATCTTGTTGTCGGATACTTTTTATGCACCTCCTCGTTTTGGCGAACTGCAAGTGAGTGCTCCTGTTTATGCCGGGTATTCGGAAGGCGAAATCAAAACGCGTATTCAGAACCTGCAATTTTATGCACAGGCCAACCATACAACAGAAGAACAGGCATTGAAAAATATAAAACTTTCTGTTTTTGATAATACGTATAACTGGAGTGCATACGATGCACAAACGAACGAACTGACTTTTAAGTTTGACGTTCCGGCTAACATGAGTGGAAAGGATAGTACGGTCTTTGCCGAAATAATGGTGTGGACAGAGGATAAAACACATGCTGAATATATTTATCCGTATGGTGCTTACGCCTCTTTTACTGTTTCAACCGAATTAGCCAACTATACGTTTATTGATCAGATTGAGGTGACTGGCTTGCCTGAGTCTAATTTTATCTTTAAAGAGGGTACTTGGCTTTATAGTACCTATCCTCAATATCAATTGAAAGCAAATATTACTCCGGAAAATGCGACATTGAGAGGAATCTGGTCTACATCTGATCCGGGAGTATTAAAGATTGATAAAGAAGGCCTCTTAACTGTTGTTGGTGCGGGTATAGCCACTATAACATTCACCAGTGATGAAGTAGGAAGGCGGGAAGAACAGATGTTAGAATCGCGGGATGATGTGTTGATTAAAACATATCAAATTATCGTTTCAGATCAGCTATTTCCTAAATTAACAACAGAACCACAAGAACATTCGTATGAGGAAGAGTTTATTACCATAAAATACAATCATAATTTAATGGGCTTTCCTTCAGGTTCTTTAGGCTGGGATTTCAATATCGAAGCCATCATCTATGATAGTTCCGACAAGGAAGTAAAACGGGAAACATTGGATCGAAATCTGAGATTAGACACGCTGAATTACAGGTTGTTTTTTGATGATGAGTTATTGCCTAAAAAGTATTCCAAACTCAATGCGGAAAAAGAGTATGATCCTGTTTACAAAGTGATTCTTTCTATTGACATGGAATGTTTGGAAGGGGGGAGTTTGTCGCTCACGAAAGAATATCCGGTATATATCATGTTCCCGGCAAAACCTGAAATACGAATGATAGGTAGTACAATACCTACATTCTATACGGCAGGGGTAAAAGACACATTATCCTATGAGGTCAATCGTCTGGATAAAAAGGGGAATTATTCCATCGAATATAGAGTTACTGCTTTTAAAGCGAATACGGTGAATGATTTGGGAGTGGTCACTGACTGGAGTTCCTCACTGATAACAAGTGAAAAGAAAGATCTTGAGTATGGCTGGCAACCTGAAAGTGGAGGACTCCCCGAATGGCTTAAAATAGCATTAACTCCGGAAGGCCTTTCTCATACAGGAATAATGACGGTAGCTTACGCTCCGGCAGAACCTGAAACAGAGTATGATTATACGGAAGTTTTGGTCACAGTAAAAAATAAGATTCCGGGACTTGAAACAACCTATTCACAAACGACCCGGAAAAAGAGAAAAGACGAGGGTGTTTTAACTAAAAGGTTTAAAGCACCGGACAGTAATGAATTTAAGGATAATTGGGATGAAACAAAGATTCAAAGCTCAGAGTTAGCCTCTAAAATGCTAGGAGATCCTTATAACAGTGATGAACTTTATAGTTATATCAAAAATTATTGGCCTTCAAGAATTGTTTCTCTCTCCTATCCTTCATCCTGGGGAAAAACGACAATGGAATTGAGCAATACCGATTCGGTTATCTATCGACATTTACTGAATAATATAAGTACATTCCGGATCGACTATCCATTGACAGGAGGAGAGTATATTATTAATCTGAAGTGGGAACAGGTTGACCCGATCCAATACAGGTATAGTTTTGAAAATCTTCAACATAAACTATATGTCTATCATATTTCCGGATATAATACAACAAAAGAATTATCTCTGGAATATACCAACGGAAAAGATCAACAAGTGACAAAGAAAGTGATTTGTGAAGATGGCTACTTATGCATATATGAACCCGATACAATCAAAGGTTCGCTTGTTATACGAGGTGTTGAAAAAGGTATTCAGAATAGGAATGTATATGCCACGATCTCTAACGTAAAACCGTTATCATCAGGTAGCTTCTTAAAACTCTCTTCTGCTTTTGATGAATTGACAAATACCCATTACGACCTTACAGTTCAGCCGGATTTCCAAATACGCTTGTTGGATCAATCCGGAAAACGAATTACGACTAAGGCCACAATTAATTATGTGACACTTGATGGCAACACAGTAAAGTCAGAGGCTTCTTATACAAACTCTGACGGGTATTTTGCAGTTCCTTTTGATGAGAATCATTCCATATTCAACAATTCTTCTTATACCCAATATGTGGAAATTTTGGCGGATGGTTATCTTCCTCAGTTATTAAAAAGTAAAAAGTCAGATCGCTATAATGTTAGTATTGTTCTGAAAGGTAAAGAGCGGGCAGATAAACATGTGGATGCACAATTGAATCAAGGTGGTCAGAAAATTTCTTTATTGAATAATTCGATCGAATCGACAATGAGTTATTCGGATTATGAAAAAGATGCCCTGTTGAATGTATCGCTTTGTCTGACCGATGGTGCAGGTAAATACACAAAAGATGATTTTGAACTGAAAGGAGATAACGTATCGGCTATAAAACCTAAAAGTTGCCTATTCATAAGCAACGATGTGTTTATGTATGATTATGCTGAAATTACGTATGACATTAATGGTTTTGTAAAAGAGCAATCAACCTCTTCAATCTACATGGCTAAAGGTAGTACGATATTAACAAGACTACCCAAGCTGAATAATACGGCAACCGCTCCAAATGAATTATCCAATACTTTAAATCCGGCTCTAGCGCTTCCTATGAGTACAAACGGCACTTCTGTTGATGATTTGGGTGAGGCAGGAAAAGAGGCCGGTGGAGACTTCAAAAAACCTTTCCAAAATTTTGATCTTACAATGCCTTCCGCTCTTCCGGTTACTTTACAAATAACAAGAAACGGGAATGAATATTATATAAAAGGAATTTATAGCCAGAATTTTATTCCAGGAGGAGATATTCAGGAACTTGCAGAGATAGGAGCCGATTTTGAGACCATGTTTAACGAAATATATAGTCAGGTAAAACATGGCGAAAGTGCTCAGGGATCAAATACATACTTGAATAACAGCTTATTTGCCGGTTTTAAAGGTTTTGTGACCGGAAAAGCAGTTATTAATCCGAATACAGGAGCGACCGAATTTGATTTTGTAGATGCTGGGCTTAAAGTGGAATTATCGGCAGGATTTCATCATTCGTTAAAAGTGTGGGGAGTTGTGTTTGGTTATGGTATTTTAGGCGAACTATCAACAGAGTTAATTCTTCAGAAAGCTTCTGAAAAAGGAACTCCTTTTAAGGCTGACCTCATGTTGACTAATACGTTGGCATTGGAATTCTATGCTAAAGTCGGACTTAACCTAAATCTTTTGATTTGGGAAAAATCTGTAGGCGTACAAGGTGGAGGAAAAGGTACTCATCAACAACGGGCAATATTCGAACTATATGATTCCAAGAAAACACAAGCAGGTTTTGCGACTCATTTATATGCATACATTAAATTATGGAGCGAAACACGACGTCTATTCTGGACAACAAAAGAAGAATCTATTTTGGCGGACTGGGGCAAAACATTCTATTATCCGAATAATAGCACCAATCCGCTTAAACCGGCCAAGACTAAGACGGTTGCACGTATTGGTGATATATACCAAAAGACTGCTATTCCTATGACAAAGGCTGAATCGGGCATGACCATTATTCAGGATATCTCTTCAAATGCAAATCCTCAATACATTACAAAAGGAACAACTTTGGTTTATAACAATCTCAAAGAGCCTACAGATTATGATGATGACAGGATACAGGAATATGCAGCCGGTACACCGTCAATAGATCTAAATACGGCAGGATCGGCTTATAACTTCTCTGCAGCCTCTTTTGACAATTCAGCAGTTGTTGCTTATGAGGAGTTACCGATCTCAACAAACAATGGAGAATTAGACTTATCAAAGGCGTTTTCGGCTGTTGAAGTTATGGGGATCATTAAGAAAGATGGAAGCTGGGGAACACCAACCAATCTGTCGGATAATAATCTGAGCGATTTGAATCCTAAAACAGCCATGGATAGCGATGGAAATGCAGTTGTTGTCTGGACCAGTGGTATATTGGAAGAACGTCCGAATACCGATGGATCTTCTGAAGAAGAGAGCAATTCGTATATAAATGGGAATCTGAAGATGTCACGCTACGATCAAAGTAGTGAACAATGGAGCAAAAGTACTTCCTTATTGGCTGTAAATGATCAAAACCAGTTGGGACACTACTATGTCAGTTTGGCTAATGACGGATCTGTATTGATTGTGACAGACCGCGAAACAGCTTCGGCTGAAAACAACAATATTCCGGACGAAGAAGTTATTGAAAAAGAGGTCATCTTGATTAGCGTATCCCCTTTCCCGAATAACCAAACGAATATGTTCTCTTTTGGCAAGGGGAATAGTCCACGCATTAAATCATGGAAAGAAAACCGCTTCATCGTTTCATACATCACTAAAAACGAATTAGGCGAGGATGATCTTTACCTGACGATTGTCGATAAAGAGGGAAAACCTGCCGGTATCTCCGGATTCAGCGGTTTATCTAATAAAATTCCTGCAAATTATCGATTAATAGCTAAAGAAAATGCATCTTCGCTTTCAGATGTCTCTGTTGTTTGGAGCGAAGCAGTGGTCTCGGGCGAAAATAATATAGAGACTGCTCTATTTGCGGCTAAACTCGTACTGAAAGACAATCAGATCTATAGTTCTCAGCCGGTTAAAGTATTAACCGCACCGGAAGCGACTCCTCGTATTCATTCATATGATGCCTATATGGCTGATGCTAAAACGCTAAAAGTGGCTGCGGCATTGTCTACCGATCATTCAGCAGCCGTCATTCTTGAGAAAGAGATTGTTTATGAAAATAAAGTCTCTCTCCTCTCCAAAGAGGTTATCTCTCAGGATATCTATCCTGGAGCTAATATAGACATCGACTTTACCTTAGGCAACGATGGGTATCTGCCTGTTAAGTCTGTGAAGATTGATTTTAATGGAGTTGAGGTATTCAATGATGCTGTAGCAATGCTTCCGAACCATATTCAAAAGATTCGGGTGAGTTATACAGTCTCTGATGATTTGGGTTATGAGCCTATATCGTACACTATCACGCCTACTTTTGAGCAAGATGTACAGACTAGAAGCGGTAGTGGTGATCAGATTAACGGTTCAATCAATCTGAATAAAGTTGATCTGGGAGTTAATCTATTAAGTATGAATACCGAAGGTAGTAATAACATCGTTCTACTTGAGGTAATCAACAACTCTCCTTTCTCCATAAAGGATCTTAAGGGTATTCAGATTGGACTTTATACAGATATTCGAGGAGAAGAACTGTATCTGGGAGAGGTGCAAACAATTGAGGCCAGTAAACTGTATGATGATACTAAAGGCGAAAAGTTGACTACAGTTGTTTCTTTCCGAATTACACAGCCAAAAGAGAACATGACACTTCATGCGATAGTTACAACAGCTGGTGTTGAGGATAAAAACCTGATGGACAACAGCATTCCGTTAACTATAGTTGGTCATAAACAAGAAGTGAATCCTCCGCAAACCACTTATTATACGGTTACTATCCCTGAGGTTGAAGGTATACGTATGGATCAGGCGACGAAAGTGTCTGTGAAAAAGAATAGTTCACTAACCGTGACCATCTCTGCGTTAGATGGATATTCGATCGAAAATCTTGTATTTAAAGCCAATGGAAAGGAGATCACACCAGATCACACCCTGCCTAATGGAGATAAAGTATACATCATAAAAACGATCACGGAAAATATTTCGGTTTCGATAACCGGAGTAACTTCAAATACTGTTGGGAATGCAGAAATCCCGGAAGGATTAGCTGTTTATTCAAATTCAGGCTGTATCATTATAGAGAATAATCTCACGGACAACAAGCAAAATAACCTGATGATTTACGATATACCCGGAGCACTCATTGTGAAACAGGAGTTACCGCAAGGTACAACTTCCATTCCTATGCGAAAAGGGATCTACATGGTTGTTATCGGTGAATATGTCTTTAAAGTAATTGTTTAGTCGCATTCCCGGATAAATCCGGAGCATAAAAAAGGCTGTCCAAAAAAGTAAAATTGGACAGCCTTTTTTTTAGTCTTTAAACATCAACCATCAATACTCATGGTTGAGATGTTATGATTCACCGGCAAACGACAGCTTTTTACCCTTATTTTCAGCCTTTGTCGCTGGTTCGTGGCTTCCGAACCGTCCGTTTTGATACATCTTACGGTAATGGTGTAGCTCCCTTGCTTGGTGTATGTATGGCTTTGCGTCTGCTCTCCGAAATTAGTGTCCAGAACAACTGTACCGTCACCAAAATCCCATTCGGTATGCGACAATTCGTAGAATCCTGTTCCTTTACTTACTTTAAACGTATATGTTTGTGTCTCATGCATACAAAAATCATCTGCTCCTTTGATTGGCAGATAAAACCAGGAGGCCGAAAAAGAGGGTAAACCGTACCGGGCAATAGTGCCAGGCAATAAAAAATCGATCAATTTATACACTTTTAGACTATTTGGTTCGTTCGGATTTTCTATTAAAAACATATCTCTCCCACTTGGGTATATTCCCCAAATACGTCCAAAAGGGTCTAATTGCAACGCCCCCGGTAGATTCAAATGAAGTTGTTTGATGGGGGTTGTAGTCGTGCCTTGCAACAGAGCTTCAAAATCCCAAACAAACAGCCCATTATATGGATCATTATTATCCGTCGATGTTAAATACAGATATTTTTGATTGGGCGAAAACTCCGCACCATACCTTCCTCCCTCAATGCTCCGTATGTTCAAAAATTCACCCGTCTGATTATCGAATTCACCATATATTAAATCCTGATTATAGGTTGGATAGACAAAATATTTACCATCGAGCGTAAACTTTAAGTAACCGTTAGCACTGTTAGCTGATATATAAAGTCCTGTATTGGTTGTCTTTCGGGGAACGGAATTTTCGACTCCAGATGCTGTTAATAGCCAGGCATTCATGTATACAGTACTACCCAACTGGGTGCTCTTCCCGGGAGCCACAATCCACCAGTCTTCTCCATTGGCATGCTTTACGGCCGACATACTCTCGCCTAAAAGGCCTGTATGCCCTGAAAAGGTTTTCAGGTTTCCAATGACCGATACATCCGTGGGGCTGTTTGCTTGCACGATTACATAATTCATCCTATTATCAGCCTTCTCGCCTAATCCGACACAGATATATTTGTTATTATCCCCCGGATAAGGTATTACAATCCCTGACTGTGCCGAAGAACTATGTCCTCCCAGAGCGGCATATATACTCGTACCGTCTGCTTTCCATATTCCCATTCCATTGGAATAGAACAATAGATTCCCATCTTTGTCAGATATTGAGAATACTCCTTCCAGGTTAGACATGGAAGATGAAAAAGTACCGGGTAAATCGGATAATATCGCATCCGGTATGTTCATACCTGTTCCATTGAAACTTCGCAATTGCTCTGATTTAAAGGTCAGTCCGGCATTCGCACCAAACACCCAGTTCCAGGTTTCTTTCTGTGCGAATCCCGTTGTCCAAACGAACAGTAGTAGACACCCGGTATATATGATTCTTTTTATTTGCATATACAATTCGTTATTAATCTTATTCTTTCACCACAAACACCACATTCAGAAAAGAGGCAGACGATGTTGACTGCGACAATACTTTATATTTCATTTTGCCATCGTCTGTCAGAGCGGTAACTTGCAATACCCGATCATCATAATAGGTAATCACGTAGTCTAAGTCTGCAGGATCATACAAGGCGTCTGATTCGGGAGAGGGAATGCGTGTCAATTGAGTATTGTTACTAAGGAATGTGGTATTGCCACTCTTGGTAAATTGTTTTTTATATTCGGCATACAGATCAAATATATGCTCTGTGGAACTTGGCGTTGGCAATGGAATGTTGAACGAGGGTACATAGAAATATCGTTTTTCGCCACCGGTTCCACCACTTATCGGCGTCCATTTGGTGCCATTCCAGACATATACCCCTTTCTTGAAACCGTTGGTCGTAGTCAAGTTATACACGACCAATCCGGCATGTTTCTCCTTTATTTTAGTGACGTCATTGTTGATCCAGTCGACATCGGAGGTCGAGATAAAAGGTTCTAAGGTCATTATCGACACTAAAGAGACACGGGAAAGCCCCAGTCCTCCTTTTTTTGAGGTCACATTATTCACATCCGGAGCCTGAGTTTTTAATTCCAGCAAAGCAGCTCTTTCCGGTTCGATTCCTGATCCTACAGTGACCTGCCCCCATGCCGGAACAGTTCCGGCGATAACAACGAGTAGTAATACGAATTGTATTCGTTTCATATTTTAATTTAATTTCAATTCTACTTTTGGATAATTACAATTCAACGCTCAATGATATAAGTGTACATTCGGATTCACCGGTATCACACAAGGATATACGGTCACTTTAAGCACGTCGTGGTATGCTTCCGAGCCATCACTTTGCAGAAAAGCCCGTACCGTTATAGTATAGGTTCCCGGTTTATTATATGTATGGCTCTGTGTTTGTTCTCCGAATGTCTTATCTGTAATAGCAGCACTTCCGTCACCAAAGTCCCATTCGGTATGCGACAGTTCGAGAGCAGCCGCCCCCTTACTGACTTTAAACGTATAGGTTTGGCTCTCTTTTACACAAAAACCGGTTGATCCTTTGATTGGCATGTAAAACCATGAAGCCGAAAAAGAGGGTAAACCGAAATTCGAATTTTGTAATAAAAAATTCTCCAATCTATATATTCTCAGACTCTCCGGATGATCCGGGTTATCTATCAAAACCATATCCCGGTTGACACTATACCCTGCCCAAATACGGCCAAAGGGATCCAATTGCAACGCACCCGGCCGTGGTATACTAATATATTTAAAATGGGAGGTAGAAACATCATTTTTCAACTCTTCAAAATCGTAAATATATAAGCCATTCGGGAAAGATGAACTGTTGCTTGTCGCCGTTAGATACAGATATTTCTGATCGGGTGAAAACTCTGCTCCGTACATTTGTCCCGGAATATTCCGTATATTGAAAAAATCACCTGTTGCATTATCAAATTCACCGAAAATAAAATATTTTTGGTCATAGGTTGGATAGACAAAATATTTGCCATCGAACGTAAACTTTAAGTAACCATTGGCTGTATTAGCAGTCACAAAAAAAACCGTATTGGTACTTTTTTTAGGTGCGGAATGTTCGACACCTGACGCTGTTACCAGCCAAGCATTAAGGTAAGCAAAACCACTTGATGTGGTAGGCTTGCCGACAGCTACGATCCACCAGTCTTGTCCGTTGGCATGCTTAACAGCCGTCATACTTTCGCCTAATAGACCGACTGCATTGGAAAAGGTTTCGACGTCACTGATTACCGACACATCCGTAGGACTGTTCGCTTGCACAATCACATAATTCATAATATTCATTTTCTTCTCTCCCAATCCAACACAAATATATCTGTTATTGGAGCCCGGATAGGGCACTACGATGCCCGATTGCGAAGAAGAATCATGTCCTCCCAACACTAAAGTCTGTAGCCCTGTTTTATCCATCATTTTTGTGCCGTCTGCTTTCCATATATTTATTCCATTGGAATAAAATAACAGATCACCCTCTTTGTCGGATATCGAGAAAACACCTTCGAGGTTTGACATTTGCGTAAGAAAAGCACCGGGTAGATCGTGTAAGGTGGCATTAGGTGTCTGATCCAAACCTATACCGGCATGGCTCCGCAATTTGTCCGGCTTAAAAGTCAGTCCGGATTTACTACCGAACGTCCAGTTCCAGGTTTCTTTCTGTGCATGACTATAAAAACTGGTCAATAGGAGTAAACTGCTTATTATTACTATCTTTTTCATACATCAATTATTATTCATTTTTAGGAATAAAGATTACTGTCATAAATGAAGTGGGATCCGGGTCGTCGTCTTTGACTGTATACGTCATCACCCCACTGTCATCTATTCCTGTGACTTCTATGATATCCTTATTGTATTGTATTACGGCATAATCCAGTTCGTTTTTTTTGTACGCTGTACCCATTTTTATATCAAACCGGCTTTCATACTCGCCATAGAGGTCATACGTGTATGTCTGTCCTTTCTTGTCGAGTGGGAGATCGAAGGGTGGCATATAAAACCATCCGTTACCACCACCCTCTTTGGCTTTCGTCCATCGTTCGCCATCCCAAGTATAGATACCTTGTTTGAAACCGCCTGTTGTCGAAAGGTTGTATACCGTAAGACCTGTATGATTCTTTTTAATGGTAGCGGTCTGCTCAACCAGAGGAATGAATGGTTCAAGAGTCGTCAGCGACTCCAGTTTTACACGCGAGAATCCGAGGCCACCTCTATTTTCTATCTGCAGCAAGTTCGCCTTCTCTGGCGTATTGTGCGAACCGATCGTCATCTGGCACATACCTGTCGATACACACATAGACAATATCACGGTCATTAAAACCTTATGCTTCATGTTGTAAAATTTAGCCGATCACTTCTATCAGCTATCGTTTTGTTCGTTTAAGATCTGCCGTTTTCTTCCCCTCAAACCTCTTTGTCTGCAACGGAAAAAGATGAAAAATTAATGCCGCAAATATACGATGGGTCTACCCCTTCGTTTATTCTCAATACAGACATTTTTATATAAAAAACAGGTATTTTATTGGATATTTTTATCCACATAGTTGTATTTCCATTAGAAATAGCTACAAAGAGGTATTCCTGACTTCCCCAGGAGTCATTCCAAGATACTTCCGGCAGAAACCGGTCATATGTGAGGGTGAGGCAAAGCCGCAGAGATCACTGACTTCTTTGAGTGGTTTTTTACTGTATACCAACTCATCGCGCAACTGTTCTACACGTTTCTGTTTCATCCATTGACAAGGAGCCATCTCAAACACTCGGCGAAACATTTTCACGAAACTCGATAGACTGACGCCGGCAAGGGAGGCAAATTCTTTGACAGTCTTAACCTTATGGTAGTTGGATAACACAAAATAGATGAACTGGCTGTCGCGATTTCCTTCATAATGAAAGAATCTTCGTCTCTCCGTTTCGCTATAGTAAGCATTTAACAAAAGGAACAGTTCCTCTGTTTTGAGAATAAAAAAACGGGGACATATAGTCGTGTTCCCCATGTGCATTTTGAGATTGAGAAGATATTCTTTCACTTCTTTCCTGGTAGGGAGAACATGTGTCTCCTCCCTAAGATCTATTTCGTCTCTGCCTTCGACCTTCTTCGACAATTTACATACACGCATAGGCCCGGACAGACAAAAAATAGTAAGGATAGTCTCTGATACCGCGTAAATACTCCTTGATAATCCAGGAGGCAGGAAGCAGAGTTCTCCCTCGCCAGCCTGTTGCTGGTAGGAAGCACTGTCGCGTAGTTCTATTTCTCCTTTTTCGATATAAACAATTTCAGCATCGATGTTTTTTTTTACATATTTTTCTCCTTGTGAAAGCACTACATGGTTGACACTACCATACTCTCTCTCACGATAGTGAGGGCATGCTGACAGGTTTTGTTGCTCATACAAATACATAATTCATTTAGTTTTAGCCTCATCTACACCAGCTTAAACCGGTGGCTTTTCCATTGCATGAAGTAATAAGGGGGGAAGGAAGCAGATACTGCAAAATCTGAAAAACGACGATACAAATATAAAAACACATTCCCCATTTCTGTACTTTTTCGTACTTTTTTAACTCATTGAAATAAAACCCTACTTTTTATAACTTAAATTGCGACAATATTTACACTATCCTTTTATCTGAAGACATTGTGTTCATTTTCTGTTATATATGGGGTCATCAATTGAAGAGAGCCGGAGGGATGGAAGCTGGATTCGGCATTGACTAAATGATTCAAAACAAAAAATCGTCAAATGCTTTATTTCAGCAACTTGACGATTTTATTTGAAAATTCTGACGCGTTCGATCGCGTTCGACCGGTTCTTATTTTGTGTTGAATGTCAAAAGATCAGAGTTATATTTGAAATAGGGATAAAATTTCTTCGGAAGTAAGTGTTTTTATGCTCTTTCCTATTTATTCCATTGCCAAAGGAGTGAACAATTCGATCAGGTTTTCTTCTGGATCTCGTAAGTAAGCGGTACGCATTCCCCAATTAGGCATATCTGCTGGTTCATTGATAAAGTCAATACCTTTTTTTAAAAGTGATTGATAAGCTTCATCGACATTCTCTACTTCGAAAGAAACCATCATTTTTTCTCTATACCCTATAGGTTGACTTTTGTCTGTATTGCCAACGGCCGGAGCCATAAGATCAGATACAAACAAAGCAAACCCTTCAATACCTTCTGCGACTTTGAAACTTGCATAACAACCATTTTCATCTCCCCATGCAGGTTCTAATCCAAGTTTTTCTGTATAAAACTTAAAGCACTTTTTGTAGTCTTTAACCAACAGTCTTACATTGCTAAATTTCATATCCATTATTTTAAAGAGATTAATAATTTTACAAAATTATAGGGAATAGTCTTCACCGTAAGCATAAAAAATCGACTTATTTTCTCGAAAATCATTCGGTGTATCACCCGATAGCGATTTAAAATCATGAATGAGATGCGTTCGGTCATAGTATCCACTATCTACAGCAATTGTCAGGAGATCTTTGTCGGGATATTTCTGCATATAGTGTAAAACGTATTTGAATCGTATTATTTTTGCAAACATTTTGGGACTAACACCAATCGAAGATTTAAATTTACGTTCGAAATGACGTTGGCTAAGACAAACATCAGAAGCTACATCAGCAAGAACTAACTGTCCTTTCGCATGACTAATTAAATCAACAGCACGTAATATTTGTCTGTCTGTATGATACAAATGAGAAATTCGGTTTGAAAGACAAGTATTCGTATACGCCACCATTTCAGCTACTGATTGTTTTTCAGGTAATGCTTCATAAAACGATTCATCGAACAAGGTGTCAACTAGGGATAATTCCACACTACGGTCGGTAAGTTCTACAACAGGAATACGTGTAAAGGCTGTAATACCCATCGGTTTAAAACGAATTCCGAACATTTGGGTAGATCCTGGATAATCGACTTCGATAAAGGTCGTTGATATTCCGAAAAGAGCAGCTAAAGAAGTCCCTTGGGTTTTATCAATTTTAAAAATAATATCGGTACAACCATCAGGAAACACTTTTGAAGTCACTTCATTACTCCTAAAACTACTTGCAGACCAATAGTTTTTTATCCAAGGGGTTAAGCGTATGTCGGGATTATATTCTTGATAGCAATACATTTTTTGTTTAAAGTAAAGTGGTGTATGATATCGTTTTGCCCATCGAACAGCCTGTTCTTTTAGTTCAGTACAATAAAAGCCTGTACCAAAATCTTTGGCATACTTTCTTTCCCTAATTTCAGGAGTTGTAATGAGGCAATATTCACCGTGAAAATTCCCATAAATAGTTTATTTCTAACAAATAACAACTATGTTGATATACAAAGATACGGTTTTATGTGACTTTCGGCAATAGTTCTTGGGAATATGCTCCTTTTTAACTCAAAAATAGATATTATATATCTGAGTTGTAGATTGTTGTTGATTTTTGCGTTTCAATTAAGGTGTATACTTTTGCTGAAACAATTCGAAAGTTAACATCCAATTATATTTATTGAATATGGAAATGATTATTGTAACAACAGAAGAAAGCCCGTCTTTTTTTTGCATGCTCATGAGGAATTGTGTTGATTTTTTACAAAAGTTTGTAAAATAATTTGGTTTGTATTGCAAACTAATTTATATTTGCAACACAAACTTGAAAAGGTGAGTTGTAAAAACGGATTTCCGGAATCAGTCAATATAAATGAATAAAACACAGAAACATGGAACAAAAATTCAATGAACAGGACAGTTTGCAATTGATCAGTGAGATGATTGCACAAACAAGGAGTAATATCGGAAAAGGAGATGCATTCAGTTATCTTGTGATCGGCTATGCATTGGTCGTAGCCTCTTTATTAGATGCTATACTCATGTATGTATTGACACCCTCTTATATGGCTCATTGGATCTGGGCGCTGTTGGGGCCGGTTTTGTTTATCTCTTTTTATAAAAATGGGAAGGATGGGAAAAAAGCGATTGTACGAACGCATATGGATACGATAACAACAGCAATTTGGGTGGGTTTTATGATTGCATTAATTCTTTTGTTTGGGATATTATTCGGATTTGCTTATGCTACAAGAAACGATGTGTTTATGTGGATGATAACTCCATCAGTATTGATTTTGACTGGTTTAGGCCAGTATGTCACTGCTGCAACCTGCAAGTACAAACCGTTTTACTGGGGAGCATGGGGGTTCTGGTTGGGTGCAATTGCCTGTTTTATTTATTATGTAGTGGCGCATGAACCAGCCGGGCAATATGTTATCTTTGCCTTGTGTATCGCCGTTGGTTATATCGTTCCGGGGCATATGTTGAATCGCAAAACAGAGAAAAATGTATAAGGACTTAGATCCATTGTTGCATTCCCAGCAACGGCTGGCTATTGTGTCTATCCTAATCGCTGTGGAAGAGGCCGATTTTGTTTATCTGAAAGAAAAGACGGGAGCAACAGCTGGCAATCTGAGTACGCATATTGAAAAGCTGAGTGAAGCCGGATATATTGAAATGCGTAAATTTATCGATGGTAAACGTCCGCGAACGGTGTTGAAAATTACAAAAACCGGAGTAGATGCTTTTGAGAATTATGTGAATGCGTTACAGGATTATATAAACGTAAAAAGGGAATAAGGTTTTACCTTATTCCTTTTACATTCATTTTAAGTGCATACAGATATTCGGTCGCTGTAATAAAAAGCGTTTGCATATCTTTTCCTCCGAAACAAACATTGGCTGTCCATCCGGTTTCTATGGGGATATGTTCGATTTGTTCTCCCTGAGGATTAAAAACGGTAACACCTCTTCCGGTCAGGTAAATATTCCCTTTTTCATCCATGGTGATACCGTCGGAACCCATCTCGGTAAATAATTTCTTATTTATGAGGGAACCGTCCGGTTGAATATCGTATACGTATGTCTTGCGGTCGCCGATATCAGCGATATACAGCTTTTTCCCATCAGGAGTACCTATGATTCCATTGGGTTTTTTCAAGTCGGTGGCAACTCGTACTAATGATTGATGGTCGGGAGAGAGGTAATAGACATATTCGCCATCCTGTTGCATTTCAGGATCTCTGTTCCAATAATCCCGCTTGTACAATGGGTCGGTAAAGTAAATACCTCCGTTGGGGTCTGGCCATAAGTCGTTCGGCCCATTCAGTTTTTTACCGTCAAATGCTGTGACGAAGGCCGTATAGTTACCATGCATATCAATACTGCGGATTTCATTTTCCATATCCGAACAGGAAAGCAGATTGCCGTTTTTATCAAAATAGAGGCCATTGGCACGTCCTTGTCCTTCCTGAAACAAGGTCAGTTTTCCGTCGACCGACCACACATAGATGCGGTCATTCGGCTGATCGGTAAAATAGACATTTCCGTTTTTGTCGACAGCTGGCCCTTCGGTAAATGCAAACGCTTTGGCTAAAACTTCCAGTTCGGCACCGGGTGCGATTAGTCCACTGTTTCTTTGTTGACCATGAATCATCGAGGGGATCAACAACGTGAAGAGGGAAATTATAAAGGTTGTTTTCATGATAAAAAAATGAAGTGATTGTTGCTAAAAGTACTGTTTGACAGTTGAAAAACATGATACTTATCGAATAAAAGGTGTCCAGATTCTCTCTTCCTGTTCGGGTCGATTTATTCCGGCCTTTTGAGCTGCTTCAAAGCTGTAAAGGAACCAAGCCATATTGTTGCCCAATACCCGCATCGTTTGCATCCCTTCTTTATCCTGACGGACATCGTCCGGCGTGAAACCATGCACCATATTCCAGTATTGTGACGAAACAACAGGCATTTGGCTGAGCATGAAATATTTGTTTAGCTGATCCAAAGCCGCTGTAGAGCCGGCTCTTCGACAACTGACAACAGCAGCAGCAGGTTTGAATCGCATATTTTTTGCTCCGGCATAAAAAACTCTGTCCATAAAGGAAGTCATAGCACCGGAGGCGGAGGCGTAATGCACCGGAGATCCGAAGATAAAACCGTCGGCCTCTTTGGCTTTGTCGATGAATACATTGACTAAATCATCTACAATGCATTTGCCGGTTTGCGTACAGCTATTGCATCCCAAACAGCCGGAGATCGGTTTTCGACCTAATTGGAACAGCTCGGTTTCAATGTTGTTTTTTTCTAATGTTGATGCCACTTCATTTAATGCAGTATAGGTACACCCTTTAGGGTGTGGACTTCCATTGATAAGTATAACTTTCATATAAGATGTTCTTTTAAGAATTATGACGAAACAAATGTATGAAAATAAAAGATGTTTTTTAGGGCTTTTCTGTTTTCTGAAAAGCAATTCGTTCTGTACCGTTGGCCACATAGATAATGCCACATTCGATATAACCCAGTTTTCGCAGAATGTTTTGCATCACAAGATTGTCATGGTGTGTATCTACCCGTATGTTTTTACACTGTTCGAAACACCATTGCAGACAGAAGGCTGCTATTCCTTTTTGACTCCCATCGGAAGCCAGACGATGTACCACCCCGTAGGGTTTACTGTTCAGCCATTCTCCCTGATAGATTTTACTATAGGTGGGATCATCTCCTGTTTTGAAATAAAAAGTAGCAATGACCTCATTGTGTTCATTTACACAGACATAACTGTTCTTTTCGGCTAAATCAGCCATTACTTGTTCTTTGGAGGGATAGCCGTTGATCCATTGATTGGCATTCCCTGTTTTTTGCATAAATGACCGTGCATAGTCGTATATGCTTAATAGTCTGTCAATCTCTTTTGGAGTTGTTTGCCGTATTTTCATTTTCATGGATTCTTTAAGTGACAAAGATAATTTTTCTTCTGATCATTTGTCTTTGAGTTGAAGGGAGATTGTGAGATTCTGTTCTTTGATATGTTGAAAATCAGAGTTTGGTTGGTTATTCAAGTTGGATTATATTTGTCGGTAAAATAACAGCAAATCGTATTCCAATGCAATTGTACAAATATTTATTACTTCATACTCTTTTACTTGTCTTGTTTGCGTGTAACAAACCTGCAGAAAACGGTTTTAAAGAGCGAATGTTTCTGGATTTATCGGGTGTCTGGCTTTGTGATTCGGGCGAAATACGGCTGCCGGGAACTGTCGACGAAAGTCGGTTGGTCTCTTTGAACAGCGATACGTTGCAAACAGGGCAATTGACGCGTTTATATCCTTTTACAGGAAAAATGAAGTATTCGAAAGAGATCGATATTCCGGCATCTTTGGCACATAAAGAGTGGCGCTTGATTATGGAACGTACCAAGCCGACAACTCTTTGGATAGACGGTAATCGTATAGGTACAAATGCGTTGATATTATCTCCTCAGGTTTATTTGATCGGTAAACTTTCTGAAGGAAAGCATCAATTGTGTATAGAGGTGGATAACGGAGAAAATGCAGTACCTCAGGGAATCAAAGGGTCTCATGCCTGGACGGATGCGACACAGACGAATTGGAATGGGATTATCGGCCGATTTGGCCTTGAGGCATTTGAACAGATTCTAATAGAATCAGTGACGGTATCACCACAGATAAGTTCAAAATCTGTTCGTGTAGCCATGCAAATCCGGTCGGTTTCACCGATGAAAGCGTCGATAGATGTGAGAGGTCATTCCTGGAATACCACGGAAAAGATTCAAATTCCGGATCAGAAAATAGACTTAGACTTGCCGGAAGGATTGAGTGAATATGCATTTGAGGTTCAAATGGGAGACAATCTGTTTCTTTGGAGTGAATTTGATCCGGCATTATACAAACTGAATTTTGAACTTTCCAGCGGGGAATACTGCGATTATCGCACATTGGATGTTGGTATGCGGGATTTTTCTACCAACGGAACTCAGTTTACAATTAATTCTCTGAAGACATTTCTGCGTGGTAAGCATGATGCGTGTGTATTTCCACTGACAGGTTATCCGCCGATGGAGAAAGAGGAGTGGGTGCGACAGTTCCGGATTTCCAAGCAATATGGGATTAATCATTACCGGTTTCATTCGTGGACTCCTCCACAGGCCGCTTTTGATGCCGCGAATGAAGAGGGTATCTATATGCAGGCCGAATTACCTTATTGGGGGACAATGAAGCGGGATAATGAAGAATTAAACACTTTCCTGATACGTGAAGGGGAGCATATTTTGTCCTCTTATGCCAATAATCCCTCTTTTGTGATGATGGCTTTAGGCAATGAGTTGGGAGGCGACTTTAGTCTGATGCATGAAATCGTGGATCATTTCCGGAATCTGGATGATCGCCCATTTTATGCCTTTGGTGCGAATAATGCGTTGGGAACAGCTGGTCAACAGGAAGGAGAAGACTTTTTCGTGACTTGTAGGGTTGGAGGACAAGTTGGTTCGGACGATTATTCTCAGCATACGCGTGCCACTTTTTCTTTTGCCGATGCTAAAGATGGCGGATATATGAATGGTTGTTATCCTTCTACAGATCTGACCTTTGAAACGGCAATTGACGATTGTACGGTTCCTGTGATCAGTCATGAGAACGGACAGTTTCAAGTGTATCCGAATTACGATGAGATCGCAAAATATACCGGTGTACTGTATCCGTATAATCTGGAAATATTCCGTAAAAGACTGGAGGAAAACGGACTTGACGATCAGGCAGAACTGTTTCATCAGGCGACTGCCCGTTTTGCGGCATTGTGTTACAAAGCTGATTTTGAAATGTGTTTCCGTACCCCTGGTTTTGGAGGTTTTCAAGTATTGGATCTTCAGGATTACCCGGGGCAGGGGAGTGCTTATGTCGGCCTTTTGGATGCGTTTATGGATAGTAAAGAGGGTATGACACCGGAAGAATTCAAAGGGTTTTGTAATGAAATTGTACCGCTTGCCGTCATGCCTAAATATTGTTGGAGTACTCATGAAATTTTTCATTCTGAGATAAAAGTCAGTAATTATTCAGCAGCAGCGATTCGTGATGCCGAACTGGAATGGACTATTTTGAATGAAAAGAGTCTGGAGATATTGGGTGAAGGAAAATTTTATCTCAATATCAGCCAAGGTGAACTAAGTGATGTCGGACAGATTGAATTGCCACTTCAGACAGTAGATGTACCGACACAATTACGTCTGGTATTAACGATCGGCTCACAAGTAAATGCCTATGATTTATGGGTTTATCCGGAAATAGAAAAAATAAATAATTATGCGATTATTGAAACATCCGCTATGCCGGTAGTAATAGAGACACTGAAACGTGGAGAAAAAGTACTTTATACCCCCGATCATAAAGCGATGCAATCGCTCTCGGTAGGTGGTTTGTTTACTCCTGATTATTGGAATTATGCAATGTTTAAGAATATATCGGAAGGCCTTGGGCGTGAAGTCTCTCCTGGGACACTATCGATTCTGACTGATCCTGCACATCCGTTATTTGATCATTTTCCAACCGATTTACACAGTAATTGGCAATGGTGGATGATCTCTAAGCACTCACGGCCTTTTATTTTGGATAAAGCTCCTGCTGGGTATAAACCATTGATTCAGGTGATTGATAATATCGAACGAAATCATAAACTCGGATTATTGTTTGAATTTAAAGTAGGAGAGGGGAGTTTACTGGTTAGTATGTGTCGTCTGGATGAGATTATGGACAAACCAGAGGGCAGACAGTTCCGACAAGCTATTTATGAATATATGGCTTCGGAGAAGTTTAATCCGCAATCGTCTATCTCTACCGATGAATTACAATATTTGTTTAATTCAACAGTAGCCGAACGCGATATCATCGGGGTAAAGAATATAACGACTTATGAGTAAGTAGAAACTATTCATTAAAAGGTGTATATGGAAAAGTAAATGGGATAATACCCACCTTTACTGACGAAGAATTAAAGACGTAAAAAGAGCAATAAACAAAACTTTTAGATTTTTTTAACACGCAAAACAAAACCAAAGAGTTCTGTTTTCTAAAAGTCAGAGTAATATTGCAAAAAATTGCAGACACTTTAAATGTACCCTTTACGAACCTTTTCGACCAGCCTTCTAAAAATACAGTAAACTGTCCGCATTGTGGCAGAAGGATAAAGCGTAGGAAAGGAATAAAAGATCAGTTATTGACATTATGGAATTATCACTGATACAAAGTAAGATATACGAGATTCGAGGTGTCCGGGTAATGCTGGACTATGATTTAGCCGAGATGTACCGGGTAGAAACAAGAACCTTAAATCAAGCTGTCAAACGTAATATAAAGCGTTTTCCTCCTGACTTTATGTTCCGGTTATCACCTGAAGAATGGAAGAATATGTTATCACAATTTGTGATGACATACCCGACAAAGCGTCCTAAATCAGCTACACCATACGCATTTACGGAACAAGGTGTTGGGATGTTATCCGGATTGCTTAATAGTGATATAGCCATAGAGGTTAATATTGGTATCATGCGCGCTTTTGTAGCCCTACGTAACGTTTTGACCGCTGCGAAAGATAACGATCTGTTGCCGGCTCTGATGGATCGTATAAAGACTTTAGAGGAAGTCAGCGAGGAAACTTTAGCTGCAATAAACGACTTGTCCGAAGATACTCAAAAAGAGTTTGATGATATTTATATCGCATTGGCAGAATTGGCTGCAAAACATAAACAAGTGAACAAGCCCCGCAATCCGATAGGATACAGAAAACCAGAGGAATAATCATATTGTCTCATTCTCGTTTTAGTAACTTGACTCATTAGTGACAGTTTTTATGACAAATGAAAAAGAAAAGAAAGCAAGACTTATTATCGAAGCTGGTAATCTAGGATGGATTAACGAGTATGAAGTCTTTGATGCTTCTTCTCATAAGCAATCAAAGATCTTTTTAGGCTACTTCTTTATTGAACAAGATTTGAAACTATGCCAAGAATACTTGCATTTATTAGAGATAACAGAAAGTGCATCCATTAGAACATCGTTGGTCAACTCAATTGCTACATTATATGGTAAATGCTTCACTAATGCAGGAGTAGGCATTCCTATATTAAACGCAAAAAATATCTTTAAAAATTCTGAAAATCTTATTCAAACGCATGAGATATTGATGGATCTTAGACATAAGCATGTTGCGCATCGTTATGAGCATAGCTTTGAATGGGGAAATACTTTTTATCTTTTCCCTAAGAATATTAAACCAAACACTGAATTTAAGTATTACTTAAAGTGCGTTTCTAACAAGAAAACCTCTTTTTCAACACAAGTTTATTTCGATATAGAGGAGGTTTTAAGCCATATTCAAATAGCTATAAGAGAAAAAATGAAGAAGCTGTTTGTCACTATAGACGAATACATGAGGTCTCTAAACCGGGAAGAATTAGAAAAATTGCTAATGAATGATCTTTTGCATAATATTGGCAAATCAAATGGATTAATTGTAGAATCCAACAACTTTTGATTGGTTAGTAGCAATATATACAGGGTACAGTCCATCACTTCTCTTTTTCCTAATGCATGGAGTGAATTTTGCCATGATATTCTTGTAAGGTATTTGTAAGATTGCCAACAAATATATCAAATTTTTTGTTTGTTTTAGTTGTTTTAGTTTTCAGATTTGAAAAGAAAAAAGGCCTTGTAAATCAATACAAAGCCTTTGTAATCCAGTGATTTAATGCGTTGTGATCAGGATGGGATTCGAACCCATGACCCACAGCTTAGAAGGCTGTTGCTCTATCCAGCTGAGCTACCCGACCGGCCATTTATTCGGGCGCAAAGGTAATGTTTTTATTTGGATATGCAAATGAACAGATTGTAAAATATTTTCGAAGGAGGGGTAGAAAAAAGACTCTTTGTAGCCTTAATAAATTTATCCCGATGCACTATTGGTTTTATCGTATCTCTCTCACTTTTTTGCCGGAAGAATTAATCGTCTACCAATTGGTAGACGATAGTGACACAGTTGGTAGACGAAAGTGCACCAACTGGTAGACGGAAGTGACACGGCTGTTGGACGATTAATCCATTTTTATAAAAATGTCAACGTATGCAGATCAATTATGGAACATAAAGTGAAGAAAAGGATAAGGTATTGGGCATTTTATTTCATGAAAAGAGGAACAACCTTTACGGCATCAATAATTTTTCTACTTTTGTATCCCAATAAATAATTTCGGATATGAAAAATACACCTGTAGATTATCAAGCAGTGCAAAAGGTTATTCAAGCTTACGGGCTTCCCGATTTTGGAAAAGCGACCATCCGTGAAGTGGTTGCTATTTCAACCGAGTTGGAACAGCAAACGCAAACAGAGTTTATCCATATGGAAATGGGTGTTCCTGGTTTGAAACCGGCTCAGGTGGGTGTAGATGCGGAAATAGAAGCATTGCAGAAAGGTATAGCCTCTATATATCCGAATATTAATGGTATTCCCGAGTTGAAAAACGAGGCTTCTCGTTTTATTAAGGCCTTTATGAATATCACTGTTTCGCCCGAATCGTGTGTTCCGGTAACAGGTTCGATGCAGGGTACGTATGCTTCGTTTATGGTCTGCAGCCAGTGTTGGCCGGAAAGGGATACGATTCTTTTTATTGATCCGGGATTCCCTGTACAGAAACAGCAAATCACGGTTATGGGCAGTCGATACGAATCGTTTGATGTGTATGAATACAGGGGGGAGAAGTTGAGGGAAAAGCTTGAATCGTTCCTCTCAAAGGGAAATATTGCAGCAATGATTTACTCCAATCCGAATAATCCGGCCTGGTTTTGTCTGACGGAGGATGAGTTGAAGATCATTGGCGAGATGGCCGATAAATATGATGTGGTGGTGATAGAAGATCTGGCCTATTTTGCGATGGATTTCCGTAAAGAACTGGGTACTCCTTTTGAACCTCCTTATCAGCCTTCGGTGGCCAATTATACGGAGAATTATGTCTTGCAGATTTCGGGTTCAAAGGCATTCAGTTATGCCGGACAACGCATCGGAGTGACTGCTATCTCTGACAAACTCTATCAACGTATTTATCCGGGGCTGACCAAACGTTATGGCGGAGGCACATTCGGAACGGTTTATATTCATCGTGTGTTATATGCGCTTTCATCGGGGACGAGCCATTCGGCTCAGTATGCCTTGGCTGCTATGTTTAAAGCTGCTTCTGACGGAACATTTGATTTTATATCGGAGGTCAAAGCGTATGGACGACGGGCGGAGCGATTGAAAAAGATTTTTACAGATTATGGTTTTCGGATCGTGTACGATCATGATCTGGACGAACCGATAGCAGATGGCTTTTATTTTACCATTGCTTACCCAGGAATGACTGGCGGTGAACTGATGGAGGAGTTGATCTATTATGGGGTTAGTGCGATTTCGTTGAGTACCACCGGAAGTAATCAACAAGGGCTTCGTGCGTGTACCTCTTTTATTAAAGATCATCAGTATGCGTTGCTTGAAGAACGGTTGAAGTTATTCAGTCAAAATCACCCGCTTTAATTCACATCGCCGCTCTGTTTATTTACTTTTCTTAACACAATTATCGGAGTCAGTATTTGTATATTCTGATAGAAAACCATATATTGTGGGTGCTAACTAATTGTTTACATCCATAACTATGGCGTATTTCAATAACATATTCAGAGTCACGGATAACAATCTATTACCTACCCAAGGAAATATCCTAATCTCGGAACCTGGCCTGCAGGATATGTATTTTCAACGTTCGGTAGTGCTGTTAGTAAATCATGACCAGGATGGCTCGATGGGGTTTGTATTAAATAAAAAAACCGATTTATTAGTCAATTCATTTTTTACAGAACTGGAAGATTTAGCTGAAATGCCTATTTTTCTAGGAGGACCGGTCTGTGCGAATCGCTTGTTTTTTATTCATTCCTTAGGAGATCTTATTCCTGATTCAAAAAAAATAAATGATCATCTCTATTTTGATGGTGATTTTGATATCCTTAAAGGATATATAAGAAACGGACTTGCTGTCGAAGATAAAGTAAAATTTTTCCTGGGTTATAGTGGGTGGACAAAGGGACAATTAGGAAAAGAGATCGAAGGCCATTCATGGGTAGTCAGTCAGGCAGTCAATGACAGTATCATTCAGGCTGAAGGCGAATTATACTGGAAAAATTCACTGAAATTATTGGGTAGTGACTACAAATCGTGGATCAACTATCCCAAAGATCCTCAATTAAATTAATACGATCTTATTGATCTGTGGTAGAGTGATTGATTTTTTGCATGACCAGAACGTCCATGTAGTCATTCTCTGCAATTATCCAGTCGCTTAACAGGCCGGTTTGTGTAAACCCACAACGACTAAATAATCTTGTACTGACTTCGTTGCAGACAGGTATATGCACATATATCTGATGCAGTTTCAGGAAAACAAAGGCATAGTTGCACAGTATATCAACAGCCTCGGAAGCAAATCCGTTTTTCTGGCTCGTTTTATCGATCAATATCCCCATACCGGCTCGTCGGTGATGCGGGTCGAAGTCAAACAAATCGATCAGTCCGATCGCTTTATTGTTGGATTTTTGTTCGACCACTAACCGGAGTTGTTTTAAGTCGTAAATATCCCGGTGTGCCTGCAAAATATATTCTTTAAGCGTGTAATGCGAATAAGGAATAAGCGAATTACCCCAACTCCATAGATCCGAATCATTCTCCCATTGGTAGAGCAACGCCAGATCTTCCGGCTCAAGTGCTCGTAAACGTATACGATTGTTTTCAAGTAAAGACATACTTATTTTTCCGGCGAAAAGAATCGCTTGTTTTTTAGATTATAGAAATGATAATTTGAATTTTTGTTGACCATTTTGTCCATAAACAGCAACATCTGTTCGAAACGGGCATCCGGATAACAGAATACGTAATCGGTGAATCCTTTCATTTGATTTCTTCTGCAGATGGCATCTGTTACGCGTTCAACATCCAGATCCCACAGATTGACATACTCCAGCTCGGGCATCTGTTTGACTGCGATTGCTTTTATCGTTTCAAAATGATCTTCTTCACATAAGATCAATAAACGACGATGTTTGATCTTTTTTTTCTTTTTAGCAGGAGGAGAAAGCGGGTCGAAATAGAGTATCCGTTCCGGATAATAATAGTTTTTGTAGCCCGCTTGCATGATCCGATAACAGTGTTCAATATGTGCTTCCTGATAGTTTAGCTCTCCCTCAGGCCGTCTTGTTTGATCAAAAGCTTCATGGCGAATCAACAAAAAAGTATCAGGCAATACATCAACTTTGTGTTGTTTGTTTTCATTTAAATGAGACAATTCGCTTCGTGATTGGGGAAAAAGATGTACCAGACCTGTTTTTTTACAAAAAGCGGTCAGCCATGAAGGGAATCGTTGTTTGCTTTCCGGGCGAAATACCCCGTGTATATCAATTAGTTTGGAGCCTAACAGGCCGATTTTAGGGTGTTCGTCCATAAAAAAGCAGAGTGTACGTAAACTCTCTTCTCCTATAATTGTATTACTGTTTAGTAACAAGATATACTCTCCCTGAGATTGCCGGATCGCATCTTCTTTTGTTGTTGTGAAATTTATCTGGTTATCATCCGGTGTTATGTGCGGGAAATGTTCTGTTACAAATGGTTTGATCTCGTCGGACGAATGATCGTCGATGATAAATAGTTCGAGATCCATACCGGTTGTAGCAGCTTGAACGGCATAAAGGCATTGTTCAAGTAAAGGTTTGGACGTATAGTTGAAAATAAGAATAGATAATTTTGTTTCGTACATATTAAGTATTCAATTAAATTTTCATCGAGTCACTAAAATTTGTCCGGTTTAAGATGGAACGTCCCAAGGTGATCTCATCGGCATATTCGATCTCATCTCCGATAGAAATACCACGGGCAATGACAGATACTTTGACATCATATGCTGAAAGTTTGCGATAGATGAAAAAATTGGTCGTGTCTCCCTCCATGGTCGTGCTTAAAGCCAAAATTATTTCGGTAATATCATCATTGGCAACCCGTTGTATCAAGCTATCAATTTCTAAATCACCAGGGCCAATCCCATCCATCGGTGAGATAATACCTCCTAAGACGTGATAAATACCCCGGAATTGTCCGGTGTTTTCGATGGCCATCACTTCTTTGATGTTCTCAACAACACAGATGATAGAGTGATCGCGATTTGAATTTCCGCAGATCTCACAAATCTCTTCATCACAGATGTTATGACAACATTTACAGTATTTCACCTCTTTTCGTAAAGCAGTAATGGCGGCAGCAAAATTTTCGGCATATGTTTCGTCGCGACGCAAAATATGTAAGGCGAGTCGTAGAGCTGTTTTTCTGCCTATTCCGGGTAATGAGGCCAATTCTCTGACTGCATTTTCGAGAAGAACAGAGGGGTATTTTTGAATCATGCTTTTTTGCTTGTGTTCACAAAGATATGAAAAGCCGCGCGCAGAAGCAAACTTGTCTGAATATCTAATCCGATTTCATTGGTTTGAATGAAACTTCTTATAAGTGAGAACGAAACAGTAAACCATGCTTTAAAACATGTTTTTTAGGGGATCGTAATACAAAGAAGAAAGTTACTTTTACACGCAATTTAGTAACTCAAAGTAATACATGAAGAACGAAAATACCCTGTCTGGTTTAGCTAAAGAAAACTTTAATAAACAGATTGACGGAAAAGATACGCAACTTTGTGTACTGACCAATCAAACAGGCTCCGAATTGACAGTTACCAATTATGGGGCTAAAATTGTATCCTTAATGGTGCCGGATCGCAACGGGAAATTAATCGATGTAGTGACCGGTCATCATTCGATAGATGAATATCTTTCTTCCGAAGAACCTTATTTTGGCGCTGTGTGTGGGCGATATGGAAATCGTATTGCCAACGGACGGTTTGTTATAGACGGTATTGTTTATGATCAATTAGCGATTAATAACGGATCGAATAACCTGCATGGAGGAGTTAAAGGGTTCAATGCTGTTGTGTGGGATATCGAGCAAAAAGACCCACAGACTGTCGTGTTGAAATATACATCTGAAGACGGCGAGGAGGGCTTTCCCGGAAATTTACAGACAATATTGATATATCATCTGACGGATGAGAACGAAGTCGTTATGACTTATGAGGCTATAACAGATAAACCTACTGTTGTCAATCTGACTAATCATTCTTACTTTAATCTTTCCGGGGCAGGAGATCCTTCGATTGGTGATCATCTGTTGACGATCAACGCTGATTATTATCTGCCGACAGATGACACAGCTATTCCTTATGGTCCGAAAGAGCAGGTGGAAGGAACTCCTATGGATTTCCGTTCACCTTATAGAGTAGGGGATCGTATCCATGAAGATTTTGAACAACTGATCTTTGGAAAAGGATATGACCATACTTATGTCTTAAATAAGGAAGGGAAAGAGTTGTCATTCTGTGCCCGTTGTTCATCTCCCAAAACGGGGATTGTTATGGATACATATACTACGGAACCAGGTGTACAATTATATACCGGAAACTGGATGACCGGTAATTTTGAAGGCAAGCATGGACAGCGTTATCCCGCCCGTTCCGCCCTTTGCTTGGAAACCCATCATTTCCCGGACAGTCCGAATAAACCGGAATATCCCTCTACCGTGTTGCGTCCGGGTGAGGTTTTTCGTAGTCAAACGAGTTATAAATTTTCAATAGAATAACATAATCTTATTAACTAATATTTTAATATTTATGGAATCTACAAATCAAAAAAATTACACGGTGCCTATTATTATGATGATCATCTTGTTTGCGATGATCTCATTTGTAACCAATCTTGCTGCACCGATGGGTGTTGTATTGAAAAACCAGTTTGGAGCGTCTAACTTCCTCGGAATGTTAGGTAACTTCGCCAATTTTGCCGCTTATGCCTTTATGGGTATTCCTGCCGGTAAATTGCTGGAAAAAATCGGTTACAAAAAGACTGCATTGGCAGCAATCGCTGTTGGTTTTATCGGCGTAGGTATTCAATATCTGTCGGGAACAGCAGGTAGCTTTGCTGTGTATGTATTAGGTGCATTCGTTGCAGGTTTCTCTATGTGTATGTTGAATACAGTAGTAAACCCGATGTTGAACACACTTGGTGGCGGTGGTAACAAAGGTAACCAATTGATCCAGGTTGGAGGTACGTTGAACTCATTGTGTGCTACTATCGTTCCGATGATGGTTGGTGCGTTGGTTGGTGAAGTAACAAAAGCAAATATTACGGATGTTTATCCTGTGATGTATATGGCTATGGGTATCTTCCTAACAATTTTTGTTGTTCTTTATTTTGTAAACATTCCTGAACCTCATATTGCAAAGTCTACAGGTGTAAAACATGCACATAGCCCTTGGGCTTTCCGTCATTTTGTGTTAGGTGCTGTTGGTATTTTCGTATATGTAGGTATTGAAGTTGGTATTCCGGGTACAATGAATTTATTCCTTGCAGATCCTAATGCCGGTGGAGTAGGTGCTGCTACAGCCGGATTCGTGGCTGGAACATACTGGTTCTTGATGCTTATCGGTCGTACAATCGGTGCTGCGATTGGTGGAAAAGTATCCAGTAAGACCATGTTGACAGGAGCTTCTGCCGTAGGTATTTTATTGGTGTTGTTAGCTATGTTCTCGCCGATTACTTCAACAGTTTCTATGCCTGTTATTCAGACAAATGATGTCGGTTCAATTTCATTAGGTATGGTTAGTGTGCCTATTAATGCTTTGTATTTGATGTTATGCGGTTTGTGTACATCTGTTATGTGGGGTGGAATCTTTAACCTGGCTGTTGAAGGTCTGGGTAAATATGTGGCTGCTGCTTCCGGTATCTTTATGATGATGGTTTGCGGTGGAGGTATTCTTCCTTTGATTCAGAACGCTATAGCTGACGCAACTACTTATATGACTTCATATTGGGTACCTATTGCAGGTTTTGCTTATCTGTTGTATTATGCTTTAATAGGTAGCAAGAATGTCAATCAAGATATTCCGGTTGAATGACAGACGACTGAATATGACCATTTAATATAGTGAAGAAACTATTCGATACAGGAGGCCTGGTCGGATAGTTTCTTCCCGTTTTATAACCTATTAATTAGACAATAACCCATGCAAAAAAAGATTAGAGTAAAGTTTGATGAACTATTTAAAACCGAAGGTTCGGTTTTTGCTTCCCCTGGTCGTATAAACCTGATCGGTGAGCATACTGACTATAATGGAGGTTTTGTTTTTCCAGGCGCAATAGATAAAGGAATGATTGCAGAGATCAAACCTAACGGAACAGATCGCATACGTGCTTTTGCCATTGATTTAGATGATTATGCAGAGTTTGGCCTTGAAGAGGGGGATATCCCTACTGCCGGATGGGCAAAGTATATATTCGGCGTTTGTCGTGAGATCATAAAAAGAGGAGGAAAGGTAGCTGGTTTTGATACGGTATTTGCCGGTGATGTTCCTTTGGGTGCCGGAATGTCCTCTTCCGCGGCATTGGAAAGCACATATGGTTTTGCATTGAATGAGTTGTTTCAGTTAGGCATTGATCAGTTTGAATTAGCCAAAATAGGCCAGGCAACAGAGCACAACTATGTAGGAGTTAATTGTGGTATTATGGATCAATTCGCATCTATCTTCGGCAAGAAAGGTAGTTTGATCCGTTTGGATTGTCGGTCGTTAGAGTATAAATATTTCCCATTTAATCCGGAAGGTTATAAACTGGTATTGCTCGATTCGGTTATAAAACATGAATTGGCCTCTTCTGCCTACAATAAACGTCGTCAATCTTGTGAAAATGTTGTTGCTGTTATTCAGCGGACTCATCCGAATGTGGAATTTTTACGTGATGTCAATATGGAGATGCTGAAAGCCGTGCAATCGGAAGTCAGTGAGGAGGATTATATGCGTGCAGAATATGTCGTTGAAGAGATTCAGCGCGTACTCGATGTTTCTGATGCTCTTGAAAGGGGAGATTATGAAACTGTAGGACAAAAGATGTACGAAACCCACTACGGCATGAGCAAACTGTATGAGGTAAGCTGCGAAGAACTTGATTTCCTCAATGATATTGCCAAAGAATGCGGAGTAACAGGCTCACGTGTTATGGGAGGTGGCTTTGGAGGTTGTACAATCAATCTGGTCAAAGCAGAGAAGTACGATGCTTTTATAGAAAAAGCATTCTCAGCCTATAAAGAAAAATTTGGTCGTGAACCTAAATTATATGATGTCGTGATTAGTGACGGTGCACGTCGTATAAAATAAACAGAGGATATATATAACAAAAAACGAGGTTAATCTTTTGACTAACCTCGTTTTTTATCTATAAACCTCGTTTTTATTTATCAGAGAGATCTACAACTTCAGCATCAGGAGCATTCTTTTTGACAGAAGCAATTCCATTTGCCCGACCCGATTCAGCAGCATACATTTCACTCATTCCAATCACTTGTCCGTTGCTTGCTTTTAGTGTGAAATAAGGCTTTCCGTTTTTTGCTGTCAATTTTTCAAAACGTTCATCGATCTGGCTGTTTTTCTTTACAGACTCTATCCCGTTTTTACAACTGTCTTTCGCTTTATACCCTTCACTTGTCAGGATAATTTCTCCATTTCCTGCTTTCAGATTAAACTGAAACTCTCCATTTTTTCTTTTTGTAATTTCAAATTTTGCCATAATGCACGATTAATTAATTATATAAGTAATTAACATTCCTCAGTTGGAGAATGTTTATTTATTTGAATAACAACGGAGCAAACTCCGATAAATAGATGCGCCAATTCTTCCAGATATGCCCTTCGTCAGTTTCGAAGTAGGTATATGGATAGTTGTTTTCATCTAATTTTTTCATGTAGTCGAGATTGGCTTGATAAAGGAAATCAGTTTTACCGATAGCAATCCAATAAAGTTTAGGCTTTTTACCAAATTGAATTTTCAACTTTTCATCCATGTTTTTATATATTTTCGACTCGACATTATCATTCGGTATGATCGCTGCTGAAAATAAACCCACATAATCAAACATATCGGGATACTCTTTTGATATATGTAGCGAATGATATCCACCCATGGAAAGACCACATATTGCACGGCTCGATTTCCGGTTGATGGTCCGGTAGTTATTATCAATAAATTTGACCACATCAGGAAAACTTGTTTCCATAGATCCTTCCATTGTTTTCGGCAATTGCATGGTTGGTTTGTAGAGTCCGAGTGATGATTCGCCGGGAGCAGCTTCTTGTATCGCATTACCATTAGTCATTACAACAATCATCGGTTTAGCCTTGCCTTGTGCCACCAGATTATCCAAGATCTGTGCCGTTCGTCCTAAAGCGATCCAAGCCTCTTCGTCGCCACCCATTCCATGTAAGAGGTAAAGAACCGGATAACGCTGAGCACTCTTCTCATAACCCGGAGGCGTATAAATAGTCACTCTGCGCGACATGCCTAATGTTGGACTATCATACCAACGACGGGCGACCGTTCCGTGAGGCACATTGTTGACACTGTATAAATCACCTCTTCCTCCTTTGATGATAAAAATATTTGTGACTGATGCCACGTCACGGATCAGATATACATTGTTTGGATCAGTTGTTCTTACTCCGTCAACGATAAATGAGTAACTGTATAGTTCAGGGGAAAGAGGAGAGGGTGTTGTATATTCCCATACGCCGTTTTCGCCTTCTTTCAAATCTGCTATACCAGGAGCATCAACTGTTCCGAATTGTGTTTCCATTTTTTGCGTAGGAAGGAAATCTCCGGTTAATTGTACCTTTATTGCTTTAGGAGCCGTAAAACGAAATGTCACTGTGTTGTTCTCGTGCACTTCCGGTGAAACGACGCTTTGTCCTCCGAATAAAGCTTGCTGCGCAAAAGTGGTGATGCACAACAGTAGCATTCCTGTTAAAATAGATAGTTTTTTCATCTGTTTTGTCTGTATAATAAATTGAGGGCAGAAAGTTAATCATATCATCGAAGAAACAGGGCGTTTTTTTTGTTTTTGATTATTTTTTGATAAAAATCAACCGCTGTAACTTATACAACTAAACAAAATCAGCTGCAAAGCAATAAAAAAAGACCGCCAATTTGACGGTCTTCCTTGTTTCTATTTTTCGTTTTTTTTATTCTTTAGCAGCACTTTTACTATGCGCAATCGATTGAAGAGCCAGATAATTATCTCCGAAATTTTTCAAATTATCCATCTCTGTATCAAATTGATCCTGGTGTTCTTCTTCTTCAAGGATGATACTCTCAAAGAGTTTTTTCGATGCCGAGTCCGATTCAGCACCACAGATCTTTGCCCATTCATTGTACTTTTCGATAGCATCCAGTTCCATTTGATTGGCTAATTCCAACATACCTTTCACCTCTTTTATCCGTTCTACTTTTTTGGTCGCTTTCAAATCTAATTCTCCTTTGAGATAGAGGATGCGTTCTGCAAATTTTTCTACGTGGATCATTTCTTTGATGGATGTACGCTTGAAATAAGCCGCCAGATAATCATAACCCATATCTTCCAACAGGATATGGAAATACATGTACTGGTTGACTGCATTCATCTCTTCTGCTACTGCCTTGTTAAGCAGTTCAATACTTTTTTCTCTTTGAATCATAAGACGTAAGATTTAATAGTTATTTTGTCGTTTATCACTGATGTCTTATAAATGTAACAATCCGGTTGAATATTTTGTTCCTGATGAATGCATATCGATATGTTTTATATTTCTAAATAAATCTTAAAATATCTGCTGATTTCCGATATGGTCTGTTATAGATATATGTGTGAAACAATCTAATCAAAATCGATATGACTCAAAAAATATTCGTTCGTGACTTAACTCTTTGTGACGCTCAACAATCTACCTTTGCTACCCGGATGACTCAGGAACAGATCAATCATGTACTTCCTTATTACAGAAATGCCGGTTTTTATGCCATGGAGGTATGGGGAGGGGCAGTACCTGATACCATGATGCGTTTTCTGGGGGAGAATCCGTGGAACCGGTTGGATCAAATTAAAGCAGAAATAGGTAATATGTCCCGGCTTTCAGCGGTGTCAAGCGGACGAAATCTGGTGGGATACAGTCCTTATCCCGATACGCTTATAGAAAGTTTTTACAGAAATGTCATCGAATCAGGTATTGACCTTATGCGGGTCTTTGATCCGTTAAACGATATTGAGAATCTGAAATCATCTATTCGTTATATCAAACGTTCGAAGGCAAAGGTCGATGGTGCAATTTGTTATGAAGTGGATGCACATTATTCACCGGTCGACCGGATAAAAGCGGCTTTACATGGAGAGAAAATACCCGGATCGATTTATACGGATGCGTATTTTCTGGAAAAAGCGCTTCAGTTGGAAGCTGCCGGAGCAAATATCATAACGATTGAGGATATGAGCGGATTAATGACGCCATCGCGCACGGCATCTATCATTCAATTGTTTAAACAACATTTAAAAGTACCGGTCGATTTTCATACACATTGTACTCCCGGATATGGATTGGCCTCCGTTTTAATGGCTATTCTCCATGGTGTAGATATGGTAGATACGAATATCTGGTATTTTGCCGGAGGATCAGCATCACCGGCTTTGGAACTGGTTTATGTCTTTTGTAAAAAAATGGGGATTGAACTGGATCTAAATATGGAAGCTGTTGCAGCGATCAATAAAGAACTTTATACGATCCGAAAAGAGTTGTCGGCATATGATCCGGTAAAAGAGTTCCCCAAACCATTTAACCCGTTAGTGGATAGTTTTCCCGCCGAAATCGATCGATTTTTTAATGAGGCGATAGTCGCTGCGCGCCATGGAAAGGAAGACGATTTACTACGGTATTGTCATGCGATAGAAGCGTATTTTAATTTCCCTGTTCCGAATGAACAGGTTAAAGTGTCTCAGTTGCCGGCGGGGATGTATACCCATTTAGTGGCTCAACTCAAGCAAGTCGGTGAAGAAAGACTATTGGAAGATGCTTTATGTTTGATACCGAAGGTCAGGGAAGATGCCGGTATGCCTCCGTTAGTGACACCGATCAGCCAGATTATTGCTGCCCAAGCGGTTTCTTGTGCATTGGATAAAGTCAATAACCGTCCTTTATACAGTAATCCCTCTATTCAGTTTATCGAACTAATCAGGGGAGATTACGGTAAAATGCCTGTTGCTATAGATCCTCTTTTCAGGCAAAAAATAACAGGTATACAGAAAGAAATCGCTTTTGATGATGCGAATTATATCATGCAAAAGCCCCTTGTGGATGAGGAAGGAAGCCTGTTGGCTGAAACGGAAAAAGAGTTATTGTTGTTGGAATTATTCCCAACGACAGCTAAACGATTTCTGATTCGACAAAAAGAGCAAAGGGAACTTTCAATAGAAGCCGTTGCAACAGAGGAATTGATTGATTACGCCGAATAACGCGTTCGATCAGATCAACTCCCTTTATAAAGGCAAAGGTATTTTGTCGACCCTTTTCTGATGGCGGCCACCTTCAAAATCGGTCGTTAAAAAGACCTCAAGAGTCTCTGTAGTCTCTTCTTTACTGATAAAGCGTCCAGGCATTACAAGCACGTTTGCATCGTTATGCGCACGAGCCAAACGTGCTATTTCTTTTTCCCAGCATAATGCAGCCCTGACCCCTTGATGTTTGTTCAGCGTCATGCTGATTCCACCTCCGGATCCGCAAATCGCAATACCCGGATAGACCTCACCTTTTTCAATGGCATAGGCTAAAGGATGCGCAAAATCGGGATAGTCGCAAGGTTCGGTCGAGTAGGTTCCGAAATCTTTATACGGCAATCCTTTTTTTTCTAATAATTGTCTGATAAATTCTTTCAATTCGAAGCCGGCATGGTCACTGCATATACCTATTATACTCATGATTCGTTTCTAATTATGCTAAATATTCTTTTACCTGTTGATAGACATTCTGAGCAGTAAAGCCGAGTTTCTCATCCAATACTTTGTAGGGCGCTGAATATCCGAAAGATTCCAGTCCCCATACTTTACCATGATCACCGACTAATCCCTGAAGAGTCACCGGCAGACCTGCCGTCAGTCCGAACACTTTACTTCCCGGAGGAATAACTGCTTCCTGATACGCTTTACTCTGGGTACGAAAAACTCCTTCAGAAGGCACAGATACGATACGCACCTTTATACCATCCGCACGAAGCAGGGCGGAGCCTTCGACTAAGGTAGCAACCTCCGATCCGGAAGCTATCAGCGTCACATCGGCATTCGCATCTTCTTCTATGACATAAGCGCCTTTTTCAGTGGGTAAAGCTTCCTGATAATGGTTATCGCTTTTATAGGGCAAATCGTTGACGTTCTGGCGAGAGAAAATAAGTCCTGTCGGAGTGGTTGTATTTTCCATAGCCATCTTCCAAGCCACTGTCGTTTCATTGACATCTGCCGGGCGAAGCACAAGCATGGAGTTTTGTCCTTTATGATTTTTCAATTTTTCCATTAGTCTGATCTGCACTTCTTGTTCGACAGGCTCATGTGTCGGACCATCTTCTCCTACACGGAAAGCATCGTGCGACCAGATAAATTTCAGTGGCTGTTCCATTAATGCCGCCATTCTGATCACCGGTTTCATATAGTCGGAGAATACGAAGAATGTGCCGCATGCCGCAATAATACCACCGTGCAGACACATCCCCAGACAGATAGAGGCCATTGTCAGTTCGGATACTCCTGCCTGAAAGAATGCACCGCTGAAATCACCTTTGGTAAATGCGTGTGTTTTCTTGAGGAAACCATCTGTTTTGTCTGAATTAGAGAGGTCGGCAGAAGAACAAATCATGTTCTCAACCTGTGAGGCTAAGACCCCTAATACCGTTGCCGAAGCAACACGGGTCGGTTGGTTCGACTTTTGTTCGATAGCCGACCAGTCGATGGCCGGGATTTCTCCGCTAAACCATTTATTCATCTTTACGGCCAATTCAGGATTTGCTTTGGCCCAACTCTCTTTCTGGGCATATCGTTTGGAGACAATACCTTCTAATTCTTTTGCTCTGTTGATATACAACTCGGCCACTTCAGGGAATATGGTAAACGGATTTTCAGGATCACCTCCCAGGTTCTTAACCGTTTCTGTGATCGAAGCACCTGCGGCAGATAACGGCTGACCATGAGTCGACACTTTGTCTTCATAGCTGCTTTTGTCTTCAGCCATTGCCCCTTTGCCCATAATGGTATTACCAATAATTAAGGTTGGCCGTTCCCTTTCAGCATTGGCGATAGTTAATGCTTTACGGATTTCATTAACATCATTCCCGTTAATGGTAATGACTTTCCACCCCCAGGCTTCGTATTTCATTGCGACGTTTTCGGTCGTGACTTCTTCTACCTTCGTCGATAACTGGACATTATTTGCGTCATAGAACATGATCAGGTTATCCAATCCTAACGAACCGGCTGTTCGTCCGGCTCCCTGAGATATTTCTTCCTGAATACCTCCGTCAGAGATGAATGTATAGATCGTTTGGCTCATCTGTTCACCCAGACGGGCTTTGAAAAATTTAGCAGCGATCGCAGCACCTACAGCCATGGTATGACCTTGTCCCAATGGGCCGGAGGTGTTTTCTATACCTCGGGTGATATCACGTTCGGGATGCCCCGGTGTAGGACTGCCCCATTGCCTGAACTGCATTAATTCTTCCAAGGTATATTTACCCGCAAAAGCGAGTACGGCATATAACATCGGTGACATATGTCCGGGGTCCAGGAAAAAACGGTCGCGACCTTCCCATGTCGGATTTTTAGGATCATAAATTAAAAATTCGGAGAATAATACGTTTATAAAGTCTGCACCTCCCATAGCACCACCAGGATGCCCTGATTTTGCTTTTTCTACCATGGATGCTGCCAATATACGGATATTATCCGCCGCTCTGTTCATGATCTTTGTATCGTTCATAATGATGGGTATTTGTATTTTGGCGCAAAGATAGTGAAACTCTTTATTTTTGTGGCCATGTAAAGCCAACAATTCGCTTGGTAAAAACGTTTCCGGTCTTAGTTAATGTAAAAGATTGATAACAAGGAAATAGAAGCTTGATCTGATGGTGTTTTATCCAGAACCATCTGGGAGATTACGACTTCACGCATTATTCCGCCCATTGGTCTATGCGCTGACGCAACTCGTCGGTAAACGCTTTTACCGGCATCGCGTTGCATTCTGCGGCAGCCTTACGGAAACTTTTTTTCTTCTCTTCGACAACCGTTGCAAAAGGTAACGTCTTGATATATTCAAGAAGTTTTTTTGCCTGTGGGCTGTTCTCGTCAATAATGATCGTTGTCATGTATTACTACTTATTACTCCATACAAATGTAACGAAAATTATAACACAAAACGTATTCCAAAAGTCAAATTCCTATTTCCGTGTAAGAGAGGGTTTTGTTTAGCTACCATTTTTATTGTGTTCTACAAAGTTATTGTTCGTAATGTGCATCTGTTTTTATTTGAATCGTTTGATCGTCTACCAGTTGTGTCACTTTCGTCTACCAACTGTGTCACTATCGTCTACCAATTGGTAGACGATTAAAATATGCAAAGAAAATAGTGATACCATTCAGACAAAAGGTATAAGCGATCTGCAAAAAAGATGTTGATTTTAATTTACAGTGTCAGATTGAACACCACATATTCCGATTGACTGCCGATCCGGTATTTTCCGCCCCATATCCCTAATCCGGAACTGACATAGATGTGTGTGTGTCCTTTCTTTTTATATCCGTGTGAGACTTCAAACAGCCCATCGGTAATCCAGGTAATCGGCCATAATTGTCCACGATGGGTATGCCCGGAAATCTGAAGATCGATTTGATTCTTTTCGGCCTCTTCCAGATGGTGGGGTTGATGATCCAATAGAATGACAGGCTTTGACCGATCCAGAGAAGCGGTTAATTCGGAGATCGATCGTCGGGCTGGGTTGCTTTGATCATCACGGCCGACGATGTAAAGTCGATCATCAATAAGTGCTGCCGAATCTGTTAAGACATGGACTCCGGCTTGACTTAGAAACTGTTTGCTTTCGGCTGCACCTGAGATATATTCATGATTACCTACAGCGGCATATACGCCATAGGTTGATTGAATTGTTCGAAACAGAGGGGCAAAATCATCTTCGAGAAGTGGTTTAAGGCTGTTATCGATCAGATCACCGGCTATCAATACCACGTCAGGATCTTCATTGTTGATCAGTAAGATCCACTGTTCGAACTCTTCTTTTCCGATGCCATAACCCAGGTGTAGATCACTGACGGCTACTACTTTCAACGGTTTGGTCGACTCTTTTTCTTTATTGAAAGAGAGAGACATTTCAACCCTTCGTTTATTCAGATAGTTGAAATATCCGTAGCCAAAGATACCGGTTAACAGAACTGCTATAAGAATGAAACCGATCCAGTTATTGTACATTAGTTTGCTGATAGGAAGCAGATGAGTAATCCGTATCAGATCGAATGTCAAGAAAATCATCAAGAGGTACAGAAAGAAAAAAAACCAGGAAGTCCCTATCTTATACATCATAGAGGCGATGTGTAAAGGGAGGTAGTTTCCGGCTAACATAACGAGAAAAAAGGAGAGAAATACAAAGAGGAAAATAGCCATTAAGGCGCCTCTCCCTATCGCTGTAGGAGGCATCATCTGCCATAACCTGTTAAAAACATAGTAATTACCGCCTAGAAAAACAATAATCATCAACACAACCGGAAGATATCTCATACGCTATTTGGACTAAAATAATTGTACAAAAGTAACAAGTTTGGTTTAGGTTGTTCTTCTCTTATGTTATTTTAGGATTTGACTTACAACTTATCTTGTATTAAAAAGCAGACTTATTCCAACATTTTGCGAATGACCGGAGTGTAGGAACGTGAAACCGGGACTTCTTCTTTGATATGATACAATTTTAATTGAAAACCTTGTGAATTCCCTTCGACAGTCGCTATTTGTCGGATGTTGACCATAAAGGCCCGGTGACAACGAATGATATCGGGGTGTGCTTCTAACTCTTTTTCCATTTGTGCGATTGTTGCACGAAGCATTTTTTGTTTAACAACTTCGTTCTCCAGATAACAGATCTTCACATAATTGCCGGAGGCTTCAATGTAAAGTAGTTGGTCAATGGAGAGTTCGACGGAATCTTTTGTACTCCCGGTAAGTGTAAGGCGATTTTCTGTGTCTGTTTTTATCTCTTGCAGGTTGTTGAGACGATCCATTAACCGTTTGTTCATCTCCGCTGCAGCGTGGAGATTTTGTTTAAGGGCATAGGTCTGAGTGATATAAAAGATGATTACAGCAGGAAAGAAACCGACAAGCAGTGTGACAAACAGATAAGCGAGTAATACCGATACAAACATTCCGGGATCATGATTGGATAACGACCATTCGTAGGTGAAATTTCCTAATCCGATAATCAACAATAGGATAAACATATTAATCAGGTTTTTCCCCACAGTCCATTGTTGTGGATCGTAAAAACGAGGGAACAGATAAGGAAAAAGAAAACAGACAATAGATGTGCCGCATACTGTCACCAGCCCATAACCGGCAATAAACAGCCATTTGAAAGGAGATGCGAGATTGTTTAGTCCAAAAGGTTGAAAAAAGCCCAGGATAAGAATGACAATGATTGATGATACCAGTACGACGATACTGCGCCTTTGAATAGTGGGGATGGGTTGTTGCAGGAACGCTTTTATTCTGTTCATGAAGCCTCAAAATTTGTGTAAAGATATGACTTTTTCAACGATTGAAAATAAAAATGCGGAAGGATGAACAGCTGCCATTCCTTCCGCAATTTTTATATGGATGTTTTCTTTTATGATAATGCTGCTACTGCTGTTCCGATCAGATTGGCATTATCCATCTGGTTGATATCGACATGTACATCGCCATGGCCAAATGCAGCCAACAGACTATGTAGTTCATCGTTTACGATATCTTTATAGTTTTTGCCTCTTTTATCCTGACTCCAGAATAAACTGCCTTCGGCTGTCAACAATACACGTTTAATCGAATTGTCGTGTGACACGATCACGTTGACTAATCCGGCCAATGAAGCGGCAACTAATTTAGCCGATCTTTCATAAATGCAACGGGCTATCTCAACATACTCTTCTTTGTAAATGCCTGGATAACTCATCATTGTTGTTAGTTTCTCTGCATCGAATTTCTTTTCAAATTCATCATTACAGAAGAATGTTTTCAGAATTTCTCCCAGATACATTCCTGATACTGCCTTTTCAAAACGTTGACGACCTTGACTGTCTGAGTTTGCGTCTACTCTATCATCAACTTCAGTCAGGAATGGAGGATTGAAATTACCGGATTCAAGATTGATCGGTAGTAAACCTTTGATATTTGAAGAAGGATCTAATTTGCTGATCTTATCCGAATGAATAAATGTCGCCATATTGGTACCGGTTCCAACAATGAGTCCGATATAGGCATCATAGTTGGTATGACTTAATCCGGCAAATAGACTGGCAACCGTATCGTTGATCACCTTTACGCCGGTGAATTTCGGATCGTTCTGTGTGTTGAGGTAATCCATAAATGGTTTTCCAATAGGTTTGTCGATCATCTCCTTGATATCCACTCCTTTTGTCCAACGCAATAATTTAGCGTCTCCATCCAGCATCGACTCAGCAGGGTAAGAGAAACAGTAGCCAATAGGCATTTCTTTATTGCGTTTGATTTCTCCGATAGGATCAGCTTGTTCTTTAAACAGATTCTCCTGGGTAAAACCAGGCGTTTTCATCACCGATAAATCTTTTTTCCAACCATTTTCAGGATGTATTTTAGGCCCTTTCTCTGTAAATTCAACAGTAGCTACACGATAGTTTGTGCCTCCAAGATCCAAAACCAAAGCCGTACCTTCTACTCCGGAAGATTTAGGAATGATAAAAGTAGGGATACACTGAACTTCTGTGTTGTCGTTGGCAAGACCGTTTTCTACTTTGTCGTGTAAAGACTGAGCAATCTCTTTAAGCTGTTCGGATGTCAGCTTGAAAATGTTTGTATTCATGGTATATATCAATTAGTAATTAAACATTCAGCTTGGTTTTCAGCCTAAATTCTGTGAAAAAAGATATGTGGCTGGGTCACAAAGGTATTTAAGTTTCTTTATTTAGAAAACCTTCTAAATGAAAAAAATAGTATAAATAGTCACAAAAAACGGCTATATGTCTGACATAATTTCTTTTATCAGTAGAAAAACAGTAAATAATATTTTATCGGACAACGTGTAAAGCACTTTTCTGATAATCATCTTATCTTTGTAGAAATGGATCAGAAGGAAAGAAAACGTTTAGTTCAGGCAATCTATGAAATTGTCGAAACAATACCTCAAGGAAGAGCAACCAGTTATGGGGCAATAGCCAAAGCGATTGGTTATCCGAATTTATCCCGTCTGGTCGGAAAGATAATGAGTGAATGCGATTCTAAAGTCAATCATATACCGGCCCATCGGGTGGTCAATAGTCAGGGTGTGTTGTCGGCTAAAGATGCTTTTGGTCCGGGATGTGAGATGCAGAAACTATTGGAAGCTGAAGGTGTGGAGGTGGTAAACGACAGAATTAAAAATTGGAAAAAGATCTTTTGGAATCCTTTGCACGAAATCTCGTTTAATGATTAATGATTAATTAATCTGCTTCAATTAACCATTAATCATTAATAATTCATCATTATTTCAGCGCTTTCAGTACTTCCGGCATCATCATCCAGATGGTGTTTTCTGTTTGAGCGGTATAAATATTACCGTCGATTTCAAACTTTTCGTCGGTAGCGACTCCATTTTTTATGGCAGGTTTGGCAAGTGGATGAACGGCTATTTTCTTACCGTTTATTGCCTCTACACTATCAAACATCATTCCGGCCGCGCAATGTCCGATCAATAATTTACCTTTATCGGCAAACGTTTTGATCACAGCCAACATATCTTGATTGTATGATTTACCCGCATTTTCACCGTATTGAGGGATTGCATCACCACAACCGAAAACCAGAGCATCATATTCGTCTTCGTGTCCTTTCAGGTTGGCAATCACATCGTCAACAAAAAGTGTGATCCCTGAGTTTGCTTTGATTTCTTTATTGTCGGCAACTGCAAACGTTTTATAAGAAATACCATTTTCAAAAAATCCTTCCAGATATTGGAATAAACCGAAACCATTTACCGGGTTCACTGCTAAAACTGCTACTTTTTTTGCCATGATTTTAAATAATTAAAGTGATACAATAGTTACATTAAGTAAGTTTATTACTTTTGTGTAGCAAATGTAAGTATTAACATTTTACCAAACAAGAACGAACAAGAAAATCAGCTACTTACAAAAAGGTAAGTATCGTTCATTCACAACGAGATATGGAAACAAAAAAATTGATAGAATTTCAGACAATCGATAGTTGTCCTATTCGAAACGTCTTAAGCCGGTTGGGAGATAAGTGGTCTATTTTGGTATTGATTATGCTTCAGGCCAACGGAACGTTACGGTTTAACGATCTTCATCGGAGGATCAGTGATATCTCTCAACGTATGCTGACTGTTACTTTACGGTCGTTAGAGACCGATGGATTAGTGTATAGGCAGGCCTATGCTGAAATTCCACCACGTGTAGAATACTCATTAACCGAGATGGGGGAGGGCTTACTTCCTCATATACAGGCTTTAGTCGATTGGGCGGCAGAGCATATGCCACTCATTATAGAAAAACGAGAGGAGTATACAGACTGAAAGGAGGGTGTCCCAAAAGTACATCAAATAACTCTCTGACTTTTGGGACATCCTTTTTTTAACCAATCATTTCTTTTGATGATTCTCAATCGCTTCCTGTCGTTGTTTACTCACCAGCTGAGGAGTCTGCCATTCCATTGTGAATAGGGCAGGAGGAGCATCTTTAATTGTTGCTTTGAATTTCTCCAGTGCAGCGGTGAGTTCTTTGACTTTCTCAGGGTATTGAGCCGACAAATCTGTTTGTTCGCCGATGTCGGTACGAAGGTTGAATAATAGAGTTTCATGTGCCGGTACATCTGCAACCCAATAATTCCCTTTGCGGATATCTTCCGGTAAAATTAACTTCCAGTCTCCTTTGCGATAGGCCACAATTCGGCCGAATTCGATAAAAGGGAACTCCCTTTCTTCTTTTATTTCAGGATTGAGTAAAATAGGACTAATATCTTTTCCGTCAATCATACGGTCGGTCGGAGTTTGACCTCCTCCGATGTTCACAAGGGTTGGAAACCAATCCAACATTGTGACCATTTCCTGATAAACCTTACCGGCGGGAATCGTTCCTTTCCACCGGATGAGGGCAGGCACCCGTTGGCCGCCTTCCCAGGTTGTGCCTTTCCCTTGGAAAAGAGGTGTGGCAACGCCTCCCATAGGGCCTTCCGTCAGCCATGGCCCATTGTCACTGGAGAATATAATGATTGTATTTTCGTCTAAGCCACATTCTTTGACTTTATTGAGCACTTGACCAATCCCCCAGTCTAACTCTTCAATCACATCTCCATAGAGTCCGTTGGCCGATTTACCCCGGAAATTAGCCGATGCCGCTAATGGGATATGAGGCATATTATGTGCAAGGTACAGGAAGAACGGTTTTTCTTGATTCCGTTCGATAAAATCCAACGCTTTGGTTGTATATGTATAGGTAATCGAATCTTGGTTGACAAGGGTCGTTCCTGCTTCATTTCCATCCATATAGATGCATGGATTCATGTCGTTGGAGTAAGGAATACCGAAATATTCGTCAAATCCTCGTTGCAATGGGCGAAATTGCTGCATATGTCCTAAATGCCATTTACCCACTATTCCCGTATGGTATCCATTTTCCTGTAGCTTCTGAGCCAGGGTCACCTCGGTGGTCGGTATGCCAGTATAACTTCCGGGGAAGAACACACTATGAATACCCATTCGCACAGGATGTCTGCCTGTCAACAAGCCGGCGCGGGAAGGAGAAGAGATAGAGCAGGCGCTATATAAATCGGTGAATTGAATCCCTTCGGAGGCCATTTGATCCAGATTCGGTGTGCGATTGACCTTCGACCCGTAACACCCTAAGTCGCCATACCCTAAATCATCGGCATAGATAAAAATAATGTTCGGTTTTTCCTTGGCCGATAAGCTACATACGGCGGAGGAAAATAAAATAGAATGGAATAAATAGATACTTGTTTTCATACATCATTATTTATTTTTTTGTATTTCGGTCGTATGGAACTCGCATGAAAGTCATCGCAGCAAAACAGTTTGAATGGCTCGTTTCATCGAATTATATTTTATTGCCATTTTCATCGTATTTCTCTGTAGTTTCCAACCTTCCGTCTTTCAACTCTTTTTTAGTGCGAAGTTTTCCATTGGAGAAATATTCTTTTTGAAAAACCAATTTACCATTTTCTATGCGACCCTCTTCGTAGAGGTTGCCTTCCTGGTTGTATTTCTTGTATAGACCCTCTTTTTTCCCATCGACATAATTCGTTTCGGATTGCACTTTACCTTTTTTCTGGTAGAGAAAGCTGGTGGAAAGACCATGACGTTTGCCCTCTTTATAGTGCTCTATTTCACTGACGGAACCATCTGTAAAAAATTTCGTTTTACATTCTCCGTCCAGTTTTCCGTTTTTATATCTCAGTTCTTTTTCAGGCATACCATCCGTTGTCTGAAGGAGCCATACACCTTCTTCTTTTCCGTTTTTATAAACGCCTTCTTTACGAACGATGCCATTATCAACATATGTTTCCGAGTATTTCCCGTTCAGAACCCCCATCTCATAATTGCTGTCGATGACATAGTCTTTGTGATTACTGGTGATTTGCTGACGTTGTTTGCCATGCTTTTTGCCATCTACAAAATTCATTTCGGTAATTAAGGCTCCGGATTCATAATCATATTTACGTTCGACTCCATCCTCAAGACCATTTTTGTAATTTTTTTCACGTTCAGGTTCTCCGTTAGTATAATAGGAGATCCAGAGACCATCTGTTTTACCCTCTTTATATGATTTTTGATTTTTTAGAGTAACTCCGTCGGAAGTATATTCTTTAAAAATCCCGTCTTTACGTCCTTCTTTATAAGTTCCTTCTTCTGTCAGTTTGTTGTATTTGAAATGTTGATATTTCCCATCGTACAGACCGTCCTTAAATGTAGCCAGCTTATATTCCGAACGGCGTCCATCAATGATTCGGCGTTCTCCATCTATCGGTTTGTCATCACTTTTTCGGCGATGCAGGTATCGCCCGTCACCCAGGTTGATCACTGTGATTTCTTCAATATTAAACTCATTTTGAGCAGATAAATCAGGCATAAAAAAGCCGCAAAGTATAATTAATAGTAAAATACTTTTTTTCATTGTGGATCTAATTTTGTAGTGTTTCTTTATTTGTTTAAAAACTCCTTTTGAGGAGTTGTGGACTGCCGCAAAGATATCAATATTTTTAATGACAAGTGCGACTACATCACGACAGATTAACATCATTTATTAAAGCGATATCTTATCGTTGAAGTCATGATGGATTAGTGGTAAAGCAAATGTGTTTAGGTCAAAAAGAATATGTTTTGACTAAAAACCTCTTTAAACATCCCTTCCTTATTTGTATAGATAAATGGATATTTGTATCCGGATTGTATTGGTTAACTTATGATGAGAAGAGGGTTATTTCTATTCTTTTTTGTGATTTCTTGTTGTACGCTTTATGCGCAGATTGGAATCCGAAAGCTGACATCCATGCCCCGGTTGCCGGATTCGGTCGATGTGGTTTATCATTCTAAAAAGAACGGGCTTTTAGCCGGATCAATGGTTTTTGGAGTGAATATGGCTGTATGGACGTTCGATCGGTATATTCAGAAAGGGGATTTTGCTTATATCAACGGACATACGATAAAAGAAAATTTCAAACATGGATTTATTTGGGACAATGATCAGATGGGGACTAATATGTTTCTTCATCCTTATCATGGTAGTCTGTATTATAATTCGGCTCGATCGAATGGGTACAATTATTGGCAGTCGGGCTTGTTTGCATTTGCAGGGAGTTGGATGTGGGAGATGTTTATGGAATGCGAATATCCGTCGACCAATGATATTATAGCGACTCCAATCGGAGGCATGGCTTTAGGAGAAATGTTGTACCGAACAACCGATTTGATCTTGGATGATCGGAAAACAGGAAATACTCGGGTTGGACGTGAATTGTCTGTTTTTCTTTTATCCCCCACACGTGGATTGACACGTCTTATCAATGGGGATGCCTGGCGCAAAAGGCCAACCTCGGGCAAACAATTCGGTGTACCTCAGGTATATGTGGAATTCTCTATCGGTGTCAGAACTTTGGAATTGCGGGATGAGATTTTTGATGCAGGTATGGGAGTTGCTTCGGAGATCAATATAGAATATGGCGATCGGTTTGATTCGGACGATCGTAAACCATATGACTATTTTTCGGTTAAAGCGAGCCTCAATGGACAGACTTCACAGCCGATGTTGGGACAACTTAATATTATCGGTCGATTAATAGGAACCGATATCTGGGATGATCAGAAGAAATATCTGAGTGTGGGATTGTATCAACACTTTGACTATTATGATTCGGATACCATTTCGGACGTGTCTGCCAAAACGCCGTATAAGTTTTGTACACCGGCATCATTTGGGATAGGTGTTATTTATCAAAGTAAACGGTTTAAGTGGTGGGATATTGACGCATTCGGACATTTGAATGGTATACTGTTGGGTGGTGCATTCAGTGACTATTATCGGGTGGATGACCGCAATTATAATCTGGCGAGTGGGTTTAGCACAAAGGTCGGCTTTAATTTTATATACAAGAAAGGGAAATTTGCCGCTTCAACGCTCTATGAAGTGTATCGGATGTATACCTGGAAAGGGTATCCGGGAGATATCGATTGGACCGATTTTAATAGTAAAACGCTCGATGCACAGGGAGATCGCTCGAAAGCGATTCTTCATGCAGTAAGTCTCCGACTGGACTTACGGCTGAAGAAAAACTTTTATTTAACAACTATAGGGAGCACCTATAGCCGCGAAACGAATTATAAGAATTTTGAGACGGTGACATCTACTACCGGTGAGGGGCGATTAATGCTTACGTATAAGTTTTAAAATGGATTGTTTATATCCATGTGTCGATACTTACAGTATTATTCATACGCCAACATAAAATGCAATCGATTTTGTAGATTTACTTCGGCTATTCCTCCGTCGATATCCAGGAACAACAGGTTCATATCCGGATATAATTTTTTCATCCTTTTTTCTACACCGCGGGCAACTACGTGATTGGCAATACACCCAAAAGGCTGTACACAGACCACTTTGTTTACTCCCTGATGGGCGTAACAAGCCACTTCGGCCGGAATAGACCATCCCTCTCCGAACTGATTAGACAGATCGACAATTTCGGAAGCATATTCCGCCTTGGTAAAGACCGATTCTGCCGGTCTGTAGAAACGGAATTTCTTCATCACCTGTTCGGTTTTCTCCATCCTGGAGTTGATGTATTTCCAGGCGATGGACTGGAACAGCTGTTTTAAAACTCCGGAAGAGAGAAGTCCGTTTTGCATATTGACTTTGGCATTGACAAAGTACGGCATGACAAAATCCATAATCGGAGGAGTCATCACTTCCATCCCTTTCGAACGAAGCCATTCGGTGATGTGCGCCTGTCCGTAATCATTGTATTTGAGATAGATCTCACCGATCAGCCCGATGGGGGTAAATGATTTTTCATGAATATCGACCTGATTGAAGTCGGCTACGGCTTGTTCCAATAAACCGAGCAACAGGTGATGATTATTCTTTTTGATGGCATCGATCCCTCGCTCGACATAAAAATCGAATAACTTTTGTGTTTCATTTTTTTTCTTTTCCCGAATAATGGTCGAACTGTACATCTGTTGTAATCCGTCTGCATATAACAGCGCATATACAATGATGTTGAGCAATTTAACGACAGGTACTTTAAAGGCTTTCTGATCGTTCTGAAATACTTCTCCCGTGCTGACGGCCAGGACAGGGATGTTTTTGAAACCGGCATTTTGAATACCATTCTTGATTTGAGCAATATAGTTGGTTGCCCGGCATTGTCCCCCAGTCTGGGTGATCGCAACAACGGTATTCTCCAGATCGTATTTGCCCGATTGCAGGGCGTTGATAATATCCCCCAATATTAACGTGGAAGGATAACAGACTTCGTTATGCCCGTATTTAAGTCCTGTTTCGGCCGATTGTTTGGTCGATTTCGGCAGATTGACAAACGTATAACCGGCTAACGCTCCAATAGCCGGTATAAAAGGGGAGATATAATCAGCAAACCAGGGAATTAAGATCGTTTTTTGTCGATCTTTTTCCGTATAAAACGTATCGTATCCCTTGAATGGTTGTATTGGGGTAAATGTCGTTTTTTGTTGAGCCGATTTTAAGGATTCGATCAACGAACGTAACCGCAGACGGATAGATCCCGGACTGGCTATTTCATCTATCCGGAGAATGGTATGGTTTTTACCGGCCTGTTTTAATATGTCATTGATTTCATCCATAAAGAAAGAATCAGGACCACATCCAAACGAGTTTAACTGAATCAACTGTATATGTTGTGGCAGTTTGGCCACTTCCATTGCTGCTTGTACCACCCGGTTGGGATAAGACCATTGGGAGACGATATTTAATTTGCCAAAACCACTGTTGGGAGCAGTCCGGAAAACATCATCCGTAAAGACATGTGCTCCGAGATCTGAAAGGATCTGTCCGACTTTCTGATGCACCAACGGATCTGCATGATAAGGTCGTCCGGCAACAATGAAAGCCAACTCTTTGTCGTTAGCAGCCTTTTCAAGTAATTGCTTTTGCTGGTCGATTAATTGCTGTTTAAAATCGTTGTGTATCTGTTTGGCTTTGCCAAGCGCTTTTAGAAAAACCGGTTTGGAGATGCCCAATGTTGCGAAATAGGCATAGGCGGTTTTTTCCAAAGCTTTCTCAGTATTGAACGTAATAACCGGTTTGTCGAAGGGTATCCCATATTTACCTTCTGGATCCATCGCACTTCTTATGACATCGGGATAACCGCTTACCACCGGACAGTTGAAAGAATTGACCGACCGGTTGAATTCTTTCTCTTCTTTAGGTATCATCGGATAGAATATGCGATCGACCTTTTGTTGGATAAGGGCAAGAATATGTCCGTGTACCAGTTTAGCCGGGAAACAGATATTTTCCGACATGATACTTCCCGCTCCACTCTGGTAAAGCGAGAATGTAGATTCCGGTGATAGGATGACATTAAATCCGCATGCGGTAAATAATGCATGCCAGAAAGGATAGTTTTCAAACATATTCAATACACGAGGAATACCGATTGTCGGTAAAGGATCCGGAGTATTGATCGACGAAACCTCCGACTTGAAGAGCAAGTCGTTTTTCATTTCAAAGGCATTATATCCTTTCTTTTCAGCCTGGCTATTGTTAAAGAATACCTTTTCGCATTTATTACCTGCATAACAGGTATTTCCGTTATCGAATCTGAAACGGAGAACAGCACATTTATTGGTACACCCTTTGCAGGATAACTCTTTCGTTTCGATCTTATCAATCTCCGGTAAAGCAAGTGCTCCGGAGAACGAACTGCTTTTTTTCTCTTCCGCCCACATTTTCCGGGCATACAGTGCAGAACCTAAAGCGCCCATTAATTCGGGATGATCGGTGGTTGAAACCGTTTTACCTGATAACAGTTCCAACACCCGATATACGGCATCATTCCGAAATGTACCGCCTTGCACAACAATATGGTCTCCTAACTGATTCAGATTGGCTATTTTAAGCACCTTAAATAGACAGTTCTTGACGACCGAATAAGCCAATCCGGCAGCAATGTCTCCTAACTGTGCATTTTCGCGGAGCGCTTGTTTTACTTTGGAGTTCATGAAGACAGTACAACGAGATCCTAAATCGCTCGGATATTCGGACATACACGCCGCTTTAGAGAATTCTTCCAGCGAAAGATTCATGGTCGCTGCAAAGTTCTGCAAAAAAGAACCACATCCAGATGAACAGGCTTCATTCAACTCTATATTTGCAATAAGACCATTTTCAATGAATAACGATTTGATATCCTGTCCGCCTATGTCAAGAATGAACGTAACCTCGGGATCTACATACTGGGCACCTGAGAGGTGAGCCATTGTTTCTACAATCCCATAATCCAGGTTCAATGCCGATTTTATAAGGTCTTCACCATAGCCTGTTACCGCTGAGGCCAGAAAATGAAAGGTGACCCCTTTCTGTTCGGCATCCTTATAAAAGCGGTCTAATCCTTCGACGACTTTCTTCAGAGGATTCCCTTCATTACCGGCATAATAGGTGTAAAGAATTTCTCCCGAATCCTTCATTACCAGTATTTTGGTGGTGGTTGATCCCGAATCAATACCTAAAAAGCAGGAGATATTTTTATGGATACCCAACGCTTGCCGGTTTATTTTTTTTATTTTTCGCTGCTCTTTCCAGGTGAGATAGGTTTCCAGATTACTGAAAAGAGCGGGTAAAGTTTCTGTTTGAACTTTGTCGTTATCAGCTAACTTTTCAATTAAACCGGATAATGAGATCACAGCATCAGGGTTTATATCAGCAGATAACGCACACCCTAAAGCCGGAAAAAACTCACCGTTTTCGGGTATGATAAATTGACTGTCATCCATTTTCAATAGATTTCTGAATGCATCTCTTAATGCCGGGATGAAGGTCAGCGGACCACCGATACAAAGGATTTTTTCTTTGATATCGTATCCTCTGGCTAAAGACGTGATGCATTGCAAAGCGACTGTATGCAGGATCGATGCCGCAATGTCGGGAATGGGTACGTTGCGGCAAATCAGATTTTGAACATCTGTTTTGGCAAACACCCCACAACGTGATGCTACCGGATAGATCTTTTCATGCGATAGGGCTTGTTCGCCTAATTCGTTAATGGCGATATGCATCAGGTCAGCCATTTGATCGATAAACGATCCGGTGCCACCAGCACAATTGCCATTCATGCGGATATCGGGTTGTTTACCAACATTGAAGAAAACCATCTTAGCATCTTCACCTCCTAAATCAATTAAAGTACGGGTCTCAGGGTATAATTTGTTTACGACTTCTACAGAGGCGACAACTTCCTGAATAAAAGGGATCTCGATTCGTTCGGCTATCCCTAAACCTGCTGATCCGGTAATGTTTATTGAAAAACTCAGATCGGGAAATTGCGTGATGATATCGTTTAATTCTGCAGCTAATATAGGGGTGATATTCGCTTTGTGACGACGATAAGCTTTGTGAATAACGTTGTCTTTGTGATCTAAAACGATCAATTTCAGTGTAGTAGAACCCACATCGATTCCTATTCTACAAACATTTTTTTTGACTTTCATGACAGACTCCTCCCATTAAACCAATGTTTAATATAAAAGCAAAAAAAGGAATTACTTTTTTAATGCATTAATAACAAATTGGATGACATATTTTTTATGTTTTTCTATCATTACCGTGTATTCTTCGGGTGAAACGTTGGCAACATTAGAACCTAAATTTTTTAGTATAAACGGGAATACACAGAGGGATAAGAGATTTAACAACAAATCGATCGGTGGTGTTTCCCGGATGGTACCTCTCTTTTCTTCTTCTTTGATCCTTTCAGATATTTTGGCAAACGCATTGTGAGGGTTTGTTATTCTGATCCTATCCGATAATCGCTCCGGATTCTGATTGACTTCATTTAAGATGAATATGGGGATCTGAGGATATTCCAGTAGCATCTCGTAATAGGAATCAATGACTGTTTCGATTAATTCAAAAAACGGAAGATCGGATGTTAACGTTGAAAATATTTTTTCCTGAAGACCGGTAAAAGCATCTTCAAAAACAATCTCAAACAGGTTGTATTTGGAATGAAAATAGTAATTGACCATAGCCACATTGGTGCCGGAGGCGGTAGCTATGTCGCGTATACTTGTTCCATTATACCCTTTCTCAATAAACAGATCTCGTGCCGCTTTGAGGATCCGTTCTTTTACTTCTGAGTCGGCTTTTGTTTTAAGCATCTGTTTTAAATGGTTGTTTTAAACATTTGTTTAATGCAAAGGAAAACATTATTATCATACGAACAACTATTTTTTGATTTTTTAAACAAACCCCATCTGGTGTGGTCAAAATAATCGGAAATTCATAGTTTTCCGTGATTTCAAAGAATTAGTTTTATCTTTACAAACACAAACAATACGAATCAAATGTCACTGAAGCGCTTTGGAGTATCTCTGGAAGATGACCTGTTGGAGTCGTTAGACCAATATGTCGAAGAAAACGGTTTTTCCAACCGTTCTCAAGCGATCCGTTTTTTGATCGAAAAAAATTTAGCAGAGAAAAAGTGGCAATGCAACCATATCGTTGCCGGTACTATTATTATTATGTATGATCAGATCAAAAAGGAGATCGCCTCAAAAATTACTGCTGCCCAACAGAATTACCAGGATGTGATCCTCTCTTCTTCTCAATATTATGTGAATCAGAATTTCTGTTTGCATATCGTCACAGTCTTGGGAACAGCACACCGTTTGACTGAACTTTCCGATCGATTAACGACCATTAAGGGTATAAAACATGGTAAGTTGGTGATGAGCCGTGCCGACTGATTGAATCTCCCATCTTTTTGTTTCGCATATTTACCCATTAGCTGTTTTTTTGAAAAATCAGCATGCCTTTTTTGCATCATCCTATAGAGATAAAAACATCAATCTGTCTGTTTTTTTGTTACACCCAGGTCTGTTTTTTGTTAGAGGTACCTCTAAATTATTTTACACGTACCTCTAAATAGATTTAGACGTACCTCTAAATTATTTTAGACGTACCTGTCCTGTCCTGAAATAGGTTGTCATTCAACAAAAGTAAACTTATGTTAGAAACGAAACAAAATGGCAGTATTCGTTACAGC
>NZ_JARXWG010000008.1 GCF_029893105.1 Parabacteroides sp. PF5-9 | reverse complement strand
TTTTTGTTAGAGGTACGTCTAAAACAATTTAGAGGTACGTCTAAATCTGTTTAGAGGTACGTCTAAAATCATTTAGAGGTACCTCTAACAGAAAAGTGATCAGCAGCAATCAAATAAAGGATCGAAAAGAGTAAAAAAAAGGATCCAACACTTTTTTATTCTGACTAAATAGGCTCTAAAACAAGGAGAGTCAGAAACGCCTCATTTATGGGGTATGAATATCCGGTTATAAGTTCTATTTTTGAGGTTTCATAGAAGAATCAAGAGATCTCAAAAGTCAAACAGATTGAAAGATGAAAAATATCGTTACAATTACGATTGGGGAGGGTGCTTCGAATGTATTTAGCCATATCAGATCGGGAAACACGACTCCGATGCTGATAGATGCCGATGAAATCGCTCTTTTTTACAAAAATTTCCCTGAAGAGAACAAACTATTTATCCCTGTGGTAAGAGGGTGTTGTATCGTTAATAAATACGAAAACCGTCAAAAAGAGATACAAGACGGCATTTCAGCCATTCAAGATCAAATAAAAAATAAACTCGGCTCATACCGCATGGCCATAGTACTGGTTGGGATGGGAGGTTATAGTTCAAGTTGCACAGTCGCTCTTATCGCCGAAATTTTAAATGAGATACATCTTCCGGCAGTATATATCCTGTCATTCCCTTTTCGGATTGAAGGGGTTGTCCGATTTCGAAATGCGATTCACGGATTAACCAATTTACAAAAACAGAGTTCAGCAATAATCACTTTCTCTCTTGAGTTTATTAAAAATCACTACACGGAAATAGAGTCCATCCTTGAGGTTTTCAGTCAAGCAGACAAAGTTTTCGCAGCATTCCATGACCATACGATCAACTACTTAAAAACCCTTGACGAGTATCAGGCGATTAATCAAACGGCTCTGTTGAACTCTTTTGAGCAATCGGAACTGAACCATTTTATGATCGATGAAATCGATGAAATGCGTAAACTCTATGACGATTTTCTCAAGGACAGACCATATTACAAAGATTTGGATTAGTACTTTTTACCTATTGTTACAACTCAATATCCCATATGCCGGCATCCCTTTCCAACTCTACCAACGCGGTGGCATGGTTGAACAGTGTTTCAATATATTGCGCCTGTACATCGTTATAGGTGCGCTGGGCGTCTAATACTTCAAGTAGGGAAACTTCGCCGCGGCTGTAGCTGAACAGCTTACCGTCGATTACCTTCCGGGCGTCTGCCAACAAACTCTCTTGGTAACGTTTGACCTGCGTAGCTAATGATTGGTAACGGTGGTAAGACTGCATTACTTCGGTTTGTATCTGCAACTCGACTTGTTGATATTGGATCTCAGCCTGTTGCTGCCGTATCTTAGCCGCTTTGACATTCCCTTTGTTTAGGTTGGAAAACTTCAGGGGGATCGCTATTCCTGCCGCGTATCCGGTGAAAGAAGGAGCCGGAGCGATTTCATTGTCTACACGTGCATTGAGGTTGGCCGAGAGAGAGAGCTCGATTTCCGTATTTCGCTCGCGGCGCACCAGAGTCAACGCACGGGAAGCGACTTCTTTGTTCTTCATAGCCGCTACCAAATCCGAGCGGTTGTCGAGAGCGGTAGAAACCAGTTGGCTCAACATGAAATCACGCGGGATCATTTGCAGCGTCGCTTTGGGTTGAAAAACGGTGTCCAATGCTGAACTTCCGGTCAGGAGATTCAATTCGGCAAAGGCATTATACAGTTCCGTTTGGGATTGCAACAGCTCGTTTTGCAACAGCTCGGCTTCGAGACGGGTCTGTATGGCATCGACTTCCATAATCTCGCCTACGGCATAGCGTATGCTATCGCTTACGGCCAATTGCCGAATGGTGGTATAGGAGTCTTGTTTGACCTGATGCAACTCGTATTGCTTAACTGCTTCCAGGTAGGATATAGTGGCATACGCTCGCAGGTTCCTGAAATAGTCGGCCAATAGGGCTTGGGTCAACTCTTTTTCGCTTTTTGCCAGGTTGATCCCGGCTTTGCGTTTGCCGAAGGTGAACACTTTACTTAGTTCGATCTCCGTTCCGTATCCCATTTCCATATCCCATTCACTATTATTGAAATAGGAGACGGCCAGGGTCGGGTCGTTAAAGACTTTCGATGCCACGACTTCTGCCTCTGAGATATTTACATTCAGTTTCTCGGCTGCATATTCGATATTGCCCGTGGTTACCTTTTCCATATACTCAGCGTAACTCATCGGCACAACTTGTTGCGCCCGGGTCGCCGTCGCCATACAGAGCAGAACGACAGCGACTGATATTGTATTTAGGATAATCTTCATATTAATCTTCTTTTTGGGGTGATAAAGCCTCTTTCTTTTCGTAATACCGTTCCATTAAATAATAGAGCGTCGGGAGAATAAAGAGCGTGAATACCGTGGCAAATAGTAATCCGTAGACAATGACGGTGGCTAACGGGCGTTGTACATCCGAGCCGATACCTGTTGCGAGTGAAGCAGGTAATAGTCCGAGGATCGCTACGGTGGCAGTCATCATCATCGGTCTTAATCGGTGCGACGCACCTTCGATAACGGCCTCTTTCAATGCCCGTCCTCTCTGCCTCAACACATTAATGTGGGATAACATAATGACTCCGTTCTGAATGGAGAGTCCGAAAAGGGCGATAAAGCCTACTGCCGACGATACATTAAAGGTCATCCCACGCAATACCAACGCCAATACCCCTCCAAAAACAGCCAGCGGCAACATGCCGATAAGTAACCCTGCCTGGCGGAACTTGCCGAAATTGAAGAACAACAACAGGAACATGACCGCCAATGTGATAGGCACAACTACCGCCAGACGACCGTATGCCCGGCGCTGATTCTCCAACTGTCCGTCCCAATGGAAGCGGAACTTGGAGTGGTCGTATTGTACATTCTCTTCTATCTTCAATTGGGCTTCATTGAAGAATGAAGTCAGGTCGCGTCCGCGCAGGTTTACACGTACAGTGACAAACCGCTGGTTCATCTCACGGGAGATCATGCTCGGGCCGATGGTCGTTTTGATCTCAGCTACGGTAGAGAGCGGTATCATTGTCCCCGATCCGGAGGTAAGCATCAACGCACCTATCTTTTCCGGTGTGTCGCGCGAAATATCGTTGTAACGGCATATCACGTCGTAGACCCTACTGTCGATAAAGACCTGCGAAACGGCTTTACCCCCGATAGCCACTTCAATCAATTCGGCAACATCGGCAATATTGAGTCCGTACTGAGCCACTTTGTCGCGATCAGCCGCTATCTGAAGCTGTGGCAGGAAAGGTTCTTCCATAATACCTATATCGGCCGCGCCCGGTACTTCGCTGACCACTTTGATCACCTCTTCGGCAATACGCCGGCTCTCGGTAATATCCTCGCCGTAGATTTTGATCGCCATATCACTATGCGCTCCTGCAATCTGATCCATCACCATATCGATGATCGGTTGCGAGAAGCCTACGCCGTAACCGGGCATCGTATCAACCATAGCCGACATATCGGCAATCAGGTCTGTCTTCCGACGGCCATTTTTCCAAGTATCATACGGCTTGAGCCCGACCATGACCTCGATATGTGAAAAGGAGAACGGACATACCCCTTCGTCATCACGCCCCGTTTGGGTCATGACATAACTTACTTCGTCGTATTTCCGGAGTTGTTCGCGGAGCGCAGTGGCCATCTCAGACGATTTCTCGAGTGACATACCCGGGGGAAGCTGCACCTGAAGCCAGATGCTTCCTTCGTCCAGATGAGGCAGGAAGTCTTTTCCAACCATGATCCAAAGTGCAACCACCGCCACCAGGATAGCAGCCATGGGAGCCACTAACTTTTTAGGAGCCGCAATAATTTTCGCCGTCTGTTTTTTGTACATCGCTGTCAGGCGTTCAAGCCAACGGTTGTGATAAACCTTCTGCGGTTTTTTATAGACCATATAAGCCAGCCCCGGGATCAGGATCAATGCCGATGCCAACGCACCCAACAGCGCATAACTCAATGTGAATGCCATCGGGGTGAAGAGCTTTTGTTCTACCCGGTCGAATGCAAACAATGGCAGATAAGCGATAATGATAATCAGCGTAGCAAAGAAGATCGGTTTGGCTACTTCGGCCGTTCGTCGGGCAATACTTGATATTTTCAATGGTTCGTTGGGGTTGTCTTCCCGTTTTTTGAGGATGGTCTCCATCATCACAATCGTGCCGTCTACAATAATACCAAAGTCAATGGCGCCCAGCGAAAGCAGGTTGGCCGGTATATCGGTCAGCCACATCAGGATAAACGCAATCAACAGTGAGATGGGAATGGTGATGGTCGCCAATAAGGCTCCTTTCGGACTTCCGAGGAAGATAATCAATACGCCGATAACCAACAGTATACCAAACAAAAGGGTATGCGATATGGTGTCGAGTGTTGCATCGACCAATTCTGTCCGGTCGTAGAAGGTGTGTATCTTCACGCCCTTTGGTAGGCCCTCTTTATTCAGTTCATCGATGGTTTTGTTGATCTCTTTGAGCACCTTCGACGGGTTCTCGTAGCGTAATAGTTGCACCATTCCTTGTACGCCGTCTTCATAGTTTATTTCGTCGTCGACATATCCCATGATACCTTTACGTTCCAGGTTTCCGTATTTGAGTTCGCCGAGGTCTTTGATATAGACAGGCGTTCCGCCAACGGTCTTGACAACGATGTTTCCAAGATCCTGCAAGTCGCGCACCAACCCCACACCGCGCACCACATAGCTTAAATCTCCACGGATAAGCGTACTACCGCCCGCATTGGAGTTGTTTCGCTCAATAGACTCGGTCACTTCGCTGAGCGAAAGGTTGTATTTGGTGAGTTTATTGGGGTCTATCTCAATCTGGAACTGTGTCGTGATACCACCGAAATTGGATACGTCGGCGATACCGTGGATCTGTCGCAATCGAGGAATAATCTGCCAGAGATTCAGTTCGGTCAGTTCACGCAGGCTTTTATTTCCAGCCACCACATAGCGGAATATCTCACCTGTTGGCGAGGTCAGCGGGTCGAGTCCCGGTTTGGCATCGAAAGGCAGATCGATATCGTTGATCCGCTCGAGTACCTGCTGGCGAGCCCAGTAGTCGTCTGTTCCATCCTCAAAAACAAGGGTAATCTTGGATATTCCGAAGAAGTTTTTACTCCGCATAATCTTTAGACGCGGAATACCGTTGAGTTCACGTTCCAATGGGATCGTGATCTGCTGCTCGATCTCGGCAACAGCCAATCCGGGAACCTGCGTGGCTACTCCGACCGCTACGTCGGCAATATCGGGATAAGCATCGATGGCCAACTGGCGCCATGAATAGACTCCGATGCCCGAAAGCAATACAAATAGGGTCAACATCAACCAGCGACGTTGTACCAGGGCGTTCATCAGTTTTTCCATCGTCTTATATATTTAGATAGATGCCCCCTTTGGTCACCACTTGTTCTCCTTCGCTCAGCCCACTGAGAATACGCACACTCTCGGGACTGACAGACTCCGTTTCTACTTTACGACGGATGTATTTACCTTTCTCGACTTCCAGAAACAGATAGTCGCTCTCCTCTTCCTGCATAATGGCAGTTGAAGGCAGAATAATCGCCTTTGTCGGGGCGCTTAAGAAATGTGCCTCGCAGAACATGCCGAGTTTCAACTCACTGTCGGTATTATCACATTGTACGATCACCTCGAGTGAACGCGTTTCTTCATCCAGTATTTTACCGATATGATAAATCGTTCCCCATATGATTTTTTCGGGATCGGCACTGGTAAAAACCTCTACTCGATCGCCTTGTTTGATCGATCCGAAATACTTTTCTTTCACAAGGGCAGCGACCCAAACCTGTGACAGATCGGCTACGACAGCCAGCGGTTCGGAATCTTCTTTGATATAGTTCCCAATAGTGATATTGTATTTCACAATCTCGCCGGAAATGGGTGAAACCACTTTCAGGGAATTACCCATTTGGAGGGTAGCGAGATCGATATTGAATATTTGTAGAATAGCTTTGGCCTGTTCAAACTCTTGACTGGCGATATCCGCTTCGCTCTGCGCCTGTTCCAACTCTCTTTGTGCACCTACTCCATTAGCCACTAACTCTTTCTGGCGGTTATGGTTTCTCCGGGCCAGCTCATTGGCCGATTGTGCGGCAAAGTACGCCTTTGTTGCTTCATAAAATTCCGATGAACTCAGTTCGAAAACAGGAGCCCCAACTCCCACTCTCTGCCCCAGCTGGACAAAAGATTTGCTTACTCTTCCTGCGAAAGGAGGTGTTATTTCGGCATATTTACCCGAAACAGGGCGCACGGTTCCGACTGTCCGGAACTCCGAGGAGAACTCTTCTAATTGTGTTTTTTCTACGACAATCTGCTTTAGTATTGGTGAATTTCCCTCTACAATAATGGTCTCCCCTTCTACTCGTAAAGGACCATTTTCTTTTGTAGCATCCTGGCTACCGCATGCTGCCAGAAGCAACATACAGGCGAATGCTCCGATGTATTTATTCATAATGTGTTGTGTTGTAAATTTATACCTCTATTGATCATCGACAGGAGACAACCTGTCGTTTAGTAAATTTGTATCATCTAAACAGAGATGCCCAAACAGAAACAGCCTTCTGTTGTCTGATGGCACGACCGATCTTCCGATCGGATGTATGTTCCGGATTTACAAATTCATTTACCCCAATGTCAGGAGAACAGAGGAGGGGCACGTAGATTGTACCCATTAACAACCCGAAATACAATGTTGGAACGGGGTTGCTGTATAAGCGTAGTGAAAAACAGACCAACTATTCCTAAAGCGAACAGGAACAGTACAAAGTCGATCACAATCGTATTAATTTGGTCGATCGTATCCAACGATGCTTTGTCATGCCCATGATCGGGCACTCCATCGGTCGTTTTCAGAAAAGGATGGGAGTGAGTAACTGAGTAAGAGAGATAGTGGTGAGTATGGACAAAAGTCGTATTCCCTACATAGAATCCTATATAGAGAACCAGCAGGAGTGCCTTTAATAAATAATTAGCTCTAAGCTTTTTCACCTCTGATCAACTTTAGCGTCCAAAAATACGCTTTTTGGAGGAGATAACAGATAATAATCAGGTAGAAATGTATTATATACCCAAATACGACTATAAAAAATTGATCACTCTCCTTTAATCAAGACTACATGATCAATTTGTCAGTACGAACACTTTGTCATTTTATCCCCTTCGACATTTGTCTGTTTGGCAGCCACCACAAAGCGATCCGAAAAAAACGCATGGATTTGGAGTTTATTTTTACAAAAAGTCTTGATTTTCATATAATATAAGCTATTTTTATCGATCTAAAAAAAGTACTGCTCCAGAAAAAAAACGGCCGATTTCGAGTCTGTTTTCCGGCCATTTCAAACCCTAAAAAAAATCATCTAAATGACTTTATAAAAGTATTTGCATGTTCCTCCAAGGTCTTCTGCATCATTTAAAAAATCACTTAGATGAATTTGTTGGATCATCCAGTTCAAATAAATAGTGATCAGCATGTTTTTACCTGAAATATAAAAAAACAGCGCCTATTTTATTCAAAATCACCAAAACACGCGTTAGCAAAAAATACGTTTTTCATGATTTAAGTTACAAATCTGTCATTTTTAACAACAAAATAACATAATCAACACCCCCTGAATTGATATTTTTTTGATGGAACATCCTTACTCATCCCTCAACGCATTCACCGGATTGCCGGATGCTGCCCTGAAGCTATGCCAGCTGACGGTAAGTAAAGTTATAACCAAACACTGGTGATTATGTAGAAGATATTACACAATCTACAATCAACTTTGTTGCTGTGCATAATAACTATTTTACTCGTTTTTTACTACTTCACCAGGATTCCGGTTAGCTGCTTTTAACACCAAACCTAATACGGTTAGCAAAACTAATAGAGTGACTCCAATTAACACACTTATCAATAACCACCATGAGATGTGGATACGATAAGCATATCCTTCTAACCAATGATTCATAGCCAGATATGCGAATGGCAAGGCTATGCCTGCTGCAAAAACCACCAATAAAGTGTATTCTCTCAAAAAGAGTTGCACAATTGTTTCAACTTCTGCTCCAACCACTTTGCGAATGGCTATTTCTTTACGACGGCACTGAGTGGCTGCGGCAGCTACAGCATAAACACCAAACAGCGAAATCAATAAACAAACCGTTGCCAATACAGAGAATAATTGCATGCCAACCTCTTCAGAACTATTTAATTGATCATATATTTGTTGAAGAGGAGTAAATTTCACATCACCTTCTCCGGCTATAAGCGTATTTAATTGTTGTATCACATCTTGTTCTTGTTTGTCAATTGCACGGATATACAAGATATCTACCAGACCTTTTGAATTAAAAAAGATTGTTGGGAGGATGCGATTACGCAGTGATGATGTGTGAAAATCTTTTACTACACCCACTACTGTATATTCTTGCATATCAACACGAACAACACTGCCTATCGGTTCTTTAAGTCCCATCACTTGAACAGCTTCCTCATTGAGAACGATATTATTTCCTCCAAGTTCATCCAACCATTTCCCAATAACCATATTTAACCTGAATGTGGAAGCAAATCGGCTGTCAGTCGGGATTCGTAGGAATATATTGTTATCAGATGACTGTTTTCCTGCCCATTCTACTTTATCCGTCAAACTCGAAGAGTTAACATTCTGTTGCGGTTCGAAGTGGGTAAAAGAATAATTCTCGATCTGCGGGATAGCTGCCATTCCGTACATGATGGAAGCCGCTTTATCCATTGGAATCGTAGTTATTCCTGATACGTGTATGATTCCCGCACTATCGAATCCTAAATCTTTATGGTTAATAAAATTCATTTGAATTGTAACGACTAATGCTGCTACAATAAATGAAATACTTACAACGAGTTGTGAAATAGCTGCCGTGCGACGTAAAGTCGTCTTGTCATTTGTCTTTCCTTTCGACTGATAGCGAATAGCCAACCGGCTCAATCGCCCGAAAATAATAACGCTGATAAACAATATCAACCCCATCACTACGATTGAACAAATCACAAAATCCAGCATTAATTGCGATATGTCAATATCTATTTTGAACATTCCGGAAAACGCAAGACGAGTTATAACAATAAGGAAACCTGCCAGTAATAATGCCATAAAAATGGCACAGGTCAGTTCAATCATCATTTGCTGAATGAGTTGAAAGTGTGAAGCTCCATGTACTGTACGTAAACGTAACTCATGGTCGCGTTGGCGGAAAATGTCAAGATATAAGTTTAGGAAATTGTAAAGAGCACTAATTAGTAATAATAATCCGCATGCAAAGAGTATATGTATAAAGTTTAATGTGAATGGCACATCTGCATTTAGTTGGTGACGTATGTTGCTTATACGCATCATCCGTAACTCCATTTGGGCTTTTGAGTCTAACTTTGAGGCAAAATGATTGAGTTCTTTTACTAACTCATTGGTATTTGTTCCAGAAGATAGTTTTACGTACATCGACAAGTTCGCTAATGCCCATATTTGCTCTACAGATCTTTCTACAAAAGATTTTTGCAGTGTTAGCTGTTCATGACAAAGGATCGCACTGAACGATATATTAGTATTAGGAGGAGGATCTTTCATGACTGCAGTAACTATGTACGGCGAAAATCTTGTGTATAACGTACTTTTTATTGTCTGTCCGATAGCTTTTTCAACATCTCCAAACAAACCGATTGCTGCAGATTCTGTAAGAATAATGTTGTTTAAAGCCTGCAATGGGTTCTGTGCATCACCACTAATAATTGTTTGAGGGAAAACATCCAAAAAGGTACTATCTGTAAAAACAGTCTGTAATTGTAAATTGGAGGATTCGTTCGATTTGCAACGATCTTGTTCTATAAAAAAGACCGTAGAAGATTGCAAGCTTGGAAACTGTTCACGTAATTTCCTTTCTAAAATACCTGAAACCAGTTCGTTTACTTTTCCGGATTGCTTATCTACAGAATAAACACGGTAAATCTTGTCTGCATCAGGATAAAAATAATCATCTGATTTTTCACGAAAACTATCTTGTGATAATTCATAAAAATTATCATATGATGTCTCATAGCGAAACCAGTAAAGCGCCGGAACAAAACAGGCAAGTCCGAATGCCAGTCCGAAAATGCCAGTGAGTGACTGCGTTTTGTGTTTTCGCATATTGCGCAAAGCCATTTTAAAATAATGTGTAAACATAATGTATATAGATTTTCATTTATTTTTAGGACCTGTTTTCTGTGATCAATCCTCCATCAAACATGTTTATAATTCGCTCGGTATATCCCCTGCATCATGCTAAGAGGATGAAGATCACAGTAAACGTTTTATTACGTGACCAACTTCGGAATATCAGTTTAAAAGAGATATGTTTCATGGCATTTTAAGGATTTATTTATTCATTTCTCAACGCTTTCACCGGATTGCTGGATGCTGCCCTGAAGCTATGCCAGCTGACAGTCAATAATGCGATGCCGGTTACAGCAAACAGAGCCAATACGAATATGCCTACAGAAATCTCCGCACGATAGACAAATCCTTGCAACCACCTGTTCAGGAGAAGCCACGAAACCGGAACTGCAATAACAAAGGCTATACTGATCCACATGATTAATTGTTTATTAAGCATACCGACGATTTGCCAGGTTGTGGCTCCATTCACTTTCCGGATACCAATCTCTTTGGTGCGTTGTTCGGCTGCATACAATGCGATCCCGAAAAGTCCGAAGCAGGTGAGGAAGATGCTGATCAATGAGTACATAAGTAACAGGTCTGCCAATCCAAACGCTTTTTGGTTAAAGGAGACGAACTCCTCATATACATGTTTGTATGTGAATAGCTGACCGGGATGATATTTTTCCCAGATTTGTTTGACCTGGCTCAAACGCTCCGGATGATTGTCGTTTAAACGAAAATAAGCCACATTATACTTGTCTACCAGATTATTTATATGAATAATTGTAGGAGATACCTCTTGTTCCAGCGAACCGATAAAGAAGTTATCCACAACTCCCGCAATGGTGGTGATTGGATTTTCTGTTGAACCATCCTCCTTATTCCCGTGATCAAACGCTTTATCATAACTCTTTACCGGCTTTCCGATCGGATTTTCACCATTCTCAACAAACAGATCTGCGAAACGTCGATTGATGTAAACCGGACGGGAGAAATAAGTAAGGGCTTCTTCCGGTTGTATACCTTGCTGCAATCCGAGATGGAAAGTGGACAAAAAAGCTGTATCCCAATATAATTGCACTAAGGTCAAAACCGTTTCGCTTTCGTCAGGATTGACAACGGCGATCTCTCGGATACCATAGTTAAACAAAGGTAACCCGGCTGTATTGATCTCTCCTAATTCGGGATGGGTACGCAACTCTTCGACGAACGCTTTCGCATGCTCACCACTTTCTATTTCGATCAGTCCCTGATACGCTTCTCCCCCCTGACTGATCAATCCGATCTGGTTGTTGACCGTCTGGGTTGCGATGATTAAAGCAATAGAAATGGTGAATTGCACGACAGATAATGTCGCAATAATACCCTGTCTGTTTTTCCCGCCGGTCAGATCAAGATAACGTTGCCGGGAAAGGGCACCGATCTTACGGCTTACATAAATGGCCGGCAAGACGGAAAGAATAAGTATCAGTCCGATCAATACAGGCATGACCTGTCCACTGAAGATGAAAGAGACTTCCATTTGACCCGATAGTATGGAGTTGAAAGCCGGAATCAAGTCATACATGATAAGTAATGAGAATAGAAAGCCGATAAATACAGTCAAAAAGGTGTCAAAAAATAATTGTTTGTCGATATCGATGCGAGAAGCACCCATTAGTCGTTGAACATGTATCATTTTCACCTGGTGCAACAGGCGTGAAAAATTAAGATTGATATAATTAAAGCAGGCAATCAATAGGATGAGCAACGCAGAGAACAATCCAATATCCAGGGTCAGTTTGTTTTGTTTCATGATATGTGGATAATACAGCCCTTTATATTCGTGCCCCCTGAAGAAGCTTTCCTGTAAAGTATACAGATAATAACGTCCTTTATCTCCCATAAAGGGGTGAATACCATCTTCTTTCAGACGAAGGGCAAATGCCTCCGGGTCTATGGATTGATTCATTAAAAGAAAAGATTGTCCACCGGATTTCTGAGCCATGGAAGTGATACCGTCAAACGAAAGGGCAGACTGATCATTGGCGGCTATAACAGCTACAACCTGATACATCGTTCCTTTTTCGGCTGAATGGTTGACATAAATATTTTGGCCGATCGGGTCTTCTTTTCCGAAGAACCGATGTGCAGTAGCTTCCGTCAATGCAATTTTATTGGGTGCTGTCAATGCTTCTTCCAGGTTTCCCGCAAGGGTCTGGTAAGGAAAGAAACGAGGAAAAGAGGCGTCGGCATGTATAAACGTTAACGGATCGTAGATCGATTCGCCCACGGTAATCTTAGTCATATACATGTAAGTGAGACAGAGATAATCTTCAACTTCCGGATAACGATCCTTTATCATGGGAGGTATATCGCCGGAGACCCAAAAGACCTGATCGCCCGACTGAAAGGGAGAATCCTGAACAAGGGTATAGATCCGGTCTCTGTTCGGATTACCAGCCTCTACATTGTATTCATGAATCACAAAAGCCAACAGTAGATTGGTACACGCAATACCAACTGCCAAGCTGAGGATGGAGATCACAGTAAACGTCTTATTACGTCTCCAACTGCGAAAGATCAATTTGAATGATAGATGCATATCCTTGTTTTTACTGATTTCAAAACTAATCAGTCTCTGTCTGCTTGCCAATAAAAATAGCATTCTTTGAAGTAATGATGTGTAAATCGTCTAATTTTTTGACATGAACGGAAGATGTTTGCCTATAAACTATATAATAAGTTGAATCCGGTGTATTTTGCATAGTGTTAATTAAATTGTACGTTTGTAGTAAAGGATATGCACACAGGTAAAATCATCATAGTAGACGATAACGAAACGGTACTGAAAACGCTTCGTATGATTCTTTCGCGTGAGTTCAAAACCGTACTGACCGTGCAGGTTCCGACTTTGCTTCCCGCTTTATTACGTGAAAATGATGTGGATGTGGTACTGCTTGATATGAATTTCAGTACCGGCAAACAGACAGGAGGCGAAGGGCTTTTCTGGCTCGACAGGATTCGGGAACGCAGTAACCCGCCGGAAGTGGTTTTGATCACTGCGTTCGGTGATATAGAACTGGCAGTGGCTTCGTTGAAAAAAGGGGCGGCAGACTTTATTATTAAACCTTGGGAGAACGAGAAACTTGTCGCTACAGTAATTGCAGCCTGGGAGAAAAGGATAGAGAAAAACAGAACTGTTGTTTCACACGCATCAGTCGATGAGAGATATAAACAAACAACGCCCGATGAAGCGAATATAGTAAGGCAATTAATCGATTTTTTCCTGAAAAAATATGCAACGGCTTATGGCAAGCCATTCCCTTCTGTGGATCGTGAGGCACGGGATAAGTTGGCCACTCAGTTGCTTTCCGGAAACATTTTAAGCGTAGAGCAAAGCATTGAACGAGCGATGCTCCTGAATAATGCGATGCAGTTAACGGCAGATGACTTTCTCTTTGATGAAACAGAGTCATCAGCTTCCACTTCTCTGACATTGGATGATATCGAGAAGCAATTTATTCAAACCGTTATGACTGAGAAAAAAGGTAACCTGACATTGACTGCACAGCAACTCAATATCAGCAGACAAACCTTATACAATAAACTGAAGAAATATAATCTTTAACCGCCAAAAGCTAAAATGCATGCTGAATCGCCGATTACACCGGGTCATTATTAGTGGGATAGCTGGGATTGTGTTATTCTCGATTGCAGGAGCCTGGCTTTTGATCAGCCGAACTTCCATTTTTCTTGCTTTTGTCTGTCTTATAATCATCGTAACCCTGGCCATTATGCTGGTAAGGAAAATGGAAAAGACAGATCGTCAGCTGGAAAGTTTCTTCAGTGCGATCAATAATAACGATTTCAATATTCGGTTTCACCAGTCGTTTTCGGAAAAGGGAAATGATAAATTTCTGCATGGATTACTTCGGGAGATGAACCGGATTATGCAACATTTTGAAGCCAATCAGACGGAACTGGAGGAACGGCGGTTTTATTACGAAAGCATTATCCGGGTACTGACACACGAGATCAGGAATTCTATTACCCCGATAGCCTCTTTGTCGGCCGATCTGATCAAATATACCGATGAATACGGGAAAGAAGGAACAATTGACGGATTACAAACCATTCATCAGCAGACACAACAATTGAATACGTTCCTGAATGCCTACCACCGATTGACCCACCTGCCTGATCCGGTTCTGACAACGGTTGAAATCCGTGTTTTATTTGATAAACTCGACCGGTTATTGAGTTCCGAAGAGGGTAGTAAATATATCCGTTATAGTTCTCCGAAACAGATGGTGATACAACTCGACCAGCACCTGATAACCCTGGCATTGATCAACCTTATCCGCAACGCCCTACAGGCAACGACAGAGAACCCGGAACCGCAGATACACGTTGAAGCAGGAAAAGAAACGACTTTCTCATTTATACAGGTAACCGATAACGGGGAAGGCATTCCACAAGACCGGTTGGAAGAGATATTCATCCCTTTCTATTCGACCAAAAAAGAAGGAAGTGGAATCGGACTCCCTTTATCCCGACGTATTATGCAACTTCATGGCGGAGAACTTACTGTACACGTAGAACCGGGAAAACAAACCGTATTTCGCATGACATTTCCATAAAAACTAAACGATTGGAGCATTAAAAAAAACTTGCTGACATACTGTTGTCAAACAGGACGGGTACATTTGCGTCGTAATTAATTAATTAATAAATAACATTATTATGAATCTAACATCCTATCTTATTTTTAATGGAGAAGCGGAAAAAGCCGCCAACTTTTATGCCGATGTGTTAAACGGCAAAATAGAAAATTTATATCGTTACGACTCCATGCCCCCTACTCCGGAGATGCCGGTTCCCGAAGCGTGTAAACAGATGATCCTGCACTGTTGTATCACCTTCCCGGGAGGTTCTATAAGTGTAGCCGATACGTTGCCACATGACAAACGTGACTTCGGCAACCGGGGACATATGCTGACTCTTCATTGCGATTCGATTACCCAAGCAGAAGAGATGTATATCAAACTATCCGAAGGAGCGCAAAAGATAGATTGCAAACTCGGTGAAGCCTTTTTTGCCAAACGATATGGTGAAGTGGTTGACCGTTATGGCATACTTTGGGCAATTATGTTTGACGCAAAATAAATAAATCACTTTGAACCGGATCGATCGTATATCAGCATTACTGGTGCAACTGCAATCACGCCCATTGGTAAAATCTTCCGAAATGGCAGAACGTTTTGGGGTCAGCCTGCGTACAATTTACCGTGACATACACACCTTGTTGGAAGCCGGAGTGCCGATATGTGGTAATCCGGGAATCGGTTATTCGTTGGTTGAAGGGTACCGACTTCCTTCACTGATGTTTACCAAGGAGGAAGCGATCGCCTTCCTTACGGCCGAAAAGATGATCGAACAACTCACCGACACACAGAACAGCAACTACTTCCGTCAGGGAATGGATAAAATACGTGCTGCGTTGCGGACTGTAGACAAAGGTTATCTGCACAATATGGACGATACAATCGCAGTATATAAAAGTCGGAATGCAGGAGAGGGTTTGCCTAATTCGATGCATCTAATACTAAGCAGTATAAACGATAAATTAATACTGGAGGTCGACTACACCAATGCGGAAGGGGATAAAAGTCAAAGAGCGTTGGAAGCTGTCGGTATCAGTTATTCACACCCCCGCTGGTATCTTTCTGCCTGGTGCCATCTGCGGGAAGAGTACCGGATGTTCAGACTTGATCGTATCAGCAATATAAAAACAACAGGTCACAAACATACGAAAGAGCATCCCCCATTGGATGCACTTCTTGGGTACGATGATCCGCAATGTTTGACAGAAGTCGTTTTGCACACCAGTAAAGAAGTCTCCAGACATTTTGCCGACAGATGTTTTTTTATGGGGCTGACAGCAGAAAAAGAACTGACAAACGGTCGGATAGAACAAACCTATATGGCGTATTCACTCGATCTTCTGGCCAGGTGGGTATTGGCCAATGCCGATACAACAACGGTCGTAAAACCGGTTGAAGTAAAAGAGATTATAAAACAAATTATTCAAAAATTAGAATTATGACGTATGAAAATAAACAGTACAACAATTAAAAATCTCGAACCGATTAATACAATTGCAATTTCTCATATAGGAGACTATTCAGGTATTGGTGACGCTTTTGCAAAATTGGCCGCCTGGGCAGAAGTTAACAATCTTTGGGCAGCTATTCCTAAAATGGCCGGCGTTTACCACGATGATCCGATGAGCACTCCTGCGGAGCAATTACGTTCGAAAGCGTGTCTGGAAGATCTTTCAGGTGTTGAACCCGGTGAAGGTATGCAACACTACACGATAAGCGGAGGCAAATATTTTGTGATGCAGGTAGAAGTCGTCATGTCCGAATATGGCGAAGCCTGGCAAAAAGCCTATATCGCTTTCAACGAAAAAGGATATGAATGCGATTTGCGCGATCATTTCGAATTGTACATCAGCTGTGCCGGTGATACCCAGGATGCCGATACCCCCTGGATCGTAGAGTTGTGTATCCCGATAAAATAAGTTGATTCTATCGTATCAATCAATTATACATATATAAATAGCTGTGTCAGGTAAAATGATACAGCTATTTTATGTTTAAACTATAAAAATTAAATAACCGGCGAGTTTGTCAATTTTTCGGTTGCATGAGAATAAATAGAACTTTAACTTTGCTCAACGATTTATAAAAATTATACACCCAAAGATTCGAGCGACAATTTAAAACAACGTTAAAATGGAAACAGAAAGGGATATCTTTTACAAAGCATTCCTTGAAAGGGATTCTTCTTTCGAGGGCGTATTTGTTGTCGGAGTAAAAACGACAGGGATATTCTGTCGCCCTACCTGTCCGGCAAAGCCCAAATTAGAAAACTGCGAATTTTTCTCCTCTGCTGGTGAAGCAATGCAAAATGGCTACCGACCATGCAAAGTCTGTAAACCTTTGGAGAGAGTCGGAAATCCGCCCGATGGAATTAAGCTATTACTGAAACATCTGGAAGAAAACCCAACGGTTAAAATAAAAGATTCCGATTTACAGCAAATGGGGTTAGAGCCGAATCAAGTACGCCGGTGGTTTTTAAAAAATTACAAACAAACCTTTCACGCCTATCAACGAATGTTTCGGGCAAACAATGCCTTTCAACGTATTCAATCCGAACAAAACATAACCGATATCGCCTACGATTCGGGATACGACTCATTGAGTGGATTCGGTAATATGTTCAAAAACGTGATCGGAACTTCTCCACAGAATAGTAAAGACAAACACATTGTCAATGTTGCTTATATCGAAACCGATTTAGGATTGATGGTCGCGGCCGCAACAGATAAAGGCATTTGTATGTTCGAATTTGCAGACTATAAACTGATTGACCTTGAACTCCGACAATTAAGCGAACAATTCAAAGCCCCACTTGTACAAGGCGACAACCCACACTTCGACACACTCAAAAAGCAATTAGACGAGTATTTTAAAGGAGAACGCAAAACGTTCGACATCCCGTTAGATTTAGTTGGTACAGAGTTTCAAAAAAAGGTCTGGCTTGGTTTGTTGCAGATCCCATATGGCAGTACAACAACCTATGGAAAACAAGCCGAACTGTTAGGTAAACCCTCTTCTGTCAGAGCTGTTGCCAATGCCAACGGGAAAAACAAAATATCCATCATCTTACCCTGTCACAGAGTTATCGGAGCAGATGGTTCTCTTACAGGCTATGGCGGAGGTATGTGGAGAAAAAAGAGATTATTGGAATTTGAGAAGGGACAGATTGCGGCAAAATAAAAACACTCTTTTAAGATTATAAAAAAGCAAAAAAAATAGCCACCCGAAAGTAACTATTAATGAATTTCATTTCATATTTTCAACTGCCTCTATTAAATCAAGTTTTATATTATCCCAATCCTTTTCTAAAAGGCATATAGGGTCAGCGGCAAAAGTTAGTTAATTGCTCTGAAGATGTTGAAGCACCCGTGATAGTTCCTTTGAACTATGGAACCATTCTACTACAAAAACACGAAGTAAAGAGTATCAGGTCTTAGTACACAAAAAGAAAAAAGAGGGTGTATCATAAGGTACACCCTCTTTAACCTATTTTTGCCGCCTCTTATCGTAGGCTTTAAGCGGAACGGACGGATTACGAACCTAACCGCATATTGTAATTCATTATTAGCACTTTATCGTCAAATCATACCATATAGGTAATGATTTAGCAACGCTTGTAAAAGAACGATTTTTGTCGTCAAAATGGGCAGATATGTCCGCATATGACTTGGGTTCAAAGTTACAACTTCTTTTTAAACAAACAGCCATTTTAAATGGCAATTATTTGTATTTAAGGGAATTAAACCCGAAATTATGGAAAATACCATAAGTTTAACTCACTAATGAGGAAGAAATACAACTCTTTTCTTTACAAGTTCTAATCGCTCAAGCGATACGGTGCTTTTTATTTGCCCAAAAGCAACTGTAACTTGTTTACCCTGCATTTCTAAAACGTCGCCAACAGCAGTTTGCCCAGTCAATCTGACACTATCGCCTTTCTCGATTGGCATATCTTTCAAAGATAGTTCTTCAACTACAATCTCTGCTTTTGCTTTTGGCGATTGAGGCGTTTGATTTACAACGGCAGTATGAACATTGCTTTGAATCTCTTTCCGCTTATCTTCCCAAAAGATTTTATCACGGGCGATTGATTGCAGGAAGTTATCCATGTTGATAAAATCCTCGCCCAACTTGGCAGACGATTCAACAATGATATCTTTCGGAAGTCCGATACGTGTAGCTACTTCAACGGCAAATGAGCTGCCCGGACTGCCGATTGACAATCGGTATAGCGGTTGCATTTTTTCAGCGTCATATAGCATGGCTCCGTTAATAATCCCATCGGTTTCGTAAGCATAATGCTTCAGGTTCTGGAAGTGCGTTGTGATTACTCCAAAACTACGCTTTTTATTAAACCTATCGAGCAATGTTTCTGCAATAGCGCCCCCGATTTGCGGTTCTGTTCCGCTACCGAACTCGTCAATCAGAATTAGCGTTTTGCTGTTGTTGTGTTCTACAAAAAACTTCATGTTCGTTAAGTGCGAAGTATAGGTGCTTAAACTGTTTTCTATACTTTGTCCATCGCCAATGTCAATGAAAATATGCTCGAATATACCTGTCCTTGAACTTTCATGAACAGGAATAAGTAATCCACACTGCAACATATATTGTAATAGAGCAACCGTTTTCAAACAAAGCGATTTACCTCCGGCATTTGCTCCTGAAACGATAAGCAAGCGATTTTCCTGATTAAGAACAATGTCTAACGGATGTGCTTGTTTGCGTTCCTGAAATAGTTGAATATTCAACAAAGGATGTATGGCTTGCGACCATTCAATCTGTTGCTTGTCTTCAAAAACAGGTTTAATGCCGTTGATGCGAACTCCAAATGATGCTTTTGCACGAATGAAATCTATTTCGCCCATAAAGTCATACGAGCGGAAAAGGTCTGAAAGATGGGGACGAACAAGGTCGGCAAAATCAATAAGAATCTTTACGACTTCACGGCGTTCATCGGCTTCCAGTTCTCGAAGTCGGTTGTTTGCTTCTGCAACAGCTTCGGGTTCGATGAATACGGTTTTCCCACTTCCTGAACCGTCATGTACACGTCCTTTAATTTTTCGTTTGTTAGCTGCATCCACAGGAATAACCATGTGTCCGTCACGCATACTGATATTGGCATCTCTACCGATAAGTCCTGCTTTTTGGGCATCACGAATTGCATTCTGCATATTGCGTGTAACGGCTTTTGTCGCTTCTGCTTTGTCTCTGCGAATATCTGAAAGGCGGCGTGAAGCATTGTCTTTCACTTGGCAAGACGATTTGTCTAATATCGAATTTGCTTTTTCGATAATAGTAGGGAACAGTTTAATTTTATCTGCCATTGTTGTAAGGGCAGGATATTTTGTTTTCCCTGTATCTGTTTTCGCTTGATGCAGAAACGATACGATACGACTGATTGTTTGAAGTGAGTTTGCAAGATTTGAAATTTCTTCTTCGGCAAACCATGTAGTAATATCTTTCTCCACCTTTTGTAGAGCATCACGCAGATCTAAAAAGAAATCGGCAGGGAAATCTTCTTTATTACGTATGATTTGTGCAAACTCGCCGGTTTGTTCAAGCCATTTTGTAATGGTGGCAAAGTCTGTTGCAAAACTCATATTTGCCACTTTTTCTTCTCCGAGTGGGCATGAGCATTTTTCTATTATGTATTGGCGAACTGAATCTATTCCGATTCTCTGTTCAAAATTATCCGGGTAAATCATAATCTCAAATATTATTACGATATCAGCTACCAATCATCAGTAAACTGACAGACCAATATACGGTTGATAAAAAAGTAAATTAAAAAACTGAGATTTCCCATATCCGACAACGTGTACTGATTGCTGATAGACAAAGAAACTGCCTATTCAGTACCGTAGGCTCCTCAAGGGTTAGAGGGGCGAACTCGCAATATGGTATTTATACGGATGCACAACACATAAATCGTTGGACTTAAAAATTATTTCAGGTGCAAAGATACAAACTTTCTTCTATTCAAAAAATATCTCGATAAGAGATTAGAAAGTAATACCTGAAATAGCATTTGATTTATAGTTCTTTGCATAATTTTTTCCTATACTATTATTACCATATATTAATAGAAGATAAGAACGCTTTTATCTCTTTCACTTTTTGTAGCTAAACAACAAAGGAAGTTCGTATGGAAATCGCTTTTCGTCCAATTTATCTCAAAATTCGTTTTCACACTGCTATCTTTCGTGATATTCAGAAAAGAAGATAGGGGATGGTTATTTGCTTTATTTTTGCGTTATTCTATTCAATTTAGGTACTATCAAAATGGGCACACCAGTAAGTAAAAAAATGAATCGCCGTAAAGCGTTAAGTCATATCAGTGCTTTTGCCTTAGGCAGTATTGTGGGCGTTAGCAGTATGAAAGTAATTGGAAATACAAATCAATTTAATCAAGAAAAAAATATGGGAAAGAAAATATTAGTGCTTGCTTCAAGTGCGAGGAAAGGGGGCAATTCGGATGTGCTGAGCGGCGAATTTATGCGTGGTGCGGAAGCAGCCGGACATACGACTGAAAAAATCTACCTGGCAGATAATAATATAAAAGGCTGTATCGGTTGTGGCGCTTGTCGGAATAATGGAGGAAATTGTATTCAGCGCGACGATATGACGCATATCTATGAAAAGGTGTTGAATGCCGATGTGATTGTCTTTGCCTCACCGGTCTATTACTACACTTTCAACGCACAGATGAAAACGGCAATGGATCGTCTATATGCGATTATCCAAACTTGGAAAGACCGAACAGCCTATATGATCGCCACCGGTGCCGGTCCCGATAGAGCATTAATATCTTCGATGATTGACTGCTTTCGTCACTACATCGGATGTTACACCAATATTCGGGAGGGCGGTATTGTCTACGGTGGGGGTGTATCCAATATCGGGGATGTAGCGAATACCTCAGCCATGTTAGAGGCTTATGAGATGGGAAGTAAGGTGTGACTTAATAAAAACACAATATGGGAAAGAGATTTATAGTTATTTTTTTGTTGATTTTATGGGTTAATAAACTCTCTGCTATTGAGTCGATTGAAATGACAACAGATGATTTCTATGTTAATAGCATCGGAATGGAATTTGTAGCGATTCCCGCAGGAAGTTTTCTTATGGGTGCTTCGGAGCATGATGCAGAGGCTTTGGATAATGAAAAACCACAGCATAGGGTGGAAATTAGCCAGCCCTTTTCTGTGAGCAAACACGAAGTGACGCAAGCGCAATGGGAAGAGGTTATGGGCAGTAATCCTTTCAGCATGTTTCCGGATAACCAGACATACAATAAGCCGGGGATGAAGGAACGAATAACACACCCTTCTCATCCTGCTACAGTCTCTTGGGAGGATGCGCAAGAGTTTATCCATAAACTAAATGAAAAAGAGGGACACAATCGGTATAGACTCCCGACAGAAGCCGAATGGGAATATATGGCGCGTGCAGGAACTACTACTGCCTATTCTTTTGGTGATAATGCCAACGATTTGGGACAATATGCCTGGTATGGCGAAGATTTTGCTACCGGCGGTACACATCCGGTAGGGCAGAAGAAACCGAATTCATGGGGATTGTATGATATTCATGGGAACGCATGGGAATGGGTGTCGGACTGGTATAATGACAATTATTATAAACAAAGTCCCTCTATTGATCCGCAAGGCCCTGCTGAAGGAACGCAAAAAGTAGTCCGTAGCGGTAGCTTTCATGAAACCTCGGGTAGTTGGCGAACCTCTTTCCGCAAATCCTATGCGCCAAATTACCGCGGAATCAGTGTTGGTTTTCGCCTTGTCATGATAGCAGAATGACATTGTCTTTATTATTCGCATTCCTTCCCCCCTTTTGCGAAGAATTCATTCTAATTTTAACATAGTTATATCTCAATTTTTAATAAAATATATGAAGCAAACAGAGAAAATGAAAAGATGCGGCATGGTACTATTGTTCGCATGCCTATTGATTGGAAATGTAGTAGCTCAGACTCCCTATGGTTGGAGAGGGCCTACGCGTGATGGAATTTATCCAGAGAACGGATTGTTGAAAAGCTGGTCTGCATCAGGGCCGGAGCAACTGTGGGAGACACTGGATGTTGGGAAGGGCTATTCCAGTCCGGTGATTGTAGGCGACCGCCTATATATTACTGGTATGAATGAAGCTGAGAATGGTGAGATTTTTTCCGCCTATACGTTGGATGGGAAGAAAATCTATTCGGTGGAGTATGGGAAACCTTGGACTGATTCCTATCCGGAGACACGCACTACGCCTGCCATTGATGGCGACAAGGCCTATGTAATTAGTGGTTCGGGCGAGATCGTCTGTCTGAATATCGCTGACGGTAGCATTGTTTGGAAGGTGGACGGCGGAACGACTTTTGGACGGAAAACTGGCAATTGGGGCACATCCGAATGTCCGCTGGTATTCGATAACAAGGTGATCTATACCCCGTCGGGCGATCAAACAACAATGGTTGCCTTGAATACACAGAACGGCCAGGTGGTATGGAAAACCGATCCATTGGGTGATACCGGAGCTTATGTTTCCCCACTACTCATCAGACATAATGGGAAACAGCAAATCGTGGGCTCTACCGCTTCCAATGTGTTTGGCGTGAATCCCGAAAGCGGAAAGATTGAATGGCAATTCAGCGAATGGGGAGGAAATGGTCCTTGGGCAAATATCGCTCCGAACACCCCGCTTTATAAAGATGGGAAAATCTTCTTCAGCCACGGCTATGATATTGGTGGCTATATGATACAATTGAACAATGACCTAACCAGTGCCAGCCTGTTATGGAAAACCGATGCGCTGGATACACATCACGGTGGGTATGTGTTAATGGATGGCGTGATTTACGGCTCCAACTGGTTGAACAACAATTCAGGCAACTGGGTAGGTATAGACTGGGACAGTGGTGCAACCAAGTTTGAAAATCCTTGGGACGCCAACGGAAAAGGTTCTATTGTGGCTGCCGACGGCATGATGATTGCATATGATGAACGCCGGGGTATGGTAGGGTTGATAAAACCGAGTGTCGAAAAGTTTGATGTGATTAGTCAATTCCGCATCACCAAAGGCGAAGGACCGCACTGGGCACATCCGGTGGTGGTGAACGGCACTCTCTTTATCCGTCACGGAAACGCATTGATGGCATATAAGGTCAAATAAGGAATAATTTGGTACGGGAATTTGTCTGACTTTGGTTTATCGTGTCCAAATCGGCTCCTGTTTTAGCAGGTTACCACAAAAGAAAAACCCTACAATATTAATTATTGTAGGGTTTAACCTATTTTGTCGCCTCTCGTCGTAGGCTTTAAGCGGAACGGACGGGACTCGAACCCGCGACCGCAAAACGCATATATTCAGTGATTAAAAATCTTTTTTTGTTTATGTGGTACGAATTGGAGCAATATCCTTTTCTGCCTTATTTTCTTGGCAGTTCTGGCTGCTATTGACGCCAATTTGTCTGCATAAAACTTGGGTTCAAAGTTACTACAATTTTTGAAATCACCAAAGGTTTTGAAAAATAATCTTTTAGACGTAGTGCAAGGTGCAAGTTTATCTATATATAGATACTTGCACCTTGCACCAACAATCTCAACTGGAAAGACTTTAATACCTTAAACTAATTTGGTATCTTTGCACCAGATAAATAGAATTTTAGCGGATTAATTCCGTTTATATATAACATAACGTTCGCTGAACGTCTCGATACGAAAACTGGTAATTTTCAACTGAAAGGGACAGATAGCGCAATGTTCATGCTATACGAGAGTATGGCGTGGGCTTGCCTGTTTCTTTCAAAGGTATACCAGTACCTCGTATCGGAGCAGTGTGAGTTCCACGCTTCTTTTTTGAGATACAGCGAGCAATGGTATAAACAATTAAATTCAGTAGCATGAAAAAAATTATCCTTTACATCGCTGCATCACTTGACCAACGGATTGCAGAGCCAGGCGGCGGATTGGAATGGCTTACCGGATGCCCAAATCGTGAAAAGACAGATTACGGTTGCAAAAATCTATCAGCTTCGGTTGATACGGTTATTATGGGCGGTCGTACTTACCGTGAAATTATGAACATGGATGTAATTTGGCCATATTCGGAACAGATGGCTTATGTTGTATCCCACCATGAATGGGATACAAAGGAGAATGTACGTTTTATCACGGAGAATATTATTGAAACGATTTCTGAACTTCGCAATCAGGAAGGTAAAGATATTTGGTTAGTTGGAGGCGGAGAATTAATTTCAATGTTGCTCGCCGCAGATTTGATTGACGAAATGCAAATTTGCTACTTCCCCATAATTTTGGGCAAAGGCATATCTTTATTTCCTGAACAAAACAAGGAATCTAAGTGGGAAATAATAAAGACAAAAGTATATGATTCGGGTGTGTTGAAAGTTGATTACCAAAAATCTTTATAATTTCATGTAGGGTATTTATATCTTCATGCGGTATAATAGTAAAATGTCCAACTGGATGATAAGCAAAGCAGAGTTCAAACAATTATTCGATAAGTATTTTGATACGATTCGAAGTTTTATCTTCTATCGCTGTGGCGATAGGGATGCAGCATCGGATATGGCACAGGATGTCTTTATGAAGATTTGGGAGAAACGGGAACAACTGGATAACCTTAATTTAAAACCATTGCTTTATAAGATAGCAAACGATATGGTTATAAGCAATTATCGAAAAAGTTCTACCCGTTTAGATTATGAGGTGAGTATGAGTATTCAGATTGATAGTCCCTTGTCGCCCGAAGATGAATTAAACTTTGAAGAATTGGCATCTACTTATGCTAAAGCATTAGAAAAGATGCCGGAATTACAAAGGGTTGTTTTCCTGATGAGCCGGAATGATGAACTAAAGTATAGTGAAATAGCCCAATGTTTGGATATAAGCGTAAAAGCTGTCGAAAAACGGATGAGCGCTGCTTTGCAATTTCTTAGGACAGAACTATTATAATTAAAGAAGATATGAAAACGGATGATATTAAAATAACCCCTAAATGGAGTAAAAGCAAAGAAGATATTTGGGATAGTGTCTTTGAAGGATTGGAAGAAACTCCCAAAGTTATTGAAATGGCTCCCCGAAAAAGATCATTGTGGTTTTATGCGGCTGCATCTATTGCTGCAATAGCTATAATTCTACCCTCCATAGCATTTTTCTATACAAAAAATGAAGTTGCTGAAAGAGGTACACATCTGGCGGTGGTTTTACCCGACGGCTCTAAAGTAGATTTGAATGCCGAAAGTAAAATCGGCTATAAACCTCTCTGGTGGTTTATTTCCCGTGATGTAGAACTGAAAGGCGAAGCATATTTTGAAGTTGAAAAAGGAAGCACATTTGATGTACGTTCCGGGCAATACACTGTAAGTGTACTGGGAACAAGTTTTAATGTGTTTTCCCGTGCCGAAAATTTTAAGGTAACCTGTCTTACCGGAAAGGTGAATGTTTCGGATAAATCGGAATCAGTAATACTTACCCCGAATATGCAGGCATTATTAAGTAATGGCAAACTTACCACTAATGATGTCGAAGATGCGAAAGAATCTATTAATTGGAAACATGGTAAATTTGTTTTTGTTAGCGTACCTTTGCAAGATGTAATTCAGGAGATTGAAAGACAGTATGATATTGAAGTATTGCCTAATTCAAATCTGAATTATTCATATTCAGGTAATTTTACGAAAGCTAAAGATCCGAATGATGTGCTTAAAATAGTAGGTAAACCGTTCGGAATAGAATTTAAGATAAAGTAATTGAAGAAATTTATAGTTATACTTATAATAACCCTTACAGGCACAATTGCAGCTTTTTCACAAGAGCTGCATTTGGTCGTTAATGACAAGCCCCTTAACGATGTTCTGCGGGGATTACCCGTAGAAATTTCTTTTGATGATAATGCCCTTTCCCAATATAAGGTAACGGTCAATCGAAAATTTAATAATCCTCAAAGCGCACTTGATTTTTTGCTGAAAGATAAACCGTTTCGCCACGAAAATATAAACGGAGTTTATGTTATCGCTTCCTATACTGAAAAGATAGAGCAACCGCCTGTTGTTGAAGTTAAGCGGTACTATACGTTTTCAGGGACAATAAGGGATGCAGATAGCGAAGAAGGTTTACCTTACGCTTATATCACTACTCCCGAAAAGACCGTTTCAACTGATGAAGCAGGTTATTTTTCTTTCAAAACCGAGAAAAAAGGAAATCAGCGTGTACAAGTGCAGTATTTGGGCTATCAGGCACAAGATACTATTCTTTCTCCCGGACTAAACGAAATCCGGCTACAATCTGCTGTTTTTACTATGGATGAAGTAATCGTCAGTCCTGCTCCCGCCACAATGCTTATCCAATCCGGCAATAGTCCCGGCGAAATCCGCATCAATCATCAAATTTCAAAATATATTCCCGGAAGCAATGATAATTCCGTATTTAACCTTATGCGGATGATGCCCGGAGTAAGAGCATCGGGCGAGCCATCGGAAGACCTGATTGTGTGGGGCAGTAATATGGGTGAAAGCAAGATAACATACGACGGATATACGCTATTCGGTATAAAGAACTATAACGACCATATAGGTTCGGTCAATCCCTATATGGTAAAAGACATACGCATCTTGAAAGGCGGGTACGGCTCCAATCAGGGCGGACGTATCGGTGCCATTACGGAGATAACAGGTATAGACGGTAATTTTAATGCTCCGTCTGTAAAAGCAACTGTCAGCAATTATACAATGAACCTTTTTGCTTCGGTACCCTTGACAAAGAAATTGAATATCTCTGCTGCTTACAGGCAGACTTTCTATAACCTGTATAACAATGAGAATGTGGATTTATCCAATAGTGAAAATAATCCACAAACGATTTATTCAAGCATATATATAAAGCCTGATTACCATTTCAATGATGCCAATTTAAAGCTATCAGGAAAAGCATTTAAGGATGATTCCTATTACATCAGCCTGTATGGAGCTAATGACCGCTTTAAATACTCGGTAAATCAACCAAACGAGTATGATGTCAATGCTTCTGAAAAGAACAGGCAATATGGTGGGGCGGCTTCTTATAAACGGGTATGGGAAAACGGCTCAACTACAAAAGTTGTGGCTACATTCTCACGGCTTACCTCTTTGTTGGATAATCTCACAATACTGGGAGATAAAAAGCCGACAACAGACGATGTTAGTCATCTGGATAATGAGGTACAGGAGTTTTCGGTAAGACTTAACCATGACTTTAATATCGGAAGCCGTAACAAAGTACAAGTTGGCGGGGAGTGGCAACAATACAGGGTAAGTCTGAACGAGCTATGCGGAGAACTGGATAAGCCGACAGTCTATATTACAGATAATATATTATTGGATAATTTGACTTTAAGTGCAGGTGTACGGGTGGATATGCCATTGAATAAAAAAGTCTATGTACAGCCCCGTTTATCCGGCACATATAAAATATCGGAAGAACTAACTGCAACTGCTTCGTGGGGACTATACAATCAGTTTCTTACCCGTACCGCATACCAATATGATGAATCGGGATTTCAAACCGTATGGACTATGGCAGACAGTACCTTTACAAAGGCAATGCACACTACCGCAGGTATTGCATACAGTAAAAACGGCTTCTTGGTCAGTATGGAAGGATATTATAAGACTACAAAAAACAGTCAGTATTTTTTGGATAATACAGTCTATAAAATAGATAATACGATTTTAGGAGCAGACTTGTTTGCCAAAAAGCTAATCAGAAATCATACTTTATATGGCTCGTATTCCATCAACCGCCTTAGTAAACCGCAAAACGAACTTTCGCATGAAATAAAAGTCGGAGGTATCGGGGCATTCGATCCTTTCTATTTTTCGTTGAGTTATGTTTATGGTACAGGCTTTTCTTATATTTCCACTGGAGGGCACGGACATGGACAAGGCAATGAGGAAGGACAGCATGGCTCCGAACACGAACATACGGATTATTCCGATGAGCCATACAGCCGCTTTGATATAGGTGCTACATACAGGGCACAAATAAAGAAAGTAAGGCTGCAAGCAGGCGTATCGCTATTGAATGTGTTTGGTACTAAGAATATAAAATACAACTATCAGATTTCCGGTCAAAATACTGCAACAAATATCTTCACAAAAGCAACTCCATTTACTCCAACGGTATTTCTTGAAATTATTTTTTGATTTATGGTAGGGTAAACCCTGCTTTATGCGGTTACTATTACGAAAGCGCTTCAGAAAAAAACAAAGTACAAATTCGTAAATTAGTAGATCAAATGAAAAAGTTATTTTATTCGTTGGCAGTAGTTTTATTTGCAGTAACATTCGTTGCTTGCAGTAATGACGACCATGAAGATTTTGGGACATCAGCAAAACAAGATATTGAAGCCAGAGCTGCGGCTTTAGGATTTGATGATGTTGCAGCTTACCAAGCAAGTGTAGCAGAGCAATGTTCAGCGGGAAATCATGAAAATTGTGATATTTATAACGATGGCACTCACGAAGCCTGCGCATATTCCGACCATTCAGGGAAAAACCATGACGGCACCCATCACAATGGAACCGATCATGGAACACATGACAAAGATGGTCATTCACACGGTTCGCATGATGGTAAACACCATTAATAACCTTTATGTACGATGGGATTCAATAAAGGGGAAACAATTTCTTTATTGAATCCCTTTTTTAAAACACATTGCCTATAATAAAATTATCTAACCACAGTTAAGATATTAAGTTTGAAAAATAAATGTTCCATATCCGCTATTGTACTCTCAACCATACTATTTTTGGTTTTTGCAGTTATTCCACATCATCATCATGGTGGGAAAGCCTGCATTGTTATCGAGTTGTGTGAGTTGGATAATGCAATAAACGATGAACATACACATCACAGCGATACGGATAGTGAGCAAAATCACGATGAAACCTGTATTGCTAAATCAAAATTCATCATTCCTACATCTGTTGATGAAACAAAACTAAAAGTATCAGATAATCAAAATGATACTGTTTTATTTCCTATCTTTTTCCTTGTTGGAAATTTATTTAATTATAGTTTAGATAGTTCATTTATCGAATCTGATTACGGTGAGTATATACTAAGCTATAAATCCGCAGCAGCAAATCAATTTCATGGTTTGCGGGCACCTCCTTTCACCTTTTCATAACAGAAAGACTAAATTATAGTCTTTATCCTTTGTGCTTGTAATCTATCTTCCGGTAGATACTAAGCCACCGCTATATCTAATTTTCCGAACAATCCCAAAAAAATAATATAAATAAGATGTTTTTAAAATTGACAAAAGCATTGTGTACCATTGTGTTATTACTTTCGGTTTCACTCCCAAATGCTTATACCCAAACAAATAATAACACGCTTTCTGAAAGCGATAGTATTCAGGTAAATGACTATAAATTCTCATATAAACAATTAATAATACCTGCATCCCTGATGTTGTACGGAACAATAGAAGCAACATTAGCGCCCAAAAATCGCCTATTAAACTATGCCATAGGGCATGAAGTAATAACACACAAACCTGAAAAGTTTCAGATTGATGATATAACGCAATATGTACCTGCGGCGAGTGTATATGCTTTAAACTTAGTCGGGATAAAAGGCAAACACAATTTCAAAGACAGGACGATTATTTTAGGAATGGCAAGCCTGTTCACGGCGGCTTCAGTGAATGGTTTAAAATATACGGCACGAGTTGAAAGACCAGATAAATCCGCAAAAAATTCTTTTCCGTCAGGGCATACGGCAATCGCTTTTATGGGTGCTGAATTTCTTTGGCAAGAATATAAAGATGTTTCAATCTGGTATGGAATAGCGGGATATACTATCGCTGCGGGAACCGGAGCATTCCGCATATACAATAATAAGCACTGGGTAGGCGACGTCGCATTCGGTGCCGGGCTTGGCATATTAAGTACAAAACTTGCCTATTGGCTCTATCCTACTGTTGAAAAGAAAATATTTAAAGGTGGTCAGGAGAAAAAGAACAAACGAAATCTTGCTTTTTACCCCTATTACACAGGTCAGCAGGGTGGTTTATCGCTTTCAATGCAATTTTAAAATATAAATGATATGAACTCTACAAAAGATTATGATTTAACCATAATAGTTCCTGTTTATAATGAAGAAGAAAATATAAACAAACTTGAAAAGGAACTATCTGAATATGTATGTTCTTCATCAGTAAAAACCTGCATACTATTCGTTGATGATGGATCGAAAGACCAAAGCAAAACATTGATACAGGAAGTGTGTCAGCGAAACCGTCATCTTTTTTATATAAGTTTTGCTCGAAATTGCGGATTAAGCGCAGCTATAAAAGCAGGGATAGATATAGCCCAGTCGTCATTTGTCGGATATATAGATGCTGATTTACAAACAGCGCCTAAAGATTTTGAACTTTTATTGCCATATAGAAATGAATATGAAATGGTAATGGGTATCCGTACAGGACGCAAAGATAGTTTAGGAAAAAAACTATCGTCGAAAATAGCCAATAGTTTTCGCCGCATGATGACTAATGACGGCATAGAAGATACGGGGTGTCCACTAAAAATTATTCATACCGAATACGCTAAACGCATTCCGATGTTTACGGGGATGCACCGTTTCCTACCTGCTCTCCTTCAGTTACAACATGGCAGGGTAAAGCAGGTTCCTGTTAGGCATTTTGAACGTACCGCAGGTCAATCAAAATTTCATTTATGGAACAGGTTGGTTAGTCCTTTTATGGATTGCTTTGCTTTCCGATGGATGAAGAAACGGTACATAAACTATACTATTGAAAAAGAAGGTATTAATTAAGCCATAGCAAAAAGTGAATAACGACATTTGGTATTTTGTTTTAGGTTTTTTAGCACAGGGGTTATTTTCTGCCAGAATGCTTATTCAGTGGATTTTATCGGAAAAGGCTAAAAAAGTTGTATCTCCGACTATCTATTGGCAGTTAAGTTTATTAGCTTCTATATTATTTTCTATATATGGGTGGCTAAGGGGAGATTTTGTAATAATTCTCGGACAACTATTCTCCTATTATATCTATATATGGAATTTGAATAGTAAAAACAACTGGAAAAAAATCCATTTAGCTATAAGAACAGTAATTCTCTTAATACCTGCTGCCGCACTTTGCTATGTGCTATATAACAATGAAGTAAGCATTGACAGGTTATTTTCAAATATATCGTTATGGTTACTTCTATTTGGTTCCGCAGGTCAGATAATTTTCACTTTCCGCTTTGTTTATCAATGGTGGCATTCAAGATTGAGAGGTGAATCTGTCCTTCCCTTAAACTTTTGGCTGTTGAGTATAATAGGTTCTCTGATAACTATTGCATACGCAATATTCAGAGAAGATCCGGTATTGCTTATTGGTCAAAGTTTTGGTTTTATCACATATTCCAGAAATGTGTGGTTGATTATAAAAAACTGTAATGAGGATGAATCTAAAAAAGAGATTAAATGAAAATATTAGTTACAGGCAGTGCAGGATTTATCGGATTTCACTTGGTAAAAGCATTGGTTGAAAATAAAGAGAATTTCGTTGTGGGAATAGATAATATAAATGACTATTACGATGTAAACCTAAAATATGGCAGGTTGTCTGAATGTGGAATAGGAAAAGAGGATATAACAGAAAATGAAGTAGTCCATAGTTCATTTTATTGCAATTATGATTTTGGAAAGATTGATCTTACGGACTTTATACAATTAGGTGTTCTTTTTAAGAAGTATCAATTTGATTATGTTATCAATCTGGCAGCACAAGCGGGGGTTCGGTATTCTTTAGAAAATCCCCATGCTTATATCAACTCTAACATTCTTGGCTTTGTAAATATCTTAGAGTGTTGCAGGCATAATAATATCAAGCATCTTATATATGCTTCCAGTTCTTCGGTTTATGGATTGAACAATAAAATTCCTTTTAAGGAATCTGCCACAGTTGATAATCCTGCCAGTTTTTATGCTGCAACAAAAAAAAGTAATGAACTGATGGCTCATTCTTATAGTCATTTGTTCAATTTGCCCTCCACAGGAATAAGACTTTTTACTGTATATGGAGCATGGGGAAGACCTGATATGGCTCCGATGATTTTCGCAAGATCTATTCGGGAGGGCAGAACAATCAAGGTTTTTAATAATGGGGATATGCTTAGAGATTTCACCTATATAGATGATGTTATAAAAAGCATCGTCTTACTCTTGGATAAAACTCCGGATAAAAATTCAGATTCCGCTTTCTATCAGATTTTTAATATCGGCAATTCAAAGCCAGTTAATTTACTCCAGTTTATAGAAGCGATTGAATATGAAATGCAAAAAGACGCTCATTTGGAAATGTACCCTTTTCAATCCGGTGATGTAAAGGAAACCTATGCTGATATAAGCAAATTGACCAGATACATTCATTATAAGCCCAAAACAGTATTACCGGAAGGAATAAAATCATTTATTGAGTGGTTTAACTCAATGGAAAATCAATAGGTGTTAATCCTTAATTATTAACTATGACATTAAAACGATTATTTACGATTGACCACATCTACTATATTCTTGTTTTTGCATTAATGTTCCCATTAATCCTACTCCGGGATTATACGCCTGCAAACGAACTTAGATATTTGAATATAGTTGATGATGCCTTAAAAACAGGGAATTTTTTCTCATTTTATAATCATGGTGAAATATATGCCGATAAACCGCCTTTATATTTCTGGATTATAATGCTCGGAAAAAAGATATTCGGAAGTCATCAAATATGGTTCTTGTCGCTATTCTCATTACTACCCGCTTTTGTCATTCAGTTTACGATGGACAGGTGGACACGAGCTGAACTTCCAAACGAATATCAATCCAGTGCAAAACTATTATTGTTCACAAGCGCTCTATTTATGGGTGGAGCCATTATTCTAAGAATGGATATGTTAATGTCTATGTTTATAACATTGGCATTATATGTTTTTTATAGAATGTATTCAGGCAGAGAGAGAAAATATGATAAGTATTTGCTTCCTCTTTGTATTTTCCTCGCAATATTCAGTAAAGGGCCAATCGGAATAATTATTCCGGTAGTCTCTATACTGACATTTCTAACTATAAAAGGGAAAATTAAGGATAGTGGAAAATATTTAGGGTTTAGAACTTGGGGAATACTCTTATTGCTTTGTTCTGTTTGGTTCAGCTTAGTGTGGGTTGAAGCGGGAAATAGTTATTTGAACGATTTACTCTTTAATCAGACATTCAACCGTGCTGTTAGCTCATTCCATCATAAGGAGCCGTTCTATTATTATTTTCAGGTATTTTGGTATTCCTTCGCTCCTTGGTCAATTTTATTCTTTGCCCTTATCCTGTTAGGGATTAAAAATAAGCTGATAAAAACAGATATAGATAAATTGTTTTTGACTGTTGTTTTAACGTCATTTCTTGTCTTATCTATTGTAAGTGCAAAGATTGAAATTTATATGTTGCCTGTATTTCCTTTTGTGGCTTATCTGTCAGTTATTATATTGATGAGATTAAAGAATAAGAAATGGATTGTATATTTTATGATAGCGTTATCTCTCATAGCAATAATGGCTTTGCCGTTGTTTTTATTGAGTAAAAATGATATTACATTTTCTTGGTTGAATGAAATTCACACTTCCATAATATGGGGATTAATTTCACTTGCTCTATTTGGATTCCTTTCTTTATATTTTCTGATTTTCCGAAAGAATATAATTCGTTCGATTAACAGCATATCAATAGGGATTTTAACCGTGATATTTATTGTATCCTTTGAAATGCCTTTTCTGAACAGCTATGTCGGTTATGAAAATATGTGTAAGAGTGGGATTGAGTTATCAGAAAATTCAAAACAATACATTGTTTATGGAATCCGCCGTCCAGAGAATATGAAAGTATATTTAGGAGAGAGTGTTATCATAGCTGAAAAGGATGATATTATGTCCGATATTTATGGCGGTTCAATACTTTTTATTTCTGATAGAGCATTGAGAAAAGATTTTTCATTACGGGAGTATATTGAGAAAAAGCCCTCTACAAAAATAGGAGATAATCTTGTGGTAAAATTATGAGAAGTGTCTTTCTCCGTTCAAGTTAAAAATTATTTTATTTTTTGGTAGGGTATAATTACTCTTATGCGGTATATTAACATATAACATTTTAACAATAAAGGAATATGAAAAGAGTATTTTATTCATTAGCGGTTCTCGCATCGGTTATCACATTCGTTTCTTGTAGCCAGGATGATGATAGCAACTTTGGAGATATAGATCAAAGTTTGGAGCTTCGTGCATCTACACTCGGTTTTTCAAATGGCGATATCTACAAAAGCAGCGTGCTGAATCAGTGTGCTGCCGGAAATCACGAAAACTGCGATATACTTGCAGACGGAACACATCAGGTTTGTACAAATTCCCAACATTCAGGAATTAAACATGACGGTACCCATCACAATGGCACAGGCACAGGACATGGAGGAAATAACCATGATTCCAATACCTGCATGGATGTAAGCCACAATCATAACAACACACAAAACCACGATGTGAATACTTGTACTGATGCAAACCATAATCACAATAACGGACAAAACCATGATGTGAATACTTGTACAGATACAAGCCATAATCACAATGGAGAACAAAACCATGATGTGAACACTTGCACTGATGCAAGTCATAATCACAATGGGGAACAAAATCATGATGTGAATACCTGTACTGATAAGAGCCACAATCACAATGGAAGTGCCGATGGCTCTCATAATAAGGGCAACCATCATAATTAAGATATTATATGCAAAAAGGATGTGCAGTGATTTTAAAATCAGCATCATTTGACACATCCTTTTTGTTATAGAATAAATAACATAAATAATCTTTGAAATACGTGGACGATTTTATCATAAAATTATTAGAAGGAAAAGGCATAAAGCCCACATCTACACGGATTTTAGTATGGGATACAATGCTAAAGTTCACCGAAGCATTCAGTTTAGGGGACTTAGAGAAAAAATTATTGAGCATTGATAAATCGACTATTTCTCGTATAATTCACCTCTTTAATGATAATGGGCTGATTCATAAATTTGACGACGGATCAGGTTCGGTTAAATATTCGGTTTGTCAGGAGGATTGCGGTTGTAGTGAAGGTGATTATCATTTACACTTTTACTGTAACTACTGTAAAAAGGCATTTTGTTTGGAAAACGTGCCTGTTCCTCAAATAGAACTACCGGGAAATATGGAATTGGAGAGCGTTAATTTCGTAATTAAAGGCTATTGCGGAAAATGTGATAAGATTGCAACTTAGTTGCATGACTTTTTATTTTATCTTTGCACAGGTAAAAAAAGATTTAGTGAAACGAATTATTTCCATATCGTTTGTTGCATTGTCAAGTTTAGTATTACTGATACTTGCAATAGTACCACATCATCATCATGAGGGATTGGTGTGTATTGTTATGGAGATATGCGAACAGGATAATCAGGTAAACGATGAACATACAGACCATCGTGAGTTACCTAATGACAGTGACCATGAACAATCTTGTATTGCTGAATCTAAATATACTTCACCCAAAACGACAAATGAAACTAAGTGCAAGGTTTCTTCTTGTCAAAACCATGATCTTACACATTTATTCCCGATATTCTTTTTAGCTGCGGATTTCTTAATCTACGATTCGGGAGAATCAACCTCCGACTTTGAGTACGGAGAATTTATTTCATTCTATAAATCCGCAGAAGCAAACCAATTTCACGGTTTACGCGCCCCTCCTTCCATAATTTCCTGATGTTTTGACTTACAGGCTGTAAGTCATGCTGCTTTGTGCATTTGGATATGTTCAAGGCATAGGGTATTGGTATATACATATCAACCCATAAAAATCAATATTTCTCACGAGAAGCAAAGCAAATATCAGGATATGCTTTACTTCCCCCAATAATTAAAAAATAAAATGAAAACGTACATAATAGGATTATTCGTTGTTATCGCAATATTATTAACCGGATGCAATTCCGGTCAGGGAAAAAACAATCAAAAATCAAGTGATAAACATGAGCATGTTGATGGTGATGGACATGACCATTCTAATGAGAAAGAGCATGAACACTCCGAAGGTGATGGACATGACCATTCAAACGATAAAGAACATAAACATACTGACGGCGATGGGCATGACCACGCTAACGAGAAAGATCATAAGCACTCCGAGGGCGACGGACATGACCACGGAGCAGAAGCAATGGAAGACAGCCATTCGGATGAAATACTTTTCACCAAACAGCAAGCGCAACTTGTTGGATTGAAGACAGAAACCGTTGCTCTTGGTAGTTTCTACAATTCCATTAAAACCAGTGGACAGATACAAGCCTCGCAGGGTGATGAAGCTGTTATTGCAGCTACTTCCAACGGTATTGTATCTTTCACCAATCCGTCCATAACAGACGGTACAGCCGTACAAGCCGGACAATCCATTGTAACTATTTCAGCAAAGAAACTGTTGGAAGGCGATCCGTCCGTAAAAGCGCGGATTGAATACGAAACTGCACAGAAAGAGTTCCAACGTGCCGAATCATTGGTAAAAGACCAGATTATTTCCGCTAAGGACTTTGAACAGGCTCGTTTGCGTTATGAAACAGCGAAAACAGTATATCAGGCACAGGCAGGCAATATGACAGCCACCGGGGTAAGCGTTACAGCTCCCATTGCCGGATATATTAAGAACAGGCTTGTTGCACAGGGGGAATACGTTTCAGTAGGTCAGCCCATTGCAACTGTATCGCAGAATAGGCGTTTGCAGCTACGAGCCGAAGTATCAGAGAACAATTTCAAGATACTTAAAAGCATCAGTAGTGCTAACTTTAAGCCTGCCTATGACAATCAGGTATATAAACTTTCGGAACTTAACGGCCGGCTTTTATCTTTCGGTAAAGCATCCACTGACCAATCTTTCTATATTCCTGTTACATTCGAGTTTGATAACGTGGGCGATATTATTCCCGGAGCATATACCGAAGTATATCTGCTTTCGACCTTACAGGATAATGTAATATCCGTTCCCGTTTCTGCTATTACCGAAGAACAGGGACTTAACTTCGTGTATCTGCAAATAGGCGACGAAGAATATAAGAAACAGGAAGTAACCCTCGGACAGAATAACGGCGAAAGAGTGCAGATCCTTTCAGGTCTTCAACGCGGAGCCAAAGTAGTTACCAAAGGAGTATATCAGGTGAAACTGGCAGCAACTTCTTCAGTAATGCCCGAAGGACATAGTCACTAACCATTAAAACACGAATCAGTATGTTGAACAAGATAATAAAATTCTCGCTGAACAACCGTGTCGTTGTTTTAGTGGCATCCCTGCTGCTTATGCTGGCAGGAACCTATACAGCCGTCAATATGGAAGTCGATGTATTTCCCGACCTCAATGCACCCACCGTTGTGGTGATGACAGAGGCACGAGGTATGGCTCCCGAAGAAGTCGAACGGCTCGTTACTTTCCCTGTCGAAACCGCCCTGAACGGTGCTACTGATGTACGCCGTGTGCGTTCATCCTCTACCACAGGCTTTTCTATCGTATGGGTAGAATTTAACTGGGGAACGGACATCTACCGTGCCCGTCAGATTGTATCCGAAAAGTTAGCCGTTGTCAATGACCAGTTGCCGTCTAACGTTGGTAATCCGACGTTGGGGCCGCAATCGTCCATACTGGGTGAGCTTATGATTATCGGAGTAACCGCCGATTCAACCTCATTACAGGATTTGCGGACATTATCTGACTGGACTATCCGCCCCCGTTTATTATCAACAGGTGGAGTGGCACAGGTAACCGTTCTCGGTGGTGAAATCAAGGAATACCAGATATTGCTCGATCCCGGAAAGATGAAACATTACAACATCGGACTCAATGAAGTAATCGACGTCGTTACCGAAATGAACCAGAACGCCGCAGGTGGTGTATTGTATGAATACGGAAACGAATTTATCATCCGTGGCGTGCTTTCAACAAATAAAATACCATCATTGGGAAAAGCTGTTATCAAAACAGTAAACAATGTTCCTATCCTGATAGAAAACATTGCTGAAGTAAAAATAGGAGATAAAGCACCTAAACTGGGTATGGCATCCAACGACGGCAAAGCTGCCGTATTGATAACTGTTACCAAGCAACCGGCTACAAGTACGCTCGAATTGACAGACAAACTTGACGCTTCGCTTGCCGATTTACAGAAACAGCTTCCGGCAGATGTGAAGATAACAACCGACATCTTTCGTCAGGCACGTTTTATAGACAACTCCATCAATAACGTACAGAAATCATTGTACGAAGGGGGTATCTTCGTGGTTATCGTTTTCGTTATCTTCCTGATGAACGCACGTACAACCATTATATCACTTGTAACGATACCGTTGTCATTAGTCTTTGCAATACTCTCCTTAAAATTCATGGGGCTTACTATTAATACCATGAGCCTCGGAGGTATGGCTATTGCTATTGGCTCGCTTGTGGATGATGCCATTGTCGATGTAGAAAATGTGTTCAAGCGATTGCGGGAGAACAGGCAGAAACCAAAGGAACTGCAAAAAACCGTACTCAACGTCGTGTTCGATGCTTCCAAAGAAGTGCGTATGCCAATTCTATACTCCACATTTATCATCATCGCCAGCTTCGTTCCCTTGTTCTTCCTTTCTGGAATGGAAGGTCGTATGCTTGCACCGTTAGGAGTAGCCTTTATTATGGCATTGATAGCTTCTACCGTAGTAGCCTTAACCCTTACTCCAGTATTGTGTAGCTACCTGTTGGGTAAACCACGAAAAGATGATAAACCGGAACGTGAACCGTATATAGTAAGGAAACTGAAAATCGTTTACGAGGTAGCCCTTAAATGGACACTCAAATACAAGAAATGGGTACTTGGCGGAACAGGTGTTGTTTTAGTGATTGCCGTTATCATTTTCTTCTCATTAGGTCGTAGCTTCCTGCCGCCATTCAATGAGGGTTCATTTACCGTAAGCATCAGTAGTATGCCCGGTATATCGCTTGAAGAATCCGACAAGATGGGGCGTATAGCAGAAGATATCTTGCTTTCCATACCCGAAGTTCAAACCGTAGGACGGAAAACAGGACGTGCCGAACTCGATGAACACGCACTCGGTGTAAACGTATCGGAAATCGAAGCACCGTTCATCCTCGATAAACGTTCCAAAGATGAAGTGCTTGCCGAAATACGCGAAAAGATAAAAGTGTTGCCGGGAGTGAATATAGAAATAGGCGCACCCATTTCGCACCGTATCGACGCTATGTTATCCGGTACACGTGCCAACATCGCTATCAAGTTGTTCGGAACAGACCTCAATAAAATGTTCTCCATCGGTAACCAAATAAAAGCAAACATTCAGGACATTGAAGGTATTGCCGATCTGAACGTAGAACAACAAGTGGAACGTCCGCAGTTGAAGATAGAACCCAAAAGGGAAGTAATGGCGAAATACGGCATAACCTTACCCGACTTTGCGAAGATTGTAAACGTCATGCTCGCAGGTGAAGTCGTTTCACAGGTGTACGAAGAAAACCGCTCGTTCGACCTTACCCTAAAAGTAAACGACGATAGCCGTGAAACAGCCGAAAGGATAAAGAACCTTATTGTTGATGCCAACGGACGTAAAATTCCATTGAGTAATATAGCCGAAATAACATCGTCCACAGGCCCCAACACCATCAATAGGGAAAACGTTGCCCGTAAGATTGTAATATCGGCTAACGTTGCCGGACGTGACCTGCGCGGAGTAGTAAATGACATTCAGGACATCGTAAACGAAAAGATAGAACTGCCCGAAGGTTATCATATTGAGTACGGCGGACAGTTTGAGAGCGAACAGGCAGCATCACGCACCCTGCTTATTACCTCAATCTTCTCCATTCTTGCTATTTTCATGCTTCTGTTTGCGCAGTTTAAGAGCATAAACCAGTCCGTTGTTATCCTGCTTAACCTGCCGCTTGCCCTTATCGGCGGAGTGTTTGCCATTTTCTTTACTAACGGCGTTCTGAGCATACCGGCTATTATCGGGTTTATCTCCCTGTTCGGTATCGCTACACGTAACGGTATGTTGCTTATCTCACGATACAACGACCTTGTGGCAGAGGGGTATAGCAAACTTGATGCGGTAATGACCGGCTCGTTAGACCGTCTAAACCCCATCTTGATGACCGCATTAACCTCCGGTCTTGCACTGATACCGCTTGCATTGGGTGGTGATTTGCCGGGTAACGAAATACAAAGTCCGATGGCAAAGGTTATCCTGGGCGGATTGCTCACATCGACTTTGCTCAACGGCTTTATTATTCCTATCATGTACTTAATTACAAACAGGAAAGTAGTTGAAACCGAAATTCTGGACAACGAGGAACCTGAAGTAAACAACACTAAATTAGAATTAGAATGAGAACAATCATAATAACCATGTTGGTACTCTTCGCAGGCATAACGCTCAATGCGCAGAATAATATCAACCCTGTATTGTCTTCGATAGAAGAGAACAATACAACCCTGAAAGCCCTCCGCGAACAAGTTGAAGCGGATAAGCTGCAAAACAAAACGGGCATCTTCCTTGATGATCCGGAAGTGGGCTTCAATTATCTCTGGGGTAACCCTTCAAATATAGGTAATCGTACCGATTTTAGCGTATCGCAGACATTCGACATTCCCACCATTACGGGAATGAAAAGTCGGTTAGCAAACGGTAGAAACAACCTTGTGGAATGGCAGTACAAAGCCGACCGTATGAATATATTGCTCGAAGCAAAACAATACTGCATTGAACTGATATATTACAATTCCCTGCTTAAAGAACTTTATTTGCGTCTGGAACATGCAGAAACCATTGCCAAAGGTTATAAAGACCGTATGGACAGGGGCGACGTAAGTATCTTGGAGTACAACAAAGTAAACCTGAACCTTTCTACCATACAAGGAGAAATATCGCGCATGGAAGTAGAACGTGATGCACTCCTTGCCCAGTTGAAAAGGCTGAACGGCGGTATCGACGTAGTCTTTAATGATGCAGACTACGGCAGCCGTGAGCTTCCGTTGAACTTTAACGACTGGTATGTACAAGCCGAAGATAAAAACCCGGTGTTGGCATACGTGCGTAACGAAATCGAAGTAAGCCAGAAACAGGTATCACTAAGCAAAGCGATGAACCTGCCTAAGTTTACCGCCGGATACATGAGTGAAAAAGTAGTCGGACAACGGTATCAGGGTGTGTCGCTTGGTATATCCATACCGCTATGGTCGAATAAAAATCAGGTGAAACAGGCAAAGGCATCTGTTGCTGCTGCCCAAAGCCGCGAAGCCGATACCAAGCAACAGTTTTTCAGCCAACTGCAAATACAGTATTCCAAAGCAATGGGACTGAAAACTACTGCCGACAAATATCGTAAATCGCTGGCAAACGTAAATAATACCATCCTGTTGAAAAAAGCACTTGATGCGGGTGAAATATCCTTGCTTGATTACATGGTTGAAATGGGATTGTACTACGACAACGTAAACCAGACGCTTGCAGCCGAAAGGGATTATCAACTGGCATTTGCCGAACTTGCAGCCGTAGAACTCTAAAAAATGATGTCATGAAAAGACAGCAAAAGAAAAAAAAGAGTAAGGTCATTGCAAAGAAAAAAATGATTAGTTCAAGAGCAAAAAAATGGATTGTAGCGTTAAGTATAACCATTGGGATTACATTAGGTTTTTTGTTATGGTATTATGTAACCAGATGTCCCCATCATCATTGTTTCTTTCATAGATGGCCGTTAAAGGAAGTCTTATTCTTTGGGACTTTGTTTACACTATTACCATTTGTGTTTTTGAATGAGGAATTGTATAAAAAGAAGTATAAACGATAAATTAAAATAATTATGGGAAATTGCAATGATGGGGCTTGTGTTATAGACAAGACCAAACAGGAAATGGATACCTCACAGAAAAGAGGTTACATCCGGGCGGCTATCTCCTTTGTGATGCTGATTGCAGGCATCATCTTTTCCGCTGTCGGGCTTTCGTTCTTTGCCGATAAGTGGGTACAACTCGCATGGTATATCATCGCTTATATTCCGGTAGGCTTACCGGTGATAAAAGAAGCATGGGAAGCCATTCGCCAGAAAGACGTATTCAGCGAGTTTACATTGATGAGTATAGCTACCATCGGGGCGTTCTTTATCGGAGAATACCCCGAAGGCGTTGCAGTAATGCTGTTCTATGCCGTAGGCGAACTCTTTCAGGATGCAGCGGTAAACCGTGCAAAAAGGAGCATTAGTGCATTACTTGATGTCCGACCAGAAACAGCGACAGTTATTAAGATGGATAAAACTGAAATAATGTCGCCGGAGAATGTAAATGTAGGTGATATTGTGGAAGTCAAGGTAGGCGAAAGAGTGCCTCTTGACGGAATTTTACTGAATGAATCGGCATCTTTTAATACTTCGGCATTAACTGGAGAGAGTGTTCCCAGAACGATACGGAAAAATGAGGACGTATTTGCAGGTATGATACTTACCGACAATGTTTCAAGAATTGAAGTAACGAAACCATTTGGTATGAGTGCTTTGGCTCGTATTCTTGACCTTGTTCAGAACGCCACAGAAAAAAAGGCACCCGCAGAACAGTTCATACGCAAATTTGCCCGCATCTATACTCCGATAGTGGTGGCACTGGCTGCGCTTATAGTGTTATTACCACTGGCATACTCTGCTATTAATCCGGCATTCAATTTTGTGTTGTACGACTGGGTTTATCGTGGATTGGTATTCCTCGTTATTTCCTGCCCGTGTGCTTTGGTTATCAGCATACCGTTGGGCTACTTTGGTGGTATCGGGGCGGCAAGCCGTAAAGGAATACTATTTAAAGGAAGCAACTATTTGGAAGCCATTACCAAAGTAAATACGGTGGTGATGGATAAAACCGGAACACTGACACAGGGAGTTTTCAAGGTACAAAAGATTGTTCCGGCAGATTTTCTGCTCGAAACAGACCTTGTGAATTTAGTGGCTTCGGTTGAAACGCAAAGTACGCATCCCATAGCGAAAGCTATTGTGGAATATGCAAAAGAGCAGAATATCGAAGTAATTAAGCCGGAGATTGTGAATGAAATCGCAGGGCACGGCTTACAGGCTTCTATCAATGGTAAAATAGTTCTTGTGGGTAATCCTAAATTATTGATAAAAAACAATGTAGAGTTCCCGCCGGAAATAGCGACTATACCCGAAACGATTGTTGTTTGCGCTATCAATGGCATCTATTCCGGATATATTCTGGTAGCCGATGCTCCGAAAGAGGATGCAGCTACAGCCGTGAACGCTTTGCGTGAGTTAGGAATTAAGAATATTGTAATGCTGTCAGGAGATAAACAGGCCATCGTTTCGCAGCTTGCCACAGAGTTGAACGTTACGCAAGCGCATGGCGATCTGCTGCCCGAAGGAAAGGTTGAGTATGTAGAGCAGTTGAAGTCCGATCCGGGTAATAACATTGCTTTTGTAGGCGATGGGATAAACGATGCGCCTGTTCTTGCCATGAGCGACGTAGGCATTGCAATGGGTGGACTGGGTAGCGACGTTGCCATAGAAACGGCAGACGTTATTATTCAGACAGACCAACCGAGCCGGATAGCAACGGCTATAACAATAGGCAAAGCTACACGCCGAATTGTTATACAGAATATAAGTCTGGCTTTTGGTGTAAAGCTCATTGTGTTGATTTTGGGTGCAGGAGGTGTTGCAACCTTATGGGAAGCGGTATTTGCTGATGTTGGGGTATCGTTATTGGCGATATTGAACGCTATTAGGATTTTGAAAATGAAATTTTAATTATGCCCTGTTGGGGTTTGTACCTAAAATATAGCCTTATGAATAAACACGTCAATACTATAATCGAAAAAGTGAATGATCAGCTTGAAGCTATTGAACTGGAAGAAGAAGCCTCTTTAAGAAAAGCTAAAAAAGCAGTTTTGTTGCTAAAAGGAATTATGCAACAGCTAAAGATGAAACTGAACGATTATAAGTTCAAAAGTGATGATGAAAAAATATGTTTTTTTAAAGAGTACAAACCCCAACTTTTCAGCAAATTAATCTATTACTCGGAGATTTATAAGATAGAAACTAATCGACCGACTGGAAGTGATACGGCACAGAAAAATTATATAATAAGGGAATTAGACAGGATAAAAGATTATTTTGATAAAAACTTAGATTTCTACCAGTATTACAGGACAGAGAAGACTCATCTTGACCGTTATTATTTTCTTCGGGTAGAGCCGAATATTGAACTTAATGTAGATTGCTTCTACTTTGAAAGGGATAATAATTTTTCTACCAGTTTTGATTACAAAGTTTCTAAAATATTAGCCAATGAGATGCTCCGTATTTATCTCAATGCTGAATTAAATAAACTGGAAAAACATCCTGAAAACGAAATGGATAACTCTAAATTTCCCCGTATAAAACATACTTGGACAGGAACTAAAACAGAACTTGTCGAACTGATTTATGCTATATATGCAAAAGGAAGCATAAATTATGGAAACATTGATATTAAAGAGTTGATAGATTATTTCTGTAATGTTTTCAATACCGATGCCGGAGAGTTTTACCGCATCTATTTGAATATCAGAAACCGGAAAGAAAGCCGGACTTTATATCTTGATTCATTGCGAGATAGCCTTAACAAAAAAATGGATGATGACGATAACAGGTAAAATGTCAGGTGGTCAATAAAAAAACAGCAGAAGTAATTATAAAAATCAATTCATTATCAATAAGTTATGAGAAAATCAATATAAAGATGATATAAAGTTTATCTTAACGGATTTTCCCTCTTTTAGCCCTGAAAAACTATCATTTTCAGGGCTTTTTTACGTCTTTTTCTTCCAAAAATACCCAATGTAAAGATTCTCACTTTACATTCCTAAAAAAACAAAACTAAAACATTCTGATTATTAGATATTTAGAATGAAATTTCAAAAATAGTTATAGCAACTTGTCATTCTACGTTTTTGCAACTTCCGAACTTTGCATCAATTCAATAAGTAGCAATTATGGATGTCATTACAATAGAATCACAGGCATACAAAGAATTAGTTTCCAAAATTAATGCCATAGCGAAATTCGTGATAGATCATCAGGATGATGATACTACCAACCCGGACGAAATGTGGGTGGACAGTTACGAAGTTTGCACCTTTCTCAAAATCAGCGAACGAACACTTCAACGTTTGCGAAGTAACCGGATGATTTCTTATTCCATTATCTCCGGCAAATCATATTATACCATTGCTGAAATAAAACGGATGCTTACTGAGAAAAGAATCCGCAGCACCGATGAATGTATGAATGACCTTATAAATAATCATAAACTCCATGCTCAACAAAGACGAATTATTAAGACGGACGAATAACGGTTTGGACGTATTCAAACACTATATCCCAGTCCAATGGAAAACAGGACGTAATTTCCTTAATCCTTTGTATGAAGACCGTAAAGCATCGTGCAATGTATATTTTGACCGTCGTAATGGCGTTTATAAAATTAAGGATTTCGGCAATGACGATTACAGTGGCGATTGCTTTTTCTTCGTTGGAAGATTGAACGGTTTGGATTGTAGCAATGGAGCTGATTTTGTCGAAATATTAAAGACAATAAACAGGGATATGGCATTAGGACTGGGTGATTCCGATTACTCTCATACTCCGCAGCCAATCACATCGAACAAACAACAGCCTACGCCTGAACTACCCAAAAACAAACCGTATAATATCATTCAACAAAAATTCACTCAAAAAGAACTGGATTTTTGGAAGCAATCAGGTATTACGCCCGAAATATTGAAATACTACAAAACAGTTTCCCTGAAAGAATTTAGAAGCGAAAATAAAGACAATAAACCATTCTACTATACTTCATCAGAAAATGAGCCTATTTTCGGATATATGAGTAAACGGTATGTGAAGATTTACCGTCCGTTTTCGGAAGTCCGTTTTTTATATGGTGGTAATATCGGGGAGAATTACTGTTTCGGACTGGAGCAATTACCCGCCAAAGGAGATACGCTGTTTATCACCGGCGGAGAAAAAGACGTGATGACACTTGCCGCTCATGGATTCCACGCTATCTGCTTTAATAGTGAAACCTCTATAATCCCGACAGGGATCATCTACAAACTGACATTCCGGTTTAAACATATTGTACTGCTCTATGATGCAGATAAAACAGGAACAGATAGTGCGGTGAAGCATGAAAAGGCATTGTCCGAATATGGTGTTAAACGTCTTGTACTCCCACTTTCGGGAGAAAAAAAGGACAAAGATATTACCGACTATTTCAGTAAGGGTAATAGCCGGAAAGAGTTCCGACAATTATTTCTCGATTTTCTTGATAACCTATATAATGAAACAATGACCATGCTGAAATCATGCGAAATTGATTTTAACAATCCTCCGGCAAAAGCAGAAGAAGTTATATCTGCCGGCGACGTACCACTGGGCACACAGGGTAACATACTTTGTATTACTGGCGGTGAAGGCACAGGAAAAAGCAACTATGTTGCTGCCCTGATTGCAGGTTCGATAAGAAACGACAATCGTCCCATTGATACGTTAGGCGTTGATGTACGGGATAATTCCGACCATAAAGCGGTTTTGCTCTATGATACGGAACAATCGGAAGTACAGCTTTTCAAAAATGTATCAAATCTTTTAAAGCGTGCTAAACTGGAAGAAAAACCGGAAGAACTACGGGCTTTTTCTCTTACGGGAATGTCCCGAAAAGAACGGTTACAAGCTATTGTTCAGAGTATGGATAAGTACCATTACGAATATGAGGGCATTCGCTTAGTTGTCATTGACGGGATAGCAGATTTAGTGTCATCGGCAAATGACGAAGTTGAAAGCATCAGGATTATGGATGAACTATACAGGTTGGCAGGAATATACCGTACCTGTATTATATGTGTGCTTCATTATGTACCCAATGGCTTGAAATTGCGTGGGCATCTTGGTTCGGAATTACAACGCAAAGCTGCTGCAATCCTTAGTATAGAACTTGACAGCGATCCGTCAATATCAGTGGTGAAGGCGCTCAAAGTAAGGGACGGCAGTCCTCTCGACGTTCCTTTAATGCAGTTTTCGTGGGATAAAGAATTAGGTATGCACATATATATCGGAGAAAAACCACGAGAGGAAAAAGAAAAAAGGAAAGAGAAAGAACTGGCGACAGTTGCCCGTGAGATATTCGATTCACAAAGGCATCTGACCTATATAGACCTATGCGACCGCATACAGCAGATAATGGATGTAAAGGAACGTACCGCCAAAAGCTATATTAAATATATGCGAGAGAAAGATATAATTATAAAAGATCCGTCCAATCAAAACTACTTTATGATAGGGCATATCATCTAAAAACGAAATACTATGTATATAGATAGAGAAAATTTTGAAGCATGGATGGAGCGTATCATGGATCGCTTCGACAAAATAGATAAAATACTTGATAAAATGAGTAAACGTAGGAATATGTTAGATGGAGAAATTTTGCTTGATAATCAGGATTTGTGCATGTTGCTTAATGTAAGTAAACGCACCCTGCAACGCTATCGTAGTACCGGAGAACTGCCTTTTCAGACAGTTTATCATAAGACATACTACAAAGAAAGTGATGTTCATATTTTCATCAGGGAAAACTTTAACAAGAAAAGGGGCAACAATAAGAAAAACCCGTGAGGGCATTACTATTTCCATATTTATAGTTTTTATGAATTTATATTCAAAAGCCCGTACCGTCGTGATGACAGGCACGGGCTTTATTTTTACAGTTTGAAATTTTTAGAAGAATCCTTTTTATCCACTTTCGGCGGACTACCACCCACCGATGCAATAACAAGCCTATCGCCCATTATTTCTTTAACTCCCTGCAAAGTATTTGGCAATGGTGCATCCCGAACAGTCGATGTTTCGGTCTTGCCTTGCGACTGGTTCTGATTGGTAGTAGAAACAGTCTTATCAGGTACAGTTTCCGCTTGTCCTTCAGTTTCACTGATTGGAGTAAGTGAGAGCTGAATTTCCCTATCCAACTTTATTAACTCGTCTTTCAGGGTTTTCAGTTCCGGTTCCTTACGCCAAGTACCTTCGACTACTTCTTTCAGTACAGGTATATCCTTTTGCAACTTCTCATTATCCGCTTGATACTTCTCCAAAAGTTTAGGCATGGTATCGAGTGCATTCAGGAAATTTTGTGCTGCGGTCTTCGGATCAGTAGCCATTACCCCGTGATTATAATTGTAGAGAATATTGCCCTCTCCCTTAATAAAGAAACGATTTTGTATAACATCGAAGCCATCTTTATTAGTGGTTTCAGATTTTACCATTAAATCAAAACCGTAAAGTGTACCAATTTTCTCATGCGCTCCATGTGTGCGGGCTTTGTCGGCTATTTCATTTAGCTTCAGCCCGACTTCTTTTGGGTTACTGCCCTGTAATCCGTCTAACTGAACAGGATTCAGGCGGGTAATACCGTCCGGCTGATGCTGAACACGGGTGTTAAACGCTTCAATATCTTTGGATATACGGCTAATAAACCCGTTGTTTTGCTCTACATTGGATATAATATCCTCCAATTTGTAACGTGATGATGACTTGCCACGCATGAATGCCTGTCGTTCGGATTCCAAAGAAGCGATTTTCTTTTCCAATCGTGCTTTCTCCAGTAATTCGGTATTGCCGGAAAGAATTGCCACATATTCAGAGAAGTTCATACCGCCTTTTTCGTCCATACTTCCCTCGTCGATAGTACGGCTACCCAGTGAATTATTTTTCAACTGGCGAATGAAAAGCTGCTTGTTGTGAAGTAAACCGAACTTGTACGCATCTAACGATTTTTCCACAGCATAGATAAGTACATCTACTTTATTATCCGCATATAGCTTCGCAATTTCATTGCCCTTGCGAATGCCCCGACCGTCCCGCTGTTCCAAGTCTGACGGTCGCCAAGGCGCATCTAAATGGTGGATTGCAACGCATCGTTTCTGGGCGTTTACTCCGGTTCCCAACATTTCGGTAGAGCCGAACAATACACGGATTTTACCCTCGTTCATATCCTTAATCATGGTTTTACGAGCCTTATCCGTTTTGGCTTCCTGAATAAAGCGTATTTCGTGAGCCGGGATTCCATAGTCATCCACCAGTTTACGCTTTATCTCGGAGCATGGGTTCCATTCTCCGGGTTTGTAAGTGCCTAAATCGGAGAAAACGAACTGGGTTGCTTTGTGGTCTTTGAATTTTGTGTAGTAGTCTGATACCATTTTAGCCACATGGGAAGCCTTGTTGTCCACATGGTCGCCATATTTAACTGGATCAATCAGTCGCATATCGAGGGACATCTTTCGCGCGTAATCGGTAGCGATAAGCATTTTTGCTTTTTCTTCGCTTTCCGATAATGGCGCACGTCCTAATATTTCACCTTTACCTGTTTTGGCGAACTCTACCAACTTTTGTATAAACTCCTGTTGGTCGGGTGTTGGTGGAATATTATGCAGAATTTCATTCTTTACAGGGCGGTCGATACCAATATCCTCCGCAGAACGATAGTCTGTTATTTCGGCATAAAAAGCTGCCAATTCGGGTACTTTGATAAAATACCGAAAGCGTTCTTTTTGCACAATTTCATTCGTTACCGAAAATTCGTAGTCTATCGACTTTTTGGCGAAGATTGCCGCCCACGCATCGAATGTATTAATACCCTGTCGTTCCAGTTCGTTCGGCCGGAGATACTTGAAAAGCAAGTATAACTCTGTCAAACTGTTGGAAATGGTTGTGCCTGAAAGAAAAGTGGCTCCCAAATCTTTTCCCGTCCTGTCCTGAATGGTACGCAGGGCAAAAAGCATATTCAAGGCACGTTGTGAGCCTTCGGCATTACCCAGACCTGCAACCCTGTCGTGTCGGGTTGTAAAGGTCAGGTTCTTGAATCGGTGGCTCTCATCAACATACAAGTGGTCGATACCCATAAGACGGAAATCTACGGTGTCATCCTTGCGGTTCTCAATCTGGTAGGTTATATTTTCCAATTTGGCTTCAAGGTTTAATTGTCTTTTAACTAAACCTTTTTCCATAGCACGGGAAATCTCCTTTCCTTGTGCCCGTAACACTTCCAGATTTTCTTCTACGCTATCGAGTTCCGCCTGTAATATCCGTTGCTGAATTTCGGGTGACTGGGGTATCATACCAAACTGTTCGTGTGTTAAAATGATTGCATCCCAGTTGTTATTCTTCATTTCGTTGAAAATCTTCGCCCGTTTAGCAGGGGTGAAATCTTCTTTACCCGGATACAACACTTTTGCATTGGGGTAAGCCGTACAGAAAGTTTGGGCTATTTCATGAACATTGGCTTTGAGCGCCATAATGAGCGGTTTATTTACCAATCCCAAACGTTTTTTCTCGTAGGCGCTTACACACATTATCAGGGTTTTACCGCCCCCGACTTCGTGGTCGATAATACCCCCGCCATTGAGTTTATCCATCCAAATTGCATCCTTTTGGCTATTGTATAGGTCGGGAATACCCAAGCCTTTCAGATCCAGTCCCGGAAACTCTTGGTGGCTTCCGTCATACTCCGGACGGACGAAACAATTAAATGTACGGTTGTATTTATCTGCCAGTCGGTCTTTGAACTCCGGTGATTGTTCGTTAAGCCATTCAACGAAACCGTTCCGTATCTCGTCAATCTTGGAATTGGCGAGTTGAATAGATTCGGAATCACGTACCTTGACCTCTTTTATTTCCCCGTCAATCAACTTATTGACTTTCTTTGTTATATCAGGAGAGGTATTATGCAAGGCGTGTTTCATCAGGGCGATACCGTCGAAAGTCCGGCTTGTTGCCTTAACAGCGTACTGATCCCATATCTTGATATTTTTGCTGTCGGCTTTGAGCGTGTATTCATCACGGCTTTGAGCATAATGCACCGATACATTCGTATCAAACAAATGTGAAGCGTATTTGCTGTAAATGCCCGACGGTATCCACCGTTCTCCGAAATTAAAATCCAAATCTTCGAATGCTATCGGACGGGGTATTGCTTCTTTCAGAGCCTTTAATGATTCTTTTGCCGCTTCATTGTCGGGGTGGTTTTCTATATACCGCTCTACGTGTTCCGCTTTGGAGATAACATTACCACTTATGAACTTGTCTTTAATTTCATAAGAGCCTATCATTGGATTGAAAAATACCTGCCCTTTGAGTTCCTCCAGTATTTCATCCGAAGTCCCCCCTGTAAGCCCTGCCATATATTCAAGGTTTACCGTTGCATGTTTATTGAGCGAAGCGGTCAGGGCTTCCCGTGCATTATCGGCATGGGTAATCTCATTGGGATTAAAGGCAACCGGTTGTTGAAATATATCTGCTTTGACGGCTTTACCGTCGATATACCGTTCCAGAGAAAGAATTTCCGTTCCTCCGGCATCCATTTTTATAAGACTAAGATTTTTCGCATCGTTTATATTTCCGAAACGGCGGGTAAAATCATCATACAGTCGGTTAAGCATTTCCCTTAATGCAGGATTGGCTTCCAACCTTGTTGCTTCGTTGCTGTACAGGTGGTGATAAGTGTCCCGTATTTCAATATAAAGGGATGCTTTCGCCTGCTGTGTTCCGGTGAGCTGAAGCGGATGGAACATCGGCTGAAATCCATTCAAATCACGCAAATAACCGATACGATTATTTTCGTCGGTAACAAGTGAGCCATCACGGTAATGGGACGGTATATCTTCCAATAGGAAAGGAACAGGTTTCATGCGTTCCTGCTGTTCCCGTTCGGCTTCCTCTTTCAGCCGTTCCAACTGTTCTTCCCGACGGGCATCGAATACGGGATAGGCCTCGGCGCTTTCCTGTTGTAGCTTTTCCCGTTGCTGCGCTGCATTATGCGCCATTTCTTCCCGCCAGTCCATAAACGGCAGTTCCTTTGACTTGCTTGCCTGTAATTTGAATTTTCTACCTCTCTTTTTGGGTTTGTTTACCTGACTGCGTTCCTCTTGGGTAAAGCCGAAAAGGTCATAGAGCGTTATTAATGGTTCCTGCGTTACGGACTGGGGTTTCGCCTCCGTAGTCGGCGCTTTTTTAATGGCAGGATCATCCATATCGAAAAGAGTACCTCTAAAAGTATTTGGAGCAGCCGGTTGTCTTTCTTCTGTTTCATTCTGCTTTTTTTCTTTAATTCCAAAATCTTCGGGTTGTGGCGGACGTTCGGCATACAGTTTTCTGTCCATTTCAGAAGCGTAATCACTTAATTCCTGAATATCCTGTTCGGTTATCTGATTGCTGTTATCCAATTTTGCAGATTGAGATTGTTGTGTTACCGACTGTGCCGGGTTTTCCTGTGCATAGTTTTGGTAACGCTGCAAATCCAAATGTTTTGAAAAATCATCTTTCAGCATTTGCCGCAAATCTGTGGCTATTCCCTCAATACCGCCTTCATGGGTAAAAACAATAGCAGGTTTGCCGTATGGATCGGTGTCGATTTTGGAACGGGTTTGTACTACTCTGTTGAAATCACGGAACAGGTTATTAATAGATATGCCGTTAGATAATTTGCGGGATTCGATAAAATCCTGCTGTCGTTGGCTTGGAACTATATTTTTATTATTCCGTTGTAATACAATCAGGTCGCTGCCGACATCAGTTCCGGCATGGTCGGAAAAGAGGTTGTTCGGCAAACGGATAGCTGAAACAACATCGCAAGAGTTCATCAGGTATTCCCGTATCGGTTTGTTTTGTTCCGAATTGAGTACGCCCTGACTGGTAATAAAGGCGATTAACCCGCCTTCTCTGGCCGACATGACACTTTTTACAAAAAAGTAGTTGTGTATCGCCTGTGTCGATTGTTTGACGGCGGGTATTTCATGGTTGGACAGTAGCGGATCGAATACCGAAACATCTCCAAAAGGGATATTAGATGCAATCACATCAAAATGCTGTGAATAGCGTCCTTCCATTTTTTCGTAACCTTCAATCCGTACCTTATCATCAGGATAAAGGTGCGATAGAATTTTACCTGTTAGCAGGTCTTTTTCAAAACTGGTTACGTTAGCTTCAGGTGCAATATCTTTGAAAGAAGAAATAAACGCACCTGTTCCGGCACTGGGTTCTAAAAAGCGTGTCGGAGTTATACCGCTATCCTTTAGTGCATCCGCTAACACATCAATAACAGGCTTCGGCGTATAAAATGCCGTAAGGATAGAACTTTTCAGGGAACTGACATAGCGTTTGTAAACTTCCGGTGTGGGAGAACTTTCACGGAGTACCTCGTGGAGTTCTTGCACCAACGGGAAAAGCTCGACTTCGGATTTAGACCACCGCTCAATATCTTCGGGTTTGTCGGCAGGGTTAAGGATTGCCTTAATCCCTCCAAAGCCTGAATATTTTGCGAGTATTTCCCGTTCTTCGGGTGTTGCCTTTTTTTGTTCCTTGTCGAGCCTTAACGCTAACTTTATTGCGTCAATATTCTGACGCAAATGAGTTCGCTTATTGTAACTCATTTTCGAGCAGTATCAGGATCGTGCCGACAAGCTCTGTATAAAGCGACTGGTACTCTGTCGTTTCGGCATAATCATCACTAAGGTTGTATTTAGCAAATACCGCCTGACATTCGGGCATTAGTTCTTTTGCCTTTGCCTGGGCACCACCCGGAGAAACTTCGTCGAAAAACTCGTTCCAAAGTATTTCAACTACTATATTATAAGGTGAAAAGTGTAAGCCTTTGAATAAGGCTTCGTTTGCAATTTCGGCAGCTTGAATATGGTCTAAACCGCTTTTTACGGCTTCGCTGTACGCTTCGGCTGCCATATCCCCACGTCCGGCAATAAATGAAAGGTCATTTGCTTTGTCGGGGTGGGAATCACGTAAATAAGAAAGTAGATTGAGCCGGAAGTATGACATTTCCGCAGGCTCTAAATTTGAATTGTATTTCATAACTATGAATTTTTTAGTGGAAAACTATTGATACGGATAAGCAAAAGGCACCGGGGTATCCCTCCCCAGTGCCACCACTAAAAAATTCAATAGGATAGATTTAATAATTTCTCATTAAAACCTGTGCCATATGAACTTCTTAGTGGCAAAGATAGCTGTTTTATTCCAATTTATACAAGTCAGAACAGTACAGGACTGAGCGATTTACATTGTGAATAACATTGATGACCTTAATTTCCTTACCGATACACGTAGTTAGCGAATTAATATTATCAAGCATATTTAATTCGCAGTCATCAAGCGATTTCGCCCATTCTATAAAGAACTCTTCCAATGAAATAAATTCTCCGATTCTTGGAATAGTAGGATATGGAAAATCATGACTTTTACAATAATCAATAAAAGAATATAGCATTTTAGTCGGCTTATCCAGATTTGCATTTCTCGTCAATGCCTGTCCTAAATTTAATAACAAACTTATTTTCATTACTTTTTCCTCTTTTTGGAATTATCAAATTGGAATATCGTTTTATACTCTGCATCAAAAGCTACGGCAGCATCAAAAGGCTTATTTTCTTTACTCTTAAAGCCTTTGATAGTACCTGTCTTGCCTTTGGTAAGCAGGTCTTTCAGTTGTCCGTCCGTCAGGTCTTTTCCTGATTTATTCCGGAATACTGTCAGTCCGCAAGCCTCATTGTTACATTTTGCAACCTTTTGGAATATTACTACCTGACCGTTTTTACATTTCGGACATGGACAGCTCTCTCTTGTATTGCCGCCTTCGATTTTCTTCTCCAGTAATTCGGTGGTAATCTGTGCGGCATATACTTCGATACTTCTATGAAAGGTATCGGCATCCATTTCTCCCGTTGCTATTTTATTCAATGCGCTTTCCCATGCTCCGGTCATAGCTACGTCCGCTATTTTTTTATCACGGATAGCCAGATAGACTACCAATCCTTTATTGGTAGGAACAAGGGATTTTTTTTCACGCTGAATATATTCACGGGAGAAAAGCGTTTCGATAATAGCGGCACGGGTGGCAGGTGTTCCGATACCCGATTCTTTGAGCGCTTCCCGTTCCGTTTCGTCGGTAAGGTCTTTACCACAGGTTTCCATAGAAGATAATAAACTACTTTCCGTATGTAATGGGCGGGGCTTGGTTTGTTTCTCCAGTAAGTCCGTTCCGTTAATGGGAAGTACATCCCCATCGGACAGGGATGGAAGTGCCGGAGCATCGTCTTCGCCTTTTTCTTCATCAGGTGCGTTCAATACGGCACGCCAACCGGGAATAAGGATAATGCTACCTTTGACTGAAAAAGCAATGCCCGAAGCATCCAAAGAAACGCTTGTGTTTTCTTTGGTGCATTTGCCGGAAAAGGCTTCCAACATTCGGGCAGCAATCATATCGTATATGATACGTTGGTCGGCTGAAATATCTTTCGGCATATTTTCGGTGATAATCAGAGCATGGTGGTCTGTTACTTTCTTATCATTTACAGAACGCCTGTTCAGGCTTGCCCCTGACATTATTTTTGCATAGTTGCCGAATGGAGCGTAACCGGATAACTGACCTATAAGGGCGGGTATCTCGGCAAAAACATCATCGGAAATATAACGGCTGCCCGTTCTTGGATAGGAAATAAGTTTCGCTTCGTAAAGCGACTGGGCTACCGACAGGGTTTTATCTGCTGAAAAACTATGGCGGCTGTTCGCTTCTTTCTGCAAAGTAGTCAAATCGTAGAGCAATGGCGGTTCCTGATTGGCTTCTTTCTTTTCTACGCTTATCACGTTTACGGATTCGGCGGATCGGACACGGTTTAAGATGTCGTCTGCCTCCTGCTTTGTGTTGTACCGTTCTGTGGAAATAGCGGCGAACTGGGTTGCATCTTTTGCCGTATGCAATTTTACCTGAAAATAGGTTTGCGGTTTGAAATCTTTGTTTTCCAGATAACGGCTGCATATCATGGCGAGTGTAGGTGTTTGCACCCGTCCCAATGACCATACGCCGTGCCCGGCTGATATTGACAGGGCTTGTGAAGCGTTTATCCCGACAACCCAATCGGCTTGGCTCCGGGCTTTTGCCGAACGATACAGGTTGTCGTACTCTTTTCCCGGACGTAGGTTCTCCAATCCTTTGCGGATAGCCTGATCCGTGAGAGAGCTTATCCAAAGACGGTCGAAAGGGCGGGAACACTCCAGATAATTATATATATATCTGAAAATTAACTCCCCTTCACGTCCTGCATCGGTCGCAACCACTATACGCTCACATTTATTAAATAACTCTTTGATAACTTTAAGTTGTTTCATTGTGCCCGGATCAGGTTTGTATTCTTTACCGTCCTTTACCTGACGAGGCAATAACTTAAATTCGGCAGGAAGTATCGGTAGGTTTTCAGCCTGAAATCCTGTAATACCATAGTCCTGCGGCATTGCCAGTCCTATGAGGTGGCCAAATGCCCACGTTACACAATATCCGTTCCCTTCTAAATAACCGTCCTTGCGGTTATCCGCACCAACGATAGCCGCTATATCACGGGCTACGCTTGGCTTTTCTGCAATTATTACTTTCATTTACTATTGGATTTTTTAGTGGTTGGTATTACATTTTATGTCCTGTGGACTTTTTCACAGGTTTCCTAATCTGCTTCTGCTCTTGCTGCTTTTCGGTCGGGTTTTGCTGACCTTGTTTCAGGGGTTCATTTGAATGTTTGGTTGCTTCATTGGTTTTACCCTGTGAATTGACTGCTACCTGTGTCTTATTGCCTTCGGCAACTTTCACATCCGCACCTTGCTTTTTGGCTCTGTCCGGGTTCCACTTAAAGAAATCCAGTTTGCCTTTTTCCTGATTGACCTTTACATAGGCATTGAAAGGCTCGCCCTTTCCGTCTTTCATCATACCCTGAACATAGACGGCTTTTCCTTCCCGGAGAGAACTTTGTTGTTTATCGTCCAAATCAACGCCTAAAAGTTTTTTAGGAATACGGACTTGGTTCTGCTGTTCTCCGTTCTGGCTTTGTTCCTGTCTATTGTTCTGCTGATACTTATTGCGGTCTAATCCGTCATAATTGAAATCGTAACCGCCTTTGGCTGCATTAAACTGAACATAAGCATCGAATTTTTTAGGATTATCGGTACCTATTGTCTTTTTGGAGGTCATACCCTCTACGAGTACCTTTTTCCCTTCTTTTAATGCCTGTTGTTGTTCAGGAGATAACTCAACACCTTTCAGGTTTTGAGATACTGTGAGCTTATCAAGGGGTACGGCTTCCAAACGGTTAGTCTGCTTGTCGATAGAAATAAGCGACGGTACTTTTTCGCCCGGTCTTGGCTCCAGTTCTACCACCCTACCACTGTTACCCGTTGCTAACAGGTTTTCTTTTACGTCATTGGGGAGCATAATGCCCTGAAACGGTTTTTCCAAATCAACCTGCTGTTGGTATGGATGCGGGGTAAATTTCAGGCTGCCATCCGGCTGTTCCTCCAGTGAAAGACGGGCTTTCATGGGATATTCTACTCCCTCTATTTTGGGGTTGATATCTACAAGGTGCGGAGATTTATACCCGTAACTCATGGCTTTGAGTTCGCCCTCCAGATTTTCGGGCTTGATACCGTATTTCTGATATTCACTTTCAGGGATACGGCTTGTGTCGAATTGCTTAAATTCGGTCTTCTGTTCGGTTGCTGGTGTTGCTTCCATTTTTTCTTCTTTTTTTTCGGTTTGAACTTGCTTTTCACTCTCTTTGGTGGATTGTTCCTGCTGATTCATATAATCTTTCGGATTGATACGATACTTCTCCAAATCTTCATCACTTAGTTTTAATACTTTATCAAGCATATCGACGGTAACCGCATAGAATCCTGTATGCGACGGGTTTTTAGCTTGATTAAAGAAGTTTTTGAAAAAGTTTTCAAGGGGATCGGCGTGTTTGTCAATTTTGATAAAATCGGTTTGCTTCGCCTTCATGGGATCAATGGCATCAATTTTACCTTTTTTGTCGATGCCTTTCACGACTTTGAGTTTGTTGCCTTCTCCTTCATCTCGCATCAGGAGAACTTTGTCTTTCGGATTTAATTTTTCATCCATAATAAAAACTGTTTTTGTTCTGCATCACTATTAATGCAGAATAAAAGTAGCGGTAATCAAGAGGTTAGCTGTTGATTTTTCGGCAGGTGGTCGCTTGTGGCTTCGATTTGGCAGTGAGTGGCGTTATAGGAAAAACAAAGAGCCGGAAATCCGGCTCTCCTACATTATATATATATGTATATTTATTCTTGTTGCTGTAATAAATGAGCCAATGAAGGATCATCCTTAATGCGTTGTAGTTCTTCTGCAACAATTTGTTTGGTTTCCTCTTTGATACGGTTATAGTTGAGCTGTATCTGCTCTTTCATCTTATCTACTCCGTTTTCGTCTTTAAAGTCGGTAATAATAGGAATAGATTGATAAGCCTTAGTTTCGGCAGCTACCTTTGCATTATCTACAACTATTTCACAATGGAAAATTTTCTGCTCGATACGTTCATCAAAGTTGTCGGCAATCGCTCCGACAAACATCCCTTGTGTCAAGTTACTGATTTTGGACGGTGGTATCAAGCTATCCATCTGGGTACTTATAGAGGTCGATTTATCATTGCGGTTAATAGTCATAGACTGGCGTTTCTGTAAGACTTTACCAAATCTATCGGATAATGTTTTTGCAGTTTCTCCCACAACCTGACCGCTAAAAACATTTCCTACGGTGTTCATCACAACTTTTGCTTCCTTATCCCCGTAGTCCCTTATTAGCTGCGAAAAATCCTGAAAGCCCAAAAGCACAGCAACCTTATTACTACGGGCTGTTGCGATCAAATTGTCAAGACCTTTGAAATAAATTGTCGGTAATTCGTCGATTACGACCGAACTCTTTAATTGCCCTTTTTTGTTTATCAATTTAACTATTCTGGAATTGTAAAGTCCCAAAGCTGCGCCGTATATATTTTGCCTATCGGGGTTATTGCCTACGACTAATACCTTCGGATCATCAGGGTTGTTTATATCAAGCGTGAACTCATCACCGCTCATTACCCAGTATAATTGCGGGCTAATCATTCTTGAAAGCGGTATTTTAGCACTTGCTATCTGTCCCTGCAACTGTTCCATTGCGCCCCCAAGCCACGCGTCCATAAAGGGACTTAGGTAGTTTTCCAGTTCGGGATAACTTGTCAAAATAGGGAAAATATCTTCATACCTTTTATTCAGGAACTCTATCGCATGAGGGAATGTGCAATATTTTCCGTCTTTATAAATTCGGAGATACCATATAATAGCAGCAAACAGAATTATCGGAGATTCCACAAAGAAGTCGCCTTGTTTTTGCACCCATGTTTTATTAAGGTTAAGCATAATTGTATAACTCGATTCGTAAGCATCGCTAATATCTTCCATGAAAGAAGGGTTGATTGGATTACATCGGTGTGAACGGCTCGGATCGTCGAAGTTTATCACGTAAAACGTGGGGACTTTTTTGTAGCCTAATTGATTGTTCAGTAAATGATTATAAGCGATTGTAGAAAGGTCAGGAAACTTAAAATCATACACGTACATTGAAAATCCTTTCTCAATTTGTTGCTTAATGTATTGATTAACAACAGCGTATGACTTCCCACTGCCCGGAGTTCCTAACACAATACTTGCACGAAAAGGATTTACAACGTTTATCCAACCCCGCCATTCTTTTTTCTTATACCAGAATTTCGTAGGCAGGTTCACGGAATATTCACTCTGTAATAGCCGTGTTTCCTGCATAAAACTCTCGTTCTCCGTGTTGAATACGTCGTCGAACATATTGTTTTTGAGTAAACGGCTCATCCATAATCCACCGACCAAAAGGAACAGATAACCTGCTGCCATTGTCAGGATGTAAAAACCTGTTGTAGCCGATGCAGGTAATGGCAATTCAAGTATCCACCAATTCATAAAGAACAGGATAAAACCTATTGTCAGAAAAACATAGATTTTCGGCCAAGTGATTTTTTCCTCTTTAACTCCCTTAGTTCCCAGACACGAAAGGGCAAGGAAAACAACGGCAAATAATTTGGTATAAAGAATACTACCGAATAGTCCGGCAGTCCGGTCAAAGTTCAGTAGTATCTTATCAACTACCGAAATATTGATTCCCCATTCACGCAAAGCGTAATAGCAAAACCAATAAATGTTTATCACTACAAAAATAATACTGATTGCCCTCATGAACTCCATCACTTTGGCAAGTCCTCTTAAATCATCTTCTTGTTGCATAATCTTTAAAAATTAAAAGTTTGAGAAGCGAAATTAGAGAGGTTGTTCTTGTAAATGATTGATTTTCTGTCATGTGGTCGCTTGTGGCTTCGATTTGGCAGCGAGTGGCGCTAAAATGGAATAAGAGGTACCTTATAAGTAAATACCTTAAAATAGTGATTTACTATTTTAAGGAATATTGCTAAATTTGAGGCGTGAAATTTTTGACCATCATAGTCGTTACTTTACTGTCCCTGCAAATAGGATTCACTAATACTGTTTTGCAGGAAATATATCGCTTGCCTTTTTTAATCCAACATTATTGCGAACACACTGAAGAAACATCCATTGACTTAAAAGATTTTTTTAAACTGCATTATTCCGAAAATGAGCATAAAACGAAAAAAAAGGCAAATCACAATCACGCATCTTTGCCTTTTCATAACTCACTTAATACAGTACATATTAATCCTTTTATATTTGCGGAACATTCTTTCGACAATCCTGAAAAACCATTTGCCATAAAATCCGATATTAAAATACCGGATCACACATATTATATTCCTCAAAATCTTATTAACTCAATCTGGCATCCACCCAAGAATAATATTTTATAAATAACTTCTTAGCTAAATAATAAGACGATTATCCAAATAAAATATTAATCATCATGGGAGATAAACATAATCATGCGGAGAATAATCATCCGCATACTAAAAATCATACACATACCAACGAACAGAAAACCAAATGGGTTGTTTTGCTGACAGCCGCAACAATGGTAGTAGAAATTAGCTTCGGGTACTGGACTAACTCAATGGCATTATTAGCTGACGGCTGGCACATGGCTTCCCATGTACTTGCTTTAGGTCTGACATGGGTTGCTTACTATGCAGCCCGTAAGTATTCACAAACAGAAAATCACTCATTCAATAAAGGGAAACTATTGGCTTTATCCGGCTATACGAGTGCCGTAGCATTGCTGATTGTAGCTGTATTGATGGCAGTTGAATCCGTACAAAGGTTAATGAATCCAGTAGATATATTTTTCAAGGAAGCTATTATCGTTGCCATTGTTGGATTGATTGTAAATGCTCTAAGTGCAGTATTCCTGCATCACGATCATGAGCATCGTGACCATAATATCCACTCGGCATACCTACATGTATTGGCTGACGGATTAACAAGTATAACCGCTATTATTGCCCTAACTATCGGAATGTTTTGGCAGATATATTGGTTAGATTGTTTGAGTGGTATAATAAGCTCGGTAGTAATAACAAAATGGGCTATTGATCTGATGAAAGGTTCGGGTAAAGATTTAATTGACTATAAAAAAAAGCAACACACGGCAGATCCAGAATAAATATAGTTAATTACAGACAATAACTTTGTTGATTCAACATCCTAATGGGCAAGTTATTAATTATAAAAGACGAAATCAATAACCTGATTCCGTCTTTTATCGTATAGGTGAAATGACAAACAAAACCTATATTTTATTACATCTGCCTGCCATACCTGCGCTTCTTTTTTTTCTTACGACGTGGTAATGGCATTTCTTCTTTAGGATGGTTCTCCGGCTCCGGATTAAGAATTGAGAAAAGCCCACCGGTTACACTATCCGAAGTGTAACTGTTATCATGGTGCGTGCCTGGCTGAATATTATTGTAAACATCAGAAAGGCGTGTGTCTTTGACTGGCTCTTGTGCTTGTTCCTGTTTTCCACCGTACAGGTCATTGAAAACATTAGCGGAATACTCTTTACCCAATCGGGAACCGTTCAGTATGGTGCGGGTAGTATGGTCTATGAATGTAGCGCCATATATCCGTCCTTCATCATTCCGCCTAAACAGAACATCAATACCCTGCTGCCTTAGCTTCGCTCGGAACTCGCTCTCACTTTGGCTGCCCTGCTTGGCTTCCGATACCGCTTTTAATGTATGTGTCTTCAGGTTTTTAGTTTTGATGCGTTCGGCAGATTTCTCCATACGCTTTTCCAGTCCATCGTAACCGACTGACTTCCCGAATATGGAAGACTTTAGCGGATTGCCGACCTTGTTGCCCTCACTATCCAAAGCGGAATAAAGCAATCCCCGATAAGGCTTTCCTTTTGCCTCGCCTTTCAGTTCCTCAACATTTATATTATATAAGGAAAGGACGGCTTTATATTCTCCCATGCTTTGAAAGTGATACATAGAAGCCAGCGGTTTGATAACGGATGCAATCTGCTTTTTAAGGTTTCCCTTTGAAAAATCGACAGGGGTTAGTTCCCATTGTTCACCCTGCTTTTGTCCTTCTGCCGGATGCAAGTTATATTCCCGTTCCAAATCTTCTGTTATAGCCTTACTTCGTTCATGTTCTTTTCCATCATAAACCTTTTTTCCGTCGCTTTTTACCCGAAGCGATACAATGTGCATATGCTCCCGCTCAATGTCCTCATGCTTGAATATCAGATAAGGTTGATCGCCATACCCCAATCGTTTCATGTATTCCCTTCCGATATCTACCAGTTGGTCATCTGTCAAAACATCATCCTCATGTGGATTCAGGGATACATGGAAAACGTGTTGTTCGGTACGGAAGTGCGACGGGATAAACTGCATGAAGTCCTCAATACAATCAATAACGTTGAAGTGTCCATCGGCAGGTTCAAACACAAGATTCGCACCTAATATCTTTCCCAGACCTTTATCAACCTTTTCCTGATTGTACGTCAATGCACCGTACAGGTTACTACCGATGTTTATTTTTGCAACCATTGTTCCTTAAATTCTTCCGATAATTCCAGAATTTTTTTCCCCGTTTCTGCCAGTTCTACCGTTGCCTTTTCCAATTTATAGAGCAAAGCAAGTGCTTTCTTTTCTGAAAAATTGGTATGCAATTCCTTTACAACCTGATTGTAATTCGTCCCAACGGAACGGAATTGTGCGTAAAAAGATGTGAGTTTAGTAACGTATTCCATAGCGGAACGGTCGATTTTTACCACTCGAAACTCGTCCCCGAAAACACGGGCAGCGATAAAACGAGCCTTCGATTGTAGCCCTGATTGCTCAAACATGGTGAGGAACCGGGCATGTTCTACTGCGGTGAAGTTTACCGAATAACGGTAATTCGCCGGATCATTCTTGGGGTTTCTACCCCCTTTTCCCCTTTTGGGGAGATTCTTTGCTTTTTCATTCATACGTCGGATTTTTTAGTGGTATAATCCGTCGTTAGGCACCCTTGCCGCCTTAACAATCATCGCCCGAATGATTCATTATAAGCAACCGACTTCGGAGGTTGCGCCCCCCCGGAGGGGCAAGCGTTTTTTGCAGCAGAACTTGTTTCGTGCAGCAAAAAACACAGCTTGCTATTTGCCATGACGCAAATAAAATCTGTCCTGAACAGGGACAGATATGAATGCGAGTAAACGAGCGAAAATGGCGGTCGGATATCTCCCGACATTTCATGCAGCAAAGTTATAGGCTAAAGTAACGTGCTGTATTCCAAGCAGCGAAGCCACTCGCTGCCAAATCGACGCCACTCACTGCCACCTCGTGAAAAAGTGATGATTCTGCTAATAAATAGGTTTTTATTTGCAGAGAAAATGACTGTATGAACAGACAGCCGGATAGCTAAATGAATAGCTGTACGGATATAAAAACATACAGTCGGCTATATGGAGATACAGCCGGATTAATAGCTAAACAAATGGCTGAACAAACAAATGACTGGCTAAACGGCTAAACGTTCCAACGGCTAAACAGACGGACAGACAAACAGCCAAATGGCTAAACGGTCAAACGGACGGACAGATGAACGGATAACTAATCAAACGTATGGCTGAACAGACAGACGGTTGTTCAACCGGACAGAGATACAAACGATGTATAATAATTAAAAATTTCAGACAATGGAAAAGAAAACTTTGAACGTGGCTTTCAGTACCCAAAAGGGGGGAGCCGGAAAAACAACTCTTACGGTGTTGGTTGCTTCTTACTTGCACTATGTGAAAGGCTATAACGTAGCCGTGATTGATTGCGACTTTCCACAACACTCGATTGCGGAAATGCGTGAGCGTGATATAAAAATGTCGATGGATGATGACCATTACAAGCTCATGGCTTACGAACAGTTTTCTGCATTGGGTAAAAAGGCTTATGAAGTTATCGAAAGCAGCCCAGAAAATGCTATGGAAGATGCACAGGAAGTTATTGAAGTATTGCAGCCTGACTTCGTATTTTTCGACCTGCCCGGAACAATCAACAATCCGGCAGTTGTACACACGCTTTCACTCATGGATTACATTATTGCTCCGATCAGTGCTGACAGGTTGGTACTGGAAAGCACCCTGCAATATGTGATTACGGTCAATGATGCCCTGATTACGCCCGGCAAAGCAAAAATCAAAGGGCTGTACCTGCTTTGGAATCTCGTTGATGGTCGGGAGAAAACCGAACTCTACGAAGTGTATGAAGATGTGATTGATAAACTGGGTTTCCCGCTTTTCAAAACATTCCTGCCCGACAGTAAGCGGTTCCGCCGGGAGCAGTCGGTAAACCACAAAGCCCTGTTCCGCTCTACACTGTTCCCTGCGGACAAAGCATTGGTAAGAGGCAGTAACCTCGATGCCCTGATAGATGAAATGTTGGAAACTTTAAAATAACCGATTATGGCGAAAAAGAAAGAAGAAGTAAACCTGAATGAGATTGATGCCAGTTTTGTCATATCCTCATTCAAGAATAAGGAACGCCGGAATAATCCGAGTTCCATACCCAGAGCATTAGTTCCTGAACACGAAAAGAAACAGGAACAGGAAGCGGAAAGCGTGGAACCTGAAAAAACGGAAGTTATTCAGGAAGAATCCCCCCGTGAGGAAACCAAACGGAAACGCAGTAAATCTCCTGATTACGAAAGCCTGTTTATTCAGGAAGTCGGCATTACGGCACGTACCGGAAAATCTGTTTACATACGCAAAGACCACCATGAAAAGATTATGAAGATCGTTCAGGTCATCGGTAAAAATCAGGTGTCTTTATTCAGCTATATAGATAATGTACTGTCCCAACATTTTGCTGCTTATCAGGATGAGATAACGGAATTGTACAATAAAAACAACGAAGGAATTTTCTAACAATAAAACAATCAAATTATGATAGTCAGTCCATTTTTAATAGATAGCGGAGATAAGGCAATAATAGGAATTGTCCTCTGGGGATTGGTGATACTGGCGGCAATTATTCTGCCGAAAGCTATTCGCTATAAGAAACGTATGCGGAAAGAATACGAAGAAAAAACGGCTCCTGAAATAGAAATGATAGTCGTTCCGGGTGATAAAACGAAACCCGAATCTTCCGGCTATAAGAAACAGTTTCTTGTCAATGCAGGTATCCCGACAAGAAACGGAAAATTAGTAAGTATCCGTAAGGAATACCATAACCGGATTTCAAAGATTGTAGGGGTTATAGGAAAAAATGAAGTAACCATATTCAGTTACATAGACAATGTCCTGAAGCATCATTTTGAAACCTTTCAGGATGAGATTTCAGAACAGTATAAGAAGAATAACAATGATGATTACCTAAACCCTAAAAAGTAAGGATGGAAAAGATATTTATAACCGTAGTTATCCTGTATGCCCTTTTTGTCGGAATTTATTTCTTGTGGGCAAGAGCAGGAAAAAGACGAAAAAAGAACATTATCGGTCAGGGTAGCTCCATTCATGAAGCAGGTCGTTTGAAGGAAAATATTGTCGGGAAAAGCACATTTGATTTAAGCGCATCGACGCCACTCGCTGCCAAATCGGAGCCACTCACTGCCACCTCGCTAAAATCTGAAAATCAGGCTGAAAATCCCGATATATTTGCTTCGCCTAACGAGGTAAAGCCATCAGCGGAAGTGCCGCCGGAGGAATTGGAAGAAGCGTTTTCCGACACTCCACCGGATGAAGAAAACGAGCCTATGGATATAGATTATCCGCTCGAATATGAAATGACGGACGAAAACGAAGATGCGCCGGAAGACGAAGAAGAAACGGAAGAAGTGGAAGGAACGGCACAAGCCGTACTCGCTTCAGGTATTCAGTTCGATGATCTGGGTAATGCAGTCCGCACTGTAAACCGGACGAATGAAGCAACGCCGGAGCAAAAACGAAAAGCGGGCGATACTTTACTGGAGATACGGCAGACTGATATGTTTGAACAGGTGGTTTCTGGTAAGCCCGATGCAAAGCGAATCGTTACCGACCTTATGGCTGAAAGCCTTTCGGCTTTTTATGAGCGGAAAGACAAGGAAGCCGGAACTGCCGGAAACGGCAAAAAGGCTCCCGACAATTTTAATATCAGAGATTTCGCATAGTGCGAAAAGTATTAATAATAATGTAAAACAAAGAAAGATGAAAGAAAGAGATTACGGATAGCTTTCGCGCTATCAACCACTAAAAAATTCAATAGTAACAAGATTTATCAACCCGGTATCGGGACTATCCACCCCGATACCATTTTTTAAACAATTTCTCATTATGACAAAGAAAAAATTTCTAATGTCGGCAGCTTTTATTCTGGCTGCTGTTTCAAGTGCATTCGCACAAGGTAACGGAATTGGCGGCATTACCGAGGCCACGAACATGGTAACGAGCTATTTCGATCCGGGGACAAAATTGATATACGCCATAGGTGCGGTCGTCGGTTTGATTGGGGGTGTAAAGGTGTACGGAAAATTCAGTTCCGGCGATCCCGATACATCGAAAACGGCCGCGTCGTGGTTCGGTGCCTGTATATTTCTTATAGTTGCCGCTACCATCCTGCGCTCCTTCTTCCTTTAATCAGCTTCATACAGATAAGAGTTATGGAGTTTAATATTAACAAAGGGATAGGCAAAAGCGTGGAGTTCAAAGGTTTAAAATCACAATACCTTTTCATATTTGCCGCAGGCTTGCTTGCCGTATTCATTGTCTTTGTCATTATGTATATGGCAGGCGTGGATCAGTGGGTGTGTATCGGCTTCGGTGTAATCGCTGCATCGGTATTGGTATGGATGACCTTTAACCTGAATACAAAATACGGGGAACATGGCTTAATGAAAGTCATGGCTGTAAAACAGCATCCCCGCTATTTGATAAACAGGAAAACTCCGCACCGCCTGTTCAAACGGAAAAGAAAGGAGGTAGGATATGCGTAATATAATGAAGGCATCTACCATTGAAAACAAGTTCCCGTTACTGGCTGTCGAACATGACTGCATCATTTCAAAGGATGCGGATATTACGGTCGCTTATTATGTGGAGCTGCCGGAATTGTTTACAGTAACCAATACGGAATATGAAGCGATACACTCGTCCTGGACGAAAGCAGTAAAAGTCCTTCCTGAATACAGTGTGGTGCATAAACAAGATTGGTTTGTGCGTGAAACCTACAAACCACAGACTGATAAGGATGATATGAGTTTCTTATCCCGCAGTTTTGAAAAGCACTTCAACGAACGTCCTTTCCTGAATCACTCATGTTTCCTGTTCCTGACTAAAACAACGAAAGAGCGAATGAGAATGCAAAGCAACTTCTCATCGCTTTGTCGTGGGAACATTATTCCTAAAGAAGTCAATAAGGATACGAGTGTGAAGTTTCTGGAAGCTGTCGGGCAATTTGAACGGATAATGAATGATAGCGGATTTATTACGCTTACCCGTATCAGTTCGGATGAGATTACAGGAACGGATGAAAAGGCAGGGCTTATTGAAAAGTATTTCGCCTTGTCGCTCGATGATACCACCTGCTTGCAGGATATGGAACTGGGTGCCGACGGACTTCGGGTAGGTAGTAAACATATTTGCCTGCATACGCTTTCGGATGCAGAAGATCTGCCCGGACGTATTGGAACGGATATGCGGTATGAAAAACTATCGACCGATAGAAGTGATTGCCGTTTGTCGTTCGCTTCTCCGGTAGGATTACTTCTCTCATGCGACCATATCTACAACCAGTATTTATTTATTGAGGATAGTGCGGAGAATCTTCGGAAGTTTGAAAAGAGTGCAAGGAATATGCAGTCGCTTTCAAAGTACAGTCGTGGAAATCAAATAAATAAGGAGTGGATCGACCAGTATCTAAACGAAGCGCATAGCTTCGGGCTGACTTCCATCAGGGCGCATTTCAACGTGATAGCGTGGAGTGATGATGTGGAAGAACTAAAACATATCCGCAATGACGTAGGTAGCCAGTTGGCTCTTATGGAATGTAAGCCCAGACACAATACTGTGGATGCCGCTACTTTGTACTGGGCAGGAATGCCGGGTAATAGTGGGGATTTTCCTGCGGAAGAAGCGTTCTATACATTTATCGAACCTGCCTTGTGCTTTTTCACGGAAGAAACAAACTACCGGAGTTCACCCAGTCCGTTCGGTATCAAAATGGCGGACAGGGTTTCAGGTAAGCCACTCCATGTGGATATTTCCGACTTGCCCATGAAAAAAGGAATTATTACAAATAGGAATAAATTCATTCTTGGGCCGTCGGGAAGTGGCAAATCTTTCTTTACAAATCACATGGTGCGCCAATACTACGAACAGGGTACGCATATCGTTTTGGTGGACACAGGAAACTCTTATCAGGGATTATGCAACCTAATCAACAAGCGCACAGGTGGTCAGGATGGAGTATATTTTACTTACACGGAACAAAATCCGATTGCTTTCAATCCTTTTTACACGGATGATAATGTTTTCGATATTGAAAAGCGTGAGAGTATAAAAACGCTGATCCTTACCCTGTGGAAAAGGGATAATGAGCCGCCTTCACGGGCGGAAGAAGTTGCCCTCTCCAATGCAGTCAGCCAGTATATAGAAAAGTTGAAAACCGATAAAAAACTGATACCGTCTTTCAACACATTCTATGAGTTTGTCCGTGATGACTACAAAAAGGTACTGGAAGAAAAGAAAGTACGTGAAAAGGACTTCGATATAGCGAATTTCCTGAATGTACTGGAGCCGTACTATCGCGGGGGTGAATACGACTTCCTGTTGAACTCGGATAAGCAACTGGATTTATTATCTAAACGCTTCATTGTCTTTGAGATAGATGCGATAAAAGACCATAAAATCCTATTTCCCGTCGTAACGATCATAATCATGGAAGTGTTCATCAACAAAATGCGCCGTTTGCAGGGCATCCGTAAGATGATATTGATTGAAGAAGCATGGAAGGCAATCGCTAAAGAGGGTATGGCAGAGTACATTAAGTATCTTTTTAAGACTGTGAGGAAATTCTTCGGAGAGGCGATTGTCGTTACACAGGAGGTCGATGATATTATCGCTTCTCCTATTGTGAAAGAGAGTATTATCAACAATAGCGACTGTAAAATTTTGCTCGACCAAAGAAAATACATGAACAAATTTGACAGTATTCAGGCGTTGTTGGGATTGACCGAAAAGGAAAAATCGCAGGTACTCTCTATCAATATGTCCAATGTACCCAGTCGTAAATACAAGGAAGTCTGGTTTGGGTTAGGAGGTGTACAAAGTGCCGTATATGCCACAGAAGTAAGTCTGGAAGAATATTACACCTATACAACCGAAGAATCGGAGAAAATGGAAGTGATGCAACTGGCTGAAAAACTGGATGGAAATATGGAACTGGCGATTAAGCAGATTGCTGAAAGCAAGCGACAGGAGTACGGAGGATAGATGCCATGAAAAGAAAAAACAGTAAGCCGTTTGCGGCACCGCAACTTCATACCCATTTCCCGATGAGAGAGATATGCGGGACATGGGAAAGCCTTTGCGGTTCCCCCGGACTTAAAATATTCCATGACGGTAGTCGGTTCCGGTTGAAGTTTATTTACAAACAAAACACGGCGTTTACCGTCCCTTTGTGCCAGAGCTGGGGGATTACCTTTTTCTATTTCTACGGTATGATTCGCATTGCCTACGATGATGAGCGGGATATGCTTCTGCTTACTACCGAAGGCGAATACAAAAGGGTGTACGATTAAGGTACACAAAATCAATAATCATTAAAAAATAAAAAGTATGAAACGAATATTTATGTGCCTGATAGTGGCACTTTCTATGTTCTCATTTCAGGCGAAAGCGCAGTGGGTTGTAACCGATCCGACCAATCTTGTGCAAAATATCACAAGTGCGATACAAGGTACATCCACGGCAGGTAATATGATAAAAAACCTGCAAGAAAGTATCAAAATCTACAATCAGGGAAAGGAATACTACGACGCTTTGAAGTCTGTCCACAATCTGATTAAAGATGCCCGTAAGGTACAAAAGACGATTTCAATGGTCAGCGAAATTACGGACATCTACGTGAACGGATTTAATAAAATGGTGGGTGATCCCAATTTTACCCCGAATGAACTGGCGGCAATCTCAACAGGCTATGCCAAACTACTGGAGGAAGGGGGAGCGTTGGTAACGGATTTGAAAAACGTAGTTACCGGAAGCAACGGGCTTTCCCTGTCCGATAAAGAACGGATGGATGCGATAGATGACATTTATACTAAGATGTTGGACTATCGTAACCTGACTAAGTATTATACCCAAAAGAGTATATCGGTTTCGTATATCCGTGCCAAAGAAAAAGGCGATACGGACAGGGTATTATCTCTTTACGGTAGTCCTGCCGAAAGATATTGGTAATCAAACAAATGTAGTCAGTTATGAATTTTGACAACTTACATCAGATTCTTGCGAATCTGTACCAAGACATGATACCTCTTTGCAGCAACATGATTGGGGTTGCAAAGGGGTTGGCAGGATTGGGCGCACTCTTTTATGTAGCATACAGGGTATGGCAGGCGTTAAGCCGTGCGGAGCCTATTGATGTGTTTCCGCTTCTCCGTCCTTTTGCGATAGGGCTTTGTATAATGTTTTTCCCTACACTGGTTTTGGGAACTATCAATGCGGTTATGAGTCCCATTGTTACAGGTACTCATAGCATTTTGGAATCGCAGACAATGGATATGAAAGCCTATCAGCAACAGAAAGATAATCTGGAGTACGAAGCCCGTGTCCGTGAGGGTAAAGCGTGGCTTGTCGATGATAAAGTGTACGATCAAAAAATGAAAGACCTCGGTATTACCGATACGCCTGAAATTATCAGTATGTGGGGAGAACGCCTTTGGTATGATATCAAGGCATGGTTCCGGCAGGTAATCAGGGATTTCTTTGAACTGCTGTTCAATGCTTCCGCATTGGTCATTGATACGATACGCACATTTTTCCTTGTCGTGTTAGCCATACTGGGGCCTATTGCGTTTGCCTTTTCCATTTATGACGGGTTTCAGGCAACGCTCACCCAGTGGCTTACACGCTATATAAGCGTATATCTGTGGCTTCCTATTTCTGACATTTTTTCTTCCGTACTGGCACGCATACAGACTTTGATGCTTGAACAGGATATAGCCTTGTTGCAAGATCCGAACTATATTCCCGACGGCTCGAATGGTGTGTATATCGTATTCTTGATTATCGGAATTATCGGATACTTCACTATCCCGACCGTAGCCGGATGGATTATTCAATCAGGTGGAGCGGGTGCATACGGAAGCGCAGTAAACAAAACAGCAAGTAAAGCAGGTGGAATTGCCGGAGGCGTTGCGGGATCAGTAGCCGGAAACGTTGGCGGTCGTTTGCTTGGTAAATAACCAATAAATGTAATTAAAAACATGGAGTTCAAAAGTTTAAAAAATATTGAAACAAGTTTCAAGCAAATAAGGATTATCGCCATTGTGTTTGTGGTGCTGTGTGCAGGAATTACCGGATATGCAGTCTGGAACTCATTCAGCTTTGCGGAAGCACAACGGCAGAAAATCTATGTATTGGATGAAGGAAAATCGCTTATGTTGGCTCTTTCACAGGACTTATCTCAAAACCGTCCTGTTGAAGCAAGGGAGCATATCAAGCGATTTCACGAACTGTTCTTTACCTTATCACCGGATAAAAGCGCCATTGAATCAAACATCAACAGGGCACTCTTTCTGGTGGACAAAAGTGCTTTCCGCTATTATCAGGATATGTCGGAAAAAGGTTACTACAACCGCATTGTGTCGGGTAATATCAATCAGATTATTCAGATTGATTCTGTGGCATGTAATCTCGATGTTTATCCCTATAAGGTAATGACCTACGCCCGGCAAATGATTATCAGGGCAAGTAATGTAACGGAGCGAAGCCTTGTTACACGCTGCGACCTGATAAACTCTGTCAGAAGCGACAATAATCCTCATGGGTTCACTATGGAACGCTTTGAGATAATAGAAAACAGGGATTTAAGAACAATAGACCGATAAGCCATGATAAAGAAAAAACTTACAGCCGTAAGGGACTGGATGGAAGACGGTCTGCGGTCATTGTTAGGGCAGATAACGCCCGACGGACGGATTATTATAATCCTTGTAATGCTTTTCGTGTTTGGCGCAGGTTCCATCTACATGACGGTTTCTTCCATATATAATATGGGAAAGAAAAGCGGTCAGGAAATGCAGATAGACCATATCAAGCAACTGGAACTGGAGTATCAGCAGAAAGCAGATAGTATCAACCAAATAAACAGATTTGATTATGAGTAAGGAAAACGAAGGTAACGAACCGAAACCGGAAGTTACTGAAAAAAAGAAAGAGAGTAAGCCTAAAAAAGAGCTTACGCCGCAGGAGATTCAGAAGCGGAAAAAGATGCTTGTCTATCCCTTGTTTGTCTTGCTGTTCATCGGGGCTATGTGGCTCATCTTTGCGCCCTCCGGCGGAAAGGATGAAAAGCAACCCGACGGGTTTAACCCTGAACTACCCATCCCTAAAGACGAAGGTATTGTAGGGGATAAGCGGACAGCTTACGAACAGGAAGCCATGCGTAACAAAGAAGAAAATAAAAGGCGTAGTTTACAAGACTTTGCATTTTCGCTCGGTGAAGATGAAGACCGCAAAACGCAGGAAGATTACGAAAAACAGGTGCGCACGGCTCCTGTTACTCCCGATTCTCCCGATAACTCCCGTAGTGCGGCTTCTCCTATCCAATCTTCAGCCCATGCTTATCAGGATGTAAACCGCCAGTTAAACAGTTGGTATGAACAACCCGCAAGCGGAGCCGATGAACAGCAGCTTGCTTTGGATCGGCGTATGCAGGAATTGGAGCGTAAACTGGAAGAAGCCGAAGCTGCGAAAAGTGCGGAGGATAAACAACTGGAACTGATAGAAAAATCTTATCAGATTGCAGCCAAATACACGCCCAATGCACAGGGACAGGTAACGCCTGACGGACAGCAGCAACAAAATGGGGATAACACAATCAACCTGCGTGAGAAAGTAACCCCGAAGCCTGTGTCACAGGTACATCACAGTGTTGTTTCGCTTTTGGCAGCTCCAATGGATAATGACGAGTTTCTGGAGCAATACAGCAAGCCCCGTAACATGGGATTTATCACGGCTGCCGGACAGGAAGGCGTAAGGGAGAAAAACGGTATCAAGGCTTGTGTGTGCCAGACTATAAAACTTTCCGATGGGAAAGAAATGCAACTGCGTTTACTGGAGCCTATGAGAGCCGGAAATATTCTGATTCCTGCTAATACTATTCTGACAGGAAGTGCGAAGATTAGCGGGGAGCGGCTTCAGGTAACAATCATTTCTATACAGTATGCAGATAATGTGATACCTGTTGAAATGGATGTTTACGATTTAGACGGATTGCGGGGATTTTCGGCTCCGGGTTCGGATGAAATGAACGCAGCTAAAGAAATTGCAGCCAACATGGGTACGTCGATGGGCAGTAGCATTACCATAACAGACGACGCAGGTTCACAGCTTGCCGCCGATTTGGGGCGAAGCGCCATTCAGGGATTGTCGCAATACGTCAGTAAAAAAATGCGTAAAGTGGAAGTAACATTGAAAGCTAATCATCAGGTATTACTTCTTCCAAAGGTATAAAACAGGGCGTAAGCCTACCACTAAAAAAATCCAATAGTATTTAGTAATTAACAATTAAAACAATTTTTCGTATGAAACAAATTCTTTTTGCACTCGCTATTATCGGGTGCGTATTCACAGCGAACGCTCAGGATGTTGAAAAACAGAGCGTAGAAAAACAGCAAACAGCAAATATTTCTCCCTCTACCGGAGATTATTTTGACGGTCTGACCAGACCGCTAACCTTTAACCGGATGATACCACCGTACGCACTGGAGGTTACATTCTCAAAGACAGTGCATATCATTTTCCCGTCTGCTATAAGATATGTCGATTTGGGTTCTGCCGACCTGTTGGCAGCCAAAGCTGCTGGAGCGGAAAACGTATTGCGTGTAAAAGCTGCTCTCCGGGACTTCTCTCGTGAAAGCAATTTGGCGGTCATTACCGACGATGGCGCATACTATACCTTTAATGTTAAATATGCCGATGAACCGGTGAAATTGAGTGTCGAAATGACCGACTTTATCCATGATGGAGAAGCCGTGAACAGACCAAATAACGCTATGGAGATTTACATGAGGGAATTGGGTAGCGAATCGCCGTTACTGGTTAAACTGATAATGAAATCTATCTATAAAAATGATGACAGGGAAATAAAGCACATCGGTTCCAAACGTTTCGGTATTCAGTACACACTCAAAGGAATTTACACGCATAACGGATTGCTTTATTTCCACATGCAACTCAAAAACTCATCCAATGTGCCGTTTGATGTAGATTTTATCACTTTCAAGATTGTAGATAAAAAACTGGCGAAACGTACAGCCATTCAGGAACAGGTAATTGTACCACTCCGGGCGCATAATAACCTGACATTGATAGGTGGAAAACGGACAGAACGTGTGATTTTCACTTTGCCGAAGTTTACGATACCGGATGATAAGCACCTTATCATCGAACTGAACGAAAAAGAGGGCGGACGGCATCAAAGTTTTGTTGTCGAAAATGCCGACCTGATAAGGGCGAAAGTTATCAACGAATTGAAAGTTAAATAACCATGAAACGGCTATTACTTATACTAACGTTTGTGCTGTGCCTGGTCTTTGCAGACCAAGCACACGCACAGCGTTGTTTGCCCGGTATGCAAGGCATACAGGTAACTGGTGGAATGGTAGATGGATTCCATTTGTCAGACAAAAAGAATGAACTGGGCTATTATTTCGGGTTGTCGATGGCCACCTATACCAAACATGCAAATAAGTGGGTATTCGGTGCCGAGTTCCTGAATAAATATTACCCTTATAAAGATGACAGAATACCTGTCAGCCAGTTCACTGGAGAGGGTGGTTATTACCTGAAATTTCTTTCCGACCATAATAAAGTAGTCCTTTTTTCTTTGGGCGGATCTGCTCTTGCCGGATATGAAACAAGCAACTGGGGAGAAAAAACACTTTTTGACGGTTCCACACTCCGGAATAAAGACCGGTTCATTTATGGGGGTGCTATTACGTTGGAAATGGAAACCTATTTATCAGACCGTGTTGTATTGCTCCTGACTGCCCGTGAACGGATATTGTGGGGAACATCAACAGGGCATTTTCATTTCCAGTACGGATTAGGGTTAAAATTTATAATAAACTAAACTTTGAGAAGAAATGATAGCAACAACATCAGATAACCTCTTAGAATTTTTAAGATTCTGGAATAATGAACATTTATCGCAGGATGATACTGTCCCTGTGAATATGTATAATATGTCTGCTTTGTCAGCGGGGGTTGGTTTCACATTAAAATGGTTTATTTCAAAAGACGATTTTGAAAAAATAGCGAAGGAAGTAAACTACGTTTTTAATGACAGTGATAAAACTCGTATGCTCCTTAATATTGGAGAAGATAGAATAGAACTGGAAATAGACAAGTATAATATTATTGCTGATTTCAAGGAAGAGGTTAGAGGTATTGATGCTGTCTTTGATAAAATGACAAAACAATAAATATTTTAAAATAAAAAAACATGAAAAAGTTTTTAGCATATTTTTTATACACGCTATTGCTATCGGCAATAGTCTGTGCCTGTAGTGACGATTTGGATATTCAGCAGGCTTATTCATTTGATCTTGTTACTATGCCCGTCCAGAAAAAAATCGTTCAGGGCGAGAGTGCGGAGATTCGATGCCAACTGGTAAAGGAAGGTGACTATGATAACGCCCGGTTCTTTATCAGGTATTTTCAAAGTGATGGAAAAGGAGAACTGCGGATGGATGACGGAACGGTATTTCTACCGAATGACCTATATCCGTTGAATAAAACGACATTCCGGCTCTATTATACATCACACAGTACGGATCAGCAGGTTATCGACGTATATATCGAAGATTCATTCGGTCAGGTCGTGCAAAAAACATTTAGTTGGCAGAATGACAAGGGGGATGATGAAGAAGATGATGATTTACTAAAAGTATCAGTCCATGATTATATGCAGCTATATCGTGTTAAACGTCCTCTGCTGGCTATGGATAGCCCATTCGTTGAATAATGCACCGACAGACGTAGATCTGTGGGGTGAGGAAGTTGAATAAGTAAAGTACCCGGATTATTTCGGGTACTTACTGTTTTTACAGATTGATTATGAAATACCTACTAATATTCGTCACCGTTTTGCTGCATTTGCCTTTATGGGGGCAGCCGTTTGATTCTCTAAACAGAAAATCGGAAATAGAAGACTGTACGAAATCTGCCTATTCTATAAATGAGTTCCAACAGATAGCGGATTCTTTGCAAATGTCTATTGATGAGTTATCCGACTATCCTGTGATTTTTCCAATAAAAAAACCGCTATATATTTCATCGGGCTTTGGTAGGCGTTATCATCCTGTTTATAAAATACAAAAATTTCATACCGGGATTGATATTCCTAAAATCAAAGGTACCCCAGTCTATGCCACTGGTAACGGGATAGTAGTTCGCAAGGGTTTTTGTTCGGGATATGGGAACTACATTGAGATTGAACACGCAGGCGGTTTCCATTCATTTTATGCCCATTTGAGTAAGACGATGGTAAATGCAGGGGATTCGGTAAGTATAACCCAACAGATTGCCTGTGTAGGCAATACAGGAGTATCGACAGGTAGCCATCTGCATTACGAAGTAAGAAAAGGTAAGCGCTATCTGAATCCCCAAAAATGGTGTTATTGCCTTTTTGAAATTATAACAACGAAAAATAAATAAAAATGAATCCACAAGAAAAACAAGATGCTGAATTTGTCAGTAAGGATAAAGACAGATTTATGACACTACCCGGAGATAGACGAACTGAAAGTGTTTCTCTGGCTGCCATTGAAGTTGATCCCGATAATATAAGGTATGTGCCTGAAAATATTCTGAATGAAAAACTTATGAAAAAGGCACTTCAAGGTGATGGTTTAACATTGGAGTACATACCTGATAATATGAAAACATCCGATCTATGTAATGTTGCTGTGGAGAATAGCGGCTGGGCATTACAGTTTGTTCCTGAAGAAATGAAAACAGAACAAATGTGCCGAAGAGCCCTTCATTCCGCTTATGATATTACGGGAGAGGGTATCGAAGTGTTAGCTTTCATCCCTTATCCAGACGTTTGTATGCATGGGATAAAGCTATATGAAAATTCTATGGTTAATATGATGGATATATACGGCTTCATCAATCCGCAAATTATGACTGCGGAGATGGCCATGTATGGTGTTAAGGATGAACCGGGAGTATTAGGCTTTATTCCGGAACATCTTCATTCTTATGAGTTAAGAATGGAGGCTGTTAAAGGTGATGGTATGCGGCTATATAATATTCCTGACAAAGATAAAACGATGGAATTATGCGAGGCTGCAATTAATTCGACCTTTCATAGCCTGAGATATGTTCCCGATGAAATGAAAACTACGGAACTATGTAATCAGGCTTTAAAGAAAGACGCTTTTGCAATACAGTATTTCCCTGCGGATAAACTAACACATGAAGTTTGTCTGGAAGCGGTAAATACAGCCAGTCATCCCCGTATATTGTCATTTATACCGTTTGAGGATATTCATCTAAAGGTTTTCAATGAACAATGCAAAGATTACTCCACTACGAAAGAATTTTTGGAGAATATGAAGCCTGATTATATAAAACAGGATTTGGCATATAAAATTTTTGAGAAACAACCAGAGTTGTTTTACAATATCCCCATCCAATTTAAGGATAAACAATTATGCGAAGCTGCTGTAAAACGTGACGGATCATACTTGGCACATATTCCAGAAAGCCAAAAAACAAAAGAATTATGTGAGTTAGCTATAAAAAGCAGTCCTTATGCCATTCCGTATATTTTGGATGAAATGAAAGGGGAAGAACAATATCGAAAAATGGTAAAAGATAATCCGAAAAACTTAATAGGTATTCCTTATGAAGACCGAACCGATGAATTGTGTCGGATTGCTTTGGACAATACTTTCGGGAAAGATAAAAACGATTTCTCTGTTGTTAATTCTGTTACATCATCTCAAATGTTGCTGGAAGTATTTAAAGCTCATACTAATCCCGAAAAAGTGGATTTGTTGTTACATATTGTTAGTCATGATTTAATCACACCGGAAATAGCAAAAGATGCTTTACAAAAGAGCGGTAGAAGTTTTCACGTTATACCGCAAAAGGCTTGGACACCCGAAGTTGCTGAAACAGCCGTTAAGAGTGATCCCAGTTCATTAGGTTGGGTTCCTTCTAATATGAGGACTGCTGATATGATTTTATTTACTAAAAAAGCTATTGAGGGATATAACATCAATATTCCAGAAGAGATTAGCAAGGGCGATAACATTTATACATTCCACAAAAGAGTGGAAAATATAATAAATAAGCCCTTATCATACGATCAGCATAAGCAGCTATATAATGGAGAATCTATTAGAGTTAAGGATATACAAACATCTAATGGTTTTGTGAAAATTGGAGAATTAAGGTATGATGCAAAGAGCAAAAACCTAAATGTCAAATCTGTGGAACAAACTACCGCAGAAAAACAAAAAAACTCTATCCAAATCAATAAAAAGCCAGACCGAAAAGGGAAAGGGCGGAAAATCTAAAAAACAAAAATATGAACTTTTTATCTACATATTTACAGCCCGGAGAAGAAATAAAATACAGGGCAAAAATACATATATTTCTTTTTCTCCAACCCGCTATATTGTTGGGTATTGGCTATATGTGTTATCTTGATGATGCCCGGATGACACGCTATTTAGGTGTAACATTGCTGTTCTTGGGGTTGGTTTCCCTTGTACAGCGTGTTTTGATAAAGGTTGGTTCGATTTATGCCGTTACTAATAAACGAGTAATTTTGAAAACGGGTGTAATAAGCCGCAGAACGGTCGAACTTGTCCTGGCTAAATGCGAAGGATTGCATGTAAGCCAGAACGTGTTGGGACGTATATTTAATTTTGGAACTATTACAGTAACGACTGGCGGTGCTATCAGTAGCTATCCTTTTATCGCTCGTCCGTTTACATTCAAGCGAGAAATCAACAAGCAAATAGGATAGTTTACAGTGGCGTGCTATTGATTTATGTTTTCAAAATCAGTAATATTCCATTGTTTTTGTGTATTTTTGCACACAGGATCATTTATAACGATGCCAGTCATCGGATGGTTCTTACATAGGAAATAGCAGCATTATAGTGAGGTTTTGAAAACCGCCAAATATTTTAGAACTCACTCACATGGTAATGGATGTTAGCTTCCGTCAGTCTGTATATATGTTACTCGCATATACCGGCAAGGGCGTGAGGTTATTATCTATTGAGTGAGTGGGTGCTTGGCGGTACCTCAAAGCCGATATTTAGTAATTCTTGCGCCTGTTTTTTGGTACTAACATAATATTACAGAGAGATCATGAATTTTGCACAAAAAGCCATTTCTAAACTTTACCTTAAAAGGCAATCACCTGTAAATAAGTTTACTGTTTGTGATAAAATCCGTCCTATACTGGTATTACACAGAATTTCGATTAAAGAATCACTATTTATTTTTCCTGACTATGAGTATGTCTATGAAGCAATGAAAGGGAAAAAAGAATTAGTCAGTACACGGGATTGTATTCGATTTGAAGACATAGTACATCTGGACGAAACAGAGGTTTATGTGGAGATTGTAACCCGCACGGGCTTTGTTCATTTGTTATCTAAGGAAAAGCCGGAGAGAACCTATTTTAATATGTTTTCAGTTACCCATAATAAACCCCGTTTATGGAAATAAAGACAATCTATACTAAAGTAAAAGACTATATTGAGTATAAGAAATTTGTGTTTGAGGATTTGCGGGCTATGGGCTACATTTCAAAAGGGGAGATACTTTTCGTTTCTGTATTTATCCTGTTCGTGGTAGGCTTTACAACTTGGTGGATAATTGATAGTCGGCAAATGGAAAAGGAATACCAAAGGAAGGTGCAGGAATTAGACAGACATTACAGAGAGAAACAAAAGGAACTGAAGATTGACAGGCATTCATTGGACAAGATGCCTCACGAATTTGATTCTCTGGAGGATTGGATCAGGTGGGAAATGGAAAATGATTTTGACAGACCTCGATAAAACAAAAGAAGCATTAAATTTAACTTTAATGCTTCTTTTGTTTTTTATTTCACGGTATATTTTAGAGTTGATTTCTTCATCATTTGCTCTGTTGAAAGTTGTTCCGTTATCTGATCTATTGCTTGTTCTACATTTATGTCCTCCTGTAACTGCTTTTCCGATATATCCCTAATTTTTTCTGCAAAATTGGGGGGAATACTTATTGTTCTTATTCCCTGCATGATTCCGGTTCCGGCATCCACAAGAAACATTGTTATTATATTTGCTTCTGAATTTAACCAATCGTCTTGTTTTTCCTCTGGAATTTTAGTTACATCAATACTCACTTCAAAAGAAAAACCCATGTCAAAAATCAGAAATGGAATGTTAGAGTTTTCATATAAGTAAACATCTAATTTCCCCTTTCGGAATAGTCTTATTTCTTCTGTCGTTGGTTCATGGAAACTGCAAAAAACATCAAAAAATGCTGTATTAATAATAGCAGCAGTTGTTTCTATTTGATTCAAATATCTTTCATCAGGGAATCTCTTACCCACCTCGTATTTTATTTTTTCTTTTGATGTAGTGTCAGCAGAATGTGTGTTATTTGTTTTTTTTCGGTAATCGTTGAGATATAAGGAATAATATATGTATAGTTCCACTTCGCCCATTATCATTTCTTCTTCTCCGCTTGTAAGCGAAGCGGAAGGATAGCAAGGAACTGTATATATAAAAGAGCTTTCTTTGGGGGTAGTAGTCAATTTCTCAAATCCTCTTTTCTCTATAAAATTATCAACCAGTTCCAATACCATAGATGCGTCTTTTGCTTCAAAACAGCAAAAGTTCATATACAAAGGGATATTATTTTTTTCAAAGTTAAAAATAGCAACGTTGCTGGCTATGGTAGTAACGACTTCCAAATTAGTTAAAGGAAATTTCAATTTGCTCTTTTCCTTATTAATGTCCTCAAAGGGTTTGAGTAAATTTATTGTTTCCTCTGTAATATCATCAGTATCTCTAACAAGTGTAGAGCCTTTATATGTTATATGTTCAACCTTCATGCTTATCGCTTTTTATGCAAAAGTAGAGAATTTATATATATCATAGATGATTTCATTTAACTTTTTAAATATCTGTTAATCTACAATTTACTTTCCATAGTGGAATTTGTAGATTATTCTATGTATTTATTTTCGCTACTATCGGTTTGTTCTCGTAAAGCACGCTTTTTAGCTTTCTCTTTTTTCTTCTTTTCTTTTTTTGCTTTGTCATCTGCGATAATGTCATTCAGAGAGCGAACAGTAACAGGTTCTTCCCGTTTAAACCGTTTGATATATATATCTTCGATAAACTGGGGTAACGGAACTTTCCATGTTTCCTGTTTATGGTTATCTATTTTACCTAATTTATCGGGATTTAGTCCCAACTCACGAGCCATCTGGACGTGCTTATCTGACAATTTATGTTTTTTTTGGGCAACTACCCATTTTTCTATTTTTACAGGCATATTATTGAGATTTCAAGACAAAAATACCTATTTGTTCAAATGTATGAAAACAAATAGGTTTAAAAGGCTTTTTGTTACTTTTTCTTCCGTTAGATTACTTTTACTCATGGAAAACCTTAGGTTTGCATTGTAATTATTTTATAAACTATAATGAGTGAACCGTATGGAAAAAGAGAAATGTAAAGTCTATGTTACTATTTGGGACTCATTTTATTCATTTAATTTCAAGAATATTTAATGATTTACGTTATGAATTAAGAAGAAAGGAAAATAACAAGTAAATCAGCATGGAAAATAGGAATAACTTATGTTACTATAACGAACTTGTTATTTGTCTTGGATTAGACCTATATAAGAATTTTATCTGAAAGATATTTAAGGTTTTTAGGATATATTCAAATGCCTTTCCAAATTATAAATCATTAAATCACTTTATTATGGGAAACTATTATTTTATTGGAATTGATGTGAGTAAAAAGAACTTGGATTGTTGCCTCCTGAGTAATGGTGTGGTGGTGAAACAAGATGTTATTTCAAATCATCAAAAGAGTATCGAGGACTACTTATCTGTAATTTGTGCAGAACAAAATATAGATGCAGAACAAATAGTAGTATGTGCTGAATTTACAGGATTATATATTTATCCTTTAACAATCTCTTGTCAAGCCGGAAACTATAAACTTTGGTTAGAAGATCCTACTCAAATAAAATACAGTTCAGGGTTGCAACGAGGAAAAAATGATCCCGTAGATGCAAAGCGTATTGCTTTATATGCCTATCGTTATATAGATAAACTTAAAATATATAACCACCCAACTATAAGTGTTGAATCAATAAAGCTATTAACAACAGAATTAAATATGCTATGTGTTGATAGAGCTAAATACCAAGCTCAATTATCAGATCAAAAAGAATATATGCCTGATAGAGTCTATAAATTGAAGTCAAAGAGATTATCTCTGCTTATTAAAGAATTAGATAAAGCAATAGCTAATATTGAAGCGGAGATTGAGGATATTGTAGCAAAGGATGCTTTATTATCTCATCAGATGAAATTATTATTGAGCATTGAAGGAATAGGTAAAAAAACTTCTTTAAAAATGATACTGGAAACACAAGGCTTTACACGATTTACAGATAGTCGTAAATTCTGTTGCCATGCGGGTGTTGCTCCATTCAGTTATTCATCAGGAAGTAGTCAGCATTCTAAAAATCGGGTTTCCCATAGAGCAAATAAAAGTATAAAATCTTTACTCCATTTAGCAGCCTTATCTGCTATTCAAAATAAGAATAGTGGATTAAGGGTATATTACGATAGAAAAGTTGCTGAGGGCAAAAATAAAATGTCAGTACTAAATGCTATCAGAGCCAAACTCGTAGCCCGCATGTTTGCCGTAATAAAGAATAATGAACTATACAACTCAAATTATACTAATCAGTTTGTTGTCTGAAAAAACTGTTCGTATATTTGCGAATTAAAAAACTATTCGTATATTTGCGAACTATAAAATGAAGAAGATGGAAAAAGTGAAGAAAAGATATACGGTTGAGCAGGTGCAAATGGCACGTTTCGCCAAAGCCCTTTCGCATCCTGTACGGATTGCTATTCTGCAATTGTTAGCAAGTCAAGAATGTTGTTATCATGGAGATATGTCTGAAGTGTTACCAGTAGCGAAAAGCACTTTATCGCAACATTTGAATGAATTAAAAGATGCCGGTTTGATACAAGGTGAAATTACATTGCCATCTGTTAAGTATTGCATTAATCAGAAAAACTGGTCTTTAGCGAAAAGATTATTTGAAGCTTTATTGACTGAAGTAGAAATATCAGACAATTGTTGTAATACATAATTTTTTATCTTTAAAGTTCGTATGTTTGCGAACCTACAGACAATTCGCTTTAAAGCGAATTGAATTTTTGATAAACTTATTATTATATATGGAAAATAAAGAAATTAAAGAAATGGTAAAGCAAAAATACAGCGCACTTGCTTTACAAAATGATAACCAGTCGTCTTGTTGTGGCTCTGGATGCTGTTCCTCTGATAATGTGTATAACATTATGAATGAGGATTACAGTCAGCTTGACGGCTATGAAGCAGATGCTGATTTAGGTCTGGGATGTGGACTTCCTACAGCTTTTGCCGGATTAAAAAAAGGCGATTTTGTTGTGGATTTAGGTTCCGGGGCAGGAAATGATTGTTTTGTAGCCCGCGCTGAAGTCGGAGAAACAGGGAAAATCATCGGTATTGATTTTACAGATGCTATGATAGAAAAGGCAAGAAATAACGCACAAAAGAGAGGTTTTACAAATGTCACTTTCCGCAAAGGTGAAATAGAAGATATGCCTATTGGTGGTAATTCCGTTGACGTTGTAATAAGTAACTGCGTATTAAACCTATTACCAACCAAAGATAAAATCTTCCATGAAATTTTCAGGGTTTTAAAACCCGGTGGGCATTTCTGCATCTCGGATGTGGTTTTAGAAGGTGAATTACCTGAATCCATCAAACAAGTAGCAGAATTATACGCCGGATGCATTGCAGGAGCAATTCCTAAAGAACAATATATGGTTAAGATTTTCAGTGCAGGTTTTTTACAGGTGAAAATACAAAGGGAAAAACCTATCGTTGTCCCTGATGATATCCTAAAAGAGCATCTTGATGAAAAATCATTCCATGAATACAAGGAGAATAATTCAAAGATATTCTCTATTACAGTAACAGGTGTAAAACCTGAAAGTGCTTGCGATTGTAGTTCCGGATGCTGTTAATAATGTTTTGATATGAATGCACAAAAAGTTTTAATTCTTTGTACAGGCAATAGTTGCCGTAGCCAAATGGCACATGGCTTCCTGCAATCTTTCGACCCTGCATTAAAAGTATTCTCTGCAGGGACAAATGCAAGCGGAAAGGTTAATCCCAAAGCCATAGAAGTAATGAAAGAAGCCGGAGTAGATATATCCAGCCATACTTCCGATAGTGTAGATAAGTATCTGAATGAAGAATGGGATTATGTCATTACGGTTTGTGGTGGGGCAAATGAAAACTGTCCTACTTTTTTCGGTAAAGTGAAAAACCGTTTGCACATAGGATTTGAAGATCCGTCAGAAGCAAAAGGGTCACCAGAATTTATCCATTCGGAATATATCCGGGTACGGGATGAAATAAAAGAAGCATTTTATAAATTATACATAGAAAAAATAAAAGGCAATGAGTAAGAAGAAAATGAGTTTTTTAGATAAGAATCTCACTCTTTGGATATTCCTGGCAATGGCTATCGGGGTTGGGCTGGGTTACTTTTTCCCATCTTTCAGCACTACAATAGATTCATTATCCAGTGGAACTACAAACATCCCTTTAGCCATCGGTTTAATCTTAATGATGTATCCGCCATTGGCAAAAGTCGATTATAAACAATTACCGAAGGTTTTTAAGGACGTAAAAATATTATCAGTTTCGTTAATCCTGAATTGGATTATCGGGCCGATATTAATGTTTGTACTTGCCATCATCTTCTTACACGATTACCCTGAATACATGGTAGGTGTAATCCTTATCGGATTAGCGAGATGTATAGCAATGGTGCTTGTGTGGAATGACCTTGCGGAAGGAAATACGGAATACGGTGCAGGTTTAGTAGCCCTGAACAGTATCTTTCAGGTATTCTTTTACAGTTTCTATGCTTGGTTGTTTATTACGAAACTTCCTCCCCTTTTCGGGTTTGAAGGGGCTATCGTTGATATTTCCATCGGTACGATTGCCGAAACGGTTGCTATATATTTAGGTATTCCTTTCTTAATGGGAATATTGAGCCGACTTATATTAGTGAAATTGAAAGGAGAACAATGGTATAAGGAAAAGTTTATCCCGAAAATATCCCCGATAACCTTAATTGCACTGTTATTTACAATCGTTCTTATGTTCAGCCTGAAAGGTGAATTGATTGTACAAATACCAATGGATGTGGTTCGGATAGCCATACCGTTGCTTATCTACTTTGTCGTGATGTTCCTGCTTAGTTTCTTCGCAGGTAAGTTTATGGGGGCTTCTTATGATAAAAATGCTTCTATTGCTTTCACTGCAACCGGAAACAACTTTGAACTGGCTATCGCAGTGGCAATCGGCGTATTCGGATTACATAGCGGACAAGCCTTTGCCGGAGTAGTCGGGCCATTGGTCGAAGTCCCGGTATTAATCCTGTTAGTGAACTTGGCTTTTTGGCTTCGGAAGAAATATTATAAATAAACATAGTACAAACTAATAAAAACACATTGTATGAAAAAAAGTATTTTAATCGGGCTTTTTGCCATATTGCTGGTAGCCTGTGGTGGTAATGCACAAAAAAACAACGGACAAGCCACTGAAACGCAAGCTAAAGAGCAAGTAGCGGATGCTTCTGTGGTGAACGTTTACTATTTCCACGGTAAACAACGCTGTAAAACCTGTATTGCGGTAGGCGATGTAACAGAGAAGACAATAAAAGAACTTTATGCAGACAATCCACACGTGAAATTCATTGAAGTAAAAACCGATGAAAAACAAAATGCTTCACTCGTAGAAAAATATGAAGTAACATGGAATGCCCTTATTATTGCCAAAGGGGATAATTCCATAGATATTACCGACAAGGCATTTGCCAACGCTTTGAATACTCCCGAAAACCTCACTGACCTGATCAAAACCGAAGTCAATAAAAGATTATGATGGAGTTTTTACAGAATCTTGTGGATGGCTCTAACTTTCCATTACTAACGGCGTTTCTTTTGGGCTTAATGACTGCAATCAGTCCTTGCCCATTGGCAACCAACATTACAGCTACCGCTTATCTTAGTAAAGATATAGGCGATAAGCGAAGAGTAATGTTTAATGGCGTATTCTATACACTCGGCAGAATGTTTACCTATACGGCACTTGGTTTGATTTTCTATTTTGGAGCAAGTCAGTTTCAGGTAGCTAAACTTTTGCAGAATGTTGGGGGAATGTGGCTTGGGATAGCATTAGTCATTATCGGGATATTCATGTTGGACATTATTAAAATAAAGGTTCCGGGAATGAATAAGCTAACCTCAAAAATAGAAAACAAGAAAGGAAAGAAAACCTACCTCGACGCTTTCCTGCTCGGTTTGCTGTTTGCATTGGCTTTTTGCCCTTATAGCGGTGTATTGTACTTTGGTGGATTAATCCCGATGACTATTGCCAGCCCGTCAGGGTTATTACTTCCCCCTGTATTTGCCATAGCTACCGGGTTGCCTGTAATTATCATTGCATGGCTGTTGGCATACAGTGTTAGCAACGTAGGCAAATTCTACAATAAGATGAGTGTCTTCCAGAAATGGTTTAAATGGATTGTCGCTGCCGTTTTTATAATAGTGGGTATTTACTACATAATTACAAGCATTTAATTAGAAATAACAATATAAGATAAATAATATGGAGATTATTGTATTAGGTACAGGTTGTGCCAAATGTAAAACAACCTATGAATCTGTCCGGAAAGTGTTGGCAGATAATAACATTGCTGCCGATTTGAAGAAGGAAGAAAATATACTTGAAATTATGAAGTATAACATTATGTCTTTACCTGCGGTTGTTGTTGATGGAGAAGTAAAGTTGAAAGGGTATGTTCCGAGTGAAGAAGAAATAAAGAAATCCCTGAATCTATAAAACATCACATTATGAGCAGCACATGGTATCCGATTATTGATTCGGAAAAATGTACAGGATGTTCCGCTTGCTTTGAAAAATGCAAGAAAGGAGTTTATGCGATAGAAAATGAGAAACCAGTAGTTGTATATCCTGATGGATGTGTAACTGGTTGTCATGGTTGCGAACCTCTTTGCCCTACTGCTGCAATCAGTTACTTTGGTGATGCAGCAACAATGGATTACTGTAATTGATAGAATTGTACGCATTGAATAGATGCTGTTTTGAATCAGATAGCGTCTATTTTTTTAACCAAATAGTTCGCTACATTACGAACATTGAATAAATAGAATTAATAACAAATAAAATATTAAAAATGAAAACAATTAAAATTTATGACCCTGCATTATGCTGTCCTACCGGATTGTGCGGAGTGAATATCGACCCTGAGTTGATGCGTATAGCAGTTGTGGTTGAAACATTGAAACAAAAAGGAATTATAGTTGAACGTTTTAACTTGCGAGACCATCCTCAGGTATATGTAACCACGAAGGTTGTCAATGATTGCCTTATGGCAGAAGGAGCAGACGTATTTCCTCTAATCACAGTTGATGGTGAAATTGCTATAAAAAAGGCGTATCCATCAAATAAGCAGATTGCAGAATGGCTCGATATTTCAGAAGATGAACTAACAATAAAAAAATAACCCACATGAAAAAGTATAATCCTTCAAACGAAAAACTTACCCAGTATATATTTTTCACGGGTAAAGGCGGTGTAGGCAAAACATCTATCGCCTGTGCTACAGCTGTAAGTCTTGCAGATAGTGGAAAAAAAGTATTGTTGTTGAGTACCGACCCGGCATCCAATTTACAGGATGTATTTGATATGCCGTTAGACAATAAAGGTACTCCCATTAAAGATGTACCCCGCTTGACTGTTGTAAACCTTGACCCCGAACAAGCGGCTGCCGAATACAGGGAATCGGTTATCGCTCCATATCGGGGTAAATTACCTGAAAGTGTAATTGCTAATATGGAAGAACAACTATCCGGTTCATGCACAGTAGAGGTCGCAGCGTTCAATGAATTTTCTGATTTTATCACTGACGAAGATAAGAGCAAAAACTATGATTATATCATTTTTGATACAGCCCCAACAGGTCATACACTCCGTATGTTGCAACTTCCTTCTGCGTGGGATACTTTTATTGACGAAAATACGACCGGAGCTTCGTGCTTAGGACAATTATCAGGTTTGGAAGACCGCAAAGATGTATATAAACATGCGGTAAAAAATCTAACCGATAAGTCTAAAACAACGCTCTTCCTTGTCAGCCGACCGGAAGACAGCCCGTTGAAAGAGGTCGAACGTTCATCCAATGAGTTGTCGGATATAGGTATCGAAACACAGCATTTAATCATAAATGGCGTATTAGAAAACTACGATGCAGACGATAGTATTTCCAAACAGATTTATGAACACCAGCAAAATGCGCTGAATAACCGTTCGGCAGCCTTGCTAAAACTGAACACCTATATTGTTCCGCTTCGTTCTTATAACATGACAGGCATTGATAATATCCGTAATATGTTGAATGCGGATGTAGCCATAAAGAACGAAAGTCCGGATATTGAGAAACGTAGTTTCAATACGATTGACAGCGTTATTGAAGACCTCTACAAAACAGGTAAACGGGTGATTTTCACGATGGGTAAAGGCGGTGTAGGCAAAACTACCATTGCCGGGAATATTGCTCGTGGTTTGGCTAAAAAAGGAGTGAAAGTGCATCTGACTACAACTGACCCTGCAAACCATTTGGCTTATATCGAAACGAAAATAGACGGCATCACAGTAAGCCATATAGATGAAAAAGCGGTGCTTGCTGCCTATCAGAAAAATGTGCTTGACAAAGCAAGGGAAACAATGGGTGATGCTGATTTAAGTTATATCGAAGAAGACCTGCGTTCCCCATGCACACAGGAAATTGCCGTTTTCAATTCCTTTGCCGAAATAGTTGCCAAAGCGGATAATGAAGTGGTTGTGATAGATACTGCACCAACCGGACACACGTTGCTGCTGCTGGATTCAACCCAAAGTTATCATAAGGAAGTAGAACGGACACAGGGAAATATCACCCCTGCGGTTCAAAACCTATTACCTCGCTTGCGAAGCGAAAAGGAAACGGAAGTGGTTATCGTAACCCTGCCGGAAACAACACCTGTGTTTGAAGCACAAAGACTGCAACAGGACTTACAACGTGCCAGAATTAAGAATAAATGGTGGGTGGTTAATTCCAGTCTTTTGCTGACTTCAACCAATAGTCCATTCCTTAAAGCTAAAGCATTAAGTGAAGTGCAATGGATTAATAAAGTGAAGGAGATTTCAGACGGGAACTTTGCCGTTATTGAATGGAAGGAAAAAGTGTAATTTAGAACGATCTGCAAATTATTCTGAAGAAAATAAACGAATAATTTGCAGATCTTTTAAAAATCTTCGATTTTCATCAATCTTTTTTATTTTAAATTAATGATGATGTACATCCATTTTTAAAGAAAATCAGACTTTTAGCATATTTAGCTGTTAAAAATTGACTATCAAAATCTTTATAAAATTATGTAAGGTGCTTGTATCTTCATGCAATGTAAATAGTAAAAATAAAGCGGATAATAAACGTATTATGCAACCTTTTTGGCAAGAAAATTGTTTAAATAATAACATAGAGTAATATAAAAAAAGAATCATGAAATCAACAGAACAACCTGAGAGCGCAATGTTTTTAGAAAACGTAAGCCGTTACAGTTATGACGAAACCTTCGATAAACTATCCGAAAAAATCCAGTCTCTCGGAAACTGGAAAATACAGCATATTCATGATATGCAGGAAACGCTTCGCAAAAATGGGAAAGAAGTGCTACCGATAAAAGTCATAGAATTGTGCAACCCCAAATATTCCGGCAGAATATTGGAGCATGATATGGAACGTCTTTATTCATCATTACTTCCATGTCGCATATCTATATATCAGACTTCTGATGGTATAACCCGTATTTCGCGCATGAATTCGGTTGCTATGGCAGCACAAATCGGCGGACTGGTAGAGGAAGTAATGAGCGAAGCCTTTGCTGAAATTGAAAAAGCAATAGCCGAAATAGAATCGTAAATTAAACAGTAGATAATCTGTGAAAATAGTACGAAACTTGCAACTAAGTTGCAAAACATAATCGCTATCTTTGCAGCATGAAATATTTGTCCCTCATATTATCCATATATGTATTACTGTTATCAGTAATGCCATGTTGTTTTGAGGATAAATGTTTAGCTATATATACAGATACCGTTGAAACGAGCAATGACATAGGCAATAGTTGTGACGACTGTTCCGATGATAGTTGTTGTTCCCCTTTTCTACATTGTAATACCTGTTCCGGATTTCCGGAAGCCCGTTTTTATAATCCAATAATAATAATTTTAGGCTCTATACCTGATTATAAATCAGATTATATAGTAAAAAACGCTCTCTCTGATTATAAATCTTCAATCTGGCAACCGCCAAAAGCATAAACTAATTTTTATTATACAGGTCGTTGTGAATATGCCCTGCAATTTTTACGATAATACATTCTTTGTAATATCGTAATCCTCATATCATTTATAGTTGAAGATTTAAAAACAAGAAATAAAATGAAAACAAAAATTATACTGATGCTATTCTTAGTATTCAGCATTTCCAATATTTTCGCTCAAAATACACTTAACGTTAAACTAATAGACTGTGATAACAAAGAGCCTTTAATCGGTGCTAATATTATACTTCAAAATACTACGAACGGAACATCTTCTGATGCTGAAGGATTAGCGGTACTCTCCAATATTCCAGACGGTAAACAGAGGTTTGAAATTACTTATGTAGGATATGAAAAGACCATAAAAGAATTTACATTCCCGTTGGCTTCGGATGAACCTATCGTTATCAGGGTTGAGCCTGATGAAGAAACATTGCAGGAAGTAGTTGTTTCTTCAACAAGGGGGACACGTACTTTTAAAGATATTCCTACCCGTATTGAATTTATAAATGCCGAAGAGTTAGGCGAAAAAGGAGTGATGAAACCCGGAGATATACGTATGCTTCTGAATGAAAGCACGGGTATTATGACACAACAAACATCAGCCATATCGGGTAATTCATCTATTCGCATTCAAGGTTTGGACGGTAGATATACACAGATACTAAAAGACGGTTTTCCCGTATTTTCAGGTGCAGCAAGCGGATTAGGTTTATTACAGACACCACCGCTCGATTTAAAGCAGGTTGAAATAATAAAAGGTTCTTCTTCTACTTTATACGGTGGCGGTGCTATTGCGGGACTGGTAAACCTTATATCGAAAACGCCTGAAAAGGAAAGGGATTTCTCAATCCACCTGAATGGGACAACAGGTAAAGGGCTTGATGTAAACAGCTTTTTCGGTCAGAAATTCAACAAGGTAGGTACTACCGTTTTTGCATCGTATAACCGTAACTGGGCTTATGATCCGTCAGATGTTGGCTTTACGGCAATACCAAAGTTCGACAGGTTTGTATTTAATCCTAAGCTATTCTTGTACCTGTCTGAAAACACAGATTTTAATTTCGGTATAAACTCCATGATTGAAAACCGTCTGGGTGGTGATATGGAGTATGTAAAAGATAAGGGAAACGAAGAACATTCCTATTTTGAAAGAAACAAGACACAAAGGCATTCAAGCCAACTTACATTTGAACATCGTTTCGACAAACAAAACAGATTAAATGTAAAGAACAGCATTACTTATTTCAGCCGTAAGATTGAGATTCCCGATTTCAAATTTGACGGCGACCAGTTATCGTCTTTTTCAGAAGTATCTTATATACATACAAAAGAAAAAACGGAATGGGTAGCGGGTGCGAATGTGTGGACGGATAAGTTTACCGAAGAAAAACTGACCGATTTTCCTTTACGTGATTACAATATGACTACCGTAGGCGTATTTGTACAGAACAATACGAAAATAACGGACTGGATGAATCTTGAAAGCGGATTGCGTACCGATTATATTAACGATTACGGTTTTGCAGTTCTACCCCGTATATCTTCTCATTTCAAGATAACGGAGAAATTTTCATCCCGTGTAGGTGGTGGGTTCGGATATAAAGCACCTACCATTTTTTCGGAAGATAGCGAACGCATCCAGTTTCAGAATGTCTTGCCGATAGATGACAACAGGAACAAACTGGAAAGGAGTTATGGGGCAAATGTGGATTTTACTTATAAAACGGGTTTGTTCGGCGACCAAGTATTTTTAAGTATAAACCAGTTATTCTTTTATACTTACCTGAAAAATCCGCTTGAACTGCAAGCTGCTGAAAATAATCGTTGGCAGTTTAATAACATTAACGGTCACGTGGATAGTAAAGGGGCTGAAACCAATATGAAAATTAAGTATAAGGATTTCGGTTTATTTCTCGGATATACCTATACGGATGCTGATGTAAAGGAAGACGGCAGAAGCTACCAAAAAACCTTAACCCCGAAACATAAAATCAATTCTGTTTTAATGTATGAGGTGGAAGATAAATGGAAAATCGGATTGGAAGCTTATTATACCGGAAAACAAAATTTGAATGACGGTAAAACAGGTAAGGATTACCTTGTCTTCGGATTAATGATGCAACGAATTTGGGAAAAGTTCTCAATATATGCTAACTTTGAGAACTTTACCGACAGACGGCAGACAAGGTTTGATACCATTCATACGGGTTCGATGACTAATCCTGAATTTCGGGACATTTATGCACCGTTGGACGGTTTCATCCTGAATACCGGGATTATAATTAAATTGTAAAATGAATAAATCAATTTTTAAAATTGAACAAATGGATTGTCCGAGTGAGGAAAACCTCATTCGGATGAAACTCCAAAATATAGAGGGTGTTGCAAAGCAGGAATTTGACCTGAAAGGCAGGATATTTACTGTTTACCATACAGGCGACTATCAGGAAATCGAAAAGCAGCTTGCTACCTTGAATCTCGGTTCACGCTTTATTGAAAGTAAAGAAGTAACAGGAGAAGTCCAGGCAGAGGAAAATAGCAAACAGCGTAAAGTCCTTTGGATTGTACTGGCTATTAACTTCGGCTTTTTCCTGATTGAAATGTCAACGGGTATTATATCCAAATCTATGGGATTGGTTGCTGATAGCCTTGATATGCTTGCTGATGCTTTTGTTTATGGATTAAGTTTGTTTGCAGTCGGTGCAGCCGTAAGCCGTAAGAAGCGTGTTGCTATGATTTGCGGATATTTCCAGATACTTTTGGCTGCCGTTGGTTTTATAGAGGTAATCAGACGGTTTACAGGTACAGAGGAAATGCCTGTTTTTCAAACAATGATAGGTATATCCGTACTTGCTTTGATTGCTAATGTTATATGTTTGCTTTTACTTCAAAGGACGAAGAGCAAAGATGCCCATATTCAGGCAAGTATCATCTTTTCATCCAACGATGTAATAATAAATGCAGGGGTAATTCTTGCCGGATTCTTAGTATGGCAGTTGAATAATCAGATACCCGACCTTATTATCGGTAGTATTGTATTCCTTATTGTTATAAGAGGGGCAATTAGGATATTGAAACTTGCTAAAAATTAAATAATGTCATTTGATCTGCAAATTATTTGTATATTTTCTCTCAAATAATTTGCAGATCTCATAAGAATAGTAACGGGCGGAAACCGCGCGTCTGTTTATTTTATATCAGCTATATTTTATCTGCTGTTTTGTGGGCAGCATCCCCAACCGTCGTATTTGGCACCGTAGTCATTACCCAATGTTACTAACTCCCATGTATATTCGTTAATCTCTGAGGGCATGACATTGTTTAGCCGGGAGATTTGCAATGCGAAATGATAGGAATCGCCATGATCTACGGTTTCTTTTAGCGCCACTTTATATCCGAGCGTTTCGACTTCCCGAATAAACTGCTCTCGCCCTTCTTCGGTCGGGAAATAGATAAAGTGATCCACTTCCCTTTCTTTGCTGAAGTCGTCGCCGTCCTGATCCAGTTGGAATAAGACCGACTGGTTTTCTATGGTTTGCAGTTCGTATTTGGATGGGTACAACAAGTCGAAGTAGGTATTCCAATCCTTGTCTTTCTGCACTTCAATGTTGTACGAGTATTCGGGATGTACATTCATGACGGACTTTAAGAGTTCCTCGCATTCTTTTCCGTGTTTTACATAAAGGTACATATTCATCAGACCGTTTGACTTAACGATTCCTGCGACGATGACATTTTTCTTTTCGGTAGCCTCGATGATTTCTTCTTGGATGCTGTGTAGTACCTCGGATTCTTCTTCTGCCGTGAATAATCCGTTTTCATCTGCGGAGAGCATCTGAATAGTAAATAGCAGCAACTCTTTGAGGTTATCTATTGGGGCTAAGTCTACCAGCGCGAGGTTCATCAGGACGTTAGCGGGATGATCTTCGATGTGGCTGAAATAAGCAACCCATTGTTCTGGTATATTGTTGGTTTTAATTGATTCTGACATATTGTATAACTTTTATTACGGCGTGAATTTAACTAAAAGATTTTAATACTCACTGTATTAGGATAATCTAAAAAATATTTAGTGATATAATAGCTATCCCGACGGTGTTCCGTCGGGATTTTTTCGTGTATAAAGAGGAAAATTCAACGAATATCTGTACCGAACATTTCATTGAAGAACGCTACAAGTTCCTCTCGACGCAGGCTATCCCAATAGAGAGAGGCAGGGTGATACGGTTCGTGCCGACCGATTTCATAGGCAATATCCATTTTTGTAAAACGCTTGCCCTGATTGTAGCGCATTTCTGTACCTTCCAACCAACGTGAACGACGGCTTTGTTGTTGAAGCGGGAGCAGTTGTTCCAACATATAGGCATAATTTTCGCCTACGGTGTGTCCGCTTTCCATTTTATACGGACTGTCTTTACAACGCTTACATTCGTCAATGGCGGCGTTCAAATCTGTTACTTCAATTATGTTTCCATCTATGTCTTTTATTGTTGTCATATTCTTTGTTATTTAGAGGTTTGTACTTGCATTGAGGAAACATACCAATTATCTTGATACTTGTCTCCAATCAGGTTAAAAGTACCTGATAGTCCGCTATTATCTGCGTATTTCTTGGCTTCCATTATAGAGCTGAACTCGCCCAACTTTTTGAATCCAATAAATAATTTATACATGGTGCTGTTCTGTTTATGCTTGATGACTTCTGCCTGTAAAATGGCATACGCTTCATTATAATTTTTCTTTTTCTGTTCCAATTTGGCTTTGGCTTTGAGTAACTTTTCATCCGTTTCAAGATTGAAAAACAGGTCATTGTGTGTCATATAGTCGATATATTTGGCGATTGCCCTTTCTACCTTAGTTATCTGCGCTTTTGCCGAAGCTACTTTGCCTAAAAGGAAGTCAAAACCTGTTTGCAATCCCGTCCGCTTGTCGTATGCACAGTGATATACCCAAATTTTCTTACGGGGGTATTTACATACCAATTTTGCCCTGCGCCACTCAATAACCCACCGCCAACGGTCTAACATGGCACGAGGGATGTCGATTATATGTAGTATTTCACGGTTTCTGTCCTCGTCCCTTACTTCAAAGGTTATATATACCCAATGTTCTATTTTGAGTTCCCGTTCCGCTTTTGCAAGGTCTTTGGCATCTTGCATCCAATCGTCTATTTTTTCCTGTGCCATGATATTGATAATTAACTGTTATAAATTTGCTGTATTTCTTCTCCGATTTTTGACAACGCTTGTCGTTGTTCATCGGTAAGTGATAGTACAAAATCATCGTTGCTATACCATTCTCCGCTATCTTCTTGTTCTCGGAAACATCGCCTGTTAGCAGTATCTACGATTCCCAATATTACATCAACTTCGGTTGAAGTTAGTCCGCTAATTGTGCAGGTCTTATTTGTTTTATTTACTTTCAATTTCATGCTTTTTGAGATTATGGGCGGATTACTCCGCCCTTTGGTTATTCATATGCTTCAATCCTTTCTTTTACAATCTCATGTAAGTGTGAATTGGATTGATAAATTTTGATTTTTTCTTGAAAGGTTTTATTTTGCCAAAATTGGTTGGCATCATCAAGGAATTTTGCATCTATTTCATTATTGCCGTCTCTGTCCTGCTCTATACCTGTAATATCTTCAAATTCATCAAAACTAAGCCATTGCCACCACGTATTAAGAGTTTGCAAAGACCATTCATTCGGCTTTTTGGGACTTTCCTCAAATGATCTGACAACCGTTTTCAATTTTTGTCCGTCTGATACACTTAATTCTTTATCCCTGTCCAAAAGCCAGTACAGGAAAAAGATGATAGTGTCTTTAGATATTATATGATTGCCATTGAATAGATTTAGCAAAACAACAGGTTCTTTTTCTTTGGCTTTCAATGCTTCTTCGCTTGTGGTATAGGCATTTTCACCGATACCGAAACGTAGGGAGTTGTTTACGGTAAATTCTACCTTTCCGTATTCTTCCATTTTCCTGTATATGAAGTGTTCTAAATCTCTTATATCGTGTATCAGGTCGAAAGGGTGCAAGGCTTCCAGTTCTTCTTTTAACTGGTTGTGAATATCCCTTAACATGGGTTCAATGGTAAACCATTTAGTAGGGTTGGTTATCTTTCGGCAAGTGGCAGGATCGTGAACGTCATCGAGAAATAAACCATTCTTATCAAGTGTGCAATAACAGTCATAGCAGAAATGCGTATGATATTCCGTTTCGCTCTTTTTGATAGACTTATTTATGATTATTCGGATTTGACCGTTCTGTAACAGATAAAAACGGATGCTCCAACGGTCAGTTTCAAAAGCTATTTGATAATGCTTGCTTTCGCCTGTTACCCTGTTCAGGAAATGTACAACTCCCTTATACATAATTGCTATTTTATTCGGTTTCATATTGATTGGATTTATTAAAAGAATGATAATTCTAATTGTACAGGTTTACGCCCTGTAATCTCGTCAAATAAGGCTTTCGCTTGTTTTAATACATTGATTGCATATCGGTCGGTCTTACTGCTGTCTTTTTCAAGTCCTGTAAGCATTTCATTTAATGCTGCTTTCAGGCAGTCTTTTCTATTGTCGAATATTTTACCCCATACATTAAGCCCATAGCCTGATCCGCCTGTACTGTGAGAGTAACTCATTCCATAAGTCCATTTTCCGTTTAAGCCTTTACCCAGTGTGATATGGTTAGATACCGCCCAACCGTCCCGATGTGGGAATTGTATTTCTTCACGTTCCAAAAAATCAGGTCTTTCCAACCAACCGTATTCGTTAAATTCCTTTTTAATGAAGCCAAATACTAAATGTCTTTCGTACTCTCGTTTATTCATTAATAACTGGCGAGGGGTATTTCCAAAACTCTCGTATTCCTCTATTATCGCCCTGTCGTTACGTCTTAATGCGTTCAGATATATAGCTACATTGTGGCGTTCTGCCCTGCAAAAATTGATGTCCTGTATCTTTTGCAATTTTTCGTATGCTGACAATTCTCTGTATTTCATGACTGTTATTTTGTGGGGCAGGGTTACTGCCCCGTGTTTGACTTCTTTTATCTTGCACTCATTGTTATAGTTCCTCGCAGATTGGGTGAGAACTTTTGTTCATAGGCTTCAATCTGCCTTTCAAGTTCTTCCCATGCGGTTATTTCTTCATCATACATCTGTAAATCGGCTTTACATTCTTGTATTAGAATTGTGAGGTATTCTTTTTCTATTTCAATTTGCTTGATTGCTTCATCCGCATTTATCCTGTCTTGTGAATTTTCATCAGGCTTGGTTGTTGGCAGGAGAAAAACGCAGTTGTATGATGTCAGATAATTCCATGTTTTGCCCTCCACACTTGCATACATTCTGTGATTATTGTCAGATATACCGATTGCAATGCCTTTACATCCTCTTTTTTCGGTGATGCTGTAAGAAAGGTTGTTCGGGTTCTCTGCGGTGTATATGGCTTTAATTAGCTTTGAATTGGCTACCTTGCCATTAAAGGCTCTGATAAACGGCTCACACGTTTCCAAACCTTTTATAAGGTTCTCATTTACTTTAATTTGTTGGTTCATTCTATTAATGAACTCTTGTTTTCTATTGGGGTTCTTTAATCCGTAATACATGATATATTGTTTTTTGATTGTTAATTATTTACTGCGTCCCATTCTCCTTTTTGGTCATCAAACCAAATTGCATGATAGAATTGGACGGTTACTTTTGGCTTCTTTCTTGGGTTGGCAAAGGTTTCCGTTTGGCTGACTTTCCACCCTTTTGCAGTTTCTGCGAGAATTATACAGGATAGGTTTTTATTATACCTGTGGATGAATTTCATATCTATATCTACTCTCATGGTGATTGTTTTTAGTAGGGCAGATAGGCTCTGCCCTGTGTTCTACATTGTTTAATCCAATCCGAAATAATAGGCTAACCTTTGCTCTTGTGATTTCGGGAAAATCCATCCTTTAATTTTTTTCCCATTAAAGGTTAATCGACTGTTGAAGCGTCCTCCCATTGCTCTTAGTTCGTCTTTAATTGCTTTGGTTTCCCCGAATACCGCTACTGCTTTGGCTGAATACTCAACCATTGTACAACCGCATTTACTTTCCCCTGTCTGGTTGGTTGGTGGCGTTGTGTTGGACTTACTGATATGTATATTATCTTCGCTTCCTGCTGTGTATGCAAAATCTTCAATAGTGCGTTCACGGTTATATACTGGCACTTTTTTAATTATCCAACCGCTATGCCTATATTCTCCTAAATAATACCCTGCACCCATAGAGTATTTTTCCCTATTTTCGTAATCCTCGTTAAACTCGGCTAAATAGGCGGTTTCCTCGAAGTTTGATGCGTATTTACGCATTTCGGAAAAAATATCCCTTTTATGTTTGGAAAAGCCTAAAATGACGGTGCGTTGTGTGCTACTTCCGTAATAGTCGGTTTGACTATCGCTTTCGTTTTGTTTCAGACGTGCCACGATTACCGCTTGCGCATCTTCGGGAAATATCTCGGCAAAACGTTTACGCCCTATTACCTTAACTTCTTCTACTCTTATCTTCTCTTTTTCGGCTTCGTCTGTTTCCGCTTTAACTATGTCTTTCGCTTCCTGAAGAAGTAACGCCACTTCAAAACCATCCATAAATTCAGGATTTTCGCTGTCGTAATAATAACCGATACCGAATTTTTCGCTTAATGGTCTGATTATGTCTGCTGTCTGAAAAACTTTTTTCCGTAGGTTAATCAGCTTGTAAGTGATACCCCAGTTATTTTTAACGATGTCATAGACTACATATCTGTCATAGCTATAACCCTCCATTTGGATAACCTGATTGACTTGAACAACCTGTATAGCCTTGTCAATTTCCTTGTTTGCTCCTAATAAAAATACTTTGCTCATAACTCTAAATTTTAAGGGATTATAAAAAGGTCAGCATTGCGAGAATAAAGAGGATTATAGCACCCATACCCACGAAAAAGGAGAGGATACCCCGTATAACAGGAAGAAAGAGATACAAGCCCACTAAAGCCCAAATAAACCCTGTTCCCCACACACAGAAGCCCAAAACCGCCAAAACGATTTTTAAAACCAATTTTATGCTAATTGGATGGTAGGCTGTCGGTCGTTGTTTCCTATTTTTTTCTGTACTTCTCATAATTTCTGACTTTTTTTTTATGCCAGTATGGAGAGGGTGAGGTGTGATCGAGTTTCAGGTGCCTTACTCACGCAGTGCTTTTTGGCAGCATCAAGATTTTTCAAAAAAATACACTCGCTTTCCTGTACCTGATTGGGGTGCAGATACATTTCTTTAAGAAAAGAGGCTATAATTATTGCCCGGATAATTTCTTAAAATCTATTACAAAAGAGATTTTGAATCGAGGAAGATTTTTTTAAAAACACGTCTGATCTTGTGCAGCCAATAAACATGAAATAAATTCGCGCCTGATACTCGTTCACTCCGAACCCCTCCTTTTTTATGGTCATAACTAAATGAGGAAGAAATTATACCGAGGGAAGTACAGAAAAAAGGAAATTTGGTTGTCTGCTTTGCGTTTATCATAATAAAACGCAGAACTTTCCTCACAGAAAGGAAAGCTATATACAAAAAAAGCCTGTACCGATTTTTACGATACAGGCTCCATTTGGATTGTGATATGTATTTTTATTTTGCTCTGGTTTTTCCGTAGCATTTGCTGCCGTCAGGAGATAAGTAGAAATCAAATGTTTCTTCAACGGCTGTTCCACCCGGAGCGATTGAGTATTTGCATCTAACAATTACGGCAAGAACATCATTCGGATTCTTACTGTCATATCCGTTAAGATTATCCGGAGTAAGATTTTTTAGAGAATCAATAGTATTGCTCATCCGTGCAATATCAGCATTGTATTTATCAATTTTAGCTTGATTTTTTTCTCTTGCCAGTAGATCTTCACTCATTTTTTTAGCCAGCTCAATCTTACTGATGTTAGGTTGATTATTTTTCTGAAATTCATCAGTAAGATAGGCGATACTGTCGGCAACCGTAACGTTGCCGGTTTCGCTAATCTCAATAATTTTGAAGTTGAGATTTTCTTTTGTGTCGCTCCCTTTTAACAGGTTATCAGTAATGGTTTTTTCGTAATTACTCGTTGATGAGTTTGAACCGCAGGAAACCATAAAAACAGCGATAAGTAAATAAAATACGTGTTTCATATCTAAATGTATTAAACGTTTATTAATTCATCGAAATAGCCGGAAGTTTTGAGTGTAGGTTATATACTATCAGAACTTCTGTTGATTTTTTATTATCAGTCCGGGTATATTCGGTTAATGCTTTCATTACCCATTCCCGAAATGCTTTTGCTTCAAAAGATGCTACACGGTAGCTGACAAATATCAGTGCTTCCAGATTATACAGTACCGTTTCGCATGGGTGCCCGTTGCTCTCAAATTTATGTATTCGGGTAACATCTTCTTCACGGAGCAAGCCGGATTTGAATATACTCCGTAGATTGTTACCAATCGTATTGACAAATACATTAAATAAGTCGGCAATTTGATGTTTCGTTACCCACAGGGTGCAATTTACAAGTTTTGCTTCAACAATCAGTTGATTTTCACTATTTTCTTTAATATTTATATATCCTCGTTCCATAATATATTATTCTTCATCCTGTTGAACATTATAACCAATACGCTTACGGGGTTTATTTTCCAGTTCCTTTTGTGATGCAAGTTCGGTAAGAGCTTGGTAAATATCACTAAACTGCATATTTGTTTCCACCATAAATTCCTCCAATTTACGATTTAATTCCGCATAACCCAGTGCATATTGTCGTAAAGCGACAAAAGCTCTGATAATAGATATATTAACCTGAATGGCCAACGTGCTGTTAAGAACGCTTGACAGTTGGGCTATACCCTGTTCAGTAAATGCAAAAGGTAAGTATTTTACGTGTTGCCCTTGTCCTTGATTTTCTAAGGTGCCAAAATTGCACCTTAAAAAATCGTACTCTTCCTTTGAGAGTTCAATCATAAAATCCGGAGGAAAACGGTCTATGTTCCGACGAACAGAACGTTTCAGATTTTTGGTTTCAACCTGATATAATTCAGCCAAATCGTAATCCAACATAACTCGCATACCTCGGATTTCATAAATCTTGCTTTGAATAATTTGTAATTCCATGATAAATATTTTTAGAGGTTTAATGCAGTATCCATACCTGTAAGGTGTTCTGATAATTTCAACATATCCCGCCCAATCTTTCCGTTATCCATTCGTACCAATGTTTGGGTTGTATTTATATTGGTATGTCCTAACATTCGGGATATTGTTTCAATGGGTACCCCATTCATATAGGTAATAGTAGTCGCAAATGTGTTTCTTGCAACCCTGAAAGTGAGATTTTTACCAATACCGCAAATATCACCGATTTCTTTCAAATAATCATTCATCTTTTGATTACTTGCTATCGGTAAATTTTGACTGTACTTATTCAAAATTTTCTGCGGAACTGAAAGCAAAGGGATTATAACAGGTGTATATGTCATGCTCCGCATAATTTTGATAATAGGATTACCGTCTTTATCTGTTTCAAAATTTTCGGTTGTTAGCATTGATAAGTCTGAATAATTCAGACCTGTAAAACAGGAAAAGATAAATACATCCCTTACTTGTTCAAGTCTTTTAGTCGAAAACTTTTTGCTCAAAATAGACTGTAACTCCTTTTCCGAAAGGAAGGCACGAACTACCTCTTGCCTTTTAATCCGGTAATGGCTAAAAGGGTTGTTGGATATAGCCTGTTTTTCACAGGCTATATTTACAATACGACGGAATAATTCTATTTTCTTGGCGGCTGTGTTTACGTTATATTTGCGAAACTTCATCAGGTAATTTTCAAAACCTATTATGAAATTGACGTCGATTTCGGACAGCAAGTAATCAACTTTCCCATATCGTTGTTTAATGTAATCAGCGATATAGTTTCTCACCGCTTCATATTTCAGGTAGGTAGATAAGGCTTTAACCTTATATACATTCTTATTATACTCGTCGAACAGAGCTATTACTGTTGAATATTCATTTTTTTTCATTACTATTAAAAATTAGTGGGTTAAACAGCTAATTGAGTATTGGCTTTTTCCGATTTAAAAGTGAGATTGCCTTCATTTTCAAAAGTATTAGACCAGAGAGATAATTTTTCTTCTTCTGAAAGGCTATGCCACATGACAGATATACGCTTTAATCTTTCGGGATCATCAGACAGAGTGCCGGGAAGATTAAATAAAGCCATTTTTTCATGCAATGAAAGGCATTCAAAAAGTTTATCTAAATTAGATTTAGATTTGATTCGCCTTTCTTCAAGTTTTTCAGCAAAAGAAGCCATATCGTTGCTTACCTTAACATCGGTAATTCTTGCATAAATTTGGGTAGTTTTTATGTTTGTATGACCTAACATTTTTGATACACTTTCAATGGAAACTCCTTTTGTAAGCGTAAGAGTGGCGAAAGTGTGTCTTGCAAGATGAAATGTTAAATCTTTGTCAATACCGCAAACAGCTCCGATTTCTTTGAGATATTCATTCACTTTTTGATTGCTTGGAACAGGGAGAACTTTCTTATTGGGCATCGTCCCTTTATACTTCTCAATAATTTGCTTTGGAATGTCGAGTAATGGAATATTGTAGCTTGTACCTGTCTTTTCACGTTTCCCCATTATCCACAAATTATTATCAAATGAAATGCGGATATTACTTTCATCCAATCCTTTTACGTCTATATAGGAAAGTCCGGTATAACAGCTAAAAATAAAGATATCTCTTACTCGCTCCAAACGTTCAGAAGAGAATTGTTTCTTCATGATTTCGTCTATTTGTTCTTGCATTAAATAGCCTCTATCGACTTTCTTAAACTTTATTTTATAGTTGGCAAAAGGATCAATGTGAATCCAACCGTTATTTTTGGCGAAAAGAATAATAGTGCGGAATCGCTGTAAGAATTTAGCAGTAGTATTTTCCTTACATTTGCAGCTTGTCATTAGGTACACTTCAAAATTTCTCAAAAAGGAGTGATTTACCTCTTTCAAAGAAATATCAGCAACATTATAATACTCTTTAATAAAATTAGCCATGTGCCTACGGGCTACGTCATATTTTTGAAGTGTACCTTTTGCCCTGCTTATACCAACCAATTTAGCGATATCATCAACATGCCGTTGGAATAATTCGAGTACGGTTTGGTTTTTAATTTCAAGACCAAGAAAGATATTTTTAACCCGATCAGGATTAACATTGTTCTCTTTGGTGAGTAAATCATGGTAAACGTTGTATAAGCCTGTTTTAATTGTTTCCAGAAAGGTATTTATCTCGACAGCTTCTTTTGTTCTGCCCAGAGCCATTGACGACTTTACATCCCATGATTTAGGATGCACATTTAATTTGGTACTGAAACGGCTTATTTGTCCGTCGATTGTAATCCGGCACATGATAGGAACACTGCCATCGGATTTTTGCTTGTCTCTTTTCAAAAAGAAAAGAACTTTAAATGTACTTTTCATAAACTCATTTTTTAATGTTACAAAATTAAAGTAAACTATCTGTTAATGAGTTTTATGCAGACTGCCAATTCCCGACAACACACTGCCAATTTTGGACAATTCGTACCCCTTTTTCTTTGATTTCTCGTACCCCCTGTGTCCCTTTTTGGTTTGGGGTATGAAATGGGACACACTAAATGTCTTTTTTTGGCTTTATTTTGGCTTTTTCCTAAGACAACATAAATAAAAAAAGTCCCTCATATTCACTGAATATGAAGGACTTGTCTCTTTTTTGGCGCCTATTGACTTAGGCTTTCCGCGGTATGGACGGGTACGCCACCAAACTGTGTCTTTTCGCTGTTTTCCAGCTACTTAACCCCTCTTTTTATCTTTAGGGGTACGAGTTAGAGCCAAAACTCTTAAACTCGTTGTACGTCAGTCTTTTAACGACCTTACCAACCTTATTCCTTTTTTAGCGGAACGGACGGGACTCGAACCCGCGACCCCCTGCGTGACAGGCAGGTATTCTAACCAGCTGAACTACCGCTCCCTATTTTCTTTTTTACTGCTATTCCTCTGAATTGCGATGCAAAGATAGCGGTTTGTTTTTACTGTGCAATACCTTTTTCAAAAAAAATGACGATGAAAAGAGAAAAAAGAAAACACGAACGGATATATCTACAGGCTATATTTTTAAGAATCAAGGCAAAACCGCTTTCCAAAAAAAATAGTCTTTTTACTTTTTCTTTACTTCCTGTTGAGATGAAAATTATTCTCAACGCTTTTTGAAGACGACATTCGAAAAATAACCTGTTTCCAGTATGAAATCTTCATGCGAACAGATAAACAACCCCACATAACAATCCTCCGGCAGTTCCAATTCGACCTGAGCATCCGAGATCTCCAAATCGCCTTTTCCTGATCGTATCAAGACGGTATTTCCTTTTCTTTCCAGATAAATGGATGTTGGAGCCTTTGCGGCAGAAACCACCTCTTCGGTCAACCCTGCTTCAATTTTGCGGTATTGTAAAGAGGTCAAACCATCTCCGTGGACAGCGATATCCGCATAACGAGAACCGGGTTCCAGTTTCTCTCGGAGAATAAGACCGATCTTACGATGAGCATTCGTGCCTTCCCCTTCAAAAGCGATATCCGCAGACAAACTAAAATCGCCAGTCACCTTTTTCCAATTCATAAAAAAAGCATCCGCATGGTCCCACATATTCAATCCGCCGGCTTCCATGGTATAAACTCCCGTCTTTTTATCAAAAAAGACACTACCCGGTACTTTTACATCACCAATATCCTGAGCCCCTTCAAATAGATCCTTCTGTCCACATCCGACAAAGGCGATTACAAGAGCAACACATAAAAACAGATTTCGAACTTTCATAAGTATTATTGTATAGTTGTATCAAAATAATGCAAATATAGTCATAACTTTTCACCCTTGTCTGAAAGACTTTTTTGTCAGACGTAGATCCATTTTTTGTTAGAGGTACGTCTAAATGAATTTAGAGGTACGTGTAAATCGATTTAGAGGTACCTCTAAAACATTTTAGACGTACCTCTAACAGAAAAGTGTTCATGATGGCTCAAAAAAAGCGTTGGGTGCTTTCACAAAAGCTTCTGTATCGCACAAAAAAGCAGTGGTGTTATTTGACTACCGATTCACATCAACAACTGAAATATGATGTAAAAAAAACAGCTGTTTGTATCCCTGTTCGCTTATTGTTATTTTTTTCAGACAAACAGTTTCAGACTATATTGTTATAAGTACATTATCTTCAAGAATTCATATTGTACAAAGTAAGATAATGAAATATCAGATAAATAGACTATTATAGCTATTAAAAAAAATATTTAATTACTTGTAAAGTAAAAAAATTACATATATTTGCATCCATCTGATATAGAAAACATGGAAACACAAGAAAAGAGAAAAGACATGCTCTATTCACACGTCTCAGTAGATTGTGTGTTGTTGGGAATTAGTGAAGACCAACTTTCTGTATTATTAGTGGAAAGGAGTGATGTTGACGGAAACAAAATAGGTTTCAAACTACCCGGCAGTTTGATTTACGACACCGAGACGCTTGATGAAGCGGCTTATCGGGTGTTAAACGAAACTACAGGTCTTAAACGAATATCGCTCAAACAGTTTCGCTGTTTCGGTTCTCCATCGCGTACCAAAAACAAAGACGATCTGCAGTGGTTGGAAAATGCATTAAAACTGAATAAAGTCAGTCGAATAGTCACTGTAGCCTATCTCGCCTTATGCAAAAACACCCGTAAGTTCAACCCTTCTTATAAATACGATGAAGCGCAATGGTTTAAAGTAGATCAGATTCCACATCTCCCTTTCGATCATAAAGAAATTATTGAAGCTGCAGTGCAGGAAATGCGCGCATGGATGGAAAAAGAGCCGGCGATTGTCTTTGACTATTTGCCTTCAAAATTTACTGCTTTTCAATTGAGACGGACTTATGAGATCATTTATAACAAAGAGATGGATGTCCGGAATTTTCATAAAAAGATGAATTCGCTGGAATATGTTGTGCCGACAGACGACATACAAGACGGAGTGGCTCATCGAGCGGCACGGTATTACCGTTTTGATAAAGTAAAGTACAACAAACAGCGATCAAAATTTAATAAAAACTGATTCAAACAAGTCTATATTATGTATTTACTGGGATGTGATATTGGTAGTTCTTCGATCAAAGCCTCGATTGTCGAAGTAGAAACCGGGCAAGCTGTCGGGACTGATTTTTATCCGAAAGAGGAGGCTCCTATGATAGCGGCAAAGCCCGGCTGGGCAGAACAACATCCGGAAGATTGGTGGAACAATCTGAAAGAGGCGATCCGGGGAGCGATTCAAAAAGCAAACATTGATGGCCGCCAGATCCGGGCGATCGGCATCTCTTATCAAATGCACGGTTTGGTCGTGGTTGATAAAAACAAGAACGTGCTCCGTCCTTCCATTATCTGGTGCGACAGCCGAGCCGTTCCATATGGTGACCGGGCATTTAAAACGATCGGAGAGGAAAAATGTCTGTCACATCTATTGAACTCACCGGGTAATTTTACGGCCTCAAAGTTAGCCTGGGTAAAAGAACATGAACCGGCTTTATTCAGTTCTATTCATAAAATAATGTTGCCTGGCGATTACATCGGTATGCGGTTGACCGGTGATATCATCACCACCATCTCCGGATTGTCGGAAGGTATTTTCTGGGATTTCAAAACGAACAGACTCTCTGAGGAGTTAATGAACCATTATGGTTTTAGTCCGGAACTAATCGCAGACATTCGCCCCACATTCGGATTGCAAGGAGAATTATTAGGTTCGGTGGCCGATGAGTTGGGCCTAAAAAAAGGAACACCCGTCACCTACCGCGCTGGCGATCAGCCCAACAATGCCTTATCGTTAAATGTGCTCAACCCGGGAGAGATAGCGGCTACCGGAGGAACTTCCGGAGTGGTATACGGTGTAAACGAACATGTCAATTACGATACACTCTCTCGGGTAAACTCTTTTGCACATGTCAATCATTCATTCGAAAAGATTCGTCTGGGCGTGCTTTTATGTATCAATGGAGTGGGAATTCTCAACTCCTGGATTAAACGAAATATTGCCCCCCAAGGGATCAGTTATGACCAACTCAACGAGTTGGCATCGACTATCCCGATTGGTTCGGATGGGATATCGATCATTCCTTTTGGCAATGGAGCAGAACGAATCATGCAAAACAAAGAAGCCAACTGTTCAATACACGACATAAATTTCAATATCCACAACAAAACACATCTGGCTCGTGCCGCACAGGAAGGCATTGTCTTTGCTTTCAAATACGGTATGGATATTATGAACGATATGGGAATTGATATCAGCATTATTCGTGCAGGGAATGCAAATATGTTTTTAAGTCCGATTTTCAGAGAAGCTTTGGCTGGTGTAACTGGGGCTGTTATCGAACTGTTCGACACGAATGGAGCCGTAGGTGCAGCCAAAGGTGCCGGAATTGGTGCCGGGATTTATAACTCACCGGAAGAAGCCTTCGCCTCATTACAAAAGATCGATGTGATCGAACCCGACGGCTTCAAAGCGGATAAATACTGTGCTGCCTTCGAGATCTGGAAAGAGAGACTCCAACAATCAAATATTATCTAACAATTTAATACCAATCATTTTATGAGTTTTTATAAAGGTGAAAAAGAATTCTTTTCCGGAATAGGAAAAATTCAGTTCGAAGGACGTGAGTCAAAAAATCCGTTAGCTTTTCATTATTATGATGAAAACAAGGTGGTCATGGGTAAAACATTGAAAGACCATCTGCGTTTTGCAATGGCTTATTGGCATACCTTATGTGCCGAAGGGGGCGACCCATTTGGCGGAGGCACAAAAAAATTCCCCTGGAATGAAGGAACAGATGCCATTTCACGCGCAAAATACAAAATGGATGCTGCCTTTGAATTTATGACCAAATGTAATATCCCTTATTATTGCTTCCATGATGTGGACGTGGTAGACGAACCGGCAACACTGGCGGAGTTTGAAAAACGTCTGCAGACAATGGTAACACACGCCAAAGGATTGCAACAGGCAACAGGCAAAAAATTATTATGGTCGACTGCCAATGTATTCGGACACGAACGCTATATGAACGGAGCAGCTACTAATCCGAATTTTCCGGTTGTGGCATGCGCTGCTACTCAAATAAAAAATGCCATTGACGCCTGTATCGAACTGGGTGGTGAGAATTATGTCTTCTGGGGCGGACGTGAAGGGTACATGAGTCTGCTTAATACCGATATGAAACGCGAAAAAGAACATCTGGCTATGTTGTTGACAATCGCACGGGATTACGGACGTAAAAACGGATTCAAAGGGACTTTCCTTATTGAACCTAAACCGATGGAACCGACCAAACACCAGTATGATGTCGATGCTGAAACAGTGATCGGGTTCCTCCGTCATTACGGATTGGATAAAGATTTTGCCCTGAATATCGAAGTGAACCATGCGACCTTGGCCGGCCATACTTTCGAACATGAACTACAAGCTGCTGCCGATGCCGGTATGTTGTGTAGTATCGATGCTAATCGCGGGGATTACCAGAATGGATGGGATACCGATCAATTCCCCATGGATATTTATGAACTGACACAGGCATGGCTGGTTATTCTGGAAGCGGGAGGATTAACTACCGGAGGTACGAACTTCGACGCAAAAACCCGTCGTAACTCGACCGATCTGGAAGATATTTTCATTGCACATATCGGTGGAATGGATGCTTTTGCCCGTGCACTTCTCGTAGCGGCAGACATTCTCGAACATGCTGATTACCGGAAAATGCGTAAAGAACGTTACGCCAGTTTCGATCGTGGTGAAGGAAAAGCTTTTGAAGAGGGCAAGTTGACATTGGAAGACCTTCGGACAATTGCACTTCGCGATAGCGAACCGCAGCAGATCAGCGGCAAACAGGAGTTATATGAGATGATAATCAACAATCATATTTAACATTTACAGCCTTTAAGGTTGACATATAGACAACCTGATCCCGTGCGTATTGCACGGGATCAGGTTTCTCTTATTCTCCATAAAAATCTACTGATTATGAAGAACAACAATAATTATATTTTCGGTCTCACCTTAGTGGCCACATTAGGAGGTCTGTTGTTTGGATACGACACAGCTGTAATATCAGGAACTGTCGAATCTTTACGTAAGTTCTTCATCGAACCGTACCACCTACCATTGGATCAGGCAAATGCTTTAGAGGGCTTTGTGGTCAGCAGTGCACTTATCGGATGTATTTTCGGTGCATCCTTTGCCGGCTGGATCAGTCAGCGTTACGGTCGTCGCCCGACACTGATAATGGCTGCAATACTGTTTCTTTTTTCTGCTTTAGGCTCGGCATGGCCGGAACTGTTTATGGGGATGCCAGGAAGTGGAGATCATACACTTATGTACCTATTTGTATGTTACCGCATTATCGGTGGTATTGGCGTAGGATTGGCATCCATGGTGTCACCAATGTATATTGCCGAAGTAGCACCGGCTGATCGTCGGGGAAACCTGGTGGCCTGGAATCAGTTTGCCATTATTTTCGGGATGCTTGTCGTCTATTTTGTAAACTATACCATTGCCCTGCAAGGGGATGCTTCATGGTTACACCAGATCGGATGGCGGTGGATGTTTGCTTCCGAAATAATCCCGGCACTACTCTTCTTAATCTTATTGATGTTCGTGCCGGAGACACCGCGTTATCTGGTTATGCGTGGACAAAACGAAAAAGCATTCTCTATTCTCGGCAAATTAATGGATAAGAAAGAAGCAGACAAAGAACTCGTTGCTATTCAGGAAAGTTTTAAAGAGAAAACACCTTCCCTCCGCCCCTATTATACGTTTATGGGGACATGGCTCGTTTTATTCATCATCGCGTTTGCATTATTAAAACTAACAGGAAACACCAATGCGCTCGAAATTTCACTGATAGGTAGTTTCTTTATCTCATTACTATTACCGATACGCTCTTACGGTATCTTAATTATCATGGTTGGCGTGTTATTATCTGCCTTCCAGCAATTTGTAGGGATTAACGTCGTTCTTTATTATGCACCCGAAATATTTAAAACAATGGGAGCAGAAACAGATGCGGCTTTATTACAACAGATTATCGTAGGAGCCGTCAATTTATCGTTTACTGTCTTAGCCATTTTTACTGTTGATCGATTCGGACGTCGCCCGTTAATGATTATTGGCGCTTTGATTATGGCCGTTTCAATGATGACTCTGGGCACTACATTTTATACACATTCCGTCGGCATAGGTTCTTTGATATGTATGTTGGTATATACAGCCGGATTTGCGATGTCATGGGGACCGGTATGCTGGGTACTTTTAGCTGAAATATTCCCCAACTCCATTCGTTCTACTGTAATGAGCATCGCAGTGGCTGCCCAATGGATTGCCAACTTTCTGGTTTCATGGACATTCCCTATGCTCGACAAGAACCAACACCTCACCGAAGTTTTTAACCACGGCATGGCCTACTGGATCTACGGATTCATGGGAATCTTAGCAGCATTATTTATTTGGAAATTTGTTCCCGAGACGAAAGGTAAAAGCCTTGAAGAGATGGAGCAGTACTGGAAAAGATAAGTATATTGAAAGCGTAAAGCCAATGATAACTGCGCGTAGCAAGCGCGAGATGATGCATAGCCGTATATGTTGTGAAGCAACATATACGGCTATGCACATTTTGCCACTACGTGGTTGACAGACCAATTGGATGGATCAAGTTGACCAACCTTCGGATTACGTTATCAACCAAATACCCCATGAAACTCATTCGTCAGATTAACATATTCCACATTGTATTTGTTATTAATATAGAGCGTTATCACCTTTAATTAAGAACAGCAATGCAATTGTTGCCTGTTTCATTACTTTTTTAAAGTTAAAATGAATTTAAAATGCAACTAAAGAAAACAATAACCTTAGCGATCCTTTTATTAGGGATAACAGGCTGTAGACCGAAAGAAGAACAACAATTACCGATTGTTATCGTCGACAAGCCAGCAAAAGAAAATGTAGAAATTTACGGTGAATATGTCGGACGAATTCGTGCGTCGAGTTTTGTGGAAGTACATGCACGTGTGGAAGGATACCTCGAAAAAATGCTTTTTGAAGAAGGTAAACGTGTCAAACAAAATGATCCTTTATTTATTATCAGTTCGGCTCAATACAAAGCACGTGTAGAAAAAGCAAAGGCACAGCTTAAGAAAAGTGAAGCACAAGCGGCAAAATCCAAACGTGATGTAGAACGTCTTAAGCCGCTTTACGAACAACATGCAGCCAGTCAACTGGATTTAGACAATGCAACATCTGCCCTGGAAGATGCCGAAGCAAATATAGCCATCAGCAAAGCAGAACTCGATCAGGCGGCTTTAGAACTAAGTTACACGACTGTAACCTCTCCCCTTTCCGGATATATCAGTGAACGTTTTGTGGATGTTGGCGCACTAGTTGGCCCGGGAGCGAATTCCAAACTGGCGGCAGTGGTTAAAAGCGACACTGTATTAGTTGATTTCAAAATGACAGCTTTAGATTACCTGAAAGCGGAACAGCGTAATGTGCGTTTTGGAGAACAAGACAGTACACGCTCATGGCAACCGACCGTCACCGTAACTTTGGCTGACAATTCTGAATATTTGCTGAAAGGTATTGTCGACTTCGCTGATCCGATAGTAGATCCTCAAACCGGAACATTCGGTGTACGGGCTGAATTACCTAACCCAACCCAACGTTTACTTCCCGGGCAGTTTACCCGTGTCAAACTACTCCTTGATGTACGTGAACGCTCTATTGTTGTTCCTCGTAAAGCACTTGCTATTGAACAAGGAGGTTCTTTTATTTATATTATCCGGAAAGATGAGATAGCCGAAAAACGTTTTGTTCAAATCGGACCGGAGATTGGAAATAATGTCGTGATAGAACGAGGATTAGGAGAAAATGAACTGGTAGTCATTGAAGGGTATCATAAACTAAGTCCCGGTATCAAAGTCAGAACGATCCAGGCTGGTGAAGAAGAAGCAATCTTACAATTAAAAGAGGAGAAAGGATTATGAAATCGGGATTTTTCATTGAACGACCGATTTTTTCAACGGTATTATCTATTTTGATTGTTATTGTTGGGATTATCGGGCTTACCTTGTTGCCGGTAGATCAATATCCGCAAATTACCCCTCCCGTAGTACGGGTAAGTGCTTCTTATCCCGGAGCAAGTGCTGTAACTGTTTCACAAGCTGTTGCTACCCCTATCGAGCAGGAGTTGAACGGAACACCGGGCATGATCTATATGCAAAGTAGTAGTTCTAATTCGGGGGGATTAAATATCACGATCACATTTGATGTTTCAACAGATGTTGATTTGGCTGCCGTCGAAATACAAAATCGCGTCAAACTGGCTGAAAACCGTTTACCAACCGAAGTTGTACAAAATGGTATTACTATAGAAAAACAATCACCCAGCCAATTGATGACCCTGACTTTAATGTCGGATGACCCGAAATTTGATGAGATTTACCTGAGTAACTTCGCTACTGTAAACATATTGGATGTTTTACGCCGAATACCCGGAGTAGGAAGAATTTCAAATGTAGGAAGCCGCTATTACGGGATGCAGATATGGGTCTATCCAGACAGATTGGCTAATATGGGATTAACTGTAAAAGATCTGCAAAATGCTTTACAAGATCAAAATCGGGAATCTGCTGCAGGTGAATTAGGAAAACAGCCAATATTCGATGTGGATATCACCTTACCCATTACTGCTCCGGGCCGATTATCAACAGTAACAGAGTTCGAAGATATAGTCGTTCGTGCGAACCCGGACGGAAGTATTGTCAGAATAAAAGATGTGGCACGTGTTTCACTTGAAGCCTCTTCTTATTCGACTGAAAGTGGCATCAATGGTAAAAATGCGGCGATACTAAGTATTTATATGCTTCCGGGAAGTAATGCGTTGGAAGTTGCTGCGGAAGTAAAAAAAGCGATGAAAGAAATCAGTCGTAATTTCCCGGAAAGACTGGAGTATAATTTCCCTTTCGATATGACAGAATACATTTCCCAATCCATACATGAAGTATACAAAACCTTGTTTGAAGCGTTGTTTCTTGTCATACTCGTCGTTTTCCTCTCACTGCAAAACTGGAGAGCAGCTCTCATTCCCACTATCGCTGTTCCGATCTCACTGATTGGTACATTTGGATTTATGTTAATGATGGGGTTTTCACTCAATATATTGACTTTGCTTGGATTAGTTTTAGCCATTGGAATAGTCGTAGATGATGCGATTGTTGTGGTTGAGAATGTGGAACGAATCATGGAAACGGAAGGTGTTTCACCACGCGAAGCTACGCATAAAGCGATGAAAGAACTTTCGGGTGCACTGATCGCAACCTCCATGGTTCTGGCAGCCGTATTTGTTCCGGTCAGTTTTCTGGGAGGAATCACCGGTCTATTGTACAGACAATTCTCTGTAACCATTGTTGTATCCGTACTTCTTTCAACAGTGGTAGCTTTAACATTAAGTCCTGCAATGTGTGCCATCCTTTTGCGCCCCTCTTCAGACAGAAAAAATATTGTCTTCCGTAAAATCAACAAATGGCTGGTCAAAGGAAATACCCGGTATACCCTCACATTGCAACAAGCAATTAGTAACCCCAAACGATTACTCGCTGGTTTCGGAATGGTTTTAATCTTTATATTCGTATTGAACAGAATCTTACCCACCAGCTTTATTCCGGAGGAAGATCAGGGATTTTTTACGGTTGAACTGGAAATGCCCGAAGGGACTACGCTGGAACGTACTCGCAAAGTGACTGATCGTGCAATTGCCTATCTTCAAAGTCAAGAAGCCGTCGCATATGTTCAAAATGTAACAGGGAGCAGTTCCCGGGTCGGGACCTCTCAAAGTCGGGCAATGCTTACTGTTATATTAAAACCTTGGAAAAAACGTAAATCTTCCGGAATGAAAGTGGAAGATGTGATGGATGCTGCCCGGAAAGAATTCTATTACTATCCGGAAATCAAGGCATATATAAATCGCCCTCCTGTTATTCCGGGATTAGGAGAAAGCGGAGGACTTGAAATGCAGTTGGAAGCACGTGGAGATGCAACTTGGAATAACCTGGTTGATGCCAGAGATACTTTTCTCTATTATGCATCACAAGCCGCTGAATTACAAAATATATCTTCTGCTTTACAATCAGAAATACCACAGTTATATTTCGATGTTGACCGCGATAGAGCCAAATCGTTAGGAATTCCGCTATCAGACATATTTTCAACGATGAAAGCCTATCTTGGTTCGGTATATGTAAATGATTTCAATATGTTCAATCGTATATACCGTGTTTATATCCAGGCTGAGGCGCCTTATCGTGCGACTCAAAATGATCTCGGATTATTTTTTGTGCGTACTTCCAACGGAGCGATGGTGCCATTAACCGTTTTGGGAACGACCCAATACACAACAGGTCCCGGGACAATCAAACGGTTTAACATGTTCAATACAGCCTCTGTGAATGCTGTAGCCTCCCAGGGGTACAGTACCGGAGAAGCCATGGCTGCTATGGAAGAAATTGCGAATGAACATCTTCCAGAAAATATTGGTCTTGAATGGAGTGGTTTATCTTATCAGGAAAAACAAGCCGGAGGACAAACTGGATTCGTACTTGCCTTAGTTTTTCTGTTTGTTTTTCTGTTTCTTGCCGCTTTATATGAGAGTTGGATTGTTCCTATTGCTGTCTTATTGTCATTACCCGTGGCTACTTTAGGAGCCTATCTTGGAATATGGATAATGGGTCTGGAAAATGATATTTATTTTCAGATCGGACTGGTTACGCTCATTGGCGTAGCGGCAAAAAACGCCATATTGATCGTGGAATTTGCAAAAATCAAGGTCGACAAAGGAGTAGAAATCAGCAAAGCTGCCATTCATGCTGCGCAAATGCGTTTCCGTCCGATTTTGATGACTTCATTGGCTTTTATTCTGGGTATGTTGCCAATGGTTCTGGCCAGCGGTCCAGGGTCAGCCTCACGGCATAGTATCGGCACCGGTGTCTTTTTCGGTATGTTGGTCGCTATATCTATTGGTATTGTCATGGTACCGTTTTTCTTCGTAATGGTCTATAAAATAAAAGACAAATTACAGATACATCAGATTGTAAAAGATCAACAGATAACTAAGAGATCTTCAAGGTGGATTGAAAAACTAAGACTTAACCGTATTCAAAAATGAAACAAAAAAAGTATTCTCTCAAGCCGTTAGTAGTGCTACTGTTTGTTCTTATTCTAACGTCCTGTAAAATCGGGACAAAATATGCACGTCCGGATTTAAATCTCCCATCAGTGATTGCTACAGCATCTGACAGTACTTCTATTATCACCGATATACCTTGGGAAAGTTTATACAGGGACGATATACTACAGCAATTAATTCATAAAGCGCTTGAAAACAACAAGGATATGCTCATTGCCGCTGCACGCATAAAAGAGATGATCGCTTTAAAACGTATCTCTTTCGCCGATCAATTTCCTGAAATAAACGCTCGCTTCAATGCACAAAAAGAACAACTAAACTATGGTGGAGATAATCCGAAGCCAGATCCGGAATTTTCAGGTAAATTGACACTGGCTTGGCAAATAGACTTCTTCGGCAATCTTCGCTGGGCCAATGAAGCCAATATCGCAGCTTATATGCAATCTGTCGATGCACAAAAAGCGCTTCAACTGACAATTATTTCCGAAGTTGCCACTAATTATTACCAACTCAAAGCTTTAGATAAAGAATTATACATTATTCAACAGACACTGGAAGCCCGCCGTGAAGGGGTTCGCTTAGCAAAATTACGTTATGAAGGAGGTTTAACCTCAGAGACCGCCTACAATCAGGCACAAGTCGAACTTGCCCGTACCGAAACATTGATACCGACACTTGAAAGAGATATCAAAATAAAAGAAAATGACATCTCCGTTTTACTCGGTCAATACAGTGAAAATATACCAAGAAGCAACCTCTGGGAGTATGAAAAACTCCCGGAAACACTTCCGGTTGGATTACCTTCCGAACTTTTGGAAAGAAGACCGGATATACGCCTGGCCGAACAAAAACTACGAGAAGCGAATGCACGGGTGGGTATTGCCTATACCCATTTGTTCCCAAAAATAAGTCTGACAGGCAATTTAGGCGGTGAAAGCGATGATCTTGGCAATCTATTAAAGAGTCCCGCCTGGTTCATAGCCGGAGATTTACTTCAGCCGCTCTTTGCAATGGGCAAAAACAAAGCGCGACTAAAAGTTGCACAAGCGCAGTATGAACAACAGGTATACAGTTATCAAAAGAATGTATTACAAGCTTTCCGGGAAGTCAGCAACGCAATTATTACAACGCAAAAAGTTAAAGAGATTCGTCTATCAAGCGAAGAACTGGAATCAACAGCTAAAAATTATCTTCAATTAGCACAACTACAATATATCAATGGAATTATTAATTATATGGATGTACTGGATGCACAACGCGGTTTACTCGATGCTCAAATCGGACTGAATAATGCCGTACTAAACGAACAGCTGGCAATCGTTAATTTATACAAAGCGCTGGGAGGGAGTTACACCTTTTAGAAGAATAGACAAAACAACGAAAAGAACAATTTTAAAACATATTCAAACAGATAAAAACAAAAAAATATTCATCAGACAAACAAAATCAATCCATATTTCTTTTTACTAAAACTTTATCTATACGTGCACCATCCATATCTACGATCTCAAATTCAAATGTAAGCCAATTCAGCTTTTCTCCGGTTTTAGGTACATAGCCTAACAGTTGCAGAATCAACCCACTCAAAGTATTATAATCGTAATCAGTATATAGTTCTCCCAGACCAAAATGGGACAAAAAATCATAAAAAGAACATTGACCTTCAACTAAAAAGGAGCCATCAGATCGCTCTACAAATTCTAAATCTTCGCCAGCTTCCGGCAATTGCCCTATTAAACCCTCCAAGATATCCTTCATTGTTACAATTCCTTGAATACCTCCAAACTCATCTGTCACCAAGCCATATTTTACACGAGATTTTTTAAATTGCGCCAACGCATTATATACACTTTGATTTTCCGGAAGATATTGGGCAGGACGAATGTATTCATTCAATTTAAAACCAGGAGAATCTATTTTACCAAATAAATCTTTTAAATAAACAACACCCAACACATCATCCAATCTCCCGGAGATAACCGGATATATATTGAATAGATTTTCCATCACTTTTTCACGAATAACCTCAATACTATCTGTTATATCCAACCAGACCAAGTCATTGCGATATGTCATAATCGAACTAATATTCCGGTCCCCCAAGTTAAATACACGTTCAACAATATGTTGTTCAACTTCTTGTATCTCTCCTACTTCAAGACCTTCTTTCACAATAGCCTTAATTTCTTCTTCCGTGACCTTACTCTCCTCAATCTTATCCACGCCTAACACTTTTACAACACATGAAGTACTTGCTGACAACAGCCACACAAAAGGAGAAGCAATCATAGAGAGTATAAACATCGGTTTAGCCACAATCTCCGACACTTTCTCAGCAAAGCCCATACCGATTCGCTTAGGCACTAACTCACCAAAAATCAGTGTCAAATAGGTCACAACAATGACTATTGTCGTCTTAGCTATCATCAAAGCGTAAGGTTGTAAAAACGGTATACGATCAATAATCTCTGCAAAATCTTTTGCAAAAGCTTCGCCGGAATATAAACCGGTTAAAATACCAATCAAAGTAATCCCTATCTGAACTGTGGAAAGAAAACGATCGGGCTCATTCGCCAATTGCAATGCTGTTTGTGCCGATTTATTACCCTTTTTAGCATCTATTTCGAGGCGTGCCTTTCGTGCCGAAACCAACGCAATTTCTGCCATTGAAAAAAGACCATTTAATAAAACCAATCCAACAATAATAAGTATCTCCATCAACAATGAATGTTTATCTAATTTACAAAAGACGACAAATATCAGTTGCCCCTTTGTTAAATAACAAAATAACACATATTGTGTTCTGATCAGAGAAAAAAAAGGTCAACTGATTGTATTATGGAAAGAAAGGAGTAACTTTGCCTGTCGAATAAAAAAATTAAGTTGTCAAATGCTTGAGAAAATTAAGTCTCTTCTACGGGAAATAGAAGATTTAAAAGCTACAAATGCAGAAGAATTAGAGGCCTTACGCATCAAATATCTTAGTAAAAAAGGAGAAATTTCTACGTTGATGAACGATTTCAGAAATGTTGCCTCTGAACAAAAACGTGAAGTTGGAAAACTTTTGAATGAATTAAAAACCAATACACAAGATAAAATCAACGAACTCAAAGACCGTTTTGAAAACACTCAAACTTTCGATGAAAACGTCGATTTAACAAGAACGGCCTACCCTATCGACTTAGGAACGCGACACCCTATTTCAATTGTCAAAAAAGAAATTTGTGATATCTTCGCCCGCTTGGGATTCAGTATTGCTGAAGGTCCGGAGATCGAAGATGACTGGCATGTATTCTCTTCACTGAATTTTGCAGCAGATCATCCCGCTCGAGATATGCAGGATACATTTTTCATACAACACCATCCGGACATACTGTTAAGAACACATACTTCTTCTGTACAGACACGCGTGATGGAACAACAGCAACCGCCTATCCGCATTATATGCCCCGGACGCGTATACAGAAACGAAGCCATATCCTATAGAGCACACTGTTTCTTTCATCAGGTAGAAGCGTTGTACATTGATAAAAATGTCTCTTTCACCGATCTGAAACAAGCTTTATTGTTTTTTGCAAAAGAGTTGTTCGGAGCAAACACCAATATTCGCCTACGCCCCTCTTATTTCCCTTTCACAGAACCTTCTGCCGAAATGGATATCTCCTGTAATTTATGCGGAGGCAAGGGATGCCCATTCTGTAAATATACCGGGTGGGTTGAAATATTAGGTTGCGGTATGGTTGACCCGAATGTTTTGGATAATTGTGGCATAGACAGCAACGTATATTCCGGATATGCATTAGGCATGGGTATTGAACGTATTACAAATCTTAAATATCAAGTTAAAGACTTACGCATGTTCTCAGAAAACGACATCCGCTTCCTGAGACAGTTTGAGTCGGCCAATTAAATTGACAACCTATAAATCATTACCATCCCCGGATCGGTTGTTCTGATCCGGGGAAAACACATGAGTATTATGGTAAAGATTTTGTTTCTATTAACAGGAGGAGCCATTGGAACCCTTGCACGGTATGGTGTTTCGATGTGGATACAAAAACAGATCTCCCATCCTTTTCCTTTGGGCATTTTAGCTGTAAATGTGCTGGGTTCGTTTTTAATTGGTTTTTGTTGGCATTTATCCGGCACTTTCAACCTGCCGTATCATTTCAAAATATTCCTTTTCACCGGTATATTTGGAGGCTTCACCACCTTTTCATCTTTCTCTTTGGATACGATGATGCTTTTAAAAGAAAACGAGTATAAACTTGGCATATTCAATATTCTCGCAAATAATCTTTTGGGGATCATAGCTGTATTTGCCGGATTTTTTATAGCCAAACAACTTATGCCCAAATAAGATGAAAAAAGCGGAACGATATAAAGGGGTGTTAAGCTGGTTTACAGAAAATGTACCTGTTGCAGAGACTGAGTTGCAATATAAAGATCCGTTTCAGCTACTTATCGCTGTTATACTTTCAGCTCAATGTACCGACAAACGGGTCAATATGATCACACCTGCATTGTACGAAGCTTTTCCTACCGTTGAGGTACTTGCTGCAACTACCCCTGAAGTCGTTTACGAATACATCAAGAGCGTCTCCTATCCAAACAACAAAGCCAAACATCTGGTAGGTATGGCCAAAATGTTGTTGTCGGATTTTGCAGGGAAAGTACCTTCAGAGATAGAAGAGTTGATGAAATTGCCTGGAGTCGGCCGTAAAACAGCCAATGTCATAAGATCGGTAGTCTATAACAAACCTGCAATGGCTGTGGATACACATGTATTCAGAGTCTCCAATCGTATTGGATTGACAAACAACAGTAAAACACCTCTGGAAACAGAAAAAGAATTAATCAGATATATTCCTGAAGAACAAATTGCTATTGCACATCATTGGTTAATTTTACATGGACGTTATATTTGTATCGCCCGTAAACCCAAATGTGAAATCTGTGGATTGAAACCATGGTGTAAATACTTTATAAAACCGGAATGAGAACTTATCAAAAAGAAATAATCATTGTCAGCATCACTATTCTTGTTACGTTCTTTGCTGTATGGCATTTTTTCGGAAAACTTGAAGAGGAGAAACAGACTGTCGATATCGATCTGTATTCACTGGTTGCTCCCAATCCGAATGCATTAATAGCAGTAAACCGACCCTCTATTTTTTCAAGGTTAATTCTTTCACAGACAGCTATGCAAGATATTATTTCCCAGCATATTCCGGACATATTTCTTTCCATAATAGAAGCTTGTCCGACTCAATCTTCTCTCTTATTTTCCATTCATCCGCAAGGAGTCGTTTTTCTGGCGAAAGCAGATGCAAAATCGTTAGTCCAAATCGAGAAAAAGGCAATATCCCCTTTATTTAACACCTATAAACCGCAACATCAGGTCAAAGAGAATATCACATTCAATTACCTACCCGATACCGAAAATCGTTTTTTCGGTTATTACCTGCATAATGGATTCCTTGTTGCCAGTTACAGCAAAAAATTACTGGAAGAGGTCGCCAGCAAACAGATGGATTTTTTAGCATGGATTCCATCCGAAATAACAATGGCCGCCAATGCCTTCGACAGTAATGCCCCGATGAATATCCTTTTCCAGGCCGATTCATTGAATTTGTATACATCAATCACCGATTCGACTGAGTGGAGAATTCAAAACCAATGGCTTGCTGCCGACATTTTCACCAGTGAAGGAAATATCTGTTGTTATGGGAGTTATCCTTTGTCAGAACAAACGGATACGCTTTACCAATCAATGGCTGATACATTATCACTCCGTTTGAAAGAGTTATATCCTCATCTGAATATCACGGCTCAGATAGATACGGATAAAGCATATATGTATTATACCGCCTGCCATTCATCCATCCAAACTGATTCTTTAGTCTTGCATTAAAACTCAATACTCAAGCCATCATAAGCTAAATGTATATGAGAATCCAATTCCCTATCAACAACAGCGTGAAGTCCTATTCGATGACTCATATGTATTAAATAAGCCGCTTTCGGTTTAATTCGTTCTATTTGTATTAATGCCTCTTCCAAACCTTCATGAGAAGGATGAGTCCCTTTTTTCAAAGCTTCAATAACTAATACATCCAGATTTTGTAGTTTTTCGAACTCCTCCTCCGGGATAGATGTCAGGTCACTTAAATAAGCCATATGGCCTATCCGAAAACCTAAAATAGGCAATCGGCCATGCATCAATCGAATCGGAATAACAGGTATCCCAAAAATATTAAAAGACTGATTTGCAATAGAAAACAGATCCAACTGAGGAACACCTGGATACTTATTCGCGCCAAAGGCATACGGCATACGTGTTTTTATCGCCTCTATGACATTTTCTTCCGCATAGATCTGAAGATCTTTTTCCCGCCCCAACGGACGTATATCATCTAATCCTCCCACATGATCATAATGTTCATGCGTAATCAATACAGCATCTATCCACGCTATCCGATTGGAGAGCATCTGATAACGAAAATCGGGGCCGCAATCAATAATAATACGCTTCCCATCTACCTCAACCAGTGCAGATGTACGCATCCGTTTATCTCTCGTATCCCGGCTTGTACAAACTTCACACCGGCAACCAATCTCCGGCACACCCGTAGATGTGCCTGTTCCTAAAAAAGTAAATTTCATCAACCGATATATCTAACTTCCGGTATTAATTCAACACCAAACCGACTAAATACTGTATCTCGAATACTTTCCGCCACTAATGCAATTTCATCTCCTGTTGCCCCTCCCAGATTGACTAAAACGAGCGCCTGTTTTTCATAAACAGCTACTGCTCCATGTGATTGTCCTTTAAATCCACACTGCTCAATCAGCCATCCTGCAGAGACTTTCACCCGTCCGTCCGCTGCCGGATAAGAGGGCATATCAGGATATTCATTTTTCAGTTGCTGATATTTTTCCGGACTAATAATCGGATTCATAAAAAAGCTTCCCGCATTTCCTAACTGCTCAGGATCGGGCAATTTAGATTGTCGAATCCGGATAACAGCGTCACGAATCGCAGCAGGAGAAAGCCTCTGACCTTCTAATGCTTGATTTAACAGTCCGTAATCAGTATGAAAAACATGATGATTTTTGGTCAATCGGATAGTAATATAGGTGATAATATAAGGGTCGTTCTGCTCATTTTTGAAAAAACTATACCGATAACTATATTGGCACTCTTCGTTGGTAAAGATGCGTTTTTCAAAAGTCAGTTGATTATACGCTTCCACCGTTTGAATCACATCTTTTATCTCTGCCCCATACGCTCCGATATTTTGTAGTGCTGCTGCTCCGGCCTCACCAGGGATATGCGATAAGTTCTCAATACCTCCCCACTCTTTTGCAGCGGCAAAAGCAACCACATCATCCCACAGTTCACCTGCTCCCACACGAAGGATGACCTGATCCGTAGTCTCCTCTACCACTTCCATTCCTTTTATCAAAGAGTGTACAATGATCCCATTATAATCATTTAAAAACAGAAGATTACTCCCTCCCCCGATATGAAGAGACGAGCATTCCTGAAAATATTCATCACGCAGGATACGCTGCAACTCCTCTTCCGTTTCATACTCCATAAACCATCGAGCCATCACCGGCAAGTGAAATGTATTCTGTTTTTCGAGCGAATAATTCTGTTCAATTTTCATCTGTTTATTATTAAATGAACGACAAAAATACACATAAAAACCATGAAGCGACCTCTTCCTGCATGCATTTTGAATATTGAGATGAGATCGTTCTTTCTAAATTCAGAGAGAAAGTATCAGCTTGCGTTGGGCATTAAAATAGACATTCCGCTGAACTTCACCACATTGCGAAATAAGCGTCGCATAACGTTTCAATGATTGTATCCACTCTTTATGCATTTTACAGACTAATGGATTTTGAGTAGCGATATAATCTATCGCATAAAGGAACAGAAAAGAGATATTAAAATCCTTTTTTTCGACATATAAATAAGTCGTATCAAAAGGCATATTAGAGAGATAAAGATCGACCTTGTTTCCTGTAGAGAATGCACCTTCTAACGCGATTTGCTCCAGCGTTTTCAGAAAAGTGAGTAATTCTTCCTTTAATTCATTCACATCCTCTTCAGATAAAATCCCCAAATCGGCATAACAACGAATATGCTCTGTCAAATCAGCAAATATTTTCGTATCTAAAATCAAATGAGTCATAGGCATGCATTCACTTAATTCGGGTAGCTTTTTTAGAATCTGTGAGAGATTTTTTGAAAATTCAATATCTTTCATTCGTTTACCTCTTTCCAGTTTGCCATGCTGATGCATCCATCTGACATATTGAAATTTCATCAAATGCGCATGAGAGGTATAAAATGGAAACGGAAGAATACCGGAAGCGATAAACAATTCAGCATCCGATTCATCCGTCAGATAGCGAAGTACATCGAAATAGCGACTGAATACAATATAAAAATAATCATCCTCAGAAGTGATTTTATCCAGATTGATATTAAACATGGCATCCGTCGATAAGGTCATTCCTGCAATCTGATCCAAAGAGAGCCCCATCGTGTTTGCCATTATGACCGCTTCATAAAAAGTAAACGGTACCTCTCCCCTCAACCGCCGATAGGCCGCTTCTTTTCCTATTGATAGTTTTTCCATCAACAACTCTACCAGGTTAACATCTTCCATTAGATGCTCTTTTATTGCTTCTATTAATTCATTATTTAATGAATTTTTCATTTTGTATGAATTTATCGGTTTACCACTTTATTTCATTTAGCGAGATTTATAAGTGCCCAAATTTCAATTTATTACATTTATCGGAAATATTCCCGCTTTTATTTCCTCAATTAAACATAGAATCGGCAAATATACTTACAAAACGCCTCGTTTTTATAAATCACTTCCCCTACATTTGTAATGTATCACTATCAAAACAAAACAGCTATGAATAAAGCGGAATTAATTGAAGCTTTGGCTGACAAAGCCGGGTTACAAAAAAAAGAGGCTAAAAAAGTATTAGATGCCTATATGGATATTGTAACCGAATGTATGATCCGTAAAGAAGAAATTTCTCTTATTGGATTTGGAACTCTAACCCCAAGACCACAATCAAGTCGTATGGCCCGAAACCCTAAAACAGGAACCCCTGTAATGATTCAAGCGCGTACAACTGTGCGGTTCAAACCTGGGAAATATCTGTTAGAAGCCATAAACAAATAAAGAGTCTCTTTTTCGACAAAACTTCTCTTACTTCAGTAAAAGGTCAGTCAACTGAAAAGCCTGGCCTTTTCTCTTCGTCATCTCTGCTTGCAAGAACAATTCAATGATATCGTTTTATCACTTTAAAGCAGCTTTAGTCCTATTTTTCTCAAAGATAAAAGAAAAATATTAAATAATCAGAACGTATTCCCCTGTTTTGATAACCCACATCACAAGCCTATCCATCTATTTGAATCCGAATATCTTCTGGAAAGAACAACCCGTTTTAAGGTGGTTGCATAGAAGAGAGGGTTAATTTGAAAGACTAGTTTTTCATAAATTATTATCTTTTAGCGTTTTGTTGAAGACTATCGTTGATTTTATTACTAATTTTGTATACTATAAATTTGGAAAATGTGATATATGAAAAATTTGAAAAGTGTTTTTTTGATTACTCTTGCTCTGATTACGGTAAGTTGTTCGTTATCTGCCAATACAGAAAAAGAAGGAGATCCCAAGACTGGAACTGAAAAAGGAGAAGTGGTCAATCTGAATAAAGCCGATTTTCTGAGTAAAGTATTCGATTACGAAAAGAACGCTGAAAAATGGGTCTATGAAGGAGACAAACCGTGTATTATTGATTTTTATGCCGACTGGTGTCCTCCGTGCAAGAAAATTGCTCCGATCCTGAAAGATCTGGCCTCTGTTTATAAAAACGATATTGTCATCTATAAAATCAATGTCGATCAAGAACAGGAACTGGCAGCTGTATTTGGAGTACAAAATATTCCGACATTGCTTTTTATCCCTAAAGACGGACAACCACAGATCGCACAAGGTGCGCTACCCAGAGAAGTATTTGTTGAACAGATCGATTCGTTCCTGCTCAATAAAGAATAAAATACTTCCGATAAAAAGACAAAACCTGAACTTAGAGTCAGCTAGCTCTTCGTTCAGGTTTTTCAGTCAATAAAGAAGTAAGTAAATAAAATAATTATGTTCAGAAGGTCAAATCAATCCCACCCATAAAGACCGCTTTAGGCATAGGAAAACCTTCATTAATCGTATATTTCGTTGCAGTTAAGTTCTCTCCTTTAACAAACAGGTTCAATCCCTTCTCCCGGGTACCCAGCCGATAGGCCACTTTAGCATTCAGTACGGTATAATCCTCTTTTACCTTATCCGTCGTATTTATATACAAATCAAAGATAGACTGCACGTTAACATCCACGGTAAAACGTCCCGGAGTATATGTTGCCCCTACAAAAAATTTATGCTTGGGAGCAGCTAACAACGCTTTATTGGTATGCAGATAGCTATAATTCATATCCAGACTAAAATGAGTACGTAGCTGATACCGGGCATCCACTTCAACCCCTTTGTTATAAAATTTACCGGTATTCACATTTTTCGGTCGTCCGTCAAAACGTTCCGTCTGAATCATGTCTTTGCCATCAATATAAAAAGCAGTGACTTCAGCAAACAGATCGCCATCCAAGAATGTTTGCCCCACTGATACTTCATAATTCATCATACTTTCCGGTTTTAAATCCGGATTCTGCGGAGGGAACATATACATCTCACGGATATTCGGGCTTCTGAATCCTTTGGATAAAGATGCTTTTATCGCATTCCCTTCTATCGGACGGAAAGTAATGCCCGCCTGCGGTATCCATTCGCCTCCGAATGTACTGTTATGTTCATAACGCACACCACCATTCAAACTAAGTTTGTCAAACAAATCCTGTTGCATAATGAGATAACCCGCCGTTTCATCGACAGATTTATCGACCAACTCTTCCCGAACTCCATGAATACTGTCATTCCGAGCCAAACCTCCCCAGTTCTTATAGTCTATCCCTACGGTGAAACTATTTCCAGGAAATAACCGGAAAGATTGGTAGACCAACAGACCGACATTGTGATCCTCTGAATGAAACAAGAACTTACGCGGTTCACTGCCCCGATTATATCCATCGTTTATATCATGTACACCCCAGTTGTAAAATGCACGTATGGCTCCTGAACCTTTCGACCAATTATTTTCGAGAGCCAACGATGCTGTCCCACGCAGGATATCCATGATATTATCTATAATCGGTGCGGTGATCTTTCCCGGATTATGATTTTTGTATTTTGCCAGACTGATATCGGCTATGGCTTTATAACTGTCACTGAACGTATAGCCCACTTTGCCAAAACCATTAGTCATATAAAATTTCGAGTCCGCCCGATGCCCGTCTGTGCGGTCGTGATTCAGTGAAATATACGTACTTAAACGACCGATATTATAGCCATTATTGATCATATATTTCTGCGTATTATACGACCCATACATCACCCGAGCCTGTGTACGACGTCCTTCCTGATTATGCTGGCGGGTGATAATATTGACCACTCCACCCATGGCATTCGATCCATATAATAATGAACCCGGACCACGTATGACCTCTACCCGTTCGACATCCGAAGCCACATAGGTATCCGGCAAAGAATGCCCGAAAAGACCGGCCCATTGCGGTTGACCGTCGAACAGCATCAACACTTTGTTTCCCTGCCCTACTCCGCGAATATTTACCGTTCCGGCCGAACCCTCGGAAACCCCAAAACCTGTAATTCCTTTTTGAGTCACAAACAAACCGGGAACGCGCTGAGACAATACCGGCAATAAAGCAGATTCACTACTGCTTTCAATTTCATGCCTCTCAATTACTGAAATAGATAATGGCACACTATTCCGGTTTACTTTTATTTTATTCGCTGAAACAACTACCCCTTTAAGATAAATCAAACTATCAACAACGTCCGGTTCTGTAGCCGAAACATGCGGATTAAAGAATAAAAAGCCTGTTAACAGTACACATAAACACCCAAATCCTTTCCTCATTTAATTCTTTATTTGTAGACGACCTGTTTACTTGTTGTGTCGCAAAAGTAACACAATATTTTAAAAAGGTGTTACTTTTAGTATAAAAAAACAGATTCAAACGCCTTATCCCAAATACTTGCGGATTATTATCCATGCCTACAAGATTTCAACACTACGATGAAACATCCAAACAAAAAACTGAAGTGACCGATTGGTTTATTTGCGTCTTTTATAACACTTTTCTGTTAGAGGTTGTCCCGTCCTAAAATTGGTTGTCAAGTTTGACTGTTTCTAAGTTTCGAAAAAGACCAAAACACTCATGGTCCTT
>NZ_JARXWG010000007.1 GCF_029893105.1 Parabacteroides sp. PF5-9 | reverse complement strand
AAGTATCACCGCTATAAAAAAGGCGGATGAAATAGACAGCAGGATGGATATACTTTTTTTAGTTGAAAAGAGGAAAATGTGGAGTTGAAAGGTGAGCAATCGCTAGAAAACGAGACATTTGAGGCAGCAACGAAAGAAGGGTAAGTTAAAAGTAATACTTTATTTATTGATGGTCTGGCTAGTCATTTTAGTTGAAATGATAATTTTCAACTAAAATATGAAATTAAATGACGACAAATCGATTTTATATAATTGTCAATTATCCATTGTCAATTGTTCATTTGTCGAATGCGCGATGAGCGTAAAGACATTTAGGTGGCTATGGCACGGGGGTTCCACCTCTTCCCTTTCCGAACAGAGAAGTTAAGCCCCGTAACGCCGATGGTACTGCACACAATGTGGGAGAGTAGGTAGCTGCCAGTTTTTGATTAAGAGGTATATTCGATCCGAATGGAGGAATGTACCTCTTTTTTATTATATATCCCCGCAACAATCCTATTTGCGATCACCTGTGCTTTAGATACTTTTACGCAAAAGAAAGGCTGCCCTTTATAGGACAGCCTACTCTACTCTGACTACGTCTATTTTATTGTTTTGGTTGTTTTAGGTTTAATTCAATCAGGTTTTACTCATTATCTAAAAAAAGTGGTTTCGTAATCTCTTTTTACTCTTTTGTTTTTTCTGGTTTTCTGTGGCTTTTACTCTACAAATCAAATGACTAACCTTAACTTTACTTTTTCCTTAATCGTTTTTACTCTTAAATTTGTTAATCTTAGTTGTTTGGTTTTTACTCTATAAACTTGTTATCCTTTTACACTCTATTATGTATCTCTCTTGATTTCTGATACAAAGATATGGCAGGTTTTCTATCCACAGAAAGTTTCTCCTCAAAAACAAACATATAAACCGGCACTAATTTTTTTAGGCTTCAAAAAGGCAAAAAATGAACATTTATTACAACTTCTTCAAGTTGTATATTCTAATATTATCAACAAATGATCATAATATTCAAGTAAATGCCTGTTTGGTATATAGATGAAAACCGTTTTTTAATCTTGATTACTCACAGACAAACTTAGACCATATATCAAAATATGTACTACTTTTGTAACATATAGCTTCCGTGCGCGAACACACCGGGCATATAAGAGGCTAAACCGGGATTTATAATAAAGTATGGATGTTTCCTATTTAAAGCAAGTACAGTCTAATGCATACCTTTCAGATTAATTATAAACAAATATATTGTTCTTATGAAAACAAATTATGAGCTTCGTTATGCATCACACCCTCAGGATGCAAAACAGTATGATACCCATCGGTTAAGAAAAGAGTATTTGATTCAAACGCTGTTTGTCGCCGATGAAGTTAATATGGTTTACTCTTTATATGATCGGTTGATTGTTGGAGGGATTATGCCGATCGGTGAGCAATTAGTGCTTGAAACGATCGATCCGTTAAAGTCGGATTATTTCCTGGCACGTCGGGAATTCGGAACATTTAACGTCGGAGGACCAGGGAAAGTGATTGTTGATGGTTCCGTTTTCAATCTGGAATATAAAGAAGCGTTGTATCTGGGATCAGGCAATCGTGAAGTTCGTTTTGAAAGTAATGATCCGGCTAATCCGGCTAAATTTTATTTTAATTCAGCGCCCGCACATCGGAATTACCCCGACAAAAAAATTACAAAAGCAGATGCTGTTGTGGCTGAAATGGGGTCGTTAGAAGGTTCTAATCACCGTAACATTAATAAAATGCTGGTCTCTCAGGTGTTGCCTACCTGTCAATTGCAGATGGGAATGACCGAACTACGACCGGGTAGTGTCTGGAACACCATGCCGGCTCATACACATAGCCGGCGAATGGAAGCTTATTTCTATTTTGAAGTACCGGACGGACAGGCCGTTTGTCATTTTATGGGTGAGCCAACCGAAACACGCCATATCTGGATGGAAGGCGACCAGGCTGTCCTTTCACCTGAATGGTCTATTCATTCAGCGGCAGCAACAAGCAATTATACCTTTATATGGGGGATGGCCGGAGAGAATCTGGATTATGGCGATCAGGACTTTTACAAAGAGACAGAATTAAGATAAATAGATATGAAACAATTTGATTTAAAAGGAAAAGTAGCCTTGATAACAGGCGCTTCATACGGTATAGGTGCTGCTATAGCAACCGGCTTGGCAGAGGCGGGAGCGAAGATTGTATTTAATGATATCAATCAGGAGATGGTTGATAAAGGAATGGCCTTTTACAACGAAAAAAACATTCCGGCAAAAGGGTATGTTTGCGATGTAACCAACGAAACTCAGGTGAATGCCTTGGTGCAACAGATAAAAACAGAAGTCGGAACGATCGATATCCTTGTCAATAATGCAGGTATCATTAAACGTATCCCGATGCATGAGATGAGTGCTGCTGATTTCCGTCAAGTGATTGATATCGATTTAACAGGCCCTTTTATTGTCGCCAAAGCGGTGATTCCCGGAATGATCGAAAAGGGTGGGGGCAAAATTATCAATATCTGCTCGATGATGAGCGAACTTGGGCGTGAGACGGTCTCGGCGTATGCTGCAGCTAAGGGAGGATTAAAAATGCTGACCCGGAATATTGCTTCCGAATATGGAGGGTATAATATTCAGTGTAATGGTTTAGGTCCAGGTTATATTGCAACCCCGCAAACAGCACCGCTGCGCACAGAGGGGCATCCTTTTAATTCTTTTATTATCGCTAAAACCCCGGCTGCTCGCTGGGGTACTCCCGAAGACCTTGTTGGTCCGGCCGTATTCCTCGCTTCCGAAGCATCCGATTTTGTAAACGGCCATATCCTGTATGTCGACGGAGGCATATTGGCCTATATCGGCAAACAACCTTAATCCTCCAATTTGTAGCCATATGAAAAATCTGTTTTTAACAAACCTGTTATTCTTCTTGTTGGTCGCCTGTCAACAAGAATATGTCGTGATAAAGGTTACGAACTCCCTTGATTTTGACCGTCGGGAAGAGATGGTAGAAGTGAACATTCGGCAGTTAAATGTTGATTTTGCTGAAAAAAAATACCTATTGAACGATCATAAAGGCCAAGAGATCGCTTATCAGTTATTGCGTGATAATAATCAAGTGTATGCCTTGATTTTTCAGGCAGATATCCCAGCCCATTCTTCTGTCGAATATAAATTCATTGAAGGAACACCAGCCGAGGTCACGTCTAAAACGCATGCCCGTTATGTGCCGGAACGCAAAGACGATTTTGCCTGGGAAAACGATCTGTCCGTTTATCGGATGTATGGCCCGGCACTGGCCGGGGAAAATCCAAGTAACGGAGTAGACCTGTGGCTCAAACGGACAGCGGATTTGATTGTCGACAAATTCTATCACGACGAGCTGGTCGATGGCCTTTCCTATCATGTGGACCATGGACTTGGACTGGACTGTTATACTGTAGGACATACCTTGGGTGCAGGTGGAATTGCTCCATATACCGATAAACTATGGATTGGTGATCATTACAATCGCTTTGCGGTGATCGAAAACGGTCCGTTACGTTCGGTTTTTGCCTTGACCTACGATTCGGTAAAAGTAAGCCACGATTACTATACGCAGACCATCACCATTACAGTTGATGCCGGGAGTCTGTTAAATAAAGCGGTGGTACGCTATGAAGGAGCGAACCAACCGATGAAACTTGCCGGAGGTATAGTCTTACATAATGGAGAAGGAGATCGATATACAGATCCTGAAAACCAGTTAATCGCTTATGCAGAAAATGCAGTTTCCAATGCCGGAATCGCATCGGGAAGAAACTATGTAGGTGTCTATCTCCCTCAAAAAGAAGTTCAGATCAAAGAAGAAGCGAATCATTTATTGATCATGAATGATTATAAGCCGGGTACTGAGTTTGTTTACTATTTCGGTGGCGGATGGAGTCAGTGGCATTATCCGACCGATAAAGCGTGGTTCGATGCGATGGTTCGCTTCAGCCAGACTAAAACTTCTCCTTTGCAGGTAGTTCTATTGTAAATTTCGGACGATAATTTAATAGCTGTTTTTTTTATGCTGCAGACAACAGACAAACAGATGGTTATAGATAAACTGATCTTTTATCCAAGAATGTTTCTTAAGAAATGGGAATGGGCCATATATACCAACTGTGCATCAATAGCTATAACGCTTATAGTTACAGCAATAGCTTCATTAGAAGATCATTCCGGCAAATACATTTTAGAAAATTCGACTTCTCATATCTGTTTCAAAATAGCATGGATACCTATTCTGGTGATGGTTTTAGTTTATCTGTTCAGCAAAAGTGTCAACTGCTATTATAAAAACAACTATTGCGCCGTTACACTTGGACAGATCAATCAAAAATACATTGATCCCTCCATCCGACAATCGTCCTATAAAGGGTTAGCGTGGGGAAATGCTGTAACCGTTCAGGCGACCAATGAAAGGTGGGGATGGAGATTTGACCATATAGCCTTTGATGGGGAAGAGTTTTATTTCTCAATGAAAGAGCGACTCCAGGAAGAGGCTTATGAACAGTTTAGGGCAGAAAATGAATTTCGGTTCTCAGACGACTCGGTCAAATATATGTTGGAAGAAATTCCAATGGTTAGCCATGAAAAACTACTTTTACGATTGCGACAAACCTCTTTCAGCAAGATTGTCTTTGCGAAAGAGAACGGCTTAAACAGAGCCATATGTGAACAGATGATCGACAAGATGCATGGCGAAGTTCTTTTTCCACATTCACTTTGTCTGCATACTCTTATAGAGACCAAGGATCATAAGATTTTACTAACCCAAAGAGGGGAGAACTTATACTATCACCCGGGCAAATGGTCGATCTCTATCGAAGAGCAGCTTGACGGTAAAGATTTTCAATCATCGGCCAGTAAGAGAGAAGGAGGTCGAATGCGTTTGTGGTACGAGCGTATGTTGGAAGAAGAGTTAGCTTTAACCAATGAGGATGAGATTCAGTATGATTGGAGAAACGCAAAAATTCTCTCTTTGTTTCTTGAAGCAGACATTGCCAATTTTTCCTTATGCTGTGTGGGCAGACTCAATATCAATAGTGATGAACTTAGCGCGATACTGTGTAGTCGTCAGCGAAAAAGCGAGTTTAGTCGATTTGAGTTTTTAACCTTAGAAGAGACATTTATTCATATTATTAATCATCCGGATCATTTCCATCCTACAGCCGGATACAGGGTATGGATGACCTTGTTAAGTCGATACAGTATTAGTGATGTGATTAAATTGTATAATAAATATCATCACTCGCCTGAGGCAGCCCTGAAATTGAACTAAAGAAAAGGTCTATACTTAAACGATTACCATTCCTTTTTTACCATAGATGCTTATTGGTTTCTTCTGCATGACTTCCCTGTTTTTTCCAATAGGAGCAGTATTTTCTTTTCCTCTATTTAATCGTCTACCAATTGGTAGACGATCGGGCAACAGTTGGTAGACGATAGTGAACCAATTGGTAGACGATTAATCTAAGAGGGAGAAATCACTCACCCATTGAGAAGAAATCCCGAGATGAATCTGATCAAACGGATAGAGGTGGTATACTGTAGTTGAAAGCTGTAAAATACCCCACAAAGAGTCTGTTGAAATGAGTTATCTTTGAGCAAGAAGTTAATAAGTTTCATTAAAACGAATGTCCGATGAAAAAGAACGTATTAATCAGTGTAGGGTTATTGATCAGCCTTTCTGCTTTCTCACAAGGTTTTTTCCGTCTTGACTGGCATGATGAGTTTGACGGAAAGGAGTTGGATCAAAAGAAATGGAGTGTACAACTGGGAACAGGCGAGAGCGAAGGTTTGACAGATTGGGGCAATAATGAGCAGCAGTATTATACGAATGAGAACTATGTGGTAAAGGATGGGATGTTGATCATTACTGCAAAGAAAGAACAACGGGGAAATAAATTGTATACCTCTTCCCGTTTGCTTACTCGGGATAAGTACCAGACCACTTACGGACGGATAGAAGCACGAATTCGTGTGAATGCTGTCGAAGGAGTTTGGCCCGCTTTTTGGATGATGCCGCAAGAATCGTTTTATGGACAATGGGCGGCCTCCGGAGAGATCGATATTTTTGAAGGGAAAGGGCGTTTGCCTTATCAATATAGCGGGGCGATTCATTATGGTGGATCGTGGCCGCGGAATACTTACTCGGGAACAGGGGAACTACATATCCCCAATGGAGGCAGACTGGATGATTTTCATCTGTATGCCATCGAGTGGAGTCCGGATAAAATGAGCTGGTATTGTGATGATGTGCCACTGGCCGAGGTGAAAGGCTGGTATTCGGAAAACGGGACAACAGGCGCACCTTTTGACCGTGATTTTTATATCCTGTTGAATCTGGCCATCGGTGGAAATTTTGATGAAGGGCGTATGCCTCCGGGTGATTTTATATCTGCGGAGATGAGAGTGGATTATGTGCGGGTCTATAAATGGGATGATTATTTATCAGAGAAGGAAACCGTTGATCACAATGTTTCGGTTATTTCTCCTGAGATAACAATTTCCCAATCGGAACATGAAATAGTCATACATTCTCCTTATACTATTCGAACTGCCAGCTTGTATACGATGAGTGGAAAATTGACCACTCAAACAGATCGGACGAATATTTTAAATACTTCTACTTTGGATAGAGGCCACTATATATTATATGTACAAGACACCAATGGCTCGAATACATTTAAGGTGGTTATTATGTGATCTAACGTAACTCGATATAAGAAAAAAGTATTCAATCCGAAGAATACTTGAAGATAGTGAAGGCGAACGCCACAGGGATTTAATGTGAATAACCCCGGGTGAAGAGGAGCGTAGCGGATCGACCCGGGGTTATTCACATTAAATCCCTGCGGGATTTGGCCTTTGGAAAACCTTCAAACATTACACAATATAAAGATCACACAAACTGTTCCCATCTTCAAATCTTACACTATCTGAAGATAAATCTTTATATCGAGCTCACGTTAATCTAATCTATTCCCGTTAGCGGATGATTTGGGAAAGAACCTATGCGGTCAGCTCTTTCCCAGAGCCTGTTCCAGATCGTTCAATAAATCTTCAATATGTTCTGTTCCTATTGATAGACGTATGGTATTGGGTTTGATACCTTGTTCTGTCAGTTCCTGTTTATTGAGTTGCGAATGGGTGGTAGTTGCCGGATGAATAACCAGAGATTTGACATCTGCCACATTGGCCAATAAGGAAAATATTTCGAGGTGATCAATAAAACGATGTGCTTCCTTTTCTCCTCCTTTGATTTCAAAGGTGAAGATGGAGCCGGCACCGTTTGGGAAATAGGTCTTGTATAGGGCATGATCAGGATGTTCGGGTAAAGACGGATGGTTTACTTTCTCTACTTTCGGATGATTTTGAAGATAGTCAATCACTTTAAGTGCATTCTCCACATGCCGCTCGACACGAAGGGAAAGTGTTTCCAGTCCCTGGAGCAGGAGAAAAGAGTTCAGGGGACTAATTGTTGCTCCTGTATCGCGAAGCAGGATTGCCCGAACACGAACCACATAAGCAGCCGATCCGGCGGCATCAACAAAACGGACACCGTGATAACTTGGGTCAGGTTCTGTTAGCTGTGGGAATTTACCGGAAGCTGCCCAATCAAATTTTCCCGAATCAACAATAACACCTCCCAAAGAGGAGCCATGACCTCCTATAAATTTCGTGGCAGAATGAACCACGATATCTGCGCCGTATTCAATTGGACGGATCAGATACGGGGTGCCAAACGTATTGTCTACAATAAGTGGAATGTGATGTTTATGCGCAATGGCTGCTACCGCTTTAATATCGATTATATTTGAGTTGGGATTACCTAGTGTCTCGATAAAAATAGCTTTGGTATTCTTCCGAATGGCTTGTTCGAAGTTCGAGAGATCAGAAGGATCGACAAATGTTGTTGTGATTCCGTAAGCAGACAGTGTGTGAGCCAGCAAATTATAGGTACCGCCGTAAATGGTTTTGGCGGATATAATATGATCACCCGCACGGGTGATATTTTCAAGTGCGTAAGTGATTGCAGCTGCGCCTGAAGCAACGGCTAGTCCGGCTATACCTCCTTCAAGAGCAGCTACCCGTTGTTCGAAAACACTTTGGGTGGGATTGGTCAGACGGGCATAGATATTTCCTATATCAGTCAGGCCGAAACGTGCCGCGGCATGAGCTGAATCGCGGAAAACGTATGATGTCGTTTGATAAATAGGAACTGCCCGCGAATCAGTTGCCGAATCGGGTTGCTCTTGTCCTACGTGAAGCTGTAATGTCTCGAAATGTAATTTTTTTCTTTTCATAACCGGGTAATTTAACAGATGTCTTAATTTGTGTTATTTCTGACAAAATTATATTACAAAGAAATATCAAACAATAAAATTGAAAAATATGGAAAATGTTACTAAATTTGATGTTGTTTATAGTGTATATTTCCGGTTGAGATAATGAGATAACCCGTTTAAAGAATTTTATTCTATGGATGTTTTAGATAAAACTGATTTACAGATCCTGCGAATTATGCAGGATAATTCCAAATTGACCACCAAAGAGCTTGCATCGCAAGTCAACCTCTCTACAACTCCTGTGTTCGAACGTCTTAAACGACTCGAAGCAGAGGGTTATATTAAAAGATATATCGCGGTATTGGATGCCGGAAAACTGAACTATGGATTTGTTGTATTCTGTAGTGTAAAACTAAGAAGACTGAATCGTGATATCGCCGGAGAATTCACCCGTATCATACAAGATATCCCGGAGGTCACCGAATGTTATAATATCTCCGGGGAGTATGACTTTCTATTGAAAATCCATGCTCCCGATATGAAGTATTATCAGGAGTTTATCCTGAATGTGCTTGGTACGATTGATAGTCTGGGTTCTTTGACGAGTACATTTGTGATGGCAGATATTAAGCACAATTATGGAATTCCGATTTGAAAATGAAGTGGGGTGGTGTATTTTACGAATAAATAAAAAACACCCAAACTTACAATGCGGGGTGTAAATCTGGGTGTTGTTTTGAATTATACTTGGTTGTGGAGCATATCGGACTCGAACCGATCACCTTTAGACTGCCAGTCTAACGCTCTAGCCAGATGAGCTAATGCCCCGTGATTTTCGTGTGCAAATATAGGCGTTTTCCTGAGATATGCGTTATCTTTGTGAGAGAAATTTGATGAAAAAGATGATCGTATACAATACTACTTTTCATATTGATAAAGATATACTACAGGAATCCCTGAATTATCTGAAAAAAGAATATATCCCTCAAGCCATAGTCAGTGGTTTTCTGCAAAATCCATGTCTGCGCCGTATCATGCATGCGTCGGATGATGGGGGAGAAAGTTATTCTGTTCAGTTTCATGTAAAGAATGTGGAAACGTTGAATGACTGGATAAAACAAGAAGGCGCTTTGTTGCAAAAAAGACTGGTACAACAATTTGGAAATAAGATGACCGGATTTACCACCTTATTGGAAGAGATAAATCTGGGACATGAATAAGGATCGTATCATATTAGGGATAGACCCCGGTACCATTGTGATGGGATATGGTATACTGGTTGTTGAAGGGAAAAAACCACGGTTGGAAGCGATGGGTATACTGCAATTGGATAAATTTGAGGATCATTATCTGCGTTTACGAAAGATCTTTGACCGGGTACTTAGTTTGATTGATCAGTATCATCCGGATGAGTTGGCCATTGAAGCTCCTTTCTTTGGAAAAAATGTACAGAGTATGCTTAAATTAGGACGTGCCCAGGGAGTCGCAATGGCTGCGGCTTTGGAGCGTGATATCCCGATTTTTGAATATGCGCCTTTAAAGATAAAAATGTCGATTACCGGAAATGGCAACGCCTCCAAAGAACAGGTGGCCGGAATGTTACAACGGATATTACATATTCCAGGGGAATCGATGCTGCCTCAGTTGGATGCAACGGATGGATTGGCTGCAGCTTTATGTCATTACTACCAAACAAATAACCCCGTATCGGAAAAGAAGTATTCGGGTTGGAAAGATTTTATTGCTAAAAACCCGGGAAAAGTTAAAAAATAAAGTATCATCAGTATGTTCTGGCCATTTTATACGAATGTTTATTTATTAAAAGTGATTCCATTTATCGGAGGTTGGCTGGCTGACCGCCTATTGGGTGATCCGGAGAAATGGCCTCATCCGGTGGTCTTGTTTGGTAAGTTGATTGCTGCCGGTGAAAAGGAGTTTAACAAAGGGAAAAACAAGGTTTCAAATGGTGGACTTATGGCTGCGATACTAATTGTATCAACGTTTGGTATTACGGATGGTATACTCATGAGTCTTTCCCGGTGGATCGATCCGTTATTTACCGCTTTACTGACCGGTATCGGGGTCTTTTTCTGTTTGTCGGGGAAAACTCTGATCAATGAGGTAAAGGGGGTATTTGAAGCAGTGAACAGAAATACGGAAGAGGGGAGGATACAATTGTCGCGTATTGTTGGCAGAGATACATCTTGTCTGACTCCTCAGGAGATACGAACTGCAGCCTTGGAATCATTAGCAGAGAACCTGAGTGATGGTGTGATAGCACCGATGTTTTGGTTTGCTGTTTTAGGTCTACCCGGTATGATGGCTTATAAAATGATCAATACACTTGATTCGATGATTGGGTATAAAAATGAACGTTACTTGGAGTTTGGACGGATAGCGGCACAATTAGACGATATTGCCAATTATATCCCTGCCCGTATGACGGCTTATTTGATGTTGTTGGTGTCGGGGTGCTGGGATAAACGTTCGTTCATACAACAATACGGACGGGCACATACGAGTCCGAATGCTGGTTATCCTGAAGCAGCAATGGCTGCAATTTTGGATTGTCGTTTTGGAGGTGCGCATGATTATTTTGGTGAAGAGATTGAGAAACCATATATCGGAACGAATGATCGTTTATTTACGGATGAAGATCTTGTTAAGGCTGTTCAGGTAAATAGCCACACTGAATTATTGATGGGAATTGTTGTTCTTGTTTTTATTTTACTTAATCCTTTATGGCACATATAATTCTTATTACCGGAGGACAGCGATCCGGCAAAAGCCGATATGCCCAACAGTTGGCGCTGTCATTATCAGACCGGCCGGTTTATTTGGCCACTTCCAGGGTCTGGGATGAAGAGTTCAAACAAAGGGTTATACGTCATCAGAAAGACCGTAGTTCGGAATGGATCAATATAGAAGAAGAAAAATACCCTTCCCATCATAATCTGAGGAATAAGACGGTGGTGGTCGATTGTGTCACATTATGGGCAACTAATTTTTTCTTTGATAACCAAAGTGATGTGGAATTATCTCTTTCTCAATTGAAAGATGAATTCAATAAACTGACAGAAATAGAAGCGACGCTTATTTTTATAACCAATGAAATCGGTATGGGAGGAACTTCGCCGGATGAATTACAACGGAAATTTACCGATCTTCAGGGATGGTTCAATCAATATATTGCGTCGTGTGCCAATGAGGTGATCTTGATGGTTAGCGGCTTACCTTTAACTGTAAAAAAATAAATTGAAACCAGATGAAAATATTTCAGATAAGTAAACCTGATATTGCGATTATTCCAGCATTGGAAGTAAAGATCAATGATTTGACAAAACCCAAAGGTTCTTTGGGACGTTTGGAGGAGTTGGCGATTCAGATCGGTTGGATTCAGCAGTCGCTTTCTCCCGAACTCAGTTCTCCTGTCAATGTAATTTATGCGGCTGATCATGGGATAGCTGATGAAGGGGTTAGTAAATCACCTAAGGAGGTGACTCGCCAGGTGATTCATAATTTTCTGAATGGAGGAGCAGGTGTCTGCTTTCTGGCTCGTCAACACGGTTTTGAGTTAAAGATTGTTGATGGGGGAGTGGACTTTGATTTCCCACCAATTCCTCAACTGATCGACAGGAAGATCCGAAAAGGAACACGAAACTTTCTGTATGAACCGGCCATGACCCGTGAAGAGGTCGATCTGGCCATACAATACGGAGCAGAGATTGTTTCTGAATGTCATAGCAGAGGTTGCAATGTGATCAGTTTCGGAGAAATGGGAATTGGTAACACGGCAACTTCAAGTATGTGGATGACCTGCTTGACGGATATCCCTTTATGTGATTGCGTAGGAGCCGGAAGCGGCTTGGATGATGAAGGGGTACAACATAAACAACGGGTTTTACAAAAAGCGCTTGACAACTATTCCGGTAGTAGAGAAGTATTGGAGGTATTGACTTATTTTGGTGGGTATGAGATGGTCATGGCTGTAGGTGGTATGTTACAAGCCGCAGAATTACATATGATTATTCTGGTGGACGGTTTTATCATGACGAATAGTGTTCTGGCTGCCTCCCGGTTGTATCCGGAGATGCTTTCTTATTGCATTTTCGGTCATTGTGGAGATGAGGCCGGACATAAACGATTGTTGGATGTTCTGGGAGTAAAACCGTTATTGGATTTGGGACTTCGTCTGGGAGAGGGTTCGGGTTCGGTTTGTGCTTATCCGATTGTTGAATCGGCTGTCCGAATGCTCAATGAGATGCATAGTTTTGGCCAAGCTTCGATTACAAAATATTTTTAATATGCAGCGGGTATTGGCGGCATTTATCTTTTTTACACGGTTGCCTTTCTGGCGATTAGGGAATGTTTCTGCCGAATATTTTAAGAATGTAGTCAGTTACTGGTCGTTGACAGGTTGGCTAACAGCAGGACTTTCGGTCTTGACGCTTTATATATCCGCACTTTTTCTACCAGGAACTGTAGCCATATTGTTGGCAATAATAACCCGGTTATTGGTTACCGGTTGTTTACATGAAGATGGACTGGCTGATTTCTTTGACGGTTTTGGTGGGGGAAACACACGTGATCGCATTTTGACGATCATGAAAGATTCACATATCGGAACCTATGGGGTCGTAGGTTTAATCTGTTATTTCGGACTCTATTTTGCTATTCTTGTCGCTTTACCTCTTGAACTTACAGGCGCAGTGATGTTAGTTGCCGATCCTTATTCGAAAAGTGTATCGAGTATGATAATCAACCGTCTTCCTTATGTGCGTACTTCGGAGACTTCGAAAAATAAAACAGTTTATAATCGGATGAATAAAAAGGAATATTTCATTAGTTTCCTTTTTGGATTATTACCTTTGCTGTGGTTGCCTCATCCGGTTTATCTATTTGCTTGTATACTACCAGTGTTGATCTGGTTTATATTAACCTCATTCATGAACAGAAAGTTACAAGGATATTCCGGAGATTGTTGCGGTGCCACATTTTTACTTTGTGAACTAAGCTTTTATCTGGGAATTTTGATTATTTATGTGAATCAGTAGTTATGGAGATTTATTTGGTTAGACATACGTCGGTAGACGTTCCTATAGGCTATACATACGGACAGACAGATGTTCCGTTAAAACCAACTTTTGAAGAAGAGGCAGCAGTGGTTCAATCCAATCTCTCAGGCCTCTCTTTTGACCGGGTATGGACCAGTCCGCTGTCGCGTTGTGTTCGTCTGGCAACCTATTGCGGGTATGGGGATGCTCACCGTGAGGATCGGATTAAAGAGATCAATTTCGGTGATTGGGAGATGCGTTCATGGGACGAGTTGTCGAATGACCCGGCATCGGATGTGTTTTTTAAAGACTGGATCAATACCTCATCACCTAACGGTGAGAGTATGATGGATCTTTTTAATCGAGTGAGTGAATTTCTGAATGAGTTAAAAGCGAGTGCTTATAATCGTGTCTGTTTGTTTGCGCACGGAGGTGTTTTGACTTGTGCACGTATTTATGCCGGAGAATATGAAATGAAAGAGGCGTTTGATCGTATGCCTTCGTATGGGGAAGTGATAAAAATCGATATCTAATAAAAGAAAGCCGGTTTAGTGATAGGTATCTACTAAACCGGCTTAACGAGAATCAGTCTATTTTTTCATCTTCCTCTTTCTGCTCACTCTCTTCGAGAATGTTTATCATTTCAAATTTAGGGAGTGTATATTTATCCAGGAAGTCATCCTGTAATCTGAATATCAGTGATTCGGAGATTACATCCTCTTCCAGAAATTCTTCCGCTTCGGGATACTTTTCCAGTATGACTTCATTGGATGTTTTTAGTTTCGAACGAATGACTTTAAAGAATTTGATTTCATTGTATTCCACTTTTTCATCTACTTTAATCGTTTCGATAACGGCACCTATGAGTTTAAGTTCTTCCTCTTCCGAAAAATGAAATGTACCAAGTTCTTCAAAATATTTTTTCAGGAATAATAAACCCTCTTTGTTAATGGCTGAAAGTAAACGATCTAATTCTGCATGGATGTCGATATCACCGAATAGTTTCTTCTGACTGTGCATCTCTTTGATCAACTGAACTTCTCTATCGTCTATATTGCCATCACAGGCCATACAGGAGAATACGGTTTTCAAAAGCAGTTGATTAAAATTTAATTGTTCCATATCATTTTTTTATAAAACCAACACTTGGTAGTTTATTTGTTTTAGCCGGAGTCTCTCCTTCCATTTCCGCTTTTATCTGTAAATAACTGTCTAATTCGTTTCTGGAAATAGAAGGTGGCCGTTTTTTTATTGTTCCCAGAATAATTTCCATAGAAATGCGGGACTTTAATTTTAATGCTTCCCGGGATGCTTCGTCGCACAAGAATTTAATATCACTTGAGACATAACTGTCAGTCGCTGTAGCCAGTGAATGATAATCGATACCTATCTCTTTAGGACGTTTTTTCAGGTAGAGTTTGAACATCTCTTTTCTGGCTTCGAAGTCCGGAGGTGGGATAAAGATATGTTTATCCAATCGGCCGGAGCGAAGTATAGCCGAATCGATAGAACTGGGTTTGTTGGTTGCTCCGATGATGAATACGCCATCGTCTCCGATATTGTTCATTTGCGCCAGAAATTCGTTGACCGCACTCGTATTCATATGGTTCACACTGGCATTATCCCTGCTTGGCACCAAGGCATCCAATTCGTCAATAAAAACGATACTCGGTGCATTTTTACGAGCCTCGTCGAAAAGCGTTTTAATGTTTTCCTGTGTGGCGTTTACCCATTTACTTTGAATGTCGGAAGGTTTGATCTGGTAAAAATTAAAACCGATCTCTTCCGCTGTTTTCTCCGCAAAAAAAGTTTTTCCACAACCGGGAGGACCATACAATAGTATGCCATTTGGGATTGTTAAGCCATATTCAGCATAACGTTCTTTATCATTCAGAGCATCAATTACATCTAGCTTGATCGTCTCTTTTAATTCCTGCATCCCTGCGATATCTTCGAAACCTCCACCTTTCTTTTTCTCTTTTGTCTGAATACTTTGGGGTGATGGTTGGGTCTGTGCGGGTATTTCCACTTCTATCTCTCCATTCAATGCCTGTATAAATTCTTTGACACTTTTGAAACGGTGTTCGGCTTCAGGCTGTAATGCTTTCGTAATGATATGAAGCGTTTCCGGCTCAACGTTGATCTCCGAGTTAACGACTTTCAACGGTTTTTTTCTCTCTTTGAGTATGGCCTCTTCCAGATTGACCGTATCTGATTTGTAACGGGATATTTCAATAAACCAGGGCGGCAGACCGAATAACAAATGATAATATAATGCTCCTACAGCAAAGATATCACTTTGCACAGAGAAGATGTGATTAAACATCTCATTGGCCATATAGAAGGGGTTTAATCCTTCACTGTAAAAATCTTTGTGCGACTGGTTGAGATAACGCGCATATCCGAAATCAATAATCTTACCTACGCTTACTTTTCCAGCCAGATCGAGCATGATGTTTTGATTGGTCAGATCGTTATGGATAATCGGATGTTCCAGATTATGCAGGTAATTCAAACCGTTCAATACACCCAATATCAGGTCTTTGGCGTCATAGGGATTGATATTCTTCTCCCGGTTTGTTTGTTCTGCCAGCGTTTCCCCACTAATGAAATCAAGAACGACATAACCATATTTCTGATTATCAATCAACAGGTCACCACTATCTCTATATTTGACAATGTTAGGATGTTGAAGTTGTTTCAGTAGTTCAATCTCAAGTACATCGCCTTCGGACGTGAATTGTGTACGATGAAGTTTTGTGTACGAAAACAGCTTGAAAAACCGTGTTTTCCCATCCGGATCTTTCACCCGATAAGATTCTGCATATTTCCCTTTTTTTAGGAAAAAAGCGATCTCGTATTTGTTATCGATCAGCTGACCTTTGGATAATATGGATTGTTTTTGAGTCATAACGATTGCTTCAAAAAGTGTATTACAGGGTCAAAATATCATTATTAAAATCAGTGATTCCCCCTTGGGGTTGTGTAAAGTCAGGAGGCAATAATTGATAGATGGCCATGATAATTGGTTGCAGTTCTTCTACAGTCGGTTTTTCTCCGATCTGCTGTATCGCTTGGTTGAGCAATGCTCTGGCCTTATTCGGATCTCTCCATTGGATCTTGTTGAAGTCATCATTCAGGTATTTCACCAAGCCGATAAGTTGGAAAATTAAAGTAAGCTGCATAAAACATTGGTTGATCTCTTCCAGAAGGAGACCGCCAAGTTTGGTGTCTTTTTTCGCAAAGACCTCTTCCACTTGCGCTTCCAGTTCAGCTACGGCCTGAGATGTTTTCTCATTTCCGAATTTCTGGTTTGCTTCTTCCAGCTTGTGGAATTCGTCTTTCAGCTGTTTTTCCATTTTCGGCCATTCGGATGTTTCTGTCAATTGATCAATTTCTTTCAATAATTTTCGCAGGTTAGTCAACACCTCCTGCTTGGCATCGACATCATTTTTACTGTTCTCGAAAGATTGAGTGATTTGTCCCAATTCAGCTTCAAGCTTTTGCAGTTTATTCGTATCCGCTTCTCCTTCTTGCTTGAGGGCTTTGATACTCTTTCCGGCTTTATCCAACTCACTTTCCAACCATTTTGTGTCAACCGATTGCACAGTATCTGTCGGTACGCTGATTTCTGCCGTATGATCTAAGTATGGAAAATACGCCTGAACGGTCATTTTTTGTGACTTATCTAAGCTGAAAGTCAGATCCACATCTGCACTTTCCGGCAATAATGCCGGAAGGTCAGCCCCACTGATAATGATATCATATACGTGTTCGTTATAAATTGCTCGTGTCCCTTCAGAGTTATGCTCGCCTTGATAAATAGGAATTTTAATAAAGTCGGTATCCATTCCCGGGCGTATTTGCTTTTGGGTTTTTAATCCGTTGATTGTCCCTGTAGCCGGGAGAGACTGGTTTTTTTCCAATCCTTTAACTGTGACAAACACCACTTTACTGGTCACTTTTTGTAATATCTCAATACCTATATTATAGGGTAGGGTAGCACTTCCGATCTTTGATCCCTGAATAATACTGAACGAGGCAGGCTCGCATTCCAAAACATTCCCTTTATCATCATAGAGCGTCACTTCAAAAACATTCATTTTGTTTTCGGCAAGTTGAACGTCAACCACTTCACCTAATGTATTGATCTCTACTTTTCCGCTCGACCAGGCGCCATCGCCTCGGCTTATTTCGGCAAAGACCTTATCAGGAATTGTGCCTTCTGTTTTGTCGGCCAATATTTTGAGTGTCACAAACTCTTCCGGTTCCACACTGGATGCTTCATGTCCGATTTCCAATTGGATCTTTGTCCGGTCGCGTGATTCTTCTTTGATACTCTCCGAGATATCGATCGTTGAGGCATACAGAGCTGCTCCTCTCGATACAACAGTCATTGGGTCGACGCTCGTATCGGGTTTGCAGAGTTGTTTGTCGAGCATTTCACGAAGCACCGGAGAGAGGGTTGGCCCACCGACCAGAATCAGCGAATCCAGGGAACTCCCTTTCAAATTATTTCTATTTAAAAGCGCTAAACTACAGTCAATCGCTTTCTGGAAGATAGGTGTGAATATCCGTTTAAGATCATCCTGAACCACCGTCAGATCGATTTCAATTTCTTCCCCGTTATCATCTTCCCCGCAATCTCCCGGATCGACATAAATATTATGTGATGCATTGAAAGAAAGGTTGTTTTTTATCTCTTCGGCAAAGAATTTTAGGGCGCTTCTGAATTCCGCTTTTTTATGGTCATCAGACAACATCCCGTCAATACTGAATTTTTGCTGGATGTGTGGAATAATCAATTGATCTACGACGGCATAATCCAGATTTTTGCCTCCCAGATAATTATCACCTTCGGTATCGATGACCTTCATGATCCCGTCTTCCACTTTTAATAATGCAGCATCGAATGTACCTCCTCCGAAATCGAACACCAGCCAGAATCCCTCTTTTTTACTGCTGTCCAATCCGTAAGCCATCGAAGCCGCCACAGGTTCCTGCAATACTTCTATATGATCAAATCCGGCTAATTTGCCGGCTCGGCGTGTTGCGTCAATCTGATTGTTTTTAAAAGCGGCAGGAACAGTAATGATGGCCGCTTTGATCGTTTCATCCTGTATATACTCTTTTAATCTTTTCAATATTTCAGCCGATAGTTCTTCCGAACTAAACTCCTTATTCAAATAGGAACTATGATATTTTTTATCGGTTCCCATGGTTCTTTTAAACTCCACATAGGCGTTCAATGGCGTTTTGTTGGAGAGGCTTTTCAAACTGTTCGATCTGTAACTGTCGTATGCTTTATCACCGACGAATATCGTTCCTTTAGGATTAAAAGCGATACAAGAAGGGGTTGTGTCTTTCTGTTTGTCAAGCGATTTAATGATTCTCACTTCTCCTCTTTCCATTCTGGATATTGCCGAGTTGGTGGTTCCCAGGTCAATGCCGTAGTCAATTTTTATCCTTGCCATTTTGATCTATGTTTAATTTTGTGATACTTCTACCTGTGCTCTCTGAATTAAAATGCCATTGTAATTCACCTGTGGTTTGATAATTTTGGTGATCATCTTTTTACCCTCAGGAAGCGAATCGTTTTCAATGAAATTGATCACATCAATATTCATTCGTTCATCGTAATCGACATTCAATAAGTTGACCATTTCATAGCCATTTGCCGCAAAGTTGGCCTGGATACGTTCGATCCCTTTTTCCAACGGTTTCAACCCTTTGGTGTCGTCATCCATGCGTGAAATATTTTTCTGCATACGTGCTATTTCATCGGCGACTTTGAGCGCTAAGGAGTGGTCGATGTTTTTAGTGCCGGAAGTTGTACCTCCTTTCGACTCTTCCTGTTGCACTTTCAATTGCGACTCCAACACCTCTATCAATTTGTTGTCTAACCTCAACCCCTCATCATCCAATGATTTTTTGGTGTTTCTGATTTGTGTCTCTACATCATCTTGTGATGACTTGATGTGTTTTTTCAGGAAAAAATACATGAGTGTCCCCAGTAAAAGAATCGCCAGTGTGGCAATGATCCAGTAGAGTCGGTTTTTCTGAAGATCTCCTCCCAGTTGAGAAATGGATTGTGTTGCTTTCTCTTCAGACTCTTTAATCTGTTTCTCCAGATTGTTGGATACACCGCTGATCTGTTGCTTGTTTTGTTCAACAAACAGGTTTAATTGCTTGATCTGTTCTTCAAGCTTGCCCGTGTTTTGTTGCAGTTCTTTGATTGTATTTCGTTGTTTCTCTATTAAAACTTTCTGACTGTTTACTTCAGAAGTCAGCTGCTCTATGTGCTGTTGAATACCGGGGATTTTTTCGATAAGTGTATTTTCCGTCGATTGTTGAGCAAACAAAATGGAGGTACTGCAAATAAATGCTGCAAGTATAACTTTCTTCATTATGATCGGATTAATTTTATAAATGAATTTAACAGGGTACGTATGATGCGGTTTATTTGTTCTTTCTCTTTTAACTTCTCAACCAAAGCCGGTGAGTATTTATAGTAGGTACGGATAAAGAGACGTCCGGCAATACTTTTACTCAAAAAATCATCCCTGAAACGTCTTAACTCGATAACCTGTGGATGTTCATAACTTCCGTATGCCATGGTGGCAATGTAGCATCCTTTTTTGCCGCTGCTTCCACCAGCAGAACTATAACCTCCTCCTCCGGTGGGTATGGAGGCCAGTTGTCCAGCCAGTTGCATTAATGCATTGTGATTCTCTTTATATCTTGTCCGTATGTCGGTAGGCATATCCAATGTTCCGATAAGGGTAGATACATCGACAGCCTCAACAATAATACTTTTAAGTGTATTAAGTGCACCAAACCGATCGTATGTCATGCGGTTTGTGAAGTCATTCTGGGCTTCATTGACCACCTGTATGAGTGCTCCCTGAGCGTTATTAGCAATGGCTCCACTGATGGTGAGATACACTTCATTGTTGGCTCCTAAACTCGATTTCAGGGTATTTAGTTTGGGCTTACAGGCATTTACGAAATTTTTTGCTTTAGAGATACTGAATGAACTGTTTTGCAGTTGATTTAATTGTTGGGTAATGAAATTAATCTCACTTTCGACAGCCGATTCGACTTCACTATTTTTCATCACCTTTATGTTCTCCTCTATCCGTTGACGTGTCTGGGTATTTTGGGTGATCGAGAGAGCATATTCCAATAGTTCCAAACTTTCTTTGGCCGGATTACTCTGTTTGATCATCTCATTGAAATAATCAATACCACATTGCAGGATCTCTTTGGCCAGATTGTCTGAAATCACTTTGTAGGTCAGGTTGTCTTGCCCCAATACCGATTTTAATGTGTTTAAATCGCTTTTACAATCTGCGATCAGTTTTTTCCCCAATTTGTATAATCCGGCTTTGTTCTCTCTTCTTCCCTGTTTGACTTTTTCGAGTTGCGCCTCTATTTTATGGATCGGTTCGTCTGAAAACTTCTGGGTCAGGAATTGCTTGCATGAACCATTACAATTTTTGAACAGTTGAAGCGTTCCCGCATCGGAGTATTTCTTTTTGAGATGAGGTAAAACCTCACTGATAAATTTTTCGATCTGTTTTTCCGTTTTTTCCGAATAGGTCTCATCGGCTACAGTCTGTATAAACGCTTGGAAACAGTCTGACTCGATCAACATAATCTTGGCTTCGAGTCCTTGTTGAATTTCAGTTTTAGATCCTCCCAATAACTTCAATGTAGCCAGATTACTGATACACGAAAAGTTTTTCGGCGAAACCCCTTTACCGGCGGTCACTTTCTCCCAGATCTCTATCGCTTTTTCTTTATGTCCGTTGATCAGATGATTGATAGCGGTCTCGTCAAACGGATTGACTTTCAGGAACCAGAAAAGCGCATGCATTACTCTATCCTGATTCTGCTCAATACCCGAAAAGGCCTTGTTGATCACACTTTCCGAACGATCGATCTGCCGCAGAAAAGAAAAATCATACTCCGAATCAACCACCCGACCGACACTGATATAGCGTGTGATTTTCGCCTTTTGTTTTTGGAGTTCTCTTTCGGTTGAGTTGGCAAGAAGTCCTGCTATCCGATATGGGTTTTCATGTATTTGTTTCATCTAAGTATAGGTTACACACGTTGTTATTGCAGATATGCAACAAAAGTAAAGGAAGAGGAGTTGATTTCATACCCCATTAATGGGGGTTTTTGTGGGTAATGTTTTTTACTAAAAAAAAGAATGATAATACCCTATAAGTGGGGTGGCGTAGATGCTTTTGTAACTTTAACTTTGTATTTTTCTGTTAGAGGTACGTCTAAAATCATTTAGAGGTAGGTGTAAATCGTTTTAGAGGTACCTCTAATTTCATTTAGACGTACCTCTAACAGAAAACAGACCTACGTGTCTCTAAAAAATGGACATATAAGATCCGGTTTTCTATTTGAATCGTGTGTGTAAAAGAACCCTGTCTTTAAAAATATAGATAAAAACAAGAAGCGTTATGGTAAGTGTACATATTGTGGAAGATCATAAAATGTTGGTGGAATGGTTATGTCTGTCTATCCGTAATTCTGGGAAAGCAGAGATTTGCGATGTCTCTTATACATTAACGGAATGCAAGAAAACATTAACGATAAGACGTCCCGATATTCTTTTATTGGACTTAATTTTGCCGGATGGTAGCGGGGTTGACTTTTGTCAGGAAATCATACAGAAATATCCGGAGCAGAAAATATTGATATTATCTACTCATAATGAATATTCGATCATTAAAACGGTGTTGAATGCTGGTGTTGCTGGTTATATCTTAAAAAGTGAATTGACGGAGGAGGTGTTGATCGGTTTGGAGAAAGTCATGGAAGGAGAGATTTTTCTCTCTACTGAGGTGAAGATCTTGATGCAAAAGAGGGTAGCGGATCAGAGGTTTCGGCTGACTCCTCGTGAAAAACAGGTTTTAAAATTGGTTGTCGAAGGGTATAGAAGCCGTGATATCGGGGAACAGTTGTTTATTACAACAGAAACGGTGAATGGTTATCGGAAAAGCGGACTTCAGAAAATCGGTGCTAAAAATGCCATAGAACTTGTTAATATGGTGAAAGATGGGAAAATAGTTTTATAATGTTCGGTGGTTTTATTCCTTCTTATATATAGATGAAAAAAGTTCCGGCTTTCACAAGTCAGAACTTTTAATTGTTTGAATAAACAGTATAATTACGTATGTAAAAACATGTAAATTACTTGTGTCTCTGTTTGTTCGGTTTTAATAAATAGGCATTTGTTTAGTTAACAGGGAGTTTAATGGTTTCTTTTCTGTCTCTTATTTTAAGGAGATATAGACCAGTTTGCAATGGCATGTTTATATTATAAGAAGGTGTCTCTGTTATTTTTGTGACGTGTAATAACTGTCCTTGCATATTATATAATGAAATTTCTTTTCCGAGATCATTGCTCTCTAAGCCTTGAATAGCAATAATTCCTTCGTGATAATGTGCATTTAATACGGATTGGTTGATGCGGTCATTCTGATCGATGGAGGAGGAGAAATGCAATACGAACCGGTCGATTCGATCAGCAGGATTGGCATAGAATGTATACCGTGGATTTCTGGTCAGATCTGTTTGGTTGCCGGTTTGTCTATCTTCAAGTACGACCTGATTTATCGCGTGTAAACTATTCAGTCTGTACGCATCCAATTCGATTTTCTGGGTTTCCAGAGGTGGTTCAAAATACATTGTCAGTTTTTTCTCTGTGGGTTGAACGACATTTGTTGTCAGTTTTTTTCCATCAGCCGAACGGGTATATATCTGGTTGACGCCACCGGTGTTATTGAACAGTTTCTCCGTATCATACCTATCGGTCGCTTTTGCATCGGCGTTATCGCGAAAGACGATACATAGGCGGTCGAAGCCTCCGGTTTGTGTATCGCGGGTTTCGATCAATAGTTCGTCGACGGATTCGGTGAATTCATTTTTTGAACTGCGAAGAAACGAGACATCACCGTGGCTTCTTCTGGAGCGTGGTATTTTGAATGAATGAATTTGACCTCCTTCATTTTTCAGTACAAACATTTGCATTGGGGCGATCAGGTTATTGTTGGCGTAGAGGTCTGTGGTACTTCCTTCTTTTTGTCCCACCAGATAACTGGCCGTGAAGGTGAATTGTACTCCGTCGGTGCTATGTCCCGTACTGTTTGGGGCTAATATATAGTAGTTTCTCTTCACATTGTGTCCGGTTGCAAGTCCCCATTCGTTCCGGTTGTTACCCAGTAAGTCGGTTAAATCCAACGGGACGGTAAACGGGTTTCCCAAATAGTTGTAACCATTATTCAAAGTAATTGATACATCATTATTAATGAGTTTTTCTCCGGTGTACCCATCGATGCCTTCATTGGCCAATATCGCTTTAAATGAAGCAGGGGCAGAATATCGTCCAAACATAAATTTATCATTGATAACATCACTAAATTTCGCATTGTTGGGTGACGTTTTCCATCTTTGATCAATACTGCTTAAGTAATACATGGTATTGGAAAAAGGTACAAGCCCTTGTCCAAGAATATAGCCAGTTCCTCCTGTTAAGCCCCTTAAAGGATCTGTGATCCACAAATCGTTGTTTGACCCATTGAATAAATCTGTTTCGGCAGGTACGGAGAGGAAATTATAGAAAAAATAGTCGGCGTGAAGTACTTCAAAGGGAGGGGTGAATCCGATCAGACGTCCGAGATCTAAATGTGCGCCTATGTTCAGATTAACCTGTATCCGAGGTTGATCAAGGTTGTTGTTGATGGTTGCTGCATTATCTTCCAGCCAGAGATGAGCTACAACCGTTTTGTCGTCTGCAGTTTTTGAATCCAGAATGAGACGTCCCTGAATAAATGTCATATCCTTGAGATTGATACTCATATCCGGATCAACAGTTAAAGATGGGTTTATATTGTGTAGATTATTTAGAATGACTGTATGGGGAAATTTGACCGGATTGGTCGATTTGTTGGCACTCCCATAGATCCGTTGTGGCGTTGTTCCCTGAAAGACAAAAAGACCACTGCGTCCATTGGGCGAATCATTAAACACAAATGAGTTTGTATGTGTCACATTATTAATCAGGTTGCCGGTCAGGATTGTTTTACCGGGATGCATGATCTGGGAGTTGCCTCCTGCCGTTAAATCACCTTTAATATATAGGACAGCACTATTAACCAGACCTCCGACATACATGTTTCCGGCATTATATAACCCATCCGCTTGTAGTGATAGTGTACAAACTAATAGCAAATGAGCACAGATGAATTTTCGTATTTCCATGTTGAATGGCCTCTTTTATTATTTGTTTTTTACCAATGTAATGTCTTTGATGCAGCGGATCGAATGTCCCACAACGCGAGAGGAGTAGGCTGTTACGTCAATATTTCCGGTGTTATCGATACAAAGGACAGGGGTATGATCGGGAAGCATACTTGCCGTTGCCGTCCAAAGATAACCGAAATGAAAGGAGTCTTTGGCTTTCCATTCTCCGGTAGTCCCATTTATAAAACCGTTCAGGAAGATGTTGCCTTCGGTAGGAATATGCCAGTAGTGGTTACTTTCGTTTCGTTCAGGAACACGCCATCCGGTAGGGCAGGGGTCGTAGTAGGTCTTTTGAGTTGTATGCCATAAATCCTTGTTAGACAAACTACCAGCCCAGTCGTGAATGTCGGAATGCGAAGAGTAGAATATGGTCGGATGTTGAATGGCATCGATTAAAGTGTTCGACGCTGACACCGGAACGGTCGAAATGACTCTTGGCGTCACATCATTCGGATATGCAGGGAACGGATCTTTTCTGCCCCATTGATAAAACATCCCTTTGTTTGTAGCATGTTTACCCAGTATAGTCGGCATGAAACGTTCTTGATTCGGATTGTGAAAATCATAATCGAGATTATCTGTGCCTTTATTTTGCATACTCCATACATGTGAGCTCCATACTATTTTTTGCGGATCGCCACTCCCCACCATGCCGATGCCTGTTCCTTTGACAAGGGCAATTAAGGCATTTCCGTTATAGATGCCGTTAGTGGCGTTGGCGGTTACCTCTATGTATTCGGTTCCACTGAGTGTAGCACTAAACGTGACCGGAAAACTTTCTTTAATTTCATGCCATATGACTTTCGCATTCAAATCACTCATATCCGGAATGGTCTGAGTGGTTTGTCGTAAGGCCTCGCGTATATAAGCCAGAGGAATTCTAATAGTCGCCTTATTGGCTCCCGGTTCGAATCGCATAAGATAAGCGTTGGCTCCTCCGCTTTGTCTGACATTGATTTGAATATTGAGTAATCCGGCTTTTAACGTGATTTTAGCAGATCGTTCTTTGCCGGTCAGATTTTCTTCTTTCATACGGATCTTAAAGGTCGAAAGGGTGTTCGACGGTTGGTCTTTGTCTGATATTTCGGACGTTTCGGTCGATCCGTCTACAAGAGTGAGCCAGGTCGCTCCGTTTTCGATGGTTGCCGACCATTGGGTATAAGTGGTAAACAAATGGATGGATTGTTCGAGTATCTTGTTGTTTACCGAACTTACCAGTTGTTTGTCCCAGTCGAAAAGCACTTCGCTTATATCTACTCCCAGCATATAGTCGTTGTTATATGTGAACTCATTCAAAACAGCATTTGTTTCGTCGATGATAAGGGAGAAACTGTCTTCTGAGGGTGGGGCGTTTTTGGCTTCTTGCAGCGTGGAATAACCGCCTGTATTAACTCCTATGATATTGATATTGTATTCGTGATTACGTAATATCGGGTAGAAATGGGTGTATCTGACAAAATCGATCCGATAAAAGCCCGGTTTATTTTTATAACTTCCTTTTACAACTAAAAAAGCAGGTTCGTTGGATTCGGATAAAATGTCTGATTCAGGGATGTAGATCGTGTTGTCTAATCTTCTGTAAGGGGAAGATACGGCGTATGATTGTTCTGCGAATTTATTTGCTGTAGGCCTTGTTTTATCTATTTCCAATTGATTGATGTTTGAACCGCTCATATAGTCTGAATGGGGAGTCAGATAGCTGGATTCACTGGCGTTGCAGACATAAACGGTTTCGAGTTTGAAATCGTTGGACAATGTCGAAGAGAAATTTTGAGTATCGACTCCGATATTAACCTTAGCCATAGTACGAAACATATTGATCTCTATAGGCGTATTGGGTAATTCGTTGGAGTCCGGCATGATTAATATGGAATCTTTCATCTGCCCCCACATCGGAAAAGCCGGAAAATCGGAAATCTCTTCTGTCCGCCAGGGAGATGCAGAGAATTGGATGGGAGTGAAAATATCACGCATCGTTGTGCCAACAGTGGGTTCGATCGATATGCCGGCAGGAGGATTGGCGACTAAAACCAGCCGTTGTCGTTTTTCCAGCATTCTTAAGGCGACATTGACCTGTTTGATCTCTTCTCCGATTGCTTGAATCCCGGAGTATACATCAATCTTATACGCAAATTTATCATCGAGCTGATTGTCGGTACCTCCGTTGGTGAAAGCAAAGATCTGAAGTGTTTCAATACGGTTTTCTTCAACTGTTGTCAGTCCTCTGGAATAGAGTGACTGACTTTTGGGAAATTTGATTTTTAAGGCGATTTCTAAAGGACCAACCAAAGGAGGCGTAGGCTCCTTTTCCTCTTTAGTACATGCGATCAAACAAAGGATCATTACATATATCCACCATTTTTTCATCTTTTGATTTCTTTTTGTTTTCGTTAATATGTACTAACAGTTATTTTCTTTGTAATATTTCCACTGTTGATTATGATTGTTTCCGGTGAAGCGATAGCCCCTGTCACATTAAAGAGTAAAAAGCCGGAAAACATCGAAAATCCTGGAGTATAGTTCGGGAATTGTAAGTGACCCGAAGGGTTTTCGAATCGTGCATCCCAGCCATTGGGGAAATTGGTATAGATGTACAATAATGCAGTATGCGGCAATTGCGTTGCCGGAATTCTGAATGTATTCTGAGAAACAGTAAATGTATATTGGGTATAATCTTTATAAATGTCTACTCCTTTCCAGGTGAGCACATGGGCATTTATATCCATATCTTCTTCACCGTAACCACCAAAACCTTTGACAATCACATTAAAGATGTATTCCGTATTGCGATTGATGGTCAAATCGGCAGCTGTTCTGTCGGGTGAATGAAGCATATAGGCGTTGGAGTGCTCTTTCAGTCCGTCGCCCAATACCAATTTGTATTCTTGTTCGATCGCCGGATTATTTTTTCGGCAGAAGACGATCGAGACATAGCTATACAGGTTGATATCGTTCACAACATATTCCGGTATATAAAAGGAAGAACTACCGCTGAAACCTGTCTGAACAGCGCCATTCAGGATCGGAGTATAATCACTCTGCGGGGCGTTGGCTCCATTAAAAAAATCGGTAGTCTCTGTCCCTGTATAAGGAGCGGGCGATAAATACGATTTTTTAGGCAGGTGTTTGATCGAAACGCTTTTCACTTCAAATGGATTGGCGATATCAATTGCATTTTCAAAGACACAGGCCATATGAATAGTCACCTTTGAATAAAGCCGCGAAACTCGTCCCATTACATTATCTATAAATAAAGAGTTGCCATCTTTATAGATGTCACCGGATGGATTGACATATACATTTTGATATGCAGCAAACATCGGAATCGGTGTCTGGGAATCTACAGCCGGGTATGCCGAATAATCAATGACTTTTTGTTTGAGTTCGTAAGCTGAACTGATATTATCCAGCGCCCATGCGGCTTTTTCATTCGTGACAATGAATATATCCAGATTTCCGACTGGTACTAATTCGGAGAAGGTGATGTCTGATCCACTTTTATATCGGTTGAGAACCAGTCTGTTGTTGCCGGATGTTTTGAAAATGATCAAACGGGCATTTGCGATGCGATTTTCGTTTTCGTCTCCGGAACGAGTCATAGGGAGTTCCAAGAGAACTTCCTTATCGTTTGATTCTTTGATAGGTATCTCTTCAGATGTGCAAGAAACAATACTTGCGCATGAAAAGAGTAATAATAATCCCCGGTATATCTGCTGTAATAAATTTTTCATGAACTCTTTTTGTCGAACGTATGCTGTCCTTTTAAAGAACAGGCGCAGTTTTATTTGTAACTTCTCCTCAATTTTTATGAAAACGGTATTCTCTTTTTGTACTATCTTCTTTACAAAGTTTGTTGTGAATTGTACTGAAATGAAACACGATACAAAATTAGAGAATCAATTGGTTAGTGTAAAAACAACTTTTGCGCGTTTAGTGGGTGTTTTTTTTGTTTTCAGAAAAAAAAGACAACGTTATGTCACATGTCTATATTTCTTGTCTTGTGCGTAAAAAAATAAGACAAATCTGCTGTTTTTTTTAGTAAAAAAAGAGTTTTACAAAAAGTAGAATTCTTCTTTTTGTAAATAACGTAAATCAATAGTTGGAAAAGTTCGTTTGTTAAAGCCGCTCTTTTATTCAAAAATTTCGTTGCGGTATCTGTAGAGAACAGCGCTATCGTTTAAGTGATCTTCAAACATTTTCATAAAGACTTCTACTGTTTTCTTTCGATATCCTCCTTTTTTCCAATAGACAGCAGCGGTCATATTGGTGTTTTTTTCGGATAATTTGATTGCTTTGATCCTGTTATGATCTTTCTGTATAGATCGAGGCATAATAGAAATCCAGTGTTTTGTACACACAAGCTGATAAAGGATATTGACATCATTTAATTCTAATTGTGTGTTCAGCGTTTGTATGATCTCCGGAAATCTTTCTTCTAAAATATCTCTGACATGCATGCCGCTTTCGGGCAAAGCTAATGGATACTCCGTTAGTGCATCTAATGAGATCTGATCGTATTTGGCGATTGGATGATCTTTATGTGCGATAACGGTCAGCGGTGATTCAAAAAGTTCTATTCGGTCTAAACGAGGGTCTCTGACAGGTGAATCGAAAGTCAACACAAAATCCAACTCGTTCGCATGGAGCATTTCAAACAGACGTTTGCCGGATTTACTCACAATCTTTACATGAATCGAAGGGTATTTTATAGAAAAAGGAACCAGCGTATCTGTCAACAGGGAACATAAACTGAATATACCTCCAATACGCAACGAGCCACTTCGCATTTCGTTTATATCTTGTACCGCTGTTGCTGCCTCCTTGATATCTGCAATCACCATTCGGGCATGAGGCAGTAGTTTTTTCCCGGCTTCAGAGAGGGTGACCCGTTTTTTCTCCCGAATAAATAGTTCTACACCTAATTCTGTTTCCAGTTGTTTGATCTGTACCGATAGTGAACTCTCAGCAATACATGCTGCTTTAGATGCTTTTGTGAAATTTTGAAACTCAGCTGCTTTGATAAAGTAATTTAATTGTCTGATATCCATGTTTACCCGATTTGATGCCAAAGGTATGGATATTTTGAATGAATCCTCTTTGTTGATAGGTAAAAACGATTAACTGATAGTTAATTCCCATTAGAAAAGTATTAATTATGTTCTATAGGCGGGTTAGCTTTGCCTCCTTAATTCAAAAAAAACAGAAATGGCAGGATATTTAGTGGAAGATAGCCGTAAAGTGACAACGTTGCGTTTACAGGAAATGAAAAACAAAGGTGAAAAAATCGCGATGCTGACGGCTTATGATTATACGATGGCGGGGATATTGGACGAGGCAGGCTTAGATGCGATACTGATCGGTGATTCGGCAGCTAACGTGATGGCCGGATATACAACGACTGTACCTATGACAATCGATCGGATGATTTATCACGCCAGTTCGGTGGTAAGGGCGGTCAAACGGGCACTGGTTGTTTGCGATATGCCTTTCGGCACGTATCAGGTCAATCCGACCGAAGGGGTTAAAAATGCTATCCGCATTATGCAGGAGAGTGGCTGTGATGCATTGAAACTGGAAGGAGGAGTAGAAATCATTGATAGCGTGAAGAAAATCATTGAAGCAGGAATTCCTGTAATGGGACACTTAGGATTAACCCCTCAATCGATCAATAAGTTCGGAACCTTCGGGGTGCGCGGTAAAGACGAAGCAGAGGCTCAAAAACTGTTGAGTGATGCGCGTCTATTGGAAGAAGCCGGATGTTTTGGTATTACTCTTGAAAAAATACCTGCTCAACTGGCCGCAGAGGTCAGTCGTGAACTTCGTATTCCGATCATTGGTATTGGTGCAGGTAGCGAAGTGGATGGACAGGTTCTTGTTGTGCAGGATATGCTTGGTATGACCAAAGGATTTAATCCTAAATTCCTTCGTAAGTATGAAAACCTGCATACCCGAATCGTTGAGGGAGTAGGCAGTTATATTTCAGATGTCAAACAAGTGACCTTCCCCAACAAGGATGAGCAGTATTAATGAACAGTAAAACTTATTTATTTTGATGAATGTGAACTCAATATAAAGATTTATCTTCACCTTTTCTTCGGATTAAATACTTTTTTCTTATATCGAACGCACGTTTGATTATAGGCAGTACACCTCCCTCTATTTGTTTTAATAGATTCATCTCAGTATTTCTTCTCAATGGGTGAGTGATTTCTCTCTCTTAGATTAATCGTCTACCAGTTGGTGCACTATCGTCTACCAATTGGGTCACTATCGTCTACCAACTGTTGCCCGATCGTCTACCAACTGGTAGACGATTAAATAAAGGAAAAGAAAATACTGCTCCTATTGGAAAAAACAGGGAGGTTATTCAGATAAAACAGATGAGTTAACGGTTAAAACTACGTTTTCAATCTTCGCTTGGGATATGGCATAAATAATACAACCCCCATACAAAAGAGACAAGCATAGATTGTCCAACCCGACATTTCTTTCAATGCCGAGAGTGTTGCCTGCACCTGAACGCGGCCTTTCGTTGAGAGTGCCGCCATATGTTCGGCTTCCGTAACGCTTTTGCCCTGATAGCGCATTCCCTGCAATGTCTGCCTATAAGAGGCGGAAGCGTCGGGGTTGATGATATCTACATTTTGCGCGTAGCGGGTGACGTAGTGCTGCTGACGCTCTTGCAAGAGGTTGGTGTAAACAGCCGTACCGATACCCGGACCCAGTACCATACGCACGGTGAGCATAATGCAAATCCAGGTCGAAAGATAATGGAAAGGCATTCGCTGGTTGGCATAAACCGCCGTCAGCGCGTAGAGAATCATCATGCCGGCAGAACGTATGATGACCGGATACTTCATGCGCTCGTACAGGCCTGCGCTCTGCACTTCGAAGTACATAAAGACCGACGACAGCCCGATAATAAAGAAGCCGAGTGCAAACCGATACTTAAAGTGTACATTCTTTGAACCAAGTATAATAGAAATAATAGCACCGATTACGTAACCAGCAATGCTCCAATTACCCAAAGTGGCATTCTGGTAGTTATCGATTTTCATGCCCACGTTGGCAAATACATTGACAAACATGGCACTTGAGTTTACTATCATCAGCATCAGGTAGAGCATAATGCCCACGCGGATTGTCCGTAACCGGAAAACACTCAAAAGGAAATAAGGAAAATGCCTGCGCCCGTCTAAATAGAGGAACACACCGGCGGAGAGAATGCCGATAGCTGTTGCCCAACGGATAGTCGGGTCGTCGTACCAGTCGAGCGTCTTGCCGTAAATCAACACGTAGGTGATGCAGATAAGTGTGATGCAGAAGGCTACTACATTGCCAAACTTGCGAAAGTTAATCGGGAAACGCCCTAAGAATTTCCTATAAGGCATCGTGATAAATACAATCAGGATAGAGAACAACAATAAGCCCATCATGAAATAATAGACATATTGCCATTCGTATTCGTAGGCGAGCCAGGCGGTAAGCGAAGTGCCAAGCTGTCCGAATATCATAAAGAAAAGGTAAATGATAGGTTGGCTGGCGCTTTTCTCCGTGTCGAGCTTGTCCCATCCTTCGGCGTCTTTCGGTTCCATACCGGGCGTGATATTGCGGGTGGCCTCCATGCCAAAAGCGTATTTAATCAGGGTAAAGAGATTCACCATCATCAATACCATCCGCAGGAAACCCATCAACAGACTGCAAAGCGCCAGGAGAAAGATGCTGTCGGTCTTCGCGCATATATAACTGAAGATGTACATGAGTGAGAAGCCGAAAATACACATCATCTTTTGCCGGCGTATACGAACCAGTTGATAGAAAAACGGGGCAAAGGAGGCCATGCCAATAGCGGTTACGAAGTTGGCAAACTGTATATGTTCCGACACAATGCCCAAGCCGCTCATCATCTCACCACTATTTACCGAGTAAACGCCTCCGATAGAGAGTATAGGCAGGAAAAGAAACAACAAGATAAGGATACCCAACGGTTTGGGTACCCAATTATAAAATGGATAGTTCTTTGGGTAAGATGCCACCTTCTCTTAGAGTTTTGCTTTCACTACCACCATCATGCCTGCCGCCAGGCGGTCGTTCTCTTCTTCCGGCAGGTCGGTAAAGTCGATGCGCACAGGGATACGCTGCTGTATCTTCACAAAATTACCGGCTGAATTATCGGTCGGCACCAAGGAAAATTTGGAACCGGTCGCGCCCGATATGGCAGTAATTTTGCCGGTAAATGTCCGGTCGCTGATGGCATCGACCGTAATTTCCACTTCCTGTCCGAGAGCAAGGTTTTCGATCTGTGTTTCTTTGTAGTTAGCAATGACCCATTTCTGTCCGTCGGGCAGGATATAGGTAATCGTCTGTCCGGCTGTAATGAACTGCCCCTCTTCCAAAGCCCGACGGCCGAGTTTTCCATCACTTGGCGCCAATACCACCGTATAGGAAAGGTTGAGTTTTGCCATTTCCAAGGCGGCTGTAGCTCGCTGAATAGCCGCTTCGGTATTCTTACGGCGATAGGCCACTTCGTCTACACCCGAGAGCGCCGCCTTTTTCTGCCGGTTCACTACTTCGAGCTTTTTGCGGGTCGCTTCATATTCCGTCTCTATCTGCTCCAACTGAATAGGAGTAGCAGCGTTGCGGGCAACCAGGTTCTTATAGCGTTGCAGGTCTTTCTGTAATTTAGACAAACGAATCTCTATCTCGGCGATAGAAGCGTCGTAGACCGAAGCGGTATTTTGTGTAGTCTGTAAAGTGGCACCTACTACCGTAGCGCCGGCTTCGGCATCTTTCAGTGCCGCTTCGGCTTCCATCACGCGGATTTTGTATTCGCTGTCATCCAGTACGAGCAGCGTATCTCCTTTCTGTACCGACTGATGTTCTGTGAAATAGATCTTCTTGATATAACCCGATGCCCGTAGATTTATAGGCGAGATATACTGCTCTATTTGTGCGTCATTGCTGGTTTCAGTGCGTTTATAATTCAGGAAGAGGCTGATGACCTGGAACACTCCCCAGGCAATAATCGCAACGCCCAACAGACTAACTACGATTTGCCAACGTCGTAGCTTCTTCAATCGTTTTACTTTCTCGGGGTGTGTATTTTTTTGTGTTGTACCTTTCATATCTGTTTCTTTTCTTTATTCGACTAATGTATTTATCTGCCCGGTCAGTTTCAACAGGCTCAGGTTGGCTACCTGATAATTGTAATGCGCATTGATATAGTTGTTTTGTGCTTCCACCATTTGCATTTCATCTTGCAATACCTCAATCATCGAAGCGATGCCTTCGCGGTAAAGTTCCGTTGTAACGGCGTATACATCTTCGGCTACCCGGTAGTTGTCTTTCTGCCGTTTGAAGTTGCGCAGGTTGTTCATCATATCGTTTTGAGCATTCAGGTATTGGGTGTTGAGGTGTTTCTGTAGCTCTTCCTGCTCCAAAGTGATTTTCTCAATATCCATCCGGGCTTGCCTTGTTTTCTGTTTCTTTTCCAACCCGTCGAAGAGAGGGATGCGCAAAGACAATCCAAATCCGTAGGAGCGATACCAATGATTGGATGGCCCCGAATGGAACCAGTTTTTGAACTTATCGGTATAGGCTGAATACATCCAACTGCCCGTCAAGTTTAACGAAGGGAGATAATTGCTATTTATAATACTTTTTTGTTGTTCTGCTAACTGCTTTTGCGAACGCAGGAGTTGGATTTCATACAGGCTTTCCGGTAAACCGGCAAGTGGCACAGACATTATATGGTCCGTATCTACATGTAATAAAGTAATCTGTTCTTCCGCCGGATAGTCGATAATATATTTCAACATATTGAGTTGCTGCTCCAGGATAGCTTGCGAATTGTCATATTGCACCTGCAGGTTCTCCAGGTTGATATTGACGCGCTTGATGTCGACCTCCATCGCCATCCCGTTATCATAGAAAGCCAAAGCTATATCCTTTAGTTCCTGCAAACGGGCGATGTTGGATTTTATCAACACAATCTGTTCCACCGTAGCCTGTCCCAGATAATACATTTTGCTGATTTGCACGATAAGGTCTTCCCGGGCTTTTTCATAGGATAACTGATTAATCTCTTCCATCGTCTTTGCAATCGAAATCGAGGTGTAGAGCGTCTGGTTATAAAGAGGCATTTGTAGTTGCAGACCCGCGTTGCTATTATATTGCAAAGTGTGGGTCACATTGTAGGGCGTACCATACGAAGAACCGTCTGTTACCGAAACCGGAGGATTAAAATTGTTATTATAGTTGGCAAAGCCGTTGATCTGAGGCAATAGTCGCGCCCGGTTCTCGGATATGCCATACCTGCTTTTTTGTATCATTTTGCGACGGCCTTCTAACGACAGATTGTTCTCAATACCGATCTCCAGACAGTCTTTCAACGTCAAAACGGTTTGAGAATGTGTACAGATAGCCAACAGACTAAAGATAGATAATAGGAATATTTTCATCATTACCACAAAAAATATAAGCGGCAAAGGTATTGCGATCTTCGATTATAATACCGACCGCTACGGTAACAAATATGTCCGATTTTTCCTTCTAAAGTGAGTTTTCTATACTCTTCACCTTATTGATTGTGACTGCGGTATTGAAGCGGAGTCACTCCTGTGTGTTGTTTGAAATAGCGTCCGAAAAAGGAAGGATTGGGGAAATTAAATTCTTCAGAGATTTGCAATACGGTACGCTGACTGTTCCTAAGAGATGATTTGACTTTGGCTATTACGACCTCGTTGATACAATCGAGAGCGCCAAGGCCAATCACCTCTTTTACGGCAGCCGATAGATATTTGGGCGTTATAGACATTTTCTCAGCATAGAAAGCCACATGATGCCCTGTTTTATAATGTGTAAGCAGAAGCGTAATAAACTCCTCGGTCAATTCCTCCTTGCGGTTTTTCACTGCCGGCAAACGTGTTTGCTGATGTTTGGCGTATTCTGAACCAACCTCTAATACTACCGCCAATAACATGGCTTTTACAATTTCCTCTTTATACGCTTTTTCTTTACTCGTATAATTCTCTACAATCAGGGAGTGCATTTGGAGGATTGAGTGCATCGTCTCGGGAGAAACCGATAACACCGGATTTTCAATCATCCGGAAAACAACCTCATAATTGATGGGCGAGAGATAATCGGGCATAAAATCAATCGGGAAGACCAATATCTGACCGAAGAAATCACTACTTCGCGAAATAACTTTTATCGTTTGCCGGGGCAGGAAAGTGAAGACCTGCCCTTGGCTAAGTTCGTAGTTTTTACCGTTGATACTAAAACTAAAGGCACCTTTTGTACAAGTACATATAGCCATACCTCCATAAATGGAGATATCACCTTCCTGGACCTCATCCTTTTCCGATGAACTACCCAATACAAAATCGGTGATGGTAAACACCCGACCTCGAGAGGCTATTTTATGAATGTTCCTTTTTCCTGTATGCATATGAAATGCAAAAGTAACAAAACATCCCTAGTTGAATAATAGGTTATTAACGAGAATATTTTTAGAGTCTCTTTTAAATCTGTATTTTTGTAGTATGACTAAAAACGCTATCGAATCGAAATCGAAAATGTGGAACTTGTGGCATGGTTGTCATAAGCTAAGTGCTGGTTGTCAATATTGCTATGTCTACCGGGGTGATTCACGTAGAGGTATAGATAGTACTATTATTACTAAAACTAAGAACTTTGATCTTCCCATCCAGAAGAAACGTAACGGTGAATACAAAATTCCTTCGGGATCGATGGTCTATACCTGCTTTACCTCCGATTTTTTTGTTGAAGAAGCCGACGAATGGCGTGCTGATGCGTGGGAGATGATGCGGGTGCGAAGTGATTTACAATTTATGATGATAACTAAACGTATTGATCGTTTGCGGGTCTCTTTACCTGTCGATTGGGGCGATGGTTATGACAACATTACAATCTGCTGTACGATTGAAAACCAAGAGCGTGCAGACTATCGATTGCCAATTTATAAAGATGCTCCGATCAAACACAAAATTCTGATCTGCGAACCACTTTTGGAACGAATAGCCCTTGGTCAATATAATATAGGCTCGTGGGTGGAACAAGTTGTGGTTGGCGGAGAATCGGGATACGATGCCCGTCCCTGCAATTTCGACTGGGTTATGGAATTACATAATTTATGTATGGAGCAACAGGTCTCATTCTGGTTCAAACAAACCGGATCCAAGTTTATTAAAGACGGGAGATTTTATACAATTAATCGCAAATTACAGCATTCACAGGCTCGCAAGGCTGGAATTAATAGGTGATTTAGCAAAATTCGGCAAATCAGCACATTAGATGCTATTTCGTTTGCTTTTTTTCGCCGAAATAAAAAGCATATGAATGAACAAAGAGAAATGTTCTATAAATGGCCATTTTTTGCCATTTTCACAGGGTTGCCCTAAAAAGAAAAATCCCTGAAACTGTCTATGTTTCAGGGATTTGCTTCGTTTTGCTACTCTTCTTAAGTGGTGCCACCAGAAAGAGAACTATTATTATATCTCTATTGATAATCAACCTTTTATGTTTTCTTAAATTTGGAATCTCACACGATTTAGCACACGATTATTTTTCATCGTTCTGCTCGCTATTTGCATGATTTCTGTTGTAAAGGTAGGAAAAATATCTATAACAATAAAGGCTTCTTTCGAAATCTTATCTTAAAATAGTGCTATAATGTATTGATTAACAGTCTAAGACATTGGATTCTGCATAATAAACTAATGACAGCACAACACAATAAACTAATGGACTATGGCAATTATCGTTCTGTAGATAGGATAAAAATGGGAAAGAGAGCCCCAACAGAATTTCATATAAGCAATGTATCCGCAATAATATACACAGTCTGTATATTATTGCGGGTGATATCGTATCGGTTATTCAAAAAGTATATATGCCTGATACTTGTATTTTTTTCACTTAGGATTAAAGAACGAAGTTTTGCATGACAGTTTTCTGAACCGTTCTTGTAAAATAGTAATGCGCTTAATTAGTTCATCATAAGATAGCTTCTTTCCATAAATGAACCCTTCTTGCATCTTTTTATAATCATCCTTAAGTGTCTCAACCAAGGGTTCCGGCGGCAAGAAAGAAATCGTTGAAGGATGGTGGCTTTGGTAATCAAATCCACTCCATGCGGTAAATTTGCTTCGATGTTCAACAATATGAGAGTATAAGAACTCATCATTCATCGCTTTTATGGCAAATTCTTCATCCATCATCTTCTCTATGTCATAAAGATGCCTAGTGAGTCTATCGATATTTCTACCGCCTCCTATTCGATTAAATTCTTCATGGAGAAGAAAAACCTTCTCTAAAAACGTCTTTCCCGGAAAAACTGTTGGCACAACAAACGGTGATTCACTAAAAGGCTCATCCGGGTATGCTTCTTCAATCATAGATCGCATTTCAATAGGTTCAAATGGTTCGATTAGAGAACGGCAACTCATTTCAACCTTAATTCTTTCGGCTATGTATGGATTCTTATTAGGCAATATAGAGGTATATTCGATGAAAAACTCAACAGGGTCTTTATCCGATACTGTTGTTTCAGGGTTTACCAACTTAAAATGTCCTGATAACCCCAATGCGTCCAATGCTTTTTCTATTTCTGGAACAAGTGTGTTGTCTACGAATCGTTTTGATTCTTTTCTTAATTCAGTACGTTCCTTCTTACTTAGGTTCTCTCCAAATCCGAGAGCAGCTCTATCTATGGCAAGATCGCAATCTTCCGAGAATCGCTCTATTAAATCCCAGCCTTTGCTAAGACTCGTTCCACCCTTAAAAACCACTCCTTTACAGCATGGCAATCCAAAAATGGCTTTCAACACCATACTTACCCAAAAATCTTTTTCTACGGCATTATCATCAATACCTTTTTCTTCTGCTACATTTGCAAGGATGGTTTGCTTTTCTTCTAAAGGTAGATATATCCAGTTCCGTTTTAACGTCGTTCCCATAATCAGATTATATTTAATTTCTTGCGAATCCACTGTGGTGCTATAAGGAAATCCTGCCTAATCATTTCCTGATTTGGCTCCTTAGCAAGTATTTCTTTTATTGTTAGTATTGTATTGTCATCAATATTATTTTCGCCGATTTCTTTCATTGCTGATACAGCTAAAGAAAATAACTCGCTTTGATAAGCAAAATTTCTGGGAACGCTTTTCTTAAAAATGATTTTGCGATTACCCACTGTAATTGACCTTGGAGTGCCATTTGTTAAATATACAGCATTCATTGGAACTTGAGTTGATAGACCTAAGGCGTTCAACGCAGTTAACCCTGATGGGATAATACGTGCCTTGTCTTTTTCGGCAATCGTTTTTGCAATTGTGTCAATAGATGGCTTATGTATCCCATAACGATTACGGCTTGGATACAAATAGATGCCTTGCGAGAGACGTATCAGAAATTTTTCATTTTCAAGTCGGGATAGGACCCTAGTAACCAACGCATCATTATTCAAATCAGCAAAATCACTTATCACATAAAGTCTTCCCTCTCCGTTTTGCATTATGCGGTGTTTAATTTCCTTGGATAAAACATGTGCCATATTTCTTGTTTCACTAAATTATGTCCGAAATTACTGCTTTTTTTCGGACAAAACAAGAGGGGAGTTGAATTTTGTCTGAAATTACTGCCTTTTTTCGGACAAAAAAAGGAGGGAGTGAGGATGATTATCTTTCATCGTTCTGCTCGTTATTAGCGTGATTATTTTTGCAAAGGATGGAATCATATTAAACCTGCCTGCCCCCCCCCAATTAAAGCAATTAGCCCTTTTTTTGTTTCTGTTATGCAGCAAAAATAGCGCATTATGGAAACAAAATAAAAGTATTGAGATGAATTAAGAGCATTTCTGTTCTATCGACATGACGAAAATGAGGCCTTTTTATTTTGCGCACAAAACAAAAGAGGTTTTTCTCATTCACTTGCTGAGTAAATTCCCCCACTATTATCTAGTCAATTCTTGTTTTTATGAGATATATCGGCTAAAATATGACTACTTTTGTTGGATGCAACAAGTAAATGGCATAGCGACTTTATCTGCTCCTGTATTTGATAATCTCATTGAAAGGGCACAATACCATCCTGATTTACTCAGTCAGGAGGAGAAAGATGCTTTGTTAAGTATAATAGAGAAACTTCAATGTGTTGCAATCTGTGGTAATGATGAATGTCGTGAACTTTGGCTAACCATAGAACGTGGTTCTATAGAAGATTTCGGAGATTACAATGATTATTTAGAAAATGGGATAGTAGAAAACAGAGATGACTTCGAAAAGTTATGGAAAGATGAATATCCTGATCTAGTAAAATGGTATCTTCTCTCTGTAAAACATTATAATGAAGAGTGTTTTCTTTTCATTGACAGTAAACTTACTCTGCATATAAAGAAGGAAGCATCGAATATTACAGAATCCATCAATCTCCAACTTATTTCATGGATTGATCAAGCTGTTAGCAAATGTCTTGACTGGCTCAAAAACGATACGACTGGGTATAATGAGTATATCAATAAATATCTTCCTTATACAAAACGTACAGGTCGCATCCTCCGGCAGGATTATTGGGAGATTGACCCGGAAGAAAAGGAGTGGATGCTGAAAGGATTAACTACGACTGATATAGATACATTAAAGGTTATCGTAGAATTATCCGAAAATGATGAACAGACTCTCTTTCCAGAGAAAATGACTTCCGGTATCTTCTTTGATTGCTGTAAAATTGGATATGATGCTAAACAGGCAAGTCCACGCCATACTTTCGTATAGCATGAACATTGCGACTGTTGGTCTCGTCTGTTTCTTGAAAAGTGCCAGTTTTCGTGTTGAGAGACGTTCAGCGAACGTTATGTTATATACTTATGAAGTATCTGAAATACTTCTGTCATTCTGTATTTTACGCATACAAAGTTAGTGATTTATTTTGAGTCATTTGTTATCCAGTTCGTCCATTCGTTTATTAAGAGCTTCAATCATTCGGTCCAAATAGATGGTTCTATCTCCTTTTCGGTTCCTGATTTCCAGAAAAATATGGTAAATATCGCTTAAATCGACATTAAACATCTTGGAAAAAATGGTTGCCAATACCTTAATGTCTATATTTCCACCGTTTACACTATGCAAAAGGTGAATTCCATAAACAATTTCAGCTAAAGCTGCTTTTGAGTCAGTCCACTTCTCATTAGACTGTACCCCAATGATCGCTCCCAAACCCAGATTTTCACAGTTTATTCTTGCTAATTCGCAATTCAAATAAGCTGCATACATCTCATTCGCCAAAAGTTTTGCAACTTTAAAATCAGACAAAGTTGAAAACTTTGAATCACGTTCAAGGTAAATGCTTTCAAGAGATAAGAGTATTTCATGGTTACCTCTCGAAAAATGATATTTATCAAGTGAGGTTTTTCCTGAACGATAATACTGGATAAAGTCAAGGTTTGAACTGAAAAAAGTGTTGATTTTTTCATATTCCTGTTCCAAATAGATCTTTAGTGTTGCCTCGTTTGAGACTGGACGATTCAGTTTGAGTTGATAAATTTTCTGTAAAAAGATAAGCTTACTAAATAGCTGAGGCTTTATTTCTCTGAAAAAACAGATTTCATCTTTAAGTGTCGGAAACTTATAACTGGAGACTATTTCTTTCAGTTCCCTATAACCTTGCTCCAAAATTGAAAATATCGGAGGAACATCTTGAATAACATCAATGATACCCAATCCTCTTTCATGAAAAAGGCTTATTAGCTTTTCTGATATAGTTGAAATCTGTTCTTTCATTGCTACTCCATTTTATCTAACCTCGTTTAGATATCTTCTCAAATGCTTTCCGGTAAGTGATACTTCGTTGCTAATAATATCCTTTGGATAGCCTTCAAATATTATTTTACCACCATCTTTGCCTGCACCTAATCCCATGTCAATTATCCAATCAGCATGGCTCATAATATCCATATTGTGCTCAATTATGATTACGGTGTTTTTGTCATCAACCAACCTCTCAAATAACTTGATCAGTCTGGAAATATCAGAGCCATGTAATCCTGTAGTCGGCTCGTCAAAAATGTAAATATTTCCTTTCTTACCTAATTCGAAAGCCAGCTTTAGCCGTTGACGTTCTCCTCCCGAAAATGTCTTTAACGATTGCCCTATAGTGAGGTAGTCTAATCCAACCTCAAAAAGTCGTTCAAGAGGATTTACAATTTCCGGTTCTTTGAAAAAAGCACGAGCCTCATTTATTGTCATTGACATGATTTCCATAATATTTTTGCCATGCAATTTATATTGCAAGACTTCTGGCTTAAAGCCGCTCCCGTTGCAATGTTCGCAACGAACTTCGACCGCATCCAGAAAAGCAAGGTCGGTAGAGATTGCTCCTAAACCTTTGCATTCCGGGCAGGCACCATCGGAATTGCTACTGAACAAAGATTGTCTTACTCTATTTTGTTTGGAAAATAAAACTCTGATTATATCTAAAATGCCTGTGTAAGTTGCGATACTTGACCGTTTGCTGCCACGTATAGCACTCTGATCAATCATTGTAATATTTCTATTTTTATTGATCAGCGAATATACCAATGAACTTTTACCTGAACCGGCAACACCCGTAATAACAGTTAATACTTTTTGAGGAACTTGTACCGATATATTTCGTAAGTTGTGAAATGATATATTATCTAATGACAAAAAGTTTGTACTTTTTCGGCATTCTGTTTTTAATTGATTTTTTCGTTTTAGGTATTTTCCGGTTAATGTGTCCGATTCTAACAAACCAGCAAAACTGCCATTATAAACGATATTTCCTCCGTTCTTCCCGGCTCCAATTCCCATATCGACAACATAATCGGCAATAGCTATTACATCCGGATCGTGCTCTACTATTAAAACGGTATTTCCTTTATTTCGAAGTTCAATCAATAAATTATTGAGTTTCTGAACATCATTTGGATGTAAACCAATACTTGGTTCATCAAATATATAAGTGAGATCGGTTAAACTACTCCCTAAGTGGCGTACAAGTTTTACTCTTTGGGATTCTCCACCTGAAAGCGAAGAGGTTTCTCTGCTTAGCGTTAAATAGCCTAATCCGATTCCCAACAAATTTTGCAGATTCTCTTTTATTGCATCCAACAAAGGCGTAACTGATTCGTCGTGTATTGTTTTTATATAATCAAGTAGTTCATCAATCTGCATATTACAGCAGTCCGCAATGTTTTTATCGCCATATTTACATGCTAGAACCTTTGGATTCAAACGTGTGCCTCCACATTCAGGGCAAATCCCTTGTTTTACTACCTCGTTATATCTGATTCCATTCTTTCCTGTAACCATACTTGATTCTTTTTTGAAAAATGAACGTTCAAAACGGGGGAGTATTCCTTCGTATATAGCTGTTTTGGGGTATTGCGGATCAGGATTCTGTAATTTGAGATTGTCCGAATAAATGAGATTGTTCCACTCTTCAGGTGTATAGTCCTTAATCTTCTTGTCATTGTCAAATAATCCCGAATACACATATCGAGTCCAACGCCATCCACCGACTTCAAAACTCGGAAATTTTATTGCTCCTTCATTTAACGATTTATCCTTATCTATCAGTTCCTTCAAATCAACTGCACTAACATGTCCAAGTCCTTCGCAATACGAACACATTCCTTGTGGATTGTTGAACGAAAAAACAGTAGAATGACCTACAAACGGTTTTCCGATTCGAGAAAACAATAGTCTAAGTAGCGAATATATATCAGTAATGGTTCCTACTGTTGAACGTGCGTTGCCTTCTATTCTTTTTTGGTTGACAATAATGGAAACCGATAAATTCTCCATATTATCTACATCCGGCTTTCCATATTGTTGTAATCTATGGCGAATGAAACTATCATATGTCTCATTTAATAATCGTTGTGATTCTGCTGCTATCGTATCAAAAACCAACGAAGACTTGCCAGAGCCTGAAATTCCGGTAAATACTGTAATCTTTTTCTTTGGTATTTCTAACGATACATTTTTGAGGTTATTTTCTCTTGCACCTCGGACAATAATTGCTTGTTTATTCATCAGATTTTTCGTATTTTTGAGCAAAGTTATGGCAATATAATATCCTGAACAATAAGCGATAAATCTTTCAGGGGGTGATAAATTAATCACTATTTGAGCAATAGCCGATTAGCTTAGCAACGAAGAAAAACAAAACGAAATATTATGTATGTAATAAAGAATCCGGTTGATTACACTGAATGCCCAATACGTATCTCACTTGATATTTTATCAGCAAGTTGGAACGTTTGGTTAATTTCTGAAATTAATAAAGGTGTTGTCAGACCCTGTGATTTACATCGTAGTATAGGCATTGCACCGAAGAGAGTTTTGACCAAACAATTGGGGGAACTCGAAAAGAAAGGGATATTGGAAAAGAAAATTTATCCGGTTTTGCCTTTAAAGGTTGAATACTATCTAACAGATAAAGGCAAAGAACTGATTCCTATTATCGAACTACTTTGGAACTGGGGCGATAAATATAAGGAAGAATTTGCAAATTTACCAATAGAGAAATCAGAGTAAAGGGCATTTACGAATGTTCTATAATACTCAAATCTAAAAAACCAGTACCTTTTCGGGTATCGTTTCTTCTTGTCATTCCGATATGACACCCGAAAGGGTGTTTTTTGTATAATGCCATAAACTCCCACTTAAAGCCACTACTACCTATTTCCAAAAAACGCTTGCTTCTTCATCTATATTTGTCGGCATAACGTAATAAACCGAATAAATATGGATATTATCGCAATAGAAAAAGAATCTTTTGATTCCTTCAAAAAGAAACTGGAACGGATAGCTTCATTAGTTCCAAAACAGCCATCTAACAATACTCTGTTTATAGAACAAGAATGGATAGAGGGAAAGGAGCTGGCTACTTCTCTGAATCTGCCACCTCGCCGACTACAGCATCTTCGTGAAAGCGGCACACTTTCATTCTCTACCATCGGGAAGAAAATCTACTACCGGATATCCGAAGTGAAATCTCTGTTGGAACAAGGCAAAATCAATTCTAAATAACTTTTCCATGCAACTATATACTAATCAAGATAGCCGGGAACTATTGCAAGCGTTAAACAATGCCTTGCCTTATATCGAATACGTCCTGAAAACGCATAAGCCGTTATTTGACGGTGAACGTTATCTGACAAGCGAGGAACTCTGTTCTATCCTTAAAATATCTCGACGCACTTTACAGGATTACCGGAATAACGGAGTTTTGCCATTTATTCAATTACCGGGAAAAATTCTGTTTCGTGAATCTGATATTAGAAAGATTTTGGAAGAACGGTTTCGTCCCGCTTATGACGGTTCTTTATAAGTGTTATTCTTGAGCTATCTGAACGGCTGAACATTCGCGAGAATGAGTCAGCCGTTTTTTCATTTATTCAACCTACTTCGCAAAACTTTCTTTTACTCCTTGCATATCCCGGAGAATACTTTGGTCTAACACTTTTGCGTAACGTTGTGTCATTCGGGTATTCGTATGCCCAACCATTTTTGCTATGTTTTCCAACGATACATTGTTCGCCAAAGTTACTACCGAACAGAAGGTATGGCGTCCGGTGTGCGTGGAGAGCTTCTTCTTAATTCCACAGCAATCGGCAATTTCTTTCAGATAACTATTCATTTTTTGATTGCTCAATACAGGAAGTAAAATGCCTCTCTTCTGGCAAAGTGGATGGTCTTTATACTTCTCAATGATCTCCAATGGAACATCAAGCAATGGCACGTTACACATGATTCCGGTTTTATGCCTTTCCTTTCGTATCCATAGGTTTCCGTCATTATCAGCAATGATATGTTCTTCTTTTAATTCGGATACATCTATGAAGGCGAGTCCAGTCCAACACTGCACTAAAAATACATCCCGCACCAGTTCTAATCGTGGAATATCAAATTCTTTTGTTCGCAGCGTTTCCAGTTCCTCTTTGGTCAGAAATTCTTTATGTACCTCTTTTTCGTGGAAACGGATATTGCCAAACGGATTTTTCGGTATCCAATCGTAGTTTACCGCAATGTTTAATACTTTCTTTACTACCTTCATATAGCGGATAACCGTATTTTCTTGCAATCCCTTTTCGGCCTTCAGGAAGTGGATGTAATCATGAATCATACCGTTGGTGACTTCCTTTAATGGAATATCTTTCCGCTGATATTGGACTTGTCTCATTTCCCGAAAATACTTCAAACAAGTATCAAAGCGGGAGATAGTTACTTTGGCATAATCTTTACCAATCAACTCCCTGCACTTGTCGTTATGCTCCTGAAATACTTGAAAGAACATTTTGTGCTCTTCGTCCAGCCCGAGAAACTTCCGTTTAATGTCCATTGGATTAATAAGTTTGCCTTCTTCTTCCATCTTGCGGTGGATTTCAAACAAACGGAGTTTTACTGATTCAAGATAACGGTTAATCTCTAAAGATGCGGAATCCTTGCCTGTACAGCGTTCTTTCGCCTGATTCCAAAGATTGGGTTTTACATCACGTTTAAGTTGCATTTCAACTAATTGCCCTTCAATAGTGATGCGTAGCATGATTGGCGTATCACCTGTCTTTTTCAACTTTGTTCTTCTCACAAAGAAAAGCACATTAAATGTCTGTTTCATACTCTAAAAATTAATGGTTTAAAGATACTTGAACCATGCTTAATAGAGAGCCTTAAACGATAAGACAATCAGCGACTTACGATGTCATTCGTGGTCAATTTTTCGTGGCTTAAAAAATGACCACGATTTAGCCCGAAGGAACTGCTTAGTTTTGCTAAAAATGGAGGATTTCTTGGAAAAAGAAAATCCCTGAAATGTTTTATTTTCAGGGATTTACCAAATTTAAAGTCTTTTAAAAGTGGTGCCACCAGGAATCGAACGATTCAATTAAGTGGCTATCAATCTGATTGATATATTTTTCAAAAAGAGGAATAATCTCTAAAAAGTCACCAAAAACTTGCAGCGTTCTGCACATATTTGCTTTTAGGCTATTTCCAATACAAACATACGAAATTTCATTCTATTACAACCCATTTGCCTGCTTTAGTTGAACCTTCATGTTTTACAACTCCATTTTTAACTAATTGCGACAGATGATATTTTATTGTCCCTAAAGAATATCCCAATTTAGTTTCCAGTTCCTTTCGAGTGATAAATGGATTATCTTTAATCGCTTCTAATATATTTTCTTGGATGTTTCTTGGATGTTTCTTGGATGTTTCTTGGATGTTTCTTGGGTGTTTCTTGGGTGTTTCTTGCCCATTTTCTTGGGTGTCAGCCCCAAAACCTTCCTCAAAATACCGTTGTGAAACATTCTCGGTTGCTCGGAATGCGGTTATCAGGTCAAAATCAAATATCGCTTCGCCGTTTCCATTCTCAACCAGTTCTTTTTGTACCCGATAGATACCACGACTGAAACGATTGACATATCCCAATATCTTCATGGCTTTTGCTATGAATGGGTTACGATAGTCGCTTACATTCGGGAAATTTTCCTCGCTCACTTTACCATACAGCCCACCCGGATTTTGTACCTCAATACGATCATCGTATTCGTAGAACAGCACCGGAGCATTCGTCTGATAGTCACGATGCATGATGGCATTCATCAAAAGTTCGCGTGTTGCCCAGTAGGGATATTTAGAAACCGTTTCTTCTCGTAATACACTGACCGGAATCGGTCTTTTTTGCGCAATACTTGTTTCAATGAAAGTATCTATTCTTGCTAACTCCTTACAAAGATTTCCATTAAAAACTTGCTCGTTGATAATATCTCCCGCCCGGTCTTTACCTTTAAAACGCACATATTGCACATACGAACCGTGCAGATAACGCTCCGGATTCTTACCGAAAAGAACAATCGCACCGTTGGTTGGACAATTATACCGCAAATCATAATATCCTAATGAGGCAAGTTGTTCCTCAACAGGACGTTTATCTTCTACCAATATATCTTCCGCTACTGCCTGAGGCAAGAACTCCCTTTTTATCACATCAATATCAAGGTCATTCATCGTTGTTCCCATACAAGGCATCTCGTCAAATGTATGAATATTGGATAGACGCCTCTCCATTAAAATTTTCTCCTCTGCTTCTGTCGCAAAACTCTTTCGCGGACCAACCCGCACCCAAATACGCCCACGGTATCGAACCGGAGGAAATTCAGATGGCTGCACCTCTGCAACAAGCAAATCGCCCTTTTCAAAACTGAATTTTTCAACAGTCATTACCGGTTGGGGAAGGACGTTCCCATCTGTGCGGATATTGGAAATAGTCAACAAAAGTTCATCATCTACTTTCAAACCACTCAACTCACCATTGTCATGTGCGCCAATCATCAGGTAACCATTCTTTCCATTGCCTGAAATGTCATTGGCAAACGCACATATTGCTTGACAGAATTTATCCGTATTTGTTTTAGATGTCGTTCGCTCTACTCGATAGCTTTCGGTATCGTGGAGGAGTTGGAGGATTTCTTGTTGGGTGATCATATGTTAACTTTTTATTACTTATTTTTCTTGAAATTTTCCGCTTGTTCAAAAATTTCGGTATATACTTCATCGCGCTCTACCGGAGGATAGCCGTGTTCGTCAAGCAATAGGATAAGACCGACTTTTAACGCGGATTTAATATCGTCTCGCTTGTCCCAGTCAGGATATTTGGCTTGCGTATCAACCAATATTTTTACGTTTTTAGCCAATTCAATCATCTTGTCGTCAGGGTAAGTGAAGTCATATTTTATGCAAAGCGATTTGAGTATGTCGTAAAAAGCCTTTTCTTCAAAGTCAATACCCATCTCTTCGCCAGCTGAGAACTCTTTATGTACTTCCCAAATTAGGTTGGTTAGCTGTTCTGCCATTTCTTCATAGACTTCGCTTCTGAGAATATCGTTGGCATCTCGTTGATTGTATCGTTCCACCAAGCTCTCCATTTTTTTGCTGAAGTCGATCCCTTTCATACGGTTTACCTTTTTCAGTTCGCCAATTACTTTCGCTAACAGCTTTTGGAGCAACTTTATTTTCGTGTTGGGCAGCTTTATTTTATCAATCTTCGCCAAATAATCTTCATCAAAAATATCTTGCTCTGTTTCATCTTCCGAACCTATTTTGAAGAGTTCTTCTACGCCATCGCTAATTAAAGCGTCTTTGATCATTTCCTGCACTTTGGCATTCATCTGTGCCGTATCGGGAGCGTCGCCTTTGGTTAACTTGAAAACGATAGAACGAACAGCCAAATAAAAGTGTGTATAATCTCGTTCTTCTTGTGTCAGTTGTTCGCTGCCGGTGCAAATATCATACGCTGCTTTCAGGCGTTTTACCAAGTCCATAAAACGAGTTTCAAACTCTTTGGTGCACTGTACATATTCAGCGGCTTTGTTCAAACAGTTCAATTGTTCCAATGTACCACCTGAGAAATAAGCTGAGCTATCGAATTTGTAAAACAGTTTTGCCAACAGGTCCAAATGGTCTTTTACTGCTACAAGTGACTGGGCGATATCCTCAAAATTATCTTTGTCGCCTTTGTTATAGTGAGCCAAAGCAAGGTTCATTTGTTTCTTGATTCCGATATAATCAACAACCAAACCTTTGTTTTTACCTTCAAACTTACGATTTACGCGCGAAATCGTTTGTATCAGATTGTGTTGCTGTATCGGCTTATCAATATAAATGGTATCGAGAAACGGCACGTCGAAACCTGTGAGCCACATATCGACCACAATGGCAATTTTGAAGTTTGACCTTTCATTCTTGAATTGTCGGTCGAGTTCTTTACGATACTCCTTTGTTCCCAATAAATCATATAACTTTTTGTCGTCGTCTTTATTGCGAGTCATCACAAGTTTGATACGTTCCATCGGTTTCAACTCACGTTTGTCTTTATCGGTAAGTTCAACACCCTCTTCCGCGAATCGGACTTCTCCCCATTCAGGACGAAGCGCCAGTACCTTTTTATAAAAATCGTAGGCGATAGTACGATTGCTGCACACAAACATGGCTTTACCTTTTACCGAAGAACCTTCAGAAATACGATTTTCGTAGTGTGTTACAAAGTCTTCGGCTAATGCCTGCAAGCGGTCGGGATCGCCAAGAATAACATGTAATCGGGCAGACTCTTGTTTGCTTTTCTCAATCTGATATTCGTTTGCTCCATCTTCGGCAACATTGTTATAATACTGTTCTATTTTTTGTAGTTCGCTGTTATTCAAAACTACTTTGGCCGCACGTCCTTCATACACAATGCGAACAGTAATTTCGTCACGAACCGATTCGGTCATAGTATAGGCATCCACCACTTTACCAAACACATCGAGAGTCGCATCTATGGGTGTACCTGTAAAACCGACATATACTGCGTTTGGCAACGAATCGTGCAGGTATTTGGCAAATCCGAAGGTTTTGGATACGCCTTTCTCGCTTACTTTTATTTTTTGGTCGAGATTGGTTTGACTGCGATGCGCTTCGTCTGAAATGCAAATTACATTTTGACGGTCGGTCAATAATTTGGTATCTTCTGTAAACTTATGAATAGTGGTCAGAAAAACACCGCCGCTTTCACGTCCTTTCAATAACTCTCGCAGATGTTCACGACTATCCACGCTAATCACATTATTGTCGCCAATATATTGTTTGGCATTGGTAAATTGTCCGGCTAATTGGTCGTCCAAATCGGTGCGGTCGGTAATCAATACAATGGTAGGACTACCGAAATGTTCGCTTTTCATCAATAGGCGAGTCAAAAAAAGCATCGTGAAACTTTTCCCGCAACCGGTGGCTCCAAAATAGGTGCCGCCTTTTCCATTTCCAAACGGCTTTTGAGCCTGTTTTATGTTATCATACAGTGCCCGAGCCGCGTAATACTGCGGATAACGACAAACAATTTTCTCATTCTTTTTCGACGAATCGGGAATGTAAACAAAGTTTCGCAGTATATCCCGCAATCTGTTTTTCTGGAACATACCTTGAACCAGGGTGTACATAGAATCAACGCCATCCACATCTTTATTCATACCGGCAATGCGTCGCCATGCATAGAAAAAATCGTAAGGGGCGAAAAACGAACCCGCTTTGTTATTTATACCGTCGCTGATTACACAAAAAGCATTGTATTTAAACAGCTCGGGGATATCGCGTTCGTAACGGACGGTCAGCTGCGTGTAAGCATCGTGAATAGTGGCATCTTCTCGAATGGCACTCTTAAACTCAAAAACCACCAAAGGCAATCCGTTAATATATAATATACCATCAGGAATACGTTTTTCCGAACCTTGAATTTCGAGTTGAGTTACAAAGCGATAGATATTTGCATCAGATTTATATTCGGCTTGTGGTTCAGCGACAACGGAAATTAGTTCTTCGGCAGTATAAGTTTGTTCCTCCAATCCCGAATAATCAATCAACTGGATATAAATATCTTTTTGAGTATGATCTTCACGTTTGAGAATAAATCCATCGGACAACATTTTCATAAAACGCTTGTTGCTCTCGTACAAATCAGAAACGGGAAGCGATTTCAATTCCAGCAGAATAGATTTGATTTCCGTATCGGTAATGCCGTGATTGGCATAACGTCTCTTAAGGAAATTATACAAATCGTCTTCTATCAGCACCTCATCGGGCTGACGGGTAAGCGTATTGCCCAAGCAATGTGGATAACCTTCTTGTGAAAGAAGTTCGGCAAATGCATGTTCGAGTTTGGATTCGGTGAATTTCATATTTCGAATTACAATAGAATTTAATAATTAGCAAACACTTTTAACTCATCCTTTTTGTGTTCTTCATATCTTATTATCAATCCCCTCTTTATAAGGTTATCAAATAATAACCGATTATATTTTGTGTCAGTAAATGTTGGTTTATTTTGCTTTTTAAACAACTTCTGATAATTCCATCCAAGTTGTTCTGTTAGACTTTGTAGTTGAGAATCCGTTAATTCTTCAACCTGCTTATTCAAGAGTTGAATCTTATTTTCTTTTGAAGAAGAACTATTAAGTAAGCTCTTAATAATATCAAAGTTTAAGGGAACAGAATTGTTGGATAAAGCCAGTATATCGCATGTTAATTTTGCAATATCTTTATTCTCTGTCACGAAACTATCGTCAATTTTCTCAATTATTCCTATTTTATTACTATTTGTGATCGTTTCAGATTTCAATAATGATAAAATATCATCCCCACTCAATCCTAATTCGTCAAATATTGGCAATAATTTACTTTGTTGCTTCTCTACTAGCTTTATGTGTTCTTTAGGGAAGTGTTCTTTCAGTTTGTTGAAATTGTATACCGTAAGAGTTAAAAAGCTGGTATCTACCATCCATTTTATTTTTTCTTCATCTAAATCTTCAAAATTCAAACTATTCCATACATATGGGGTTGATTTAAGAATACTAATATAGTTTTCATATTGTAAATCATTACAGTTTATGATTTTTAGTGAAAAACTTTTTATGGTTTCTTCTGACCGTCCCTTCAACTCGTCTTTAATCGCTTGCTCAGAAAGCAAGTTTGAATTATCTTTTTGATTTAAATAATTTATTAAAACATCATCTAAATCACTTCCCTCTTCTAATGTCTCATAATACAGATATAGATTACTCCATGTTGCAATGATTTTATTTTTATCAATTAACATTTTCTGAATTGAAATATCTTGAATTTCTGAAATGTCTGATATTAGAATTTCCTGCTTTAAAACAATGTTTGTTTTTGCAGAAATGCTTAGGTTGTCATTATTAATTAGTTTAACAATATTTTCTTCAGTTTCTTTTGTATTGTCTTCCAATTTCAATAATATGTTATTTATATAAGTCGAGATATTGTCTTCAATATAATCAATAAGGTCTTTACATCCTGAATTTAAAATGGTTGAGTAGTTTGATTCTATCAATGTGCGTTTGTCAATATCTTTATTGAATAAGAGCAATATCATTGATATGTTTTCATCATTGATTTCATAGAAATTATTCTCGTAAATATAGTCGAACAATGACCTTGTTGTGTCATTAGGAGAATCTAACTGCTTAAATTTAATATCAAGTCTCTTTAATAGATTTTTAGTTTTGGTTTCATAAGATTTGTCAATCAAGGAAATAAAATCAGGCAAAATACTTATAAATTCCGATAATTTATTGTCCTTATTCATAAGCAAAACAATCTCTTCATCTGCAAGCTCTATAATTAATTTTAAGTATTTCTTCAATTTTTTATCATCGTAAGCGAAAGGACTTTCAACTTCATATATATAGTACCACCAATTGTTCCAAGATTTGCATAGTGATTTAATAAATAAGGATAAGTTTTTCCCTCTTTCAATGTATTTCTCGACAAACTCAACGGAATTGTTATTTTCATTACTTAGAATGGAAATAATATCGTTGTACTTAGATTGGTATTGAGTAAAGTTTGTAGATAAGAAATCTAATAAATCAAAGTTGAGAATTATTTCTCGCTTAAAATATTTATCTGGAATTTCTTTTATCAAATTACCAACTTTATCTGACAGTTGATAATCAAATGGGGAGTTTTTGCCGCTTTTTATTTTTCTTTTAAAAGTTTCGTCGGCTCGAGTAATATTTCCTTCATGGAATAGTGATATATAGTCTTCATAATCTTCGTTAAGATACCCATTAATTAAAAGTGTTCTCATCATTTGATTATTAGAAAAAATGCCTAAATATGGTTCAATTTCTATTTCCTGAAAGATTTCTTGCAAACTTTTTAATTCTATTTCTCTCTTCTTATTTTTTAATTTGGTAATTTCTTCTTTCAACTGGGTAATGTGATTATTGTTTTTAGCCAAAATGAGGTTTTCTCTTTGTTCATAAGAGGTTGGTTTTACACCATCTATTATGCTTGAAAATGTTATGCTGCTATTATAAACACCATTCCCATTGCGATAATATATAATGTTCGAGTCCTTATCTTCTAAAAGCTTTACGAAATATTCATCTTCTAAAAACTGAGCAATAGCAATTCTTTGATTTTCTATATAAATCTCTGTTATTCCAGGTATTTTAGTCTGTAGTTTAAATAAAAAAATAGTTCTCAATTCCTGTACAGAAGTAATTTTTTCTTTATCAACATTAATGATTTCAGATTCTATTTGCTTGATTTTTTCTGAATAGAGATTTAATAACCCACTTATATATTTATCTTTATCAGAAATAAATTTGTAGAGAAGACCATCATGCTTTGATAATTTGCCAAAATCATCAGGATACATGTTTTTGTAAACTATCATGGCGAAAAGGTTATCTTGATTTTCTGCGGGTATATTTTCTCTATAGATACAAAATTCATGAAATATATTGATTAATAATCGCATATCAATGTCGTCAATAAAAGATACAATATCTTGAATAAAATCTGAGGTCAAAACATTTTCTAATTGTCTTGTTTTAATGAGTTCGTCCAGCTTAACTCCAGCATTAGAAGCATTGATAAATGGAATTATTGGTATTATATAATCAAAGAATTTTACTCTCTCGTTCTTATCCGTAAATAATTCATCTTTAATTGCATAAATAAAATTTATCTCTCGTTTAATCAGTTTTGAAGTGTTTAGAAGGATATTTAGTTCTCGAAGCTTTGTAAATATGTCTGTTGTATCAAATCTATCTAAATCCTCAATAATAACTACATTGTATGGAGTTCTTTCAAAAAAGTAAATAATTTCTTCAAGGTGTTCATTAAATACGGATTTATCAACATTGTCTCCAAGTTCTAATTCGCCTTTTATACTGAATTTGTTGATTTTTGAATTGCTAAATAGACGGACAAGGTATTTAGTGAAGAATCCGACTCCTGTGAAGAAAATGAAAAAAGAAGTAAATGCAATCCAGTCAAATTTTAATGAAAAATCCCATGTTGAAGGATTGAGTTTATCTAAATAATCAAATCTAAATAATACGAACACGCTTATTAACCATACTATTAATCCGAAGGATATAAGAAATAATTTCCATCGCTTATTATTCACGATTCTTTTAAACCGTGAATCTGGAATTTCTGAAGGTCTGACATGATAAAATATTTGCTGCAATATACTTATCTCCAGTCTTCTTTCTAAACTAGTATTGAAGACTTCCTGTTTTCTTGACTCATCATCTTTTTCTACTGTCTGTTCAAGAGGTGTTTTCTTCCCATTCTCATCAACACCTTGCTCTTTTTCTTCAGGAGACTTTTTCTTACCATTTTCATCATTATCCTTAAATGAAGCTAATGAAATATTTAAGTATTCATATTCATCATGTAAGTGTTTGAATGTCTTTATTATAGTGCTTTTCCCTGAACCATAAGCTCCTGTAATCGCAATATTTGTCAATTCTTTTTCTGCTAATGAACGTTCCAACTCATCTAAATATGGCTGTATGACTTTTATATCCTCTTCTTTTATTAACACTTTTGGAGCTAGAGAAATAACAGAGGAATCCGGCTCTTTGTCTTTGTTTTTTAGCCAGAAAGTTAATCTTGTCAATTTTTTTACAAGGAATAATCTAATCTGTTTCTTTTTTTGAAGTTTCATAAAAGTACTAATTTTCTATTGTTACCATCTTCGAAAGAAGTAAATTGCTCATCTCAGAAAGTTTGTAGTTTTCATTAGAATACAAAATATTCATTTCATTTATAGGGCTCATCACTTTTTCAAACTCTATGAGAGTTTCGTCTAATGGTTTAAGCAATTCAATTTTTTCAAAATCAGATTTACTTAACATCGGCATTGTTGAACCACCCATAGCAATTCCTTTTATTTCCTTTGATATAGATATTAAATAATAATACAAAAAATCAGAATAATATGACTTGTCTACTATTATCGAATTCATTTGTTGATTTGTAATGCAAGCGTCAAAGGCAATAGCAACTTTTCCCATATCTGATCCTATACATGTAACAATCACACTTCCTTTAGGAAGTATCTTGTTTTTTAATTTTATATATCCTATTTCAGATAAATTTCTTTCCGCACCTAATGCGAATTTGTTATAATTTTTAAAATCGCCAGGAGTGATAAAAGGTATATTGTTCCCAAAATCTTCAGGGCATTCGCTCGAAGGGGTTTTCCCTGTAACAACATTGCCAAAGTTGCCAATTTCAACGGTTTTGAAATCGCAGTTTTGGTCCTCGACAAACCATTGCTTATAAATCGTCTGTGCGGTTTCTTCGAGTTTTTGTATCAGTTGGTTGTTTAGGTCAATGCGGCGTTGCACGGCGTTGTACTCGGCGACTATTTCGCGTTGCTTTTCGGGAGAGGGAATGGGGAGTTGCATGTCTAAAAATGTATTCCAATTCAAACCTCCACGCACATCCGCATCGGTATAAAACCAAGTGTTTCTGTCAAATTCTTTGCGAGAAAACCACATCATTAAATATTCGGGTAGTAATTCCTTTTTATCTATAATTTCAAAAACATCATAAGCTGGAGAAACAATAAACCTATCCTCTTTTATTGATAAAGCAACAGGCAATCGTTTATCTCGTCCTACATGCATTCTATTACAAGCAAACTGACCTTTTTCTACAACTTTGTATCGCGACAAATCCGTTCCCACAACATTAGCAACAGATGGCATGTAATATTTATCAATATTAATACCCAACAAGTTGGTTATGCTATCGTCTTCATTCCGCACATCCACTTCCCGAATATAATCACCCAACCGTTTATAGTTCATAGCCTAAACTTTTAAATACGTTGAGCAATTCTTTTTTCGACCCCTCTTCGGCTTGCAACAATTCTTTAAACTCGGCTTGTAGAGTTTTCATCTTTTCGTCGAAGTCGATATTCTCGTCACGATTCTTGAAAGCAATGTACTTGCTCGGCACAAGTGAAAAATCTTTTGCTTCTATTTCTTCGTGTGAGGCAGAATAACAATATTCAGCTTGATTAAAAGCTTCTACAATATTTGTCAATTCAGAGGTTTGCCAATCGTGATAAGTAGTGGTAACTTGCTGAATGTCATTAATAGAAAATTGAGTAAACTTCTTTTCAAAGGGTTCTCCCATCTGGCGCAAATCCATAAACAGGATTTCGCCTTTGCGGTGGCGATAGTTGCGAACCTCTTGTCCAACTTGCACTGTTCGTTTGGTTTTGTTCCTATTCAATATCCAAAGCGTAACACTGATGTTGGTTGTATAAAACATATTTTGCGGCAAAACCAAAATCGCTTCTACCAAATCATTCTCAATCAGTTTTCGGCGAATTTTATACTCTTCGCCACCACCGCTCAATGCACCGTTGGCAAGGATAAAACCAGCCACTCCATTTTCGGAAAGTTTGCTTGCCATATTGAGAATCCAACCGTAATTGGCATTGCTTTTTGGTGGCACATCGTAACCACGCCAACGCGGATCGTCAATCAATTCATCTTCGGCTCGCCAGTCTTTTTGGTTGAATGGCGGATTTGCCATAATATAATCAGCTTTCAGGTCTTTGTGCTGGTCGTCGGAAAAAGTATTGGCGGCTTTCGCCCCCAAATTGGCGGAAATACCCCGAATGGCAAGGTTCATTTTCGCCAGTTTATAGGTAGTGTTGGTGTATTCTTGTCCGTAAATGGAAACCTCGCGTTTGTTGCCGTGGTGGCTTTCTATAAACTTAATGGATTGCACAAACATACCGCCAGAACCACAAGCGGGGTCGTAAATGATACCCTTGTAAGGTTCAATCATTTCGGCAATCAGATTTACAATGCTTTTTGGCGTATAAAATTCTCCTTTCCCTTTACCTTCTGCCAAAGCGAATTTCGAAAGGAAGTATTCATACACACGTCCTACAATATCCTGTTCTTTATCTTTTAGGGTGTTTATCTCACTGATTTCATCAATCAACGAAGCTAGTTTGGATGATTCCAAACCTAAACGAGAGAAATAATTATCGGGTAAAGCCCCTTTCAGGCTTTTGTTGTTTTTCTCTATGGTATGGAGAGCGGTGTCGATAATCAGTGCCAGATCATCTTGCTTGGCTTTTTCTTTGATATAATTCCAACGTGATATTTCTTCGAGAAAAAACACATTACTCATGTTATAGAATTCGGGCATCTCCACGTATTTTTCTTTTCTGTCGGCAATGAGCTTGGCTCGGTGTTCCTCAAACTTATCGCTGACAAATTTCAGGAATATCAACCCCAGTACCACATGTTTGTATTCCGAAGGCTCAACACTTCCACGCAGTTTGTTTGCCGACTCCCACAGACTTACCTCAATAGGTTTTTCTTGTTTTTCTTTTGCGTTTTTAGCCATGTATTTATTTTTCCTTATTACTTACAATCAGTTTTCTAACATCTACATTCAACAACTCCGCAATCCGAAAAAGCGTTTCAAGGCTTGGTTGCTTCCGGTTACAGGCATAAGCATTGACCATCTTAAAACTCTTATCAAGCTCTCCAGCCAACCATACCTGCGTTAATCCTTTCTCTTGCAAAGCCTCCTTAATACGATTCATTTTCATCGGATTACTTATTTGTTTCGTCTCCAAAGATAGGAAATTTCAAGGGATACTTCGATAAAATCTTCGCATTTTAAATAATCCTAAAAGAATCGTTGCTTAAACTCTTCACAAAGCGCAATGATTTTCTGCTGAGTGGTGACTAATTCAAGCGTTATTTTTTCTAATTTATAAAGCAATGCGAGTGCTTTCTGCTCCGAAAAATTACTTTTAAGTTGTTTGACAACTTGATTATAATTGACTCCAACTGCTCGAAATTGCGCATGAAGCTGGGTTAGTTTTGCCACATATTTTAGTGTTCCTTCATCAGTTTTTATCACCCGAAAACTTTCATTAAATACTCGTGCTTTGACAAAAATCGACTTTGCATAAACACCGGATTCTTCGTACATGGATAAGAACTTTGCATATTCTTGATCCGAAAAGCGAACCATTACGCAGTTCTTGGCTGGGTCATTTTTTATAGGACGGCCTCCTTTGCTCCATTTTGAGCGTGAATTTGTTTCTTCTTTCATAAAATCATCAATTGTGTGGAGCCTGCAAGTCTCCACCGATAAATAATTTCCTGTTTCTATATCGTTACCCATGCAATGGGTTTCATTAAAAGCACCGACTTCGGAGGTGCGTTTTCCCCCTTGCGGGCAAGGAGGTTTTGAGTTACGTGAAATGAAATGAGTAACTCAAAACACACCTTGCTGAGAGCCGAAACATAAATGTTTCTTGCTCTCAAATCTGTCCGCTGGCGGACATCATTTAGCCGTTCAATGTAAAAAGGCAATTTCTATTGGTCGGAATCATTGTGTTGAGAAGATTCTGATTCTGCATCATCAACATAATCATCACCCAGGAGTTTTCTCATTTTCTCCCTATTACGCCTTATATCTTCGTCGAAATCTACTTTGAACCGGATTTTTTCTTCTTTGTGAAGACTGTTTAATAGCTCTTTATGGACTTCGATATGGTCGGAGATTATTGAATCCGCCAATGAAGATGTTGTAGTGTAATGTTTCCACTTGAATAAGCTCACAATACGTTTTAAATTGTCATGTGTTTCCGGGCTGATATATACGGCAAATCGTCCTCTTATCCGTTTTTCTTGACAATACGCCTTAATGTAATCCTCTTTTGAAATCTGTTTTTTCTTTCTTCCTGCTTTCATTTCTTATTCTATTTTAGTGTTAGATATTTATGTCGAAATAGAGTTTCTTATTGAAGCTTATATCGACATCATTAATTACCTCTTTGTTGAATTAATAACAGATTCTATTTTCTATGTCAATTCTGACCTGTATTAGGAGTTCCAATCAGAACATAGTATTTACCTCTGTTTTGAATTCAGTTTTGAAGCAAAGAAACAAATAGTAATTGATTACCAGATCGTTGCCGATTTTTATGCAGTGATATGCAGTGTTTTTCATTGATAAGACTTCTTTTTGTCCACATACCGACGCCACAAGCTGCCACCTCTTGAATTTGTGATAGTTAAGCGAAAATGTTATTATATATTTGAGCCGAGAAAAAGAATATAAACTAAAATATAGATAGCATGAAGATTATTAATATCGAAGAATCAGTATTTGAGAAAATGATGGAGCGATTCGGAGCATTTACTCAAAAGGTAGAAGCTATATGTAATCGGAATAGCGACAAAAGCATGAAGAAATGGCTGGACAATCAGGACGTTTGTGTGATTCTGAATATCTCCAAACGCTCGCTACAGAACTATCGGGATAATGGCACGTTACCTTATACCCAAATCGGGCATAAGATGTATTACAAACCTGATGATATAGAACGGATTACTCCGCTTATTATACAAAAACAGAAAGACTTAACCTATAAAAGAAAGGAGCATAAATAATGGATAATGATAATTTGATAACGCATAGCGACGAACGAATCGTATCGTTCTTTAAATCCCTTGAAAATATGCTGGATGGTTTGGAAAATCTGACTAAAAATTATCGTCCAATGCTGAAGGGAGAACGTTATCTGACTGACAGAGAAGTATCAGAACGTTTAAAGTTGAGCCGTCGTGTTTTACAGAATTATCGAGACGAAGGTCTGTTGCCCTATTGTAAGTTGGGCGGAAAAATACTCTATCGGGAGTCGGATATTCAGCATATGTTGGACGAAGGGTATCGAAAAACTTTAGGTTAATGTTTTTTCTTCTTTTCAACCGATATGCATCTTCTATGCGGAGAACTAAATAAGCAAGACTTTCCGATAAAAATACACTAATCCATAGGATTCGGAAGATTTTTATCGGAAACGAAGCTTGGTCTTGTGTTTTAGGTCGGAGCATATCTTTGTATATCGGTTAAAGAGAAGGAAAATTTGGAATTAGACATTCTAACTGTTTATTCTCAGCTCAACCTCTTGCATGTCTTTTAAAATACTTTGATCCAAAACTTTGGCATAATGTTGCGTCATACGGGTATTGGAATGACCGAGCATTTTTGCCACATTGGGCAACGATACATTGTTTGCCAAAAAAATTACCGAAGCCGCCGTATGACGTGCGGTGTGCGTAGTCAGATGCTTCTTAATTTCGCATAAATCAGCAATTTCCTTCAAGTATGAATTCATGCGTTGATTACACATTACCGGAAGCAAAACGCCTTTTTCCAAACAAATCGGATGATTTTCGTACTTCGCTAAAATTTTAACAGGAATGCTTAACAATGGGATGTTACACATATTGTTTGTCTTTTCACGGGTTTTACGAATCCAAGGATTACCATTGTTGTCCATTACAATATGTTCTTTCCTCAGATTATAAACATCAATGAATGCCAATCCGGTGTATGTGCAAAATAAAAAGACATCTCTGACCAACTCCAATCGGTGAATTTTAAATTCTTTTTCGGCAAGCCGGTTGATTTCGTCCATTGTTAGAAACTCTTTATTGACCGGAACTTCGTGGAATTTGATGCCAGCAAACGGATTACGAACTATATATTCATTAGCAATTGCCAAGTGAATCACCTTTTTGAAACACTTCATATAACGAATAACCGTATTCTGTGCACATCTCTTCTCCGTTTTCATAAAGAACTCAAAACTGCGGACAAACTCACTATTAACCTCCCTCAACAACAGGTCATCTTCACCATATTTTTCACGAATAAGCTCTTGCAGATAGCGGGCACAACATTCATACCGCCTGATTGTAATATCCACATAGTCTATTCCGATTAGTTTGCGACATTGTTCGTTATGCTCATTGAAAAAAGCGACTAAGGTTTTGCGGTCTTCTTCATCCATCCCCAAGAATTTATTTCGAAGAATCTTGGCAGTAATCGTTTTACCGTCCTGTTCCATAGTATTGAAGAGTTGTGATAGTTTTATCTGTGCCGATTCAATGTAGTCGTTAAGGTCTCTGGACTTTCTATTGCGACCTCTGGAACATTCTTTGGCTTGATTCCAAAGCGAAGGGTTAATACTTTTTTTCGTACGAATCTCCTCACGTTGTCCATTGACAGTGATTCTCATGCTTACGGGAGCTTCTCCACTCTTAAGTAACTGGTTCTTCTTTAAGAAGAACAAAACTCCAAATGAATTTCTTCTCATTTCCTTTCAATTTTAATGGTTCAAAATTACGGAAATAAGCCCTAAATAAACTTATGCAAAATACAGCATACCAGCGAATTAAAATCGAATTGGTGACTATTTTTAATAGTCTCGAAAAAGTCACCGATTACGCCACCAAGAACGTTATTTTTTGCCCTATTTTGCACTTTCGTGAGAAAAGAAAAATCCCTGAAAGTGATTGACTTTCAGGGATTTTCTCTTTTTTGCTTTTCTTATTCGTGGTGCCACCAGGAATCGAACCGGGGACACAAGGATTTTCAGTCCTTTGCTCTACCAACTGAGCTATGGCACCGTGGTTTTGAATACGGGTGCAAAGATAGGGTGTTTTTTTGAATATGCAACATTTTGAATTAAATTTCCGTATCTTTATTTATATTGTTTGAGGTAGAAGGGATTATTTTTTTACTGTTTACTACTGAATAGGCGAGTTATTTCACCGATCCACAGGACAATAGATGTTGAACCGACAATGATGCCCCAATCTTTCCATGTTAATGGAACAACGTTAAACATTTCTCCTCCGAATGTGACAATCAGGTATTGTCCGATTAAGATGATACATGCAACAAATAAAAAGGTTTTACTCTCATTTAAATTGGCAAAGGCTGACTTTCCTTCTTTGAATGCTTTTGCATTAAACATGTTCCAGAATTGGAGCATAACAAAGAACGTAAAGAACCAGGATAGATTATAGGGGGTTAATCCGTTTTCACGCTGAAAATAATAGAGTAGACCCAGTAGTATGACAACAAAGGCAAATCCTACACCGAATATATCATAACGCATTGGGCGGGATATGATAAAATCTCCATTTTTTCCACTCCGACGAGGTTTGTCTTTCATCACTCTCTCATTGGGAGGGAGGGAGGCTAATGCAGCGGCAGCGAAAGTGTCCATGATGAGGTTTACCCACAACATTTGGGTAATGGTTAGTGGAGACTCTGTGCCCAACAGTGAGCCGAGCAATACTATTAAACAGGCCACAACATTAATAGTGAGTTGGAATACCAAGAATTTTTGGATGTTCCGATAAAGTGAACGTCCCCACATAACAGCGCGTGTTATACTACTAAAGGAGTTATCCAGAATTGTTATATCACTTGCTTCTTTAGCTACTGAGGTACCGTCTCCCATGGATAATCCGACTTGGGCTGCTTTTAATGCCGGTGCATCGTTTGTTCCATCTCCTGTGACAGCAACTACCGCTTCCTTTTTCTGTAATAGTCTGACTAATCGTTGTTTGTCAGTAGGGCGTGCACGACACATGATTTTTAAATCCATAACCCTGTTAAGTGCTTCATTGTCGCTCAACGCCTCAAACTCCGGACCTGTAATGATGTTTTTATCGGAATCATCCTCTGTCCATATCCCGATTTGACGACCGATTTCTTTGGCTGTTCCAGGCGTATCTCCTGTAACGATTTTCACCGCGATACCTGCATTTAGACAACTTCGAACAGCTTCAGGAACATCTTCGCGTACAGGGTCGGAAATTGCGACAATACCGACATACGTGAGATCAGCATGTTGGAGGTGTCCATTTTCGAAGAAGTTATCTTCTTGTTCTTCGTCAATGATTTGATAAGCAAATCCTAATGTACGCATGGCCTGGTTCTGATATGCTAATAGCTGAGTCTCAATACCCGCTTTACATTCGTCAACAGATTTACAGCTATCGTCTATTGCTACCCGTTTACTTTTAGCCAGAACGATTTCAGGAGCACCCTTTACATACAGGATCTTTTTATTAAGCAATTCCGATTGAACAATGGTAGCCATATATTTTCGTTCGGTAGAGAATGTCAACTGATCAATGACTTCGGTATTTTCACGCAGATCCAGGTAATTAATTCCTTTGCTATTGAGCCATAAAAGGAGTGCCGCTTCTGTCGGATTACCCAAAGCCTTAATTTTTTCTTCCGAAAAATCGAGGTAAGCGGTAGAGTTTACAGATATTCCTTCTTTAATTAATAGACTCAGTTCATCATCTCTTAATTGTTGTTGGCTCAGGTTATAGAAATTTGTTTCGTAGACCTGCATTTGGTTTTGAGTCAGTGTTCCGGTTTTATCCGTACAAATAACTGTCGTTGCTCCCATTGTTTCGCAAGCGTGCATTTTTCGGACGAGGTTGTTTGTTTTGAGCATGCGATTCATACTCAAAGCCAAACTTAAGGTCACACTCATTGGGAGGCCTTCCGGAACAGAAACAACAATCAAAGTTACCGCTATCATGAATATATTCAGTATATCACTGATCAGATCTATCAAAGGCATGCCGGGTGAAGCGAGTAGTAATTTCACCAGTAAGGCGATAAAAGTAACCCCGGCTATCGTATATCCTGCTTTACTAATCAGACTGGCCAGACGTTTTAGCTGTATCTGTAGCGGGGTTTCGATGCCGTTATCGATTTGAGCACCTTCGTAAACTCTTCCATAACCGGTAGCATCTCCCACTTGGTCTACCAGGAAGATCCCATGGCCGTCGATGACCGTTGTTCCACGCATAACCCTATTTGATGGATAGGTTGCGTCCAATTTAAAGTCGGCTTCATTGGTCGTCTTACTGATAACCGGTTCGCCCGTCAGTGTCGATTCGTTGATTTGTAGAGAGATCGCTTCCAATAGATGGCCATCTGCCGGCACTTCTTCTCCTGTTTCGAGAATAACAATATCATTGACTACGACTTCTTTTTTCGGTATTTGTTTGATATGTCCTTCCCTGATGACTTTCACCAGGTTGTCGTCGTTGACTGTATTCAAAATATCGAACGCTTTGTTGGCTCTTACCTCAAAAAGAAATCCGACACCACTGGCTAATATAATAGCAAAAAAGATCCCAATAGGCTCCAGAAATGCTTTAAAGCCTTCCTGTTCCGGTCCCCAACAATGCACGGCTGCAATAATCATCGAAAGCAACCAGGCGACTAATAAAATCCGAATGATAGGATCATCGAATTTTTCAAGAAATAATTTCCATAAGGAGGTTCTTGGGGGAGGGGTTAGTATGTTTTCACCATGAAGTCTCCGACTTTCTTCAACTTCCTGTCCAGTCAAACCCTGATACTGGTGTTTTTTTTCCATAAGATGTGTTTATTGGGTATCTGTTTCAACTGGACGGTAGGGGATTGTAAACCAGAATGTCGTACCTTTACCCTCTTCTGAATTTACGCCGATCTCTCCACCCATACTATGCACAATGGTCTGACAAAGTGATAATCCTAATCCGGTTCCAGGCACAAAATTGTTTAGTTTGACAAACCGTCCGAAAATAGTTCCCAGCTGATCTTTCGAAATGCCACTTCCCGTATCAGCCACATAGAAATAAAGAGTATCTTCATTATTAACTTTGTATCCAATACGAATAGACCCTTCTTTGGTAAATTTGGACGCATTACTTAATAGATTGTTCATCACTTGAGTCAAGCGCGTCTTCTCCGCATGTATATAACAGATAGGCAGTTTCTCATCAAACAGAACTTCCACATTCTTTTTCACTCTGTTTTGAGTCGAATCTTTCAGTTCTGTTAATAGTGTATTCAGATTAATATTCGTGTAATTATAATCCATTACTCCCGCTTCGATTTTCGATAAATCCAGGATGTCGTTTATCAGTTGCAGAAGTAGTTGGTTATTACTTTCAATAATATTGATATAATTTTGTTTTTCTTCTTCATCTTCAGCTGTGGAGAGTATGCTGGAGAATCCGACGATCGCGTTGAGTGGTGTACGTATTTCGTGACTCATATTTGCCAAGAAAGCTGATTTTAACCGGTTGGCATCTTCCGCCCTGTCTTTGGCTGTTGTCAATTCCTGTTGCGTTTTGTACAATTCGGTTGTATCCACAAAAAAGAGATCCAAGCAGTCGTTGGCGCTTGAAAAAGAGATGATTACGCTGAAATACTGTCCGGTATTTTCATGATAATAAGTGATATCCGCCTTTTGTTCCTTAGAACTCTTGACGGTTTTATACAGATTGATAAATTTAGGTTGCAGATGAGGACAGACCTCGCTGACTTTTTTATTGACTAAATGTATCGAGGGTTCCAACAGTTCGTCTAGGTTGGGGTTAATTTCAGAGATCAGAAAATCGATAGGTTCTCCTTTTTCGTCCGAAATTAATTGCAACTGCTGATATCCAAGCGGCATATTATTGAATAAGTTCCCATATTTTTCCAATAATTTGATCTCTTTATCCTGCATTTTACGTTTTTGCAAAAACAAAAGCAGACGGGCAAGGAAGAAACTCAACATGATGATAATTGTTAGCCAGATTATCAGCGTTTTATTACGTTCCAGGAAAGTGAGCGGGCGGTTGTACAAATAGGTGTTTGAAGGAATTTGCGACAAGGAAATATGATGCTTTAGCATTGCCAGATAGTTGAATGTCGGCATTGGTGTCGGAACATAAATGATATGATCCTTGATTCGGCCTTCCATCATACAATCTATTGTTTGCAAAGTTATCTCGAAAACTTGTTCAAAGCGTGTATAACTCCCCCCAAGCATACCACTCTCTTTAATCCCCACGTCGTTAAGGGCAATAATCGGCGTATTGACATACAAGCTGAATATCCGGTATGCATTGGTTTGTAAGATCAAATCTTTATCACCAGTCAACTCATTATTAAACCAGGTAAAATAGAGGATACCACTCTCTTGCGGGGTTGAAAGAAATATGTTGATCAATTCATCAGTCGTTAGCTTGTCCGGTGTCATATTCTCCAAAGTCCACTCCGGATAATTCGTTTTCAATTCATCTTCCACTTCTTTTCGCAGAACGGCACTGATATAACGTTCGTCAGTAAGAAACAATACCTTATCGATATTTGGACGCATCTGTTTCATGATCGCCAGCGTACCGGGAACATCAAACTGATTAATAATGGCTGTCAGGTTTTTGTTTGTTTGGCTCATTTTTCCCAGCGAGATACGTTCGGCCTCTGGAATAACTTTGCGTTCGAGGTAATACTGTTGTGGTCCGATGTAGTCTTCGCGTGCGAGCAGCAAGGTCGGAACATCACTCCAGCGTTCGGCAATCTCCTGATGTAAGAAACCATATATATCGGCTTCAAAGAGCAATAGATATTTAGGCGGTTTACTGTATTTCTCAAATAAATTTGTTTTAAAACCCTCCACTTCCTCCATTGTGGTCATTCCAAGGCCATACATATATTCGATATGCACATCCAATTCCGGATATTTTTCTCTCAACTCTTTTGCCACAGGAACGATCATCATTTCTCCCCAGGCACAGGTTGCTGCGTCAGGGTTCAGAATAAGGATATAATCGGATGTGGGACTATTTGTCGTAGCCGATAAATTGAAATGACTGCAAAAGAATACAATCAGGATAATTGTAAGTAGGGATTTACTCTCTCTAAATAGTTTTATACGGTTCACTGTCTGCTTTGTTGTTGAAGTTCAAAATGGTATATATCTGTCAATATCACTAATTATGCAAAGATAGTGTTTGTTTTTTGAATCAAACACGATGAAGGATAATTATTTAAAACTCTCCTTTATCTTCCTCCCATATCATCATAAAGGGTTTGCAATAACGCTTTTCCTTTTTCAATACGTTGCGTGCTTCCTGTTGTGGGTTGTTCTAGTACTGTTTTTTCTCCTTCATTGTCGAAAACGGAGAGACCTGTTTCATCTATAAATCCAAAACCGTTGTTGAATGTATAGAACACATAATGTGGATCTGCCGGATTCTGTAAATCTTTACTGAACGTGAATTCGTTACAAGGAAGGTTTAGCTGATTCAATAAAGTGGCCGACAGGTCGGTTTGTACCCCATATGTATCGATTATTTGAGGCTCTTTTACAGCACCGCCCAACCATATCATAGGAATATGATAGCGTCGCGGATCATATTCCGGCATATGATCAGGATATCTGAATCCATGGTCGGAAACCATTACGACCAACAAATCTTTCCATATGGGCTCTGTCTTTAATCGATCGATAAAACTGCCTATGCAACTATCGGTAAAAGCAACAGAGTTGAGGTAGGGATGTTCCAGGTGATGAAACGGTACTTCAAACGGTTCGTGACTGCTCAGTGTGAGGAAGGTAGTCATCCATGGAGTAGGGGAATTTTGTTTTTCAACCATCGAATCATACAGCCATGAAAAGGTGACATTATCATTTGCTCCCCATTTATTTAACCGGGTAGAGAGGGGGAAATCCCTGTCGGCCGTAATATGACTATATCCCGAACTGAAAAAATAACTCTGCATATTGGTGAAATTTATATCACCACCGTATAACATATTATTGACATACCCATTATCCGCCAATGTACGGGCGATCGACGGCAATGTCTGGCTTTTTGCCGGATATTTCATGATTGAAGTTGTGGGTTGAGCCAGATAACCGTTTAAGACCGAAACGATCCCTCTGTCGGTACGAAAAGAGTTCGCATATAGGTTGGTAAATAAGATACCTTCTTGGCTAAGCCTGTTCAGGTTGGGTGTCACTCCTGCTTCTCCGCCTAACACTTCGATGGCATTTGCCGAAAAGCTTTCCAGTAAGATGATCAGGATATTTGGACGTGTCGTATTTAATAATGTAGAACTTTCATCCGGAGAAGAATTGCCGGAAGCAACTAATTGATTAAAGAGTTCTTCGCGTTTCTCTTCCGGAAAAAAATCAAATTGTGCCGCAAAATCTTGCTGTTTGGAAAGTGAAGCTATCAGACTGAAAGTCGGATTGATAGCCGCATGATTCAAAAACTGATTCTTGCTGAAATAGACCATTCCGACATTGGCCGTAGAGGTGGTAACACCACCACGGATAGGTAGAAATAATAAGCCTCCCAGAAGAATAACAGCCAGACTTCCCAGTAAGCGTTGATGCGCTTTTGTCACTGGAACCAATGGGATGATCAGTCGTTTAAAAAACGAATAGATGGCAAATGCATAAATCGCACAAACAGCTATTTGCAAGAAAAAAGTGCCGACAGGTACACTGGCCATCGCATCTTTAGGCGACTGTAGATAGAAAAGCACTGTTGCGTCCAAGCGAAATCCCCAGAAACCATACAACGCGACATCGACGGCAAAAATAATAGCTACCAGTATGGCCATAACCAGGAAATAACCTTTCATGAATTTCTGTAGCCAAGAGCCGTTGAGCCATATAGAAACAAGTGTCGCTAATAGCGGAATGACAGTAAGGTAACCCGAAATCGTACAATCCAGTTTTAATCCGTTCCAGATCACCAGTATCCATTCTGTCAAAGAAACGTCTGCGGTCTGCGAAAGGTGATAAAGCATGAATACCGGTTTCTGAATGACAAATACCGGTAACCATGCGACGAATACAGCTAATATGAACAGTATTCGTTGTTTCATTTATTGGTAAAATTTTTGTCGGAGATCAGCTACAATCGGATCAGTAATATAATCGTCATAGTCCATCATCTTGTCGATAATACCATTCGGAGTCAGTTCGATAATCCGGTTGGAGACGGTTTGAATAAACTCATGGTCATGACTTGAAAACAGAATGTTTCCTTTAAATGTACGCAACGTATTATTAAATGCCTGAATAGATTCGAGATCCAGGTGATTGGTTGGTGTATCCAGGATCAATACATTGGCATCCGTCAGCATCATCCGTGAGATCATACAACGCATCTTCTCACCTCCCGACAATACACTGACCTTTTTTAATAACTCTTCACCCGAGAAAAGCATACGTCCAAGGAAACCTTTGAGGAAAACTTCGTTGGTGTCCGGAGAAAATTGTGTTAACCATTCGATCAGGTTGTAATCGGAATTGAAATAATCGGAATTATCCACTGGAAGATAAGTGGTTGTAATGGTTTGCCCCCATTGGAAAGTACCAGCGTCGGCCTTTTCCTCGCCATTAATGATTTGAAAAAGCGCAGTCATCGCACGTGGATCGCGGCTGAGGAACACGATTTTATCATCTTTCTCGACATTGAAATTCAAGTCCTGAAATAATACTTTCCCGTCAACGCTTTTGGCGAGTCCTTTCACTTCCAATATCTGGTTGCCCGGTTCGCGATTGGGTGTGAAAAGGATTCCGGGATAGCGGCGTGAAGAGGGTTTAATCTCTTCGATATTCAATTTTTCAATCATTTTTTTGCGGCTGGTGGTCTGTTTGGATTTAGCCACATTCGCACTAAAACGACGGATAAATTCTTCCAACTCCTTCTTCTTCTCTTCTGCTTTTTTGTTTTGCTGTTGTTGTTGGCGCAACGCTAACTGGCTCGATTCGTACCAGAAGCTATAGTTCCCGGCAAACATCTGGAGTTTACCGAAGTCGATATCGACTGTATGTGTGCAGACCGAATCCAAAAAGTGACGGTCATGACTGACAACCAATACTGTATTTTCAAAATTAGACAGATAATTCTCAAGCCACATTACTGTTTCAAGGTCCAGATCATTGGTTGGCTCATCGAGCAACAGGTTATCCGGTTGTCCGAATAGTGCACGTGCTAATAAGATACGTACTTTTTGTTTACCACTCAGATCTTTCATCAGGTTGTAATGCAACTCTTCGCTGATGCCCAAGCCGCTTAACAAGCTGGCAGCATCACTTTCGGCATTCCAACCTTCCATCTCAGCGAATTTTTCTTCCAATTCGGAAACACGGATACCATCCGCATCGCTAAAGTCCGGTTTTTCATACAGCGCGTTTTTTTCGGTCATCACCTCCCACAGTTCGGTATATCCCATTAAAACAGTATCCAGTACGGTATATTCGTCGAATGCAAAGTGATCCTGGCTGAGAACGGATAGTCGTTCTCCAGGCCCCAACGCAACAGTACCCCGGGTAGGATCCATTTGTTGGCTGATTATTTTTAATAAAGTAGATTTGCCGGCACCGTTGGCACCGATTATCCCGTAGCAGTTGCCAGGAGTGAATTTTAAATTGACATCCTGAAACAGGATTCTTTTACCGAATTGTACGTCCAGATTGTTGACTGTGATCATCTTGTATACCTATTAATTACGAAATTAAGCGTACAAAGGTACAAAAATTATATACAGTTTCACTTTTTTGTTCGCGTCTGGGGAGGTAAATGTGTCAAAAGCAGGGAGAAACTGCGCCAAAGATTAGAGTAGGCAACAATATCTTCCCCTTTTGCGGTATTACTCCGTGAATGAATCAAATAAAAAAACGTCACTTCGCTGTCGGTTTATTTGAAATATAATGAACACTTTTTTGTTAGAGGTACCTCTAAATGATTTTAGACGTACCTCTAAACAGATTTAGACGTACCTCTAAATGATTTTAGACGTACCTCTAACAGAAAATAGAGGTAGGTATAACAAAAATATAGTTTGCATACTACAGAAAAGCAGTCATAATCATGTTCTTATCTTTATAGGATGGTGTAAAGAGAATAATATGTGGATTTTCAAAAACCACACGAAGGGACAGACAGCATAGAAACAGAGTCGAATATAACTGTTTGCAGACTCTGTTCTTTCTGGATTGCTATTTTTTGAAAGTTGTTGAAATGCGACATTGATGATTGATAGATAGTGAATTACGAATAATTAAGATTCAGATCCTTGCGTTTTTTTGTATTTCCTTATTTCTTGTCCATAAATAGGCGAGTGGTGGAGGGGTTTAAATCACCCTATTCTGCAATCAGACTAATTTTATGTTTGTTTGGTCTGGATTTGCGCGGGTTACGTTTTCGTATTATTTAGCTATCTTGGCTTTTTTCTTGAATGGGTTTTTTGAAAATTTTGTTTTGTATTTGAAAATATCCTTATAGAGTGTTTTATAATATTAATTTATGTTGAATTATTTTAGATTTTAAAGGTTCTATTTCTAGTAAAAATGTGTGATGTATAGATATATAAATGGATACATATCTGTTTGAGTAGTGTGTTTAAATGTTAAAATGAAATATGACCTGACTGCAACTGATATTGTGGATGTTATACATATGCTTTAAATGTATTGTAAATATGATATTAGATGTTATAGATATTTTAGATTGGATATATATATTATATAAAATATTTATATATATTATCGGATATATATAATATGATAGTTTAGATATAGTAATATGTCGATATATTATATATATGTTTTGTGTAGTATCTATATGGATGTATATATATGAAACATAGATTTTGATGTATAAAATGCATAATCAGAATGTACATATTAAGCATATATAAAAGAAAGATGTTCAAGTATATGATATTAACGGTATATCAAGGAAGCGATATATCGCAGTAAATATATTGTGCTTGATGAAATATGTTAGATAGTTTATAGGATTATGCTGTTTTGTATACATGTAAATAACGGAATGTGTAGGAGGGCATAGAAGGTGGATAATAAAAATAAAAACACTCAGGGGATATTTGGTGTATTCCTGTGAGAAGGAGATCATGGCTTCGTTGTGCTTTTGGATCTATTCATTCGGATATATAGCCTGTTTTTTGTCGTTCTATACGTCGTATTGCGCTTTGAAATTATTTGTTTTTTCGCTTTTTTGTTTTTTTCTTTGTTCGCTAGGGGGGGAACCCTAAACAATAACCTAATAAATTTATGAAGCGACAATTGTTCTTTTTGTTTTTATCCATCTGTTTTTCAATGCCTTTTTCTTCGGCTAAAGTGTGGATTAACGAGTTTATGCAGAGTAATATAGACTATCTTGTGGATGACCTGAATGAGTTTCCGGATAGTTGGGTAGAGTTGTATAATGATAGCAGCCAACCTGTTGATATTAAAGGGTGGAATATTTCGGATCAAGCGATTTTCCCTAGCGGATGGGAGATCAAAGAGTCTACAATTATTCCTGCCCAAGGGTATTTGATGATCTATTGTGACAAGGTAGAGGCAGGGTTGCACACTTCTTTTCGTTTGGAGAGTGGAAAGAATGGAGTCATCTATCTGTATAATGCAAAAGGGGAGCTTGAAGATGAGGTGGTTGATATCCCCAAACAGCCGGCACCCAATATTGCGCGAGGCAGAATAGAAGACGGAATAGAGGAATGGGCTTATTTTGTCACTCCTACAGCAGGTCACAAAAATAAAGGTGCGATTGCTGACGTATTGTTGCCTTCTCCGGTATTTAGTTTAAGAGGTGGGGTTTATAAACAGGAAGTAAGTGTTAGCTTATTATTGCCGGAAGATATTCCGGATGGAATTACAGAAGCTGATATTCGTTATACAACTGATGGCTCGGAACCAACGGTGGAGTCTATTCCTTATACCGGTTCAATAACTCTTACAGAACCGACATCCATACGTGCAAAGATTATTGCACCCGGTTACCTGATAAACCGTTCGGCTGTTCAATCGTATATTATTACTGACAGGGAATTGACCTTGCCAATTATTTCATTGAGTTTGGATCCTACGTTTTTGTGGGATGACGACCTCGGAATTTATACGGAAGGAAAAGATAAGGAAAATCCGAATTATAGTCAGGACTGGCGGCGGCCGGTACATTTTGAATATTTTACCTCGGAGGACGAAGGCAGTGTGCTGAATCAGTTAGAAGAGATGCGAACATCTGGTGGTTATTCCCGGATGTATCCGCAAAAGAGTTTAATACTTTATGCCAACAAACGTTTTGGGCAAAAAAGATACGATTATCCACTCTTTAAAGATAAACCCGATCAGGAAATCAAATCGTTTATGATTCGTAATTCCGGGAATGATTTTTATAATACACATTTCCGGGATGCGGCTATCCAGTTGTTTATGGGTGAAAAAGTAGATTTGGATTATCAGGCCTATCAGCCGGCTATTCTTTTTATCAACGGACAGTATTTTGGTATTCAGAACTTACGTGAGCGTTCGAATGATGATTTTGTGATAGCCAATTACGATGGACTTGAGAATATTGATATGATTGAAAATTGGGCGGGTGCCATTTCGGAGGTAAAGGCTGGAGACCGGCTGGCTCTAAATGATATGGTCGCCAAATTATTGCTTCCTTCCGATCAGGTTCCTTATGACGAGATCATGGATATGGTTGATTTGGATGAATTTATTAATTATATGATTTTGCAGATCTATGTGGCCAATACTGATTTCCCACATGGTAATGTCGTTTTATGGCGACCAAAGACTGATGAGGGGAAATGGCGGTTTATCGTAAAAGATACGGATCTTGGTCTGGGGTATGCTCAAGCGCCTGATTATAATGCGTTGGCATATAATACGGATACAACACAAATGAAATATTTTAAGATATTGTTTACCTCTCTTCTGTCGCAAGATGTGTTTAAGAAAAAATTCTACTCTGCTTTTGCGGTTTATATGGGAGATATACTCCATTATGATGCGACTTCACATGTTATAGATAGTATTCAACAGTTGATCGCCCCTGAAATGACTTATCATCGTCAACGATGGCCACTCAGAGATATGGACTATTGGGAGAGTGAGGTGGCTCGGATGAAAAAGTGGTGCCTCGACCGGAATAGTTATATGTACGAACATTTGCGGGAACATTTCGGATTGAAAGGATTGACTCCGGTCAAATTAACTATCCCTAAGGCGCTGAAGGCTTCAGGAATAGTGTCGATCAATGATGTTCCATTATTTTATTCGTCATTCAATGGGCAATATTTTACCGGCGAAACTCTTAAAATCAAATGGGAAGGTGAAGAGCCGGAAACGATAGGCTGGCGTATTACGGCGACGGTCGGAGGACAGACGTTTACCAGGGAGTTTGCAACCAGGGAGGTGGAATACCTTATTCCTGAAAATTGTACGGATCTGGTGATCGTTGCCGATCAGGAGATAGATGGTATTCAACCGGTAGAGGATTTTGCTATTCAGGTTATGATAGACAATCATCGGCTTGTGGTGTCGGGAATGACTGCACCTTCTTCGATTTATGTTTATGATGCAGTCGGGCGTTTGAGTGTTGAAAAGAGAACAGATCAGCCGACAGTATCGATACCTCTGCAATATAAAGGAGCGATGTTTGTGCGTATTGTTGACAACCAAAATCGGATTGTCACAAGGAAGGTTGTCCATAAACTCTGAAAATTATTTGATGTAGTTTAAATTGTCAGGTTGTCAAACGTGTTTCAATCAACCCTGACAAGGGTTGAACCCTCTTCGGGGTTCTAGAATAGTAGTGGTCTAAACTGCCCCGGGTTTTCCCCGGGGTTATGCATATTTTACCCCTCACGGGGTAACTTTAACGACTTGTAACCTATTCAAAGATAAGCTGTACTTTTTAGACATCCTCTTTTTTTATCTATTGCCCCCATTTTCCCTCCATATTCAAAAAAATAAAAAAAGAAGAGGGTTTCTGTAAACAAAAAGGTTGATGTTTGGGTTTTAAGTATGTGAGAATGGATTCCAAAACCTAATGTTAAAACCTTTTTAGATAAACATGGAACTAGAAGTAGCAAACAGTAAAACAAATGCATATGTCTTAGGGCTGGAGCGGCGAGATAACCGGCTGAATAAGATTGTTGAAAATGTGATTTATCGTGAACTCTCTCCATATAATGTGAGGAGATTTACTCGAAGTTATTCGTATCGTATTTTCTTTTTATTGCAGGGTGAAATGTATTTAAGTGGCGAATATTATGGGTTTTATCCGCTGCAAGAGGGCGAAATGATTTTATTACCTCCGTGGGTAGATATCGATTGTGGTTCTCTTAAAAAGTCGACTTATGCGATTATTCATTGTGGAGAGTTGGAGCGCTCAGAGAATAAACGTTATTTTGAGACCTTGAAACTGTTGTATAGAGGATATCATTCCTGTTACGCAGTTCTTCCGATAAAAAAACAGGCAGAAATCTTATTATGGAAACATCTGATTACGTCTAATCGTGAAGAGTGGTCTTTTTCGGTATTCGAAAGTTTGGTCAGTGAGTTTCAATCGATCTATACGCGTGAAGAGATGGTCAGTTTATTTTATCCGATGTTAGGACAGTGTGAGATAAGTTAAAAAGAGGTCTTTTTCAGAAAGTATAGCTAAGTCCGAATATGTAGTCTTTTCGAAAACCAACCAATGAATTTGGAGCGGATGGATATTCTGTTTTCTATTTGCCAAATTGTAGAAAGAAAGTCTTGTTTCCTTGCTAATTGAAAGAAAAATCAAGAAAAATCTTTTAAATCCTTTGCTGAAAAGGATTATTATTCTACATTTGCACCGTCGAACATGACATCAGATCAAGAAAAATGTTTAAGAACGTATTACATAGTATTCTCGTGGTCGTCCTTCTAGTCATTAGCAGGTAAGGGAGAAAGGTATGTAGTAACTGTTCAATCAAGAGGATAAACATAGGGCCTTTCTCCATACGGGAAAGGCTTTTTTTGTAAATGATATTGAAGATAGGAGTAACTTCCAACTTCTATCTTCAAACTTCAAATAAATAAAAAATATGATAAATAAATTACGCAGTTCATATAGTACCGAAGGTCGCCGAATGGCAGGTGCACGGGCACTTTGGCGTGCCAATGGCATGAAAGAAGAGCAGTTTGGCCGGCCGATTATAGCGATTGTCAATTCATTTACACAGTTTGTGCCGGGACATGTGCATTTGCATGAGATTGGGCAGCAAGTCAAAGCGGAAATCGAAAAGTTGGGTTGTTTTGCGGCCGAATTCAATACAATCGCTATTGACGATGGAATTGCCATGGGGCATGATGGTATGCTGTATTCGCTTCCTTCACGCGATTTGATAGCTGATAGTGTCGAATATATGGTCAATGCTCATAAGGCAGATGCGATGGTATGCATCAGTAATTGTGATAAGATTACTCCGGGAATGTTAATGGCTGCTATGCGTCTGAATATTCCTGCCATATTTGTATCCGGTGGCCCTATGGAAGCCGGAGAATTAGACGGCCGTTATCTGGATCTGATTGATGCGATGATTGAAGCGGCGGATGATTCGATCAGCGACGAGCAGGTGGAGAAAGTAGAACGTGCGGCTTGTCCGACATGTGGCAGCTGTTCGGGAATGTTCACGGCAAACTCCATGAATTGTTTGAATGAAGCGATCGGACTGGCCTTACCAGGGAACGGTACGGTGGTGGCTACCCATGCAAACCGAACAGTTCTGTTTGAAAAAGCGGCTAAATTAATTGTTGAAAATGCCTATAAATATTATCGGGATGGAGACGAATCGGTATTGCCACGCCGTATCGCTACTCGTGAGGCTTTTCTGAATGCGATGACATTGGATATAGCGATGGGTGGGTCAACCAATACGGTACTTCATTTACTCGCTGTTGCACATGAAGCAGAAGTTGAGTTCACGATGAAGGATATCGATTATTTATCCCGTAAAACACCGGTGTTATGCAAAGTTGCACCCAGTTGCTCTTACCATATACAGGATGTGAATCGAGCAGGAGGTATTATCGGTATTTTGGCTGAATTAGAAAAGGGCGGTTTGATTGATGGTTCTGTTAAACGCGTTGACGGACTGACTCTCTCGGAAGCGATAAATCGATACGCCATTACATCTCCTAATCTTCTGGAAGAAGCTGTTGCGCTTTATAAAAGTGCACCGGCACACAAATTCAATTTGATACTTGGCTCACAAGAGACCTACTATAAGTCGTTGGATACGGATCGTACAGCCGGATGTATCCGGGATATGGAACATGCCTATGTCAAAGATGGTGGGTTGGCGGTCTTATATGGAAATATAGCCGAAGCCGGATGTGTGGTAAAAACTGCCGGAGTCGATGAAAGTATCTTTCGGTTTACCGGGCCTGCCAAAGTATTCGATTCACAGGATGCAGCTTGTGAAGGTATATTGAAGGATCAGGTCGTAGCCGGAGATGTTGTGGTGATTACCTATGAAGGGCCTAAAGGGGGGCCGGGTATGCAGGAAATGTTGTATCCTACCTCGTATATTAAAAGTAAACATCTGGGTAAGGATTGTGCACTGATTACCGACGGGCGTTTCAGTGGAGGCACTTCAGGACTCTCTATTGGCCATGTTTCTCCGGAAGCAGCATCAGGAGGAGCAATTGCTTTAATAAAAGATGGTGATATCATTGAAATAAATATCCCTGAAAGAACAATAAATGTCCAGTTGACGAATGAAGAAATAGCTGCACGCCGTGCCGTTGAAGAGGCACGCGGGGCGAAAGCGTATACACCTCCATTACGTGAACGGACTATATCCAGATCATTAAAGGCGTATGCTAAAATGGTATCGTCGGCCGATAAAGGTGGGGTTCGCATTGTTGAAGATTAACCTGTGCTCGCACTTGATGCGGAGCTGCAAAAGAATGAGTTGTATCACTCTTCAAAGAAAAAGATACGGACAGTTTTAATGCGATCCCACATCAAGTGCGGGAACTGTAGATACAAAGTGTTAAAGTAAAAAAGAATCATATGATGGGACAAAAAATAACTGGCTCGGAGGCCTTGTTAAAAACCTTAATAGCAGAAGGCGTAGATACGATCTTCGGATATCCGGGCGGACAAGCGATTCCTATATTCGATAGTTTATATGATTATACCGACCAGTTGAAATTAGTATTGGTACGCCACGAGCAGGGGGCTACGCATGCGGCGCAGGGATATGCTCGTGTATCAGGAAAGGTAGGAGTGACAATTGTAACTTCTGGTCCCGGTGCGACCAATACCATTACCGGTATAGCCGATGCGATGATGGACAGTACGCCGATTGTGGTGATTACCGGGCAAGTACCTTCTTCTTTATTGGGGACAGACGCTTTTCAGGAAATAGATGTGATCGGTATTACTCAACCGATTACCAAATGGGCTTATCAGGTACGGAAACCTGAAGAGATCGCTTGGGCGATATCCCGTGCTTTTTATATCGCTTCAACGGGTAGACCGGGGCCGGTTGTAATCGACCTTGCCAAAGATGCACAAGTAGGACTGATCGATTATGTGTATGAGAAAGTCAACTACATCCGTAGTTATCAACCCATACCGGATATTGATCCGGAACAGATCCGATCGGCAGCCGAACTAATCAATAATGCCCGAAAACCGTTTGCTTTGATTGGTCAAGGAGTGATTCTTAGTCATGCTGAAAAAGAGTTGATGACTTTTCTCGAAAAAGCAGATATCCCTGCCGGAATGACAGCATTGGGTTTATCAGCTCTCCCGAGTGATTATCGTTTGAATAAAGGGCTGTTGGGCATGCATGGAAATGTCGGGCCAAACCGGAAGACGATGGAATGCGATCTCCTTATTGCTATCGGTATGCGTTTTGATGATCGGGTGACCGGTAATCTTGAAACTTATGCCAAACAGGCTCGGATCATCCATTTTGATATCGATAATAGTGAAATTGGCAAAAACGTACCGGTAGATGTCGATGTTTGCGGTGATGCGAAAGAAACGTTGTCGGCTGTTGTAGAATTGATAAAGCCGGCTAAACATACAACATGGATTACCTCTTTTGATGCGGATGAAGAGGAAGAAAACCGTAAGGTTATTCAAAAAGAGGTTTTTCCAACAGAAGGGTCTTTGAAAATGGGTGAAATCATCCGGAAAGTATCGGAGGCTACAGATAATAAAGCGATATTGGTGACGGATGTTGGTCAGAACCAGATGATGGGTATTCGTTATTTTAAATACAGTCAGACCCGAAGTGTGGTGACATCAGGCGGGCTGGGTACCATGGGCTTTGGTTTACCGGCAGCTATTGGTGCGAAGTTCGGAGCACCGGATCGTACAGTATGTCTTTTTTTAGGTGATGGTGGATTGCAGATGACCATACAGGAGTTTGGAACGATTATGCAGGAAAACCTCCATCTCAAAATGATTGTATTAAACAATAACTTCCTGGGAATGGTGCGTCAATGGCAGGAGTTGTTCTTCCAGGAACGTTATTCAGGGACGATTATGGTAAACCCTGATTTTGTAGGCATAGCTAAAGCGTATGCTATTGGCAGCCGCCTGGTGGAAAAACGGGAGGAACTGGACGAAGCGATTGAGGAGATGCTAAATTATGACGGTCCTTATCTATTGGTTGCCAATGTAGAACCGAATGGAATGGTTTATCCGATGATTCCGGCAGGGGCATGCCTGACAAATATCATTTTCCCAAAATGATATTCGGATAGACAATGGATAATTGACAATTAGAAAGGATACTTCTAACTTCAAACTTCAGTTAAAGAATATGGAAAAGAAATTATATACGGTTATTATATTTTCGGAGAATACAGTAGGTTTATTAAACCAGATAACGATTGTATTTACTCGTCGGCAGTTGAATATTGAGACCTTATCGGTTTCTCCGTCGGCTATAAAAGGGGTACATAAATTTACAATTACTACCTTTGCGACGGAAGACATGATGGATAAGGTGGTCAAACAGATCGACAAACGAGTGGATATCCTGAAAGCTTATTATAATACCGATGAAGATCTTGTACATCAAGAGATCGCCTTGTATAAACTGAGTACGGACTTGTTTATTAAGATGAATGGAGCGGAAGAGTTGATTCGTAAATACAATGCCCATGTGCTTGAAATCAATGAAGATATGGTGGTGCTTGAGAAAAGCGGACATTATGCCGAAACACAAGCGCTTTTCAATGAGTTGAGTCAGACAATCGGTGTGTTGCAATTTATTCGTTCGGGGCGTATTGCTATCACAAAGAGCAAAGTAGAGCGGTTGAGTGATATGCTGGCTTCGATGAAAGAGAAGGTAGGAGAGGAGAATAATGGTGAATGATTAATAATTAAGATACGTGGAAAAGGTTGGTGAATTTCATTTTGTAACGGAAGAGTATCTTCTCGATTTCAGAGGGCGGGTAACGATTCCGATGATCGGGAATTATTTGATGCATGCTGCTTCTAATCATGCATCCACGCGTGGTTTTGGGTTTAATGACATGAGTGAAAAGCATACCGCCTGGGTGCTTTCGCGCCTGGCGATCGAAATTCAGGAATATCCGAGTATGTCTCAACCGATCAAAGTATATACTTGGATTGATGAGGTGGGACGTTTGTTTACGAGTCGTTGTTTTGAATTGACCGATGATACGGGAAAAAGTATGGCTTTTGCCCGTTCGATCTGGGCGGCGATCGACATGGAGACACGTCGGCCTACTTCGTTGGATATAGAGGGGTTAAGTGTTTATCTTTCCGATCGTTCTTGTCCGATCGAACGTCCCGGCAAAATATCCCCTGTGGAGAGCAATACTCCCGGCGTTCCTTATCAGATTAAATACAGCGATCTGGATGTGAACGGACATCTGAACAGCATTAAATATATGGAACATCTGTTAGATCTATTTGATTTGGAGATGTTTAAAGCAAGAGAAGTGCAACGTTTCGAGATCGCCTATATGTCTGAAGGTAAATATGGTATGCCGCTGACGTTACATAAAGAAGAAGCTGTGCAAAATAGATATAATATGGCGATTTGTCATGACGGTAAAGCGATCTGTCGTGCGGCTGCAACCTGGACGGAAGCGAAAGGTTGATATAAAGAGATAAGACTATTAAGAGTATTACTAATATAATAAATTGATAAAAAATGGCAGTAATGAATTTTGGCGGAGTGGAAGAGAATGTTGTTACCCGCGAAGAGTTTCCATTAGAGAAAGCTAGAGAAGTATTAAAAGATGAGATAATCGCTGTGATCGGTTATGGCGTACAAGGACCTGGACAAAGTCTGAACTTGCGCGATAATGGATTCAATGTGATCGTTGGGCAACGCAAAGGAGGACAAACGTGGGAAAAAGCTGTCGCTGACGGATGGGTTCCGGGAGAAACGCTTTTTGATATCGAAGAAGCGTGCGAACGGGCAACAATCATCCAGTATCTGCTTTCAGATGCCGCTCAGATAGAGGTATGGCCACGTATTAAAAAATACCTGACTCCGGGTAAAGCATTGTATTTTTCTCACGGCTTCGGGATTACTTATAAAGAACGTACAAATATCGTTCCACCGGCAGATATTGATGTCATTCTGGTAGCACCGAAAGGTTCCGGAACTTCTCTGCGTCGTATGTTCCTTGAAGGACGTGGATTGAATTCCAGTTTTGCTATTTTCCAGGATGCGACAGGTAAAGCCTGGGAGCGTGTGGTTGCATTGGGTATTGGTGTTGGTTCGGGTTATCTGTTTGAAACAACTTTCCAGAGAGAAGTTTATTCAGACCTGACCGGTGAACGCGGTACATTGATGGGAGCTATACAAGGCCTGTTGTTGGCTCAATATGAAGTCTTACGTGCGAATGGACATACTCCATCAGAAGCGTTCAATGAAACGGTTGAAGAGTTAACTCAATCCCTGATGCCTTTATTTGCAGAAAACGGTATGGACTGGATGTACGCCAACTGTTCAACTACCGCACAACGTGGCGCTTTAGATTGGATGGGACCGTTCCATGATGCTTCCAAACCGGTATTTGAAAAACTGTATAAAGAAGTAGCCTGTGGAAACGAAGCACAACGCTCGATCGATACAAACAGTAAACCGGATTATCGCGAAGGGCTGGAGAAAGAGTTGAAAGCATTGCGTGAAAGCGAAATGTGGCAAGCTGGTGCAGTAGTACGTAAACTTCGTCCGGAAAACAATTAAATATACTATTCGACAATAGGAAGGGAGTGAAAGCCTCCGTGTTGTTTAATAAAGGGGTGTTCAAAGTGCAATTGCACTTTTGACACCCTTTTTTTGTGCTGTCATATAAGAAAAGGTAAATATCAAAAAGAAAACGTTTTATTCCTGAAAAAAATATTCTTTTGTAGCAATAAATAGAAGCACAAGTTTTATGCAACGAGCCATTAAAACTGTTTCGCTAAAGCGCCGTTTTAAGTGAAAGGCAATAACATTCGTGTGAGTTCCGACCTAAATATAAAAAATAAATAATGCCGTATGAAAAGAATAATCAGTTTTTTTATCCTTTTATTCAGTTTGTTTTTCCATGGAAATGTTTTGCGGGCGCAAACAGACCAATTTGATCCTCTATTAGATTCAACTTGTCAGGTTATTTCTAACCAGTCTCAAGAAGTCTGGCAAAGTACATATATGTGGTATCCGGGACAGCTGGCTGCCCATATGCAGAAGCAGTTAAAAAAAATATCGGAAGAGCGTTGTGTCAATGTCGGTTATCCCGGGAAATTCAATAAAGATAGTTATCAGACATTTTTTAAACGAAAGGTGAATGTCAAAGAGCATACGTTATTGAAGTGGAATGGAGCAGGGGTTATTGTCTGTACGATAAATGGAGAAAGACAAAATGAAGATATACGTGAATTTTCTTTATCTCCGGGTGTGTATATTTTACAGTTTGAAATTAATACAACGGATCGCTTGCCATCCCTGATTGTAGATGGAAAAGGATTATCAGATATTAAAGGGTGGGAGGTTAGTTTAGACGGCCGTTCGTGGAATTTGCCTGAAACCTATTCGATGTATAATAAACCGGATGTCTTCCCTGATGACAAGCAGGAAATGACAGTTCGCATCAATCCTTATGAGTTTATTCCTGTCAGGAATTCAATGGCCGTAGCCGGCTCTTACAAGATAAACAGAAGAGGATATGCTTTATTTGATTTCCGGCACCTGGAGGTGGGAACCGTGCGGTTGAATGTGACAGGGGAAGGTCGTCTTTCATTCAGGGTCGGAGAGACTCCTGAAGAAGCGCTGAATACAGATGAAAAATTGTATGAGCAGTACCCTATTCCAGATGTGCATCTAACAGGAGAGACTCAGGAATTTGTTTTGCCGGAAAGAGCATTGAGATATCTTGCCATAGAAAGTGAGGCCGGATGTCAGATTACCTCAATTGTATTTGATGCTATTTTATGGCCGGTTACTTACCAAATGGAGTTTGAGTCAAATGATGACTCCTTGAATCGGTTATTCAGAGCCGGGGGAGCATCTCTACATACCAGTATGCATCAGTTTTATCTGGATGGCGTAAAAAGAGATTATCTTCCCTGGTCGATGGATGCTATAGCCAGTATGTTTGCCGGAGACTATCTTTTCGGTGATGAACAAGTTTCCAGGAACGGTCTTTCTATCGCATTGATGCCTCCAAATCCGCAAACTTCAGACCTTGGAATTGTCGATTATCCACTCCATGCTTTAGTGGGCTTCAAACATTTTTATCTGCGTTATGGCAATCTTGAAACATTGTTGATGTATAAAGACCGGATTGTACAGATGTTGTCATTGTATATGACTATGCAAGATGAGAACGGGTTTATATCTTCGACTCACTCGACTTCCGGATTTATACCGGGTTGGGCGACAAAAAACGGACCTTCGGGAAAGGGTATAGCCACTTACGGGCAGATCATGTTATATCATAATTTTCAAATTGGAAGTTATTTTGCTGATTTGTGGAAAGACCGTTCGTTAGCCCGGACATACAGGCAATATGCAGAAAATCTTAAAAAGAGTATTTTAACTCATTTCTGGGATGATCAGCGAAAAGCATTTATTAACGGATATACTGACGAAGGAGAGAAGGATACCCGTATTTCACACCATGCTCAATACTGGGCTGTATTGACAGACCTTTATCCTGCCACAGATTATGATCATCTTTTTAATAACATTATTCCTGAAATTCCTTATTATAAGGAAGATATCAGTTATGAAAAAGGATACGAATTTTTGGCTTATATCAAAGCCGGGCGAATAAAGGATATGTTGCAACTATTAAATATGGTATGGGGTGATTGGCTGGAACAGGGACATACCCGGTTCCCAGAAAACTTTTCTCCCAAAGCATCCCGTACTGAACAATTAGTCTTTTATCGTCGTCCTTATGGATTAAGTCTTTGCCATGGAGCGAATGGAGTACCCCCTGTTGTAGCCATATTGAATGGTATGCTTGGTTTTGATCAATCGGATAAAAAGATCAATGAATATTACCTTGACCCTGATTTATTGCATCTCGACTGGATGAAGGGTACAATTCCATTAAAAGAGGGGATGATTCGTTATCACTTTTCTAAGTCAGGCTCCAATGAGATAGAAATTCCGGAGGGTTGTATTTTACATATCGGAAAGAAAACAGATCGTAAACCGCTTAAGACATTTAAGAAAGCCGGCGTTTATACGTTGGATTGATCTGTTAGACGAATAAATTTTTAAAAACAATGATTTACTCATGAAAAAATATGTGCTGTTTGTTTTGTTATTAGTGACAGTGATGAGTGTTTCTGCTCAAATGTCACAACTGGATCGTTCTGGGAAAAACACGATTCTCAAAGTGGATGGAAAACCTTTTTTTATGTTATCCGGAGAATTACATAATTCGACCTGTTCAAATGTGGATTATTTGGATAATGTATGGGATAATCTGGTAAAAATGAATTTGAATAGTGTTATTGCTACAGCTTCATGGGAATTGGTAGAACCCCAAGAAGGGGTTTTTGATTTCTCTCATGTCGATGCGATTATTAAAGGAGCGAGGGAGCATAAACTCAAAGTGGCATTAATTTGGTTTGGCTCGTTTAAAAACCCTTTTATGACTTATGCTCCGAACTGGGTTAAAAAGAATCCGAGTCGTTTTCCCCGTGCTAAAGATCCTTCAGGAAAAGAATTGGAGTTGCCTACGTTGTATGATTCGAATATCATTGAAGCAGATAAAAAAGCGTATCTGGCTTTATTAAAACATATTAAAGACGTTGATAAAGCGGGTACGGTGATCATGATTCAGGTGGGTAATGAGCCTGGTCTTAAGACTCCCACACGTGATTGCTCCGCTTCAGCCAACAAAGCATGGAATTCCGATGTTCCTCATAAAGTTATAGACTATCTTGTTAAAAATAAGGGTACTATGCAGCCAGATATTGAAGCTGCCTGGAAGAACAATGGATATCAAACAAAAGGAGACTGGGAAACAATATTTGGGAAAAGTTTGACAAAAGACAATGGAACGAAGCCCATTTTACATTTAACAGAACATTTGTTCACCGCGTTTGCTTTTGCGAATTATCTGGAAGAACTGTCAACTGCCGGAAAAAAAATTCTTCCATTGCCCACATTTACAAATGCGACAGGTAGTGTAAATTCAAGAGGACGTAGTTTGGGTAATGGTTGTTCAATCCCGGATTTTTATGATATCTATAAAGCAGTAGCTCCTTCTTTGGACATTCTGACTCCCAATGCGTATCCCCAAAACCTGGATGAGATATGTGAAGCCTTTTCGTATAAGAATAATCCGATCCTAATCCCGGAAAGTAATATTTCGGCAGTCAGACCTTTTTATCTTATCGGCGAATGGGATGCGATAGGGTTTTCACCTTTTGGGATTGATTACAGCGAATCTGTCATGCAAAGCAAAAGCGTGAAACTCTTAGGAGATGCCTATTCATTGATAAATAGAATTTCCGATTTTATTGCCGGACATCTCAATTCCGACAAAATGAGAGGCGTTTACATCTATTCCAAAAAACCGGAAGAAACGATTGAAATGGGAAACTACTCAATCACTTTTTCTCGACAGCATACCAATGAAATAGGTGTTGCTATGTTAGGGGCATTGACCAACGGAAATCAGGCTGAAGGCGAAAGAGTGTTGCCTCCAAGTGTATCTGACTTATCTCAAAAAGAAAATGCCTCTTTCGAAGGAGGTGCGATGATTATTCAAATAGGTACCGACGATTTTTTCATCGAAAAAAAAGTGCAATAAAACGTTGATTTTGTTTCAGAATCATTGGGAAAACAAAAATAAGCACTTAAAATTCAGCTGACCCTAAATAATTCAACTACATACCCCCGCGAAACAAGAGTTTTTTATAACTTTGCCATTTCGTAGCGTAACGGGTCGGTTCGGCCTTATGAAATAGACAATTAAAGAAAAAATAAGTACAAGATTCATTATGGAAATTGCAAGTAAGTTTGATCCCGCAGAAGTAGAGGGTAAATGGTATCAGTATTGGTTGGATAACGGCTTTTTTAAATCGGTGCCGGATAATCGTGAGCCATATACAATCGTCATACCTCCTCCGAACGTAACGGGCGTACTGCATATGGGGCACATGCTTAACAATACCATTCAAGATATATTGATCCGCCGGGCGCGTATGATGGGAAAGAATGCCTGTTGGGTTCCCGGAACCGATCATGCCTCTATTGCCACAGAAGCCAAGGTGGTGGATCGTCTGGCCAAACAAGGGATTAAAAAGAGTGATCTGACCCGTGAGAAATTTCTTGAATACGCCTGGGAATGGAAAGAAGAACATGGGGGAATTATCCTTCAGCAGTTGCGCCAGCTGGGTGCTTCCTGCGACTGGGATCGTACCGCCTTTACGATGGACGAGGTTCGTTCTAAAAGTGTCATCAAGGTCTTTGTGGATCTGTATGAAAAAGGGCTGATCTATCGTGGGGTTCGGATGGTGAATTGGGATCCTCAGGCATTGACGGCTGTATCCGACGAAGAAGTTATTTATAAAGAAGAACATAGTAAACTCTATTATTTACGTTATAAGGTTGCAGGAGAAGAAGATAAAGAGATTATTATTGCGACTACCCGTCCGGAAACCATTTTGGGAGATACCGCCGTGTGTGTCAACCCGAATGATCCGCGTTATGCTTTCCTGAAGGGGAAGAAGGTGATCGTTCCGTTAGTCAACCGTGTCATACCTGTTATTCAGGATGACTATGTGGATATGGAGTTTGGTACGGGAGGACTTAAAGTGACTCCGGCTCATGATGTGAACGACTACGTATTAGGCGAAAAATATAATTTACCAACTATTGATATTTTCAACGATAACGGAACGATCAACGATTCGTATATCGATAACGATCAGATCACAGCCGAAGCGAAATCGTATGTAGGTATGGATCGCTTTGAGTTACGCCGGAAGATCGCCGCAGATCTGGAACAGGCCGGTTTAATGGAAAAAGTGGAAGACTACGAGAACAAGGTCGGCTATTCCGAACGTACCCATGTGCCCATCGAACCGAAACTCTCGATGCAATGGTTCCTGAAAATGGATCGGCTTGCCAAGCCGGCTTTGGATGCGGTTATGGATGATGAATTGAAATTTTATCCGACAAAGTTCAAAAATACCTATCGCCACTGGATGGAGAATATCAAAGATTGGTGTATCAGTCGCCAGTTGTGGTGGGGACATCGTATCCCTGTTTATTATCTGCCGGAAGGTGGTTTTGTGGTTGCAGCAACAGTAGAAGAGGCTCTGCCATTGGCCAAAATACATACCGGAAATGAACAGTTACGGATAGAAGATCTTCGTCAGGATGAAGATTGTCTGGATACCTGGTTCTCTTCCTGGTTATGGCCGATTTCTCTTTTTGACGGTATTAACAATCCGGGCAATGAAGAGATCAACTATTATTACCCGACCAGCGATCTGGTTACAGGGCCTGATATTATCTTTTTCTGGGTGGCTCGTATGATTATGTCGGGTTATGAATATGAGCAGGAGATGCCGTTTAAAAACGTTTATTTTACCGGATTGGTACGGGATAAACAAGGGCGTAAGATGTCGAAATCGTTAGGCAATTCGCCTGATCCGCTAGGTTTGATCAACGCTTATGGGGCTGATGGTGTTCGTATGGGCTTGATGTTGGCAGCACCTGCCGGTAATGATATTCCGTTTGATGAAGCGTTGTGTGAGCAAGGGCGTAATTTTAATAATAAGATATGGAATGCCTTCCGTTTGGTGAAAGGCTGGCAGGTCGATGATACGATCGAACAACCTGAGGCCTCTACGATTGCGATTCAATGGTTTAAAATGCAATTGGATAAAACGATTACGGAGATGGAAGAGTCGTTCAGTAAATACCGTCTGAATGAAGCCATTATGTCGGTCTATAAACTGTTTTGGGATGAATTCTCATCGTGGTATCTCGAGATGATTAAACCGGGATATGAACAACCGATCGATAAGGCAACTTACGAAGCGACACTGAATTTCTTTGACTCTTTACTGCGCTTGTTACATCCGTTTATGCCGTTTATTACCGAAGAGTTGTGGCAGGCGCTTTCTCCACGTAAAGAGGGGGAGAGCATCACGATCGCCCGGATGCCGGAGTCGAATGGATTTGATCAGGAATACCTGAACTATTTTGATATTGCGAAAGAGATTGTAGGAGGTGTTCGTACAATTCGTTTACAAAAGAATATCCCCAATAAGGAAACACTTGAGTTGCAGGTTTTAGGTGACCATAATGCGTCGTTTAATCCGGTCATCTTAAAAATGTGTAACCTCTCATCAATCAGTCTGATGCAAGAAAAAGTGGCTGGTGCTTCTTCGTTTTTGGTGCGTACAACAGAATATAGTGTACCGTTGGGAACACTGATTAATGTGGAGGAAGAATTGGCGAAATTGAATGAGGAACTGGCTTATTACCAGGGTTTCCGTCAGTCGGTGATCAAAAAGTTGAGTAATGAGAGTTTTGTTGGTAAAGCACCTGCTAAGGTCATCGAGATGGAACGCAAAAAACAAGCTGATGCGGAGAGCAAAATCAAATCGTTGGAAGAGAGTATTGCCGCATTAAAAAAATAATAGTTTTGTTAAATAGAACCGATATGAGAATTTGTTGTACACTGATCTTTTCTTTATTCCTGTTCGTTCATCAAGCTGTAGGAACTGATAGTATATCTGTCGATAGTGTACGGCAGGTGATGCAGAAACTATCTGCGCAAGAGCGACTTGCATACCTGGAGGGTCAGATCAATGAGAATACGGTCAATATGTCTCGTCTTATCTATGCCCGGTTATTATTGCAAGAAGCCGATCTGCAACAGAATGATTTCTATCGTGCCAATGCGATCTATACCTTTGTCAGACATTTCTATTCTACCAATACCGACAGTATGCGGTATTGGTTACAGGAAGCAGAACCTCTTTTTATCCGGTTGGAACGGTATGAAGATATCTGCCGGATGAAGGCATGGAATATTTATCTGTTGAATCGGGAAGGGCGAAAAACAGAGGTGTTGGATGCCATAGAAGAGTTACGCAGACTGTGTCATGAATTGTCTTTTTCTGAAGGATTGGAAATTGCGGATCAGGCTCAGGCCGATTTCTATTTTTCGAATGATCTGTACCGGGAAGGCGAAGCCTTATATCTCGATGTTCTCGGTCAGATGGAAAAGCGAGAAGCCCCTCTGATTAAACGGATAAATATTTTACGTCAACTTTTTAATAACTTGCCAGAGACGGAAAAACGACTCAAGTATTTACAGCAGACGCATGATTATCTGGAACAATGTAAGAAAGATGGGATCACCGAATTAAATGCAGAAACTCCGCTCTATTCGATAGAATATATTGTGGATCGTAATTTTGCGTATGAGTATCTGGCTTCAGGTGATTATGAGAAGGCGTATGAATTTATGGAAAAAACACGGCTTACGACAGAGAAATATCGTATGTCCCGGACACAGTATGAGTTGGCGAGTTTATATAGCCAATATTATCTGGCCATAAAGAACTATGATAAGGCGTTAGAGCAGAACACCGTGATTGAGTCGTATGTACGTGAACGAAATCTGATCCATGACCTTTACTCGGTGTTATCCAAAAAAGTATCGATATTGGAAGGACTTCACAGATCAGCGGAAATTGTACCGGTTTATAAAGAGATGGTCAGTCTGAAAGATTCTCTTTTCCAAATAGACTTTAATAATAAACTGGCCGATATACGCACGCAACATGATGTCGAGAAACTGGAACTTGAGAAAGAACGGATGGAAGAGAAGGCGCAGCAAACGAAAACGCAATTGACCATCTGGAGTATAGGATGTATTTTATTGGTCGTTGTCGTACTGATTTTAACTTATCTGATTCGGATCATTAACCGTAAACAGAAAGAGTTGAGAGAAGCAAAGGAGAAAGCTGAAGAGGCCGATCAGATGAAATCGGCATTTCTGGCGAATATGAATCATGAAATCAGAACACCCTTAAACGCGATTGTCGGATTTTCAGAGGTTTTGATCGATGAACAAGATAGTGAATCGCGTAAGCAGTTTGTGGAGATTATTCAAAGTAATAATGAACTTCTACAGCGGTTGATCTCAGATGTATTGGATATTTCCAAAATAGAATCAAATTCATTGTCGTTGATTTATACCAGGCAGGATATGCCGATGATGATGCATGAGATTTATAATATTATTCATTTGCGAATACCTGATACGATCCAATTGATCTTAGAACCGTGCGAACCGTTGATCCTGGAGGCTGATAAGAACCGGTTGGTACAGATTCTGACGAATTTATTGACCAATGCCATTAAACACACCGCTGACGGACATGTCCGTTTCGGGTATGAGGTGAAGAATGATGATATTTTGTTTTTTGTAGAAGATACCGGAGAAGGTATTCAGGCGGATCGGTTGGAAAGAATATTTGATCGGTTTGTCCAGTTGGAACATACGAAGAAAGGAGTCGGTTTGGGACTGGCTATCAGTAAAGGTTTGGTCACTAAGATGGGAGGGAAGATATGGGCTACATCCACTATCGGAAAAGGGTCTGTCTTTTATGTCTCTATCCCCAGGTTAAAACCTGAAAACAATATATAATTTTAAATCCTATTAATCATGAAACATTCAAGACGCAGATTTTTTAAACAAGGATTGGCTGGCGCCTTATTATTAGGAACAGGTTCTGTTCTGAAAGCCGGTATGCCCGATCCTGTAAAACCCAAAGCGCCCAAAGCTGTCAACCCTTTCCGTCTGGGAATGGCGGGGTGGACTTTTACTAACTTCGACCTGGATACGACATTGAAAACGTTGCAACGGTTAGATGTGCATTATCTTTGCATTAAAGATTTTCATTTACCGCTAAACAGTAATGCGGAGCAGATCAAAGCTTTTCATGAAAAATGTGCAGCGCATGGGGTAACTGGTTATGCCGTAGGGCCGATCTATATGCGTAGTGAAGCGGAAGTCAACAATGCGTTTGAATATGCTAAAAGAGTTGGCGTTAAATTGGTGGTTGGAGTTCCGAACCTTGAATTGCTGCCTCTTGTAGACAAAAAAGTAAAAGAATACGATTTTCATTATGCCATCCACTTACATGGACCGGATATAGAACTCTATCCCGACGCTACGGATGTGTGGAAAAACACGAAAGACCTGGATCCACGTATCGGTATGTGTCTGGATATCGGTCATGATCTGCGTAATGGGTGTGATCCGGTGGCCGACCTGAAGAAATATCATACCCGTGTATTTGATATTCATATTAAAGATGTTACCGATTCGTCGAAAGCAGGTGTGGCGATTGAAATGGGACGTGGAAAGATTGATATCCCGGCTTTTGTCAGAATGCTTCGTGAGGTGAATTATACCGGAATGTGTAGTCTGGAATATGAAAAGGACATGAAAGATCCGTTCTTGGGTATCGCCGAATCGATCGGCTATTTTAAGGCGGTGAGTGATATGCCTTGATTGACATAAATAAAATACGGTGAGAAGTACGTTTTTGGTCTTATTCGTCTGTTTACTTGTTTCCTGTAATTCGATACGATATGTGGGAATCGAGACCTATAATCCGGCGGTTATTACATTTCCTACGGAGGTTGAAGAGTTATTGGTGGTTAACAACGCCGTGCCTCAACATCCGGAGTCAGGTTATGTCTATAAATTACTGGGGGCAGTACAGGATTCTGCCCAGGCGTCGGCCGACAGTGCTTTGTTTGATGCGTGCCGGGCCTTGGGAAAGGCTATTGTTGATGCGAATTATTTCAAAGACGTACTTCTTTATCATTATCCCACTCGTATAGACAACAGTTTTTATTCGGATGTAAAGCTGACACCTGAACGTGTACAGGTGTTATGCGACGAAAATGCTACTGATGCGATTATCTCTTTTGACCGTCTGTTGTTTGATACTCAAAAGGAGATAATCGATTTGGCAGCCGAAGGAGTTGTGGGGAAGATACGGGTAGAGATAAAAGGAGTTGTGCGTGCTTATTTGCCTGGTAGGCAGAGTCCCATGGTCACGGTAATGGTGTCGGACAGTTTGTTTTGGGAAGAATATGCCAGTCGCCCGGATGTGTTGAATCTTTTCCTGCCTCAGCCGGATGATGCACTTCGGATAGCTGGAGACTATATCGGAGAGCAACTTTATAGACATTTTGTTCCCCATTGGCGGAATGAGACACGTTTTTATTTTACCCATTCCAATTCACGCTGGAAAGAAGCGTTGGCGTATACGACTAAGCAGAAATGGGAAGAGGCTGGCGAACGCTGGAAAATGATACATGAGGTTTCTTCCGGTTGGAAAGGTCAAGCTCAATCGGCATCGAATGTTGCACTCTGTCTGGAAATGCAGAATCAATTCAAAGAGGCTTATGAATGGGTTGAAAAGGCGAAGGCACTGTACCGACAGTATGTGCCGGAAGAGAATCGGCAACGGCAGTTAGTCGAGGCTTATGCTGTTGTTTTGCTTGAACGGCAACGAGATGATAAAAAGTTAGACCTGCAATTTGGTGAAGAATAACGTTTTTTTCTATTTTTTTATTACTTTTGGTGACGAATAAAACTGAAGGGAGATTATTATGAATGCAAATATTGCGAAGGTACAGTCCGTCATTGAGTCGGCATTTGTTTCGGCTATCGAGAAATTATCTCGGGAAAATTCGGGCAACCTGATCAGCGACCTCTATGTACAGATTGATGCTGAAAGCGGTGAGTTGCAGATTTATGATGAAGAAGAGCAGTTGATCGAAAAAGTAATTATTTATGACTGGATTAACAGTCCTGAAAAAGAAGGTGCATTCTACAAACAGGCCGGTGCATCCATAAAAGCTGTTTTAACCATCCTTTCTACGAAAGAAGTGTTTGATATTCCCCGTTTTATGAAACCATTGTCCGTCAGCCTGACTGATGAGAGTTTTGTGGTGATTGAAGAATTACTTTTCCTGGATGACGAAATGTTACGGTTGGATGATCCGTTACTGAAAGATCTGGATGCTGATCTGGATAAGTTTCTGGATGATTTACTGTCGGATTTGTAACGATGGAGTACCGATTAAATAAGTATATCAGTAATTCTGGTTATTGCTCCCGGAGAGAAGCCGACCGATTTATTGAAAGCGGAAATGTCACGATCAACGGTAAGCGTGCAACGATTGGTATGCGTGTGTACCCCGGGCAAAAGGTGAAGGTGAATGGTGAATTGATCGTCAATAAAATAGAACCTGTCTATATCGCATTGAATAAACCGGTAGGAATTGTAAGTACTACCGATCCTGCAGAAAAGCATAATATTGTCAATTTTATTAGTCATGAACAGCGTATCTTTCCAATAGGGCGCTTGGATAAGGATTCACAAGGACTTATCCTGTTGACGAATGACGGAGATATCGTGAATAAAATCTTAAGGGCAGGGAATAATCATAAGAAAGAGTATATCGTTACTGTTAATAAGCCGATCACAAAAGAGTTTCTTACTAAAATGGCACAAGGGGTACCTATCCTTGACCGGGTCACCCGAAGATGTGAACTGGAACAGATCAATCCCTATACGTTCAAAATTTCTCTTATTCAAGGACTGAACAGACAGATTCGTCGGATGTGTGAATATTTCAACTATGACGTACTCAAACTCGAACGTATACAGATAATGAATATTAAACTGGGTACGTTGGGGCAGGGGAATTGGCGGGACCTGACCGTGCCGGAATTGGAAGGTTTGTTTGATATGCTGGAGAACTCGGAGAAGACGGCTGTAAAAAAGAAACCAAAAAGCAATAAGGCTTTTAATAAGGCTCTGGAAGAGTTTGATATTAAAACCAACTATCGTAAAAGTGGTATCGCTACCAAATATCAGGATAAAAGTCAACCGGCTAAATCAAAACCGAGTAAAGGCAAACCGGTATCGGAAGAGAAACCTAAACCTCAAAAGAATAGAGGGAAGAGTCCAAGTGGTCCGCGAATAGGTAAACAAAAGGTTGCAGTCAACAGACCCAAATCAGCTTCAAAGCCACAATCAAAGAAGAGATAACCCGAATCTCAATCCTTATCATTTTTTTGAAACCATCCCTGCAGAATGACCTGTAGGAAATGATCACGTGATAAAATATTTGTATATTTGCACCGCAAATTCATTCAGTGCATTTGTTTAAACCAAGACTTAAAACCAGTCGAAAGATTAGACACAAAAAGGCTTCAAAAGCCGCATCAGGCCGAAATAGCTCAGTTGGTAGAGCAATTCATTCGTAATGAATAGGTCGCCGGTTCGAGTCCGGCTTTCGGCTCTCATCATTATCAAACAGTTGCTTTCAAAGTGGCTGTTTTTTTGTTTATACTTTTTTCTATGATTATTCAACGATTTTAGTAAGTTTTACATAAGCTGTGTAAGGTGTTTCTGTTCTCTTGCTCCTTATTCCGTCTGAAAATTAGGATATACATAAAATCAGTTCGGACGTTCAACATTATTGAGTGAGATATAATTATTCTATTGTCTAATTTTTTTACAAAAAAGTAAATTATTAGACACTCTCCGGTTTGATCTATTTTTGTAATTATTTAAATATTAGGCGTATACTGTTTCTGGCATGTTATTTGCTTTGTTTTATAGAAGTCGAATCTTTATATAATATAACGTATGAAACAGCTGTTATATGGTATCCGGTATTTATGGAAAAATAAAGGAAGTAATTTTATAAAAGTGATCTCCCTTACCCTGGGTTTAGTGGTGGGGCTTGTGCTTTTTTCGCAGGTGGCTTTTGATATGTCGTATGATAATTTTTATCCGGATAAAGATCGGATATATAGTGTGACGATTAAATGGAATGTCGATGGGCGAGACCTTGATGAGGCGCGTACCATAAATGCTCCTTTTACTCCGACCATGGTTCAGGAGTTTCCTGAAGTTGAATCAGGTACTGTGATGACGAATGGAGCGGGTGATGTGGAATATGTATTTGATGGAAAGAAAATAGCCGGGAAACAGTTGATTGCCGATTCTTTGTTTTTTCAGACTTTTGGTCTTCCTATAGTCGCCGGCAATGTGACAGATATGGGAAAACCGTTTCATGTGTTTGTTTCGGAGACTTTCGCGCGACGTGCTTTTGGTGACGATAATCCGTTGGGGAAACGGTTGGTTGAAGGTGAGCATGTGGCTACCGTAGCGGGTGTGTTTAAGGATATCCCGAAAAATTCTCATTTGGAACTGGATCTGGTCATCAGCTTTAATACGATGTATGAGCGGGGGATGAGCCGGGATAACTGGAGAGGCATGGGTAGTTTTAATGGGTATGTAAAGTTGCGGGAAGGGATTGATCCGAAGGTTGTTGAGGCCAAGATACCTGATATGATGCGGCGTCATTATGATGTAGACGCGGAACTTAGGGAGGGGATCTCGCGTCAGCTTTTTCTCCGTCCTGTAGTGGATATTCATACCAAGGATCCGGAGGTGAGAAGGACGGCTCTGATCCTTAGTCTGCTTGCCTTTGCTCTTTTGTTTGCTTCGGCGATGAATTATGTGTTACTGTCTGTTTCGAGTCTTCCTAAACGGGCGAAATCAATAGGCGTTTATAAATGCAACGGGGCTTCAGACAAGAGTATATTCAGTATGTTTATGACTGAAACGGCAGTACTTGTATTTATTTCGCTATTATTGGCTGTGTTGATTATTTTTGCTTTCCGGGGATATATAGGGGTACTTATCAAGGCCGATTTGTCGGCGGTATTTGCTCCGGCTAACCTTTGGGCATCGGGTGTTGTATTGCTTTTGTTGTTTTTTACGACCGGCGTACTTCCTTCGCGTGTATTTTCTTCTATTCCGGTGACTCAGGTTTTCCGTTCGTATGCAGATAGTAAAAGGAAATGGAAAAACGGATTGTTGTTTGTACAGTTTGTAGGTATCTCTTTTATGCTTTCGCTTCTGGTGATTATTATGATGCAGTATCATATGATCTTGAACAAGAATATGGGCTATGATACGGCAGAGGTGCTGAAAAGTAGTTCTTTAGGAGATATGAGTATAGAACAAAAGGAGCGGGCAAAAGCTGAACTGTTGCGCTTTCCGAATGTCGAGTCGGTAACGCTTACCACTCAAACGCCGTTGAATCGTCTTGGTAGAAGTCCTGTGGTGAATACACTAACGAAAGAAAGTCTTTTTATCGGTCATTATCTGCTTGCCGATGCCGATTTTGCGAAGGCTTTTAATATCCCTTTTGTTGCGGGGAGGAGTTTCCGGGAATCGGCAAGTGGAAATGTGAGAGAGGTTTTTGTGAATGAAACATTGGTCCGGATGGCCGGTTTGGATGATCCGGTGGGGAAACAAATTGATTACCTGGATCGTACCTGGACAATCTGTGGGGTGATGAAAGATTATCAGTCGGGTACGGTCTACAACGCTATATTTCCTGTAGTGGTATTGCCATTGGATACCTATGACTGGGAGCCTGATATTGTGGTGAGGCTGACTACTGTACCGACAAAGGAAGTGATCGCATCGCTCTCTACCGAACTCAAACGTTATTCCAACAATGAGGAGAGTCTGTTTCTTTCATTTAAAGAGGAGTATACTAATTATTACCGGGATGCGCGGTTGTTCCGCGATTCGGTGATAGTGGCGTCGATGATTATGTTGATTATTTCTATTCTGGGATTGTTTGGTTTTGTGGAAGATGAGATTACCCGCCGGACGAAAGAGATCGCCATACGGAAAGTGAACGGAGCTGTGGTACTTGATGTCTTACAGTTGTTTGCCAAAGGTATTTCGTTTATCGTATTGCCGGCGATAGTGATCGGCTTACTGATCTCTTTTGCTGTAGGGTCGGAATGGTTGCAGCATTTTGTATTGAAGATCCCATTGCATTTTACACTGTTTTTGTTGAGTGGACTGGCGATTTTTATGGTGACGCAGTTTTGTGTGGTGGCACGGTCGGTACCGGTGGCGATGTCAAATCCGGTGAATTATTTGAAGGCGGAATAAATGATTTAAAGGTAAAACCAATATACAGCTTTTGAAACAAGTCGATTTGATCGGGTAAATAATAAGATCTCAGTACTTACCTTGAAATAATCAAACGTGAGTTCGATATAAAGATTTATCTTCAGATTTTGTAAAATTTGAAGGTTTTCCGAAGACCAAATCCCACAGGGATTTAATGTGAATCGAAGATCGGCCTTAGCCAATAACCCCGGGTGAAGAGGAGCGTAGCGGATCGACCCGGGGTATATAATGAGTGTAACAAACGAACGCCGAAGGTGTTCAATCATCTGCAGTTCAACACCTATCGGCGTTGATTGGAGAGTAGTATCTATTCACCCCGGGTCGATCCGCTACACTCCTCTTCACCCGGGGTTATGCACATTTAACGCCTGTGGCGTTCGCCTTCACTATCTTCACATATTCTTCAATCTGAAACTTATATCGAACTCACGTTAATCAAAGCAAAAAACAGAAACCTCCCATCAGTTTATTTGTTCCTTTTATAATACTTTTTTGTTAGAGGTACGTCTAAATTGTTTTAGACGTACCTCTAAACTGATTTACACCTACCTCTAAATTCATTTAGACGTACCTCTAACAGAAAACAGACCTACGTGTTGCAAAAAAACAGTCGAAATGATGTTTTTATTTCTATGGGATGAGGTAGAAAAATGGATGCAGACTTTCCGAAAACCAATCAATGGAGGAAAACAGGTGGAGCAATAGGAGAAAATCGCTAATCAAAGCGTCGAAGTAAACATTTTACGGTATTCCGCAGGGGTAGTTTTAAGATGTTTGAGGAATGTTTTCCGCATATTATCGGGAGAGGTTAAGCCGGTTAGGGTGGCGATTTCTTTGAGTGTCAGGCGGGTGTCGACGAGGTATCGACAGGCGGTTTCGATGCGGAGTTTGTCGATGTATTTGGCAGGGGTGATTCCTGTTTCACGAAGGAAGACACGTGCGAAGTTGCGGGGACTCATGGCGATTTGTTCGGCAAGGGTTTCGATGGTAATGATTTGATGAAGGTGTTCGCTTATCCAGCTGGTAATGGTTTGGATGGGTTGATAATCGGTATGTTGGTGTGCAAGGATGGTACTGTACTGCGATTGGCTTCCGGGACGTTTGAGGTAGAGTACCATTTGCTGTGCCACGTGTAATGCGAATGTTTTTCCAAGGTCTTCTTCTATAAGTGCGAGTGCGAGGTCCATTCCGCTGGATATTCCTGCGGAGGTGTAAGTGTTGCCGTCTTTGATGAATATCGAGTTACTATCGACTTGTATTTCTGGGTAGTTTTGACTTAACAGAACGCTTTTCCCCCAGTGTGTTGTTGCTTTTTTTCCAGTGAGTACTCCGGCTTCGGCCAGAAAGAAAGTGCCTGTGCATACGGAACAGATGCGACGCACTTCGAAGGATTGTTGGCTGATCCATTTAAGGACAGAGAGAGGGAGTTTATATTGTTCGGCTTGTGTATTGGGAACTCCCGGGATAAAGAGGGTATCAATGGGATAGTCGGTTGTATGGATGTTTTCGGAGCATTGGATGGTTAGTCCGGATGCTGTAGGGACGTTTTTCTTTTTATCGATTGAGAGGGTATGGAGTTGATAGGTAAAAGCTGGGGTATTCTTTTGTGTCTGAAGGTTTTCGATGGCTTGCGAGAAGACTTCGAAGGGGCCTGTTATATCTAAAAGGGTGGCTTGGGGAATTACAAGGAAGGCGATGTGTTTGATTGTATTGTTCATCGTTGAATGGGGAGTTTGTTTACAAAGGTAATGATTTTATTTTCGCTTGGCTGTTTTGGACGTGTTGTTGTCATTTGAGACATGATTGGATGACCTTAACTTTGTACCACATTTAATTGATGAATAGTTATGGGTATTAAAAGAATTTCAGCGGAGGAAGCAGCACTGCTTATCAAGCATAATGATCATGTGGGGTTTAGTGGTTTTACACATGCGGGTTGTCCAAAGGTTGTTCCTTTGGCTTTGGCTCAACGTGCAGCGGATGAACATGCCAAGGGGAATATTTTTCAGATAGGGGTGTTTACCGGAGCATCAACAGGTGATGCAATTGACGGAGCACTTTCAAGGGCTGATGCGATTAAGTTTCGTACGCCTTATCAGACGAATACTGATTTAAGGAATGCCATTAATAAGGGAGGGACGAGTTATTTTGACTTGCATTTGTCGACTTTATCGCAGGATTTACGGTATGGATTTTATGGTGAATTGGATGTGGCGATTATTGAAGCTTCAGACGTGACCGATGATGGCAGAATTGTTCCGACGTGTGGAGTCGGTATGACGCCTACTATTGCTAAACTGGCCAAAGTGGTTATTGTAGAGTTGAACGGATGGCATCCAAAGGAGTTACGGGGAATTCATGATCTGACGGATTTACAGGATCCTCCTTATCGTCGCGAGATTCCTGTTTATTCGGTGAAAGATCGTATTGGAAAGGATTATATAGCGGTTGATCCAGAACGGATTGTAGTGGTAGAGACGTTTGTTTCGAATGATGGGGGTGGCTTTACGCCTGTGGATGAGATTACTTCCAGAATTGGGGTTCATACGGCTGATTTTCTTGTAGATGAGATGAGAAAAGGGGTTATTCCTGAGTCGTTTCTACCGATTCAGTCGGGGGTTGGCAATATTGCTAATGCTGTTTTGGCAGCAATGGGTGATCATGAGTCTATTCCCGATTTTGAGGTTTATACAGAAGTTATTCAGGATGGTGTTGTGGATTTATTGGAAAAGGGGCGTGTCTCGTTTGCGAGTGGAGGGACATTAACGGTGAGTAATCCATATATTGAACGGATTTATAAGAATCTGGCTTTTTTTAAAGAACGGATTGTGTTGCGTACGTCTGAAATTTCTAATCATCCGGAGGTGATCCGCCGTTTGGGTATTATTTCAATGAATACGGCTATTGAGGCGGATATTTTCGGCAATATTAATTCGACCCATATAACAGGCAGTAAGATTATGAATGGGATTGGGGGATCGGGAGATTTTACACGTAATGCTTTTATTTCTATTTTTCTAACTCCCTCAACGGCTAAAGGTGGTCAGATTAGTGCTTTTGTACCGATGGTTTCGCACGTGGATCATAATGAACATTCAGTGAAGGTGATAGTCTCGGAGTATGGGGTTGCTGACCTGCGAGGTAAATCGCCCCGGGAGCGGGCAGAGTGTATTATTGAGAATTGTGCGCATCCGGATTATCGTTCTCTTTTATACCAGTATCTGGCAAGCGGGGCAGCAGGACAGACCCCAGTGAATTTGTATAATGCTTTTGCTTTTCATAAGGCGTTGTTAGAGACGGGGGATATGCGGAATGCGGTTTTGGGTTGAGGGTTTTTAGTAAAAACAATAAAATTTGGCGTGGTTGATTAATATATGCTGATTATTTGGCGGAATAATGTAAAGCGTAAGATAAATAGTTTTATTTTTACCATTGTACTAAGCCATTAACATAAAAAGCAGTTTGCCGTATGAAGACCACGACTTATCTGTTTGTCTTATTTTTCCTGATATGTGGATTACAGGTCCAGGGGCAGAGTCTGAGTGCTGAAAAAAGGGAACTGGCGTCATTTATTCAGGCTCTTAGTAATTATTCGAGATATATTCCGCAGGAGAAGGTGTATTTACACTTTGACAATACGAGTTATTATCAGGGAGATGATATCTGGTTTAAATGTTATGTTACTTCCGGACAGCATCAATTGAGTTCACTGAGTAAGACTCTTTATGTGGAACTATTGAATCCTGGCGGAGAAATCGTTAATACCCGGATATTGGAGATTGAGAATGGGGAATGTCATGGTGAGTTTACGCTTAATCAGCTTCCGTTCTATTCGGGTTTTTATGAAGTTCGGGCTTATACGAAATATATGCTCAATTTTGGTGAAGATATTATCTTTTCGAGGTTGTTACCGGTTTTCGATAAACCGAAAGCGGAGGGCAATTACAAAGAGAAAGAAATGCTGGTCTATGGTAAGGGCAGCTATCCTGTAAAAAGGGCAAAGCCTGAGCGAGGGAAGGTGGTAAATATGCGTTTTTTTCCTGAAGGAGGAAATCTTGTTGAGGGTATCTTGTCACGAGTGGCTTTTGAAGTATCGGATGAGGCTGGTAATCCGATTGATGTCAGCGGTGCTGTGGTCGACAGAAAAGGAGATGTATTGACCAGATTTGTGACTCAGCATGAAGGGAAAGGTATTTTTACATATATTCCCGATTCCACGATACAGGAGGTCGTGGTCGACTATTCCGGAAGAAAATACAGGTTTGAACTACCCTTATATTTACCACAGGGGGTAGTTATGGAAGTAGACAATCTTTCCTCACCTGACAGTATTGGAATCATATTGCGGAAAAATAGCAGTACTGTTACAGGACTTTTGGGTGTCGTTCTTTTAAATGGCGGCAAACTGCAGGATTATTTGTTGGTTTCTATAGAGGATGGTGGGGAGGAGTGTTTCAAAATGGATAAAACCCGATTGCCTTCGGGTGTTTCACAGATCGTACTTTTTAATAATGTCGGAGAGATCTTAGCTGAGCGTTTGATATTTGCCAATACTCAAGAGGAGTTGAATATTAGGACAAAAATAAGTAAAGAGATGTACTCTCCTAACGAATTGGTTGATATGGAGTTTACGATAACAGATAGTGAAAACAATCCGAGGATCCAGACCTTTTCTTTGTCGGTTAGAGATGGTATGGATGAAGTTGAAGGAAGGCATACTATTTTGACAGACCTTTTATTGATGTCGGAGATTAAGGGGTATGTGCGCAATCCTTCCTGGTATTTTGAAAGACAAGATGATATACGGAGTGCTGCACTTGATCTGCTACTGATGGTCCAGGGCTGGAGACGTTATTCGTGGCAACAAATGGCTGGAATCGATTCTTTTCTGCCAAAATATTTTCCGGAACAGGGGATAGAAGTCAATGGAAAGGTGGTTTCATTTGTTAAACAGAAACCTCAACCAAACGTGGACATTTCCTTATTATTGCGTAAGAAAGGAGAAGATAATAAGGATGATATTACTGTAACAGAGTTTTTTACAACAGATAGTTTGGGAGGTTTTTCTTTTACAATGAATACATCTGGTAAGTGGGATATGATATTGGGTGTGACTGAAAAAGGGAAAGCGAAGGATCATCAGATTTTTCTGAATCGTCTTTTCAGACCCGAACCACAAAGATATCGGTATGCGGATATGCAGGTAACGGTTGGCGAAGCGGATAACGGGATATTGAATAATGAAAAGAGTTTCGACCATTCCTATGAACTTTCGGAACCGGCTATTGCAGCTGCTCCTGACCCATTGGATAAAGTAATAGGTATCACAGAAGAAATACATGATTTACCCGAAGTCACGATTATTGCCAAACGAGTAAGAGAACGACAGATTTTCCGCAATCGTTCGACATCGGTAGCTTATTATGATGTACATTCTGAACTGGATGATATTTATGACAGAGGGCTATTTATTGGGAATGATATCAATCAAATGTTGATCAATATGAATAAAGGGTTTGAAATCAATCTGCATAACACTATCACACAGAGTGTGAATGCTCCGCTTACAATTTATGCTACCGAGCCTGCAGAAGATAATAATGATACGAATAGCACGAGCGGAGGAGAATATTTGTTGTACAAGGGAAAGGAACCGCTTTTTGTCATTAACCATGAACGCCAAAGTAATAACGATAAAGATATTCAACCTCATAGACTGATAAGGCTTCAAGCGATTAAATCTGTTTATATTAATGAAGAGTTACCTGTGAGGATGCAATACGCACCTGTTGAGATGAGTTTGTTTAATGTAGTCAATACGTATAGCTGTGTTGTATTTATTGAGACTTATCCGGAAGGAGAAGAGATTCCTGTTGATCCGGCTAAGGGAATTAGGAAAACGCAGCTGGAAGGATATAGTGCGGTGAAGGAATTTTATACCCCTGACTATTTGGTGTTGCCGTTGCAATCTGACTACCGCCGTACCCTCTATTGGAACCCTATGGTGATTCCGGATACGAACGGTATTGCAAGGGTAACGTTTTATAACAATAGCCGAAGTAAAAGCGATTTTAGTATTAATGCAGAAACGGTTACCTCAGGAGGACTAATTGGAATTTATAAGTAAGGAGGAGCTTGTTACTTTAATATAAGAAAATTCCCTTGTGAGATCTATCTTCCAATAGAATACTCACAAGGGAAACATATTTAATGAAAAAACTAATGCCTATTTTTTTAGTTAGCCTTATACCCTTCTTGGAGGCTAACAGTAGTCGTACCATTACCAAATGTCATATGATATCCTCCTGCTTCAGCTGTGAATTTGGCTGTTTGTATACCGTTACGGGTTTCCATACCGATATATCGTATACCGTCTATCGCAGTGAAATTATTTGCTGTCCTTTCGTCGATAGGCAGATAGAGGGTTGCAGTTGTGTTGGCCGGGATGGTAAAGTCGTATGTAAGTAGTTTGCCTTTATCGGCTGTCCAGCTGCTTTTTATCACCCCATAGTTGGAAGCGTAACTTCCGGATGCACTGGTATATGTACCTCCAGGTAATGGCTGCAGGATGAAGTTCTGATAGCCGGGTGTTCCGTCGGTAGTGATTCCGAGGTGGTATTCATGTATCCATGATCCGACCGATCCAAGTGCGAAGTGGTTGAATGAGTTCATACTACTTTCGCCGTTCATCTGGAAGGCCAATTCATAGGAGTTCCACCGTTCCCACATGGAGGTTGATCCGAGTTTAACAGGATATAACCATGAGGCGTAGTCGGTGCAGGCAAACATTTTGTAGGCTGCTTCGACATTACCTGTGCGTGTAAGTGCAGGCAGGATATTGGGTGTGCCGGAGAATCCGGTAGTGATTGTGTTGTCGAGCGATTTCTCAGTAGGGTTTGTTGCCATAGAAATACCTCCGGGAGGCATCATGCCGAATCCGGGGCGACGAACGTACATGACTGTCCCTTCATTTCCGCTTCTGGATGGATTGGCGGCAAGTTCAGCGAGGCGTTTGGCAGCATACGCCTTGTAAGTCATCCCTGCGTTTTCTCCTGCAGTGATTGTCATTGTTTCACTGAACGCGTTGAAGTTTAGTGGTGTAGCATATGATGTCTGGGAATCAATCAGGTCGACCACCTTACCGTCGGTCAGTGAGATGGAACGTGTCATTCCTGTCTCGGGATTGACATATGCTCGATTAAATGATTCTTTAGCTACAGTATGCCGATTCTGCAATGTCTTAGCATAATTCGTTTCACCAATCGCTTCGGCCATAATAGCGGTGATTTCCATCATATGGAGATAGATCGCATTGTTACAAATGTCACTTGTCGTGCGAGTGTCTACACTAAGCCAATCGGCGAGTCCGGTCGTTCGGGATGACAACCCTTCATATCCCGGAACGGTGTAATGGTTCATCCCTTCGAGCCATAGTTTCATTGTCGCGAAGTTTTCACGGACGACTTCAAGGTCGCCGTATTGCTGATAGAGTTGCCAGGGCACCATACAAACAGCTGCGGCCCACGTTGTCCCGTCGGCAAAAGTCTCTTCACGGTTACGCGAGTAGGTTGGCACAGTGCTTCCGATACCTCCCGCAGGCGCTCCGTCGCGTCCTCCTACGGCCTGATCGTTACGCAGGGCGACCATCCACTGACGGAAGAAGGCTTGTACATCCCCGTTGTAAGTCGAAGTGCGTGCGTAGGCTTGTGCATCTCCTGTCCATCCCATACGTTCATTGCGTTGCGGACAATCGGTTGGTATGGAGAAGAAATTGCCGAGCTGGCTCCGTTGAATGTTTTTATAAAGTTGATTGATCAGCGCGCCTGTGATATCGGTTGTTTCTCCTTCATAGGTTCCGGTGACGGGTTCAGATGAGAGGACTATGCTTTTAACGTTTTGCAAAGGCAATGGTGATGTGCGACTTGGAACAGTAATCTGTATGTAGCGATATCCTCGGTAGGTAAAATGTGGCTCGATGAGTACATCTCGGCTTTCATCGGCTTTGGAAGCGATGTAAAAATCGGTTGCCAGTGCCGCACGATAGGTGTCGTGAAGGACACGTCCGGCTACTCCGGGGCGGTAGGCACCGTTGGGGCCATATAATGAGACGTAGGTCACCCCTGCCGGAGTTGCCTGGTTGGGTGAATCTTCATTACCCGGGTAGATCTCTTCTCCAAAACGAAGGATAACCGTATCCCCTTCTTTGAGTGAACCGGCAGGTATGGTTACAGACGGAACGCCAACCATAGCTACTCCAATATCGTAAGTATATGTATTGCCACGTTCGCTATGTGTCTTGAGTACACGGTTGGCTTGAAGACGTTCGATTTCACGGATCGGTTTATCACGACGTGCTGTTATATCGAAGTGTATCCATTCGCGTGGACTAACATTGTCGGGTGTATTCCATGTTGTGTCGTTGTATCCGGGTTTATCCCACCCGGCAATAGCCTCTTCTTTATTCGCATTATAACGTTGTCCCTGGAACATACTTGCAGCTTCGATAGGCCCTTGATTCCAGGTTTTCCAATTTTCACGATCGGTTACGATACATTTCTGAGAACCGTCGGTATAGGTAATAACAAGTTTGGCCAGAAGCGCTTCATGATCGCCAAAGAAGTTATAATTGCTGGGAGTAAATGTCATATATCCGGTATAGAAGCCAGGACCAAGTATGGTTCCGATCGCATTTTTCCCTTTGTTGAGCATAGAAGTAACATCGTAGGCATGGTATGTAAGCGTTTCACGATATTGACTCATGCCCGGGTTAAACCAATCGTCGCCGAGACGTTTACCATTGATAAACATTTCATAGGCTCCCATCGCTGTGATATATATTTTGGCTTTGGCAATGTTTTTGCCTTCGGTGTCGAATTCGGTGCGAAACATAGCTAGTGATTCGTAGTGGCTGGGGTCGGCGTAGCCGAAGGCTCCACTATCAACAGTAATTTTGTTGTTGAGGACTTTAAGGCCTTTAATGTCTTTAAAGATGGAATAAGTAGATCCTTGAGTAGGACCAAAGAGGATCGCGGGATCGCTTTGTCCGACACTACAAAGATTGTAGTCGGTAAATTCTACCTTTTCTCCTTGCCCGGTATAGAATCCGATAGCGTTGAGGTTGGGGAAAGTATTAAAATTGTTTCCACTACGGTTTAAGGGGGAAACGACAGCAATTCCTCCTTGGCGTCCGCTGGCAAGGATAAGTTGTTCGCCGTTGATGCGCGTACTGATTTCACTGGATTGAACGATGATATCCAAGGTGTTCTCCTGACGGGCATTGACAGCTGTGATCAGTTTATTGATGTTGGTCTCGGGGTTGGTAGCGAGAGAGATTGTTTTGTATGGTACGTTTGGATCATCTCCCTGTGCATATCCGACACGGTAAAGGTTGATGACGGCTCCTTCGCGTTTACCGACATTGGTGATGTCGAGTTCCCAACGGATGTAGTTCTCGCCTTCGACGTTGCCGACGTTCTGGAATTTATCGTTTAGGCGGAAGTCGTTGGCTCCGAAGATAAGAGATATTTTGTTGCCTTCGAGGATACGGAATTTGGTGTTGATATGGAAGAGTTGGGCAGATGGGGCATCGAGGCTCCATTGGGTGTTCCCAATCCATTCTGCACCGTTCCAGGCGGCGAGTTTGGGGTTCATAAGTCCTGTCGAGAAGGTGGAAGCGGCAGAGTGGGTGCCTCCTTTGTTATCGGTGATATCGACTTTCCAGTAGTAGTCGGTTTCTGCTTGGAGCGGAGCGGCATTACCGGTATTGCCGTAGACGATACCTACGGATTGGCTGGTGTTTTGCTGTCCGCTATCCCATACAATATTATTGAATTTATCATCGGTAGCGACTAGTAGCCGATAACTTGTTTGTTTAATACCGATAATCTGAGACTGCATTTGCCAGGCGAAGTCGGGTTTCTGAATATCGACAGCGAGGGGGGAGCCGAGTGCAGTAACTGTTAGGTTGCTGATTGTCTGATTTTGCGAATCAACACAAGATGTAAAAATGGTCATGATGGCGATAATAGAGACCATTGACGAAATAAGCAATGTGGATAGCTTCTTCATGTTTTTGAGGCATTAATAATTATTGGCACAACTTGAGAATTAACCATACAAAAATAGAGAGGTAAGTTTTTGGTCGCGTTTCAATAATGATAAGAAACGTTTTATTTTTGACAGAAAGCGGGGAGGGGAATCTCCCCATTTTCTTCCATTTGCAGAATTTTATTCGATCGAAAGAACGATTAACTTCGAATTGTATTATTAATTCCTTTCGATATATTGAGCAATCCAGTCGCCTACGTCACTGGTATTATAGGCTTTTCCTCCTTGTGCGATGTCTTCGGTGACGATAAGTGCTTCCATCGAAGCGTCTACGGCTTTGCGAATAAGTGCTCCCTCTTCCATAAGATTGAAAGCATATTCGAACATTAAAGCTGCACTTAGAATGGTCGCCAGCGGGTTGGCGATATTTTTCCCTGCAGCTTGCGGATAGGAACCATGGATGGGTTCGAATACGGAGGTATGGATTCCGATAGATGCCGAAGGGAGCATGCCTAAAGAACCGGTGATGACTGAGGCTTCATCGGTAAGGATATCACCAAACATATTTTCGGTGACCATTACGTCGAAACTTTTAGGCCATTGTATGATGCGCATGGCGGCGTTGTCGACAAACATGTATTCGGTTTCTACCTCCGGGTACTCTTTTTCAATTTCTTGTGTGACCTGACGCCATAAACGAGATGTCGCTAATACATTTGCTTTATCGACAACGGTGAGTTTCTTGCGTCTTTTCTGTGCATATTGATAGGAGAGACGCACGATTCGTTCGATCTCTTCGCGGGTGTAGATACAGGTGTCATAGGCGGTGTCTCCGTCTTCGCTTCTGCCCTGAGGGCGTCCGAAATACATTCCGCCTGTTAGTTCACGGATACACATAAAATCGGCTCCTTCTACCAGGTCGGCTCGGAGGGGCGATTTATGGATCAATGAAGGGAAGGTCGTGACAGGACGAATATTAGCATATAGTCCGAGTTTCTTACGCATGGCGAGGAGGCCTTGTTCGGGACGTACTTTGGCCGAAGGATCGTTGTCGTATTTGGGCGATCCGATCGCTCCGAAGTAAACGGCGTCGCTCTGCATGCAGAGGGCGTGGGTCTCATCCGGATAGGGGTTGCCTGTGGCGTCGATAGCGGTGGCTCCAACGAGGGCTTCCTGGTAATTTAACTCATGTCCGAACTTGTGGCATACAGCTTTGACGGCTTTCATGCCTTGTTCGACTATTTCAGGACCGATACCATCACCGGCGAGGACTGCGATATTTAGCTTCACGTTTATGAATGTTTAATAATTAATCATTATTTCTATTATAATGGACGTATTTAGGTTCCATAGGGACATAGGAGGAGTCGTCCCATAATGAACTGGTGATCATCAGATCGGCACTGTAGCGGTTGCAGGCAATAGGGACGTTATGCACCCGGCACTGGCGGAGCAACATCTGGATGTCGGCTTCGTGGGGCTGCGGGTTGAGGTCGTCAATCAGGAATATAGCGAGATCGATCTCCTTGCGGACGACCATGGCTGCGATTTCGGCATCACCACCTAACGGCCCTGAATGCATGCGTGTCATATCGACATCAATTCCTTTTTCCATAAATGCATCATAAATCAGTCCTCCTGTCGTTCCGGTACAAACCAGGTGTTGTGATGATAGAAAATCGGCATTATGTATGGCCCATTCTACCATATCAACTTTACGTTTATCGTGCGCTACAAGCGCAATTTTTAATTGTTTCATACTTATTGTTCTATTTTGTTAAGCATTTTAAGTGTTGCTTTGATGGCTGACTCTGTCTGGTCAACATCGAGACCGCGGGTTTTAAAATCGACGCCTGCATAGTTCCAGCTGATGATGGTTTGTACAAAGGCATCTGTTCGTCCGCCCGGAGGAATAGATACCGAGTAGTTTGTCAACATAGGGAACGGGCGTCCCAGGTCGGTATATATTTTTCGCACGGCACGTACAAAAGCATCGTATTGACCATCACCTGAAGCTGATTGTTCGTATGCCTGGCCATTGATCTCTATCTTTAACGTTGCTACCGGTTTTAAACCTTGAGCCAAAGATAAGGAATAATTGAGGATTCTGATCTTTTCATCTTCTATTGTAGACTGGTTAAGTACGTCGCTAATGATATACGGAAGATCTTCTTGTGTGACCATCTCTTTTTTATCACCCAGTTCGATGATGCGCTCGGTGACTTTCTTCATGGATTTTTCGTCCATATCGATTCCGAGTGTTTCGAGGTTTTTGCGGATATTTGCTTTTCCGGATAGTTTGCCTAAAGCATATTCGCGGATACGTCCGAAGCGTTCGGGAAGCAGGTCGTTATAATAGAGACAGTTTTTATTATCACCGTCGGCATGTACTCCGGCGCATTGAGTGAATACGTATTCTCCCACAATCGGCCTGTTGGGAGCGATATGGATCGCAGAATAGGTTTCCACCAACCGGCTTATTTTATTGATCTTCTCTTCTTTTAATGTTGTTTCTTTGCCGAGTTGGTCTTTTATAACGGCCAGCACACTACTTAGAGGTGCATTCCCGGCACGTTCGCCCAAACCGTTCACGGTGGTGTGTATTCCTTTGACTCCGGCACGAACAGCACCATAAATGTTTCCTACGGCCAGGTCATAGTCGTTATGTGCATGGAAATCAAACCAAAGATCGGGATAATGATTGACCATTTTGCTGCAATAGTCGTAGGTACTTTCCGGGTTGAGTATACCGAGTGTATCGGGTAGCATGAAGCGTTTCACGGGAAGGTCTTTCAGGCCGTTGATAAACTGAAAGACGTATTCGGGTGAGTTTTTCATTCCGTTTGACCAATCTTCGAGATAGAGGTTGACGTCGATCCCTTTTTGAGTGGCTATAGTAACCACTTGGCGAATATCTTCAATATGTTGTTCGGGTGTTCGCCTTAATTGTTCGGTCACATGTTTGTATGAGCCTTTGCAGAGTAAATTAATCACTCTGCAACCTGTCGATTCGATCCAGTTGAGTGACTGTTCGCCATCGACAAACCCAAGTACTTCGAGTTTGTCGAGATTACCGGTACGTTTAGCCCATTCGGCAATTTTTCTGACAGCTTCCAGCTCACCATCCGATACCCGGGCAGATGCGATCTCGAGGCGGTTGACGTTTAACTCGGCAATGAGCATCTGAACAATACTTAGCTTTTCATGGGCAGAAAAGGCTACTCCTGTTGTTTGTTCCCCGTCGCGTAGGGTGGTATCCATTATTTCTATCATAAACTATCGTTTAAATGGACAATTGGCCATTCGAGTAGAGTTTATATTTTGCTCGTAGGCTTCGATTTTGGCTTTGTTGGCCAGTAGATAGTCGATGTCATCGAGACCGTTGATCAGACACTCTTTTTTATAGGCATTGATCTCGAAATGTTCGCTTTGTCTTGTCCTATTATTGGTAATCGTTTGATTGGGAAGATCGACAGTTAATGATGCCTGAGGAGTTATGCATGACTCGATTATACCCTCCAGAAATTCAGGACTGACCACAACCGGGAGTATACCGTTGTTCATGGCATTATTTTTAAAGATATCGGCAAAGAAACTGCTGACTACGACTCTGAACCCATATCCACCGATCGCCCAAGCAGCGTGTTCACGACTACTTCCGCTACCAAAATTTTTTCCGGCAACCAGGATAGTACCTTTAAAGATTCCCTGGTTAAGAACAAAATCAGGAATAGGTTTTCCTTCTTTGTCGTAACGCCAGTCGTAGAAGAGGTTATCTCCGAAACCTTCTTTTGTTGTCGCTTTCAGGAAACGAGCCGGGATGATCTGATCGGTATCCACATTTTCCAACGGAATAGGTACAAATGTGGAGGTAATGACTGTTATTTTTTCTTTCATTATATATGTCGTCTTATATTGTTTTTATTTTCAATTCGAGTTTACATAAACTCCCTTGGGTCTGTTATTTTTCCGGTAACAGCAGCAGCAGCAGCGACTAATGGACCAGCCAGTATGGTACGAGCTCCAGGTCCCTGACGTCCTTCAAAGTTGCGGTTCGAAGTGGATACAGCATATTTTCCGGCAGGTATTTTGTCCTCGTTCATCGCCAGGCAGGCAGAACAACCAGGTTGACGAAGTTCGAAGCCCGCTTCAATGAGTATTTTGTCGATACCTTCGGCTTTAATCTGTTTTTCTACCAACCAGCTTCCGGGAACTAACCAAGCTGTGACATGAGCAGCTTTTTTCTTTCCTTTTACAAGTGAGGCAAAGGCGCGGAAGTCTTCGATTCGACCATTCGTGCAACTACCCAGAAAAACATAATCGATCTGTTTTCCTCTAATCGGTTCACCCGCAGTGAATCCCATGTAGTCTAATGACTTCTGATAAGAGATTTGCCCAATTTCATCCATTTGTTCCAATGCAGGGATAGCTTCGTTGATGCCCATGCCCATGCCGGGGTTTGTTCCGTAAGTGATCATCGGTTCAATATTTTCAGCGTTAAATCGGATCTCTTTGTCGAATTTGGCACCTGGATCAGAGTAAAGTGTACGCCATTCGGTTAATTTCTTTTCCCATAGCTCTCCTTTTGGTGCAAATTCACGATCTTTCAGATAATCGAATGTGGTTTGATCAGGAGCAATCATCCCTCCGCGAGCTCCCATCTCTATGGAGAGGTTGCAGATTGTCAGACGCTCCTCCATTGTTGCATTACGAATAACTTCACCGGCATATTCAACGAAATAACCCGTAGCTCCGCCGGTTGTCATCTGGCTGATGATATATAGTGCAACATCTTTAGCGGTAACCCCTTTTTTTAGTTGGCCATCTATGGTGATGCGCATGGTTTTGGGCTTCCGTTGCATAATGCATTGGGTTGCCAGCGTCATTTCGACTTCACTGGTTCCGATACCGAAAGCGATGGCTCCCATTGCACCGTGCGTAGAGGTGTGCGAGTCACCACAAACAATGGTCATTCCCGGTTGAGTCAGTCCGGTTTCGGGTCCTACAACATGGATAATACCGTTTTTCGGATGTTGTAACCCATAATAAGCCAGACCAAAGTCTTTAGCGTTTTTTTCCAGTGTATCTACCTGATTTTTAGAAACAGGGTCTTCGATAGGTTGATCCTGATTGAGGGTCGGGATATTATGATCGGGAATACAGGTTACCTGCTGTGGGCGGAAAGGAGTTAAACCACGTTCACGTAGTCCTGCAAAAGCCTGTGGACTCGTTACCTCGTGGCAATACAAACGGTCGATATACAACTGTATTGTTCCGTCTGATAGCGTGTCTACAACATGATTGTCCCATATTTTTTCGAATAAAGTCTTCATATTTAATTATGAATTATAGATTGTTAATTATAAATTATTAAACGTCATTATCTCTGCTTAAATTATCAGTGATAACTGAGATGATTAATCATTAGATAATGAATTTGTTGATCGCATCAATAAACGCTTCGACGGAAGCGGCTATGATATCGGTGTTGGCCGAGAAACCGTAATACATATTCCCTTGATACGCAACTTGCATATGCACTTTACCAGTATCATCGCTCCCCTTGTTTATCGCTTGGATCAAGAACTCCTGAATAGTCATATCGTCGTTGTTGATCGCTTTTTTTACCGCTTTGATTCCGGCATCAACCGGACCGTTTCCGGCAGCCGCTTCAAAGCGTTTAACTCCGGAAAGATTCAGGCAAACACTAGCTACCGACTGAACACCGACTCCACTTGTCACCTGAAGATGTTCGAGTTTGATCCGATGTGTTTCCGTCCGATCTTTACCGACCAACATTAATACATCATCGTCGTTGATGTCTTTTTTACGGTCGGCCAATTTCAGAAATTCCTGATAAACTTTGTCTAATTTATCCTGATCGAGGTCGACGCCCAAAACACATAAGCGATGTTTCAATGCAGCCCGTCCGCTACGTGCGGTCAATAGGATTGCACTTTCGTCTATTCCGACATCTTTAGGGTCTATGATTTCATAGCTTTCACGATTTTTCAATACACCGTCCTGATGAATACCTGAAGAGTGTGCAAAAGCATTGCGACCGACAATGGCTTTATTGGGTTGTATCGGCATATTCATCAGGCTGGATACCAGACGACTGGTTCCATAGATTTTTGTTGTATTGATATTTGTCGCGATACTTCTTTCTTTATGGCTCTTAAAGATCATGGCGATCTCTTCCAACGACGTATTTCCGGCTCGTTCGCCGATCCCGTTGATGGTGACTTCTACCTGGCGCGCTCCGTTCAATACGCCTTGTACAGTATTGGCAGTTGCCATGCCCAGATCATTATGGCAATGTGTGGAGATAATTGCTTTGTGAATACCGTCGACATGTTCCATCAGGTATTTTATTTTTGCACCGTATTCGTCGGGAAGGCAGTAACCAGTCGTATCCGGAATATTCACCACGGTTGCTCCGGCTTTGATCACAGACTCAACGACTCGTGCCAGGTAAGCATTGTCGGTTCGTCCGGCGTCCTCGCAATAGAATTCGACATCTTCCACATACTTTTTGGCATATTTCGTCGCAGCAATAGCACGTTCCAGAATTTCATCCTGGTTGGAATTGAATTTGTGACGAATATGATAATCCGAAGTGCCTATTCCGGTATGTATACGTCCTTTTTTAGCGTATTTGAGTGCATCGGCCGCCACTTCAATGTCTTTTTCTACAGCGCGGGTGAGGGCACAAATGGTTGGCCATGTGACTGCTTTTGATATTTCAACTACACTATGAAAGTCTCCCGGACTGGATACCGGAAAACCAGCTTCGATCACATCTACGCCTAACATTTCTAACGCTTTGGCTACCTGAATTTTTTCCACTGTATTCAACTGGCATCCCGGAACCTGTTCACCATCGCGTAATGTGGTGTCGAAAATAAATAATCTGTCCATCTTTTTAATGGTTAATTATTAGTGATTAATTATTAATTACATCTCTCTCTCCTTGTCTTTTGTCTTTCTCCCTCTCTTGTGGAGAGGGGCTGGGGGAGAGGTCTATAATGAAAAAAGCCTCTCTCACCGGAAGTGAGAGAGGCTTCTACTTTATTTTTTGCTTTCATAAGCACACAGTCTTCTCACTTCCTATCCCGTTCCCAGAGTAGAATAATAGAAATAAGAATAATAATGCTGTTTGTGCTATTTAATTTCATCTTTTTATCTTTATGACGTTGCAAAGATACATCCTTTTTTGAATATACAAAATATAAAACGATGTTTTTTGCAGACTGTTTGTTTTGAATTGTAATTTTAGTGGCTCGTTATGTGATGATTTGTTATTTGTGTTACAATAAAAGGAACTCTTAACCCTCAAAATGGCTTGATTTCAGGAGACCATCCACTGTTTAAATTCGGCCGCTTTCTTTTTGCTGATATAGATTCGCTCGGGAGTATCGATATCCATTGTGATTAACAGGCGGTTGTCGAACCATATCGTAATATTCGTAATGCTTTCTTTGGCAATAACGAACTGTTTGTTTGCTCTGAAAAATTTAGTAGGATCAACTGTCTGGATAATAGCATCCAATGTTTTGCTATAAGGATATTGTTTGCCCTCTTTCAGAAACAATTGTGTGTTTCTTCCGGTGGTATAGAAAAATGATATATCAGCGAGTGATATCGGGATTAGTCTGTCGTTGATAGGCAAAAGAACTCTCTCTATATACTTTCCGGACGGGACAAGCTGTGATACTTGTGAAATATAAGTTGTTCGGTCGGGTTGATTCAGTTTTTGGAATTTCTCTATGGCAAACAACATTTTGGCGTGGTTAACCGGTTTCAATATATAGTCGATACTGTTGACTTTGAAAGCGTCGATGGCATATTGATCGTATGCGGTTATAAAAACGATGGGGGTATCAACGGTTATGGCGTGAAAGATATTGAATGCCGACCCGTCGGAAAGGTGAATATCCATCAGAATAAGGTCGGGATTAGGGTTATTCATCAGCCAGTTGACCGTCTGTTTTACACTTTCGGTATTTCCTACGACTTTAATCGAACGATCGATATTTTTCAGAATATCAACAATCGCATCATAAGTAGCTGTTTCATCTTCGACGATCAGTATTTTCATCTTACTCTGTTTTATTTTAACGGCAAAATAACGGTAAAAGAATGACCATCATTTTCAATTCGAATCTCTTTTTCGAGCATCAGTTGGAATCGTTTATTGATATTGGCGAGTCCTGTGCCGTTGGTCTCAGGTTCATCCAGTTTGGGATAAACAGGGTTTGAGATCTTCAACTCCTGTTTGTCGTTAGTCGTAATCGTTATTTCCATTTGGCTATCACTATCGATCGCGTTGTGAACCACCACATTTTCTATAATAGGGAGTAAAGATAATACCGGTAATTTCAGACTCAAGGTCGACTGCTCGATTTCTATGTTGAATAGTAGTTTGTCGGCAAAGCGAACTTCCAGCATGTAGCCGAATGATTGGAGAAACTGAAGTTCTTCTTCTAAGGTGACCAACCCCTTTTTATCACTCAACAGGATATAGCGGAAAACCTCAGATAATTTGTCGATATAATGCAACGAGTCTTCTTTTAGATCTTTCCGGATAAGTGAAGTTAAGCCACTCAAAGAGTTAAAAAAGAAGTGGGGGTTAATCTGGTTGGTTAGTGCATCGCAACGGCTTTGTAAGCTTTCCATTTTTAGCGACTCGATTTTCTTTTCGTATGCTCTTCGTTCGGAGTATAGTGCCACCGTATGCCCGATAAAACAGCAGATCAACCATGTGACCACAAACTGAAACAAGAGGATGCCGGTAAAACAGTCGCTTTGCGATTGTAAGACAAAAGATACTCCCAGATAGACCCCATATGCAATAATGGGGATCAGTAATGTGTACAGGAAACGTTCGGACAGTTTTGTCGTTTTAATTTTCTGTATATTAACTTTGAGTAAAATAAAAGTCAATATACAGAAGAACAGGTATCTGAATAGTTGAAAAAGCAGGAAAGCGACAGGTGCTGCATTCGGAGTTTCAGAAGTCAGGTTGCGATACGTATTGTTGATATTCGGGTAGACAATAAACAACCCCAATATCATACTCATCAGGATCAGGTTTTTACTGGACTCCAGTTGATCGAATCGTTTCATCTTTTTTCTTTTAGGCAAATATACTTCAGATCTGTTGATTATTTAGAAAAAAGGAAAAGCGTTCATGGCGCTGTTTTTCACAATCATGATCGGATTTTTCGCTTTGATGCTAAAAACGACCGAAAGTAAACGATTAAAAGTCAAATTTGTTTCTGAAATAAATGAAAATTGAGTCTAATTAAAAAATGAGGTTATGAATATCAAGTTATTTAGTGTGATTTTTCTCCTTTTTGCCGGTATCCCGATGGTATCGGTTACAGCTGAAGTGAATGAAAATGAACGGAGCGCAGATATGGCGAATGCTCCGGGAACGTTATCTATCTCGTTCAATTATGCGAGGAATGACGGAAAAGGCTCCAATCAATATGCTATATGGATTGAAGATGCGCAGGGCAATGTGGTGAAAAATGTGTATGTGACTAATTTTACGGGAAAAGGCGGGCATGCTACCCGTCCGGTGGTGCCGACATGGGTGAAAAAGGCGAGCCCTGCCCAATTGACAGAAAGCCAGTTGGATGCTTTTACGGGAGCAACCCCTGTCAGTGGATTGCAAACTTACACCTGGGATGGAACGAACAATAATGGCGAGGTCGTTTCGAATGGGAACTACAGATTTTTCGTGGAAGCGACATTGTTTGGCCCCAACAGGGTTGTTTTTAGCGGATCAGTAAAAGTAGGTGCAGAAAAACAAGAGTCCATACCTGTTACAACAGAGTTATTTGCAGAGGCGATGGATAACCGGGATATGCTGACGGATGTAAAGGCGACTTATATGCCTAAATAGAGGGGTGCAGGGGGTGAATTGACATTTTGAGTAAACTATCAAAATGTCAATTAAACTCCTTTGTCAGAGCCTTATTTGTGGTTGGGGTGGGGCGTGTTCGCAAATATCGCCTTCTGACGACGTTTAATAAAAACAGAACGTCTTTTTTTATCGAAAAACGATTACCTGATGAACCATTCATTGTAAATCATATAGATGATTTTCGCAGAGTTGTCACATCATAGCCCGTTAGCGTAACAAATGGTTATTCTGTTTTGTGCCGGATTTTTGAAGCAATGAGAAGTGAATAAATGTAAAAACAGCAGACTTTCTATCCCTTTTTTTCCACTTCCGAAAATCATCAGCATGATTCGAAAGAGTCTTCTGGGGAATTTATAAAATGATCACAATGATTGATGAACATCATCACAATAAAATGAAAATGTGATGCAGAAAAAAAGAGAAAAAGTGGCTGTTTGGTTCCAAAAAAGGCAGGAATAATCGTGTTTTTAGTCTTAGATTTGTGAAAATGAGGATTTGTTTGTTTTCTTAAAGCGACTAAAGTGCGACAAAATGTTCTATTATTGTTGATTTTTATGACTAAATGATATTTTGACTTGAGTCTTTAATATTCCAATGGCTATTAAAATAATGTGAGTTTTTAAGAAAAAATGAGCCACAGGGGGATACAGAACGTATCTTATCGACTCAACGCCGAAGGTGTTGAATATGTGGAAATTTAGACTGATAAAATAGATGAAAACAGGTGTATTGAACTGTGAATGTGGCTGGTTTGCAAATATTTCCTATTTTTGGAGAAAAATCTTTTTGGAGGGAATAAGCATTACAATCTTAAAAACGTAAAATTCTATTTGTTTTAAATGATGATATTTGTTTGATAATGAAATAAATACGGTTTGTATTGTGCTAAAAAACAGAAGTGGTATGGATCATAAATATGTAAATTTCGTCACAGATGAACATCTATTAAATTGTATCGAAAATCTTCACACATCTTATTTGAAAGCTAAAAATAATATTTCAAAAAAGACGTTCTATAAAAATAAAATTGATACGATTAAACTCACTTTCGATGCCATGTTTAATGGAATATCAGAAGAGGCGTTGATTCAGTCAGAAATTTTGCGACAGATAGATAAGTCTATCAATAACTCTATTGGTACGTTTCACGAACAAGTTTTAGGGGGGATAAGCGGATTTGAGATAGGCAATTTAAGCGGTTTTGACATTAAAGCTGTCGATAATACGCTTTTTGCGGATATAAAAAATAAGCACAATACCATGAATAGCAGTTCTGCAGAAGCCTTGTTTCAAAAATTGGCAAGATATGCCGATGACTATAAAAAAGCAAAATGTTATTGGGTTCAAATATTAGCAAAAGGGAGTTTTAATGAACTTTGGCGAGGTGAAATTAACGGGAAAGAATATAGCCATAGTCGGGTTTATAAAATATCAGGGGATCAATTTTATTCATTATTGTCAGGGCAGGAAAATGCTTTTTTTCAACTGTACAAAGCATTACCTAATGCCATTGCAGATTACATGAAATCTACGAAATCCAAGCAAATTGAAAAAGAAAATTCAGCCTTGGAAGAAATTACGACTGAAACAAACAAAACCAAACGGACTATACTTGATCAAATTACGTTTGAGAATTATTGCTATTATTGGGATTTTGAAAAATTGTAGTATTCATTTAAAAACTTTATAATCGAATACCCAAGTTCCTTTCCTAAATTAACGGGAACAGCATTTCCGATCTGTTTATATTGTTGAGCCATAGAACCAGCAAAAAACCAGTCATCAGGAAACGTTTGTATTCTGGCGTATTCCCGAACTGTAAATGGACGAGTTTCATCCGGATGACATCGTTCGGTCTGTTTTTGTGCTGGGCTACAAGTCAATGTGAGGCAAGGCTCATCCCAGCCTATTCGGCGTGCCATTCCTGTTTTTCCTCCTCCCAGATAGTAACTACCTCCTAAAAACGCTTTTTGAATATCCGGTGGCAGATCACGCCAATATCCTTTGGGTGGTACTAAATCTAAAACCTCTTTTTTATGTTTGGGATATTTTGCACCGTCAGACTTGGGAACATCGCAATCATATAAATCTCCTTTTTTAAGAGCGTCACTTAAGTTGTATATTCTCTTGTATGGTTTTGGATACTCATATTTAACTGCTGTAATCTCTTTTCGAATACCAACCAAAATTAAGCGCTCTCGTTTTTGAGGTACTTTGTAATCAATAGCTCTAAGGACTTGTACAGGGATGACGTTGTAACCAATTTCATCAAGGATGGAAATCATGCCTTGCAAGGTCTTTCCATTATCATGACTAAGTAAACCTCTTACATTTTCCCCAATACAAATAGGAGGATTAACCTCTTTTACTACTCGCGCAAATTCATAGAAAAGTGTTCCTCTAGCATCTGAAAGTCCAAGTTTTTTTCCCGCATAGCTAAATGCTTGACAAGGGAAGCCTCCTGTGACAATGTCAACTTTATTTTGATATGTTGTGAAGTCAAAGTCTTTAATATCTCCCTCTAAAACAGTCCAATGGGGTCTGTTTTTTCGGAGTGTTTGGCAGGCAAATTTGTCTATCTCATTCAACGCCACACATTTTAAGCCTGCTTTCTCTAATCCGACTGCTAATCCTCCGGCTCCGGCAAATAATTCTAAAACATGATAGTCTTTTTGAGGCTCAACAAAATTAGTCGTATCTTCTTCTATACCATCTTTTTGAAAAAAGTTAGCAAATAAATTTTCCACGTCAGATTTGCGATAGACGCGATAATTGCTTATAGGCTCACGAACTGCGGTTAACTTACCTTCTCGATCCCATCTGCGGAGTGTCTCTTTATTTTTTCCAAGTAATTTCGCTGTCTCTGAGAGTGATAAATATTCGCTCATAACCCAATTATATAACATTATACATTGGTTACAAATATAGGGCGATTTTTTTTATTAAGCAAAGCGATAATAGCGAAAAAGAGTAAAAAAGTGAAGACTTAGTTGGTATATCGTAAATGTTAATCTATAATTTTAAGCCTGTTTGCTGCCTGTATATTGTCTACTTTGATTTATTCTATAAATGTGTATTTTGTGTGGTTGCAATTGGAGTGCATTAATAAAGGAGTTTTTTATATCCGACATAATTTTAGACGATATAATTTCACTTGTCGGATACAAATAAATTACTGACTATTAACTTCTTTTGAACAACACCTCTTTTTTGCCCGATGCCGACCATACCGGATTTTCATCAGAATTTGTTATATTTACAGCGGATTAGCATTTGCCGTACAATCCATTGATCGTAGAAAGTAAAGGATAGATATGAGACCGGAAGATTTAGAGGAGAATAAAAATCAGGAAGAAGAAAACAACACAGGAAAGAACCATTCAGAGGAGGAAGAAACACTTTCTTCGGAAGAAATCATACCTGCCGACCAGAAGATAGCGGAAAAATCACCTTCAAGGGTGACGCATCACCTTTCGGGGATGTATCAAAACTGGTTTCTTGATTATGCTTCATACGTTATTCTGGAACGTGCTGTTCCGCATATCGGTGACGGACTGAAACCGGTTCAGCGACGTATCCTACATTCTATGAAACGCTTGGATGACGGGCGTTATAATAAGGTTGCCAATATTGTAGGACATACCATGCAATTTCATCCCCATGGAGACGCATCTATCGGTGATGCCCTGGTGCAACTGGGACAAAAAGATCTGTTGATCGATTGTCAAGGGAACTGGGGAAATATCCTGACGGGTGACGGGGCGGCTGCGCCACGTTATATCGAGGCCAGACTTTCTAAATTTGCTTTGGAAACGGTGTTTAATCCGAAAACGACAACCTGGCAAAGTTCATACGACGGTCGTAATAAAGAGCCGATCACTCTGCCTGTAAAATTCCCTTTGTTGTTGGCACAAGGAGTCGAAGGTATTGCTGTCGGACTTTCATCCAAGATTCTGCCCCATAATTTCAATGAACTATTGGATGCTTCTATCGCTTATCTGCGTGAAGAGGAGTTTACATTATATCCCGATTTCCAGACAGGAGGATATGTGGATGTGGGCAAATACAACGACGGAGAACGAGGTGGCTCGGTCAAAGTACGGGCAAAAATCAACAAACTGGATAATAAAACGTTGGTGATTTCCGAAATCCCTTACGGGAGAACGACAACTTCCGTGATCGACTCTATCCTGAAAGCCAATGAAAAGAACAAGATTAAAATAAAGAAGGTCGATGATAATACGGCGCTGAATGTGGAGATACTTGTACATCTGGCTCCGGGAGTCTCTTCGGATAAAACAATCGATGCATTATACGCCTTTACGGATTGTGAGATCAGTATCTCACCGAACTGCTGTGTTATTCAGGAGAATAAACCTCACTTCCTGACTGTCAGCGATGTATTGCGTAATTCGGCAGATAACACCCTTCATTTATTACGGACAGAACTCGAGATAGAGAAACAGGAGCAGGAAGAGACACTCTTCTTTGCCTCGCTCGAACAGATCTTTATCGAAGAAAGAATCTATAAGGATGCAGCATTTGAAAATGCCGCAAACATGGACAAGGCGATTGCACATGTGGATGAACGTCTGACTCCATTTAAACCCAAATTGATCCGGGAAGTTACACGGGATGATATCTTGCGCCTGATGGAGATAAAGATGGCGCGTATCCTGCGTTTTAATGCCAAAAAGAACGAAGAAAATATTGCGGCTATCCTTGAACATATCAAGCAGATTGATAATCATTTGGCTCATATCGTAGACTATACGATCGACTGGTTTAAGATGTTGAAAGAGAAGTATGGAAAGGATTATCCGCGAATGACAGAGATCCGCAATTTCGATACGATTGAAGCAGCTAAAGTGGTTGAGGCAAATGAAAAACTGTATATCAATCGAACGGAAGGATTTATCGGAATGAGTTTGAAGAAGGACGAGTTTGTTTGTAACTGTTCCGATATGGATGATATTATTCTGATCTATCGCACGGGAGCATACAAGATTGTTCGAGTTCCGGACAAAATGTTTGTCGGAAAAGATGTGGTATATGTCAATGTCTTTAAACGCAATGATACCCGGACAATTTACAATGTGGTATACCGGGACGGAAAAGCAGGAAACAGTTATATCAAACGTTTTGCGGTGACGGGAATTACGCGCGATAAGGAATACGATATGACCAAAGGAATTGCCGGTTCGCGTATTCAATATTTCTCTGTGAATCCCAACGGGGAAGCAGAAACCATTAAAGTGGTTCTGAAACCCAAACCAAGGCAGCGTTTGCTTGTCTTTGAAAAAGACTTTAGTGAGATCGCTATAAAAGGACGGAACTCGATGGGTAATATCCTGACCAAGGCCGAAATACATAAAATCATACTTAAACAGAAAGGTTCCTCAACGTTGGGCGGACGCCAGGTCTGGTTTGACTGGGATGTATTCCGGTTGAATTATGATGGACGTGGTGATCTATTGGGTGAATTCCAGAGCCAGGATCAAATCTTGGTTGTCCTTCGGAACGGTGATTTCTATACCACTAACTTCGATCCAAGCAATCATTATGAAGATAATATTCTGACGATCGAGAAATATGATCCCGACAAAATATGGACTGTCGCTCTGTATGATGCCGATCAGGAATATCGTTATTTGAAACGCTTTAAAATGGAAGCCACCCTTAAGAAACAAAATTTCATCGGGGAAAATCCGAAGAATAGACTTCATCTACTTACGGATGAGGTATATCCACGTATCGAGGTCGTATTTGGAGGACATGATAACTTCCGTGAACCGTTGGTGCTCGAAGCGGATGAATTTGTGGGAGTGAAAAGTTTCAAAGCCAAAGGTAAACGTCTCTCGACCTATGATGTGGAAACAATCAATGAACTTGAGCCGACTCGTACTCCGCCGCCTCCACAAGAGTCGGAAGATCCACAGGTCGTAGCAGATGATGAGTTGGAGGCAGATTCTCCAAGCAGCAATACGGATATTATTGATGAAATTACAGGTCAGATGAAACTGTTTGACGAATAACATTTGCCAGGGATAAGACAGTTTTACGACTCTTATCCGATAAAAAAACAATCAAAAACTTGTCATTTCACAAAAAATACTTACTTTTGTCCCCGCAAACCATGCGGCTGTGGTGTAATTGGTAGCCACGCCAGACTTAGGATCTGGTGCTTCACGGCGTGGGGGTTCGAGTCCCTTCAGCCGCACAAGGTTAAAATCCTCCTGATTAAGTTCAGGGGGATTTTTTGTTTTATACTGGTTTGTTTGATTCTCCTTAACCTGTGGTGTTTTATGCAAAAACGCTTTTTCCTTCTCTCAACAAGTCCTTGAATACATCAACATCAATAGAGCCTTCTTCTTCGGTAAAACAAACGGGATTAATGATTTTTGCCACTGCGTTGTAATCAGATTCGTCTAAATCGGTGTCAAAGTCAAAATCGCGACTATCAGCAATCAATTTACCTTTCGGGCGGCTCGGAAATTCCATATTAAAGTAGGTTGTACTGTAAATAATGACAGCATTAGTATCGCCTTCTACAATCAAGCGGCCGCCATTATCGCCCTGCGATCCCACAATGCCGTTTTCGGCAATAAGATCGCCCAACACAATAAACTCGGGGCATCCGGCAATAAACAAATTTTTAACTGTCAGGCTACCTGTTACGAAAAGGAAAGAACCTCTTCCCCATTCATTCCAATCAATATCGCCGTCAACTGTTAAATCACCGTCAACAATTAGGTTGAAAGGACACCAATCCTGTTTACTTATGCTTATGCCCTTTATATGCAAGTTACCCTTCACAATACGAGTATTTTGTTTTTGGCAAAGCCGGTAAATGGGAAATCCACTTTTTCGGAGATTGCATAGTTTTCATCTGCTATGGTAGCATCAATAATTTCGGTGTATTGACTGATGTTATCTTCGTTCAATACCTCATTTACGGTAATAATGTTTGTCATAACTATATAAGTTTAATGTGATTATTTATTAGAGAAATGGTTTATTTCCACGCAGCCAAAAGATTTGCCATATCTTCGTTTCTATTCTTTTTTGCATAGGCTAAAGCACGATCTCTCCGGTTAAGTATAGGGTCAGCGCCGGCATCAATAAGCAGCTTCACTATTTCTAAATGCCCATGCATTGCAACCCGCTCTATCGTAGATGTTCCATCGTGTTGAATATTTACGGGGCTGCCCATAGCCAACAAACGTTTCGTTATTGCAATAGCGCCGAATTCGGCAGCCAGCTGTATTGGGTATTTATCATGTCCTTTTAACAAAATGTCGGCACCCGCATCAATAAGTAGCAAGGCTATATCTTCGTGGCAAGATAAGCAAGCTTGAATAAGGGGTGAACGATTTAAGCATTTATGATTCATTTGGTTGAGATCAACACCTTCTGCAATCAGGTTCTTTACCGCTTCAATATCGTTATTGCAAACGGCATGGAACAGACGATCGTCTTCTTTGGGTTTTGCTGCCGGTCTGATACCGCTTACTTTCAGGTTTTCATTGATTAGTATTTGTCTGCCTTCACGAGCGGCTTTTCTCACAGCGCTGCCATTTACATAGCCCTCTTCTTCGTCCCAAAATTCGGGCAGAAGAATCTCTTTGGCTGTGCTTCTAAACTCATAATCGGCTTCGGGCATATCAACTTCATCGCCAATTGTAATTGCATTGGGGCGATCGCCGATATACATATTAAAGTAGAAGTATGCCAACACTAGCTTTGCTGTTGTATCTTTTTGTACGTGAAGCACACCACCATCATCGCCGTAGGCACCAACTATACAGTTCTCCGCATTGAGGTTGCCAAGCACAACAATCTCAGGATTACCCTCTAGCAAAACATTACGGGCTGTGAGATTTCCTGTAATATAAACAAAGCAACCGTTGCCGCTTTCGCCCCAACAAAAATCGCCATCAACGGTTAGGTTGCCGTCAACAATTAAACAGTACGGATTCCAATCTCTGCTCTCTGACGAACTAACCGATGCCACATGCAGATTACCTCTATGTAGGCGAATTTCTTGCGTCTCATCCTCATACTCGTTTTCCGAGCCATCAATAAAATCCATAAAAGGGTAGGAGATATATTTCGTTAGGTTATAGGAGTCTTCAGCCTCTTGGGGAATGATGAGGGTGGTGTGTTCAACCATCGTTTGCTCGTTCAATATTATTTTCTCCATATTTGTATCGTTTTTTTATTGTTTACGTAACCTATTCGTTTCCATGAGTAAATCTCATGTCGGGCAGATTTACAATTCCGGCAACGGGATCGAGATCCATTCATTATTTTCATAATGGAACAATCCGGTTTTGCCACCCATAAAGTAAAACTGACCGTTTACATTGTGAATACGCCGGTTTTGAGCAATACCAATCGGAGAGCCGTCGACAAGGGTGTCATTCTCAAGCAGCATAGCTTTCGCTCCGCCTACCACCGGTGCCGACATTTCGAGGTATAGTTTGTCGCCGATGGGTTGCATATACCATATTTCTGTTGTGCCACGGTTTATTATCGTAATGTCGGTAGATTCTCCCTTTGAGTTGATTTTGGTTAATGATTTGTAGTCTGCCGATAAATAGACACTCTCTTCTGAAGGCAAATATGCGATGCTTTTATACTTCCGATCGTTGAAATGATTATTCCCAAAGAATTTTGTCCAAGTATTACCATCTCCCTCGAAAATATTTTCATTGGCTAACAACAGTACTTTCCCGTTACGTAAGGTCATATCATGTGTGGAGCGGAATCTTATCTCAGCATAGCTGTTTTCTTCGATAGCTTTAATCAGGTTTGGTCTTACATCTTGCCATACTCCATCACGATAAACATATAACTGATGGTTCGACCCCGAAAGATAAGCTTCGTTTTCGTATGTAAAAGCATTCGACAGATAACCAAGCTTTCCGGGGCCTGTACCTGCAGTTTCTATTACTATTTTCTTTGGTTTAACTCCGGGCGAGATAATCTGGGTATTTCCTCTCTGTGCAGCAAGCGCAACAGTCGGCTTCCCTTCCGGATTCAGAAATGCCGTAGCCAGCCACATTCCCGATGCAGCGGGATAAACAGCAATCACCTTATCGTGGTTGAAATGAATAAGGTGGTATTTCCCACCACAAGTAGCCAATACAAACATATCATCGTTTACATAACATAATGACTGTAGGATGGTCGCTTTGTTTTTTTCTTTGGGTTGTTTCTCCATCGCTGTTGATTTCAGGTTTTAAATTTTTATTCGGTCTTCTTTTTTGTGAATGGTTTACCGGCAATCAATGCTTCACGCAATGCCCGTTCGTTGATCAAACCGTCCTCTAAATAATATTCGATAAATATGTTGTTATAATGCCGCGGGTCATCTTCATCGTCTTCATCTTCAAGATAAACGTAGTCCGCTTCATAACCGATAATATCTTCATCATCATCGGCAATAAGAATACCCTGAGGTTGGTTTGCGAGATTTACGTTGAAATAAGTCGTGCAAATGATAAAACCTGCACGCACATTGCCTTTTACCGTCAAGAAACCGCCATCGTCGCCTTCGAAGCAGAAAATGGTGTTTTCCACATCCACATCGCCCATGACAACCAACTCGGCATTTCCCCAAATAATCACATTACGCGCTTTCAAATTTCCGGTGACAAGGATAAACGAACCGTTTCCCGATTCAGCCCAATCGAGATCGCCATCGATAATCAAATCGCCGTCGATAATAAGGTTGTACAGATTCCAATCTTGTAAATTCGTCGATTCGATGCCCGATACATGCAAATTGCCTTTTACGATACGCGTATCCTGAGTTTCATCCTCTTCTGCCATATCCACAAAAGGATAATGCACTACGCTGCTGATTTTGTACTCTTCATCTGCCACTTCGGGAGCAATAACCTCAGTCAGTGTTTTGTATGTGTTGTCATTAAGTGCAGACGGTTTACCGTCATTGTAAGATACTTTTTCCATTTTTATTGATTAAATTATGAGTAGCTTCGCCGACTCATGGATTATTTTTAGTAATTCTTTTCCATTCTCCTCCTTCAAATTCCCACTCTTTCAATGATTTCTCTCTAACAAACAGTTCATCGCCATCAACGCCCCTAAACTGTTTTTCGTCGAAATAAAATGTTTGGGGATCGGCACCTTCAACAATTTGGCTGCCCCAGTAAACACGGTTGCCGTCTGTATAATATTGTGAGCCGATCTGTTTAATCGTTTCCGGATTAGCACCGGGTAAAACTGCCAGCTGCTTGTCGTAAAAATAGACTTGATTCTTATCGGCAAAAAACAGAAGATTGCCATTGTCACCATCTAAAGGTCTGAACGTTAGTCCATCGATAGGCTTTTCCAAATAAGTGATAGGCTCTCCATATTCGTAAATGACATCGTTGATTCGCAGAAACGATCCTCCTATATATTCAATCGTATCAGCAGGATTCATAGAGATTTGCGAAACTTTGTATTTCTTTTCAGAGAAAGAGTATTTACGCATAAAAATACTGCTTTCGGTACGGATATAGCTTTTATTTTCGGGCAAAAGCCTCAATTCGGAAGTATTTACAGGAATAACAGCCACATCATGATGCATTTCGGTATCCAACAAAATATAAAGATTCGTTTTATCCCGGCTGAATTCATCGGTAAGAACCTCAAAAGTAACCGCATCGGCCGGTGTATAAATCACATCGCGAAGAAAAACATGGTCTTTATCTTTTGCCCACGCCCTGTTGCTATCGCCCCAAAGCATATCAGCAAACTGTAACGATGACATTATTTCATACGTCTCAGGGTCGGCTCCTTCGATTATTTGAATAGTGCTTGGAGAAGGATACTCACGGACTAAATAAACATGATTTGCATCATATCCCTTATCTTCGGAGATTACCTGAAAAGTATTGATATCCACTAAGGGAAAAGCCGTATAATGATGGTATACATTGTTCTTGTCTTTACTCCAATGTGCTGATAAGACCGAGAACGATTTCGCATCGACGCCCTCTAATTTATGATAACCCAACTCAAACCAGTTTCCATCAGGACTCCAGATAACGGACTTTTTATCTCTTGAATAATAATAGTTATTTGATTTTCCCGAATCGACAACCGGCCCCAATCTACAAGACTGAAAGAGTAATATAAAAGGAGATAATAGTATAAAAGACAGGTGCTTAAATGCGTTTTTTAATGTTATTGTTTTCAATGATTATCTATTTTTGTTTTTCTAAAAACTTTCGTGCCCAAAATACGAATTATCTGCGTTAAATACGCATAACTATTTCTTCAATAACATACAATATACTCTTATCGGGTTTTCTGAAAACTTCACAGGTTGTTTTCTATATCATCCAATGGATATAAAAACATGATTCAGACTGTTTTTCTGTACGATTAATGAAACGGCTTGAATTTAAGGTAATCGGCCGTTCGGGAAAAGATGCAACAGGCAAGGAGTATCCGATTTACATTTAAGTCTTTAAATAAAAGAAACCCTTTGAAGATACCCCTCTCCATTTCGTCAGGTGGCAATGGCTACCTGACGACTTTTACCAGTTCCGCATCGACCAACTGATACATCAGATGATAGGGATCGTCCCGGTTGATGACGAAAGTACCTTTCAGTTCTAAAAATTTATCTGTTTGCATGCGTTTCAGGTCATTGTGTCCTGCTTTGACGACGATTTCCATAACTGTTTCCATGCCACCTGTTCCGCAAAAGAAACACATATTGGAAGGTGTTTTGGATAAGGCAAACATATTTGTTTCCATATTAATAGGAACGTAATACCCTCTGATCGAGATCTCATGATCATTGATTGATTCGATACCGGAACTGAAGGAGGGAACGGCATAATAACCGTCTAACACTTTGACATACGCGTTTTTCCACTGCACATTCGCCAAAGCCTCCCAGTTGATGGGTCTTTGACCATTTATGGTTTGTAAGCCTCCCAGAATCAGGCAAAAGATAAATACTATTTTTTTCATTCACTCAATGTTTTTGATATGTCTGTATGCATGGCTTTAATCGCAGGAATAATAGACGCAACTGCTCCTATGGCAAGCGAGAGCAGGAGCAGCCACAGATCGGTTGGCGCTACCCATTCCTGTAACGTATAATGAAAATTATTCTCTGTATAGGCAGATAAAGCTATCATAGCGATCCGGCTGATCATAAATCCGATCAGATAACCGATCAGTGCAAAGCTGATCCCTTCCAGTAATAAAATGGAGAACAACCGGAAGCGACTACCGCCCATCACCCTGATCAATGCCAATTCATATTTCCGTTCTTTCAAAGAGTTGAGCAACGAAATAAAAATACTCAAAGCCGAGATCAGGATGATCAACCCGCTTATAAAAGTGAGTGCTTGTATGCCAATGCCTAATAAAGAATATAAACGATTTATTTCAATAGCCGGTGATGCCGCTTGCATATTGGTCGACTGATTAATAAGCCGTGGAAGTGTTATTACACCCATTGGGTTTTGATATTGAATGAGCAGGGAGGTGATCTCCTTACCCTCTGTTTCCAGATGCTCCTCGTGGTTGCATGGCTGACCGGCTTCATGATCGTGATCCGCGTGATCGTGATCTGCATGGTCGTGATCATGGTCATGGTGATCATGGTCATGGTGTTCATGGGTTTCTGCTTCACCATGGTTGTGATCCGCGTGGTCGTGATCGTGATCTGCGTGGTCGTCATGATCATCATGTCCCTCATGTGATTCATGGATTTTCCACACACTGCCTATATTGGTCAGAATCAACTGGTCGAGCACTGTTCCCGACGCTTTAAAGATCCCTTTTACTGTATACGGATTATCCCCATGGGTATGTCCCGTACCATCCAGAAAACCATGTTCGCCACTGAACTGGCTACCGATAGTCAGTCCGGTTTGTGAAGCCACTTTCGCTCCGATAGTCACTTCAAGATCATTCTGCCACAATACACCCTCTTTGAGTTCTGCCGGGTAAATATCCAGATAATGTTCGTTTGTTCCGACGATACGGAATCCGGCATAGTTATCACCCAGCGCTAAAGGGATGGCTTGTTTGATCAGGGGATTTTTGGATAACGCCATCGCTTCCTGATAATCGATATTCCCTGTGGGATAATCCACCTGATAGACCCCGGAGAGAATTAATTGCAGCGGACTACCTTTTGCTCCCACAACGAGATCGATACTGCCTGCATTTTTCTCCATTTGGTTTTCAAAGCTATCTCTCAGTACAAATATTAAAGAGATAATCGTCACTCCGGTAGCAAAAAGAAGGATATTGAGTAAAGAAGATAATGGACGGGATTTAATCTGACGGATATTGAAGCGTATACTATTCATTGTAGATAATTTTTAAGATTCCAAACGAACGATATTGGAAAATTTAGAAATGAGCCGGTTATCATGCGTCACAATAATCAGACTGGCCTTGAGTGCTTCGGCTTGCTGCTGGAGCAATCTCAGTGATTCTTCACAGTTTTTATCGTCGAGACTCGACGTCGGCTCATCGGCCAGGATGAGCGAAGGTTTGTTGACAACAGCCCTGGCAATGGACAGACGTTGAAGTTCGCCCTGGCTCATTTGATTCGTTTTACTGTTTCTGCAACCGGCAATATGCAGGCTGTCAAACAGATATTCGAGATGAAGCCGATCCAGGGGCAAATGATTCAGGAAAGCTGCCATTTCAAGATTTTCCTGTGCCGTCAGGGATTTTATAAAATGAGGTTTCTGAAAAACAATACCTATTTCTTTTCCTCTGTACTGATCCAACTCTTTGTTTCCTAACTGGGTAATATCTTTGCCGCTTACGGCTATTTCACCTGTTTCAGGTTTTATCAAACCGGCAATCAGGTGTAACAAGGTTGTTTTTCCGCACCCCGAAGAGCCGGTAATCAGATAATGCTCCCCTTTTTTACATGTAATATCCGGAAATTTAAATGTTCGTTCTTTTTTATAAGCGAATTGAACAGACCTTATAACTAAACTTCTCTCCATGTGTTGCAAATTTTCAGCAAATGTAGATGTTTTTTTGCAGGAAACCATGTGTGAGCGAGTGAACTTATAAAGAAAAAGGTGGTTATCTGTTGGATTTTTTCTTCGGATTAATCGATCTTGAAATGTTGTTCGAGAAGTTCTCTTTGCTGTTTGAAGAATCTGATTCGATCGAGCTGCGAGATGCCCGATATCAGTGTCGAGGTTTTTTTCAACCCTTGTATCCATTTTTTCATGCTGTCACACGCCTCTTTCTCCAACGAAGTATATGCCCCTAATCCGTATACGGTGCTCATACTGACATGTATATCACCACTACTGAGGTAATTGTATGTCGTGTCGAAGTTCAAGAGCGAAATATACATCTCTACCTTATTCTCCGTATTGTATATATCACGGTCGGCATAATATTCCAAGGTATTCAACAAACGTTCCATCTCTTGTTTCAATAGATACATACTCTCCTTGTCGATCAACTGTATCTCATAAAAATAGTTGATGTCGTTAATCAGCGACATCAGGAAATTGGAATCCCAGATAAAATAAGTGTATTTAATTCTTTGGATACCCTCCAGGTAACCGGCATAGGTCGCTTCCTCTTCGGGTGGGACTTTGATATTTAAATAATGCAACGGTTGCTCGCTATTCATATCAAACTGATACCTCCATTTAAGTATATACACCCGGTAAAGGGGCAGATGCAAAAGGCTGATATGCAACGGCAGCGTATTGGCGGCAATGCCGAATTCGGAGTATGGATTGTCGGCAGCCCGATGAATGACTTTGATATAGCTTTCGCTCATGTATAAGTCTACCGGTGTAAATTGACTGTAATCGCGGATATGCAACTGAAAGGATTGCGAGCGATAAGGAGAGGTGAAATCGGTCAGGCTGTCTAACGAAATCCCCAGTTGAGAGGAGAGTGTGACATATTCGGAAAAACTGAAAGGAACATCTGCCCGCAGACGTCTGTAAATAGCTTCCTTTTCCAAGGGTAATAACTCAGCAATGGTCTGGGCTAAATTCCCGGCACTCTTACCCTTCATCAAAGCGATAAACTTCTCCTGTAACTTTCTCCAGTCGTGAGACATTCTTTCGTAAAATAGATTAGGTATATGAAAAGCAAATGTATAGCATTTTATCTGTTTTTCGAAATAAAGTGTCAATCATTTTTCGCCTTTTGGGTTTGTGTGTAAAAACACCCACTTCTGGGGGTATGGGATACCATTTGCAATAAGTAGTTTTGTCACAGCGAATCAGTTGAATGTCTAACCTAAAAAAATAACGTATGCAATTCAAGACAACATTGACATCAGTAATGACACTACTTTGTGTGACCATGGGACTTCTTTTCTCCGGCTGTTCGGATAATGATAAAGAGACGGATCCGGTGGAAGGAAAAAACGACATTACCGGAACATGGATCGCCTCCTCCGGAAAATATGATCTGACGTTGAAAATCACAAAATCAGCTTACGATTTGCGAATCACTCAACCGGGCAAAGGGGGGATGTATGATATCGGTAGATGGGAAGTGGGCGACGATGGCCGCCTTATCTTAATCAATGAGCAGGAAGAGATCCTGGCGATGGGCGGAGTGATCAACAACAAACTCTCCCTGACCTTTGTCAATTCACTCTCTATTGGCATCTTGGGTCTCGAAGCGGCGAGTAATCTCACCTTTACACGTTCCAATGCAGAAGAGGAGGATCCGGGAGACGACGACGATAGCGTCGGTTTATTGGTTATTCAGAATCTGAGTGATAGTCGCAGTATCCTCTCGTTTGTTTTTTACGATGAAGACGGTAATTTATTGGATACCGACGACGATGAACTCGAAGCAGGTTATCAGTTTGGATACGAGATCCCTGTCGGCAATTATAAAGTGAAGATCACCGATACGGCCAAAAAATCGTATACCTCGAAAGTCTTTAAAATCGTGAAAGATAAAGCGACGGTACTGGAATACGACGGCTCTTCGTTCACCATCTCTGCTACCGGTATTGATCCGTCGGAGTTTACCCGGTCGGTGAAACTGAAAAGAGGACGGTTTTAAAGAGAATAATGTACCAGTTGATGTGAGTTATAATGAATAATCAATGGGGGTAAGAATTGAATATTTCAAAATAAGCAAGTGGACATTCTCTGCTCCTCGCCTGGTCAGGCGAGGGGGACCGCTGCCCCGCAGCGGTGGAGTGGTCGTCTTGTGTGGATTAGTCTGAATATCAGACAGATAGATTGTTTTGCAATAGATGTTAATTAGGATATTTTTATTATCTACCGCTATACAACCACTCCACCACCGCAAGCGGCGGTCCCCCTCGCCTGACCAGGCGAGGAGCAGAGAATGTCTACTTGATATGATCAAAGATGTGTATAAAGAGTAGGGCCAGGAGAGGAGCCAAGATAGCACTGGTCACTATATTTTGCATCTTCTCCTTTTCTTCAGATTGAATATTTTTCTTAATATTGAACTCACATTATTTTAATAGCCATTGGAATATTAAGGGTCTAAATCAAAATATCATTTAGTCATAAAAACCAACAATATTAGAACACTTTGTTACGCTTTAAACACTTTAAGAAAACAAACAAATCCTCATTTTCACAAATCTAAGGTCAAAAACACGATTATTCCTGCCTTTTTCGGAACCAAACAGCTACTTTTTCTCTTTTTTTCTGCATCACATTTTCATTTTATTGTGATGATGTTCATCAATCATTGTGATCATTTTATAAATTCCCCAGAAGACTCTTTCGAATCATGCTGATGATTTTCGGAAGTGGAAAAAAAGGGATAAAAAATCTGCTGTTTTTACATTTATTCACTTCTCATTGCTTCAAAAATCTGATACAAAACAGAATAACCATTTGTTACGCTAACGGGCTATGATGTGACAACTCTGCGAAAATCATCTATATGATTTACAATGAATGGTTCATCAGGTAGTCGTTTTTCGATAAAAAAAGACGTTCTGTTTTTCTTAAACTCCGTCAGAAGGCGATATTTATGAACACGCCTTACCCTGACCACAAATAAGGGACTGACAAAGGAGGTGAATTGACATTTTGATAATTCTCATCTCTTATGGCTATTTGTATTAAAACCATAACGCCCCTGTCGCTTTTTTTGAAAGAGAATGAACGCTTTATTGCTGCGAAGTATCACCCTCTCTCTTTGGATCGTAATGGTGCAGGTATATCAACAAAAAAGACCGGAACACTTTATGGCTGTGTTCCGGTCTGTTTTCAAAGGGAGAAGTAGGGTGTAAGGCTTGAGATATAGTGATTGTGACGATTTGATTATTATCATTTTTTGAACCTTTATTGGATTACTGTTATGTTTACCACCACTTCTGTGTAAGGGTATTCGGTTAAAGCCACTTTGAAAGAATAAGTAGTTGCTTGGACCCTGCTAACACGAACAGTTAGTATTGAATTTCCCGTACCAGAATCTGGACTAACTCTTACATATTTTTGGTTATCACGAATTTCCCAGGAACCATCAGTCGTAATTGTGACATAACCTGTCTCGGTGGAAGGAAGACCTTCTTTTTTCTTTAAAGTTAAAGATGTTGGACTTACATGAAGTGTAATAATTGGCATCGCCGCCTGATTAACAGTCAATGTCCTGGATAAATTTCCACCTGTTGCTTGGACGGTAATCACTCCACTTCGTGCATCTCCCGTATTTTCAGCCACATTATAGGTCGCTGTCTGATTTCCTCCATTGGCTGGTGTCGGTTGGGTGCCTAATGTCAACCAGCTTTGGTTGGAGGAGTAGGTAAGCGGCAATCCATTCGTTCCATTCACTGTAAAACTACCCGATGAAGCCGTATGAGCCGCATTGGCTGAAGTTGGAGAGACCGTCAGTGTCGATCCATTTTGTGTAATATTCACCGTTTTCGAAATATCTCCTCCTGTTGTCTGCACCGTAATTGCTCCGGTTCGTGCGGTGGAGTTCGGGTTGATCGAAGCGGTCTGGTAGGTAAAACTCTGATTCGCCCCATTGGTCGTACCCGATGTGGCTCCGCTGAGTGTCAGGAATCCTCCTGTCACCGATGAACTGTATCCTAACCCGGAAGTACCGTTCAGTGTCAATGTCCCTGCAGCATTTATTGTTGGTCCTAATGTGGTCGGATTGCCCGATACGGTTAAAGAAGATGCATTTTGTGTCACTTGTATATTTTTAGTCAGGTTGGCATCTGTTCCTGTCACGCCGTTCCCCGATTTGATGGTGATATTTCCACTTCGTGCGGCCTCTTTCGGGTTGACAGGCACTGTATATCCTACTGTCTGTGCCGCTCCTGTTGTATTGGCCGTACCGCTTGTTGTTCCGGTCAGTGTGATCCAGTCCACGTTTTTGCTTGCATTCCATGAAAGGCCTTGGGTGGAAGTAAAACTAACGGTATTGTTACTGGAAGCCGTAGGGCCGACCGTTGCGTTATTGCCGACCGTCAGTGTTGCACCTAGTTGGTTGACGGTAATATTCCCCACCGGCCCCAATGGCGCAGTAGTATTTCCGGCTCTTACCGAAACGGTTGCCTGTCGCTGCGAGGAGGAGGGGTTGCTGGTGGTTGTTCGGAAACGTACACTCTGTGTCTGTCCGGTGGTTGTGCCCGACTGGTCGATCAATGCCAGCCAGTCACTGCCTGTCGCTACCGAAGCTATCCAGGGCAGTTCGGCGATAGCGGTAAAGGTACCGATCGATTCACTTCCTCCTGCTGCGGGGATGGAATTGACGGTTGATCCTGTGAGGGTCGAAGCGGCCTGGTTGACGGTGACTTGTTGGGTCAACGTCCCGATACCGTCTCCACCTTTCAGCGTAATGGTTCCGATCCTGTTCTGTGCTGTCGGATTACTGTTTGCAGCCTGTACCAACAGGTTCTGTGTCGTGCCTACTCCTGTTGCTTTTCCGGATGTCACCGCACCGGCTTGCCAGGAGAGGGTATTACTTAGTGTTGCCGCCCAGGACAGTCCTTTGGTGGCGGAAAATGTCGCTGTGGCTGTCGCCCCCTTTGTTGCTCCGAGTTGGATGTCTCCACCTTTATTCAGTAATGATCCCCGTTGCGAGAGTGTCACCTCCTTGCCGTCGATGGAAAAAACGAGATGACGGGCTGTGGCGCTGGGGTTGGCCGTAGCTGCTTTCAGATCTACAGTTGTTAGCCCTTTTCCACTTACTAAGCTATTTACCGGGAACGATGTTCCGTTGACCAATGCCGACAGCCAGTCGGGTAGTTGGAAACTCCACGGTTTCCCCGGCTGTGTTTTCAGAAGGAAGGAGGTTTCCGATCCTTCTTCGGCCAATAACTCTCCCGGCTGGGTGGGCTCGGGCGATTGTCCGACAGTGATCCGCTGGTCGGAGAAGTCGATCCCTTGCAGACGGATCTCGATCGTATAGAAATGGTTCCGCCGGATGTTGTAGTCGTTGCGGTTGAGCCCGGGATAGAGCCGGATGACGACATTTTGATACAGATGCCCGTTCTGTACGGCATCACCTGTGAGTTCGATATAGGTGGCGTTGGTGACGCCCTGTCCGGTTTTCTTCTTTTCGGAGTCGACAACATTGGCGCCGGTGGCTTCTCCGGCTATGTTTTCGGGCAGGTACCAGAAAACGGGTGAACCGGAGGAGTGGGTCGCTTCAGTCAGTTCGGTGAAGGAGAGACCGGAGGGTCTGGTCTCAGACTCAATGAGTTTGACGCCCTGGGGGATATTGCCTACTTTCAAGGAGGAGGGGGTAAACTGAAAGTTACTGCCCGCAACGGTGTAGGTGAAACGAAGTTTGGCTGTTGCCCGGGTCATTTCGATTTTTTGTTCGAAAGGGGCCATTTCGTCTATTGTACCTTCAAGAACGCCTTGCCACTTCCCTTGCATCAGGAAAGGGTAAAGCTGACTGGAGAAATCGCCCGACGTATTATACGGATGAACGATTTTCAACAACAACTCTTCCGTGGTTGCTGTTGTGGTCAGATCTCCTCCATTGGCGATCAGATAGACCGTACATGGCTGAAGGGAGGCTTTGAGTTTGACATCGACATATTCCAACGCGACCTGTGGGATGTACACACTGGCCAATCTGGCTCCTTGTGCCGTATATTGGCCGACCCATAGCTGCTGGATCTTCCGCTCTTCCCTTTCGGAAAGCGATTTGGAGGAACGGGTGGCTATCGATACACTGTCGCGGGAATCTTCGTTTTCGGTATATGGTGTTGTCGTTAGCGTATCCGATTCAACCGTGCCGTCCGTATGGAACGTCAGACTACGTGTTGTTGATGACGCGATCGGCTGCACATCCAGATGAAAACGGGTGTTGATCTCTTCGCCGGGGGCGGAGGGAGGGGGCACAATTACATGTACATCTTCACTTGCGCATGAAGTGATCAGCCATATAGCTGATAAAATGGATGATACCCGCAAGCGTATAGCTTGACGGCTACCACATAGGTTTTGGTCATACATCGCTCAATCCTGTTAAAAACGGTTTATTTTTTTGCTTTTTTTCCTTTTGATGATTTGATCTTTCACTCAAAAAGTGATCGATAAATCCGAATCTTTCTCCCGAAAGACGCTGTAAAAATAGTTGGAGTAGAGCAATTACAGGTTAACAAAAGAGGCATTTGATTTAATAAAATGGTTATTTTAATACTAAACGAACATTCTGAGGGGGATCAAAAATCAGAAAATGATTTGATGTACTTACAACTTGTAACCTATTCAAAGATAAGATGTTCTTTAGAATTCTCTCTCTTAGGCGAGAGGTGATTTACGAATAGGTATGTATACTCCCTTGTGCCGATGGCAGATAATTGACACCGATCCAGGTGATCATCAACAGGATAAATGCGATGGGCAATACCCAGACGGTCAGTTTGGGATACGCTTTTTGCAAGCGCATATGGATGTAGACCAGATAAGCGGCCGAGGTGATAAACGCCCAGGTCTCTTTCGGATCCCACGACCAGTAATGTCCCCACGCTTCTTTGGCCCAGACGCATCCCATCAATAGTCCGAGCATCAGGAATCCAAAGCCGACATACACCAGATTATCCATAAACCGATAAAGTTGTTGATCGGCAATGTTTTTATTCAATTTATGTATTTGAATAAAAGAGGCGATGGTAGCTGCTCCGAGCATGGCATACGAAAGGATATAAGAGGTGACGTGTGGTACGAACCAGATACTTTGTAAGGCCGGCATCAGGTTTTTGGAATGGATCTCCGGTTTGAATAGGTTGATACATACAAACACACAGGCCATAAGTCCACTGAACGAGAGGAGCCATTTATATTTCCAATGGCGGAAAGTCAGATAACCGATCGTGGAGAGGAAAAAAGAGTACCAGAGACGGGTTTCACCCATCGTGCGCAACGGAGGTCTTTCAAGACCAATCCACAAGCCACCGATAAATGTGGCTAAAACGAGGATACCTGCCACCATCAACAGGTTGATTATTTTTCTGTTGATCGGTGTATAGACCAATACGCCTGCTGTTATCCATAACAACATGGCCGGAACGGCAAACCATCCGAATTCATTCCACGTCATCTGTCGCCTCCTTTCTTTTGTTTCCTATCCATAACATACAAACACCACCGGCAGCCATCAGGATAATCCCGATATATACGGGAACGATCCACGGATCGTATACCAACTCCATACTACTGTAGGAGGAGAGTTTTCCGGCCTCCTGATCATAACCGTATTGGTAGATCATCCAATGACCGACCTTATGCGGTTTGTTGACTTCAAGTAATGTATGTGTTTGTTTGCCGTCTTCGGTAAAGACATTGATATCTGAGACGAAACGTTTGGGTTCGGGTTGGGTCATTGCCACACAGTATTGTTCGTTTAAAGGCAATACCATATAGAGTTGAGCGCTATTGCCGACACAGACCCACCCTTCTGCGACCGTATCGTTTATGCGGTTTCGAGCCTGTACCTTTACGGCGGGTGAAGCACCGGGCATTGGTGCTTTTTGGTAGGTACTGTCGCTGTTTCGTACCGCTTCATGGATATACTCCTTGACGGTGATCTCCCATTCGTCCAGTTGTCCGGTGATTGGGTGTTCTTCCAGTTGGAGGTATTGGGGATTATTCTCCGGTTGAACCGTTCCGGTCTGCCTGTCGATCACCACCAGTTGAGGAGGGTATTCTTCCATCCGGAAATCATTCAATCGGATAGCGACGGGCAGGTCCAATACTTCATTCCGGTTATTATATACACGCCATTCTGTTTCCGTTTCGCGTACATGCATCACATACCGTTTCATATCGGCAGCTCCCCAGCCTGAAGCAAAAAGGAAAAGCCATAACCCAAGATGGTTGAGATAAAAAGCGTAGTCGCCTCGACGGAAAGTAAAAAGGCGACGCACAATCAATGTACCCAATGATAAAAGGAGTAGGAAGTAGACAAAGACAAAAGGCCATGAGGTGGTCATTTGTCTGAGTCCGAAAATGGCAGCGGGGCTCCTGTCTCCCGGATGAAGATGGGTCATCTGTGGGGTTAATCCCATCAGGATACCCAATAATAAAAGGGCAGAAATCAATGTCACCGACAATGGAATGCCTGAGAACCATTGGACGACCGGGTTTTTTCGTTTGAAGGCCAAAAGGATGGATAGGAAGAGGATACTCCCTCCCAACAGGCCATTCACCGGCCATCTGAGTCGTGCAAAATCGAAAGGCCCCAACATCGCCTGTAAGACAAAACCGACGATCAGTATACCTAATACAAAAGCAATGCTTTCTGCATACCGCCAAGGGAATTGCCACATGTTTCGTTTATCGTTCACGTTGTTTAATTAAAAATGAAAAATGAATATAAAGCACTCAAAAGTAAGTGATAATTTGCAATTCATCGTTTTATCGTCTCTCATTTTTCATTTTCAAGATTTATTTACGCGTTTATCGCATGGCTAATTTACCCTCTTTCTGTGCTTTCTCAACCCATTTAGGAATCTCTGTCTCTATCCAGTTCTCTTTGTTGTTTTTAAGTTTATGCATATCCAGACCGATATATTCCTGTGCTTTTGCTTTTGTTGAAATATCGGGCATTGTGATGTCGGTAATGCCATGTGCGAACAACACTTTTTGCAGTTCGAGTTGGGCTTGCATGGTTTTATCCAAGCTGTGTGCCAGAATACGTTGTGTCTCTACCGGTGCGTGGAATGAACCGCCATGTGAAGCAACAGCAAAATCCCAACGCCATTGTGCCTGACGAAGTAGTTTTAAGGAGGCTGTCATCTGGCTGTCTGATGCGCCGTTGTCCCACGCTGTTTTAGCCATGATATGGGCTTTCGATAACTCCTGTTCGATACGGTCACGAATTTCCAGGGCTTTATCCTGATACTCATACACATATTTACGCAGGTTCTCTTCACTGTCGCGATGGCAGGTCTGGCAGGTGTTTGAGATGTTTTTCAACGGACTTACGATCTGATGATTGGAGTATTTAATCCCGCCTTCCGAGATATAAGGCATGTGGCAATCGGCACACCCTAATCCACGTTGGGCATGCGGGCCGAGCAGGAACAATTCATAATCCGGATGTTGGGCTTTTAGCATAGGCGCTTTACTGATCGCATGAGTCCAGTCGGAGAATGCCACTTCATCATAATACGCTTCCATATCTTCAACGGTCATACCTCCGTCCCAAGGGAATGTCAGGTATTTGCCGTCTCCTTTGAAGTAGTATTCCACATGGCATTGTGCGCATACCAAGTTACGCATTTCTTGTGGCGTAGCCTCGGAGATCTCTTTGCCCTGACGTTCGAATGCTTCGACTAATGCCGGACGGGTGATGGTCAGGTTCATCGTATGCGGATCATGACAGTCGGCACAACCGATCGGATTGACTATCTCACTGCCCATCGCTCCCCATTTATCTTTGTAGAAATTTTCAATACCCATCTCATGCATCATACGGGGGACATCCGGACTTTTGCATGACCAGCAAGTGGCCGGCTGAGGCCCGTCGGTCTCTGTTTGTGGCGTACCGGTGCGTAGGGTTTTGCGCACATCTTCTATGGCATACATATGTCCTCGCGGAGCCGAATAATCTTGTGCAAACGCATAACCGGCCCACAGAACCACCATTTCCGGACGGCTTTCCAATACATCTTCGGGCATATTGCCGAGGTGTTTGCTCCGGAAATCCATATCGGCTGTTTTTTTCCAGGTACTGTATTCCCGGGGATAGTTTTCGCCCCATAACTCATTTCGGGACTCGATCTCTTTGAGTTCCACTTTTTTGTTGTTGAACAGTGTGGCTATTTCCGCCCTTCGTTCGGTGACCGAAGCAGCCAGTATCCCTAAGACGAATACGGCAACCATGACTATACCGAAAATACCCCAACCGATGATGGGTTTACGTTTAATCGCTTCTGCTAATTTGATAAACATATATTTAATTGTTAATTATGAGTTGTGAATTATTAATCATTAATCATTATTTTTTTGAGCCATGCGGGAACAGGAGATGCCGGTAGCGGCACAATCGCATGGGGCGATGAGGCCAGATTACTGATAGTGGTATGGGGTACCTGGGTATGACAATCCCAACAGGCTTTACCTTCACCATGTTTAGCCTGGGTATAACTGATCATGCCGGTCTTTACAAATTCGGTATTCAGTTGGGTATGGCAACGAATACAATTGTTCATAATCACTTCATTGCTGGCGTCTCTGGGACGGATCGTCTGTGGTTCGCCTTTGATGGAGAATACGGCCGCATGGTATAAGCCGTCGATCGCTTTGAAAGCATATTTTTCAACCACATTATCCTGAGGAACATGGCAGTCGTTGCAAGTGGTCCATTGCGCATGTGAACTATGATTCCACGATTGATAATACGGAGCCATAATATGGCAGTTGACACAGGCCGACGGATCATCGGATAAATAAGAATGCGCCCGCGACATATAAATGGCGTAAATACCTAATCCGGCCAGTATCCCTCCCGCAATAAAGAAGGGTAGAATCATATTCAATGGGATGTGGCTTAAGATTTTCTTCATGATATCGGTGAATTGCTGTTATAAATAGTGATATTCAGTCTAATTTTAAAGCAAAATTAATGAATAGCCCTGATGAAGGATGTAATTAAAATTACACTTTTACAATTCGATCACTGTTTTCATACATTTGCTATCATCTAAACATAAGGTGTAGTCTGTGGATTTACGTGGGATTTCCAGTCATTTCATGCTGAACACAGAATCGTTTGACAATCGTGAAATGATCATTCTATAATTATCAAACGATCATTACACAATTGTGAAACAATCATTCGATAGTTGTCAAACGAATTTATCTTCACCAAATTTGACTTATCCTAAAATTGGTTGTCACATTTCGTCACTGTTTACTATAAAAGTTGACACAACCAAAACTCATCCCTAACAAGGTTGTCATTTTGAG
>NZ_JARXWG010000006.1 GCF_029893105.1 Parabacteroides sp. PF5-9 | reverse complement strand
AATGACAACCTTGTTAGGGATGAGTTTTGGTTGTGTCAACTTTTATAGTAAACAGTGACGAAATGTGACAACCAATTTTAGGATAAGTCATTTTTTCGATGAAAAATTCATTTGACAATTGTGAAATGATCGTTTGACAGATGTCGAATGATCATTCGACAATTGTGTCATATTCGTTTGATAATTGTCAAACGAATTTATCTCTCGTTTTTTTTCGGAAAGTCTGCCATCACATTTAAGTAACGGTCGCAATCGATCTAAAAATAGAATTCAAAAGGACTAAAACTGGGAATAATTACTTCCCGGATTTAATTTTTAAGAATGGAATCACAAGAAACAGAGGAATACAACAGATCATCACCCAGACAAAGAAATACGGATAACCGATCTGCTCCTGTATCCATCCGGAAATCATTCCCGGCAACATCATTCCCAGGGCCATAAAACCGGTACTTATGGCATAATGGGATGTTTTATATTCTCCTTCGGCAAATAACATCAAGTACATGGTATAGGCCGTAAATCCAAAACCATAACCAAACTGCTCTATGCCAACACATAAATTGATCACAAATAAGCTGTCCGGCAACGCATAAGCCAGGTACAAATAGACCAGATTGGGTAAAGAGATCGCTAATGCCATAGGCCAGATCCAATATTTCAACCCCTTGCGAGAGATGGCAATACCTCCCAGAATTCCGCCTAAAAGGAGGGCTATAACCCCCACTGTTCCGTAGGCAAATCCGACCTGAGAAGTTTCCAACCCCAACCCTCCTACTTCAGACTTATCCAACAGAAAAGGAGATGCAAGTTTGACCAATTGGGACTCGCCCAACCGATAAGTCAACATAAATATCAATGCCGGAATAATTCCCTTTTTACTAAAAAAACGGATAAATGTTTGTGTAAATTCCGTAAATATCGTTTGTGCTGTGATCTGGCTACGCTGGATATCGGCGGCTGGTTTAGGCAATATAAACTTATGCCATAAGGCTAAACCGACAAACATTCCCGCCAAAATAAAAAAGACAATACTCCAGGCAAAAGGGATACGTCCGGTCGCTGCCTCCAGAAAACCGGCAAGCATAACCAATAATCCTTGTCCCGTCAACATGGCGACGCGATAGAACGTGTTGCGGATACCGATAAAAAAGGCTTGTTGTTCTTCGGATAACCCTAACATATAAAAACCGTCGGCAGCAATATCATGGGTAGCCGAACTAAAGGCCATCAACCAGAAAAAGGCCAGAGTCGCTTTGAAAAAGAAATCGCCCGGCAACATAAACGCGACACCGGCCATTCCACCACCAATTAAAAGTTGCATGGTATAAATCCACCACCGCTTGGTTTTGATCAAATCGACAAAAGGACTCCATAAGGGCTTGATCACCCAGGGGAAATAGAGCCAACTGGTATATAATGCGATATCCGTATTGGAGATATCCATACGTTTATACATAATAACCGACAAGGTCATGACAACAACATACGGCAATCCCTCCGCAAAATAGAGCGAAGGGATCCAACTCCAGGGATTACGTATTTTCATAAATCAATAGAAAAAGTATCGGCATCTCTCCATGCGGGGAATTTCTTACGTAAATCATCGATGTCACTCTTTTGTAAAGTGCAAGTCCGGGTTATTTCTTCCCGTTTACCGGCATCAGCCACTTTTTTCCCTTTCGGGTTATAGATCATTGAATCGCCACGATAAACAAAACCTTTTCCATCTATTCCAACCCTGTTTACTCCACAGACAAAAGCCATATTCTCCATCGCCCGTGCCTGCAACAGTGTTTTCCAGACTTTCTTTCTTGCATCCGGCCAATTAGCAACGTAGATCAACAGGTCGTAGCTGTTATTGACATTCCGGCTCCATACCGGGAAACGAAGGTCATAACAAACCAGTAAACAGATATTCCATCCCTTATAATTGACGATCAGTTGCTTGTTACCTGACGAGAAATAGTGATCCTCCTCAGCCATTCGAAACAGATGACGTTTATCATAATAGTATTCTTCTCCTTCAGGAGTGATAAAAAAGGCCCGGTTATAATATTTACCTCCTTCCTTAACAATAAAACTTCCTGTTACAGCCAGTTTATATTTTTTCGCCCATTCTTTTATGGTAGGGACTGTTTTCCCTTCCATCGTATCGGCCAAAGCCTCTACATTCATAGAAAAACCGGTCGTGAAAGTTTCAGGTAATACAGCGATATCCGTTTTACCGCTCACCCTGCGAAGCAACTCTCCATAATAACCCAGGTTCTCGTCTCTGTCTTCCCATATGATATGAGATTGGATCATACTTACACGAATACTGTCTGCCATAACGTTTTAGATTTAATTTGGTGAAGGATGAAGGACAATGGACAATCATCCGAACTAAGGTTAATTTAGAATATTATATGTAGGAAGAAGGGCTATCCATTGTCAATCCCTTGTTCCGGATCTATCCATAGTTATAAAGTATTTAGGATTACAGGGGGATACATCTTCATAAGCCATACGAATATATCGCATATCTTTCTCCACATCTCCGGTCGGATAAAAGACCTCTTTTATTCCCACTTCTTTCTTTTTATAATCAAGAGCTCCTAATAAAATCGGTACTTGTGCTGCAAGTGCAATATAATAAAAGCCTTTTTTCCACTCTTCTACCGGCTTACGCGTTCCCTCCGGAGTGATCGCCAGTTGAAAGATCTCCCGTCGGTTAAACTCTTCTACCATCTGTTCAGTGACTGAACTTCGCCGACTACGGTCGACCGGCACTCCTCCGAACGATTTAAACAAAAGATTGAAGGGGAAAAAGAACCATTCTTTTTTGATTAGAAAGCTGGCATGACATCCTATTGACCAATAAAAGAGTTTTCCGATGAAAAAATCCCAATTACTTGTATGCGGCGCAACACAAATGACACATTTCGGCAATTCCACTCCATCCACCGCCCCCAGCGTCCAACCCATAAGACGAAGAATGGATTTACTTATTGCCGACTTCATGCTGTTTCGCTATTCAACTTTCCGATCTCTACGCCTATGGCATCGACCTCCGCTTGTAAATCTGTTCTCAACTTCCGGTAATACTCTTTCACCAGTTTCTGATTGTTTCTGCCATCTACCCGACCTGCACGACCTATAAAATCATCCTGCATATCTAAGATCCGCCCCAACAGCTTATCCGCTTCAAGCCGATCGACTCCCGGAATTAAGACTTTGCATACCAACACTTCTGCAAAAAGTTCTCCTGCAGCATAGCTTATTTCCTTTTTTAAAATCCGTCTATTTGCCATAAATCTATTTTAATTTAAATATCCACAAATATAAAAACATTGTGATTAAAACTATTGTTTAGCAAATAAAAAACGCAAATAGATTATCTTTGCACTATTGTGTCAAAAAGAGAAGTAAATAAAATAGCGATGGATCCATTAGAAAAAATGCCAGACTATCTGTTTGAAAGTAGCTGGGAAGTATGTAACAAAGTCGGAGGCATTTATACCGTTTTATCCACAAAAGCCCATACATTACAACAGTTGTTTCAGGACAAAATTATTTTTATCGGGCCAGATCTATGGGATAACCAATCGCCCATCGACTTTACAATAGACAACCAGTTGTTTCACGACTGGAAGACATATGCCGAGTCAACGGATTCATTGAAGATAAAGGTTGGCCGTTGGAATGTTCCTGGCACCCCTCCCGTTATTTTAGTCGACTTCAAACCTTTTTTTAACGAGCGGGATCGTTTGTTTTATCAAATGTGGCAGGATTTTGGCGTCGACTCCATGCATGCCTACGGCGATTATGACGAATCATGTATTTTTGCTTATGCAACAGGTAAAGTCATTGAAAGCTTTTATCGCTATTACCACTTAGAAGAAAAGAAGGTCGCTGCATTATTCAACGAATGGATGTTGGGCATGGGTGCTTTATACATAAAGAAACAATTGCCCGATATTGCAACCCTCTTTACCACCCACGCCACATCTATCGGTCGTTCTATTGCAGGTAATAACAAAGCGCTTTATGCGTATATGGACGGTTATAATGGCGATCAAATGGCTAAAGAGTTGAATATGGAAGCCAAACACTCGCTGGAAAAACAAGCCGCACACCATGTGGATTGTTTCACAACAGTAAGTGATATCACGGCCCATGAATGTAGGCAACTATTAAACAAAACTCCGGATATAGTGACTCCTAACGGGTTTGAACGTAATTTTGTTCCCGAAGGGAAACAATATACGGCAAAACGTAAAGAAGCACGAAAAACTCTGACGAATGTGGCTGAAAAACTACTCGGATGTACAATCTCTTCCGATGCTTTATTCGTTGCCACAAGCGGTCGGTATGAGTATCGCAATAAAGGTATTGATGTATTTATCGAGGCGATGAATTATCTTCGTGCAAGCGCATGCGGTATGTTGCAACGTGAAGTGGTTGCCTTTATTATGGTGCCGGCATGGGTGAAAGAGGCACGTGCTGACCTGAAAGCTGTTATTGAAAAGAACATACAAACGACCTGCCAGATGCAAATGCCGTTCGCTACTCACTGGCTCAATCAGATGGCCGAAGATAAAGTAATTAACTATATTCAGCATGCCGGATTTTCTAATTCCGCCAATGAAAAAATGAAAATCATATTTGTCCCCTGTTACCTGGATGGACAAGATGGTATTTTCAATAAAACATATTACGACCTGCTGATTGGAATGGATGCGACTGTCTTTCCTTCTTATTATGAACCTTGGGGATATACTCCACTCGAAAGTATCGCATTCGGTATACCTACGATCACTACAGACTTAGCCGGTTTTGGGTTATGGGCCAAGAAAAATAGAATAGGCGACCGTATTGAAGATGGTGTTGCGGTTGTTACCCGGACAGATTTCAACTACTTTGAAGTGGCTAATGCCATCTGTAATCACATGCTGACCCTAAGCAGAAAAGATGAAGAAGAAATGGAAGAAATAAGACACAACTGTTTTGATCTGGCCAACAAAGCTGAATGGGACAAATTCATCGCCTTTTATCTGGATGCTTTTGAGATTGCTTTACGCAACGCTGAAAAAAGAAAGTGTTAAAAAGTGCTCATAATTAATCTGATAATCCTATCTTTGTCGGTTCAAAAGGTAAAAAGATAATTACACCCTACTAATTTTCACTAATAAAATTCACACAGATGAAGATCAAAGCGAATAATGCCAATAGTCCGATTTGGAAAGAAGTTTACGCACATTCTCAACTACCCAAGGAATTACAACCTTTACATGAAATAGCTACAAACCTGTGGTGGGTTTGGAATCATGAAGGAGCAAAACTCTTTGGTAGTATAGATAAAGAATTATGGAGATCAACAGAAGGTAATCCTGTTCTTATGCTTCAAAGCCTTTCATACAACCGCTTGAAAGAAATAATGGCCGACAAAGAATTTATGGCCGAAATGAAGAAAGTACACGCCAATTTCAAGGCATATATGGATGTCAAACCGGATAAGACAAAACCATCAGTCGCTTATTTCAGTATGGAATACGGACTGACCAATGTATTGAAGATCTACTCCGGAGGGCTTGGCGTTTTAGCCGGCGACTATTTAAAAGAAGCAAGCGATAGCAATATCGATCTATGTGGGGTCGGTTTTCTATACCGATACGGCTATTTCACACAAAGTTTATCTTTAGATGGCCAACAGATAGCCAACTATGAGGCTCAGAAGTTCAATGCCCTTCCTCTTACCCAGGTGATGCAGGCTGACGGTGAGCCATTAACTTTAGAAGTTCCCTATCCCGGAAGAACAGTATTTGTTCATATCTGGAAAGTAAATGTCGGACGTATTCCTTTGTACTTAATGGATACCGATATTCCCGAAAACAGTGAGTGGGATCGCTCCATTACCCATCAATTATATGGTGGCGACTGGGAAAACCGCATGAAACAAGAATATCTGTTGGGGATCGGAGGGATTATGATGTTGAACAAACTTGGCATCAAAAAACAGATCTACCATTGTAACGAAGGACATGCTGCATTAATTAATGCACAACGCCTGGTAGATTATATCCAAAATGAGAAATTGACTTTTAATGAAGCATTGGAAGTTGTTCGTGCTTCAGCTCTTTATACGGTTCACACCCCTGTTCCTGCCGGACATGACTATTTTGAAGAGAGTCTGTTTGGTCGTTATATGGGTGAGTTCCCTGCTAAACTAGGTATCAGCTGGCAAGACTTCATTGATATGGGACGCGAAAACCCTGGATCCAATGAGAAATTTTCCATGAGTGTTTTCGCACTAAATACTTGTCAGGAGGCTAATGGAGTAAGCTGGTTGCATGGCAAAGTCTCTCAAAAAATGTTTGCTCCGGTATGGAAAGGATATTTCCCCGACGAACTTCATGTGGGATATGTGACCAATGGCGTACATTTACCTACTTGGGCCGCTACAGAGATGAAAAAGTTCTATCTGGAAAAATTCGGTAAAGACTTTTTTAATAATCAGTCGGATAAAACTTATTGGGAAAAGGTCTATGACATTCCTACTGTTGAATTATGGGAACTACGTGTTGCTTTAAAGAAAAAATTAATCGAATATATTCGTGAACAATATCGCGGCAATTGGCTAAAAAGCCAGGGAGATCCCTCTAAAGTGGTTTCTATCCTCGAAAAGATTAATCCCAATGCCTTGTTGATTGGATTTGGACGTCGTTTCGCCACTTATAAGAGAGCGCATCTCTTATTTACCGACCTGGATCGATTGGCTCAGATTGTCAATAACCCGGAACGTCCTATCCAGTTTATTTTTACAGGGAAAGCGCATCCGGCAGATGGCGGAGGGCAAGGCTTAATTAAACATATCGTAGAGATCTCTCGTCGTCCTGAATTTCTGGGAAAAATTATTTTCCTCGAAAATTATGATATGCGCTTAGCACGACGTTTGATTGCTGGTGTAGATGTCTGGTTAAACACCCCTACCCGTCCATTGGAAGCTTCCGGAACATCCGGAGAGAAGGCTGAAATGAATGGCGTACTTAATTTTTCTGTCTTAGACGGATGGTGGTACGAAGGATATAAAGAGGGTGCAGGTTGGGCGCTGACAGATAAGCGGACGTATGACAACCAACAATATCAGGATCAATTAGACGCTGCAACAATCTACCATATCCTGGAAACAGAAATTATACCGACTTTCTTCGATCTGAACGAAACAGGTTTTTCTGAGAAATGGGGACAACATGTCAAGAATTCCATTGCTAAAATTGCACCTGATTATACCATGAAACGTATGCTCGACGATTACGTTGCACGTTTCTATAATAAACTGGCTACACGTTCTGCACATCTAACGGATCATCAGTATGCAAAAGCGAAAGAAATTGCAGCTTGGAAAGAAGAAGTTGCCGAACACTGGGATCATTTCCAGGTTGAGTCATTCACCTGTAGCGATGATATTACCGTCAATGGGCCGGTCATTGGCAACGAATACACATTCAATCTGGTCATCGACCGGCATGATTTAAAAGGAATGTTAGGGGCAGAAATGATTGTTACCCGAGAAAATCCGGAAACACATTCAACGGATATTATTCGCGTAAACCCCTTTACATTGAAAAAAGAAGAGGGAACCAAACTCTATTTTGAATTAACAGCATCACCTGTACAAGCCGGAAATATCCAGATGGGCTTCCGTGTTTTCCCTGAAAACAAAGAACTCCCTCATCGTATGGACTTTGCATACGTTCGCTGGATTCAGTTATAAAAATAATTTCACAGAGATTTGAGGGTGTATCTAAAACCATTGGTTGATTGATAGGATACACCCTCAAGTTTTATCCAACCATGAAAGAGTCCGTTCGCATTTTGCGTTTTGCCATAATCGGTTCATTAAATGCACTCATCACTGCTGTTGTCATTTGGCTGATGATGGATATCTTTCATTGTGGATATATCATATCGAATATTGCAGGGTATATAGCCGCACTGATCAATAATTTTTTCTGGAGCAAATATTGGATCTTCGGTTCCTCGTCCGGAAGTTTCCAACGTGAAGTTCCCCTATTCCTTATCGCATTCGGATGTGCCTACGGAGCACAGTTTATTTCCCTATTATTAATGGTCGAACTACTCGGTATAAACGAATACCTGGCTCAATTCTTAGGGCTGTTCGTTTATGGGGCTGTTAATTTTGTGATGAACCGGAAAATAACATTTAAGGGTTCATCTCAGTTATGAACAGGCAATCGTTCCCACAACCACCTTGGGATCAATCTCCAAAAGAAAACCAATAGACGATAACGCCAATCAATGACGACTACACGTCTCTTCCGATCTAAAGCTTTTACAATCCGGCCGGCAACTTTATCGGGTTGCATCAGCATCGGATAATGTCCGCTTTTCAAAAGAGCAGTCCTGACAAAACCAGGACGAATATCGGTAAATGTGATGGAGAGTCGCTCCATTCGACTTAATTGAGCCAAAGCGTCCATATAACTATTTTGAAAACGTTTCGTCGCCGAATAAGCCGGAGCAACACCAAGTCCTTTCGTTCCGGCAATCGAACTAATCACAGCCAAATGTCCTTTCCCCTGTTTCCGAAAATAATGATAAACAGCAGTCACCATACGGGTAAACCCGGCGACATTCGTTTCTACAGTCTGTAATTCAGGTAATGGATCTAACGTTCTGTTTTGCTGACCGATTCCGGAACTCAACAAAAAGAGATCCATTCCTCCAACCTGATCGATTAACTGTTTCAACCGGTCAACCGCATCTGCTTGCGTAATATCGATCTGCTGTATCTCTACCTGGCCGGGCATACTTTCAGCCTGTATCTTCTCCAACTCAGCCAAACGCCGCCCTGCAATGCCCAGGCGATATCCACGTTGACGATATATTTTCATCACTTCATATCCGATACCCGATGTTGCTCCGATAATAATAATCTTTTTCATCCGATTGATTTTTTCATCCCTACTGCCTTACAAATGTAATGATAAATCTAAAAGAGGAAGCATCTGGCTTGTCTGATCCCCAGCTTTCACTATATTTGCCCAGAAGAATCAATTAAACACCAAAGACATGTCTGTAAAATCGTATATCGAATCAAACAAAAATCGTTTTCTCGAAGAATTATTTTCATTGATACGTATTCCTTCTATCAGTGCCAAACAAGAACATAAACCGGACATGGAGGCTTGTGCCCAACGATGGACAGAAATCCTATTATCGTCGGGAGCCGATAAAGCCGTAGTCATGCCCACTACCGGCAATCCGGTCGTTTATGGCGAAAAACATTATGCCCAAGACGCTCCGACCGTATTGGTTTATGGGCATTACGATGTGATGCCAGCCGAGCCTTTCGAATTATGGAACAGCGATCCTTTCGAAGCCGTAATACGTGATGGTCGGATCTGGGCTCGCGGGGCAGATGACGATAAAGGGCAAGCCATGATACAGGTAAAAGGATTTGAGACCGCTTTGAAAGAGAACCTGTTGCAATGTAATGTCAAATTCATCTTTGAAGGGGAAGAAGAGATTGGCTCACCGAGTCTGGAAACATTCTGTAAACAACATCAGGATCTATTGAAAGCCGATATTATACTGGTTTCCGACACCAGCATGGTCAATGCAGAAACCCCGTCTTTAACAACCGGTCTACGGGGACTTGCCTACTGGGAGTTGGAAGTGACCGGACCGAACCGCGATCTTCACTCCGGACATTTTGGTGGTGCCGTTGCCAATCCGATCAACGTATTATGTCAATTAATGGCCAATATCACTGATGCAGACGGACGAATCACAATTCCCGGTTTTTATGACGACGTAGAGGATGTCTCTCCTGCAGAACGGGAGATGATCGCTCAAATCCCGTTCGACGAAGAAAAATACAAAGAAGCGATTGGCGTAAAAGCATTACGCGGAGAAAAAGGTTATTCGACACTTGAACGGAACAGTTGCCGCCCGGCATTTGATATTTGCGGTATCTGGGGAGGATATACCGGAGAAGGAAGCAAAACGGTATTGCCGTCAAAAGCCTATGCCAAGGTCTCTTGCCGGTTAGTTCCTCATCAGGATCATGAAAAGATCTGTCAACTATTTGAAAACTATATTGCCAGCGTGGCTCCCGAGTATGTCACTGTCAAGGTAACCCCCTCACACGGAGGTCAGGGCTATGTCTGTCCAATTGATATTCCGGCCTACAAAGCGGCAGAAAAAGCTGTTGGTATCGCATTTGGTAAAAAACCGTTGGCTGTACGTCGCGGAGGAAGTATCCCGATCATCTCAACATTCGAACAAATATTAGGCATCAAGACCATCCTGATGGGCTTTGGATTGGAACAAAATGCCATTCATTCGCCGAATGAAAGTTGCCGGTTGGATTTCTTTTATCAGGGAATTGAGGCTGTTGCCGAATTTTACAGGGAATACAAATAAAAAAATCAATTATTCCCGTTTCCCATTCGTTTAAATTTCATGAAATTGTTTCCCTCATAATAGAGGCTAAGCACACTGGTTGTTTTCTTATAGGATCGAACGGATTTTAAGGCGCTGATGTATTTTTGATCGTCTCCTTTTCCGCTTTGTTCATGCGATTGTTGAATAATCTGCATGGCTAAGTTTGCCGTGTTGTCGATCGTATATTTGCCTTTAAAAGTATTGACGGCTCCCATTCCGATTAATGTATTCCGGTCAAAATAGAGCGTATAATACAGGTTACCCTCTCTTAAAGGAGGGGTCATTTTCCCCGTATTCCCATTCACAAATCCTTCCAATCGCCATTGCGTATTCGTTAAGATATTTTCATTATTACTTTCATTATCCTCGCAAGAACAAAAAAGACATACAGATACTAATAAAAAAAGAACAAACTTTTTTTCTACTTTCATTATATTAGATTAACACACACGGGATGCTGTCCTATCACAGGACATCAACTTCCCTACTCCATTATTTATCTCCAAAAACGAGGGCAAAAATACATAAATAAATGCGCAAGTTTTATAAAACTTGTTTTTTATTTTTATTGAAAAGTTTTTAATTCCTGATACAATCGTTGTATCGGTAAACCCATGACATTATAAAAACTACCTGTTATGCCTTCCACGCCAATATATCCGATCCACTCCTGGATACCATAAGCACCGGCTTTATCATAAGGTTTGTAATGCGTGACATAATAACGAATTTCTTCATCGGTTAATTGGGCAAATTGAACATCCGAGGTCACAGAAAAAGAGAGCGACCGCTCCTGCGCCATCAGACAAACACCTGTAATCACCTGATGCACATGGCCGGATAGTTCGTGAAGCATACAGACTGCATCTTCAAAGTCGACCGGTTTACCCAGTACTTTCTCAGACGACCATACGATTGTATCGGCTGTTATCAATAATTCGTTGACCGCCAGTCCTGTTTGATAAGCATCCGCCTTTTTGCGGGCGATACTTTCAGGAATATCCACAGGCTGCAATAAAGGCGAGTAGGATTCGTCTACATCCGCAATCACACGAACCTCGAAATCCAACCCCAACCCTTTTAACAACTCCTTGCGTCGTGGAGAGTTCGACCCCAGAACAAGTTTGTATTTTTTGAGATTTTCAAGCATTTTATCTTTGTTTTACCAGCCAAAAGCCTCGTCACACATCCATTTCCCCTGCGCCTTCATCGTCTGTTCAATCACATCACGGGCAATCCCCTCTCCTCCCCTTCGGGCACTGATGTATTTGGCTACAGCTTTGATCTCCGGTGCGGCATCGGCCGGAGCAACAGGCAATCCGACTTGTTTCATCACTTCCATATCAGGGATGTCATCACCGGCATAAATGACTTCATCCGGATGCAATCCGGTTTTCGCCATAAAATCATTAAAATCGTCTATTTTTATCGCACTACGCATATAAATATGTGGAATGCCCAAACGGGAAAAGCGCAATTCGACCGAATCAGTATATCCTCCGGTGATTATAGCCACATGATACCCTTTTTTGACAGCCAGCTGCAAGGCATAGCCATCTTTGATATTCACCGTGCGCATCGGATCGCCGTTCGGGTGAAGCGGTACGATATCACTTGAAAGCACTCCATCCACATCAAAAACAAATGCTTTGATCTTCTTCAGATCATAATTGATACTACTCATTCGTTGCTTCTTTATGTATATTTTGGCTAATCAGCTGATAAAGAGCTTTCATCTGCGGATCGGTCAGCATATCCAATTGTTTATTGATTACATTTTCATCGTAGCGAACCGCCGGCCCGGTTTGAGCCTGCAAAGGCGGCATATCATGTATTTTAGCGGCAGTTTCATCAATTAACGGTCGCAGTACATCGATAGGGAGATGTTCTTTTTCAAGAATTTTTCCAGCCAATACATACATATGATTGGTAAAATTATTGGCAAAAACCGCTGCCAAATGCAACCGTTTGCGTTTCTCCGAGGATAAAATCTCCACATGGTCAGAAAGTTGTTGGGCAACCTCAGACAGGACGTTAAGATCTTCCTCTCGGGCTGCTTCCAAGAAAACAGGAATTTGGCTAAAATCAACCGATCGTCTTTTACTGAATGTCTGCAAGGGATAAAACACGCCGTAACGAGACGTATACCCTTTGAAGATATCCATCGGCATACTGCCTGCCGTATGCACCCACAAACCGTTGTTGGGTTTCAGCTGCGAGATAACAGCCGGTAATGCCGCGTCTTTAACTGCAAACACATACAGATCACCATCCGACCGGATCGCCTGGGGATCAATTGTCCACGCACAGTCTAACTGCCGAGCCAAATCAGCGGCACTCTCCTCCGTCCGGCTATACACCTGTCCGACTCTCAGCCCTTTACGCGACATCTCCAAAGCCAGATGGGTCGCCAGATTACCTGCTCCTATAAAAACAACCAACATCGATCTGTTTTTTTACTCTTCACCCATCTGAAAACTTCCGATATGCACTTTCTCCCATTGTAAGTGAGCCTCGTCAAACGGCTTTCTCTCCTGATCTTTATAGCCAAACGCAATGATCGAAAGGACATCCAATTGATAAGGGATATTCAATAACCGACGTACATAATCGTTCGAATCGGTCTCGTCGGCTGTCACCCGGCTACGGATCTGACACCAGCAACTCCCCAGTCCAAGATCTTCGGCCTGAAGCTGCATATAGATCGAAGCGACCGAAGCATCCTCTATCCAGACATCGCTCTCCATCACACTGGCCAACACGACAATCGCCAGAGCCGCCCCTTCGATAAAGGAGGCACCATGTTCTTTACACGCTGCCAAGCGGCTAAGCATCTCTTTATCTTCGACAACGATAAAATGCCAGGGATTTTTTCTCTTTGAAGCAGGAGCCATTAATCCGGCCTTCAAAAGGGATTCTACCTGCTCGGGAGTCAATAACTGATCGGTAAATTTCCGTGTACTTCTTCTATTCTTTATTAATTCAGCGAAACTATTCATATCTATCGTTATTTATAATGCGGACAACAAACGATCCTCATTTTTTACTTGAGTGTATGCAAAGATAACGCGCTCCGGACAAAATACAAACAGTAAGAACGAATACCCTTACCTAAAAGTCGCAGAACTGCTCTTCGAATCATAAGAATGAACTGTGTCTTTATTTCCTAAAATTAATCGTCTACCAGTTGGTAGACGATTAGGCACCAGCTGGTAGACGATAGTGACCCAATTGGTAGACGAAAGTGATCCAACCGTTAGACGATTAATTCTTTCGGGAAAAACAGGTAACAGTCTCCGATAAAACGGGTAACAGATGCACATGAATAAAGATAGCCCTCTCCGTATTTCATTTCTTTAACTACTGATTCGCAGAAATGCAGACATATTCTTCTTCAACCGTTTTACGTTTAAAATAAATACGTTACCTTTGTCCTCCGCGTGAAATGGCGACATGATTGGGACGAAGTTATATACCGAAATGCGTGAACAGTTTACCGAGTATCTGATAGGGAAACAACTCCGGAAAACTGAGGAAAGGTATACTATATTCGAACGTATCTGCCACTTTCCCGGACATTTCGATATAACCCTGTTATATCAGGATCTGGAAGAGCAAAACTATCATGTCAGCAAAGCCACTCTTTATAACACCATTGAGGTATTGATTGATGCCGGATTAATTGTCAGACACCAGTTAACCTCACAATCTGTTCAATACGAACTACGTCGCCTGGCAGAAACGCACCAACATCTTATCTGTACAAAATGCGGAGCAATCCGTGAAATACGTAATCAAATATTTAAAACATTTGTAAAGAATATGCGTGTAACACGATTTACACCCGAATTTCATTGTTTATATATTTATGGCGTTTGCAGTAAATGCAAATACAAAAAACAAACCGTAAGAAAATAAAGTATTAATAGCCTATATATTTAAAGAAAAAAATGAAAGTAGACGTTTTATTAGGATTACAATGGGGAGATGAAGGCAAAGGGAAAATTGTCGATGTACTGACGCCGGATTACGATGTAATCGCCCGTTTCCAGGGAGGACCAAATGCGGGACATACATTAGAGTTTGATGGCAAAAAGTATATCCTCCGTTCTATTCCTTCCGGTATTTTCCAGGGAGGAAAGCTAAATGTAATCGGAAATGGAGTGGTCTTGGATCCGTTATTATTCAAACAAGAAGCGGAAGCTTTAGCCGCCAGCGGACATGATCTGACTAAACGTTTAGCCATTTCTAAAAAAGCACATTTGATCTTACCTACTCATCGTATGCTGGATGCGGCTTACGAAGCAGCTAAAGGAGCTGGTAAAATCGGCACGACCGGCAAAGGAATCGGTCCGACTTATACCGATAAAATCAGCCGTAACGGGATGCGCGTCGGAGATATTTTGCACAATTTCGAAAACAAATACAATGCCGCCAAAGCAAGGCATGAGGCGATATTGCAATCATTGAATTACTCCTATGACATCGCTGATCTGGAAAAGGAGTGGTTTGAAGGAATAGAATACCTGAAAAAATTTATGTTGATCGACAGCGAACATGTCGTGAACAACTATCTGAAAGAAGGAAAATCGGTACTGGCAGAAGGTGCTCAAGGCACTATGCTGGATATTGATTTCGGCTCCTACCCGTTTGTGACCTCATCGAATACAATTTGTGCCGGATGTTGCACCGGACTGGGTGTTTCTCCCCGTAATATCGGTGAAGTATACGGAATCTTTAAAGCCTATTGTACACGCGTCGGTAGCGGACCATTCCCCACCGAACTATTCGATGAAACGGGAGAACAAATCTGTCAGATCGGCCATGAGTTTGGCTCGGTGACCGGCAGAAAACGTCGTTGCGGCTGGATCGATCTTGTCGCCCTCAAATATTCGATTATGCTCAATGGAGTCACTCAGCTGATCATGATGAAAAGTGATGTATTGGATAGTTTCGAAACAATTCAGGCGTGTGTCGGTTATACCATGAATGGCCAAGAGATGACCGAATTCCCATTTGAAATAGACGATTCGATCCAACCGGTTTATGTGGAACTGCCCGGATGGAAAACCGATATGACAAAAATGCAGAGCGAGGATGAATTTCCGGAAGAATTCAATGCCTACCTGACATTCCTTGAAGAAGAACTTGAAGTACCGATTAAAATCGTTTCTGTCGGACCCGATCGGGCACAGACGATTGTCAGGTACACCGACAATTGATTGAACAAAACAACTGATAATTAGTTACAAAATGGCAGAAGACCACATCCTGATAGGAAATGCTTCTGCCATTTTAATTTTTGGCAAAGTTTTTGTTTTCCTTTTTATGAACAAGTAAAATAAGATAGTTATGAGTATGTATTGGATTCTTTTTATAGGTTTTGCGCTGTTGAGTTGGCTGGTATCCTCCAGTCTGCAACGTAAGTTTGAAAGGTATTCGCAGATTCCGTTGCCCAACGGGATGACAGGAAAGGACGTCGCAGAAAAGATGTTACGTGATAACGAGATCTATGACGTACAGGTAACTGCTACACGCGGACATTTAACCGACAACTATAATCCGACAAATAAAACAGTCAATTTAAGTGAATCGGTTTACTACAGCAACAGCGTAGCCGCTGCGGCCGTTGCGGCGCATGAATGTGGGCATGCCATTCAACATGCTACCGCTTATGCTCCATTAAAGATGCGCTCGGCATTAGTTCCTGTGGTCAGCTTTTCATCGAGCATTATGACATGGGTCTTATTGGGTGGTATGTTATTGATCAATACATTCCCTCAGCTGCTCTTGTTTGGGATTATCTTGTTTGCAACAACAACGCTTTTTAGCTTCATTACCCTGCCTGTAGAAATCAACGCCAGTCGACGGGCATTGGTCTGGCTGAACCGTGCCGGCATCACAAATGTTGCTACGCATGACAAAGCTGAAGATGCCTTAAAATCTGCGGCCTACACCTATGTTGTTGCAGCACTCGGCTCTTTGGCTACTTTACTGTATTACATTATGATATTCCTTGGAGGAAGAAACAGAGGGTAAGCCAATCTTACTGCACAAATAAGAAAGAGGTTATCTAACTAAAATTAGATAACCTTTTTTTATATCCAGACAATCGAAATCGCTCAAAACAGTTCGATCTATTCATTTGTTTATTATTTAAAAAGTACGTTTATTTGCAACGTTTAATCATTTAAATAAAAAATAATGAAAAAGATTATTGGTCTTGTTTTAGTTGCCTTTATGGCTTTGATTGCCTCGCCAGCTCAGGCTCAGATTCGGTTTGGAGTAAAAGGCGGACTCAATATTTCCTCTGTTCACTTTAGTTCGGATGTACTGGAAGCAGATAATGTAACCGGCTTTCATATCGGCCCTATGCTTGAAACAACCATACCCCTATTGGGTATCGGATTGGATGCTGCTATCCTCTATTCGCAAAAGGGAATGGAAAGGGATCAGGAGAATATGAAAACCGACTATATCGATATCCCGGTTAACTTTAAATGGAAATTCGGTATTCCTTTGGTGAAAGCTTATTTGAATGCCGGTCCGTATGTCGGATTCAGAGTCGGTGGAGATAAAATATGGAATGTGGTAGGCAATCAGATAGAAGCAAAAAGCTTTGGCGCCGGATTAAATTTCGGATTGGGAGCTGAAGTATTTAATCATCTGCAAGTCGGGTTGAATTATGGATTAGGTCTGACCAATGATTTTAGCTCTTCACCGATCAATGCCTCTTCCGTCATAGATGGAAAGGGTAAAAACAGAGGTTGGTCTATTACCGCAGCAGTTCTTTTCTAAACGTATTCTTCAAACAATAGAGAGTTGTAAACATAAAAAAAGTCGAGTAGAAATATCTACTCGACTTTTTTATATTATTGGGATTGTTGATTACATCATTCCACCCATTCCACCACCCATTCCCGGGTTCATAGGCATCGGAGGAAGATCTTCTTTCTTTTCAACAATAACACATTCAGTAGTCAGGAACATACCAGCAATTGATGCTGCGTTTTCCAAAGCGACACGAGTAACCTTCGCTGGATCGATTACGCCTGTTTTGCACAAGTTTTCATACACATCTGTACGCGCATTGTAACCAAAGTCACCTTTACCTTCTTTCACTTTCTGTACAATAACAGCACCTTCTTTACCTGCGTTACCTACAATCTGACGAAGCGGTTCTTCAATGGCACGTTTTACAATTTCGATACCTGTTGTTTCATCTTCGTTTTCGCCTTTCAGACCTTCCAATGCTTCGATCGCACGGATGTAAGCTACACCACCACCAGGAACAGTTCCTTCTTCGATAGCAGCACGGGTTGCACTCAATGCATCATCCACACGGTCTTTCTTCTCTTTCATTTCAACTTCAGAAGCTGCACCAACATAAAGAACTGCAACACCACCGGCCATCTTAGCCAGACGTTCCTGTAGTTTTTCTTTATCGTAATCAGATGTTGTTGTTTCCATCTGAGACTTGATCTGACCGATACGACCTTGGATAGCTTCTTTATCACCGTAACCGTTTACGATTGTTGTATTATCTTTATTCACAACAATCTTTTCTGCAGTACCCAACATATCGATGGTAGCACCTTCCAACTTCATACCTGTCTCTTCAGAAATCACTGTACCACCAGTCAGGATAGCGATATCTTCCAACATTGCTTTACGACGATCACCGAAACCTGGTGCTTTTACTGCACAGATTTTTAATGATCCGCGAAGACGGTTTACAACCAAAGTAGCCAATGCTTCACTATCGATATCTTCAGCGATAATCAACATCGGACGTCCGCTTTGTACGGTCTGCTCCAGGATAGGAAGTAATTCTTTCAATACAGAGATTTTCTTTTCGTAGATCAGGATATATGGATTTTCCATCTGAGCTTCCATCTTTTCCGTATCTGTTACGAAATAAGGAGAGATATAACCGCGATCGAATTGCATCCCTTCAACAACATCTACAGTTGTTTCTGTGCCTTTAGCTTCTTCTACAGTGATCACACCTTCTGTTTTCACTTTTTTCATCGCTTCAGCAATCAGCTTACCGATGCTTTCGTCACCATTCGCTGAGATCTTGGCTACGTTTTCAATTTTCTCCAAGCTATCACCTACAGCTTCAGCCTGAGAAGCGATATTTTCAACCACTTTAACCACCGCTTTATCGATACCACGTTTCAAATCCATCGGATTAGCACCAGCTGTTACGTTCTTCAAACCCACACTGATAATAGACTGTGCAAGAATAGTTGCAGTAGTCGTACCGTCACCGGCATTATCATTGGTTTTAGAAGCCACTTCTTTCACCAACTGAGCACCCATATTTTCGTATGGAGATTCAAGTTCTATCTCTTTAGCGACTGTAACACCGTCTTTAGTAATATGAGGAGCACCGAATTTTTTCTCGATAATCACATTACGTCCTTTCGGGCCAAGCGTGATCTTAACCGCATTCGCCAATTCGTCCACGCCTTTTTTCAACAGGTCGCGGGCTTCCATCTCAAATTTAATTTCTTTTGCCATAATGATTTATGTTTTTTAGATATTATATTATTGCTAAAATATCAGATTGACGCATGATCAGGTATTGCTCACCATCGAACTCGATTTCTGTTCCGGCATATTTACCATACAATACATTATCACCCGGTTTTACAACCATTTCTTCATCTTTTGTTCCGTTACCTGCGGCAACTACTTCACCTTTTAGAGGTTTTTCTTTTGCTGAATCAGGAATAATAATTCCACCCACTGTTTTTTCTTCTGCTGCAGCCGGCTTAATCAGCACTCTGTCTGCTAATGGTTTGATATTCATTTCTTGATATTTTAAATAAGTTAATAGTATAAATTGTTTTTATTTTTGATCGTTTGCCTAATGCTTTGCGAATACTGTGCCAAAAAAAAATCAGCCAAACCGACTGTCATTTTTTCGGTTAAAAGAAAAACAGTTCCTATTTTACGACTGACAGGATGTCTTTGTTACTGACAATATGTAAAATATTCCGCTTTGATGTCGAGATTAACTCAAGGAGGCTATTAATTCTGAGACGGTCAGCATCGTCTGCTCACCTGTCAACATATTTTTCAGATTGATCTTGTTTTCCGCCATTTCATTTGCTCCGACAATCGCAACAAAAGGGATTCCCTTGGCATCGGCATAACTCATCTGCTTTTTCATCTTTGCAGCTTCAGGATAGAGTTCGGTCCGGATATGGGCAGCGCGTACCTGTGCAACTACCGGCAATAGATACTGTTCTTCTACTTCACCAAAATTGACAAAAAGCAGCTGTGTCGTTAATAACGAATCCTCCGGATACAATTCCAATTGATTCAATACATCAAAAATACGATCAGCGCCAAAGGAGATACCAACACCCGATACACCCTCCATGCCAAAAACACCCGTCAGGTTATCATAACGCCCTCCACCGGTTATGCTGCCGATCTGAACATCCAGCGCTTTTACTTCAAATATCGCACCGGTATAATAATTCAATCCACGAGCCAGAGTCAGATCAAGTTCCAACTGAGAACGTAACTCAACATATTGCAACCTGTTCAAAATAAACTCTACTTCCTCCACCCCTTTTAGCCCTGTTTCAGAAGCGGCCAATGTCTTTTTCAGTATCTCTATTTTCTCCTTATTAGAACCGTCAAGCATAATGATCGGTTGCAAGCGTTCGATCGCCTCTTCGGTTAACCCTTTTCCGCGCAACTCTTCATTGACTTTGTCTAACCCGATCTTATCCAATTTATCAATCGCAACAGTTATATCCACAATTTTATCCGCCTGACCGATGATCTCTGCAATACCGGTTAATATCTTCCGGTTGTTCAATTTAATGGCTACATTGACACCTAACCGGCTAAAAATCTCATCGGTAATCTGAATCAGTTCCACCTCATTGATCAACGAATCCGAGCCGATAATATCGACATCACATTGATAAAATTCGCGATAACGCCCTTTCTGAGGCCTGTCGGCACGCCATACCGGTTGGATTTGATACCGTTTGAACGGAAAATTAATCTCATTCCGATGCTGAACGACAAAACGGGCAAAAGGTACCGTCAGGTCATAACGCAAACCTTTGTCTTTTCCAACAATAGGCCTTATTGTATTTTTAAGCAATTCATCCGCAACCTTATTTATCTCATTTTTAACAACATTTTTAATTTCGTCTAAATTAATATCCTCGGCAGAGGATAAATATCCATCTTCTGTTCTAACAAGAATGCCATCTACTAATAATTGTTTTAGAACTACATCTATAAGAACCTGTCCATTATTAGTACCCGATAGTTCTATCAATTTTCTTATTACATCTTTCTTATTCTTATTCGTAACTGATCTAGAAATAAGAAGTTTTTTTGCATCTACTATTTCACCTATTAACTCTCTCTCTTCTTCATTATAATCAGATAGATAATCCCCTGAATCTAATATCTTAAACAGCAGTTTATCTCCCTCTTCCCCATATTTTCCCATTAAGGTAGAGAGGTTCTCCATGGCAGGTGTTTCAATCTGCTGAAAACCATACAGATGAAAAACATCACGAATCGTATTAAAGATATAATTACGTTTCGCCATTTCTTCCGGCGAAAAATCTCTTGTCCCTTTTGGAATAGAAGGTTTTTGCATGACCATTAGTATTTAAAATCAGGTCGCAAAGGTAGCATTTTTATCATGAAGGGCAAAGAGCGAAAAACACGATTATAACCTCCTATATTCATCGCCCGACACAAGCCATAAAACGACCCGCGAAACCTCATCAACCAGCTGCATATCCAAATTGTAGACATTGCGCCAATTTGTATTTATCGACAAATCGACATATCATAAACTACACATAATCAAAACAATACAAAACACGCCACAAACAACACCATAATTCAAATCCCACAAAAAAAGAATAAGTCTGCCTCCGCTTTCTTGATAAATCGACACATCATAAGAGCCCTTTCAATCTCCCTTTAAAAAGGAAAAACAAAACAACCACGAACGTTTATTATTTCCATCCTATAGAAATAACAGAACTATTCTGTTCACTTTTTTATTATACCTACCTCTGTTTTTTGTTAGAGGTACGTCTAAACAAATTTAGAGGTACGTGTAAATTCATTTAGAGGTACGTCTAAATCATTTTAGACGTACCTCTAACAGAAAAGTGATTTGGATGCTTCAAATAAACCGACTGCGACGCTCCGTTTTTTGTTTGTATACATTCTCCGTATTCATGACCGACACGTTATGTTTATATCTCTTTTCTGTCTATTTTTGTTAGCCAATTTAGAATCATGCCCTCATGAAAGTAATCTCTGTTTTTACGCTACTCCTTTTTACTGTTTTCATCCTTATTCCCGTTTCATCCTGTAAAGAAAAACGGGGAGAACTTAAACGTATCTGGTACAACGGCAGTTACAATCGTGACTTCAACGACCTGAATGCACTCCATATCGAAGCGGCAACGACCTTAGGGATTGATCCGGTCTCTTCGCGTGAAGAAGCCAAACATGCCTCTAAAAAAATGAAAGAGATTAAAACCAATAAATACTACGAAGTAGAAAATTTAACTCATTCGATACCCTTTCTTGTGCCTGAAGCCGAAAAATTACTGACTGATATCGGTCGGAATTTTCAGGATACACTCAAAAATCTGAATGCACCAATCTATACAATCAAAGTCACAAGCGTTACCCGTACCATCGATGATATTCAAGGTTTACGAAAAAGAAATATCAATTCGTCCGAAAATTCGGCGCATCTATACGGCACGACATTCGACATCTCCTGGAACAAGTTTACTAAAATGGACGAAAAAGACACATTGAACATCGGAAAAGATGAATTGAAAATGGTACTGGCCATGGTCTTACGCGATCTGAAACGTGAAAAACGCTGCTACATCAAACATGAGCGCAAACAAGGATGCTTTCATATCACGGTGAGACCGTGATATGAAAAATGGACAATTGACAGTTGAAAATTGACAATTGGAGTTATCTGTATTCGTTTAAGATTCCTTCGTATAAGATTAAACGGATCTTTCACTATTTTTGTATTTCGATGGAAAAGAATAGTATCCGAGTTTTCGATTTCAAGGTTTTACCGATTGAGGTAGAGGTAAAAGAGTTAGCGTTTGTCAAAGAGTTGCCTAAACTGTTTCGACACCCTCACAGGGCTGCCTTTTATCAAATTATATGGCTTTCCGAAGGAAGTGCTATCTTCCGAATTGATTTTCAGAAAATCACCATACAAGCCAATGAGATTCTCATTATCTCCTCCGGACAAGTCTGTGAATTCGACACCATTTCTGATTATTCCGGTAAGATCATTCTATTTACAAGTTCTTTCTTCTCTATCAGTGAACTTGACACCAGTTTTTTACATATCGCCGAGATTCTTAATCCGATAAACCTGAATAAAACCGTACCCATTAGTCCAACACTTGCAGGAAGCCTGATCGCATTACTGGAAGAGGAATTGGAACGCCCAACTGACTACTTTCAGGCAGAAATAGCCCACAGCTACCTACGTGCAATCTTACTCGGTGCCGAGAGATGCCTTACCACGGCCTACCCTCCTGTTACAGACCATATAGGAAGAATGTTCTACAATGCTGTTGAAAAATACTTCAAAGAAAACAGAAATACGGAATTTTACGTTAACTTATTAGGTATAAATGAAAAAACACTATGCAAAGAGGTAAAGAAGCTTACCGGTAAAACACCTAAAGTTTATATTGATTCACGTACTATACTTGAAGCCAAACGATTATTAGCATACAGCACCCTGTCTGTAAAAGAGATAGGTTTTGAACTCGGTTTTGATGAACCGACCAACTTCAACAAGTATTTCCGCAAACATACACAGATCACCCCCATTCAGTTCCGGAATTCCACAAAACGATAACCACTCGTCCTTTACCCAATCCGATAAGATAAAAATTATACTTGTCGGAGATTTACCATCATCACACGGAAATGTATTCTCTTTTCCCACATACCGGATTGTATTTTTGTCTCGTCAATATTATTCATTTAAAGAAATAAAGTTATGAAGAACATGTTTACTCTGCTCCTTCTGTTGATCACTTTCACTACAGGAGCACAAACGATGAAAGGCAGTCTGGAGGTTTTTGATATGGGCACTTACAAGCTTCATATTTATACGTCTGCTGAAGCGATGGCAGATGTTAGTGCGATTATTGAGGGTGATAAAGAATTAGTCATTCTGGAACAACCTTCTTTTGTGAAAAGCATTCGTGAGTTCAATGAATACACCCAAAAATTGAATAAACCGGTTTCAAAAATTATAGCGAACTACCACACAGGTGGATTGGCCGAATATCCGGCAAACAAGGTAGTCATGATGAAAGGTATGCCGGAGTTTGAGCAAGGTGAAATATATAGCGGTATGCTTAAGAATTTTGCAAATATCTTCGGTGAGGCAATGGATTTACGGCCGCATAAGAAAACAAAAACGATCGAATTTAATTCAAAACAGCAATGGGCAGGTGTCAACTTTGTATTCACTGCTGGGGCTAAAAGCGATTTTCCTGCAGCAAGTATCTTCATTGGCGACAAAGCTTACTACTCTCATTTTGCCCCGGCAAAAGTACATTTTAACTCCATGCAAATTCCGGACAGGAATGCTGTTGATGCGGTTCTTACTGAATTAAAATATGCCCAATCAACTCAAAGTGAACTATTTTTCGGGTCACACGGTACTCCTGCAAAAATAGATGTTGTCCATTTTCAAATCGAATATCTGGAATATGTCAAAATGTTGTTGGATAAATGTGACAATGCGGATACTTTCAGCCAACAGTTGATAGCTGCTTATCCTCAATTAACAGGTGCAACAAATGTACGGGCTCTGGCGAAAGGGCTTTATCCTGAGGAAACGGCCAATACTGAAAAAGAGAAAATCAGGATGCTGCTGAATAACTATACAAAATCTATTTCAGATGTTGATCGCTCATTGGCCAGAACAATATGGGCTGATACCGAAGATATATCAATCATTAATGGAACCGGACAGTATTTTGGATTCAACAGTATCTTTAATGATTTCATCGTAAATTCATTTGGTGAATTATCTGAAAGAAAACTGTCAAGTGTAAGCGAGGTTATAAATGTGTATGGAGATATGGCATACATCCAATTCTATTGGGTTTTCGATCGAAAAGATAAAGAGGGTATTATGCGACAAAATAAAGGAAGAGAAACATTAATTTGTCGCAAAATTAATGATGAATGGAAAATTTACCATATTCATTATTCCGGCATGCCACGGGATTAATAATCCGTAGAGACAGGGCATGCCCTGTCTCTACGGTATCGTTACATTTTTTAATTTATATCCTATCTTCTATCGCGCCAATAATATCCTCTTCCTCCGGATGAAACCATCGGATCTCTTCATCTCGCTTAAACCAGGTCATTTGTTTGCGGGCGTACACGCGTGAATTGCGCTTGATCTTTTCAATGGCCTGATCCAATGTCCATTCGCCATCGAAATAATGAAACAGTTCTTTATAACCTACAGTGTTCAATGCATTCAAATATTTGAACGGATACACCCGACGAGCCTCTTCCAACAGGCCGTCACCCATCATCTGGTCAACCCGTTGATTGATTCGCTCATATAATTCATCCCGATCACGTGTCAAGCCGACCTTGACAATCCGGAAAGGACGTTTCTTACGACTATAGGTACGAAAAGAAGAATAAGGTTTACCGGTCATCCGGCAGATCTCAACGGCGTGGATCACACGTTTATAGTTATTTCGGTCGACTTCGTCGTAATGAACAGGGTCATATTGTCGTAACTCCTCCAGAATATCCTGTAGTCCATCGCGTTCATACTGGGCATAAATGGCATTGCGGATCTCCGGGCTTATTGTGGGTATATCATCAATTCCTTTACAAACGGCATCGATATACATCATCGAACCTCCGGTCATAACGACAACCGGATGTTGTTGAAACAACGTATGCAGAAGGGATAACACATCCTGTTCAAACTGACTGGCGCTATAATAATCGGTTAAAGAAAGCATACCGATCATATAATGCTTTACACGCGCCATCTGATCGGCAGTAGGTGCTGCCGTACCAATCGGCAGATCCTTATAAACCTGCCGCGAATCTGAAGAAATAATAGGCGATTGAAAATATTCGGCTATACGTAAACTCAAGTCCGTTTTACCAACACCTGTGGGGCCCAATAAAACCAGAAGGGTATGCATTAGAAACGGTCATCATCAAACGATTCCAGATTATCGCCCAACCCTTCAAAACCTGATTCATCCAGTTCGTCCAGATCGTATTCCGAATCTCCGTAGAATTCTTCTCCAACTGTTACAGTTGTCGTTTTCACATCCAGAGCATCGAATGCAACAAATTGTTGAGGAGGCAGTCCGATCGATTTACCTAACTTCGGTTGAGCCAGGTTTTCCCCGGGGATTATCTCACGAAGTTCCATAAACAACGCCCGCTCTGTCAGGTAGTCAAATACATATAATAACTTCTGTTCTTCATCCTCCAACAACTCTTCCAGACGCGTATCCTCCATAATATATGAATCTTCCTCAGAAGAAGACCCCATATCCACCAAAGTAATCTCTGCTCGCTTACCCCAGTCATCATCACATATAAAGAAGGAACTCATCTGATCTTTGGTGTATTCAACCGAGTCGAGAATAGCGTTATGCAGATCAAGAAAAGAGGCTTCCGAATCAATCGTTATTTCACGAATAAAATCATCTACTTCGTCTGAAATAATAAGAAATCTAAACAGCATAATCGTATTGTTTTTGTGGTTCAAAAATAGTAAAAATATTAATGTAGCCATATTACTATGCCTATTTATCTGCATAAGACCTATAATCGCCAAAACTAAAAGATACGTTTTCCAAAACCATTCGTTAAAGTGTTAAAAAAATAATCGCCAAAACGAAACGATACAAATTCGAGCCACACGCACATAAAAAAAACGGTTTTCAAACACTATTTAAACGCCGTTTGAAAGGTATTTGAAAGTCGTTTTTTTTCTTCATTTTTATGCAATTTTTCGTCTAAAATATTTTGCCAAACCAAACAAAATCAGTATCTTTATAGTACGAAATAATCCTTTTTGCTTATGAGTTTCGAGCTTATGCGCTCAACTTGTAAAGCATCATGTCGCTATATTTCGCATTCCAATTAATATTGTTTGTGTGAATTTCCAGTTTCGCGCCGGAAAAAGGGCTTTTCAACTCCATATTTTCCTCCAACCATTCGCAAAGCTCAATGAGCGAGCTCTTGTCGGACGTGAAATAAACATACTTACTATCCTTTAAAACCCTCAAAACGTTTAAATAGTCCTTTAGCTTCCAATACTTGTTAGATCTGTAAGTTTTCGTACCTGTCGACAAATACGGTGGGTCAACAAGGAGCACAACACCCGGAACGTCTTTAAACTTGTCGAAAAGTTCCAGATAATCCGTCTTGTAAATCTCCAGTCCGGCCAGATAATCACCCGGATTAACGTCGTAATCCGCTTTTTTGACGTTGTTATATAACGCTTGCTTTTCGAGCTCGGCAAAAGTTGTAACATAGTTCCCGGAAAACAACAGACTACCGCAAAGGGTAATATAGTCCACGTAGCCCGTTTTGGCCTCCTTCTCGACTCTCTGGAGAACTTTTGTCTTTTCTTCGGCCGCCAGCCTCGCCTCTGGCGTACAACCTGTTAAAATACCTCTAATATCCGAAAGCAAAAGATTTGTTTTCTGGATATTCAACAGGCGGACATGGTAGTCGTCGTAATCGTTATAAATAACCCGGCAATAAGGTAGCGTCGACTTTGCAATGTGAGCCAAAAGCCCGGAACCGCCGAAAAGGTCGATAATAAGTTCTACCTTGTGAGATTTCCCATACTCCCGCAGCACTTCCGCAAATGGAGCCACGAAATAGCGTTTTTGCCCTTGAAATGGCAGCGGCGCCGATTTGTAAACCTTCCCGCTGGCCTGTACTGTTTCTAAATTCTTAACTGTTCCCATAAATTTATAAAGTTTATGGGGCAAAGTTCCTGTACAAAGCCCAGAGAAAAGAATGTTTGCGCCTTATTCCACTGCACGGAAATTGCAGCAATCTATCTCATTGTTAAACTTTGCGATCAGAGTGTAAACTTTTCTTTCGGAGATATTAAACTTTTCGGACAAGATGGCCACTATATAGGTTACCTTCTCCCCACTGGAGAGGCGGGCGTCGTACTCATTGAATAAATCTAAATATTTATAATCCTCCGGCTTTATTCCGGCAATATGTATCCGCTTTAACAACTCCCTGTTAAAGGTCAATAGCTCATATATTTTCATAATTCCAAATATTCATACATGGAAGTAAACAAATATGTACTATATTTGTAGTCCTACCACTTATTACGCATAAAAAAACGCATTACAGCGACGGCAAGGGTATTAGCCCCCGACAATGTCGCAGTAATGCGTTGCGTTTTAATAAGTGGTAGGATACTTATAAAATGTCAGTCGGGGGCTTTCTCCGTCCCCCAGCGGTGACGCCTAAACGTCGTAAGGTGAAAAATCGAAATTCTTTTTCAAATCCCAGCCTTTATTTTGCACCTCTCTAATGTAGGTAACATAACTGTTATAAAAGTCGGTTATATCTTCGAGACTCTCGAAGGTGAAAAAAATCGGTTCTTCATCTGCGCCAAACTTACACTTAACGGGTAGGGAGTTCCCAGAGGTAGTTATGGCTTGTAAATAATCAGCCTGATAATTTAACTGATTTTCGGGAGACAGCCATACGGGCTTTTCCCTCCATACATAACCGCCCATTATCTCAACTTTGATACTATCATTAATCCAGTTAATTATAATATCCTTTATCTCAGACAATGTTGGCCTTTTAAGAAAAACATACTCATAATATGAGACTCCGCCCTCCGTTTCCGGTTGGACGTCCCAACGAATCACCCATTTGTTTTTTTGTGGGTTAATACACTCAATCAGCTTTACGCCTTCTGTTCCTTTTATTCTCATTTTAATTATTCAAGAAAAAACATACTTACTTTTTCCTTGTCCAAAAAACACCCGTTTAATAACAGTTTTAAACGGAAGTGAATCACCCGCCCTTATCTGGTCGAGAATATTCTTCATTTCTTCCGAATTTGTTATAAACTTCTTTTTTACTTCGTCGTCTGGTAATGTAAATTGGACAACGTATCTTCCCTCCCCCTCTTTGGTTGTAATATCCGTCTCAAAGTCGTGTATCACAACCTCCGTGTTCTGGAGTTCACCGAGTCGTACCAGTTCGCCCTCGAACCGTTTTTTACCGTCGGTCGGCTTGTAAGTAATCCCTAATTCTTTAAAATCTTTCATGTTCAATAACTTTTTTGCTAAGTTCCTACCATTTGCATGCTTAACCCAGCCCCACAAAGCGCCAACGATTTGAACACGTCGTTTTCTGCTTTTTACCCGGCTTAATTTTTTCGCAGCAGTTTGCTTTATATGCTTCCGGATTAAGACGTAGTCATGCCGGATAACATACCCTAAAAAATCAACCCCTCGTGCATCGACTGGGAATATCTGAAAATTATCTTTAATCATAAGGTGTAAAATATTTTCTGCATAAATTCTAACCTTTCCTAAAATCTCCCGAAGTTCCTCCTTTGAAGATGATAAAATGACAATATCGTCACAATAGCGAAAATAATACTTAACCCCCAACGCCCCTTTTATGTAGTGGTCGAGGGAAGATAAATAAAAATTACCTAAAAATTGCGACGAATGAAAACCAATAGGCAACCCTTTATCGTATGTGCGTATAATACGTGTGAGCGTATTTAACATCCGGGAATCTTTTATCTTTCCCTTTAGCATTTCGATAAGGACGTTTTGGTCGATAGACGGGTAATACTTTTCCAAATCAATCTTTAAACAGTATTCCGTACCGTCTCTATCCGTAAGGGCTTTTTTTACACGGCTTAACCCGTCATGGATGCCCCGGCTTTTGATAGAGGAATACGTGTCCCTGATTAATGACTTTCCGATAATATCATCCATTACAGACATAACGGCATGCAAGGCAATCCTATCCTTAAAAGGTAACGATATTATTTGCCTTTCCTTTTTCCTATCCTGTAAAGTGAATAAGGTGTAGCGGGAAGGCTCGTAAATATCGCTCTCAATTTCATAGGCGATTTGCTTTAATACCTTTGTCCTGTTTTTCTGATAGTAACGAACCGTGCGGCTACGCTTCTTTTTCTTCATAACCGCGTCGAAAGCAGACGACAAATTATCCTCTGCAATCACTTTTTCAATTAAAAAACCATGACGCTTCATGTCGCTTTCAGATTAAATCCATATTTCGAGTATTTCTACCTACTATACGGAAGTTGAAATAAAAAAGTATTTTTTTGCCAAGCGGCAAGGCTAATCCCCTTGCGGTCGGAACCTGTAACACGTTACAAAACCGGAGCCGCAATTTTTTGTCTTTCTGATTATGAGACGAGAGGCGATATTCGCGTTCGTATTCGACGATGCGTTGTTCGCATTCGTGTACGCAACACCGCCATTCGTATTCGTGGAGTTGTACGAGCGAGCCAAAACACGGCACGGGGATTTCTACCTGTTTCAAAAGTCATTTTTTCAAATTCTTTGTCTTAACGTCGTAAAGGTAGCAAGATTTTAAAGAACGTTTGGCCATTTGTTAAAAACCGACCTCAAAAAAATCAAAATCGACCGGCGTAAGCCGGTACTAATTAAAGCACTGGTAGTGCTTTAAACGCTTCGGCGCTTTGCGCTTGTCGTATAACGCCTCTGAAAGCGAGACGAGAGGCGATATACGCGCTCGTAGCCGACGATGCGTTGCTCGCATTCGTGTACGCAACACCGCCATTCGTATACGTGGAGCTGCACGAGCGAGCCAAAACACGGACACCACTCTGCGTATCGTAATAGTCACAATAATACGTCGTTTCGCTTCCTCCGACTGCCGTAGGTATAACGTCGAAAGGGGTTCCGGGGGCGGCCGCGATTTTTTTTATCCACCCGCCGGCGTTATGCGCCTGCACCTCGCGGATTGTTCCGTCCGGGTTTGTTATTTTCCACACCCAGTTATTTATCTCTACGCCTCCAACCCACTCATAAGCCGACCCGTGTACAGCCTCAATGCCCTGAAAATTTGCATGGGTTGTGGTTGTTTTCTCGGTATCCCTGTTTCCTAAAGAATTTGTCGACCCATTTGCGCCGTTATAATTAACGCCTCCGACCCCTAAAATAGCCTGTGAATTGCGGGTTCCATATTTTAAAATGAATAATAACATAATCATGCAATGTTGTTCATAATCTATTTTCCCATACCCTCCGCCACGGTTTTTCGCATACGTCTCCCATGTATCTGAAGAAATACTCCCGGAAGGGGCAGACCCACTACGGCTATACATTTTACTGGATACATTAACGGATTGATAAGCACCTATTAAACTCGCCGGACTATGTATAAAACCCTCTCCCATATCCAAAAGAGAAGTACGAATGCCATACGTTGCATTTTCGACCTCCTCCAGACGGTAGTAAAATTCCGGCTTATAAACCATAACATCCCCCTCGTTACCATTTAAAAGCGCTGGGGTTCCGTCTTCGTAATAATTACTATCGTCGTCCTTTAAATAGGCTATTGAGACTTCGCCTTCGGCGGTTTTCTTTACAAGGCAACGGCGCATTTTGGAAAGGATTTCCGCATTTATGCCGATGTTAACGTCGCCGCTGGCGTATTCCGGGTCGGGAAGGTCTTCGTTTACAACAACAAAAGCGCTTAATATACGCTCATATATGAGCGCAACCGTGCGGGATTGTTCTCCAGCCGTAAATTCCACATCTTCCGGGCGGGTGTATTTCGCGTATTCATTAACAGACACCCTGCATTTTGTTCCGTGGGGTATGCGTAATTTAATACCTGTACCGGCTTGTCCTTCGTGTATTGTTTCGTCGGTATCTACGTTTTCAACCTTGACCGTCTGGCCTTCTACGCTGGTGGTGTCGTCTGCCGATATATTTATAGTTACATACTCACTGTAATACTTAAACGACAAATTACGGGTGTTGCCAACAAGGGCGATTAGCTCCTCCGCTGGCGGAGTTTTATAGCCGGCAACATCCGAAACATCAACCTTGTAAGTCATATTCATCGGTATATCGGCCATGAGTTCCTCGCCCTCCCACGTTAATGTCTTTTGGTCGTCACCATAGGACACGCGGGCTTTAACGCCGACGAGCGCCTGATCGGGGTGCGGCTGGTTACTTTCGACTGTAACAACCAGCTTTTCACCTTTAAGAGCTCCGCCGCTTCCGGCAACCTTCCAAACGGCTTTGTTTTCTGCCGTAACATCATATAACTGGTGAAAAACATAATCCTCCTCCTCTGCATCAAACACGCGGGCTTGCTGGCCGATTTTAAAGGGGATATTTTGGTCGTCCATTTTAAAGAATAGCGTTTCCTCCGTCGGGGCGTCGTCCAATGTTGGACACTCCCAATCCCGCCCGTTCTGGCCTTTAAGATTGGGGGTTGTTACCTTTTCTTCGCCGTTTGCAATCTCCAGCCGGTAATCTGTAGGAGTATCCACTTTTACGGAAATGCTGGCGTCTGTACCCCGTAGCCAATCCAAAAAAGCGGCTACGTCTCCTTCGTGTCCTTCATTCAGCCAATCCACATACGCGGAATCTCCCTTATCCCCCTTTGCACCTTGTAGCTTTTCGTTATTTACCCAGTCGCCGGCGTCGCCGTCGTATATGTGAATATCATAAGGAGCGGCAAAACCGACACCGTAAGCGTCTCCGGCCTCCGGGTTGGGAACAGCCGCCCGTAAGGCTGCAACCGTAGGATAAAAAGCCTTTACGGTTAAACCCTTTCCGGTTTCCCCTTTGTCGCCTTTTATCTTTAACAACTGTTCGGCCGTAAAATCTTCAAACTTAAAATCTTTTCCCGCCCTTGCTAAAAGCATGGTTATAACACCGTCACCCGTGGGGGCTATCCCTTTAAAGGGAGCGAGGACAAGGAAGGAGCTACCCATATAGGTAATACAATCCAACCACTCGTAAGGGGTATCTTCGTCGTATTTGCCCCGTGGGCTTATACTTACTTTTCCTAATACTGTTGTTTGCTTCATATTGTTACTTTTAAAATTCCGTTATCCAGCTCGAAGTTTGCCCCGTTATACTTTTCGTCGGTGCACATTGTCAGTACACCTGTTGCAGGGTTGAGCCCAAAAGTCGCATATAGGACGTCGCCGTGTGCCCGTTCGCCCGTTTCCTCATATTCGCCCGTTCCCTCGTTATAGTGCCACCAATAACCGTCGACAATTTTGTCGCGGTTGTCTGACAGGCGGTTAAGTCTCTCTACGGCAGCATCGGAGGCAACAAGGCGTTTTACGGTTTCTTCTTCCCGGTTTTCTTCGGCTTCTACCCGTCCGGCTTCGGCCTTTTTCCAAAGCTCGTTGTTTACGATGCGGGCATCCTCGCGTTCGTTCCTTTCCCCTTCAGCCTTGCCTCTTTTGCCTTCGGCGGTTTCCCGGTCTTCCTCGCCCTTCTTTCGGAGAGCCTCAGCCGCGTCATAACCCACCGTTTTTTTTCGCCGGTCTTCCTCGTTCTGTTTGCGGGTTTCTTCGGCCGCATCCCTTTCCTTCTCTTTTTCGGCAATGGCCGTATTTAAGGTGCGAGTTTCGTTGGCGGCGTCTTGTGCCGGTTTTTGCAATAGGGCGATACCTTCGGGACTAAAATCAGAAACGTCCGGCATTACATCGCGATAAGTCCATAAAACCCGCCACGCTGCCTCCTCCTCCGTTTCGTACTTCGCCTCTATCCCGGTTACACCTTTGCGGACTTGCAACTCGTCGCCATTTTTAGCAAGAGGGAAGCCGATAGTTATTGTCGGAGCTCCGGCGGTTCCTGTCTTGTTTACGGTCGGTTCACTGCCATAGGCGAGCGCCTTAATCTTAAAAGTAAGTACAGGCGTCGCTCCGGTTTCCCCTATCAGTAGCGTAAGGGGAGCTTCTACAACCTTGTCGATTTCGCCCGTCCTCTGTAAAGCAGGGAGCGAACGGATGCCGGCCAGATTATTAACGACCGGTATTTCTCCGACCCCCTGCGACTCGGCAGACAAAAGGGATTTAACCCTCTGGGCTATCTCGGTTATTTGTTCTGTACTTATATCGGCCACTGTATTACCCTTCCGCTAATAATTCCGTAACGCTTGTATCAAATGCACCATATATAGCGGTGCGCTCCTCCGGGGTTAAGGACATAAAACCGTCAAATGATACATTTGCAAAACCGGAGTTCCTGTCCATATTAAATCCTCCAACAGTCCGGCCATTTTTCAAAATCTGACCGGTTATGTTGCTTACTGGCTCCCCTGTTTTCTGGCTAATATTTAAAGCCAAAGAAATAGAGCCATTAACGGCCACGGTGGCCTTTCTCTCGCGCATATCAATGCTAAAATTTATACCTTTCTCCAGCATTTCGTCCATAATTTATTCCTCCTTAAACATTTTTTGAATAGCAACTTTTATCGGCGCTGGCAGCATTTCGCTTTGCAGTATTGCCCGCTCGAAATACTGGCATTCTTCCGGCGTTAATTCCGTTTTGCCTTTGTGGAAAATCTCGCGGGCTTTGTCCATTTGTCCTATGTCCGGGGTATTGTTGTAATAAATATTCCCAACAATACGGGCGACGTCCAGCGCTTCGGTTTCACCGTTTACATTTTCAACTTTCAATTTTGTAAAGTCATAAATGGCGTTTTCTTTTTTGCTCCCGCCATTATCGGAGCCTTTTCTTTTTTTTGTTTCCATAAGATTATATATTTACCATGCTCTAATAAGTATTCCGTTTTTAAATTCCATGCTCTTGCCTTTCATTGACCCGGAAAAACCGTTTTGAGGCAGCATTTCGTCGGCTTGAATAACACCTTTACCGCTTACTCCGCCACTTCTTACGATAATATTCCCGCGGGTCATAACCAGATCGCCGTCGAAAAAGGCTGCATATAAATAGCCTGTGTTTGGATATGAAGGGGAGGAGTACATGGAGCCGAAAAAGGCAGCGCCACCCTTTGCCGCTATTGAGCTGACACCATTACCAAAGAAACCAGCCCGGACAGCGATACAACTATTTGCATACCATGAGTTAAAACCCAACACAAGGGTTGCCCCGTCGCCGTAGTAATCTTGCCACTGGAGATAACCGCCGTTAATTTTAAATTGCCCTATTGTTGCTTGTTGTGCAAAAATTTCGTTTACGCTAATTAGTGAAGTCTTTATAAAACCTCCCACTATAAGCGTCTCGTCTTTCATGGCCTGCTCAACCTTGCTATAATATGCCAGACTTCCCAGATTATGGGACTGTACATAGCTATTCATTAAAGATTGTACTTGCCAATCCAGCATGGTAAACGAAACCTTCCCCTCCAACTGAATATTTTTAGCTTCGATTTTAACCGTAGAGGGTGAAATGTTTATCCGCCCAACTATCCACGCGCCGGTTATATCCTTTTCCTTCGCGTATAATGTAAGTGAGTTTGAAACTATACTTAAATCAATACCGAGCTGCCGGACGGTTCCGTCGAGCGAATTTGTTTTCGACGCCCATATCCTTATACTTTCGTCGGCAGCGTTTAGCTGGATACCCAGCGATAAAACCGTTTGATTGATTGAGTCGGTTTTTTTTGCGTATAGCGTTACGGTTTCCTCCAGTGCATCGAGGTCGATACCGAGTGTCGTAATTGTGCCTTGCATTTTGTCGGTTTTCTGCGCTAACAGACCAATTTTAGTGTCTGTCTGGTAAAACCGTGTAAACGTTTCAATCTTAAAGTTCTCCAGCGGATTGTCGGCCAGAGCCAAAGAGTATATATAAATATCCCCGCTAAATCTTATCTCAAAATCACCCTCGCCGTCCCACTCGCCGGAAAACTCTTTAGAGAGGTAAGCGTCCGTCGGCTCGATCTCCTCGGTAAAAAAGCAATCTTCACCCCGGAAACCTATTTCAAGCGTTCCGGCTTTTACACATTTATAGCGGAAGGATATGTAAAACGTCGGCCATACTTCCTTTTCTTTGTCTTCGTCCTCAATATCCAGCGGCTTCTCCGGCTTTTTCGCCAAATCCTTGTTATATTGTTTTACGCCTGCGTTCTTTAGCCGTAAAGCCCGGCGGTCGCCTTCGGTAACAATAGCCGCAACGCTCTTTTTATCGGAATAAAAATTTTCGTTAAAATACAGGAACCGGGCGGAAATAGTAAAGAGCCGTATGTCGGACATGGCTTCCCACATGTCTGTATCTTTTGTAAATGAGGAATTACTTAAATAGTTGTCTTTCTCCTGTATTTCCATACGGACGGACGCTATCTCCGATTTTATAAGCCCTTCGGTAATTTCAAACTTCGTAAGGACGTCCTCGCCTGTTTGTAATATGAAACGGCCTTTTAAATAGGTATGTGTAGCCATTAAGCCCCAGCCCTCCAGACGCCCCCAATAGGGCGTTACCAAACCTTCCAGATTTCCGAGCCGTACCTTTGTCGAGTTCTCTAAATCTGTTTTCATGCCGTAGATAACGTCAAGGTATGGCGCTCCAAACTCGTCAATAGTCGTTATTTTCATTATACCCTTACGGGTGGAGTTTGTTAAGTTATCCACGCGTACAAGGACGTCGCCAGCGGCCACGGTCGAAATATCCCCGACGAACGTATCAAAGCGGATATAATCCAGCCGTTTCTCTTTTTCGATCAAATCACCTATACCGGCCTCGGAAACTTTAAGCTCATAGTTTTTTATTACTTGGTAGTCATTTTCCGGGGTAGGCAAACCGCCGAAGCGTTGAACCATAAGTATATCGTCGGAGCGGAAGGGATTGTACAGGACACCCTCGTCCGTATCGAGATAGATAGTATTTGTTTCCTCGTCGATATGGTCTATTTTCATCATACCCGCAAAAATCCGGTTATCATTTTCACCGAGTAATTGCGAAATAACCATTTCGTAAACGCGGAAATTGCCCCGGACTGTCAGGTCGTCGAGTTCTAACTTGTATTTTTTTTCTTCGACCCCGGCGGCGTTCTTACGGGTGTAGTCGGCCAGCATCCACCCCGTACCGTTGGGAAAGCCCGAAACAAAAGTTTCAGAGGACAGGCTGGCGCCAAATAGGGAACTTTTGCGGGCGCGGAGCTCCATAAGGGTAACGTTGCCATTGTCGTAAACCTTCATGCCCTTACCGACGGCCGTAAAGCCTTCCACAAAACCCGGCGTACATATACCGGCGTTAAATGTTATAAGCCCGTGGGCTTCGTCCGGAATATCCTTGCGAATAAACCGGTCGGACATTTCACCGATAACGCCCCGTATTTCGTACAGGGTACGAAGGGCGGAGAAAACGTTATAATCCGTCGGGTCGGCGCTGTCCCATGTGCGGAGTATTTGCACGTTAGACCCACCGGTGGGCGATTTAATTGCCGCCTCGACATTAACAAGGCTGTTCTCTATTTGCGTAAGCCGCCCAACGGCCACCGCATGGGAACATTCTATATTTATTTCCTGCGGGTTGTTTACTTTCCGGGTTATACGGATTATACGGCTATCGCGGTAGCCTTCGGCAAAATATTCCTTACTATGAAGCCTTACCCGGCTACCGAGCTTTAAGACTATACCCTTCTCCAAAAAGTAAACGTAATCGGTTGCCGCCTTATATATTGACACATCAACGCTAAAGTTTTCGATATACTTTTCGACGGCCTCCTGGTACTCTGTTTCGGCAAGGGGGTAATACTCGTCCGGCATAGTGATATTATACAAGACATACGGGTCGCCTTTCTTGGGGATAAGCGCCCCGCCGGGTAGTTGTAAGTTGTCAAACGGGAACTGGGTTATTATTTCAAACTCTTTATCTTTTGAGCTAAAATTTACATCAAAATCCCGCCCGTTTAGCGAGCCGTCCTCGAAAACAATACGCTTAACCAGACCGCCTATTTCGTAGCTGTTAGGGTCAAAATTGAGGGCTTTATCCGTAAAGAAATAGACCGTATATTTTTCCCCGTCCTCGCCTGTGCGTTCCTCTTGTCTAACAGTATCAACGTAACCAATGCGCCGGGGGTATATATGGGAAAACGCGGACTCCTCGCCCTGTTCCTTAATTCCTAAATGGGTGTTTCTTTCTATGTACTCCGCGCCACCCGGTAGCTGGAGGCGGGCATGGCCGTATTTGGCCTTGTCTATATTGCGCGTACTTCCCAGCGGATAAAGCCGGGTAAAGAAACGGGCGTTTGTGTTCTCTGATTTTGACAGGCTAATAAGCCCCTTATTGTATTCCAGCTCAATAGCTTTGCCGTGTTCGCAACGGCTTATATTTACGGAATAGCCTTCTATCCACCATTCCGTCTCGGCGCCTTCGGCCGCTTTGGTAAGTCCGTCGAAACAGGACGTTTTGCTATATACAACCTCATAAACGCCCGTATCAATGACCTCGCCAACCACCCAGACGTTACGGCCTTCTTTGCGGTTTAGGTTATCGACGATTAACTGGGCGTGGACTCTGGCCGTGTCTGTTAGCGAAAACTCGGCGGAATTGTCCCCGTCTACCATTTTTAAGACCAGCGTATCCTTTGTAACATCTTCCGCACCATAAAAACGGACTTCGTATTTATATTCAATAGTAGACTTTTGTTCCGGGCGGTAATCTCCGGTTAAAGTATAGCGGAACCCCTCAAAATCGACATAGTCGTTCACCTCCAGCATGATAAACTCATAGAGGACAAAAGAAAGGGAGAGGACGTTTTCCTCCATAACGCCGAGCTGCTGGGTTGCGCTATCGGAAGGCGATACTACCGCCCTCACGTCTCCGTTTTGTTTGTATATTTTAAGTTCCATATTAAATCCTTTATATTGTAGGCTGGGGTTCCCTTAATTTTACTTTGAACCGGGCGCCCACCTGTCCACTTTCAAAGGTTGTGAGCTGGCTATATTCGGTACAACTTTGATAGTACATCGTAAATGTTTTGTCCAGTTCCGGGAGATATACCCGGAGCCAACCGGAACCCAGCAAGCGGACAAAACCCTCGTAATAGTTCAAAAATTGCTTTTTGCTCCGCGCCATTATGGCAAAGTAGAGCGTCACGTCGCGGGGCTCGAATGCAACCTTTAGTTTTTCCGGTAGCTTTTCGCCGTCATTCTCCCGGAAGTTTACAGAAACATAGGGTTTCATTGCGGGCGGCTTCATAAGGGCGGAATAATTTGTAAATTCCCCCTCTTTTTCCTCCGTAAGATATGCCCCATAGTATTGGTAAACATCTTTATCGTTTATGTATAAAAGTCCGTCCAGAATCATATTATTTCATTTTTAAACCGTCTCGTTTTATGCCTTTTATATCTTCGCTTATATCCACCAGATAAGACACGTAATCCCGGATAGCTTCGAGGACTTCCTGTGTCATGTAGATACCCGACCCGATATTATCCAGCTTGTCGTCTATATTGGCCACGTGCATTTGTACGGAAGTAAACAAGCCCTCCAGTTTGGAGCCCGTGTCTTGTGACATGGTTTGGAACGCTCCCGTCCGGCCGCTCTGGGTTTGTCCGTTTTCGTCTTGCCAAAGGTTCAGCCCATGCTCGGCGGCTTTCTTTTGCCATTCCTCCATAAAGCCCTGCGCGGCGTCCATTTGCGAGCCGATACCGTTGTAAAAATTGCCGATTAAGGCCATAGCGTCGTTAGCTATTTCTTCCTCGCTTTTGCCGCTGCCGTATATGCCCTCCAATTCCTTTTGCAACTGGTCGAAACGTTTAGCGAAAAACAGGGAGTAAGCAAGTTGTTTGCCGAGGTTTTCCAATGTGGCTGCCCCGCTCTTGCCGAACGTCTCCCACGCATCGTTCCCGCCTGTAACGATAGCGTTCGTAATGGAGTCCATTATACCGTCACCCAGCGAGCCGAATGTTTCCTTTAGGTAATCCCGGAGCTGTTCCTCGGCCGCGTCGGCTTGGTCTTGCAAGTCGATAAGGCTCTGTATTAAGTTCTTGGTTTCGTCGTCCATTTTATGGGTGGAAAGAATGGACTCCGCCATAGCTGTATCCAGTCGGCCGGTACTATCTATAAGGTCGGGGTAAACCTCCAGTATAGAGCTATAAAGGTCTTTCCCTTTACCCCACCCAAAAAGCCCCGTTTTCTTATGGCCTGTTACAATCTGGGCGGAGGCGAGAGCGCCTATTCCTTTTTCGTAGTCGGCTACACGTTTTGCGTATGTACCGTAGTAGTCGTTTGTCCAGCGCTCAAACGTATCCATTTCCGGCATGTCGCCTTTTAACTCCTCTTTATAGGAGGCTATGGCCTCACGGTACACTTCCAGAGCGTTAGCCGCTTTCAGTATGGAACGTTCGCCAAAGATATTGGACGCTTCTTCCATAAGCAGCTTTTGCTCCAGTAACAGCAAATTATATTTACGCTGGTACGCCAGCCGGGCGTCCTCCAGCTCCTTTAATGCTGCCTTATGCCGGGCGCTGGCCTCGGCGGCCATAGAAAAGACCTTTGTAACACCACTAACGGCCGCGCCGATAGCCGCCCCCCACGGGCCGCCAATTGCCATGCCGGCTTGTGCCCCATTCATCATTGAGCCGGCGACATCCGTAATACCCTGCATAGCCGAAGCGACGGAGCCCAGCCCCTCATTACCGGAGAGCTCCGCAATATTGGCAAGGTCGTCGGCAAAACCACCGAACGTATTAACCAGTTGGCCTCCGGAGGATATAAGGTTCTCAACGCCGCCGTTCATGGCCTCCATACGTTGCTGGCCACCTTCGAGGGATAGGGCGTCTTTTATCTGCTTAAAAGAGCCGACAAACTTGCTAACAAGCCCACCACGGTCGTAAAGCTCGTTTTTCTTGTCGATTATGGCCTGTATTAACTCCTGTATAAGCCCGGAGTCTTTTTGCATGGCGGCCACCTGTTCGGGAGAAAAACCCAGAGACTCGCCGGAGCTTTCGCCGGACAAGACCTTTAAAAGCTGTTCAGCCTGTCCCACAACGCCCTCGATCTGTTTTTTCGACTGCTGGCCGGCGTCGGTAAAAATAGCCTCTAATATTTCAGAGCTCCGCCGTGCCGAGTCGCTTATTTCTTGGTCGAGCTGGTCGTATTCTTCCGCTCTGTTCCTTTTGGCCTGTTCGATTGCCCGGTCGATAACGTCGGCGTTATCATCTGTCCGGGAGCTCTGGAGCTCTGCAATGTCTTTGCGGTATTTCTGCTCTATATCCAGACGGCGCTGGGCAAAGTCTTTATAAGGTTCGAGTAGCTTCTGGAGCCGCTCGTCCTCGTCCTTTTGCTCTTTACTGTTCACCTCGGCGACGGCTTGGTCGTAGAGGGCGCCCGCCTGTACCCGGAGGGCTACTGCTTGCGCTATTATCTTTTGTTTGTCCTCGTCGTCGACATTTTCGCCGGCGGCCTTTAGTTTTTCATAGAGTGCGAGACGTTCGGTTTCTTCCTGTGTTATCCGTTCTTTTTCACGTTCAAAGGCGAGGGCAGCCATTCTGCGTTGCTTTTCGTATCCTTCTTCCATGAGGGCGACGGTCTGGTCTTCTATTTTTTGACGGGCTCGCAACTCCAAATCAGCGAGGTTATTTTTTACTTTTTCTTCTTTCGGCTTGTCCGACTTATCGCCGGTTATTTCTTTTAGCTTCTTTTCCTGTAACTCAATTTCTTTGAGTGCCTGCTGGTAGTCTGCCGGATTGGTTATGTCTTTTAGCGCTTTTCGCCTCTGGGTTATTACGGCCTCAATGGCAGCCACGGAGCCTTCGATAACATCCTCCGTTGTGCCTATCCCGGCCTCCGCCAGTTTGTCGGTTGCTTCCTGTCCAAATCCGAGCCCTTTAAGTATATAGGCGTTTGCCTCGGCCTCGGCTTCGTCGGCCTGCCGTTGCTTCTTTGCCTTTTTGGAGTTGTCAACCTCATAAGAATAGCCACTGCCATACATTCCATAAGTAGCGTAACGGGTAACTTTATCCGGGAGCTTGTCGGCCTCCATCATCTTTTCAATGGCAACCTTATATTTTTCGGATGCCATTTCCATAGCGGCCGCGGCTTTGGCCTTCAACATAACGCTTTCGATAAAGGCGTCTTTATTGGTAACAAGCAAGTTCTCGGCGTCGGCAACGTCGTTAATTTTTACGCCCAGCTTGTCGAATGCCTCCCGGTTATCGTCGATATATTTTTGTTTTTCCTCCAGAGAGTCGGCGAGAGCTTCCCATTCGGCAACCATGCGTTTAAAGCTGGTAATGGAAGAGGCCGAGCCGTCGCTTACTTTCTTTGTAAAATCCTCGAAGTCTTTACGGGCGGCGGCCTGTTTACTGGAGAACTGATCCCATAGGTATATAACGGCACCGATAGCCACCGAAAGCCCCAGCGTCAGGGTTGCCATTAATGCCTTTGCGGCTACGTTTGAAATACCCAGAGCAACGGCCAAACGGGTATTAGCGGCGGCAAACAAAGTCTTTGCTTTTGTGACTGTGACCAGACGGAACGCGGAATCTTGATTTAAGGTATTCATAACCTGTTGTAGCCCCATAGTTATAGCCATGACGCTTTGTACTTTGGTCTGTATCCTCATTAAATCCTCGTTTTCGCTGGCAAATACACCCATAACACCGGTCGCCATAGTAAACGCTCCGGCAACCCCCGAAGCTCCAGAGATAAGCCCCTGTAAACCGGAATTGTCATGCGCCAGTATATTAGTCTGCGCCCGGACGTCGCCGATAGTGTCGGCAAGGTTGGCTGCGGCCGCTTCCAGCTCTTTGTATTGTTGGGTGTCCTTCTGGCCGTTTAACCTCATTGTGGCCATTTGCTCGTACATTTCCCGGAGCTGTAAACTTAAACGTTTCGCACTCCCGGCCGTACTGTCGTGCTGACTTTCCAAATGGGCGAGGGCTGTCCGTTCTTCCTCCAATACTTTTTTACAGGCTGTAATCTCGGCGCTTAACTCCATCCACTGGCCGCCGGGTGCTGCTTTGGATAGTTGTTTTTCGAGGGATTTAAGGTCGTTTTCGGTATGCTTAATATTCTCGCGGGTTTCCTTTATCTGGGCTTTTATCTGCTCGGAGGAGGCCGCGACCTTGTCACCCATTGACGCGGCATTCTGTCCGGCTTTTTCCATGCCGTCGGACAGTTTATCACGCATTAAAAATTCAATTTCAACGGGTTTCATATTATTAAGCCTCTTTATTTTTTCGTTCTTTTAATTTGGTTTGGAAGAAACCCAGAGCGGAGCCGCCCTTCTTATGGGTTTGTTTGTCTCCCTGTACATAGCGGACGGCGTCGGCCGTCATCATTATAAGTGTCTGGTAGTTGATTTTCCACATGATATAGTGCAAGCTCCAGCCGGTGGCCTTTGCAACTTCCCAGATAATCCCAAAGGGGCTATGGGAGCCCTCGAAATGACCCTTTAACTCCCCTTTTTTTGTTGGCTCAATTTCGGCCTTAGAGGGTTCGTCCTCTCGGCTGATTTGATAATGTTCATAAAATTTCGCGTCCCCATGAGCGTAATAAAACGGAGGTTTGCGCCCTGTATAAATGCGTCCGGGACAAACCAGCGGACAAAGAAGGACATAAAGGGGGAAAACAGCCAGCCGTTTATATAGCCCCGGCAAATGGTTAAGGCTATCATATTACAGATACGGCCGCCATGTTTGGCCATAAATTCCATCTCTTCCTCCTTTGTAAATGCTTCCATTTGTTTTAGTGTTACACCCAGCTTTAAGTACTGGCGGGCTATTCTTATTTGATTGCCCAGACATGGCCGGCGCATGGTTAGGCGTAACTTTATGCGTTTGCGGGTAAACGGTATTTTAATCTCCTTAAAAGGCAAGGAGACACCCACGTCAAGTAGTGCCTCGCTTGCTTCCAGTTCTATCTTTGACATGCTGGTTATTCGGTTATGTCCTCAATACTGAACGGCTCGCCTCCGTCTGCCGGCTCCATAATCCCCAGCTCGCATTTGAGTTTGGAAACGCTGGTAAGGTTCAGATTGCCGGTAATATAAACAGAGAGTAAAGCGTTCGGGATTGTGATACGCTGTCCGGAATCGGTGTCAATGGTGAACTTACCGGAACACATAACTATGTTACTCGGTGCGCCCCAGCCTATCGGCTTGCTTTCGTTGTCGGTCTTGACCTCTCCGCCCATAATTTCGGCCATATTCTCGTAATTAAACTGGATAAGGTCGAAAGTCGGATTAACCGTCCCGTTACTCTTTGGAATCTTTGCAACGGGGTAGCCTTTTTTTTGCGCCGCCCGAATGTCGGTTACTTCACCTTTAGCGCCGCCCCAGTCGAAAGAATCCTCCTCAATATATCCGAGGTCTTTACCCTCAAACGACAACTTATCGAGGCCGTACATTAAATTCAAATCGTTTTTAGCCATTTTTTTAGTATTAATATTAATTTTTTGATTGCTATTGAAATGAAAACGCCGAGGGCAAAACCTATCATTGTAAAGGTTGTTCTCTGCCTTGTGGCGTCTTTCTTAATCTCCTCTTTCTCCGTATGGGTTTCGCTTCGTATCCGGATTAACTCTTTTTCCTGTTTGGTACAAAGAATTTGCAGACTGTCGCACGTGGCAGACACATATATAGTATCCTGTACATATTCGACTTTAACGTTAGCCTGCCCGCTTTTACTTGTGAAGGCTGCCCCAATGGGTAAATTACGGAGGTTCGTCGTCGGAATTGTAAGCGTCGTTTTTGACTCCGGTATTATCATCGGAATCACCTCCCGGACTTCTTTTATTACTACGCTGTCGGCTGTCTCCTTTTGGCTTTGCTTTATCTGTTTGCTGGTGGAGCAACTCGATATTAACAGGACAATTAGGATAGTAACGACAGCCAAACACTTTGGAAATAGCCCGTTCAAATTTTCCGAGGGCTTTTCGTAATGCCCGTTTTTCTTCAATTTCTTCATTTAATGTTTGTTTTACGTCCTCATACATTGTTTTGTATGCGTCGTGGCTGTCACGTATTTGTTTTAGCTCTCTCTCTGTACGATTGATAAACCATGCAGCAACGGAACCAAAACCGCCAACGGGAACAACCCACTTTATAATCTCAATTATTAAACTCCAGTCCATTACTGCAAATCATCGTTTAAATAGAGGCTATAAACAATCCCCAGCCGGCCTCGACGTCGTTGGCTGCTGCATGCTTTCCATTCTCCATTCTCGACATAGCCGATATAACGGGAACCATGACCTCCCGACTCGTTGTGTCGAGTTGCACGTCCGGATTAATACCAGACCACCGGGCAACGCTATCAATGTAGACGTTCGTATGGTTTTCTACCGGAGGGGCATAGCGGGTAATCATTTTGCGGATTGTGTCGCAACCGTGTTTTTTACGGTAGGTATAAAGGAGCATAAACATAGCCCTGTAACCGTGCGCCATTGTCTGGAACTGCTTAAACGCTCTATCCTGTGAGGGCTGTATTTCGCCCTGATACTTCGTTGCGGAAATACGGATATTTCCCGGATTGTTATTTCTTAAACCTCTGCTCATGTTGTTAGTTATTTTAAAAAAAAGGTTGCCACCCGCTCGAATCTCCTCCGAGCAACCGCACGGCCGTCGAGGGGTGGCAATACATTACATAATAAATTTTAGCCCAGAGGCTCCGTGTACTCTGCCAGCTCACGGGTTACGAGGTCGTCCGCGCGTTCGGCTTCAAACTCCAGCTCTTGGCCTACTTCGTAGCGCGTTTTTTTGTCCAACTTGTCGCGGAAAGGGTTCAACACGACGATTTTTACTAAATCATTTTTTTGCTCTGCCATATTCTTTCGTTTTTAATGGGTTTGTAATATTTATCCTTCTGGAAGTTCCTCGTCGTCGCGGGCGTCGAACAGGACAATGTCCTCACCGAATACGGTGTTTGTGTCGGCCTTCATAAGCATTTTAAAGAAATACTTTTCGCCTGCGTTGGTCAGCTTGTCGATTTGGATAACGTCGTCGTCGTCCGAAAGGCTAACACCAGCCCAGAAATTGGAGTCAATCCCGGAGGAGGTAACAGCCCAGACAATAACGTCTTTTGGCCAGTCCGCCAAAGAAACGATTTGCACACCCTTGTAACGGTCGGCCGTCATGCTGGAATAGTCCACGCCTTTAAACGGCTTATTTGTCAACACTTCGTCGTAAATCTCGAAGTCCTCACAGGACATAAAGATTTTGAGGTTTGCATGCTTGCGGATAGCCTTTGGAACTTTTTGTTTCCCGGCGCGAAGGGTAGGCAAAATATTTGCCTCGGTAATCTTACCCGTTACGTCTTTCGTTTCGAGGGTTCCGTCGTCTTTCTTAACCACGGAGACAACCTTGTCAACTTTGATAACATCGGCATCTTTTACAATCCGATTTAAAATACCGTCGAACAGCTTGTCGTCGTCGTCACCTTCGGCATATTCCCCATTGATATAGTGGCCGCCCAGTTCAAAGTCTACCACTTTTGCGAGCTCGGCGAGTAGCTGGTTTTGAACCTCTGCCGGAAGTTCTGAAAACACCAGATTACCGGTAGGCTGGAACGGCCGCCAGATTTCCTCGAAAACGCGAGGGTTAAACGTCGTGAAGGCCATAAATTCTTTAGGCTCCAGATACTTCTCGTCGTAGTTGAAGTCACCTTTTGAGTGCTTATCTTCGGGCTGCTCTACGCGCTTGCGTAACATCTTTCCCGTTTTAAGCCTCGGAAGGGTAAACTTTTTAGTTACATTCGGGTGAACATGAATATGTCCACCGTCCACAATTTCGTTACCGGTCGTCGCGCGTACCAGCAACTGCTCCAGCACTTCGCCGGAATAGACCGTTGATTTTACTTTAACTGCCATTTGGTTTACTTTTTAGAATTTTTCGCCTCAATTTCTTTTTGCCTCTTAGCCCATGCGCTTTCGCCGTCTGCCAGAGGTGCGCCCAGATTGTCCATAGCCCGACGTTTTACGGGCAGCGTTTTAAGGGCGGCCTCTGTTTTTTCGCGGTCGGTTTTCAGAGCCGCACGATAAACAGTTTTTTCCGGGTCAGTAATACGTCCCTCCTCAAAGGCGGTATTTACCAGAGTTTCGTCGGCGGCTTCTTGCGCCTCGTTCTCTTTCTTCTTGTACTCGTCGACTTCATCCTTTAACTTTCCGTTGGCCGCCTCCAGATCGGGGACTTTCCCGGCAGTTGTTTCCAGCTCGTCGATACGTTTTAATACGTCCTCGTCGTTTGCACAGTTGGCAAACAACGGTCTTTTCTTTAGTTGTTCAAACATATTCTTATCTGTATTAAGTGATTGGTTGTAGTGATTTTGATAGTGTGAAAACACCTGTTCCGGTGTACTATCTTCCGGGATAGGTTCCGCGTCGTATATGCCGTCAATGAATCCCAGCTTTAGGGCTTCCTCGGCGGTTAGCCAGTGATCGGCGCCGTCGAAATACCGCGTCCGGATTTCTTCGGGTGTGAGCTGGAGTTTTTCGGCGTACATATCGCACAGGGTAGCCTCCAGCGTTTCAATATCCTTTAAACAGGATTTTAATTCCTCCTTATTACCATAATAGCCGCCACTTACTCCGTGAATCATCAGGCGGGCGTATTTGCTCATATATAGAGGCTTCCCGCATAAAGCAATAACGGACGCCATAGAGGCAGCCACACCGTCTACATATATGGTTATTTCGGCCTTACAATTACGAAAGGCGTTAAATATCGCTATGCCTGCGTAAACGTCCCCGCCCATACTGTTAATACGGACGTCTATTTTCTTAAATGTCGCCTCTGCCTCCAGAAGCTCGCGGGCAATATCCGCACTCCTTACAGAGTCGTAATACCCTATATCTCCGTGTAGCAATATGCAACATGCGTCGTCGCCGGGAATTGTGTTAAAAAATCGTTTCATTTCTGCGCTCTTTATTGAGCAAAATTGTAGGTTATTTGGGCGCGGTGCAAATCGAAAAAGCATGATAAAACTTTGTAAAGCAATGCAGTAAGTTTATAATTACAAGACAAAAAAAGCGTTTGCCGGAGGCCGCGGAAAAGGTCAATTTTGCTATATAAATAAGTACCGGCAATGGCAAATTTGACGATAAAACAGAAAAGAGAATGGGCGGCCACGCTCTATTTAAAGGAGAACCTAACACAGGCCGAGATAGCCGAAAAGGTGGGCACATCACGCCAGACCATAAACAACTGGATAAAGGCCGACAAATGGAAGGAGCGAAAGACCGCTATAACCCTCACACGCGAAGAACAGGTAAAGCACCTTTACCGCCAAATCGAAGAACTTAACGACAAAATCAACGGGAGGGAGAAAGGACAGCGACATGCCACCCCGGCAGAGGCGGACATTATCGCCAAACTTTCAAACGCCATTAAAAAAATGGAAACCGACGTAGGTATAGCCGACATGGTGGGCGTCGGAACCCGGTTTATTAACTGGCTCCGAAACGTTGATTTCGAGAAGGCAAAGGACGTAACGTGGTTGTTTGACGCATTTATTAAGGATAACCTATGAAACAGCAAGACCGCGACGCTCTAAAAAGCTGGGAGGAGTACAAAGAGGATATAACCAACTCCACACCGGTAGATACTTCCATGACGGCAGCCGAAAGGGAAAAACACCGCCTATGGCTGGAGGACAACCCGGAGGAATGGATAATCTTTTTCTTTCCCAAATACGCAAAATGCGCCTTTGCAGAGTTCCAAAAGAAGGCCATAAAGCGGCTTATTAACAACCCGGAATGGTACGAGGTTTGGAGCTGGAGCCGCGAGTTGGCAAAGAGTACGATTGCCATGTTCGTAATTATGTACCTTGTCTTAACCAAAAGAAAGAAAAACATTCTACTTATCTCTAACACAATAGAGAACGCCGTGCGCCTTCTGACTCCCTATATAGCAAACTTTGAAGCAAACGGCCGTATTAAAGCCTATTACGGGGAACAGCAAAATATCGGCTTCTGGACAGATCAGGAGTTTGTAACAAAAGGCGGGGCGGCCTTCCGTGCGCTGGGGGCTGGACAGTCTCCCCGCGGTTCGAGAAATGAGGAGATACGCCCGGACGTTCAGTATTACGACGATTTCGACACCGACAAAGAATGCCAAAACCCGGACATTGTAGACAAAAAATGGGACTGGAGCGAAAAAGCGGTTTATCCTACGCGCTCCATTTCCGAACCTTTACTTGTCCTTTGGTGTGGTAACATCATCGCGGACAATACATGCGTAGGTCGGGCGGCTAAAATGGCAGACCACCACGACATTATTAACCTCCGTATGGTGGACATACGAAAGCCCAACCCAACAGAGGACTACGCAAACGGCGTTTCTGTATGGCCTCAAAAGAACAGCGAGGCGGATATCGACCGCGTACTCTCTAAAATCAGCATGAAGGCGATAATGGGTGAGTATTTTAATAACCCCATTTCTGAAGGCACAGTATTTAAAGAGGTCAAATACGGGAAAATGCCAAACCTCAAACGGTTTCCTTTCCTTGTTATCTATGGCGACCCTACCCAGAGCGAACAAAAAGGAACGGCCAAAAACAAAAAGGGCTCCCGGAAAGCCGTATGGCTTGTCGGTTGCATAGGGGACGTTTTATATGTATTTCGTGGCTTTATCGGCAAAATGAGCAACTACGAGTTTATTACGTGCTTTTTTGTCCTTTACGAATGGGTTGCCGGACGTTGCCCGGTTTACTTGTATATGGAAAATAACAGCTTGCAAGACCCATTTTATCAGCAAGTATTTAAAAAACACCTCGCGCAAATCCGAAAGGAGCGGAAAACAAACATTACCGTTTTACCGGACGAAGGCAAAAAACCAGACAAGGCGGTGCGTATCGAGGCAGACCTTGAACCGCTAAACCGCGAGGGGCGTCTTGTACTGAATATAGCCGAAAAAGAAGACCCTAACATGGTCGAGCTGGACAATGAGTTTAAATACTTCAAACTCTCTTTACCCTATCCGGCCGACGGTCTGGACTGTTTACAGGGCGGCAATAAGATAATAGAAAACAAAGTGGCGGAGCTCGCACCGGTTACGGTTATTAAGATTGAGAGTTTAAGAAACAACAATAGACATAGGAGATAATTAATTTACTAAATATATGGCAAAATTCATCGAATCATCAGACTACGACGCCTCCATCCACGCGGAGATATTGGACGCCGTAACAAGAAACAACAAAACATCGGTCGAGACGTGCCAGAACCGGGCGATACAGGAAATGCGCGGTTATATGTCTAAACGCTACAACTGCGACGCCATTTTCGGGGCGCGTGGCGAGGAGCGGTTAGACCTCGTCGTAATGTACTGTATTGACATTGCCGTCTATCACCTTTTTTCTATCCATAACCCCCAGAAAATGTCCCAGATAAGGAAAGACCGTTTCGAGGACGCTAAACTATGGTTGCAAGGTGTACGGGACGGAGTGGTAAACATAGAGGGCGCCCCGGAGGTGGAAAACAAAACGGAAAGCTCCCCCTATCAGATGTTAAGTAATCCCAAAAGACAAACAAGGAGGTAATTATGGCAAAGACAAAAAGAGGCAAATACAACAAAATAGCCATTCAGGGCAACCAGACAAAGCAACCGGCACAGACAGGCGTGGCTCCTATTATTATTACGCAAACTGTCCGGGGCAATATCGACGTAGGCGATTATATGCAGTCGTTAAAACTGGCTGAAAACGTCGATAAACCAAACCGGATTAAACTCCTCGACATTATAGACGAAGTTTTAACCGACCCGCACCTCTACGCTGTTATCCAAAAAAGGAAAGCGTCGGTCTTAAATTCTCCAATTGAGTTTACACGCGACGGGATAGTAGACGAAATAATGGGAGAACAAATCCGCTCACCGTGGTTTCAAAAACTGTTAAGCGACATACTGGATATTGAACAGTTCGGTAATACGCTTTTACAATTCCGGCGGGAGGATAAATGGTTGCAATATGACATGATACCCCGCAAACACTACGACCCGGTACGGCGTGTTATTTTAAGCAAACAGGCGGACACTAACGGGGAGAGCTTCGACGAGTTTGCCGACCTTGTGTTATTGGGCGACGCGCGGGATTTGGGGCTACTCTCAAAGGCGGCGTTATATGTTATATACAAACGGAATGCCATGAGCGACTTTGCCCAGTTCGTGGAACTATACGGCCACCCGCTAAAGGAAGGGACATACGACGCATGGGACACGGAGATACGCAAGAAATTAACCGAGGACTTATATAACTCCGGCGGCTCCTCTGTTTTCGTTCACCCCACCGGCACAAACGTAAATATACACGACACAACCAGCAAAGGCGCCACCGGAGAACTATACCGGGGCTTTATGCAGTTTTGCAACGACGAGCTTTCAAAGCTGGAACTCGGAAACACTTTAACAACTGAAGTCGGGGAGAAAGGTACGCAAGCGCTCGGAACCGTACACCAAGCCGGAGAGGATAGGATTATACGGCTTTCTAAACAACTCGTTTTAAATATCCTTAATTATGAACTTACGGAGGTCTTTACAAATCTCGGCTTTAATACCGACGGCGGGGAGTTTACCTTCTCCACACCTCAAAACAAAGACCTTTCCGCCCGTATTCAAATAGATTTACAGTTACAGGCTATGGGGCTCAAGATACCCCAAAACTACTTATACGAGACTTACGGGATACCCAAACCGGAAGGCGACGACGAGGTTACGAAAAAAGAAACGGAGCCAGAGCCGGAGCCGGAAAATAAGGAGGAAAAACCGGAGCCACCCAAACAAGATCCCGAAGAAGAAAAGAAAGGCAAGACAGCCGAACAAGTGGTGGACGAAAAGAAGGAACGGAGTTTAAAAAACTGGGTAAAAGGTATATTTGTCCGCAAACCCAACCCGGCAAACTTCCGGGGCAAAATGAACGCCCTTTACAGGGGGGCGGCAAAGGACACGGATAACGGTTTTTCATTCGACGATACGGCCGTAAAAAAAGCGCTTATACGTATCTATGAAAAAGACTTTAACCCCATGACGCAAATAGAAACGAATTTGTTTAACGCCGTCTGGGACACCTTAAACGTAGCCGCCGACATAGGCGCGGGAAGTCCGAAGCCTACCGCCCCGGAGTTTAGCTTCTGCAATGAGGTTAAGCAAAACAACGCCGTGTTTGCCGCGTTCAAAGTTCACCGGATGCAAAACGAGATAGCCGCCGAGCTGGTGGACGCCAAAGGCTTTTTAAAATCCTTTGAACAGTGGAAACGCGACACGGCAGACCTCGTCGACCACCACGTCGAGGCATGGCTAAAGACGGAGCACAACACGGCCATTACCCGTATGCACCAAGCCCTCGACTGGAAACAATTCCTACGGGAAAAAGACATATTGCCCAACTTGAAATGGAACCCCTCGACGAGTTTAACGCCGGGACTTGACCACATGATATTCTGGAACCGTATATGGGCGATTGGCGACGTGTTTTTTAACGAGCACCGGCCGGGCGACCGTTACGGCTGCAAATGCGGCCTAACAGCTACCGACGAGCCCGTTACAGATAACAGCGGGTTATCGACAAAAATAGAGATACCGGCGCCGGGACTCGGAGGCCACCCGGAAGAAACCGGGCAGTTATTCAGCGACGACCACCCGTACTTTACGGACGCCTATAAGGGAGCCGAAAAGGCCGTGGCCGATTTGTTACAAACACTTTCTAAATAACCGGCCTAATGGACATAAAAGAGTTTGCGGAACTGCTAAAAGCTAAAAGCGGACAGATTGACGACTTACTGGCTCGCAAAATGCCCGTATTTACCGGAAGGCTCGCAAAAGACCATTATCAGGACAATTTTAGAAAATCGGGGTTTGTAAACCGGGGTTTAAACGAATGGCTACCGGCTAAACGGTTAAACTCCGGGGCGACGTCTGCCGCCGCCAACTATGGGACACTATTAAGTGGGCGGAACCACCTGTTTAGCTCCACAAACTATTCCACGTCCCCATATAGGACGGTTGTTTTTAATAACGTGCCCTATGCGTCGGCTCACAACCACGGCGAGACAGTACACCCGACCGTTACGCCGCGAATGAGACGTTTTGCATGGGCGAAGTATTACGAGGCAAGCGGCGGAGGCAAAAAGGGCACAGGCGGCCGGAAAAAGGGCAAAAACAGCAACCAGACAAACAACAACGATGCGGCGCAATTCTGGAAAAACTTTGCCCTAACGAAAAAGAAAAAGCTATCAATAAAAATGCCCCTGCGCCCCTTCATCGGGGAAAGTGAGGAGCTAAACGAAAAGATCATAAGTAAACACGAGACAGAACTACGTAAAATTTTAAATTCATAAAGATAATGGAAGAATTATTTATCATCCTACAAAAGAGGTTAGCCGAAAGCCTCCCGGAACTGTCGAAGATAGACGAGGACTACGGACAATTACAGGCGCTTTTAAACGGCGAGGATATGTACCCCGTTACATTTCCGTGTGCGCTCCTGGGCGACATAAGTGTAAAATGGAACAACACCACACCACACGCGCAACAAGGAGTGGCAACGATTACCGTCCGGCTCGCTTTTGATTGCTACCACGACACGCACTACGGTTCCGGGACAGAGGAGAAAATACGCGAGCGTCTGCAACTGGATAACAGGCTCTATAAAACGTTACAGGGTTACAGGAAAGACCGGGATATGGGACGACTGAAACGGACAAACAGTGTACAGTATTCGCTACCGGGAGGGGTTAAAGTGTATGAGACTATTTTTAGCTTTGAAATTATGGACGTGTCGGCGGTTCCGGGGCATCCATAAAGAGCTGGAGCTGGGCGGCGGTAATTTTGGGCTTTCTTACCTTCGGGACGGGGGTTACTAATAAATCGGGAATGTTTTTATAGTTTTCCCGTATAATGGCCATTATACGCTCCTCGGAGATAAAAAACTCCTGTTCTGAAAGGACTTTTAAAGCATCATCAAACCGCAAACGTTGTATTTCCGTCCAATAATGATACCTACGTAGTAGCGCCATGTTACGTTTTACTATTAAATCCTTGCTTCTGCCTTTGCCCATTAATAAATAACATTTAAGGCAAATTTATTATATTCAATAAACCCGGCCAATTATTTAAACATAAAAAACCCTGTAAGGTTCAATTTTACAGGGTTTTATTAACAGCGTTAAGGCTTTTTGCTATGATTGAAGATAATCGCCGGCCAATCGACCGTTTAACACTTTATTTTTTATTCCGTAACGCTCGTTTATTATCGTAAGGGTTTGCTCCCTTAACTTTTCAATCCCATTAACGTCGGATTTGCAACAACTGATAACTTTAGCAAAAAAGTTCTTTACAACCTTATCCGCCCAGTTATAGGCGTTTTCTAATTGTTCCAGAGTTTTACAGGAGTCAATAACCCGGACGATTTTGTTTAATGTTATTGAATATGACGAAACGTAGTCTAACATAGGGCAATTAATCTTCTTTTGTCACGCCTTCCACTCCTTCAACACCCGTGGACGCTTCTTCCACCTTGTCGCTGCTTTTGCTTTTCGCCTTATACTCGGTAATGGTAAATTTGGCGTTTAAGTCCGTAGAGCCTACCGAAAACTTAAACTCCACGTCCGGGTTAGCCTCTTTTAAGGCGGCGGCGTAAAGCTCTTTCGCCTTCTGTTCTAACAGTTCCTTACCGTTCTTTTTATCCGTTGCGCCGATACCTTTTATCGACATTCTGCGCGGCCTATAACCTTCTGGCGCCTGCGCTGTTACTTTGATTTCATAATACTTTTCCATACTCTTAATTTATTAAAGTCTATTAAAACTGATTTCGATTTTTCTCCAGACGCCGAGCTCGTCCTTTTTTGAGAAATAAAAATTTGTGATAGTAGAGTCCACCCGGTTAGACTCTTTAAATAGCTGCATGATCTCGCTATATTCCGGGGCGGAAAATTTACTTTCAAGCTCATACAACTTACTTATAGATTTATAATCCAGTTCCCCGTAACGGTTACGGGAAAGGAGAGACATAGCAAGCTGATACATGGGGTCGTCGGTTCCTTTGAGAGAGTTCTTAACCCATTCTTTCAAAAACTCCACTAACCGTTTAGCTGCTACACCGGCGCGTTCGTCGAATTTTTTAATTTTGTTGGTCTTGACCTCTATGCGCCTGTCACCGTCCGTAATGGTGTAATTCATTTGCCCCTCATGCCGGAGCTGGCCGTATTCACACATTACGTCATAAAACGCACTCGTTTCGTCCTTCACAAAATCAAAGAGTAGTTTAACCTCTGCGGCCTGTTTTTCCACGCCGGCCATAATGCGGCCGACCACATCCTTACGGATTGCCTCGTAGGCGTCCCGTTTTTCTTTGGCGGCGCTGTTTTGCTCCGCCTGTAAGTCTGCCAGTAACGCTGCTTTTTGTTCTGGAGACAAGTTTTTAATATTCAAATTATCCATATTTATATGAAATTAAGTGAGTTATACGTCAATATCCCGGCTTACTGTCCGTTTACCCTGTCTGGTGTACTGGAAAGTAATACCGGGGAATAAAATTTTATAGAGGTAGTAACCGCCCGGAGTGTCCAGTACGGCGCTTGTTTCGATTTGAGCCGTAGTGGTGGAATATGCGTCCTCTACGGTTACTTCCTTTGCCTTTTCCCGCTCCTTATTGTCGCCGGGGTACATATTGCGATAAATATATTTTACGTTCATATTTAGGGTACATTTAAGGTTTAACATTCACTGCTCCGGCGTGGGGGCATTGCTCTTTTCCATGCTCGTTTATAATTGACTCAAACACCTCTGTATAGCTATCACCCTCTTTGTTGAAGCATCCGATCTGTTCCCGTATAGTGCCGTTTCCGTCTAAATTGCACATACCAAAATTACCCTCCAGAATATAGATTACAGTATCTATGTTTTCTCTAATTACTTTTAAAAGTTCAATTTTTTCTTTCATAACTTATTGATTGTATTATTCTTTGTTTATACTTTCCTCAATATCTATGGCATGTCTTGCCATATACTCCAGTAAAAGGCGCATATCTCTATTTGAGTAGAAAAAAGTGCCTGCTATATAGACCACATAGTCGTCAAACTCTTTAATAATCTCTACCATTGTCTTAGATGTTAAATTTGCTATAATAAAAGTCCTTGTTTGAAAGGCTTAAATACCGGTCACTCTCGTACTGTGACAATAAGGAGCTTGTAATACTATCAGGACATTCGTCTGACCCAGATAAAATGAGCCGGGAGGAGTCTAACAGAAAGATAATAATACGCCTAAGAAACTCATTTGCTCCCGGTATCTCATACTTAAAAATTATATTGGAAATGGCCTGCCTAACATTCTCGTCGTTGACATAGATACATATTTGTTCCTGTCGTTTGAACCGGGAAAGAGTGCTCCCTTCGAGTAGTAAAACCTCTTTAAGAGTTTGTTTTACTTCTTTTGGCATATCGCAAAATTCAAACTCCGTATCTTCCTGTTTTATCACTATATCAATAACAAAATGAATCAGCCCATTAACTCCTTTTTCTAATCTTGCCGCCATTCTTTTTAATTGCTTGTAGGCATCGTCTTGTACATACGTATCAAGCCTCCGCCGTGTGAAAGGTAGGCAACGGCGTTTTAGGTGTATTTCTTTTTGCAATAATCGTTTATCCGATATTTTACAGGAAAGGAAAGCCTCAATTAAAGCCTGTATCTTACTTGCGCGACTTGGAAAGCCCCTAATTTGGTCGATTTTTTTAAATGCTTCTGGGGTAAGTAGTATAACTAACCAGCTACGCTCGGCATGAGAAAAAAATGTACATCGTTTTCTCTTTACATAAGATAGTATATTCTCAACCGGTTGACTGTTGGACACGCCGTTTTGCTTATTCCATAAACATTCGATAAGGTATTGTATAACCTCGGACTTATTTACAAACCCGAACTCGTTTATAGTTTGTAGGTAGAAGTCCAGTAACCATTTGGGAAAATGAGTATTTGATATAAGTTTATTTTCTTTCATAAGACAACGTTTTACTATTAATCAATTCAATGAGGGAGAAGGTATATTGCGCACATACTTTTGCAAATGTTCATCAATGTAGTACACCAGAGCCGGCGACGGTTCCCGAATAATGGACACAAGTCGCTCGTCTGTTTTGGACGGTTTGCGGGCGATAGCCTCCAGCTTTGGGATTAACGCGTTTAGTTCCGCGGCTGTCAGGTTGTAAAACTTCTTTCCGGCAATGCGCTTGTTTAGGCAAAACTTATCGACTGCTTTCCAGTCGGCAGTATTAACCCCCAGAGTTTGGAGACGGTGCAAAACAGACGATCGTAACCGTTTTATATCGCCATTAGAAACAGTCGTTTTTTTAACGATTTGTTGAGCCTCCAGAGAATTACACATAAGATTATACTCCTCTTGTGTCATTTGCCGGAGTGAATCGGTACGCCCGCCGGTAAAATCCATAACAAGTCCTTTTTTCATGTCGTCGTCGTTACCCTGCATTTTAGAAAACAGGACATAAAAGCGGGCAAAATTTTTAACTTTAGCCATAATGTTAGTTATTAGGGGGTTGTTAGATAAATTTCTACGTCCTCTGGAAAGTCACACGAAAGGACTTCCTCCTCGACATTGAAAATAGAGTTTACAATAGGCTGTAAAATCTCATTATTACACCCGGAGGACTCCATAAGCTCCAGACATTCGTCGTAAGTGAAGCCGACGGCCTTAATTATGTCCTCTATTAGTCCATTGTAGCCGCGATTAAACGCAATTTCAGTTATAGCGAGCCATATACCGGCGTTTAAGCCTTTGGCCTCAATCTCTTTTAACTGGGTTTTGTTTTGCTCCTTATACCAAAAGGCGCCATTTCCGAAAGCATTTGTTAAAACAAAGTCCAATAGGGGCATATCTAAACTTTCCGGCTTTGTGGTATAATAGAGGTTCGTAAGCATCGAATTACTACTTTTGCAGGCTTCCTCTTTTGTGAGTGTTACCAAATCTTTATTTTCTTCCATTTTCTCCGATTTTTTTACGGGTTATTTCTTTCGAGAGTGACTGCATTTTCTCCACGACGTCACTCTTTAAATATTCCGCCTTAACGGCTTTAAATTCCTCTATTTTGCTCAATGCGGAATTGTAAACATAGTCGCCCCTTTCACCTTTTAAAATAGCCGTGTGTAAGTCCATTAATTCACACATTAAATCGCAACAAAAGAACTGTAAGGGTGTATTTTGAGAAAAGAATAAAACGCTTTCACCTAATGAAGCCTTTACCGCGTCAAACCTACTCTCGTTCTCCTCGAAATTGATAGCATATTCAAATGTTATATTGCTCATAATGTTGGTATTTCTGATTGTCTTGCAAATCCAAACTCATTACATAAGCGCTTTACGCTCCTACTTTTCATTTTCTTTTCTTGCTCCGGATTGGCATACTCGTAATAAATTATTTTCTGCGTTGTATCAATCCTTAAACCCTGCTTTCTCAACCGGTAGAGGATACAATGGTGCTCATTGTTTTTTTTCATGGTGTAACGCTTTATATTCGTCGTCCACCTGTTTTATAATATCGTAGATTTCATCCCAGAGCGGAAGGCCGCCGAGCTGCTTATCGTCGATATAAAGGTGAGCATGTACTTTACGGGCGTTTGTGCCGTAAAGCCTTATTTCCTCCGGGTTATGGTCGTTTACTCTATCAAAGGGAATATTATTGGCAAGTAGCCAGTTAATAGCCTCCGTTAGATTGTCACCAGTCCGGCACGTCCAAATAATTAAATAATGTCCGTCTTTCTTTAGCCTGTTCATTGCATCCACGGCATACGGCTTGGGTATGCCTATACTCGGCCACTGGCCGGTATGGAGCGTTCCGTCAAAATCAACTGCGATAATCATATATTTTTTTTTATATTGGTTCCTGTTTCTCCCCAGTACAACTGGGCTCTTTCCGGCCATATATCAAAGTAGCCCGTTTCGCCTATGTACCGGCCTTTACTAAAAGCTCTATATCCCTGTACCCAGATTTTAAGCCCGGCGTCATACATGACGCTTTTAGCGCTCCGCCCGGAGGGACTCCCACCGTCAGCGTGGCTTATGAATATCAATAGCTTGTTTCTGTGGCGCTCCTTAAACTGGATATATGAGCGGTACGACATTTGTGTATATTGGAAACTGTCTATTATGGCGATCTTTGGGGCTTTGTGCCGGGACAGCCTTTCGCTAAACTCGTCCATCGGTTCGCAATCGACGAGCTGGAGCCGCTTATTTAAAGCCTGCATGTTGAAATTGCGTATAGTATTCTGCATCGTTAAACAGGTTCCCTCCTCCAGGCTGTTGTATATTATCTTTTCATACTGTCCGAGCTCTGCGCACAACTGCATTACAAAGCTGGATTTGCCGTTCCCGGAATTTCCCCAAATAAACCATACCCCCGTGCGCTCTGGAGTGCTGAAAGCCTGCATCCATTCATCGGAAAAAGGAAAGGTTTCCTTTTTCATCTTTAGTATTTCTATTGGAGAATAAGCGCGTTTCATGCAGAGAGTTTGGAGAGATTTATAGCTTTGATTTTAATGTCCGCCCTCCTTAAATCCATATCCGCCGCAATCGTTTCTTTAACTACTACGTCAATATCCCGGCGACTTGTTACCGCATTGGCTCTGCAAAGGTTTTCCACGTCGTAAGGGGTGTTTTTCTCAGCATGGTAGAACTTGCGGCCGATACGGCTCCAAAGCTCTTGGAAACCTCTTTTATTAAATTTGAGGCCGTTTTTCATCCTTTTTTCCATATAATCCGTAGAGCAAAAAACAACGCCCGCCTTACCTTTCAAATGGTTATAAATGGTAATGAAATAATGGATTATCTTATCGTTTAGCTTGTCGCCTTCGTCGAATATAAACAGCACGTCCTCCAGTTCTGAAATTTCCTGTACGACGTCTAAAATTATCGCCCGTGCTTTCTTCTGTGTATTAACCCGGAGGCCGACGGCTCTTGCCATTTCCTGTGCAAAATCACTCTTTGCCATATCCTCGTCACATAGGACATAAAAGACATTTTTACGGCTTTTCATTATCTCCGAGGAAACGCTTTTGCCGGAGCCCGCCGGGGAGATAATCCACGTAAAGCCCTTTGTTTTTTGCACAACCTCCATGCAAAATAAAATGTCTTTACTTGCTGTCGTTTCAATTAAGACCGTGCCGTTCTGTTCTTCACCGGAAACTTGTTTGTAGATACTACGCCACATCGCCTCTGAAATATTGGGATATTCGCCACCCCGGAAAATGGTACGGATAGTGGAGCCGCTTACGTTGTTTAAACTTTCGGCCGCCCTGTTGATACTGTCGTAACGGTCGACGTATTTTTTTAACAGTTCGTGTACTTCGTGCTTATATTCTGCTGTAATTGCCATAATTGTAACGTTTTAAAATTTATCGTATGCTAAAACTTGGTCGTGTGTTGTATTGCTTAAAGCCTTATGGATAAGTCCGACGCTAACGGCCGCCGGCTCTCGCCTTTTTTTCTTCTGGCTTTTGTCCATATAATCGTCGGTTGCCTCTGTTTTTATCCCCTTTATGCGTGGACGGTTTAAACCGTGTTGCTCTGGAGCTACGCCGTGCTCCATTTCGAGGGCGGCCATGTCCAGTTGGTGGCTTATGCGTTCCTGTTTGATATTCTCGTTTATTTTCTGGAGGAATGCCATATCTCCGGGCTGTTGTTCCTGTATGGCTCTCCGGGTTACATAATACGGGTAGGCCGTAGCAACGAAACGAAGGCCGTTTTTATCCTCCGTATAGAGCCGGACGGAACTCATGTCGAGCGGGTCATATTTAACATGGAATTGACGGTAGGTGTTTCTTTTGCGGAAAACCAAATCCGGCATACCGTCGTTGTCGTAAACCTCGTATGTAAATTCCTTATTGTCAACTTGTATAGTTATGCCGCTGGCGGTGAAATAGCTTGGTTTTTCGGTTGCTTTCCAGAAAATATCCACCATGTCGGAAAAAATAAGGGGTTGTAATTCCGGGTTTGTGGACTCTTTATACATTTCCATGCGCGGGCGTTTAGTTACCGGGTGTTTCCCCATGTTCCACTGCTCGCGGTAGCTGGCGTAAGCCTCTTTTAATTCGTCCAGCGTATAAAGAAATTCCGTGTTAGCTTCGATAAATTCGAGGTTCGGACGGCTGGAGGGCTTTCTGGCTGTTATATTTTGACCTGTAAAGCGCCAGTCTTGGTGTAAAACTTGCGACTGGAAACGGCCGAAAATCTGCTCTATTGTCTTACTGGGCGGGTTATGTGGCGCTGTTCTACGGCTTACGCGGGTTATGCGCTCAAAAAATTGCATAGACTCCAGTTTTTTGTGGCCGCCCTGTCCGTCTGTAACAATTTCAAAAGGACGACAACCGGCAGTCTCCACGGCCATTCTAAAGGCATTGTATTGAGCTATGTAGTTTTCGGTATCACTGATATAGTAACCGAGGAAAACCTCGCTAAATGCGTCCATAACCTCGTAAACTTGCGTTGTGCGCATAACAGGGCGGCCGTTCTCGTCGTAAGCCTTGTAATAAAGATTTAACTTTGTTCCGTCACCATACCAAAGGGCGTCGCGCATAGTTGGCATTTCGGTTTTATTCTTACGAGCAAACCGCATCTTTGCGGCCAGCTCACCGTGGACGGCGTCGTACCACATCGGCTGAATATCCGGGCGGTTTAGGAACTGAACGAGCGAATTAATGCTTTTTAGCGGTTTCCATTCCCGACTAACAGCTATCCGGTTAATCTCATGGAATATCTGGTCGTTTGTATATACGGGAACTTTGGAGCGTTTTAGGGCGATTATCTGGCGTCCGACCTCCTCTGTTATCTTTATGGCGTTCTCATTACCTAAACGGCCGGAAACAAGGGCAAAATAGCCCGTATCCCTATAATCTTTTATCTTTTGTTGTAACCTCGCCCAGCTTCCGGGTAAAGTATGGCCGGGATAATCCCGGAATTTTTCCACTGTGTTTATAATCGACTGTCTTACGCTTCCGGCTTTACCTCCGAGAGCTTTACGGAGCGACTCCCGGTTGTTCTCTATTTTTATAATTTCGTTTAGGACGGAGGCGTTTATGGTGTATTCGTCTATTTTGTCCGTGGGTAAATATGTCCCGTCCGGTAAACGATAGTCTGCGAAGTATTCGCGGGCTTTGGTATCCTCTATTAATGTTTCCGAAAGCGCCTGTTTCTTTAGGATTTCCTCCGGCTTCCCGTACTTTTCCTCGAAGCGGATACGAAAACGCTCCGGCAATGAGTTGTAATCTATCAAAGCATAAACGCCAAAGCCCCCAGCCTTTCGGACTACGGTTGCCCTGTTGCGCTTGACTAAAGTTTTATAATTCTCAAAGCTCATTATTGCCTCGCCGTCGTCTTTCCGGGTTAGCTCCTCCACTGTCACACAAATAAATCTTTTATGGTATTCCATAGCGATAATTTTTATAATTGCTCCCGCGGGCGGAGTCGAGCCGCCCGGCATAGCCACTCGGTCGGGATTAGTTCGTAAATTGGTTGGCTAAGTGTTGTACATTTTGCTGTATGGCCGATAGCTCCGTAATTTGCGGGTTGTCGTATGTGTCCACGACCTCCTCGTCTGTGTACACTGTTACGAGTCCGGTAGTTAAATCCGCGACGAGCTTAACGCGGTCGGAAAAGGTTTGCACCATTAGATTTTCGGCCGTATGAAATACAGTTTCAAAATGCGGGGTAATGCCGTCCGGGCATTTCGTTTCACCAATAAGGATGCCGCCACGTTCGAGGGCTGCCTTTCTTATCATGTTTGCGACCGGGCTTTTGGTTTTATAATGCAAAGCTGCCCAAACCGTCTGCCGAGAGTAGCCAAACGTATCCGTTATTTCTCTCTTTTTCTCGTCTGATAAAATAATTTGCCTATCCATATTGAAAATTTAAGTTTCTGTTTTATTAAGTTCTGGATAATTCCATTGCCTCTTAACTCCTTTTTTTTATATTTGGAGCCGCTTAACACTGTTAAGATGATGCAATATTACAAACGATTTCGCCATCATGCAAGAAAAAGAGCAATATATTTCGCCAATTAAGCAAAGAATTTTGGAATTTGCTGCAACTTTGGGCATTAGCAAACGTGATTTTTACTCACAAATAGGCGTTTCTCGTGGAACTTTAGAGTCAAAAACGGGAATAACGGAAGATATAATGGCGAAATTTATCGCCACATTCCCGGATATTTCACTGGAATGGCTTATAAAAGGAAAAGGCGATATGGTAGTTTCGCATAAACAAATAAGACTAAAAGAAGAAATAAGTCCAGGTTTGGAAGATAAACTACTCAATAAAATCAGCCAGCAGGCCGAGGAAATTGGAAAGTTAAAAAATGAAATTGAACATTTGAAAAAAGATCAAAAATTTGGCCGTCCGGATGCAGAGGCTGCCGGGGTTGCCGATGTCGTGTAGTCTATGCGTTTGGCAAACTACAAATCACTCCTAAATATTAATCAAAAAAAACAATTATAAAATATAAACATTATGAGATTAATAAAGTATACACTCCTCCTTTCTATGGTCTTTATTTTTTTAGGATGTAGTGATGACAAAGATGATACTTTTAAAGATGACTTAGCAGGCTCATGTTGGCATCAAGATATAAATGACTACCAGTCGTACACTTTTTATTTTGCAGTGGATAATAAATGTACCGTGCAATGGAAAAACAGATATTAGTGATCCGGTGCCAACGATAAGAAAGTACGAGTACAAACACCCCAATATTACAATATCGCTTGTGAGTGGTAGTGGGATTTATGCAACTGGTTATATTGAGAACGAAACAATGTACTTAGAAGTAGATTCAAAAACATTAGAATTAAAGAAAGTTCGATAACACTAAGTTTGCACAAATAGCGACCCAAAGATGCACACGCACAAAAAAGGAGGATTTAAGAGCTTGTTTTTCTCCACTTTGTGGGATTTATAAAGGTTTGCGCTCGTTGGAAACACCTCAAAAAATGGCGTTTATCATGGTCGTTTCTACCCCTCAATATTGAAAAAATATATCTAAATTGCCAGAGAAAAATCCATTGCCCCTATTCAATGCACAAAAAACAATGTTAAAAGTGCCCCCCCAAACGCCCCTCCACTCTCAACATTTGGTTTTTATTTTTAATTTTTATGCCCCTCCAAACGCCCCTCCATGTGTACCCCCAAACTTCACTTTTAACAATTCCCGACCATATTAGACAAACATTCAAACGTTAAATAAAGGGCGTTTATATAACCTTTTAATAGCGTTCAAAGACTACAAAACAAACAAGCCATTACAAACCCATCTAAGAGGCTGCAAATGGCTTGTAATGAGCTTTTGTTAATGATTATCCTATTGTTCTATCAAAGAAAAAGAGGCCGAATTTAATGCCGTGTAAAGCTAAAGCGTTGCAAAGGCTTACAAACATTGCCTACGTGTAAGGTGAATGTAAAGCAAAGTCAACGCTTTGTTTTTAGTGGCTGTCTGGGAGTTTTCTTTCTATAATCTTATGTTTTAATGGTTTAGCGTCAGAATGAGTTATTTTATTTTATTACGTTTGGTTTTGTGCCCCTTAGACCGGGGTTTTCGATTATTGGAGATTATCGTCCACCGCCGGATTCATTATTTTTGTTACTTTTGACAACGCAAATGCAGTTTGGATGAAATACGCTGATGTCATACTCCCCCTTCCGTTAGAAAATAGTTATACATACCGGATTCCCGACGATTTGGCAAAAGCCGTGATACCCGGTTGCCGGGTCATTGTACATTTCGGAAAGAAACGCTATTATACGGCCATAGTCCTGGAAGTGCATAACCGTCAACCTTCTACCGATTACGAAACAAAAGAGATCTATGCCTTACTGGACGCCACCCCCATTCTACGCCGCCCACAATTACGATTCTGGCAATGGATATCCTCTTATTATTTATGTAAATTAGGTGATGTATACAAAGCGGCATTACCTTCGGGATTAAAACTGGAAAGCGAAACAGCAGTCACCATCAATGAAGATTTTGAAGCCGACAGCCAATTGCGTCCGAATGAACAATCTGTATTGGACGCCTTTTCCGGGGCATTAAAACTAACGGTCTCGCAACTTGAAAAGAAGACCGGTTTGCGCAATGTAATGCCGGTGGTTGCCTCACTGATGGCACGTGGAGCAGTAGAGGTTAGTGAAGAACTAAAAAGAGGATTTGTTGCTAAAACACAGACCTATATCCGGTTAAATGAACGATATCTTCAAGAGGATGTGCTAAAAAAGGTTTTCGATGAATTGAAGCGAGCCAAAAAACAAGAAATTCTTTTAATCGGTTTTCTTGAACTTAGCCATACACTGAATCCATCGTTGATTCAGGAAGTTTCCAAAAAAGAACTATTGGAGTATAGCCATTCATCTTCGAATGTGCTCGACAGTCTACTCAAACGAGAGATATTGGTTGCTTATGAAAAAGAAGTCGGCCGGCTACAGGCATCCGTCTGTCGTCTACAGTCGCTCAATCCGCTATCTTCGCATCAGGAGAAAGCTTATAACGAAATACATGAGATCTTCAAATCAAAAGAGGTCTGTTTGTTACATGGAGTTACCTCCAGCGGAAAAACGGAAGTATATGTACGCCTTATTGATGAAGTTCTCAAACTGGGACGACAGGTTTTATACCTTTTGCCTGAAATAGCAATCACCACACAACTAACCGAACGGTTGGCTCGGCTATTCGGCAATAAATTACTTGTTTATCATTCAAAATTCTCCGATAATGAGCGGGTTGAGATATGGAATAAACTGTTGCATAGTAACGAACCGTTTGTTGTATTAGGGGTACGGTCTTCTCTCTTTCTTCCGTTCAAAGATCTCGGACTGGTTGTTATAGATGAAGAGCATGAAAACACCTACAAACAACAAGATCCGGCTCCACGTTATCATGCGCGCAATGCGGCAATCGTACTGGCAGGAATGCACGGAGCCAAAACACTGTTAGGATCTGCTACACCTTCAATCGATTCATACTTCAACGCAAATACAGGTAAATATGGGTTGGTTGAATTGAAAGTCAGATACGGCCAATGTCTGGAACCTGAAATCATTCCGGTTAACATTAAGGAGTTGCGTCGCAAGAAGATCATGAAGGAGACTCTTTTCTCCCCTCTTCTGATTGAAAAAATAGAACTTGCTTTAGCGAATAAAGAACAGATTATCCTATTTCAAAACAGACGCGGTTTCGCTCCACTGATGGAGTGTGCGACATGCGGATGGATACCTCATTGCAAGAATTGCGATGTCAGTCTGACCTATCATAAACAACAAAACAACCTCACCTGTCATTACTGCGGTTATACCCAACGCCCTGTTCAGGTATGCCCCCAATGCCAGGAGACTGGTTTTAAAATGATGGGATTCGGTACTGAAAAAGTAGAAGAAGAGATTGTGTCTTTATTCCCATCAGTGAAGATCGAACGGCTCGATTTTGATACCGCCCGTACCCGGAAGGCCTACGAACGTATCATTGCCGATTTTGAAAAAGGGAAAACGCAACTGTTGATCGGAACACAAATGTTATCGAAAGGACTGGACTTCGGAAATGTCAGTGTTGTGGGCATACTCAATGCCGACTCTTTAATGAACTTCCCCGACTTCCGTGCACACGAACGGGCTTTTCAGTTGATGGTACAGGTCAGTGGACGTGCCGGACGTCGCGACAAACAAGGAACCGTTATCCTTCAAACCTCCCAACCCGACCATCCGATCATTCAACTGGTGCAAGACGTCGACTACAAAAACATGCTTCAACTACAACTCAGTGAGCGCAGTATGTTCCGCTACCCGCCTTACTTTCGCCTGATTGTTGTTGTTCTTCGTAGCCGCAGTGAATCCGTATTACAAGAGATGTCTACCCTATTCGCTCACAAACTACAATCCCAATTAGGTGAACGCGTTCTGGGACCAGTAACTCCTCCTGTCACCCGTATTCAAACATTATACATCCGAAAAATCTTACTTAAAATCGAAATCGCCGCCGCAATCGCACCTGTCCGTGAAATCATAGAAACAGTTCACACCGAAATGCAAGGATATCCCCCCTTCAAACAATTATTAGTGCATTATGATGTGGATCCGGTATAGCCACCACTTATCGAATCGATTTGTTCAACACAAACGAGAACCGTGATCCTTTACCCAGTTCTGAAGTAACAAAAAGCTGCCCTCCCATTCCTTCGATCAGGCTTTTACAAATAGATAATCCGAGTCCCGTTCCTTGTACGAAACTATCCAGTTTCACAAAACGGTCAAATATACGATCGATATTTTCCGGAGCGATACCGGATCCTGTATCTTCTACATAGAAGAGTATCTGATCTTCTCCGTGCGGCTCATACCCCAGTTTGATATGTCCTTTTTTAGTGAATTTTATCGCATTGGTAATAAAATTCATAAGCACCTGCCTTACCCGGTTCGAATCGGTTTCTATCATACTATCCGGCTGAGAATCATCAAAAATAAGTGCCACCTCTTCCGACAAAGTCTTATTTCTGAACGATAGCATCACCTCACCGCAAAGTTCTTTTACATTGACTTCGGTTACCACAAAATCGAATGTACCCGATTCTATTCTCGACAGATCAAGGATATCACTCACCAAGTTCAGCAATAGTTCATTATTCCGTTGAATAATGGCGATATACTCCCGGCGCTCTTCTTCATCTTCAGTATCTGCCAACAGATCGGAAAATCCGATGATCGAATTAAGCGGAGTCCGAATTTCATGACTCATATTCGCCAAAAAAGCCGATTTCAGACGATCCAACGCTTCAGCTTTATCCTTCGCCAGAATCATATTCTTAAGTTCGGTTATATCATAGCTGACCCCAATAAGTTCTATACCATTAGTCATCCTATCCTTCTTCGCTGTTAATGTACAACGCAACCATTGGATATCACCATCTTCTCCTATCACCCGTATTTCATCTTCAAAACCTTGTGCTTTACCGGAAGACGCTTTCCGGTAGAACGCTTCGATTTTTGCAAAATCATCGGAATGCAGATTTCCATAAATAGCCTCCAGATCATCGGACATAAGCGTATCACCCGGCTTGCCAAGATTGATATACCATTGGCTGATACCGAACCCTTCGTTTGTTGTCAGATTCCATTTGAAATATCCCACCTTCGCCAGGTTGGCTATCAAAGAGAAATACTCTTCGAATTCCTGAATCTTCAGGTAAGCGTTGGTGGTCTCTGTATTATTGATAATCAAAAGCAGATAATAATGTATCTCCTGATTACCATCAAAGATAGGAGCTATTTTTAACGTTAGGTTCTGAACCGGCTTATCCGGTTCATCCAACTGATAAAAATCCCTTAGTTTATTAAAGTCATAATTCAAATTAAAATCAACGGTTTCTCCCTTCTTCATCTTCCGTTTCACATCAGGAGGAATCATCGGGTGATCGAAGATATTCAACTGGTCATCAGAGGTCGGTTTGCTCAATCCTAAAATCTCCAGCGCCTTCTCGTTGGTCTGCACCAATTTACCTTCAGCACTGAACAGTTCGAAGCCGGCCGGTAAGTTCGCATAGATCGTGCGCAATAGTTTCTCGTTCTCTTCGAGCGCCTTATGTGCATTGTGTGCATCTGTCACATCTACAACCAACGAGATCACCTCATCTTTTTTCAGTGAGAACTTTATCACCCGGCAATGTTTATTGAAATGTGGTATCGGCAGGTCGAATTCGACGTTCTTATCCGTATTTACGACTCCTACCATGGTTGACAGATCCTGGAAAGTAGTCGAATCGGAACCTTTCAAACCAATAATCTGGGAAGTAGAAAGTCCCGTGATACGTTCGATTTCATTGTTGGCTTCCGTATAGATAAAATCGACAGCCTCTCCGTTTTCATCATAGACCAGCTTAGACGAAAGGTAACCGATAGGCATAAATTTATATAAGTTTTGCAGATACTCTTTATCTTCCTGAATCTGTGCTTTCGTTTTACTCAACTCGATACAGATATTGATGATATGCATAAGTGATGAGAACCACTGGAAGTCTTCGTCGGTCCAATTGCGTTGCCGGTCTACGATATCAATTCCGGCATATCCCCAGATCGTATTGTCCTGATTGATAAAAGGAACAACCATCAACGACTTGATATCCTGCGATTCCAAAATTTCCCTGTCGTACAGGTCCCATTCTGGCAAATCATCCAGTGTATGGAGAATTATCGGACGTTGAGCCAAAATCTGCTGATTCCACCAGGTATTCGCATCACATGGCATATCAGTCAGGTTCTGAATCTCTTCCAGCCCGGGGCGACTGACCGCCTCATAGGTACAACTCTGTGTCCCTTTGTCCCAATAGTATTCGAAAATATAAGCACGTTCAGCACTAAAATGTGTAACCAGTGAAGCCAGAATATGATTGACCATACCATCCAGGTTCTCACTCTGCAAGAAGGTAAACAATGATTTGGAGATCCCGTTTAGTTGGTGAATCAGGTTTTTCACCATCTCATAATTCGCACCTGTTTGTTCTTTTTCCGATCGCTCAACCGGATAGATCATCCCCGTTACGGTCTGTTCTTCTTCACTCTTTTTGAACCGAATAGCAATCCATTCGACGCGATCCTGAATATAAACCGGAAAAGTCTCCTGATAAACATGGCCACTTAAAGCCGAAAAAATCTTTTCAATGATTCGGGCTCTATAATCTTCACGGATAATTTTATAAAAAAGATTGACATCTAATTCCGTCTGAGGCAAATGCAATAAACCGACCACAAAATCAGAACAGGAAAATACCCCATCCTTTAAGTCAGCTTTCCACCACCCTACCTGAAGCATCTCTGCTACAACCTGAATATCGGCTTGTTTAGTTTTATCTATTTGCTCTTTTTTAATCTGCTTTCCGCTCATTACTTTCTTTACTTGTACAATGAAACATTCTTATTCTTTCAGAGAGATTCTATCCGCCACACACACTAAAAGGGAGTTCCTATCTCCTGTTTGTTATTCTTCTTTCCTTTCCTTTAAGCTTCTGTCTCTTGGTATTCAAACGCGAATTAACACAGTAATTCTCAAATTATCAAATCCGAACGATAACTTATTTTGGAAGAAACCGGGTAAAGGTAAACATTCCCGCTAAAAAACAGGCTATTTTTTTACGAATTAGCACATTAAAAGAACAGATCATCTATCCCTTTCAACCTGAAACGCGATCTATTTCAATCCATTCCTCTAAGCTTTTTAACGGAAGCATTAATCGTCTACCAATTGGTAGACGATAGTGACACAGTTGGTAGACGAAAGTGAACCAACTGGTAGACGAAAGTGAACCAATTGGTAGACGATTAATTGATCCGCACAAAAAACAACAAGCGACTCTAATAAATTCACCAAAGGATCTAATCCTTTTATGTAAGGGTTTTAATCCCTGATGTTTCTCTTTGAAGAGAGAAAAAGTTTACAGCCTATCCAAACTAAGATAGATTATTACTAATTTTGCATACTTAATCTAAATTAGAATCCATACAGAAAAAGTATTGAATGATAGAACGTATATATATTCTTGAAAGTGTTGATCCGGTAATTTTCTATGGGGTAAACAACTCCAATATGCAGTTGATCAAAACACTTTTCCCCAAACTACGCATCGTAGCGCGAGGAAATGTGATGAAAGTGATCGGAGAAGAGGATGAGTCGGAAACTTTTCTGAAAAAGATCCGTGAACTGGAAAAATACTGCGAAGAATATAATTCGCTGACAGAGGAGGTAATTTTGGATATTGTAAAAGGAAAAACTCCGGTGACAGTCAAACAGGAAAATCTGATCATTCATGGCATGAATGGCAAACCGATTACGGCTCGGACAGAGAATCAACAATTGTTGGTAAAAACATTCGACAACAATGACCTGGTTTTTGCGATCGGCCCGGCCGGAACAGGAAAAACGTTTATCGCTATCGCATTGGCAGTAAGAGCATTAAAAAACAAAGAGGTTCGAAAAATTATCCTGAGTCGTCCCGCCGTTGAAGCCGGAGAAAAACTGGGATTTCTCCCGGGAGAGATGAAAGACAAACTGGATCCGTACCTGCAACCATTGTATGATGCACTACAGGATATGATTCCACCGGCTAAACTAAAGGAATATATGGAAAACAATGTGATCCAGATCGCACCTTTAGCCTATATGCGCGGACGCACATTAAACGATGCGGTGATCATTTTAGATGAGGCTCAAAATACGACAACCCATCAGATTAAGATGTTTCTTACCCGATTGGGGACAAATGCCAAAATGATAATAACAGGCGACGTCACTCAGATCGACCTCCCGCCTTCGGCCACTTCAGGTCTTGTACAGGCATTGAATATTCTGAATGGAGTTCCCGGTATTGGAAAGATCGAGTTCAACAAAAAAGATATCGTTCGTCACAAACTTGTGCAACGCATTGTAGAAGCGTATGATAAGTTTGACAAACAACGCAAAAAAGAGAGAGAAGAAAAAACGATAACTCATAAAACAGACAAGGAATGAAAAAGGCTTTAACACGTACTGATTTTAATTTCCCCGGACAACAAAGTGTTTATCACGGTAAAGTGCGGGATGTATATACGATCAACGATGATCTGTTGGTCATGGTAGCCACCGACCGCATCTCGGCATTCGATGTCGTATTACCTCAGGGTATTCCCTATAAAGGGCAAATGCTGAACCAGATCGCAGCAAAATTCCTGGATGCGACTACAGATATTTGTCCCAACTGGAAAATGAGTACACCCGACCCCATGGTTACGGCAGGGGTACAATGTACCGGTTTCCCTGTTGAGATGATTGTACGTGGTTATCTCTGTGGCAGCGCTTGGCGTGCTTACAAAAGCGGAGTTCGCGAAATATGCGGAGTCACAATTCCTGATGGTATGCGTGAAAACGAACGTTTCCCTGAGCCGATCATAACCCCTACCACCAAAGCGGAAATCGGAGAACACGACCAGGATATTTCACGCGAAGAAATTCTAAGCCAGGGATTAGTCTCTGAAGATGATTACAATTTATTGGAGAAATACACCATGGCTTTATTCAAGCGCGGAACTGAAATAGCAGCCGAACGGGGCTTGATACTGGTAGATACCAAATATGAATTCGGTCACCGGGATGGTAAAATTTATCTGATCGATGAGATCCATACACCCGATTCTTCGCGCTACTTCTATCAGGAAGGATATGAAGAGCGTTTAGGCAAAGGTGAACCACAAAAACAACTCTCGAAAGAATTTGTACGCGAATGGCTGATGGAAAATAATTTCCAGGGAAAAGCCGGACAGGTCGTACCGGAAATGACTCCGCAGATCGTAGAAAGTATCAGTGAAAGATACATTGAACTGTACGAGCATATTACCGGAGAAGCTTTTGTAAAGGAAGATACCGACAGCTTGTTGTCGCGTATAGAGATGAATGTAACAAACTATCTGAAACAGCGATAATACGAGAGTTATAAGATATGGCTAAATACGGTTCGGAAAACATACTCCCTTATAATGAGACCGAGCAGAAAGGGAAACAGGTGCAACGCATGTTTGACTCCATTGCAGGAGCGTATGATCAGCTGAACCATACACTTTCTTTGGGTTTTGATAAAGGATGGCGCAAAAAAGGGATTAACTGGTTGAAACCATATAATCCTCAGACTATACTGGATATCGCCACTGGCACCGGTGACCTGGCCATAGCGATGTGTAAAGCATTAAATCCGGCCTTGATCATCGGTGCTGATATTTCCGAAGGAATGATGCAAATCGGCCAACAAAAAGTAGATGCTGCCGGTTATTCCAAGCAAATCCGGTTTGAGGTACAAGACTCACTGGCGTTGACCTACGCCGATCACTCGTTTGATGCGGTGACGGCTGCATTCGGGATCAGAAACTACGAAGATATAGCCCAAGGACTCTCTGAAATGTACCGGGTATTGAAACCTGGAGGACACATGATGATCTTGGAATTAACGACACCGGAGTATTTCCCGATGAAACAGTTATACCGCATCTATTCCCAGACAGTCATTCCCACTATCGGTAGATTGTATGCCAAAGAAAAAAATGCTTATAGCTACCTGCCGGCCTCTATCAGAGAGTTTCCGCAAGGAAAAACCATGACAGAGTTGCTCGCGCGGCAAGGGTTTAAAGAAACACAGGTACAGACATTTACTTTCGGTGTCTGTTCAATGTATACAGGAACAAAAGAATAAACAGATATGGACAAATACGGTTTAATCGGTTACCCACTGGGGCATTCATTTTCAAAAACATTTTTCAATCAGAAATTTACAAACGAAAGTATTGATGCAGAATATGTTAATTTTGAGATCAGTGATGTCAAACAGTTGAAGAATGTCTTAAAGGATAATCCTCAATTGTGTGGACTTAATGTGACCTTACCTTACAAAACACAGATAATCCCTCTGTTGGATGACATTGACGAAGATGCCCGTTTGATTGGTGCGGTCAATGTGATCAAATTTACCAAAGGGTTATTTGGTAAAATCAAACTGAAAGGGTACAATTCGGATATCATCGGATTTAAACAGTCCATTGAACCGTTACTGAACGAATCACACCGGAAAGCGCTTATATTGGGAACAGGTGGTGCTTCGCGAGCTGTATTCCAGGGACTAAAACAGTTGGGCATCGGCTCTACGCTGGTATCACGCACGCCCGGTAATAGTACGATTACTTACGACGAAATCACTCCCCAAATCATGGAACAATATACGGTGATTGTGAATACAACACCGGTAGGTATGTTCCCACATGTGGATGAATGTCCCAATATACCTTATGAACAACTGACTCCCAACCATTTATCATACGATTTGCTCTATAATCCGGATGAGACCCTTTTTATGAAAAAAGGAAAAGAGAAAGGTGCAGTTGTTAAAAATGGATTGGAGATGTTATTGCTGCAAGCTTTTGCTGCTTGGGAAATCTGGCAGCAATGATATGGTTCGGTTTTATCGCTCCGTATTTTTTCTCAACGCCTCATTGATTACTTTGTTTTTAGCGATAGTCGCTTGGAACTCTTTCAAGTAAAAAGGTTCGAAATAAGCGGTATCCACAAAAGAGGATTCACCATAGGCCTTTTCAGCTAACGCCACCATATTGACAGCTAATGGATGAACATCGTCTATAAAAACTGCATGAGGAGAATGAATGACCGTTTGACATTTCGTCGAACCGTTTCCGAAAAAATAAACTTTTCCTTTATGGAGATACGTGATATAGGTTGTTTCATCGACGATATCCGCAGCTGTCTCACGTAACAAGACAAGTTCTTTATCATAAATAGCAGCGTATACCTCCATACGTCGGGCATCCAGCATCGCACAATAACATGCATCCGGATCATCTGTTTTCTGAATAGCTGTTGCGGCCAACAACTCCAAGGTAGGTACCGCAATTAAGGGAATCCCGTAACCAAAACACAAACCTTTTGCCAAGGATACGCCAATGCGAAGTCCGGTATAAGAACCTGGACCACTGCTGACAGCAACCGCATCCAATTTTATGTTCTCCGCCTCCAGCTGTTGCAATGCTTCTTCCACAAATACACCCAACAATGCAGCATGTGAAGGTCCATCAAAAGAGACTTTATTATACAGAATCCGACTATTTAATGAAAGCGCGACAGAACAAACTGTTGTCGATGTTTCGATATGTAAAACACAAGGCATAGTTTAATTGACAATTGATAATTGACAACTGACAATTTATGGCTGCCAATAGTCAATGGATAATTAGACGAACAAAAGTACAAAAACAAATTCAATGGAATGGAAGTATCAGCGGAATAACGTACATTTGTGCAAATTTGAGTAAGATGATACAATCAATGACCGGGTTCGGCAAGGTTACAACCGAACTCCCTTCCAAAAAAGTAACGATTGAAATAAAAGCACTGAATAGTAAACAACTGGATCTATCGACACGTTTTCCTTCTGTATATAAAGAGAAGGAAATGGAAATACGTAGTTTGTTGCTTCAAACACTCGAAAGAGGCAAGGTCGAGTTTAATATGCATATCGAATATATCGGAAAAGATATACCCACACAAATCAATCGTGCAGCTGTTGAAAGCTATTACAATCAGATTAAGTCTATCGCTGATGATATACAGATCGGCCTACCTGCCGATTGGTTTCAAACCATTTTACGCTTGCCGGATACCATCAAATCGGAATTTGCCGAGATCGATGAAAATGAATGGAATACAATTCTCTCAACGATAAAAAAGACCATTCAACAATTACAGGAGTTCCGGACGCAGGAGGGCAAAATGCTCTATCAACTCTTTGAGCAGAAGATCGGTAATATCCATAAACTGACGGAGCAGATCGGTGAATATGAAGTCGAACGTATTGAGAAGATTAAAGCACGTATTATCGATAATCTGGAGAAAGTAGCTGAAAAAGACTACGACAAAAATCGTTTCGAACAAGAGATGATTTATTACATTGAGAAACTGGATATAAACGAAGAGAAAACGCGCTTAGACAATCATCTCAAGTACTTTATCAGCACCATAAAAGAGGGACACGGACAAGGGAAAAAACTGGGATTTATCGCTCAGGAGATCGGACGCGAAATCAACACATTGGGTTCTAAAAGCAATCATGCCGAGATGCAAAAGCTTGTCGTACAGATGAAAGACGAACTGGAGCAGATCAAAGAGCAAATACTAAACGTACTTTAAAGAATGATGAATGGTTAATGATGAATGACATATTGTCAATCGGTTCAACCATTCATCATTAACCATTAATAATTAATAATTAGTCTCATGGTTTCCGGTAAACTAATCATATTTTCGGCCCCTTCGGGCTCTGGGAAATCTACTATTATCAACTACTTGCTTCAGCAGGGACTGAATCTGCATTTTTCGATCTCCGCTACAAGTCGTGCGCCGAGAGGAGAAGAACGTGACGGAGTGGAATATTATTTTCTTTCACCGGAAGAATTCAGAAAGAGGATAGCAGCCGGAGATTTCCTGGAATATGAAGAGGTATATACCGATAAGTTCTACGGCACATTGAAGTCGGAAGTTAATCGCCTGTTGGAAAACGGACAGAATGTAGTATTTGACGTGGATGTTGTGGGAGGTTGCAATATTAAAAAATATTATGGCGAACAGGCACTCTCCGTTTTTATAGAACCTCCGCATATCGATGAACTCCGGCGACGATTGGAGGCACGTGCGACAGATTCTCCGGAGGTGATTGAATATAGACTCAAAAAAGCGGAATACGAATTAAGTTTCAAACCGCAATTCGACGTTGTGGTGGTCAATGATGATTTGGATAAAGCCAAGGCAGAAACATTAGAAATCGTTAAACATTTTCTGGATCAATGATTAAAACGGGCATATTCTCCGGTTCTTTCAATCCGATTCATATCGGTCATTTGGCGCTCGCTAATTGGATTTGCGAATATGAAGAGTTGGATGAGATCTGGTTTATGGTGACTCCTCAAAATCCATTGAAACAGAAAAATAAACTATTGGATGATAAACAACGACTGGAAATGACGGAAAAAGCGATTGGCAATTATCCGAAGTTTAAAGTCTGCGATTTCGAGTTTTCGCTTCCTCGCCCATCCTACACAATAGATACCTTACAAGCTTTAGATAAGGAGTACCCCGATCACCGGTTCTCTTTCATTATGGGAGCCGATAACTGGCGAATGATCAAACAGTGGAAAGAGGCGGAACTTCTCTTGAAGAACTATCCGATCCTTATTTATCCAAGAAAAAATTACGACTGTATCATTCCGGAAGAATATACGACTGTTCGTTTTATGAATGATGCGCCGGAAATAGAAGTCTCTTCTACGTTTATACGTCAAGCTGCGATAGAGGAAAAAAGGGATATCCGCTTTTTTCTACCGGAAGCTATCCGGGATTATTTTATCCCGACTTGTGAGATTTAGAGGTTTATACATAAAAAACAGGCCTTCCGACAGTCATATACGGAAGGCCTGTTTTTATATTCTAAACTGATCTTAAAGTTTAATTTTCGGTTTATACATATCCTGAGGAGTCAGTCCCAACTCTTTCTTCATACGGATACTATATGATAAGTCACTTACTTCCGGTTTTACATTATTTGATCCGAATGTTAATTTTACTCCTGCTGCTTTCGCTTTCATCAGAATCGCTTTATTCGGAATATCATAAAGTTCATTGATCTCAAGTGCTTTTCCACTCTTTACCAAAGCGTCAATAAAACGGTTCATACGAGCTTCTGTCCAGAACTCATCATAACGGTCGCTCATCTGATCGGGCAGGTAACAAGGATTCACATAAATATCAGCCGGCTCCTGTAAAACGTCGACAATCTTATCAATCAGCAAATCCATATATTTCTGCTCATCTTCGATAAATGTTTCAGCAGCAAGCCAGATGCGAGAACGACGTCCCTTAGGATCTGTAAACGTTAATGCATCAGTAAATACATAATCGAATTCATCCCGGGCAGCCTGTGAGAAGGTGGTGATCCATTCACGTCCCTCAGCCTGCATAGCCATAATAAACGGTTGCGCACGCATAGTATCTAAAAAGTTATAGATATCTTTATCATTGGTGACCGGGAATCCGATTCCACAATTCGGAGCAATCGCATAATTGATACCTGTTTTACGGGACTGTGCGGCTGCAACTTCTTTATTTAACCCTCCTTTTAAATGTACATGATAATCCAATACCGGGAAATCCTCCTGATGCAACTTGATGATTTCGTCTTTTTGTTCATCATTCGCTTGAGCCAACTGCGCATTTAGATCGATACTACCCGGATCCAACACTTCGACTTGGATGTTTCTGAACTGAATATCACCGCTTCCTGTATTGACCAAAGCAAAAGTCCCGTCAGACAAAAGTGTGTTTGTATTCGGAGCGATGCGATAAGGAGCTGCCGGTTCGATATAATCAACGATAAGCTGATCATTCACTTTGACAGTCACTTCTTTTCCTGCTACACGAATATCCATTTTAAACCAGTCGTTATCCTTGACAAAACTCTTTGTCAGATTTCGTACCGACAACAGACTACCTGTCATTTTCCACCAGATCGGATCACTGTGATTATTATTTATCGCCACTCCATACCCTTTATTCAACAAAGGATCTGTATGAAACCAAACAACGCCTTTGGCTCCTGGAGTCGTTCGTAATTCAAGACTAAGGTCAAAATTTTTATATTTTCCGTTTTTCAATACCGCCTCTGCTCCCGAACCGGATAAAGTCAACGCATTGTCTTTGACTACAACGTTGCCTTTTGTATTCCAATTACTATTATCCTGTCCGTTAAACAATTGGCCACTGCCAGAAGAAGAACAAGATAAAATGAATGGGAATAATAGTCCCATCAAAAGAATTGATAAATTTTTCATAAGAATTTGTTTTACATATATTAGATTTAATTTCCAAATATAGTTATTTTTTAGACATACGTTAGAATTCCGTTTTTATTGTACAATAGCCTTTTCCGTTTTTTGCCGCTGACGAGTGGTTACTGTAACCAACACGACTTGCTGACTAATCGACGTGTTAAATGAAATAGAACTCTGTTCAATGGCATGTTTGTTATAAATTAATCGGCCATTCAAGGTATGTATTTTCACAGACTCTATCGGATCGTCGACTGAACTACTCACCATAATCCAGCCGTTATAGGTCGTAATACGTATATCCGAATCCGGAGTCTCACCCTCTTCTTCCTTCTCTCCTATTCGCAGAAATAGTCTCCCCTGCACAGAGCCGGTCTGATTATCGAATGTATACTCTGGGATATCCCTCATATTCTGCAGCGTTCCAGTAAAAGTATCTTCCAGATAAATATCTTGAGAAATATCCAACGTTTCCATACCTGATAAGCGAAGAGTCAGTTTGCCTTTAACATCAGTACGAATTCCCAACTCGATAGGTTCTGACAAATCACCCAACGTTCGAATAGAAGCCGCTTTTCCGTCCAGTAACGCATACAAAACAGCGGGTTCGGTATTCTCTTCCGAGAACAGTGTCCACATGTCTTTACGTGCGTGATAACTGTTCTCCTCTAACGGATTGTATTGCAGACGAACATGACTGTGCGACACCTGATCCCGCAATACATCCACCCGCAATAGTGCATTTTCCACACTTCCGGAGCGCAAGGTTATATTGGACGTTGTCTTTGACATTGTGAAGTCGAATTGAAGCGTGGAGATCTGTCCTGTTTTCTCTACAATAAAGGATTGCATCGGTGCGATGAGATTCGGATCGTTCGAAAAGGCTCCCGGCTTATAGGCTTCAAATGTATTATTAGCTGTCCATATATAATAGCCACCTGTTATAGCCGGATTAGCGGTCTTAAATTGATCGAAATCGAGATGCGACATAAAAGGATTACCCAACAGGGCTGTTTTATAACTGCCTTGATCATCTTTTACAATCGTAGTAAAACCTGTGGTTTCGGCAGTCGGCAGATTATTTTCTATCTGTATAAGCCTTTCATAGGTGAACCGTCCCATACTATCACGATTCAACGTCGTTGTATTGCCCAGATGAACACCATGGTAGTTCCAGATTGCATAACTGGCACTATCCTTAGGGAAACGGAACGGTTGGAGTTCGGCAGCCGTATCCTCTCCGTCATAAACTCCAATAGCATATCCCAGACCCGGATACAGATCTTCGGTTAGCGTATTGAAAGGATTCGAGAAATCGCCTGTCACTTCTACCGGTGTGTCTCCTGTCTGTGGGTTGGTTGTATTGTATTTCATCATATAGACTGCCGGATTCTGTCGCCTCACATTTCCTTCCACAAAATAATCTCCGGAATACATCGCACGGAGCGGAGCCGCAACGGTGTACCAACGACTTGGTTTCACATCGAGGTCTACACGAGCAAATTTATAATTCAAATAATTTGTACGAGCCACTCCGCCTCCCATCTTAAAGGTGATGGTATCACAAGCCGGACGAAGAGAAAAAAGTCCATTATTCTGCCCTTCTTTCTGTAAATTCAAATTTGACTGATTATTGATATAGTTATTTTCAATGTTCAATGAATCTACCGTTGGTTTGATTAATAATGGATAATGGTCTAACAGAGTCGTTGTTTCTACATCAATCGCCTCATTGGGTATGATCACATTTGTACAGTAGCCCGGCACACCATTATTCCAGTTGCGAAAATCGTTCCAGTTATTTGGATCTCCTTTGCCGGTCCAAGTGGTTTCCTTGGGGAATAAAACAAACTCATGCAGAGATGCTTCGGTACATCCCACAGAATTACTGGCTGTCAACGAGACTGTATAGTATCCGGGGGCATAGTCGGCCAACTTTAATTTCAGCGTTTTTGCTGTCGTATCAGCGACTGCAAGCGCATCAACCATCCAGGTATAACTTGCATAGGGCTTGTTGTCAGTCACCTGCGTATCTTGATTGATAAAGGTTACAAACCCATCTTCATCCACATCCGAATAACAAAAAGCAGTCTTATTATTCACTAATGAGGGAGCCGGGATATTGTCTACAGAAGCGGCAAAAATCAATTGACGAGGCTCTGAAACAGCCATACAGGCATAATTTGGAGTACCATCAAAGACTCCTAGCTGTCCCACGACTAAACGATAATGTCCATTATTGACTGCAGTAAAATGTTCGATCACGAAATGTGATTTTTCAGTAGTAATCACTCCGGAGGTCACACTTCCATTAGAGCCGGCAATAACTTGCCAAGGACCATCTTTACCTGTCGAACTGAACTCCCATCGATACTCCAGATTATTCCCTAAAGTGCCATCGTCAGTATAGGTACCCTCCAGGATAGCTATCCCTTCTTCTGCCCCACAGACGTGACCGTTTACAGACGGTACGAGGGTTACCGGAGGAATGACCAGATAAATCTCTATATCATCCATCAATACGTCGTTTCCCCCACCGGTACCAAAGTTATTATTAACCACCTCCATGGTTATACTCGTTACATCTTCCGGTACAAAAAATCTGAATCCGAATTGTCTCCAATTATTTCCTTCGCCATCGACCATATTACCAGAAATAAATTCGGATAATACCTCACCGGTATCTGAGTTTGTCAATATGAATTTAAGATTGACCTTCTCCAGTCCATTCCAGTTTACAAAGCTGGTAAACCATCCGGTAACAACCAATTCAATATTGCGACACGCACCCAGATTAGTTAATTGATGCGTATAGAAATGCCCTGGGGTTGCAGAAGCGTTCACTGCCACTAAATAGCCATGTTCTTCATTGGACTGGCCTTCGTAAAAATGGTCTTGTATTGTTGCCCAACCACCACTTTCACCTCCCGGACTTACCTTCGTAATCATATAACCACCTTCCGGTAAATTTCCGTCGTCTACAGTATACTGTACGTAGTCTATTGTAATGTTTTCAAGTGGGGTTGGTTTTATCTTCGGATCGCCGGGATCTGTTCCTCCAAAACTCTCTCTATGTATACGACGAGCATTTGCAGGGGAGACAACAGCCTCTAAACTACCACACAAATAACCCGGCATCAAAGAGTATTCGATTCTTTCTGTATCAGGAAAAGGAACGCCATAGCTATCGCAGATTTCTAACCAATACGTTCTTTCTTTAAACTCTCCTTTCGTATTTCTTTCATTCTGAACAGATATGGTATGTGTCTTTCCGTCAGAGATTAATATAGGGTCTTGAACTTCTTGCTCTGAAGAATATATCTGACTTGGATCATACTCATCCAGATCCTCCAGTTCATCTTCCGCCCCCCCATCTTTACTGGTGTACCATTTATATGTAATCCCAAGTATTTCAGGTGCCTCCATACGGATCAGTGAAGGTAAATAACCAGGTTCACCTAAGCTAACCATTCCCGGAAGATACTTTTCACCACTTCCTCGGTAATATGAAGCCTGACTATCTGTCATATTATCCGGGCATACGAAATAGGTTTTCGAATCAGATACTTCTTGCGGAATGAATTTAACCACATCAGAATATGCAGATTCATCATTATCTCCAGTCACCATAAAACGGTAATAGATCGTATTTTCAATGGGTTTTGTTGTATAATTGGTCGTAAAATTAGCATTCGAATGAGTGCCCGTGGCTCCGGTTCCGCTGCTATTGACCCATATCCCGCTTTCAGTACGTTCCTGCCATTGATAAGTAAGCGTTCCAGTTAGATCACCACACGCATAAGAGCCTGTAAGTGTTTCTTCCTGACCGTATAATACGTTGATTTGCGTCTCTGTAGGTCTAAGTATCTGTACCGCACTTAATGTTCTTACTTCAATATCATCCATTGCAAAAGCCTTACCCCAGTCCCAATCTCCTTCTGCAAGTATAGAAAGTGTAGCTGAAGATGCTCCTTGCGGTACAAAAAAGTCAAACCCGTACTGTTTCCATGGCGCATTATGTCCTCCTTCGATCTTTCCGGTTGTATATTCCTCTGTCTCTCCATTGTTAAAACTCACAAGGAATTTAAAATTCTGTGTCGTATTGCTATTTGTTTCCAGATCGGCGATCCAGGCCTTAAACGACAGTTTTGAGCCGGCACATAGGTCAGAAAGATTCGTCTTATAAAATTGCATACTTTCATCATCTAATGCTTTTCTGGCATGAACCTGTAGGAAGTAACCATTCCCACAACCAGAATGATCTGTTACATCCGTATACCACTCAGTCGTAATTTCTTCAGGATTTTCTCCATTTGTCCAGTAATTCAGATAGACCTGATTCGTAATTATATAATACCCACTTCCAGGGTTAGGTCTTACTGTTCCTGCATCTGCATTCACATACTCATATCCCGGAATCTCATAGAAATTGTCTGCTTTATAGATAAAATTCTGTTCGGAGTCACAACCTCCAAAATCTTCTCTAAGCAGATAATCGGTATCCCGGAACAGTTGAACAGGTGATGAAGCTATTGCTCCGGCAAAATTTGTATGATCACCCTTTGTAATCAAAACCCTGTAATAATAACCATCTTCCACAGATGATATATTCGTTGCAAAAGTACCACTAATCCCTGTTGCTGTACCATCAAATGTTGTTATATCTGTCCAGTCATTAACTCCGTCAACACTCTTTTGCCACCGGTAGTTGATGGTAGAACTGACATATTGATAATTGACCGAAAAGGTCGCATTCATACCAACACTACTCCCCGATGAAGGCGAAGTAATGGTGACATAGGAGTTATAATCAGTAAGGAGAATATCATCCAGGCCAAGCCATAAATTATTACCAACGGAGGATATGCGTATTGTAATGGTACTGCCGGAATAATTGGAGGGGATGTAAAACAATAATTTTCTTTCTTCCCAATTATCACCAACCTTAAACTCAGCAAAATCAGTCACAGTTTCTGAAGCGTTTTCCACCTCCAATTTAAATTGATAAGGAAGTTCATCGACCCTCCCCCAAAGAGCTACCTGCCATGAACTGAAAGTAAAGCTTTTTCCCAACATATCCGAAGTAACCGGAATAGTCGCTTCATAAACTGTCTTCTCCGAATTTGTCAGGTTCACAGAGTACATAAAATATCCTTTTGAATTGTCGCCGGGGAAAGTGTGGTCGTCAAAGCCTCCTTTGCCGTTTCCACTTCCGTATCCCCATATCCATTCATCACCCGGATAACCAGGAATGGGCAACTGCCATCCGGCCAGTTTTGTGATGGCATATGTGGCCGCTCCTTTAACATCCAGTTCAATTGGCCTTTGACCATAAGCATTTTCAACTTTATCCGCGCTACCTCCAGAGTCATCGGATTGTCCATAATTAAAATCTGTTATTATGGAAGGCTGAGTGCCCGGCTTAATCCACCAGTCACCCGAAGCACCGGAGATATCTGTTTGGTCGGTAGAAATCCAATTCCCTCCAAAGTCTTCTTTAAACAGATAATCGGTATCCCGGAACAGTTGAACAGGTGTTGAAGCCATTGCTCCGGCAAAATTTGTATGACCACCCTTTGTAATCAATACCCTGTAATAGAAACCATCTTCTACTGAAAATATGTTTGCAAAAAAAGTACCACTAACTCCTGTTGCTGTACCATCTGACGCTGTTATATCTGTCCAGTCATTAACTCCATCAACACTCTTTTGCCACCTGTAGTTGATGGTAGAACTGACATATTGATAATCGACCGAAAAGGTTGCATTCAAACCAACACTACTTCCCGATGAAGGCGAAGTAATAGTGACATAGGAGTCGTAATCCGTAAGGGTAATATCATCCAGACCAAGCCATAAATTATCTCCTTGAGAGGATATACGGATGGTTATAGTACTGCCGGAATAATCGGTGGGGATGTAAAACAACAATTTTCTTTCTTCCCAATCATCACTGACCTCAAACTCAGCGAAATCAGTTACACTTGCTGATGTATTTTCTACTTCCAACTTGAATTGATATGGAAATGCATCTGCTCTCCCCCAAAGGGCTACCTGCCATGCACTGAAGGAATAACTTTTACCCAGCATATCCGAGGTAACTGGAATAGTCGCTTCATAAACCGTCTTCACCGTATTTTCGCGGTTCACGGAGTACATAAAATATCCTTTTGAATTATCTCCCGGGAAAGTGTGGTCGTCAAAGCCTCCTTTGCCTCCTCCTTCTCCGTCTCCCCATTTCCATTTATCACCTTCTGCGTAACCAGGAAGGGGTAACTTCCAACCTGCCAGTTTTGTGATAGCATACGTTGCTGATCCGTCTACATCCAATTTAATCGGCCTTTGTCCGTAGGATACTTCTGCTTTATCCCTGCTGTCTGAGGTATTATCGGGCGACCCGTAATTAAAATCCGTTATTATAGAAGGCTGAGCGCCCGGCTTAACCCACCAGTCACCCGAAGCACCGGAGATATCTGTTTGGTCGGTAGAGATCCAATTCCCTCCAAAGTCTTCCTTAAACAGATATTCGTCCGAGATATATTCTACCGTTATGACATCCGAATAGAAAACATCACTACCACCAGCAGTAACAACCAGCCTGTAATTGACATATCCTTCCGTATCTTCCGCAGCAGGAGTGAAGTTTGCTGTAAAAGAAGTCGCGTTTCCCGATCCTGTTGCATTCACACCGGTAGCTTCAACCCATGAACTGCCGTTGTATTTCTGCCATACATAGGTGTAGGCTGCATCTCCCAACGGATTATAATATTCCGCCTGAAAAGGAGAAGAAACCTGCGTATTCACCTGTGTATTAGCAGCTAATGAAGCAGGAGAAGTAATATGTATCGCCTTTTGGGTTACTGCAATATCATCTATCCCAAACTTGTGGGAGTTATCACCATATCCGTACTTATCCCTTATACTGAAAATAAGTTCTCCATCCTGTGTGGCCGTAACCGTATAAGACCAGAATATCCATCCTCCACCCGAATTATAAAAGAGGTCCGAAGTTTTTGTTTCACCCCCAATACCCGTTCCGGTGGCTTGTATTTCAAAATTGTATCCACCATCTACATCATCATAATAAACGCCAAATTGAACAGTCTGTCCTTTTTTTACAGCAGGGACAGTCACAGAATAGATTTTTTTCGGGTCGGTACCAGCCTCTTTCACAGCAAAAAGATAATACCCACTTCCGTTATGACCCGGATGAGAATAACCATGTCCAACCAGGTCAGAATTTTGAGTAATAATACATTCTCCGACATTAGAGGCCATAGGCACAGCTGTAGCGTATGTAAAATCATAGAAATTTCCGATTCCCGGATTTGGCAATATGTAACCATCGCTAAACTCAGGTCTCTCAAAATCTTCTTTGAAAATGGTGACTAATGTTGCGTTCTGTGCGGCTAATTGTTCGTTTATTAATAATAAACCAAATAAGAATATGATGATTCTTATTTGCTTCAAGTAAATTGTATTTGTTATCATTTTATTCATAATCATATCGATTGTTTAGAATATGATAGACTGATTCCTGATCAGAAAGTTTGAACTGCTTTTTGTTTCCGGCAACGCAGACCGTGTAGCTGGTTCTATAAACTCAGAGGTCGGTTCCGGCAGGACAGGCGCTCCGATAGAGATTATATTTTCCACATTCAGTTTATACCAGTTGTTACGTACCACCCCAAAACGTCCGTACTTTCCAGCACCTCCTGCCTCGGCTACTGAAAAATGTTCGATCGGCACCTCGTAATAGATTTCGCCGTTTTTATAGAATGATAGATTGGTTGATTGTGCGGGGCCTTCATTTTTCCAATCGGAGAAATCAAAGTCCGGATTATCGGTTTTAAACTGTTGGATAGCCTCCAGGATACCATCTCGAAGATAGATATGGATATGTTCTGTGGTGGATGCAGAGGCGTATATCGCCACATCTTCCGGGCGAAGAATAAAGAACGTAGAGTTGTCTCTGTTATAGTTGTTGTATTTATAGTCATTGATCTCCGTACTTCCCCCTTTGAATACGAAAAAATCGCCAATCGGTGCAGGGGAGACCGGGTTTTGATCAGTCGTACTTTCGCCAAATTGTTCTCTTTTAAGAACCGCTTTAAAAACAACCCGGGTTACGACATCTCTTTTTTGCTCACTTTGACTCATGGTGTTTTCGGGTATATACATCGGCTGAGTATCTCCTTTGTCCCATGACCAGTACTTATAGTATTTGTATCCGGGAAGTTGCGGATATAGTTTCTTTGCTGTACTACCCTCAGCACCCGGAATTAAATCATTACTTGATATATAATTGAAATTCGCGTTTAGGTTGGACGAACCCGACCCTGATATACCGGAGAAATTGGGATCTTCGGCATAAAAATTTTCCCTGTCGAGATGGCCTTGTTCTTCCAGAACAACACCTCCGGCTTTGTAGGTAAGTTGTCTGAGCCAGTTGCTTTTTTTATTGACAATATCGGCCTCCCAGCTTAGGTCGGTCGCTACCATGTAACGTACCCGGTCGGCCACAAGTCCCAAGCCGTCGTAAGTATGAAGATACGGTTTGGCACTACACTTTTTGGTCTTACGGTCAAACGTACCGTTGCAACCATGTACCGGACATTGGGTGCAGTCTTCCGGAATATCATAATCATCTCCCCAGGGAGCAGCCGATTGGTTGTTGTAATCCAACAACATCACAAACCGTCCGTAGGGAGCTACAGCGGTAGAGCGGGTATCAGAAATACCTGTATAGTTGCATTCGAGTTTTGCGGCAACACGTTCCAAACTGATGTAAGCCGGGTTGATCTCTGCTTTTTCCTCGGTGTCATAGAAATATTTCGCATTTAATCTCACAGGGCCTTGGGAATTCAACATCAGGAAATAAGCCGCCTCTTTGTACGAATTCGCACCTTCACCTACCGTCCGGTAACGGTACATATCAGAAGTATCAAAAGGAGCATCAAGTTCGCTAAATAAATCTCCTTTCTCCGTTTTTGCTTTGATAACATCGTTGGGATTAATCAGAACAAGCATCTCATAGTTGCCCCTTTCGAATGTACGGGCTCTCGTTTGAATAAGGATTCTTTTTCCGTCAGTTGCCCAAATATAGACATCGTCACCCGTAACTTTGATATTATCGTTATCAGGTTCCAGTTGTATATTCAAATCCAGGCTATACTTAACAACCCCTCCTTCATAGAGCACCATTCTTACTCCCTCAATCAGAACTTCTGCAACGCTTCCTCTGTTTACTCCTTCATAGCTTCTTGTGTACATATAATCATCGGGCAGAGGTATTCGCATGGCCAACGAAAAGATATCCCCGGTACCGTTATGGGTACCATCTCCGGGCATATTTTCGGGGTCAATTATAGAGGCCTCAGTGCAAGAGAAAAGCCACAAGGCTAATCCCAGCATTAGAAACACACGATATATACACTGCTTCATTACTCTTTCTAAAAATTAATCGTTTGACATAACCCGACACGGTTCAAGCAAACCTGATTTCTGTACTTGCTGTAACAAACGTTCTTTCATATTCTGATAAAACGAAGACCTACACTGAATAAGATTCATACAATCTATCGGAAAAGAAGAGGCATCAGAAACCTCTTTTTTTAAAACACACAGAGACACTCATAATCTCTGTGTGTTTTTAATAGTTCGTTTAGAGCCCTATTCCCTGACCACGTTCTATCCAAGGAAGGATCGTAAATTCAACAGACAACCAAGATTCTTCTTTATCATCCGGATCAGGTCTGTCTGTCGGTATTTCAGCAGTACCATAACTCTTGATACTGTTCAGTGACAGATTATACCAGTTATTACGAACAACACCATAACGGCCATAAGCCATAGCGTCAGCTTGAAGATCATCACTGAAGTGACGGATAGGAACATAGTAATAATTAGGTGCATCTTCAGCAAAGAAACGAACGGTTCCGTTCGATTTAATAACATCTTTTGATTTACTAGGAGCAGCTGTATATTCATTAAAATCTTCAGTCCCTTTCATGCCCTCTAAAATACCAGGCAAAGCAATAATACCGGCATTTGCAGCCTCTGCGATTAAAACTTTCCATGTTTTACCACTAGCACTAGTAATCGTTTGTGCATCACTAGAATATGCTAAATGAATCTCCTGTATATCTCTAAGAGTAAAGGCCATATTACGGAATAAGAAGTACTGATCGCCTGCATTTAAAGTTTCTCCAAAAAACGTTTTTTTAGGAGTAATTACCGCAGATATCAACACACAGGTCGTGACATCCTCCCATTGCTCTAACGCAGCCATTGTATTTTCCGTAACATATGCGTAAGTATCTTCATTGACCGGATCAGTAGATGTTGTTGGAGCTAAAGCAAGCGTAGCAGTTCCGGTTTTATAAATAAACTCATCAGTTAATGGATCCGTAAGAGTCGTATTACGGCTATGGCTGAAATCATCCCAGTTAGGATCTTTGGCATACATATATATACGATTTGCTGCTGTTGCAACTTCGGTCGTTGTTCCTACAACAGTTCCACTTGGAGCATCAAGCATTTCTGCCGGATTTCTCATCCAGAATGTTTTTTTGTTAATAACATCTACATCCCACTTAATTTCTCCAATAGTCGCACCCAGCGACGCTGAAGCAGTGGCAAGATTACTAGCTACACCCAAAGTAACTTTAGCTACCGCACGTTCAACATTTAATTTGACCGGAGCAACCTCAGCTTCAGCTTCGGTATCATAAATGTCACTTTCAAGTACATCCACCAAGCCAGCAAAATTACTCATCAGGAAATTGTCTCTTTTTGTTTTTCCCATGGTCAGTTGGTCTACAGTTACCGAAGCTGCAGCTGTCATAGCTCCTAATGTCTGATCTAATGCCGTAACAGCATCCAAGGCAGCAGGAGGATTAATAAATACAGCTAATTTATAATTTGCTTTTACAACCTCTTGTGCTTTTGTTCTATAGGTTGTAGCACTCGATCCCGGAGAAATACTGTGCATATCACCACCTGGCGCGCCCGGAGTACCTATCTCTGTCAATTTAATATGATACTTAACTTTACTCGAAGCAGGAGTAGCACCATCATATAAAACAATAAGAGCCGAGTCTACATTATTTTCATCTGCAGTTCCATAATGAAGGCTACCTTCGGCTTTTGTCATGCCACGCACACTACTATTGATCAATGCAAGAGAAACATAACCTATTTCGCCTTCCGTTTTACCCTTGTCCACAATATCATCGGAATCATCCGAACAGGAAGTAAAGATTAACCCTACTGTCAAAGTTGCCAAAACAACTTTCTTGAAATAATTTTTTTTCATAACTCAATTTTTAATTGTTAAACTATTTATTACTCATATTTTTTATCAATCAATATCCTGAAAGCGGAGAATCCACTCATTAATCGAAATCTGAACCGCCAACCAGTTCCCCTTTTTACCGGGAGTCCCGGGATCTTCGGAATCATCTTTCAGATAGTTCAGGAAGATCAGGATCGAATAGGTGTCTTCCCGATCCAGGTACTCCTGAAAAGGTAAGTTGGAGAATTCTAAGAGCCGAAGGGCATTCAGATATTTCATCAAAGGGATATCCAATATCACCTTGCCAGACGATTTACTGGAGATACGAAGCGTATTCACCCGTCCGTCATTCATCAACCGCAGTGAGTTCATTTCGGCAATAGCGCCCGACTCGGCATCGTTGGCTGTATAATAAGGAAGATAAGTGATTTCGCGATCGGTCGGATCAAGTACCCTGTTCTGATGATCGTACCAACCATCTGCAGACAATAGACGGATATCAAAATCATTGACATCAATAGATATGGTATCACTCATACTCTGTAGAACAACCCGGAATCGCTTCGTATCTTTCATCAACGATACCGTATAACTCTTTTCTTCCGTATCGGCAAAGGTCACATCAGACAGCTGACCGTGCCAAAGAGGTTCTAATTCCGAACGACGCTCTACAAGTTGCTTCTCATAATCACGCACCTTGAGTTGAAATTCTTCCAAAGTGGAACTACCGGGAATTAAATCAGGAAACGTATAGGAATCAGGATCAAGACCGGCCCATACCATAATATCATAACTCTGCCCAAGCCATTCTTCGGGCACTTGTATCGTATAATTCTCGGGGAACGATTGCTGAGTCTGCTTCACCTCACGTATCAACACCCCAGTCTCGGCATCGAACATAAAAATACTCAGGAAGGTAACCTGACGGTGAAACTGATCGACATATTCTATATTATAATCATATACGATCTTTAGGTAGTTAGGGCAAGGTTCACCCCCGTCTTTTACACATGAAGATCCGAATAACAGAATCCCGGTAAGTATCGGAAATAAGAATATTCGTGTTATTTTTAGCATCATTATTGTATTTATCGTTTATCCAATCGGCTCGTTTAAGACAACCTTATTGGTATTTATTTATTTTTTGTTCAACTGTTCAAGATTATGAAGTGCCTGGGTATTTCCGGCTTGAATAGCGCGTTGGAAGTATTGGCGAGCCAGATCGACTTCTTGGCATTGTGCATAAGCAACTCCCAGGTTGTTCCAGGCCTCGGGAGTTTCAACTCCGATAAGGCGTTCGATAGCGCGCTCAGCCGAACCGGTCTCAATCTCCATAGCAGCAGCATTGATTTTGCTTATCTGACTATCCGGGAACATACGAACGGCAATATCAAATACTTCCTTAAACTCTTTGCTCTCTTTCGGGTAACTGTTTGCTACCAGAAACATTTCGTTCAGACTGAGTAATTGAGGACGTGTACGAATGACCTCCCGGGCTTCCTCTACATTAAATGCACGGGCGATATAAGAGACCTTAAACTCATTACGACGAAGCGATGGGAAATATTCATTAAGTAACGTCTTATATACACTCCCCTTTTCCAGAGCCTTGAGCGACTGTTTACGACGAGCAATATCCGATCGATTGTCTATTGCTGCAATAATTGCATGCTTCTGAGATAGGTTTGAAGCATTCTCGACAGCTTCTCTCAAGCCAACCCAGTCTTCTCCACGTCCTTCATAAGTGATGTTGGCATCCCAACGATATTTCTGCTGTAGATAGTCCATAAACGACTTTGCCCGATTCTGAGAAAGGAGCAGATTACTGTCGAAGTTCCCATCCGGAGAAGCATATCCGGTGACTGTACGATGAGTAATCGTCAGATCCCGATCATTCTGTAGCGATTTGACCAGTGCATCGACATCCGCCAATACGGCTGCATTATTTTTATAATTCGGTAATAGTTCGTACCGACCGACTTCATAATTTATACGAGCGACAAATGTTTCACTACGTTCTTTTACCTCTACTTCTGGAACGATATAAGAGACCGTATATACCGGCACATAAACCGGCTGCAAAGGAACGATATCGTTTTTCACCAGTTGTTGATCCTGCACATTTCCACAGTTCACACAACCACTGGCCTCTCCATAGACATACAAATCGGCACCCTGCATCCACTCCTCATTAGGGATTATATATGAAAGAGAGATCGTCTGTGAAGAGCTGTTTTTTCTCTTGACCAAAACTTGTGGGCTTTGTTCGAATACCGGATTATCATAAGCCAAAAGCCGCTGAAGGACTTTATATCGATTTGAGCCGGTAACTACCGCCGGCGCAAGATGATATATTTTTTGGTCTTGAGCGATTATAACCGGAGTAAATACCACCATTCCCTGAGTCGGAAGATGCATCTCATCCAAAACAATATCTAAATTCAGATGAAGGGTATTGCCTTCTTTCTCTGCCCGAAATGCATATTTCACATTTTCAGGATAGACAATATTTCCCGCCGCAACAGGCAATAGAGCGATAAGCGATATGAGTATCAGATATATTTTTTTCATGACAAGAATTTATAAGAAGAATAAAAATGAAACGGCAGCTCGCGTAGGCCCCCAATAATTCTTAGTACCTTGTTCGATATTGCCGCCGCAAGAAGCACAGTTGTACTTATCATAGTGAACCCGCACATAGCCGGCGCCTACAGACAATTCGAGATTCCATCGTTTACTAAGTATCCATTGATAACCGAAAGAGAGGCCTCCTCCATAATAATGACCCTCATACCGATACGCATCCAGATCATCAAAAACGGATAGCGGTAAATTAATCCGTGAAAAATTATACTCTCCACCTAAAGCGTGCACTCCCAGAAAACTGCCATTAAAACGTTCACAGAACCAATACCGGAACTCCGGTTGAACAAGCCAATGCTTCCAGTGCTTCTGATTATCGGGATCATAAAAATTATACCCCCCTCCTATCTCCAATGTCATCTTCTTTCCAATACCGATTTCAAGGGCAAGATTGGGAGTCAATGTCGCCAGGTAAAGTAAATTCGTTTTCAAGGCTATTGATGAAGGCGGATAAATAATATGAGGTGTTTGTGTTGTACGATGCTCTATCAACAAATGACTATTTTGTGTAGATTGTACGGTATATCTCTCCTGGGCTTTCAAGATGCCGGTAGTCATAAGTAAAGCCAAACTTATCATCCCAACGCGAAAACGCACTGGTCTTTTTTCAGTTTTCATTTTTCCTCTAAATAAGTGGATTAAAACAGTATAATTCATCTTCTTTTGTATCAAACCATGTCCCATTCATAAAAAACAGATATTGATATCAAGCAATAAACTGCGATATCGCTAGTCGCACTAATAGAACGGTTTGCTTTGTTATTTGTTTAATCTAAAATGTACCATTCAAAATAGTTCTTTATATGCTTAACTAAATAACAACTTTTCTCTTTGTTTTGTTGTGAAAAATATTTTTTTGTTTTGTTGTGAAAAATGTCATCATCAGACATTTCATGAACAAAAATTGGCAAAGCTAATACTTTTTTTCAGAAGATCTAAGTATTTATCAGAAAATGCAGATGCTTTTTTTCGATTCTGCAGATGAAAAATCAGGGACATCCCAACCTGTTTTCTGTTACACCTACATCCATTTTCTGTTAGAGGTACGTCTAAACAAATTTAGAGGTACGTCTAAATTCTTTTAGAGGTACGTGTAAAACATTTTAGAGGTACCTCTAACAGAAAAGTGATCCGTATGCTACAGGAAAACAGTCTGCATAGAACTGGAAACCCGTTTAAATAAAACGGAGAAGTGGTCTAAATTGGTTTCCATTCCGGATAGTAAGCCGGGAGGTTTTGCCGTATAACATGCTGGAGGTTGAAAAAAACTTTATACGTTTGTCTCAATGGTTGTGGATCGCCAAAAGTCAAAGGCATTGTCATTTTTAAAGATTTTAACAATTTAAACTTACCAACGTAAAAATATAGTTATACTTTTGTGAAAATTCTCAAATAAACTCAATAAAATTAGTGCTATGCAAAACAGACGTGACTTTTTAAAGCAGGCATCTCTCTTGCTTGCCGGTGGTATGGTTGCCCCTCAGTTATTATCTTCTTGTGGCGGTGGAAGTGCTGCAGCAGCAGGAAGTGGCAAACACATTGGTCTTCAACTTTATTCACTTCGTGAAATGGTAAAAGACGACGGAATTCAGAAAGTAATTGAAGCTGTCGCTAAAATGGGATATACTCATGTAGAAACAGCCAGTTATGATAATGGTAAGATTTACGGTATGCAGCCGTCAGAATTCAAGAAATTGGTGAATGACAATGGATTGAAATGTACCAGTGCGCACGTAAACCAGTCGTATTCTAAAGAAAACGAAGCTGAAGTAATGATGTGGTGGGACAAATGTGTTGAAGCTCACAATGAGTTGGGCTGTAAATACATGGTCATGCCAATGCTTACGATCAACAATAATACCACCATGGACGATATGAAAAACTATTGTGATTACCTGACAGCTATCGGTTTGAAAACTGCTGCTGCAAGTATCGCTTTCGGTTATCATAATCACGCCTTCGAATTCGAAACAGTCATCGATGGTAAAATGGTTTATGACATCATGTTGGATACAGTAAGTAAAAATCACGTATTCTTCCAGATGGACGTATATTGGGTAAAAATGGGTGGACAAGATCCTGTTAGATACTTGAAAGAACGTCCTGCTCAGTTCAAGAATATCCACATTAAAGATGAAAAAGAAATCGGAGCAAGTGGCTTCATGGATTTCCAACCGATCTTCGAACAGATGAAAGCCAACAATGTAAAAGACTGGTATGTGGAAGTTGAACAATACACCAACAACAATCCTCAGGAAAGTGTGAAACAAAGTTTCGACTTCCTGGATAAAGCAGCTTATGTTTATTAATTAAACATGCTCATAAAACAAAAAAAGCCGGTTGCGAACCGGCTTTTTTTGTTTCTATCCTCTTCCTTCTCTTCAAATCTCAGAGAAAGCAGTCATGATCGCTTCCCAATCTTTGGCTAAGGCATTCATATCGGGATAAAGCAGATTGGCTCCGGCATCCAACAAGACCTGATCAGCTAATGGGCCTGTATTGACTGCTATCGTAAAGATATGTGCAGCAACAGCCGACTGCACCCCCATCGGTGCATTCTCTACAACAATGGCTTCATGCGGTTGGACTCCACCCTTTTCCAATCCGATCAGATACGGTTCCGGATGCGGTTTACCAAATCTGACATCATAACTTGTCACCATCCGCTCTTTTTCAAAGAAACCCGGATAAGTATGCTCCAATTTTTCAAGCAGACTACGTTGTCCTGAGCCTGTAACAAGCACCCGTTTCAACTCAAAAGCTTTTACCTTTTCCAATACCTCCAGGGCTCCGGGCATTGGTTCTCCGTCATTGTATTGATTAAACAAGGCAGCCTTTTCATTATAGATGGATTCTTTCTCCTCCGCAGTAGCCTCCCGCTGCCGGGTGCGCAGAAACAATTCATTGATTGTATTTCCACCAGTCATGCCTTCAAACAGGAAAAAATCCTCCGGAACAGACCGCAAATGATGTTTTTCAGCGATCTCCTGCCAGGCACGGGCATGAAACACCATAGAGTCAAAGAGCACTCCATCCATATCAAAAAGAACCGCTTTAGGAGAGATACGTTCTTGTTGCTGTTTTTGTAAATAATGTTCTATTGCTGTTCGGATCATAACTATTCACTTATTTTTGAGAGCCACAAAGTTGCTCTAAATCTATAAAAAAGGGTGAGATATGCACCCCACCCTTTCGTCTCTATTCTGGTTTTATTATAATCTGGCTTTTATCGCTTCTGTTTCTTTTTCATATCCCGGTTTGTTCAACAAAGCAAACATATTGCGTTTGTAGTCTTCCACTCCCGGTTGATCAAACGGATTCACACCCAGCATATATCCACTGATACCGCAACCTCTTTCAAAGAAATAGAATAACTGTCCGATATAATAGGCATTGACTTCCGGCATCGTGATCTTCAGGTTAGGAACACCTCCGTCCACATGGGCTAATTGCGTACCCAGTTCCGCCATTTTATTGACTTCATCCACACGTTTTCCGGCCAGGAAGTTCAATCCATCCAGATTTGCTTCGTCAGTAGGAACAACCACTTTATGATCCGGTTTCTCCACAGAGATGACCGTTTCAAAGATCGTGCGTTCACCATCCTGTATCCATTGCCCCATAGAATGTAAGTCGGTTGTTAAATCTACTGAAGCGGGGAAAATACCTTTTCCATCCTTACCTTCACTTTCGCCATACAACTGTTTCCACCACTCAGCGATATAATGTAATTTCGGATGAAAGTTTGCCAAAATCTCAATTTTCTTTCCTCCTTTATATAGTTCATTTCTTGCTGCGGCATACAACCCGGCAATATTTTCTGTCAAAGGAACATCTGAACCGGTTACTTTCTCCATAGAAACAGCACCTGCCACCAAATCACGGATATTAATACCTGCAACAGCAATCGGCAATAAACCTACCGGAGTCAACACAGAGAAACGTCCGCCTACATTATCCGGAATAACAAACGTCTTATATCCTTCCTGATCGGCTAATGTACGCAAAGCGCCTCTTTTAGCATCTGTAATGGCGACAATACGGTGCTTGGCTTCCTCTTTTCCGACAGCGTCTTCCAACTGTTTTTTCAACATACGGAAAGCCAAAGCCGGTTCTGTTGTTGTACCCGATTTAGAAATATTGATCAAACCAAATTGTTTGCCTTTCAATACTTCAGTCAGTTCATATAAATAATCTTCTCCGATATTCTGTCCGGCATACAAAAGAATTGGATTCTTACGATCACTCAATAACATATCAAAGCTGTTATTCAGGGCTTCTACTACAGCTTTAGTCCCCAGATAACTTCCTCCGATTCCGATCGCTACAACGATATCGCATTTCGAACGCAATACGTTAGCCGTATTTTCAATATCAGCCAGTTCTGCTTCTGTGATCGAAGAAGGTAAATGCATCCAACCTAAAAAGTCGTTACCGGCACCTTTCCCGGTCTCCAACAGCTGATTACACTCTTTTACTTTCCCTTCCTGTGCATACACTTGTTCTTTCGTGATAAGACCTAATGCTTTGTCAATGTTTAAACTGATATTTTTCATTTTCGTATCTATTATTTTATTGCTTTATATAAATGTTTCCGTTAATTCACGAATGACCGTAATAGGTGATCGTTTGTCGTATAATATTTCATAGAGTGCATTCAGGATAGGCATATCGACGTTGTATTTCTCATTGATCTCGTAAATACATTTGGTGCCATAATACCCTTCTGCAATCATCTCCATCTCCAATTGAGCGGTTTTTACCGAATAGCCTTTCCCGATCATCGTGCCGAATGTACGATTCCGGCTAAAACGCGAATAGGCCGTAACCAATAAATCGCCCAGATAAACCGAATCGGTAATATCTCGTTCGATCGGATGAACAGCATCCACAAACCGTCGCATTTCTTTGATCGCATTGGAAAGGAATACAGCCTGAAAATTATCTCCGTATTTCATGCCATGGCAGATGCCTGCTACAATGGAATAGACATTCTTTAAAACAGCAGCATATTCGATTCCGGCCACATCTTCCGAGAGGGAGTTTTTCAGATAATGATTACTGAAAACGCTGGCCAGTACATCTAATTTCTGAATATCCGAACAGGCCAAGGTGACATACGACAGACGCTCCAATGCGATCTCTTCCGCATGACATGGCCCTCCAATGATCGCAATATTTTCATGTGGTACCTGATAATATTCCGCAAAATAATCGGTGATCAGTATATTCTCATCCGGCACAATACCTTTGATGGCCGAAATGATACATTTATCACTTAACCGTGTTTTTATCTTTTCCAGATGTTGTTTAAGAAAAGGTGACGGAGTCGCAAAAATTAATGTATCCGAATCATTTATCACCTGATTGATATCCGCATAAAAAGTAATTTTATCCGTATCAAACTTGACCGACGATAAATAGACCGGATTATGCCCGACCTGTTTGAAGTCCGCAATACGATCAGGTCTGCGCATATACCAGTTGATATGATCCTGCGTGGAGAGTACAATTTTCGCTAAAGCCGTCGCCCAGCTTCCCCCTCCCATAATGGCGATTTTTCCCGGTAAATTCATAGCAATAGATTAGGCTTCGCCGTTTTCTTCTTCCTCTTTCTTCTGCTTCTTCTCCGGACGCATCTGAGGAAAAAACAGCACCTCCTGGATACTTTCCTGCCCGGTCATAAACATCACCAGACGATCCATCCCGATACCGATTCCACTTGTCGGAGGCATCCCATATTCGAGGGCACGCAAGAAGTCCTGATCGATAAACATCGCCTCATCATCTCCTTTTTCTGATAGCCGTAGCTGATCTTCAAAACGCATACGCTGATCGATCGGATCGTTTAATTCCGAATAAGCATTGGCCAACTCTTTTCCGTTAACCATCAATTCGAAACGTTCGGTCAGTTCCGGATTATTCCGGTGTTTTTTGGTTAATGGCGACATCTCTATCGGATAATCAATAATAAATGTCGGTTGAATATAATTTCCTTCACACTTATCTCCGAATATCGCATCGATCAGTTTTCCTTTTCCCATTGTTGCATCCTGTTCAACACCCAGTTGGCGGCAAACATCACGCAATTGGTCTTCATTCATTCCACTGATATCGACTCCGGTAAAGTGTTTGATCGAATCGATCATCGTGACACGTGGATACGGAGCTTTATAGTCAATCTCTTTATCTCCCATCATCACTTTAGTCGTACCATGCACATCCATACAGATTTTTTCCAACATCTGTTCGGTAAAGTTCATCATCCAGTTATAGTCCTTATACGCCACATAAAACTCCATCACAGTGAACTCCGGATTGTGTGTACGATCCATCCCTTCATTACGGAAGTTGCGACTAAACTCATACACTCCTTCAAAACCACCGACGATCAATCGTTTTAAGTATAATTCATTGGCAATACGCAGATACAAAGGGATATCCAACGCATTATGATGTGTAATAAACGGACGGGCAGTTGCTCCTCCCGGGATACTCTGTAATACAGGGGTATCGACCTCTATATAGCCGTGATTGTTCAGAAACTCACGCATCGAATTAAAGACCTTTGTACGCTTGACAAAAACATCTTTAACACCTTCATTCACAATTAAATCGACATAACGTTGACGATAACGTTGTTCCGGATCAGTAAATCCGTCATAAACAACTCCGTCTTTCTTCTTAACGATAGGTAGTACGCGAAGAGATTTGGCCAATACGGTCAATCCTTCCGCATGCACAGATATTTCACCCATCTGTGTACGAAAAACAAACCCATTGATACCCACATAGTCACCAATATCCAATAGTTTCTTGAAAACGACGTTATACAGATCCTTATTCTCATCCGGGCAGATCTCATCCCGTGAAATATAGACCTGAATACGTCCTTCACTGTCTTGCAACTCCATAAAAGAAGCTTTCCCCATGATACGGCGACTCATAATACGTCCGGCGATCTGGACAGGACGCGGAGGATCATCGTCTTTAAACGTTTCTTTTATCTCGGTAGCATATGCATTGGTTGTGTACTCTGCAGCTGGATAAGGATCAATTCCCAACTGGCGCATCTGTTCCAGACTTCCCCGCCTGATAACTTCCTGTTCACTCAGTTCCTGTAGGTTCATTATGTTCGAATTTTTCAAATATGGCGCAAAAGTACAAAACTTTTCCCATTTTTATGTAACAGACAGCGAATTAAGAATAGAAGTTCGGAGATTTGTGAACAAGAAGCTTAATAGGTCACAACGGCAATATAATCATCCCATTCACTGACTGTAGCCACATTATGTTTTCGGTTTTCATCGTCAAAGTAAAATAAATAATGAATCTCGGTCTCATTTTTCATATCTTTAATCTCATTCACGGTATACTTCCCAAAACTGGATGCTTTGAATTTTTCCATGACTACAAGAGGTACATGTTGTTCGTCTATACTTTCAATAAGATAAAGGAAGTCATGATTTTCATCAAATACAACTATCTTAAACAGATCATCTTCCAAGACACCCACAACTATCGATTCACCCAGGTCTTCGCGTAGATCAAGAATAACCGGTTGCAGAAAACAGCTATTGACCTGATCGATCACTTTTCCCGGAATATCTATCGGTTTATCCACATAAATATCATCCCGGTTTACGCGAACAACAACACCGTTTGGCGAATAGTACAGACCTACTCGTTCTTCATCCTTACCGGCATAAAGGATCACCAGATCAGAGAGACCTTCACGCTCTAACAAGCTAACGCCATGGATATCCCAATCCGAATAAAGACTATTGGAAAAAGTCGCTTTGATTGACTCATTCAATACAAACCTGCTGACTTCAGATTTAGTCAACTTCCAATCACCAGCCTGTTTAAACCAGGCATTTATTATTCGCCCGTCCAATATAAAATCGGCAACATAATACGTATTGTTTACCATCCATTCGACCTCTACTGCATCCGGAAATTTCAACTCAAAAGTGCTTTGCACCTCTGCATTAGGGGTGATCACAACAGGATCGGGCGGAGTCGTATCCATCTCTTCTCCATCCACACAACCTGACAACAATACACTACTTGCCAAGAACAATACAAAAGGGATTAATCTTACTCTCATGATAATTATGTATTTGTCTTTACATAACAGATCATGTAATCTTTTTGTTTTTAAGCATTTTACATGAGGTATTTCATTTATTGACTGATTCGCATTAATATTTCAACAAGACAATATAATCTGTTGATTCACTTACTGTAGCAACATTATTATTCTCTTCTTCATCATCGAAATAAAACAAGTAAGATACGCCAATGTCATTTTTCATCTCTCTGATATCGTTCACAACGTACTTCCCGTATCTGGAAGCCTTAAATTTTTTCATGATTACCTCCGGAACATCTTCCGCTTCAATACTCGTGATCATATACAGAAAGTCAAATTCCTCATCAAGTATCAATAATTTAAATTGATCATTCTCCAATACGGCCACCTTGATTGTCTGGGTAATATCCCCCCACAAATCAAGAATATCAGGATCTTGAAAATAATGATTAATAGCACGCATCACGTCCGACGGAACCTCTATCGGTGTATCCGTATAATTTGCCCCATTATTGATCCGAACCTGAGTACCATTTGTCGCATAATAGATACTGGCATATCTATTATTTTTATTGGTATTGATAATAAACAGGTCTGAAAAACCCTCACGCTCCAACAGGCTAACCTTATTGACCTGCCAACGGGAATATTTACTATTGGAGAATGTATTACGGATAAATTGGTTCAACTCTTCTTTATTCAGGTCGGATTTGGTCAAAACCCAGTCGCCTCTTATCTTAAACCAAGCACTTATGGATTTTTTGTTTTTCACAAAATCAGCCACATAATACGTTGTATTTATGCTCCATAACACATCTTCGATATCAGGAAATATGATTTCAAAATTTCGCAGCACTTCGTTCGTCGGGGTTATCACAGACGGATTTTCACCTGGAGGCATTTCGTTATCCACACCCTTATCACAACTGAAAAACAATATACCCGCCATAAAAATGGCCATAAAAAACGTTCTTTTTTTCATCATCGCAACACATTTTTCATAGTTAATTATCTATTAATAGAACAGTTAGATCAGCGGAATAGTTTTTAGTAGCATGCACAACCCCGAACTACCCCTCAGTTAAATAATGTATTTTAATTACAATTTGTCAATTTTGTCAATTTGATATTTTATCCCCCGCGAGAATTGCGTATCTGGAGCATACAACGAAACTGTTCGAAAAAAACGCAAGGATTTGGAGTTTGTTTTTGCAATATGCATTGATTATTAAGTCGTCTTGCCTATTTTTATAATTTTGAAAAATCACCATTCTGGAGAAAAACCACCGGTTTTGAGACTGGTTTTTTTGCCCGTTTCAGGCTCTTTGAAAAAATCATCTGCATGATTTTTTTGAAGGGTTTAGATCTGTTTCCTGAATCATCAGCATCATTTTTCTTAATGTTCAGCAGAAAGTGGCGGAAGATCCAGAATAAAGAATTTAAAACAGCCGTTTTGGGGCATAAAACGGTTAAAAACACCCTTTTTCTTATCAAAAAAACACGATACACGAGTTATACAAAATCAATCTTTTACTTATTTATGTCACAAACCGCCTGTTATTAGCAACAAAATGACAAAATACAAACAGATCAAAACCGGTCATCACTTGGACAGCATATGACAGGTTGCACTTTTTAAACATCTGTTTTTTGTCTTTTAGAAAACAACAATATTGGAGGATAATCAATATACCACATATAAAAAAGGAAATTATGTATATAATTATAACTATTTTTACTATTTTTGTCGAATTTAGTCGTGGTATATAGTCTATTCATCATAGGAAATAGACTAACGTGTGTGTAAGAATTAAACAAAAAGAATATTAAAGAATAAGTAAAACAATAAGTTACAGACAAAACCGACAGTCTGTCCTTATAGTTGTAAATTCGCTATGAAGATGAAATCAATGAGAGTTTTATGTATTGTTGGCCTGATGGCCACAACTGTTTTTTCTGTCCAAGCGCAGAAAGAAGCCACTAACTGGTTTTTTGGAAATAGAGCCGGTTTAACCTGGAATACGACACGTGACCTTGCTGTCACAGGGTTGAACGGAACGCCGGATACTTTATTAACAGGATTACCGACAGACGTGACCGGTTCTTCGATTAGTACAACCGAGGGTTGCTTCTCTCTTTCTGATGCGAAAGGTAATCTTTTATTTTATTCGGATGGTATAAGTATTTGGAATAAAAATCATGCCACTATGCCTAATGGTACCAGCATGACCGGAAATGGTTCGTCTTCCCAATCAGGTATCATTATCCCTTATCCGGGAAATCGGGATAAATATATAGCGGTTACAATAGGGGTAACTCAAAACACACTCTCTTATTCCGTCATTGACATGACGTTGGATGGGGGATTGGGAGATGTTGAAACCCCAAAAAACATCCGTTTATTGAATCATTCCGGCTCATATATTAATGAAACGGTCACTTCAATTAAACATGCCAATGGTAAAGATTATTGGATTGTGGCACCTGGTAGAGGGAATCCAACGTATATGAATGCATGGTTATTGACCCAAGACGGAGTAGAAGAGACTCCGGTTTCGACCCTTCTGTCGGTAACAAATACACAGAGTGGTGTAGGAGGATACATGAAATTTACACCCGATGGCAAACACTTTGCTTGGGCTGGATGGGGTAATCGTATTATGTATGGCGATTTTGATGCGGCAACAGGGGGTTTCAGCAATGTGAGAGATGTAGATCCTTCTGTCTCGAGTAAGCATTATTATGGCGTTGAATTTTCAGCCAGTGGAAAATATGTATATATCATGCTAGAAGGGCGCAGACAGCTATATGTGTATAATTTTCATGAGTTATTAGCAGCCTCAGACCCAAGTGTGGTCAGTTATCAAGAAATAGATATGATAGACACGTATAATTGTGCTATTCAGTTAGCGCTTGATGGACGTATCTATATGACTACACAGGCTAATTTTTTAAATGTGATTGATAATCCCGAAGAGTATGACAACCTTAGGATCTATAAGTTGCCCGCCGCCTTTTTATCAGGAACATCGACCTTGGGACTCCCTTCTTTCGCAGCCAACTGGTTCTCGGTCTCTATTGAGGCTGATCAATCGTTTTGTGTGAATACTTCGCAAGATTTTACGGTCATCCTCAACCAATCCGGTTCGGATGAAATAGCCTATACCGAATGGGATTTTGGAGAAGGAGGATCATTCTTAAAAGACACCAATGTGAGTTCGGGTACGCAGACACATTCATATACCTATGAAAAGCCGGGAATGTATAATATCACAGTACGATCCTATCTGGTTGATGGCAAAGAAGTCGCTTCGGAAACCATTACAGTCAAAGTAAACCCTTGCGTGATCCCTGTCAATCCGAATGTACACCTGTTTCAGTAAAAATAAAAAACAATAAATAAGCAAACGATACTGATATGAAATCAATGAAAACTCTATGTTTTATCTGCTTGTCGGCTATGACTGTTTTTTCTGTTCAAGCACAGAAAGAAGCCGGGCATTGGTATTTTGGTCATAATGTCGGACTTAATTTCATCGATACACAAACGGTAAATGACAAAAATGGCGTTCCGGTAGATGGTATGCCTACTTTGGAAACTGGCCCGATTAGTACTAATGAAGGATGTTTTTCCCTCTCGGATTCGGATGGAAACTTAATTGTTGCATCCGATGGGATGAGGGTTTACAACAAAAATAAAGACGTGATTGCTACTGGATTGTATGGGAATACCTCAAGTGCACAATCCGGAATACTTATCCCATTTCCTGAAAATCCGGGAAAATATATTATTATATCAAATAATTGTCGTGCACTTCATTACAGTATATTTGATGCAAATGCAAATGGTGGCTTAGGAGAGGTCACTAATATTAATACGCCTGTTCAGCAAACAACAGTAGGGAGTTCTCAACTATATGAAAATGTAACCTCTCAGATTCATGCTAATGGAAAGGATTATTGGTTATTACATAGGGCGGGACCGTATTTTTTTACTTGGCTAATAACAAAAGATGGTATTTCGACAACACCTATTGTAACGGACATACCAGATAGTAAGTCTCAAATAAGCGGATTGAGTGAAGGGTATATGAAAATGTCACCCGATGGAAAAAAAATATGTCATGCGAATCTGGATGCACCAGAAGGGGAAGTGTTTTTTGCAGATTTTGATAATAAAACAGGAAAGATCAGTAATATTATATTGAGATATTGGAAGTTTGATACCATCGCATTTTATAGTTTGGAATTTTCTCCGTTAGGGAAGAATCTTTTCTTATCTGAATTAAATAAATCTTTATATGTTATCCCAGTAGAGGATATCGAATTAGGCACTCCTACACTAGTTACAACAGAAATCGGAACAGTACAGACTGGATCTGACGGAAGATTATATGGCATAAGAAGTTCTGGTAGTGCGACAAAGAGATTTGGAGTTATTCCTAATCCTGATGATCCGATTGAAGACATTAAGGTACATATATTTGAGAATTTTTTAAATGGCTCCGGAGCAATTTGGGGACTTCCTACTTTTGCTGCTAACTGGTTTTCTGTTTCTATTGATGCTGATGAATCATTTTGTGTGAATACTTCACAAGATTTTACAGTTACAATAAACCAATCCGGTTCACAACAAATAACTTACACCGAATGGGATTTTGGAGAAGGAGGATCATTCTTAAAAGACACCAATGTGAGTTCAGGCACACAGACACATTCATACACCTATGAGAAGCCGGGAATGTATAATATTACTGTACGTTCGTATCTGGCTGATGGGAAAGAGGTGGCTTCGGAAACGATTACAGTCAAGGTCAATCCTTGTGTATTGCCGGTGAATCCGAATGTGCACTTGTTTAAGTAAAGACTTAAATCTGAATTAAAACCCGGAAAAGTCGTGATTATACGCTATCAACAGCGCGATCACTTCCGAATAGTTAGCTGTTCCTGAAGGGATCTTATTTCCCTTCAGGTAAAAATTATACAGACGGTTCTGCATCTCGCCAATCAGCGGATTGTATCGTGTCTGCCAGTAAGCGACCTTTTCATTGTAAAGGGTACGTACTTCAGGACGTAGAGACTCTCGCCACATTTTGAATTCATCTTCAGAAAGCAAACGATAGGTGTTTCCCAATACATAAGGTAATAATGAGAAATATCCGGAAAAACGGATTTCAGCCACCTTCGATTGCGAACAAACTAAAAAGCTATAGAAGTTGGCTTCCGCTTCTCCGGTAATGCTCAAGGCATGAGCCAGTTCATGTGCATACGTGGAGGCATATTCGACCGGTTGCAGTTCACGGTTAAGATTGTATTCCGTAAAAAAAGGCCCCATATATCCTTTTATCCCACCACTACTCATCAAGGGCGAAATCAATATCGGTTTGGCCTTCATATACCCGGCAGGTCTGGTAATTCCGAAACGTTCATGAATGGAACTAAACCCCTTTAACACCTCTGTCTTCACCTGCGGAGTATCAACCCGGTGTATCGGTAAGTAAGCACTATTTAATGAATCAGTATAAGCAGAAAGGAAGGTTTGGAACTCTTCTGCAGAATAGGTCACGGGATGAATCTGAGCACGCACAAAAAAATCTTGCCGAAAATAGTTCAGTCCCCAGGCCATATAAAACCAGACATAGACCCATAAAAGATATTCAACTATATGTCGTAAAGTACGTTTGACACGATAACGTCTGATCAACGATGCACCCAGATAAAAAAGAAGTCCAAAGATACTCCCATAAATAAAACAATCACCTATCGAAAACGGGAAAACAGATGAAAACCGGGATAATACTCCGGACAAGAAAGGATATATACGACGGGAATACCATTCGCCATGCGTTGGCGAGGCCATGATTATCCATATAAAAATCAACCACACGAGCAACAACCACCAACGTCTGCGAAAGTATTGATGATAAAGGGTCATTATCTTGTCGGCAAACTTCATTGACACAAAAATCAATCAAGAGATATTCTTATTCAGTATAGCTTTAGCTTCCGCTTCTGTGAGTTTTCTTCTCCGGGCATAATCTGTCAATTGCTCTCCATCAATTTGTCCGATCATAAAATATTGCGCTTCCGGATGGGCGATATACAATCCACTGACAGAGGCCGTAGGAATCATCGCACCATTTTCTGTCAACTCAACATCTATGGCCGACAGATCCAGTAAATGATCGATCGTCCGGTTGAGTAACTGATCCGGAATAGATGGATAACCGATAGCCGGACGTATCCCATCGTATTTTACTTTAAAAAGATCCTCCATCGGCAGCGTTTCATCGGCAGCATATCCCCAATATGTTTTTCGTACTTCCTCATGTAAATATTCCGCCGTTGCCTCAGCAAAACGATCGGTCAACGTTTGCAATAACATACTGTTATACGTATCACCTTCCGAGTCATACTTTTGTTTCAGATAATCGGCTCCGGAGCCTCCGGTAACGACAAATGCGCCTACATAATCGGTTCGTCCTTCACTGAAAGGCATAACGTAATCAGCCAATGATTTATAGACCTCTTCTTCTTTACGTACTTGTTGTCGTAAAAAAGGGATTTCCGTCTCTCCGATATACAAGGTATCTCCTTTGCTATTTGCCGGGAACAGTCCATAAATAGCTTTGCAATATTCTGCCTTAAGTTCAATAAGGTGATCAATCATACGGGTCGCATCTTTAAACAGTTGCATCGCCTCAGTAGCTTTCATGCGATCCACCTCAGGCATATCGGCCAACCAGGAAGCGCGGCAACTATCACAGCCATGCAAATGAGCAATTTCTGCAAAACGACCATTCAATTTCCAGGCATTAAAAAAGTAAGTCCAGTTGATATATGGAGTGATCTCTTCCAAAGGGATATACGACAAGACATATACTCCCTCATTGGCAGGTCTGACCGGTGTATAATTCGTCCAATCGATCGACACCTGATGAACACGAGCCTCTTCCAGGGTCACAAGATCTACCTTTTTCTGCCCCATAGTCTCTCTTAACTGATCGTATTCGGCATCCAGTTCGCGAATAAAAAGATCACGCGTCTGAGGATTCAATAAGCGAGATGCGATAATCGGATTTTGTGATGCATCCAGGACATGTATAACCGGATAATCGTAATGAGGAGCAATTTTTATCGCAGTATGCAATTTGGATGTTGTTGCCCCACCGACCATAATTGGAATCTTTAATCCGGCTTTCTGCATCTCATCAGCCACATGAACCATCTCTTCCAACGAAGGGGTGATCAATCCTGAAAGACAGAGCAAATCGGGTTGTTCTTCGATCGCTTTCTTGACAATAACATCGGCCGGAACCATCACCCCTAAGTCGATGACTTCATAATTATTGCATGAGAGAACAATCGAAACAATATTCTTTCCGATATCATGCACATCCCCTTTGACGGTGGCAAACAGGACTTTTCCGGCCTTCGTCGATCCGGCTACATTCTTTTCCGATTCGATTGTCGGTTGCAGGATCGAGACCGCTTTTTTCATTGTACGGGCGGTTTTGACCACCTGCGGTAAAAACATTTTCCCTTCTCCGAAAAGCTGGCCGACCTTATTCATTCCGCTCATCAACGGTCCGTCAATGATTTCTACTGCCCGGTCATATATCTTCAGGGCCTCCTGTAAGTCGGTTTCCAGATAATCCCCTACCCCTTTAATTAAGGCATACTCCAAACGTTCCTGCAAAGAGTAATCACGCCAAAGTGCCTGCTTAACATCAGATATTTCCGATGTTTGAATCTGCATTTGTTGCGCATAACTGATTAACTCTTCTGCGGCCTCCGGCCGACGGTAAAGGATGACATCTTCGAGTAAGAGACGAAGAGTCGGTTCTATATCTTCATAGAATACCGCAGTAGACGGATTGACGATTCCCATATCCATCCCTTTGCCGATTGCATGATAAAGGAAAACGGAATGCATCGCCTCACGTAAATAGTTGTTCCCACGGAAAGAAAAAGAGAGATTGCTGATTCCTCCGCTCACTTTTGCACCGGGCAGATGTTGTTTGATCCATTCTACCGAACGGATAAAAGCCAATCCGTAACTATTGTGCTCATCCATCCCGGTCGCTATTGCCAGAACATTCGGATCAAAAATAATATCCTGTGGAGGGAACCCGACCTGTTCAGTTAATAACCGATAGGCTCGTTCACAGATCGCTATTTTACGTTCAAACGTATCGGCTTGTCCTTTTTCATCAAAAGCCATCACCACCGTAGCAGCACCAAGCTGTCGAATACGTCGTGCACGACGCAGGAATTCACCCTCTCCCTCTTTTAGAGAGATCGAGTTCACAATACTTTTCCCTTGCACACACATCAATCCCTGTTCAATCACTTCCCATTTAGAAGAATCGATCATCACCGGCACACGGGCGATATCCGGTTCGGAGGCAATCAGATTGAGGAATGTCGTCATTTCCTTTACACCATCAAGCAGACCATCGTCCATATTCATATCGATAATCTGGGCACCATCTTCCACCTGTTTGCGAGCAATGGTTAACGCCTCTTCATACTGACCTTCTTTGATCAGACGAAGGAATTTACGTGAACCTGCGACATTGCACCGTTCACCTATATTGACAAAATTATTTTCAGGTTTAATTTCGAGCAGTTCAAGTCCGGATAACCAAAGATTCTTTGTCGGAACAACAGGAACATGTGGCTGGGCATCACGAACGATCTCCGGATACAACGCAATATGAGCCGGAGTCGTCCCACAACATCCGCCCAAGATATTCACCAGACCTTCCTCTACAAACGATTTCACATGAGAAGCCATCAGTTCAGGTGTCTCATCATACGTACCAAAGCTATTCGGCAGTCCGGCATTGGGATAAGCACTGATAAAATAAGGTGCACTTTGTGCCAGTTCCTGCAGATAAGGTTTCATATCGGAAGCTCCGAAAGAGCAATTCAACCCGACACTCACAATCCGCGTATGTTCGATAGAGGCTAAAAATGCGCCTAATGTTTGACCCGAGAAAGTACGTCCCCCTTGTGCCGACAAGGTCAGCGAAAGCATCACCGGAAGATCAATTCCGCTGTCGGTCAACACCGAATCAACCGCTTCCAAGCCGGCTTTTACATTTAATGTATCGAAAGTCGTTTCAAAGATAAACAGATCGACCCCACCCTCGATCAAAGCCTCTATTTGTTCTTTGTAGGCCTTATAAAGATCCAGGTAAGAGACTGCACGGTAAGCCGGGTCGTTCACCTCCGGACTCATGGAGGCAGTCTTGTTGGTCGGTCCGATAGAGCCGGCAACATAAACTTTACGCTCCGGATAGTCACGCATAAACCTATCCGCCACCTCACGCGCCAACTTCCCGGCAGCAAGATTCATCTCACCGACATACGTCTGCATACCATAATCTTCCATCGATATCGCATTGGCATTAAAGGTATTGGTCGTAAAAATATCCACTCCCGCTTCGAGATACTGCCGGTGAATGGATTGAATAATATCCGGACGAGTGATATTCAACAGATCATTATTCCCTTTCTGTTCTCCGGGAACATGACCGAACCGACTACCCCGGTAGTCAGACTCCGTCAATTTATACCCTTGAATCATTGTTCCCAATCCACCGTCCAATATCAAGATACGCTCTTTGAGGAGCTGTGTCAGTTGTTCCTTATTCATTCTTTTTTTATCGTTTAAAAGCACGATCCATCTCCCGACGGTCGTCCTTTTCTTTTAACGAGTTGCGTTTGTCGTATTCTTTTTTCCCTTTGGCAATGGCAATCACAACTTTCGCCAATCCTTTATCTGTGATAAAAAGGCGGGTAGGAATAATCGTAAACCCATTATTTCGAGCCGCATTTTCCAGCTTTTTGATCTCCTTTTTATTCAATAATAATTTTCTGTCGCGACGTGCGATATGATTATTATAGGTACCGTAAAAGTATTCGGCAATATACATATTCTTCACCCATACCCCTTTACTCTCTATAACACAATAGGTATCCACCAGACTGGCCTTTCCCAACCGGATCGATTTGATCTCCGTACCGGTCAATACTATGCCGCATGTGAACGTCTCGAGCAATTCATAATCAAAGGTTGCCCGCTTATTCTTAATTTGTATATTATTATTGATTTTTTCTTTCATCGGTTCAGTCGTATCAAACACGTAATCCCGGCATCAACATAAACAGAACCGTTTCTATCAATACCGGCAGGACTAAAATAACTGTCGTAGCAATTCCTACAAATTTCAAGCGCTCATTCTCCGCTATCTGCATATAAGGTCCTGCACCTTCCCACACAATATAAAAGGTATACAACACAAATATACGCAGGAAGAAAAATTCGGGAAGCAACATTAATATAGCATTCAGTGTAATCATCAATGAAGACGAATACCCAACGAATCGTTGCCACACTATCATATTTTTCTCTCGCTTGAAAATGCCCTGCCACATCTCATTCAAGATATATGCAGCAAGATAAAAACCACCAAATGCCGCAACTAACGTGCGAATAGATGATTTGAGCGCCAATTCGACATCAAACTCTTTTCGGGTAAACAGTATGCCTAAAAAAGCGGCAACAGTAATTATTCCGATCAATGGATAGATAAAATGAGAGAGGAACTCATCTCCTTTTTCTTCTTTCTGAGCTAATTCATTCCATGCTTTTGCGGGTTGAGAAATCAACATGATAACCCACTTAAATATCTCTTTAAACATCGCTGTGCTTCCTTTTGAAAGGCAAAAGTACAAAAAAATAAAGGATTGCAGGAAGATTACAACTTATTATATGCCGACTGCCTTATCTGGCCAATCTGACGGCCATCGTGTCACTGGCTGTCCAGACAAAAGCGGTCGTATCTGCATTGAACCGGGAACCGTAATTCACACGAAAGATCAACGAATCTTTTCCTTCATCAAGAATCGTTTGTTTTACATCCTCTATCAGTTCCTGAATATGATACGAACAGGTATATGTCTCTTGCGCCTTTAGGGTATCTGTCCCTTCAGATTTCGACACCCGCAGAAAAAGTTCATAGATGCGATGCCGACCATCGATGGTCATACTGTCTGCCTGATGCGGATCATAAAAAAGCTGAAAATCAACCTTCTCTCCCAATCGGGGATACGCTACATCCGTCTTAAAAAAATAATACCCGTCGATAAACAGATTATTTATCTTGGCAACAGCACTTATCCGTCGTTCATCTTTAGTTAGAATAGTGGTGGTATCCGTTTGGGCTACCTGAAGAGTTGAATGAGGTAGGATCTCATAGTCGATCAACTCCGCCTCATACCTGCCTTCTCCTTTTTCAAAAAAATTCGTTTTGAAATTTACACGAAGAGAGGTTCCGGTCTCCAACAGGGCATCCTGTCCCAGTTCCGGCCAGACCACCGAATAACCGTCACTGGTTAACAGATGTTTCTCCGGCTCTCCCCGTACAACTCCGATACGGCTATACACAATTGTATTTCCTATATCGCCGATACAGGAAGAGAGTATCAAAACAAGAACGATGAATGCTCCCAGTTGTTTTTTCTTTTTCATGTTGATCTGGTTGAGATGTTGCAAAAGTAGTAAATTAACCTGAAATATGCGCTCTTTCAATGAAGACGATTCAGATACAGATGCCATACACTTTGCACTTTTTTGTTGAACCGAGATTCGTTTGACAAATGTCGAATGATCGTTTCACAATTGTGGAATGATCATTTGATAATTATAGAACGATCGTTTGACAATTGTCAAACGAATTTCTCTTCTTCAAAAAAAATAATTAGGAATACCATCAGCCCTTAAAGTCACGTGGAATAGTACTTACAAAAAAAGCCCAAAGGGCTTTAATATGCATAACCCCGAGTGAAACCCGGAGTTACGCATATTTTACCCCTCTCGGGGTCATTATATTTACTGCTTAGAACTTAAGTCTATCAATCTTTAGGCACACCAAAAGGAATAGCTGTGGCATCCTTTGTCCATGTTAATTCAACCTCTTCGCCTTCTTTCTCTTCGATCTTGCTTAAAAAAGTAAAACGTAAATTAAATCGTTCGTTTCCTAACTGTTTCTCTTTTTGTTGGATTGTTTCAATCGGGTATTTCAGGTTATACGCATTTGCCCGTAAATGATTCAACTGAGGCGTTTTGCCCGCTGCGGTTTCCACTGCTCTTAAAATAGCTGTATATTCATTGATTGAACCATTTTTTATCGGTTCCTGTGCCGGATCGATATACATAACGAACTGAGCCTCCTGTCCTGTTAATCCGGTATTACCGGTCGGAAGGAAAAACATACCATTGATATACGCTATAATATTTGAATAGGGATAAGTCGCAATAACACCTTCCGACAGTTCGATTTCGTTTGCCAATAAAACGGTGGTATCTGGTTTATTATAATAATCTACACCTCCTTCGTTCACAGTCGCAGGATCATCATACAAAGTCACATGCCAATATCCGTTCTCTTCGGCATTTGCATTTTCCGCACTTGTTGTTTCAACCTGAAAACTACAAACAACATACTCGTCACCCGTGCCAAAGTACATCGTTGAAATGCGTGGATCATAGATATTACCTAACACCTGCGTCTGAATAAGTTTTTTCCCTTTTTCCGAGACTACAATGCCTGAGACAAACTGAACATCCTGTGTGTTTTCACTATCCCCCAGACAGGAGGTCAACGACACCAAAATAACAGTAATAAGCGCGAGACTACAAAGTTTGATTGTTTTCATACATTCTTTTCTTTTGATAAATTGTTATATAATTTTGTATTTATTCGATTTAAAAGCCTAAGCGAACGCCCAGCTGAAAACTTACATTGAATGGTTTCTCCGAACGGACAGTCTCTATAGTACTCCCGTTATCAAAATAATAGGCTGCTCCTACTTCGGCAAAAGCATTGACAAAACGGATAATCGGATAACTCACACCGGCACGTGCATTGACCGACCACATCCACTCTTTCATTCGGGTGTTTTCTGTATAACGGCTGATCTCTTTTTGCTCGGCACCCGACTGGTTCTCATTCATCAATTTGTTTTTCAGCTTCCCGGCGACATTCACTTCCGTCATTACTCCTGATGAGATATAGACATTGAAGCGATTCCACTCTGCCACCTTATAGGTTACCGATAAAGGTATTCCCAGGAAATGTAGATACTGGTTCGTTTTCATATTATAAGAACCATTTGTACGCCATTCGGACGAAAGAAAGGTGTAGGTTAATCCGGTCTGTAAAGAGAAACGATCATTCAGATATCTGCTTACGGAAAAGCCGAAAGAAACCGGTGTTTTATGTTTTATATCCGTTTTTGGCAGTTCCATTAATTTCAATTCGGTCACACCAAAATCGACCGAATTTAACATCGATAAATCCTCAGCCCGTAGATAAGAGGTATTTGTCACATACTGAGGTACGATATTATTCGCTCCCATAGACAATCCCCCGGCTCCCATTCCGAAGCCCCATTTACGGGATTTTTTCTCTTTTTTTATAGGCGTTACTTCTGCGATATAGGGTGTCGATTGGACGAATACCGCTTCTTGTTCCGTCTTTACCGGGGCATCACTCTTTGGGGATACTTCATCTTCTGTATATGCTTGTTCGATAACGTTTTCCTTCTCTGTCTCAGCGATTACAACATGATCCGGCAAAGTGTTCTCATTACGCTTAGCAAGCTTCTGTTTAGCTGTTTTTGCCGGTATTATTCTCGCTACAGGTTGCTGAAGATGTTCAGAAGGTGCTGAATTGATAATCACAGGTGTTGTATTCTCTTCTTCTATAATACGGGATTTCAGTTCCTCTTTCTCTTTTTCTAATTGTTGGGCAATAGGAGGCGTGACAGTCTCCTTCTCAGAGAAATAAAGTCCGCCTGTTATCATCAACAAGGCAATAACAGCCGCTGCCGACCAGTAGATGATCTTTCTTCTGAGGGGAACAACCGTCTGTTTCGGCAATCGACCGGCAATCGCTTCCCAGTCGTCCGCCCCAGTCTCCGCTTCCAAATCATACAATTTAGAACGGAACAATTCATCCAGTATATCTCTCTCTTTTCTTTTCATTTATCACTTTCTCAATACAATGCGTTAATCTTACGTTGTAACAACTGTTTCGCCCGGGTAAATTGCGAACGGGAAGTACTCTCTGTGATATGTAACATCTCTCCGATCTCTTTATGCGAATAGCCTTCGATTGCAAACAGGTTGAATACCATCCGGAAACCATCGGGCAACTCCTGTACTAATTTCAATAACTCTTTAGCCGATATATCGGAGATCGCAGAACTTGCCGGTTGTACTAATTCCGTCGAATACTCCAGATCGGTCGCATCGCGCAACACATCTGACTTCCGCAAATATTCCAACGCACAATTAACAAAGATCTTTCGCATCCACCCTTCAAACGAGCCATTCCCCGAATAGGAATGAATACTTGTGAACACTTTTACAAAACCGTCTTGGAGCAAATCACGGGCAGTCTCCCTGTCATTCACATAACGCAGGCAAACACCCATCATCTTGCGGGAATATGTATCGTAGAGCTCTTTCTGAGCATTCCTGTTTCCCTTCCTACAACCTTCTATCAGTTGTTGCTCACTCATTCGGTTTTCGCATGCACTTTCTCGTTTGCGAGAGGTTACATTATTATGATGTTATTCCTGTTTCAAACGCTGCATAGAGTAACAAAAATTATGCAGACAAAAAAAGCGGACCGTTTAGTCCGCTTTTACGGAACATTCCTACAAAGATAAGATGTTCCAATGGATTAAATGTTAATGTTGATGCTGATGTCCACTTTTCTCTGCCTTGGGAACAGCTATTTCTGCACCTTCTTCTACTGAAATTGCTTCCATCCCTATTTTCTTGAATGCCCCGGTCAGATTTTCTTCCGTAGTTTTATCCGAACGGTAAGTGACCATCGCGGTACGGGTAGAGAGGTCACATTTTAAATCGGTCACTCCTTTTTCAAAAGAGATATTCTTTTCGATTTTTTTCACACAATGATCACAATCCATTGCTTCAATGAAGAAAGTGACCGTTTCTTTGCCTTTTTTCTTTTTGGCATCTTGTGCCGATACTGATGTTATTGTAAACAAGGCACATACTGCTAATAATACAATTCGTTTCATACTATCAAATTTATAAGGTTACTACTAATCTCTACTTATATTAAACCGGATTCCGGCATAAATTTTTCGTCCATGAACAGGCCCCCACACCATCGATCCGTCGAAGTTCTCGCCACGTGGGTTTGAGGCATCGATGATCGGATGATCCTGCGTAAAATCGAAGAGATTCTCCGACCCGATGTAAACCGACCACTGACGGAAATATTTTGTTATTTGCGCATTCCAAACCGTATACGATTTGAAATTTGGTTCCCACAATGGGTTCTCCTTATCTGCCTCAGGCATACGTCCGCCTCCATTGAATTGCCCTGTCAGGTCGAATTGCCATTTCTTCAGAGGTGTCTGGTAAGAAGCGGTTATCAACCCTTTATAATCACTCACCAACGGTTTTTTCAGCCGACGGGTGATCCCCTCTGCATTTCGGTAATCTGTTTTAGCATCTGTATACCGGTAAGCTGCTGTCAGTGTGAATCCACGGAAAAACGGATAGGAAGCCTCTATCTGGTAACTATTCGAATATGATTTGCCATCCAGGTTATAAAAACGTACTGCATGCGGATCACTATCCATATCTACAACAACTTGTTTTTCAAAATTGGTATAATACCACTCCCCATTTAATGTCAACTCTTTTCCAAACAGGGGTACATAAAACGACAGATTCACCCCTGTATTCCAAGCCTCTTCCTGATCAAGATTGTCTGCTATAACCATCTTACGGCTACTGGAAAGCAAGAAATTATTCTCAGCCAATATATTGGCCGTGCGGAATCCTTTTCCGGCAGAAGCCCGCAGATGAAACCAATCGAACGGATTATACTTCAAATGCACACGTGGTGTTACAAAAAAGTCATAAATCGAACTGTAATCACCACGAATACCGGCCAAGAGGATAAACTTATCGTTCAGGTTATACGTATACTGCACATAGGCTCCCGGCGTGACCTCGTTGCGATCAAAGGTCTGTCGTTCACCACCCTGCCCCAGGTTTTCATTAAAACCGTCATAATTCAGACTTAATCCAGTACTCAAACTATGAGCTGGCGTGAATTCTTTTTCATACAACAAGCTGGCATATACATTATTTTGATAGATATTATATGGTGTATGATCATATTTGGATTTCTGCTCATGATAAGATCCCGACAGGATCAATGCCACACTTTCCACCTTTTCCATATCAATGATATACGCCTGCTTGGTAAAACCTTCAACGCGATTGGTATTCAGATCCACTTTATAAGGATCTGCAAAATTATGATGTTTGGTAACCTGCCCGCCGATACGGTTTTCATGCAGGTAACGTACTCCATATTGCGCCACATACTTATCTGTTTTATGATACCAACGGTTCATCACATTCACCTGCTCTTTCAGCGGCATATCCAGAAAACCGTCATCATTGCCGTCGTGCTGTGTTTTATCATTTGAATAATGGATCAGTAATCCGGTAGAGAGATCCTCGTTGATATGCCATGAAGCATCCGCATTCCCCTCGTAGCGTCCGGCATCGCTGGCAAACAAGTTTGCCGAAACGATATCCGCTGTCGGAGGTTTTTTAAATTCCACATTGATCTGCCCCGCCAATGCTTCATATCCATTCTTTACAGAAGATGTTCCTTTAGAGACCTGAATACTTTCCATCCATGCACCCGGCACATAATCCAATCCGTAAAGCGATGCAGCCCCCCGAAAGTTGGGATAATTTTCCGTCAACATCTGTACATATGTTCCCGACAAACCCAATAATTTGATTTGTCGCGCACCGGTAGCCGCATCCGCATATGAAACATCGACCGAAGGATTTGTCTCAAAACTCTCTGCCAGGTTACAGCAGGCGGCACGACAAATCTCGTCATACGTAATTCTCTGAGTCTGTAATACACTGGTGCGGGAAGCAATTGTTCCCATACGCCGTTCACTGACGACTACTTCATCCAGGGCTACTTCTCCTTTCAAGACCACACGCAACAGTTCATCTGCCTGTTTTACTGCAATAACAGTTGAAGTATATCCGATATAACTGACTACCAGATTTTTTTCTCCAGCTTTCTGCTTCAATTCAAAATAACCATCCACATCCGAAGTCGTGCCGTCCTGAGTTCCTTCCCAGTAGACATTTGCACCAATGACAGGTTGGCTATTTTCATCATATACATGTCCTTTTACCACATTTTCCGCCCAAAGCGAAAATGGAGCCAAAGCGATTAGTAATACTATAATTTGTTTCAACATCGATTTATTCTTTTGATTATACATACAGAAAAACGTCTTAACGGGGTATTCCCCTTTTAAAACGTATTGGGTTAATGATCAATCGTAATTATAGACGTATAGTAAAAAGCGAAAATCATTCACTTCTCACCGATCATTAACCAAACCTGTATTTAAATCAAAAGAACAGTTAGTCGAGAGAGATAGGCACGAGGCGGAGTCAATGGTGGACCCGTCGGCATAATAGAAGTTATCTCACTGACAGAAGGAAGAGGTATGATAGATGCACCAGGTGTCCCCAATGCCAATAGATCAATAACAAAAGGTTCTAACGATTGTGTGGAAACAGTTTCATTATCCCAGTCAAAATGAAGACGCTCCATACTGCAACACATCTCATGGGAATGGCTGATATTTCCTTCGGCCGATTCAAGCATCGGATATTCGTCATGACTATGCCCATGGATATCACAGCATTTATCGCCTACTAAAACCTCGAAACCGGCAGCACGACATTCACCACAACAAAACGAAACGACATTCACCCCTGCCCCTCCGTAAAAGACGAGCAACGTCAATACAATAGCAAATATGGATGTTAATGCGCGTTTCATGCCTTACAAAGGTACAATTATAAAAAATGCGCTAACTGTTTTTATATTTATTTAACAAAGAGAGTGTTTACTATTTCACAAACTCCGATAAATAGTAAAAAGTCTCCCGTGAAGGCACACTTTCCAGTCGATAACGGTTAGAGGCCGTCACACAAAATGTATATAATTTTTCCGTCTCCGGGTCAATCGGAATAAAAGCCACAGTATCTCTTACCCCTGTTGCAATCATGGCTTGTGAAGAACCTAAATCGATCGAATCCGATTGGGTATAATAAATTGTATAGGTCAACGATTCACTCAGCGAATCAGGTTCCTGCCAGGTCAGTTTTAATTTATCATCCAAACGTTCAACGACAATTTCCTGCGGAGCCGAAGGTATCGAGTCACTCAACCAGGTCAATGGTGGTAATTGTGCCGGATACTTAAAATAGGTATCCTTCAACCGGTCATATAACCCTTTGGTATTATCAAACACATTTGAACAACGGAAAAAAGCGCAGCCCGATGATCCGAAATTTCTGACATAATCCAATTGTTCTATAATATCATCTACAGCCCAGTTGGAATCTTTTGCCTCCATCCGGTATACTCCCAATCCGGGAACAAACAAACGATCTTTTGTATTCTCTGCCCAATGTTCTACAAACGGGAAAAAATTATTGTTTTTATAATACATCATTGGCACAATCATATCCTGCTTCCCCTCTCCGATCCAGCTGATCGGATCCTGAAAAACAGTTTCAAAAGCTGTCCATCCGGCATTCGGCACTTTTTCGATCCGGCTATATTTCCCTAAAGGAGAACTGCTCACCTGTACCCACGGTTTAACCTCTTTGACCCAATCGTATACCCGAGCGACGATTTTATTGATATTCTCTCTTCGCCAGTCGGCCAGTTTCATATTTTTCCCGGATGCTTCATACTCCTTTTTATCCGGAAAAGTCTCAGCCCCTTCCGGATAACGGATATAATCAAAATGAACCCCGTCGATATCGTAACCGTCGACCACCTCCTGAACCAAAGAGAGGATATAATCTCCCGTTCCCGAGACACCCGGATCCAGATACCACTCCTCTTTATGGAGTTTACAAAGTTCGGGATGACGCTTTACGACCGATTTACTTCCTTGCGCACGTACACGAGCCGGAGTGCCGACAGGAAAAGTCACAAACCAGGCATGACATTCCATTCCCCGTTTATGACACTCCTCTACAGCAAAAGCCAACGGGTCATAAGACGATTCCACCCCATATTTTCCGGAAATCACCCGGGATATCGGTTCAATTTTTGAATTATAAATCACATCTCCCCGCTGACGTACCTGCAAAAAGACCATATTAAAATTGGCTTCACGCAAACGATCCAATATAGCGATCAGTTCATTTTGTTGTTTTTCTGCCTCTGCTTCGGTCGCTGCCGGTTTATGCGGCCAGTCCAATCCATAGATTGTAGTCAGCCACACCGCCCGTATCTCCTGTTTAGGAGAAACCGCTACAGGCAGAGAATCTTCCGAATAGAGCGGAGTGTTGATAAAAAAGCAACAACAGAGTACAACTCCCCAATAAAGAATATACTTACGATTTTTTTGTTTTCCTGTCATTTTCCATGTTCCAGTAAATACCGATCTACTTCTATTGCTGCCTGACAACCTGTTGCAGCAGCTGTTATAGCCTGTCGATAAACCGGATCAGCCACATCTCCGGCAGCAAATACCCCCGGTATATTTGTACGTGGCGATCCCGGTATCGTTTGAATATACCCAACCTCATCCGTTTCAAGCCACTCTTTAAAAATATCCGAATTAGGCGTATGACCGATCGCTAAAAAGAAACCGTCAATAGCGATTTCCACCTCTTCTTCATCCGGCTCACCTTTACGTTTTACCAAACGAGCGCCTTCGACGCCATGTTCTCCGAAAAGTCCCAATGTATTATGTTCAAACAGTACGGTGATATTCGGCGTAGCAAACACACGTTCCTGCATGACCTTGGATGCCCTCAAAAAAGATTTACGAACAATCAGATAAACCTGCGTTGCCAATGAGGCCAAATACAACGCTTCCTCACAAGCTGTATCTCCACCGCCGACTACTGCGACTCTTTTCTTACGATAGAAAAAACCGTCACAAGTCGCACAGGCCGACACACCCATTCCAGCATATTTATGTTCGTCGGGTAATCCCAGATACTTCGCCGTAGCACCCGTACAGATGATGACGGTTTCAGCTGATATCACTTTCTCCCCATCAATAGTCACTTTATAAGGAGAGGCCGAAAAGTCGGATGCCGTGGCAATACCCATGCGTATATCCGCACCAAAACGAAGTGCCTGTTTTTTTAAGTCTTCCATCAGTTCAACCCCCGTTACTCCTTCCGGATATCCGGGAAAGTTTTCCACCTCAGTGGTTGTCGTCAACTGCCCACCCGGTTGAATCCCTTCATACAAAACAGGATTTAAATTGGCTCTTGCCGCATAGATCGCGGCGGTATACCCTGCCGGTCCTGATCCGATAATCAGGCAACGTACATCTTCATGTGTTATATGATTCATAGCTACTATTTTTATAATTATTCATTTATTCCGTTTATCGCAAATCGATTACCTCCGCATCAGGATATTTCGTCTGATCGAAACTGAAAGCAGCATCAGGCTGATTGATCCCGGTTTTCAGTTCATTAATCTGTATTGTCGTAAACAGTTTATTTTTAGATTCCATCGTTATACGAGCCGGCAGATGAGTTGTTTTCTCTATCTGCAAAGTGACTTTCAATATATCCCCTTTCTTTTTGGGGGTCAACTCTATATCATAAGCCGCTTTTCCGCTTACTGCCGTACTTTCTCCTTTCAAAGAGGCATTATATCCTTTCTTATATGCGTTCAGCAGAATAGCCGGATTCGTGGTTTCAAGTTCCTCTCCGGTCGGCTCGCTTACATTGACCTCTTCATTACGCTCCATATAGACCCACTGCGTCTTGCCATCGTACCAGATAGAGGCGTCCGGAGTTTCCAACGTAAACTTATCACCTCGCATTTGCATAATGCCTTCAAAACTTTCGGCAAACTGTTGCATTTCCGAACGGGTATGCAGTGCAAACCGAACAGAGATCCCGCCAGACTGCTCATAAACCGTAGCCGCCTTATCCAGTATATCCGTTGCACGCTGTGCAACCGCACCTAATGGCAGAAAAAGCAATGCCACTGTCAATAATTGTCTAATCCTACGACTCATACCTATTCTTTTTTATTTCAACGAACTTATAATTCGTTCCAAACTATATTCATCCTGAATCATCACTTGTCGTGCCTTACTACCTTCAAAGGGTCCGACAACCCCGGCTGCTTCCAGTTGATCCATCAACCGTCCCGCCCGGTTATAACCGATGGCAAACTTACGCTGAATCAAAGAGGTCGAACCTTGCTGTTGAATCACGATCAGACGTGCCGCCTCGTCAAACAACGGATCACGATCCGACAAATCCACCGCCCCGGGTTCTTTTTCTCCGTCGCTATCTCCGGTATATTCCGGCAATAACATCGCTGTCGGGTATCCGACCTGTTTTCCGATATACGAAGAGATCTGCTCGACTTCCGGCGTATCGACAAACGCACATTGCACACGTACCATATCGCTGCCTTGTGAGAACAGTAAATCCCCACGGCCGATCAACTGGTTGGCTCCGGGAGCATCCAGAATTGTACGCGAGTCGATCATCGAAGATACACGGAACGCGATACGCGCCGGGAAGTTCGCCTTGATCGTTCCTGTGATGATATTCGTGGTCGGACGCTGGGTCGCAATCACCATATGAATCCCTACCGCACGCGCTTTCTGGGCAATACGGGCAATCGGCAGTTCGATCTCTTTTCCGGCCGTCATAATCAAGTCGCCAAACTCATCAATAATAACCACGATATACGGCATAAACCGGTGTCCTTTCATCGGGTTCAAGCGTCGGTTGATGAATTTCGCATTATACTCTTTGATGTTCCGGGTATGTGCTTTCATCAACAGGTCATACCGGTCGTCCATCTCTTTACACAGTGAATTCAAGGTATGGATCACCTTGGTAAAATCCGTGATAATAGCCTTATCCATATCCGGCAGTTTAGCCAGATAATGTTTTTCAATCTCGGAATAGATACTGAATTCAACCATTTTCGGATCGACCAGTACAAACTTCAGTTCCGAGGGATGTTTTTTATACAACATCGAAGTAATAATCGCATTCAACCCGACCGACTTCCCTTGCCCGGTAGCCCCTGCCACCAATAGGTGAGGCATCTTACACAGGTCAAACATAAAGATCTCATTGGTGATTGTCTTTCCCAATGCTACAGGGAGATCATACTGGCACTCCTGGAATTTCCGGGAGGCGATGATCGATTGCATCGATACAATCTGCGGATCTTTATTCGGTACTTCGATACCGATCGTCCCTTTTCCGGGCATCGGCGCTATGATACGAATACCTAAAGCCGACAGACTTAAAGCGATATCATCTTCCAGATTACGGATCTTAGAGATACGCACACCTGCTTCAGGCACCACTTCATACAAGGTGATTGTCGGACCGACAGTCGCTTTAATCGAAGCGATACTGATACCGAAATTCTCCAACGTCTGTTTGATTTTACGCTGGTTTTCGGTCTGTTCCTCCATGTCCACCTGATGATCCCCTGTCTCATATTTTTTAAGCAGGTCGACCGTCGGATTACGGTAAGACGACAGATCGGCCTTGGGATCGTACTCTCCCAGTTCATTCTCATCGGCCTCCTCATCATCACCTACCGGCACTTCTATACTGTATTCGGTGGTATCTGTTTTTTCCACGGAAGGAGTATCGCTGCTCGTAGGCAACGGTCCCGCGTACATCTCTTCTTCTCCGGCAACGGTAATTTCAAACATCTCATCGCCGGAGGTTGTATAGTTTTCTTCCGGCCTGGTTATTATTCCCTCAACAGGACTCTCTTCTCCCGATTCATCAGCTGTAACAATAAAAGGGGGCTCTGTTGTTTCATCCGTAGACGTATCATCCGTTTGTTCCGGACTTTCGGTTTTCGCTTTTTTAGGACGTTTCAGCCATCCGAAAGAGAGTACCCGCTGTAAAAACGGTATCGTCCCTTTATGAGTAAAGATCGCTATAATCAAAAAAGTACCTATCAGAAGCAGAATGGTTCCGGATATTCCGATATTACTGGTCAATACTTCAGAGAGAAAATAACCATGCTCCCCTCCGAGGTAAAGAAAAGTATCTTCATACCCTTTTAAAAAGAAAAAAGCGAAAAACAACGATCCCCAGACCGTCATCGAAGCACAGAACAGAAAACTGCGCATCCATGCAACACGCCGTAACCGCATCAGTTTCATTCCGGTCAAACCCAGAAAATACAATAAAAAGAACGAAGAGATCCCAAACCAACGGTTCATCATCAGATCAGACAGGTATGCCCCCCGTACACCGGTCCAGTTGGTCACCGAACCCCGGTTGGCCACCAGATCGCTCAACGGTATATTCTCGATCTTACTTTGATCAGCCGCGCCCGTAAAAAAGAATGAGACCATCGCCAGAATCAGATAGATCGCAATAATTGCGATAATCAATCCGGTAATAAAAAGAGTACGTTCGTTGGTGAAAAAGAGCTTCAGTGCATTCACCTTACCCCCTTCAGTATCACTCTGTTTTGCTTGAGACTTGTTTTTCTTTGCCATTCGAGCGTTGTCGATTTTCTGAAACGTTTTTTCCTTTTCAACTTGCAAAGTTAATGAGAAATTATCGATCAGCAAGACTGAGAGGAGTGAAATAAACCTTATCGTTCTATCAGACAAACTATTTTAACAACTGATTCGCCCAACATACAAATACATCATTTTAACACCAAAAGCGGACTATATGTAACATAATTAAAAAACAATATACTTTTAGCTAACTCACACTTTATCCATTTTCAACAAAATAGACGCCATATTTTAACATTTCAGGCAAAAGATGGACTGTTTTTAATAATTTGAACTGGATCTTCCGACAATTTTATCTAGATGATTTTTAAAATGGTGCAGATAACCTTGGAGAAGCATCTAAATAGTTGCAACAAACTATGCAGATGATTTTTTCGAGAGTCTGAAACGGGTGAAAAAACAGGCTCAAAACCGGTCTTTTTTCTCCAGAATGATCATTTTTTTAAGATCTTAAAACAGGCAAGATGGCATAATAATCAACCGCTATTGCAAAAATAAACTCCAAATCCATGCGTTTTTTACAAACCATTTTGTAGTGTATCCCAAATAGACGATTGTCGAAGGGGATTCATTGACAAATCGTCAAAATTGACAATTTGTCATTTCATCAATTCCGAGGCATTTGCCCCGATTCGAAAAGTGCATAAATCATCTCTAACCGATAATAATATCCTGTTTAAGACTTGATTTCGCATAAATATGACTAATATTGTCGGGATTTTGTAATATATAGAAAAAAAAGACGTTAATAGGTAGGCCCAACTAACACACTACAGGATGAATAGACTTTTTTTTGCCTTTTATTTTAGTTGTTTTTATGCTGGTATTTATCTGGTAAGTTTACTTCCAATGATCGTTTTATACCGGATTTCTGCTTTTTCTTCTTTCATGATGCTTCATGTTTTTTCTTATCGCAAAGGGACTGTCATACAGAATCTTTCCCGCTCTTTCCCGGAGAAAAATTACGAAGAGATCGATCGTATCATGCGTGAATTTTATCGCTCATTCGCTGATAATGCGGCAGAGATCCTCAAATCGCTCTCCATCTCATCGGAGAATCAAATGGACAAGGTGATCTCCATTACCGGGATGGATCTGATCGAAGAACAGCTACTGAACAACAAACATGTGATTGTCAGTATGGGACATTGCGGCAACTGGGAACTGCTTAGTATTTTATCCCTACATGCGTCCAATAATATGTACGCCGTATACAAACCGCTGAAAAATAAAGCGATGGATAAACTGTTCCTCACCATGCGTTCGCGTTTTGGCATGCAGCTTGTTCCGGCCAAGTCGGTCGTTCGGCATATTCTATCGAATAAAAACAATCCGTCGGTCTATTTCTTTATTGCCGATCAATGCCCCAAGCTGGTCGAAGAAAAATACCGTGTCCATATGTTAAACCAGACAACCAGTATGTTTACGGGTGTCGAAAAACTCGCTCGCTCGGTAGACGCTCCGGTCATGTATATGCATATCACACGTAGTGGACGGGGACAATATCACGTGTCCTATAAACCAATCTGCCTGGAATCGAAGATGAGTCAGGAGACGGAGATCATCCAACACTACTCGTCGCTGTTGGAGCAGAATATCCGCGAAAAACCGAGTGACTGGTTATGGACGCATAAACGGTGGAAAAGGTAATCGAAAAAGAACAGGCCTTTTATTCTAAATGGATGATTTATTATCCCTACCTATGGTTTCATACTATTTTGCACCTGCCCGCATCTTGGCCAGTTCTTCATCGGTCAAATAGCGTATACACCGGCGGTAAGCTTTATTATTTTTGTGTCCGGCAAGGGATGCTGTGCCGTTGGCAAAGTTAATCCACCAATACGAACTACCATTACCTATATCACTCATTGCCCAATGATACGGTTGCTGATTACCTATAACTGTTGTGATAAATTGATGGTAAGTGGTTGAGCTGGGCGTAGCGTATTGCTGCTCAAACATATTTTCAATCATCCCGGTATTGCCATAAATAAATGATAATTCGCGTTGCGAAGGACGAACCCATCCCGACTCAAGTCCCGGCTCGGAATAACCGTTACAAGCTTCATTGCCTGTGTCTGCACCATCAGCGACCGGGTTGCCATGGCTGGGGCCGGTATTATTATTATTAGACACATACCACCTGGAGACAAGGAATACAGGCGCAATGGTGTTATATTCGCTCTTTTGTAATTCTTTCCTATCGGTGGTAGGTCGTTTATGATCCATATCATCCAGAAATCCGGCTGGGAAATGATTTTCCAGGTCGATCACTGCATAGGAATAGGTCTCACCGTCTATTTCTATTTCGGAACCATAAAACATTGATCCGACAACACCCGCTATATCACGCACACAACGCACGGCTGTTCGCTGGGTTTTAGATCTATTTGTGACATTTGTAACAATGTCGCTGGAGAAATCGACAGCAAGCGCGTTACTATTGTCAACCTCGCTCGTTGTCCAGTAATAGTCAGACGACACAGATCCTGTAGCTGCATTTAACGGGCCGAATGGAATATAGGTAACCTGATTAGTTCCTAAGCCATCATTTAAGGTATATTGCCCCCCCCTGAACATATCTCGCCAGGCATACATCTGCATTGCCTGTGCCGGAGATGGCAGATACCATTTCACTTCATCGCCCGAGATAATGCCGTCGCCATTCTCGTCGCGGTTCTTGCGCATACAGTAGTCAATGGCATTGGTTTGGGAAAAAGGGTTATATATATTCGACGCGTTCTGAACCCCGCTTATGGGAGAAACTGTTTCGCCTCTGACGGGTGGTTTCCCTCCACCATATGGACTTCGATATTGATTATATCGTTCCCGGGTGACCTGTTTACCATCATACGGATGGTTCAATCCAGTGTTTGTACTTCCAATATACCACCATGGTCCACCGAGATTGTTATAGTCTTGATTCTTGTCTGCTATTGCATAATGCCTCACCGTATGCTCTTCAATACTTTCGATTCCCAGCATTGAAGTGTACAATTCGCCATTCCATCCACCCAACTGCCCAATGGTTTTAAGCCCATATTGGGTCACAGGTCGGAAGAATGGATAATCGTCTGTGGCATTTTCATAGTCTGAGACCGTCAAACCTTCACCCTCAACAAACCCTACGCGAATGGCCGCCGTGCGGCTCGGAGGATTTTTGGCAGGAAGAGTACCCGGATAGGCAGCAACACCATCTCCTTCCGCCTGATTTTCCAGATCATTAGGATATTCTTTTTTTACAAATTCGTTAAAATGAAGTATGGGCGTAGCGCTCGAAACTCCATCAACATTGGTATCTTCGGGTCTTCTCGTAGTAATATAGAGTTTTGATGTGGTGGGCTCGTTTATTCCTCCTGTCGAACTTCGTGTTGGAAGATAAGGATTTTTCCATGAAAAGCGTAACCAGTTTTCGTCTGTATCACCATCCGGCAGTGGAGTCCAACCTATTGGAACCCCATTCTCATAGACAAAATCAACCACTTCTCCATTCGCATCGCGTATGCAGGATGATTCCGGAACCGTTCCGGCCTGTAATTTCGCGATACCGGCTTTTTGGCTCTTGATATATGAAGGCATATCTACATAGTGAGCATCTACGCGGGCATCTTCGGGTAAGTAAAATAATACCCGCTGGGTAAGGAATTCCCTGCGACTATCGATTATGACATCTTTGGTACTATTGATAATGACATTGAAGTGATAAACGCAGTTACGGTCAACGTCGAAGTTGGTGATATCATCCTCTGCGTATGGATCGAGTCGCTCTTCCTTGCGTCCCTGTCCTGCATGAATGAATGTGCGCAACACATCATTATCTGTCATAGAAAGGAGCATAAGGTGGGAGGAGCAGTCTGGGGCTAGTTCGTTGCGACCATATACGAGCGGTACGTGACCAATAAGGGTTCCATCTTCATATTCGGTAATGGGGTTTCCCTCACTGTTCTTAGGCTCATAACCAGTAAGATCCCTTGAACCGCGCCGGTTCTCGAAACAGAAGTATTCGATCGTTTGTTTCGTGTAATAGCTGGTCGTATTACCGGCGTTCGAATCATAGGTATATTGCACTAGATCTCCCGTCGGTGCAGGAAGTAGCAATGGGGGCGAAGAATAAAAATCACCGAAATCTGCTTCTTCAATATTTCCGTCGCCATTTCCGTCGGCGTAATCATATGCACGGCGAACCAGATAGGATTTGCGTGGGAAGTTTGCACCGTTTATTGAGGTGGGAGTAACGCCTGATGCATTGGTTCTATCGGCATTGACTTTATTGTAGATATTAACAACAAATTTTGCTTGCAGCCTATACAGTTCTACTTTGGGAGCGAATATCTCATTGACTCCGTCATATTCTATTTTTACAATACCACTATTCGGCGTTTGGGGATCGTCAGAGGTCATAATCACCTTGCCAAGATCGGCAGGAGAAAGCACGCGAAACTGTACAAATTTATTCTTTAGGTCGCCGTAAGTCTGGACATTGTCAAAGAAGGTATGCACATTACCTTCACCCTCGGGGATATTGCTTTCGTCGAGGTTGGCTACTGCGTACACATAATAGGTTTGATTTTTTTCAAGGAACACATTCTGCATCACGCCATATTGGTAATACTCACGGTATTTGAGCAGGTCGCTGTCCTGGATACCGGCTTCCTCGTTAGTAGCTGTGAATATAAACATAAACACATTATCAATCTTATCCAGCAGTTCATCATTATTGGCGGTACGTGAAATGACGACCTGTGCCTTGCTGGCTTCAAATCGGGGTTCAAAACTGAAATATCCTTCGGGCGCATACCCCTTGCGCGAGTTGTCTGTCTCTTCATAATCGACACAGCCTACCAGCAATAAAGCGGCCAGTATGCCGACAAACAAGATCCTTTTATATATAATAGTTATCATAACTTATCAGGTATGTGTTAGTTAAATACATGATCCATCCACCAGTCTGCGACTTTCGTTTCAATGACTTCTATCTCATAGGCTTCTTTCATTGTTATCGTGATGTCGTATATCTTTCCCGGCTTCGGCGGAGAGGTAAAAGACAATTCGCCATGTACCCACATGTGTCTTTCGGTTTCAACTTCGATTCTGTATTCATTCAATCCGGGATATACGATGACATAACCTGCGCTGTTTGTAATAGCTTGTCCTTCGGGTTCTTCGTTTATATCCCATGATAAGTAAAGACCATTGGCTGGAAAATCATTGGCTTTATAGTTGGTTTCAAACGGGTCGTTCAACGGCTGTATCACTCCACGCATTGCATCTGCAATCAAGGTACTTGGTTGTCGTGCGACCTGCACATTTTTAATTTTCCCATATTGAGCAGTCGTACTACCATCGTCCCCTACCACGGCTTTATTATCCGGCTTAATCCATATCCGAAAAAGGGAGAGCATATGCGAAAATACGATTTCACCTTCAAGATCTTCACCGTCGTCTGTATCACCATCCTCATCAAGGTCAATAGCAGTCGTAATCAAAGGATTCAATGTATTTCCCCAACCGAGATTTGAGCATAGAATATCCTGGCTACCGTCTACATTGCGGAAAATAATCGATGCGCCTAACCCGGCGGTAGAGGAGGTGAATTCTGTATCCTCTTCATCGTAAGGATAGAACAATCGTACAAAGTAGTACTCGCCGTTTTCGTCGTAGAATACTTTTTGGACGGAGGTGCCGGACTCATCCGTATATTCTATACGACCACTATTAGGGATTTGATCCTCTCTATCAGCTATAGGAATAATCGGATTGCCATTATTACCTGTTGTAAAGTCTGTATTCTCGCCAAAGAAGCCCCGGGTAAAGTCGGCTGTTTGTCCGCTCCAAGCCTCCAGGTCGGGCTGTCCACTGATTTTAGACGGTTCGGAGGTTGTATAGTTTACGGTAATAATATTTATATCCAGTTGTTGGGGAGGGAGTCCTTCTACCCCTGGACTATTCTGCGGATTGATAATGCCGCGTGTATTGCGTGCAAGTCCAGCCAAACCTCCTCTCATCATTACAGCAACCTTCTCTTTGGGGGGTGGAGAATCAACCCCCTCTTTGGAACATCCCGTCAGTAACAAGATTGTTATCAGGCCGGTTGTTGCAAGTTTTATGTATATTTTTCTCATCTCTCTCCTGATTTAATAGATATCTAAACCCAGTCCGTCTGGGAAGTCACTATCTGCCTCCCATTCTTTCAGCCAATTCTCTATCCGATCTTCACTTTGGAAGGTAAGGGTCGCCCCATCGGGTGAAATGTTGATAACAAATACCACGATATTACCTGCTGTCATTCGTTGTGTAGGGAATGGTGCGAAATAATAATATTGTGTGCCTCTATACCAAAAAGTAATGTCGATGGTCGCACCTGCCGCATCGTTAATTTCGAACGGCAAAAGTGTCAAACGGCTGTTTTCATCGATAACTAAAGCGACATCACCAGGTTTGATACTTTGAGCAGCATCAGTCAGTTCAATGTTGTATTGCCTGAAATCCGTAATCATATTAGTCCATTTTCCTGTACCGAGGTCTATCGTGGCAGTTGTAGGCAGATTATCGGCCATGAAGGAAAGCCAGTCTACACTGTAGGCTGCATCGGGGTCTTCCGGATCATCATTACCATAGACTACGGGAGCGATCACAAACGAAAGCCAACACAGTGCATGTTTCATGTCGTAAACGACTCGCCCGTCATTCACCTTCTCTGTCGAGTTTCGGTTTTTGTTGAGTACAGGATCAGAATAGAGCACATCTATCATGTCTGTGGGTTCTTCGGGAAGGGTGTAAGTAAGCTTAGGAGTACCGGCAGATGTATTTAACGACATTATCGCACTCGGGATATCACTTGAATGGGGTGAATAGGCAAAGAATGAATTTCTTACCGATAAGTCCACAGGCCAATAAGCCACAGGATTGTATCCCCATGAGGTCAAAATATATTTATCTGGTTCCGGTGGATTTTCTATTCGCTCCAATTCTCTAGTCGCTTTCTGATTATAAATCAGGTTAGGCGTAACGCTCAGCAGACTTGTTTCTACAGGGGCGGTCACATCGTAACTTGTAGAGTAGCCAAAAATACCCATTGAAAAGATAGAGTCTTTATGGATAAGGGTATTGCCTCGTTGCGACTTCGGGAGGGGACTGCGCGTTGATGCCAAGGAGGCAATATCGAAACCTATTTCTTTCCTATCCGTAGGTGCAACAGGCTCTTGCCGGTCGCAGCCTGTCAGCCATATTATCAGATAGCTGTAAAGGACTATTTGTAGAGTTGTTCTTATTAGGTTCATGACTTTATTCTGGTGATTATAGTCTTTCTAATATGATTGAGCCTATGTAGTTTATAGCACTTGCAGGAGTAACAGGGGCAACAGTAGTAGCGGACGTATAGGCATCGACTTCGTTATCATTCATAAGAGGAATCGGATTGCCCGGTGGTTGACGCGCATCTACAGGTTTCCATTTTGCCGCATCATATATTACTTTGAATTCATAATAGCGGGTACCATTGTCACCCCAACCTGTGATGAGCTTTTCTATATCGAATATAATCTGTTCCCCTTCAGTGAAATCATCATCACCGCTATAAGCGGTCATATCAATCTCCACATCGTGACTTACATCGTTCCGCAGGTAGATTGCATAGTATTTCACATTATTCGGCACATTATCAGCAAGATTTTTCTTATTTAAAAGTACGAAGGCATTCAGGGCGGAGTGTATTCTTGCTTCGTCTTTATTTTTCACTCTGGTTATTTCGTTGTTCTTTTCTTCATTACTCATTTGATCGTTCAACTTCGGATTATCAAGCGATATAGGCTGCACCATGATATTGGATCCCCATTGTGCCAGTGTCAGATCAGCGTCGATCATAATAATTTGCAACTCGTTACCGTCTACCGCGATCTGGTAGTTATAGGATTTGTCGGGTTGCCACTCTCCTGGCGAAAACACCAATGAACTGTATTTAAATTCGCTCCCGTCTATTTCAAGAGTTACGTCCATCACCGGATCTTTGCCTACCTCCCTGGCGATGTTCTGCGGCATAAGGAAAAGCATACCGGTAGAAGTAGATATATTTTGCGCCGTAGTGGTCAGGGGAGTGGTGTTGCTTAGGGTTCCTGTTGAGATGTTGAGCGTATAATCAGCGGTGACAGTATCGTCTATATCCCATACAACGGGGTTTACCAAGGGGGTTGTCCCCTTATAATAGAGTCCGTTGAGACGTATTTCTTTTACTTTTATCGTTCGGTTGTCTGTTTCGTCCATGAGTACCCCAGAGAAAACGATACGCGACAGCGCATGGTTGAAAAAGAGGCCAACGGAATTTCCCGATGTATACATCCCGCCTAATTGATCATATACAGGGCTGGCGATCAGTAGGTCTGTCTGGTTGGCGACGGCAGCTGCTACCGTGTAATCGATCACAGGTTTCCCTTGTGTGGCTGTGAGAGTACTATTCAAGGAGGCGGCTGCCGTAGGGCCGTAAGCAAAGAAAGAGACATGATCATCATTAGGCCAGTTCATCGGTTCACCGTAGTTCCATACGGTTCCATTGGCAGTACCGGTTACGGTCACATTGTCCATCAGCGCAGTTTTGGCAGGGTCGGTATTCCATTGGGTATCGTGGCTGTAGGCCCATACTTTAAAGCCTCCTTTAGCAGCTAACCCGGATGCATCGACAAGGCTACTTCCCCGGGTGGAGAATTGCGTAGCAAAACTGATCGGCACAAAGGAACTTTTCTCCGTGTGTGAATCGCTCCCACACGAGAAAACAACAAAACTGATAAGTGACAGTAGTAATAGCCGTAGATTCATATAAAGTAAATTTCATTTGTGACCGGGAAGGCGATCAAACCCGCCCGGCCTATAGTTAAAAAGAGACCTAAGTGTTACTTAATCTTTTTTAAGCGTTACTACACGGCCACCACTTGGAGGCGTTAATGTCCAACCTGAAACAGAGCTTCCAAAGTTAATAGCCGAAGCATTGTCCAAGAACTCAATTCTGATCTCATCGCCAGAATCAAAACCATCAATAGTGCTAATAGTTATTCCTGCTCCAAGAGCATTCGCAACAGCTATCGGGAATGTTGTAAGAGTCGATGTTGTACCATTAGCCGTACTATGACGGGCAATCGCATCTTCGATAGAAACTTTAGTTGCATCTGCTACATGCAGTGTTTCAGCAACTGTGTTATGGTTATCATCTGCCCAATCAGCAACTGTAACTGTAAACGTAATCGGACCTCCCACAAGGAAGCTTGTGAAATCTATCACGTAAAGGTAACGTTTGCCGGGAGCCCATGTCTTGGTATCGAAATCGCAGAGATTAACTGTCATTTGCTTATTCGCTATCTTTGCTGTTTCGTCTGAGAAATCGCCATCACCATCTGTATCAACCGTCAGCGAGAACGTAAAGCCAAATGTACCATCGCCTGCAACTCCAAAGGTTTGCGGCATCAACATCAGACCGCCATTAGTCTGTTTTAGTGATTCTACATTGGTAGATGTACCAGCTGCAAGAGTACTCAAAGCTGTTGCATTAAGAGGATATACATAGGTAGGCGCTCCGGAATTTTGAGCGAGTGTTCCCCAGCCTGTTTCAAAGGTATAGGTACTCTTGTCTTTTATTCCGTTTACTGAAATATTGCTAATATCAATTTTAACACCCGACATTCCCTGAACAGCGAAATTAACCTGCGAGAGAATATGTTGGAAGTTCAAGGTTACAGCCGACTCATCTGTTGCTGCTCTGGCGGCAATCAAGTCTACCTGACTTCCTACACCTGGAATAACGTATTCAAAAGAATGGGTGGTAGCAGAAGTCGAAGTGGCGGCATCAGTGATAGCCAGAGGATATACAGAGTAGTATCTCAAGCCTGTACCTGGTTGGTCGACAGACGGAGAATAGGTCCAATTGGGATTTGAATACGTGAGAGAGAATGTATTGAACCTACTCGTAGATCCTGCATAAAAAGAAAACACAGTCAACCCATCTGTTTGTAAATTACTAATTCCAACCTCCGCCGCTCTCGACTTCACTTGTTTACCCAGCGCTGTTCTAAATTCAATAGCGTTTTTACCATCATTCACGGTTTCTACCAATTCATCTGTGCAGCTTGTTGTTCCGAGGAATAAGGAAATTGCTGCCAATCCTAATAGATATTTCTTCATACTGAAATAATTTAAAATGATTAAAATATTGTCTATGTTATTTAATGCTAATGGGAACTCTTATAATTTCATCATCATCCCAGTCGCCTACCCCGACACCTCCTTGTACAGGATCAACGTGTGGCAAATCAATATTGTCAATCTGTATCGGGATGGTCAGCTGGTAGTGTACCGGTTCTGTACCTCCCATATTATCTCTTATTGTTTCGATCACAGGCTGCACTTGGTCTGTAATATCTACGGTCTTTTCAACTATCGTGTTATCAACAAGTGTTATTCTTATGTATAGTTCATACGTATTGTCAGGTGCATCTATCGGAGGGCCAAACGTTACAAAGACGGGCGATTCTATCGTGCCCCTGTCTTTGGCTGGGTCTGTCATTCTTTTACTATTGAGATTAAACTGATGGGTTACATAAAAATGTGTGGGCTGGCGGGTAGCCATCCATGCCGACCCCACAAAACCATAAAGAGCGGCACTCGCTGAGTAGGCACTCGAGATGTTATTGATCTGAAGTACCACCTGACATTCGTAATTTAAGGCAACGGGAGTCATCTCCATTTCGACCTCCACATAGTTGGAGGGCGTGTCGAAACCATTCTCTCCGTCTTTATACTTGAGGGAATAAGCGCTTGAAGCAGTTATTTCCTGTTGCGTTACAGCCGAGGTCAATAACTCCATTTCGTTACTGGCAATATATTCATCGATCGACTTGTTAAGTCTTCTGTTAGGTTGTGTTTCATTCACCACAGCTTCGAATGTGGCGAGCTGGTCTACTCCCCGGAATGTGATGTTATCCAAATGAGTATCTTCGGGCGAATACATCAGTCCGTTGAATATCATTATATCATATATTCCCTTATCGACAAGGATGGTCGCATTGTCGGAATTGTGAAAGTATTCTTTGACAATAGTGGAATTCTCTGTATTATACGCCAAGGCTGTGGCATTCATCGACATATCGTTGATACCGAGAGACGGTACCCAGTGCGCCTTCAAATACACCATCGGATTTACCATCACGTAGAGGTCTCTCTGCTTGTCGCATCCAACAAACAGAGCGAAGAGGACTATCATAAGGAAAAATCGTTTCATTTCGCCACCTCCTTTGTTCGTTTTAACAGCCAGACAACACTGACACGTACTTGCGTCAGCATCAGCCTACTTACATTATATCTTGTCTCCTGCCACATCAGGTGCCCGTCTTTCGGAGTCGTATAGTGTCTCATTTCGGGTGAATAAAAATAACCACCCATTACTGAGAAATCAATATTAAAACGATCGGTTAAAGGCATAGAATATCCACCACTTAATCCAACCGACCAGTATCCGTCGCCCTGCCATCCATCTTTCCATTGTACGTCGAAGCGGTCGTTGTATGTCCCGTAGATACCGATATTCCAGCCCGTGAGCGGGTTACTTTGTGGATTAATCCAATAACGTCCTTCCAGTGTAGCTTGTTTGGTTTGCAGAGCGTATCGATTGTTAAGACGGGTATAGGCCAAATCGAATCCTCCGGCGATGGATATGCGTCGACTTATGGGTATCTCAATGGCCAGATTAGGTCCACCTAGCAGATCAAACAGAAGGTTTGTTCGCAATGCGAGTGAATAGGTGGTACAACGGTTAACTTGTTGGGCGGAAATAGACTATTACTTCTTTCCTGAGGTATGCTACATTCCTTTTCAATCATTGCAGATGATTGCCCCAAAATGCTTTCTACTGCCATCAATAACAATACGATATAAATACTTATTCGCGAAACTGAATTCATCTTGTTTTTCTTAGAAAGAAGGAGGTAAAAAACCTTCTCTCCCTATAAAACTCTGGTGTTAATATTCGCTTAATAAAAAAGTTATTGAAAACTTGTTTTACTTGACTTGCTTTACTTGACTTGTTTTACTTAATCGACAAATATACAAACATGCATAAAATAAACAAAAAAAACAGCAATAATGTTCAGCAAACGCATGAAAATCATCCAATATGATTCTATATTCTGTGAATCTCCGAAACATTTATCAGGCCATCCTTCCATTTTTCGTTTATTAAAAAAAGAACTACACCCATTGAGATCAATTTAATACTAAAAACAGATAATGTATAACATAATTTAAACATAATAGACTTTTGACTAACTCACTCTTTACTCGTTTTCTACAAAACAGACGTCATATTTTAATATTTCAGGCAAAAGACGGACTGTTTTTAACTATTTATACTGAATCTTCCACCATTTTCTGCTGAACATTAAGAAAAATGATGCTGATGATTCTGGGAACAGATCTAAAGCCTTCAAAAAATAATGCTGATGATTTTTTCAAAGGGTCTGAAACGGGTAAAAATACAGTCCTAAAACCGGCATTTTTTCTCTAGAATGGTCATTTTTTTAAGGCCGTTAAAACAGACAAGACAATATAATAATCAACGCCTATTGTGAAAACAAACTCTAAATACATACGTTTTTCACAAACCGTTTTGTAGCGTATTCCAAATAGACGATTCTCGAAGGGGGTTAATTGACAAATCGTCAAAATTGACAATTTGTAATTTTGATAATTTTGAATCCTTGTTCCCCAAATAGAATGTAATTATCACCAATATACCTCATTGCTGTTGGAACAGAATATTCGCAAAAGAACAGGCCTTTTGCTCTAAATAATTGCTTATATTTGTCTGAATAAAAAAACAGATACCGTGACAGGAGCAAACAGACAATCAGATCTTGCTTTAGATTTTATCCAACATACCGGCACCCATATATTCCTGACCGGTAAAGCAGGAACTGGCAAAACGACTTTTCTGAGACACTTAAAAGATCGCTCTCCCAAACGGATGATTGTGGTTGCGCCTACAGGCGTTGCGGCCATTAATGCAGGAGGGGTGACGATTCACTCCTTTTTTCAACTGCCATTCGGGCCATATATTCCCTCCGAAGGAGGGCAAAAGCAAACCGACCGCACTTCCTATACCAATAAATTCAGTCGCGAAAAGATCAATATCATCAAAAGTATCGATCTGTTGGTAATTGATGAGATCAGTATGGTACGTGCCGATTTACTGGATGCGGTAAGCGACGTACTCAAACGGTATCGTGATCCGAACAAGCCTTTCGGAGGCGTACAACTCTTATTGATCGGCGATTTACAACAGTTGGCTCCCGTGGCGAAAGAGGAAGAGTGGAACCTGTTGAAATCGCACTATCCGTCTACCTATTTTTTCGATAGCAAAGCTCTGTTGCAAAGCGAATATGTGTGCATCGAATTAACGCATGTGTACAGGCAGAACGACAGCACGTTTGTACGGTTATTAAATAACATCCGCGACAACCAATTGGACAACGCGACACTCGATGCCTTAAACGCCCGGTATATGCCCGACTTTCAACCCCAAGAGGAAGAGGGGTGTATCACCCTGACCACCCATAATTACCAGGCACAACAGATTAATACACAAAAACTGAATGCGCTTCCCGGACAAACCTATCGTTTTAAGGCAACTATACAGGAAGATTTCCCGGTATACGCCTACCCGACCGATGAGGTGCTTGAACTGAAAAATGGTGCGCAGGTGATGTTTATAAAAAATGATTCTTCAGCTGAACGGTTATATTACAATGGGAAGATCGGTAAAATTGTTTTTATCAATCAGGAGAAGATCATCGTTTCGGATGAGTTCGGACATACGATTACCGTCGGCAAAGAGACATGGCATAACGTCAAATATGCGATCAATCCCGAAACCAAAGAGATCTCTGAGACGATTGCCGGATCATTCAGCCATTATCCGTTGAAAACAGCCTGGGCCATCACGATCCACAAAAGCCAGGGACTGACGTTCGACCGAGCCATTATAGATGCGGCCGCTGCCTTTTCGCACGGACAAGTCTACGTCGCCCTTAGCCGCTGTCGCACGTTGGAGGGATTGGTATTGAGTAGCCGGATCAGTCATCACGCCTTAATCTCCGACAGCCGGGTGGATAATTACTCACAATCATTACCTCAACGTCAACCGGCAGAAGGACAGTTGCAACAAGCACAATCAGACTATTTCCGGAAATTGGCAATGGAGTTATTCGACTTCGAACCGCTCCAGCAACGTTTACAGTATGCAGCCTATATGGTCTATTCGCATCTGGAGAGACTTTATCCGGAACTTTGTCACCGTTTTTCGACAACACGCGATGATTTCCGGACAGAGATAACGGAGGTGGGCAGTCGCTTCCAGCAACAGTTGAATCGACTGTTAACAACCAGTCCCGATCCTTTGAACAATGCGCTTATACAGGAAAGGATCAGTAAAGGGGTATTGTATTTTCAGGAGAAAATGGCCATATTATGCCCTCCTCTACAACAAGCGAAAGAGATTGAGATCGATAATAAAGAGACCCGTAAGCAGATCAAAAAGGGGTTGGATGGCTTTTTCGAACTATTAGAAATCAAGACAGCCACACTATTTGCTTGCCGAACAGGATTTGATATCACCACCTATCTTAAAGCCAAGGCTGAAGCACAGATTGAACAATCGTTGACCGCTCCAAAGAAAAAAAGTAGGAAAACCTCCGCTGCAAAGAGTGAAAAAGAAACCACTCCGATCGTATCTGCAGATATCCTGCATCCGCAATTATACCAATCCATCCGTGAATGGCGCAATGAACTGGCTTCCCGAAAAGGAGTTCCGGTCTATACGATCCTGCAACAAAAGGCGTTGATCGGGATCACCAACACACTCCCCTCCTCCAGCCGGGAATTATTGGCGATTAACGGAATTGGGAAAAAGGTTTTGGAGGTTTATGGCAAAGAATTATTGGAGTTAGTGGATAAATACAAGGCGTCGATTGTTGAATAATCAAATCAGCTTCTTGTCTTCTGAAATAGCAAATAATCCAATAGAGTCATCGCCGTCATCGCTTCCACGACAGGGACCGCACGTGGCAATACACAGGAGTCATGACGTCCGCGTGCTTTAAATACAGTCTCTTTACCATCCATATCGACCGTTTCCTGTTCCATCAGAATGGTTGCGACTGATTTGAATGCCACCCGGAAATAAATATCCTGCCCGTTTGAAATACCTCCCTGGATTCCTCCGGAATAATTGGTACGTGTACTGATCGTACCCTTGTCGTTGAAAAAGCGGTCGTTATGTTCTGAACCGCGATACAGTCCGGCATCAAATCCGTCACCATATTCAAACCCTTTAGCAGCATTGATCGTCAACATAGCATGTCCAAGGGCTGCATGCAATTTTCCAAAAACAGGTTCACCTAAGCCCACTGGGACTCCCATCGCTACACAGGAGACAACACCTCCAATCGTATCTCCTTTTGATCGGACCTCAGCAATTAACGCTGCCATCTCTTCGGCTTTCTGCGGATCAGGGGTACGGATAGGATTTGTTTCGATCAAACTCAAGTCGTAGTCTTTATAGTTTCCTTCCAGTTTAATCGATCCAATCTGTGACGTATAGGCATAGATTTGAATCCCGTAAGCACGTAAACAGATCTTTGCAACTGCCCCAGCGACACATCGTGCAATGGTTTCACGGGCGGACGAACGCCCACCACCATTCGGATCACGTAATCCATATTTCTGTTGATAGGTATAATCGGCATGAGACGGGCGGTATACCCGTTTCATCTCTTCATAATCGGAAGAATGTTGGTTTTTATTCCATACCACAAAACCGATTGGAGTGCCAGTTGTCTTTCCTTCATAGATTCCTGATAGAAACTGCACCTCATCAGCCTCTTTACGGGGCGTAGTCATCTGGGATTGTCCCGGTTTCCGGCGATCAAGTTCCTGCTGAATAAAATCCATATCCAACGTTATTCCCGGAGGACAACCATCTATCACTCCGCCAACACCCGGCCCGTGTGATTCTCCAAACGATGTCAACCTAAAAATTCGTCCAAAAGTATTCATCTCCTTATAGCATTACAAAAGAACAAACATAAACGAATAAAAAAGGCCGGATCCACCAGCCTTTTTAACTCTATTGAATTGTCAATTATCCATTATCAATTGTCAATTGATCAGTGGCATCCCGAACAACCACATCCTCCATTTTCCGCATGACCATCACCACAATCGCCTTCGCAATCACCACAACCACAACCGGCAGGTGCAGTTAGTGCTGCAATCTCTTCTTCCGTAGGCTCATGCACATCGATGACTTTACCGTTAAAATGAAGCGTCTCTCCAGCCAAAGGATGGTTGAAGTCCATCACAATAACATCTTCTTTAACCTCCAATATCGAACCGTTCAGTCTGTTGCCGTCGGAATCCATCATCGGAACAGTATTCCCTTCCTGAATCATTTCGCTGTCGAACTTACCGTCGACTTCAAATATATTTTTAGGCAGTTCAGTGACATACTCCTCATTATATTCGCCATAAGCATTGGTTGGATCTATCGTGAAGTCGAAATCTCCTCCTTCTTCCATCCCTTTCAAGGCCTCTTCAAAAGCCGGGATCATCATCCCAAGACCGAATACAAACTTTAAAGGGTTTTCGGGAGTAGCTCTTTCCATTAATTCGCGTTCTTCCCCTTCACCCACATGGAGATCATAAGTCACTGCAACATACTTGTTTGCTGAAATTTTCATTTTTATTATTGTTTTGATGTAAATAATCTACGAACAACAAAGATAAGATAATTATTTCTTTTTCATTGCTTTTTGCAATGCGTTCATCGCTTGCTCCAATACAGCACGAGGGCAACCGATATTCAAACGCATATATCCTTCTCCTCCCGACCCGAACATACTCCCGTCATTCAATGCCAATCCTGCTTTATCTACAAAAAAACGAACGAGTGCCTCCTGAGAGAGTTGTAACTCGCGACAATCCAGCCAGATCAGGAAAGAGGCTTGTGGAAGATATACTTTAATTTGGGGGATATTGGTCTGTATAAACTTTTCGACATATCGTACATTTTCCATAATATACATCCGCATTTGCTGCAACCATTCTGCACCATAGGTGTAGGCTGCCGTTGTAGCCGTGTAGGCAAAAATAGTTCCTTCACCCATCCCCCGCGCTTCAAGATAAGTATAAAACTGTTCGCGTATCTCCCGATCCGGAATAATGGAATAAGAGGTAACGATCCCCGCAATATTGAATGTTTTACTGGGTGCCATAAAAGTAAGCGCACAAGACGATGCTGTTTCAGATACAGTGGCAAAAGGATGATGCTTGTGTTGCGGATAAGCCATTTCTGAATGGATTTCGTCCGAAATCACAAGTATATGGTTTTTGGCACAGATTTCTGCCAACCGGACCAAGGTCTCTTTCGACCAGACTATTCCTCCTGGATTATGAGGATTACAAAGAATGAACACTTTACATTCTTTGTCTATGATCGATTCCAACTGTTCAAAATCCATTTCATACCCCTCCGCTGTCAGTCTGAGCGGATTATAGACCACCTCTCTTTTCATTCCTTCAGGAATAAGGCGGAAAGGGTGATATACCGGTGGCTGGATTATGACTTTATCTCCCGGTTGCGTAAAACAATCGAGCGCCATACCAATTCCTTTAACAATACCGGGAATATAGTTGATCCACTCTTGTTCGACCTTCCAATGATATTTGTAATCGACCCAATTAATGATACTTTCAAAATAGTTATCCGGCGCTGATGTATATCCGAATATTTCGTGTTTACACCGCTCTTGAATGGCGTTGATAATAAAATCCGGTGTACGAAAATCCATATCTGCTACCCATAATGGGATCAGGTCTTCTTTTCCGAATAATTCTTTCAGCATATCGACCTTTATGGCATTCGTACCATGCCGATCAATCATTTCGTCGAAATTGTATTGTTTCATATCTGTAGAGTTTATACAGTATCACACTGTTAATGACAAGCGCCAAAGATACAAATAATATTTATTGCTCAGTTTGAAGCCTTTCCCGTAAATAGATGATCCTTCGTTCGGATTTATCTTTCTGAACAGTCATATTCTCAATATCACTAAGCACACTGGCCAGTTCGAATGTTGCCGCTATGGCTTTTTTATCTCCTTCCGCAATATAGATGATATAAGGTTTTCCTCCTGTGTAATCCACTTTGATGCGTTCTTTTGTATGCGCATAAATAAACTTGATCGCATCAACGCCATTTTCGCCTTTGTATGTGACAACTTCTGTCGTATTACCTAAATCCTCAAACCGGTAATTAACCCCTCCGTCATACGGGATAGAAACAGTTTCGGCGTATTCACCGTCAGGAATACTCACTTTAATACCTGTGTGATTAATCGCTTTGGGACCAAAATAGACACTTGCCAGATACATCTCTCCTTTCTCATTTACTCCGCAACGGATATAACAACGTTCGACGTTTCTTTCTACGGTCTGTTGTTTCCAGATATAATTCCCAATCTCCTCATAGATCGAATCCTTTTCAAGGGTAAACGCTTCTTTTAGTTTTTGAAATTCCTCTTGTTTGATCGGCAATAGACTATCACAAAAAGCGATATTACGTTCAGCCTCCTTTATTTCAACCTGTCGCATTAAGGTTAATCCTTCTTTAAGCACTTTAAATGCTTTGGGATATAATACACGAATACTATCGATTTCATTCTTGGCACCAATAAATTCATTCTGCTCATACATCCGGCGAGCATTATCAAGCCGGGTCTGCGCTTTTTTTTCATTTTGATCACAGGCAGTAAACAGAGTTGCTGCTAATACTATATATAGAATTAAATGTCTCATAAACCTACTCTTAATCGTTTGAGGCAAAGATAGGAAGAATTTAATTATCTTTGCAGTGCTTTAGGACTTGATTCTAACTGATGTATAGATGAATTCTTTAGAAAACAAACCTTGGCAAAAGTATAAATTATGTATATCGATCACGAAGAAATCTTACACAAAATATCATCTCGCCCTTTTCGTATTGTATCCGAAATAGCCGACGAGTTACAACTTGAAGTATATGTTATCGGCGGGTATGTACGCGATATTTTCCTAAACCGTCCGTCCAAAGATATAGACATTGTGGTCGTTGGAAGTGGTATCACATTGGCAAAAGCTGTAGCCAATCGTTTAGGAAAAAAGAGTCATCTGTCTGTTTTTAAAAATTTCGGCACGGCACAAGTTAAAAGTGGTGATCTGGAAATTGAATTTGTCGGCGCACGAAAAGAATCATATCAACGGGATAGCCGCAAACCGATTGTGGAAGACGGTACATTGGAAGATGATCAGAACCGACGTGACTTCACCATTAATGCCCTGGCCTTAAGTCTCAATACTGAACGGTATGGCGAATTGGTAGATCCGTTCGATGGATTGGATGATCTTGAGAACTTGATCATCCGAACTCCTCTTGATCCGGATATTACCTTTAGCGATGATCCATTGCGTATGATGCGTGCGATTCGCTTTGCCACACAATTAGGTTTTTTTATTGATCCGGATACTTTTGATGCCATTATCCGGAATAAAGAACGGATTGCGATTATCTCTAAAGAACGGATTATCGATGAATTGAATAAGATAATACGTTCACCCAAACCATCTATTGGATTTGAGTTATTGAACCGTTCGGGGTTATTGGAGTTAATCTTTCCCGAACTATCAGCTTTGAAAGGCGTGGAGACCAAAGAAGGGATAGGTCATAAAGATAATTTTGCACATACGTTGATGGTTCTCGACCGGCTAAGTAAACATACAGACAATTTATGGCTTCGCTGGAGCGCGTTGTTGCATGATATAGCCAAACCTGCCACCAAACGGTGGGACAATCGTTTGGGGTGGACGTTTCATAACCATAATTTCATCGGCGAACGAATGGTTCCTAAAATATTCAGCCGCATGAAACTTCCACTGAATGACAAGATGAAATATGTACAGAAGATGGTTGGTCTTCATATGCGGCCAATTGCACTGGCTGATGATGAAGTGACAGATTCAGCGATTCGGCGTTTATTATTTGATGCCGGAAACGACATTGAGGACTTGATGTTACTTTGTGAAGCAGATATTACAAGTAAAAATCCGGAAAAAGTACGTCGTTTTCTGAATAATTTCCGGCTGGTTCGGAAAAAATTGGTTGAGATTGAAGAAAAAGACCGTGTTCGTAATTTCCAACCTCCTATCTCCGGCGAAGAGATTATGAAAATATTTGGTCTGCCCCCATCTCAACAGGTAGGAACACTCAAAGAAGCCATCAAAAATGCGATTCTTGACGGTGAAATTCCGAATGAATACGAAGCGGCGCGTCAGTTCATGTTTGAAAAAGCCAAAAAGATGGGACTCCAAGCAATCCAGCAGGATAAATAGGAAGTTCTTAATCAATACTCTTTCCAAAAGGAGTCAAAGCCAACGCGGCCAGTTTAAAATGCTGACGTGCAAAAGGTATACCGATAATAGTAATACACAACAAAAGGCCAAACACCAGATGTGTCAGGCAAATCCATATTCCTCCGACGAATATCCAGACAATATTCATCAATACATTTAAACAACCGCCCGAATTCCCACGATCGGCTATTTTTGTTCCGAAAGGCCACAAAGCCACCCGAGCCATTTTCAACGTTTGCAGTCCAAAAGGAATTCCGATAATCGTGATCATCATCACTAAACTGGAAATAAGGTACTCGATTGCGGTAATAATCCCACCTAACAACAACCAAAGAATGTTACCTAATAATTTCATTGTATTATATTTATGAAGGTGTTTGTATCGAATCTGTCTCACTGAACTCCGCAGAAAGTTGTTTTTCTTTGACCATTATAAGATGTAAACTGTCTAACTCAGCCAGCACTTGCTGTTTGACAAGCATAAAACTATCTTTTAGTTCCGGCTTAACCGGTAATGACGGCGGAGCCTCCATATTCAACGGGTTGATCGGCTGACCGTTTTTATGCACCCGGAAATCCAAGTGCGGCCCGGTAGATAATCCCGTAGAGCCCACATAACCTATCACCTCTCCTTGTTGCACATGGCTACCGACCTGAATTCCTTTGGCAAATCCATGCAAATGCATATAAGTCGTGGTATAAACAGAGTTGTGTTTTACTTTCAGAAAATTCCCGCCACCACCGGCCTGAAACCCTTTTGCTACCACAGTTCCAGCCCCGATACTTTTCACGGGGGTACCTGTCGGAGCCGCATAATCAACTCCATGATGCGCCCGATACCGTTTCAACACCGGATGAAAACGAGAGTTGCTAAACCGGGAAGTGATACGAAAAAAATCCAACGGCGCTTTCAGAAAAGCTTTCCGTAAACTATTTCCTTCTTCATCAAAATATTCGAACACGCTATCTTGCGTAAAAGGAAACGCATAAAAATCTTTTTTCTTATGCGTAAAAACCGCCCCTTCGATCGATGCAATATTCAACGCCACCGTATCATCGATATAAGCCACATCGTAAGCTATACGAAAAGCATCCCCTTCTTTCACATCAAAAAAATCGATTTGCCAGGCATATACATCGGAGAGTTTTAGCGCTAACATCGGATCAACTCCCGCTGCTTTCATCACATTCCATAACGAGGAGTTTATAGTACCTTCGGTATACAATCTTTTCAATGTGATTTCTTTATTAAATTCATAAGCGGTCACATGCGCTCCAGCCAGATCGATAATTGCATAGTCTGTGCGTGATTTGGCAAAAGCCATATAACGAATTGCCTGTACACTATCCATCGTCGTAAATGTGGTATACGACATGCCTGCACGCAATTTAGTAGGTTCCAACACATCTTTTGCCATCCGGCTTATACTGTCTGCCATTTGCGGAGAGAAACCCAGACGCGAAAAGATGATCGACAGATTTTCTCCACTTTTAATCAAATACTCCGTGACCTCCAACGAATCGATCGGTATTCCATATTGATAATGGTTTTGAATATTATCTGTCCATTGGGAAGACAGATCTTCATCGTCCGCATGCTGCTTATTAAACTTACAGGAAAAAGTAAGAAACACAAAAAACAATAGAATGGAAAGTGGTACACTCTTAGTCATTATCAAATCCACATTATTTACGGGAATATGTCAAACAGATTACATCCCTGATTTCAACAGGATACAAACATACAAAATTAATTGATACCCGATAATTGCCTTTGCCAATTAAAACTGTATTTTTGCACCTCGTTTTGAATGAATAGAAAGGCAAAAGATGGATTTTTATAAGTTTTTCACTCCTCCACATGGATTAAACACGGAACTATCTTGGCTATTCGCTGGTGCTCTCAGCAATGGAAAAAACGAAGATTAATCGCACCTTCTGTTAATATTCACTAAAACAGACCGCTTTCAAAAACAATTGAACGCTAAAATGCGTCTATTAAAATAACACTTAATTAAAAAGTACAAATGATGAAAAAAGTATTAATGTATGTATTATGTATCCCTGCACTAATCGGGATGATTTCTTGTTCAAATGCCAAAATTGATGCTAAACAACTGGACGGAAAGTGGAATATCGTAGAAGTAAAAGGCAATAAGGTAACCGCCAAAGAAAAAACACCGTTTATGGAGTTCAATATGACGGAAAACAGATTGCACGGAAACGCCGGATGTAATATCTTTAATTCGGCCATCAAATTAGACAATAAAGATGTTTCTAAAGTAAGTTTTCAGGCACCAATATCAACCATGATGGCTTGTCCGGATATGACACTTGAAAGTGTGGTTATGAAAACACTGGAAGAGATTGCTAGCGTGAAAGCCGGTAATACGGACTCCGAAATATTGCTGGTTGATAAAGGCGGAAACACATTAATTGTATTATCTAAAAATTAAAGCATGAGATCGTTTGGGTATATCTGTTTAATCGTTCTGATAGCTGGACTTCTGTCCGGTTGTAAATCTAAAAAGGAGATGATTGCAACAATCGCTGATCTGGATGGGAATTGGAAAGTGACAGAACTGAATGAGCAAAAACTGGATCCGGAACAAAGCCGACAGGTTTTGCAGTTTGACATTCTCCGTCGCCATCTTTCCGGAAATGCCGGGTGTAACCGAATGACCGGAAGCATCGAATACAATGAAGCGATGCCCAACATTATTAAATTTTCGCAGGTTGCTACAACACGTATGGCTTGCCCCAATATGAAAAGTGAAAATGAATTTCTCGGAACATTAGCCAAAGTGGTACGCTTTCAAAAGACCGACGAAGCCAAGCCTATTCATTCCATCGTCTTTTTCGGAACAGACAATAAGCCTCTGATGGTGATAGAGAAGCAATAACAATTCAACTATAAAGAGACTGTTCCAATAACACGGGCTTAAATACCATAAACAAAAAATCGTTTGATAGTTGTCAAACGATTTTTTTATAATTATCAAACGATCATTCGACAATTGTGTAACGATCGTTTGACAATTGTC